>CAZIWB010000073.1:29642-33448 GCA_964542655.1 uncultured Cellvibrionaceae bacterium
GAGAGCATGGGACTTCCTTCACTAGGTCTTGGAGGTACTGTCAAAGGTGTCGTCAAAGACAATAAAGGTCAAATCGCAGACGTTACAATGTCTGGATCGACGTATGCTACACCTGTTGGCCTAGAAGCTATGTCCCCTACTGGTATGACTAACATGACCCCTGCAGAAGCAGCGGCTCGTGCTCGTGCAGTAGGCGGAATGACTATATCTACACCAGAAGAAATCTCTGCTCGAAATGCTGCCTTTGAAGCTGAATTTAGTCGTCCCGGTCTCTTAGGGCGTATCTCGAATGTAGCTACTTCATTCCTTGACAATATGTTCGGCGTGTCTCCAAACTCGTATACAAAATACGATCCTGTAGCACATGCTCGGACAGTGAATCAAAACTCAGGGAAGAACTTTAATCCAACGAATGATGGCTTTGCTAACATGATTGGTGCTCCCTCTAAAGGGAGTGCTGGAGCAAACGGTGGAAGCCGTGGTAGCTCAGCAGGCAGAGCCTCTAATCCTAATACTTCAGGTAATATGGGCAAGGGTGCCGGAACGACTTCCGGTCATGGTCCTGGTATCGGAAGTGCTTAAAATTACGTGGTCCGGGCTACCCGTATCCCCTAGGCAATCAAGCCTAGGCAACTAACGGCCCCTAGGGAAAACATGGCAATAGTAAAAACTTCCGCTGAACGAACTGCTGAACTTGAAGCTCAGCTTGCTGCACTTGAAGCCGATGCTGCTGACCAAGCAGCCGATCCGCTTAATACACCTGACGGTAATCTGACTCCTGAAGAGAAGACGTTTAAAAAGCGCTATGCTGATTTGAGGTCTTATTCTTCGCGAGTAGAGAACGATCTTCGTGCACAGCTTGCGGCTAAGGATGCTGCACTCTTGGCAGCAACCAAGAAAGAAATGGACTTTCCTAAGACTCAGGATGAAGTCGCGGCATGGGCTGCAAAGTACCCTGAGATTTACGATACGATTGTGACGATTGCTCGTCAAAATGCAATCGATGTACAGAAGGATGTACAGGAAAAGGTCCAGCAGTTTGAAGCGCGTGAGTATGAATATTCTAAGGAAGTCGCGTATGGTAAGCTTGTAGCTGCCCACCCAGACTTCCCGGATATCGCATCTTCACAGGACTTTATTGACTGGACTGAATCCCAGCCAAAATATATCCATGATGCTTTGTATGTAAACGAGACAGATGCCGATTCGGCAATCCGTGCTGTTGATCTGTATAAGGCTGATCGTGGACTCACTTCGACACCTAAATCTGCTAAGAAGGACCCGGATACCCGTGATGCGGCCCGGCAGGTCCCGAAGGGACAGAATACGGTAGTCAACCACGGTGACGCTCCGAAATGGACTGAAAGCAAACTTGCTGGTGTCAATTGGAACCGCCTCACCGAGGCTCAACTGCAAGAGATCGAGGAAGCCTCTTTGAACCCGGCTTTCTATGATATCTCTGGTGGTGCACGATAAGGGACCCTTTCTTCCTAGGTAAGTCACTCCCTTGCACCTAGACTGAAATGAATAAGACTACCTCTCCGAACGGCCTCCGATAGACTGATCCTCTGTCGGACACCCCGGACGAAAGCCTCTTATATCTAGAAGGTCTACTTAGATGCTGGCGATCAGATGTCTAGCATCATTTTAATTAAGTAAATCAACTCGATATAAAGGAATATCAATATGGCTTTTCCAGTAGCCGCTAATTACACCAATCTTCCGAATGGTGTTTTCTCTCCGACCGTCTTCTCGATGAAGGCACAGCTTGCATTCCGCAAGAAGGCTGTCGCTCTTAGCATTTTTAATTCCGAATACTTTGGTGAGATCAAGAACTACGGCGATACTGTCCGTATTCTGAAGGAACCCGAAATCGTCGTGAATACGTACCGTCGTGGTACGCAGATCGTCCCGCAGGACCTCGATGATGTCGACTTCCAGCTCACGGTCGATCAGGCTAACTACTTCGCGTTCAAGCTTGACGACATCGAAATCCAGCAGGCCCATCAGAATTGGATGAGCATGGCTACGGATCGTGCGGCCTACAAGATGGCAGACGAGATGGATGAAAATCTCCTCGGCTACATTTCGGGCTGGCAGAAGGACCGGGTAACCGGTGTCTGGTCTGTACGCACGACCTACCCCGGTACTCTGGCGGATACCTCCGCTGGTACGGATGAACTTCTCTCGGCGAACAAGATTACGCGAGCTGAGATTGGTGGTTCCGCTTCCGACTCGCTCGTTATTGGTACGTCTGGTACTTATGACCTTTCTCCGCTGCAGCTTATCGCACGTATCGGTCGTAAGATGGACCTCAATAACGTCGATATGGATGGCCGCTGGCTGGTTATCGATCCGGTCTTCAAAGAGCGTCTGCTCGATGAGAACTCCAAGTACGTCAACAACGATCTCAACCTTTCGCAGAATGCCGGTGGCAAGGCTGTAAATGGTAAGATCGGTGAATCGATCCGTGGCTTTACGCTTTACGAGTCGAACAACCTCCCGAAGGTTGGTACTGGTCCGGGTACTGCCGACACCGATGGCTCTGCTGCTAACTACGGCATCCTCGTCGCCGGTCACAAGTCCGCTGCCGCCTGCGCTCAGCAGATCGACAAGACTGAGAAGTATCGTGATCCGAACAGCTTTGCTGACATCGTTCGTGGTATGAATATGTACGGTCGTAAGATTCTCCGTCCGGAGGCTCTTGTCACGGTCCGTTACAACTCGAACGTCGGCTAATACGGACTAGAAAGGAATTAAATAATGGCTGTTATTTCTACCCTTAAGAAGGGTTCTGGTGGTGTCGCAAGGACCCATCAGGACGACTTCGTTGCATACAAGACGGAATTCGTTCTGGATTTTGCTGATGCGCTAGTTGCCAAGGGTTCTGCTCTTGCCGCTACCGATATCATTCAGACGATTGTCGTTCCTACCGGTTTCGTTCTCCTGAATGCCGGTATCCAGAAGATGTCGACTATCGACGCCACGACCCTGACTGTCAATCTCGGTATTACCGATGCTGGCGGTCTTGGTTCGGAAGATGTCGATGAATTTGTCGCAGCTTGGGACGCCAAGGCCGCTTCGAATGGGGCATATACCCCCCAGCTCGCTTCGGCTCCGACTTGGTTTATCTCGACTGCCGAGGATACTCTCGACGTGGCTCTTGCTACGCTGACGGGTACTCTGACTTCCGGTAAGCTTCGTATCTGGGCTATCCTCTGCCCGGTTTATGCGGCTAACAAGGATGTTGGTATCGCTCGCGTAGGTTCGTAATGACTAAGCTCCGGGGTGTAAAAGCCCCGGAGTTCCTCTATTCAAGGAGACCCCGATGTCTAATCTTTTGAATCTCGCTGATTCAGTCAACTTCGCGATTACTTCGGGGAAGACCCCGACGTTCATTTATAATGGAACGCGATACGAATTTTCCCCACAGGGACTTATTGATTTCATGACCGCTGAAGGCGGTTTCGCTCCGACGCTTCCCTTTACTGTTCCGACGACTGATCCCGGTGTTGCCGGTGAAGTCTGGAACGACGCTGGCGTCCTCAAAGCTTCGGCAGGTTAGTGATGTCTGAATTTACTCTTCGTTCGTCCGACAAGGCTGTTGTAACAACCGTCGTCTCTTCGGCTTCTTCACAGACGTTGATCGCGGCTAATCCCGCCCGGCGTAAGTTGATCATCTCTAATCCCAGTACGGCTATTCTGTATATCCTGCTTGGTGGTGGTACTGCTACAGCTACGACTGCTCATTCAATCCAGATACCTTCTCTCGGTACTGTGACTATTGACGGATTTACTGGTGCTGT
>CAZIWB010000074.1:0-32834 GCA_964542655.1 uncultured Cellvibrionaceae bacterium
ATAACACTTTCCTCGATAGGGATTAGAAAGTGTCAACTTTATTTAGGACGGGGCATGCCCAATAAAAAAGCCCGCATTTTTAACGCGGGCTTTTTTATTTCTAGCTTGGAGGGCGATGATTAACTCAACACCAAATTATCACGGTGAATCAATTCGTTATCATCCTGATAGCCCAGTATGTCGAAAATCTGGCTACTGGGTTTACCGATAATTTTGCGCGCTTCATCGGCGTGGTAATTAATTAATCCGCGCGCAATTTCTTTTCCGGTCAGGTCTTCGCAAATCACCATGTCACCGCGGGTGAAATCGCCACGCACCTCTTTTACGCCAACGGGCAAAATACTTTTTCCCTGCTCGCGCACAACGCGCGCCGCACCGTCGTCCAACACGATTGTGCCGCGGGTTTGCAATTGGCCGGAAATCCAGCGTTTGCGCGCCGCTTGTGGTTGTTGTTCAGCCCACAAAAAAGTACCGAGATTTTCACCTGCGGCAATGCGCAATAAGGCATCATCTATGCGACCGCCGACAATCACCGTGTCTGCACCCGAGCGGGCCGCAACGCGCGCGGCGCGCACTTTGGTAATCATGCCACCGCGGCCTAAAGCACCGCCGGTGCCTCCCGCCATTTGTTCGAGGCGGGAATCGTCAGCTGCAATTTCGCTGAGCAATTGCGCGTTGGGATTGGAGCGCGGATCGCTGTCATACATGCCTTTTTGATCGGTGAGGATCACCAGCAAATCGGCTTCCAATAAATTTGCAACCAGTGCTCCGAGAGTATCGTTATCACCAAAACGAATTTCTTCGGTAGTTACTGTGTCGTTCTCATTAATCACCGGCACTACATTAAATCCCACCAGGGTTTTTAAGGTAGAGCGCGCATTTAAATAGCGCTGGCGTGAGGATAAATCATCGTGATCCAGAAGCACTTGTGCTGTTAGCAATCCGTAGCGCTGGAATTCAACTTCATAGGTTTGGATCAAGCTCATCTGGCCAACTGCAGCGGCCGCTTGCAACTGGTGGATTTCAGTCGGGCGCGCAGCCCAACCCAAACGGCGCATTCCTGCCGCTACAGCACCGGAAGATACCAGCACCAATTCAATGCCGCGCAAACGCAGCTCGGCCATTTGCTTGACCCAACCGGCAATCGCAACTGCATCTAGCCCTTTGCCATCGTTGGTCAAAAGTGCGCTGCCAATTTTTACCACCCAGCGCTTGGCTTGGGGAATGATGTTTCTTTTGCTCATGAATAGGATGCGCTCAAGAATAGATAAATGAATTTTTTAGAATAATCACGCTGCAAATACAAAACGCCCGGAGCGGGGTCCGGGCGCAAGGTTACACTATTTTGCAACTGAAACTGATCCGCAGCAATTAGTGATTGACGTAAATAACCTCAACATCGTAATCGTCTTCATTGAAATTATCATCGTCATCTTCACCGCGTGCACGACGCGCTTCGCGTTGGGCTTCACGCAATTCTTCAATGCGATCACGCGCTTCTTGCGCCATTTGGTTTTGCATTTCCAATTCGCGCTCACGTGCTTCCGGATTGGACTTTTCCTCTTCCCAGATTTCTTCCAGCAAGTCCATCGCCTTGCCTGCCAAAGGCATGGTGCCATCGCGATTCAATGCAGAAATGCGGAATACCGGACCGGTCCAGCCCAGCTCATCAATCACTGCCTGACAGCGCGCTTCCACTTCATCAGGGGGTAACAAATCGATTTTATTCAACAGCAACCAGCGATCGCGCTTGGCGAGGGTTGGGCTGAATTTTTCCAATTCGTTGGCGATGATGCGCACATTTTCAGCGGGGCTGGATTCATCCACCGGTGCCATATCCACCATATGCATAAGCACGCGGCAGCGGGTTAAGTGCTTGAGAAAACGTACACCCAGGCCAGCGCCTTCTGCTGCACCTTCAATTACACCGGGAATGTCCGCGATTACAAAACTGCGGTGCTGTTGCACTTTTACCACACCGAGGTTTGGCACGAGAGTGGTAAATGGATAATCTGCCACTTTCGGTTTTGCCGAACTCACCGCGCGGATAAAACTGGATTTGCCTGCGTTCGGCAAACCGAGCATACCCACATCCGCCAGTACTTTTAATTCGAGTTTCAGGTTGCGCATTTCACCTTCCGTACCCGGCGAAGTTTTGCGCGGCGTGCGGTTGGTACTGGTTTTAAAGCGGGTGTTACCCAAACCGTGGAAGCCGCCCTGTGCGACTTTTAGTTTTTGGCCGTTCTCGGTCAAATCGCCGAAGACTTCTTCGGTATCTATATCGATAACTGTAGTGCCAACTGGCACCGGCAAAAACAGATCGGCACCTTTGGCACCGGTACAATCTTTACTGCCGCCCTTCTCGCCATTTTCAGCGCGATATTTGGGCACGAAGCGATAATCGATCAGGGTATTGAGGTTTTCGTCAGCGACCAGATAAACACTGCCGCCATCACCACCGTCACCGCCGTCGGGGCCGCCTTTGGAAATAAATTTTTCCCGCCGGAAGCTCATGAATCCGTTGCCACCCTTACCGGCTTCGACATGAATTGGGGCTTCATCAACAAATTTCACAACGCACTCCAGAGGAATAAAATAACTATAACTTAAATATAAAAAAGCCCTGGCGGGGACGACAGGGCTTTTTTATTGTTCTTCATTTTGCCCGCTGCAAGCAGCAAGCCTGGCTAGTATTTTAGCGCAATATTAAGCAGCAGGAATGATGCTTACGTATTGACGGCCAAAAGCGCCTTTAATTTCGAACTTAACGATACCGTCCACTTTCGCGAACAGAGTGTGGTCTTTACCCAGACCTACGTTTACACCAGCGTGGAACTTGGTACCACGTTGACGAACAATAATGCTGCCACCAGAAATCAATTCGCCGCCGTAGGCTTTAACACCAAGGCGTTTCGCTTCTGAATCGCGACCGTTACGGGAACTACCTACCCCTTTCTTGTGAGCCATTTTCTAGCCTCCTCAATTAACCGTTGATTGCAGTGATTTTCACTTCAGTGAACCACTGACGATGACCTTGACGCTTCATGTGGTGCTTACGACGACGGAATTTGATGATCTTCACTTTGTCAGCACGGCCATGGGCAACCACTTCAGCAGTAACAGTTGCACCTTCAACAACAGGAGCGCCAATCTTGACGTCTGCGCCGTTGGCAACCAGGTACACTTTGTTGAATTCAACACCACCACCAGTGGTGAAATCGATTTTTTCGAGTTTGAGGGTTTCACCCACAACTACGCGATGTTGCTTGCCACCGCTTTCAAATATTGCGTATGCACTCATTTACTTTGCTCCAAACTTATTATCCAAAGAAAACTTGGACTTGGACGACACGAAGTAGCTTGGCGACATGCCATGGCGTTTGGGACTAGCGTCGTATACAGGTTTTCAGGGGCGGCGATTGTATGCCAAATGGCCAACCGGAAGCAACCCGTAATATAGGTACATTATGGATTTAACCACCCCCCGGCCCGCAACCATAACTCCAGTGCCTGGGGCCAGCTCGATACTGTGCCCTGCCCCTGAATCATGCCCACACCGTGGATACTGGTTTGGTAGATATGCAATTCAGACTGCTTATTGTACTTCTGCACCTCGGTAAAAAACGCCAGGCTATTGCCCACAGGTACCGACTGGTCGCCGACACCATGCAACATAAACACCGGTGGCACACTTGCTTTTACCTGGGTTTGCACTGAGTTTTCATGTACCAGCCTGGCATCCGGATTATCCCCAAACAGCGCTTTGCGCGAGCCCGCATGGGCATCGCTACCCTCAAGGGTAATAACGGGATAGCCGAGAATGGCAAAGTCCGGGCGCGCACTTATCTCACCGAGCGGATCATCTTTCCCATCAATAAAGTCGTAACGGGTAGCAACGCTCGCTGCCAAATGCCCACCCGCAGAGAAGCCGATAACCCCCACTTTCGCCGGATCAATACCCCATTCCCCAGCGTGCTTACGGACTTGCCGCACGGCGCGCAAACCATCAAGCAAGGGCGCAGGAAAACCGTATTCCTGCATCCGGTACTTGACCACAAAGGCCGCCACACCGCGCGCCGCGAACCATTTGGCGATGTCATGTCCCTCGTGGTTGATCGCCAGACGTATATAGCCGCCACCCGGGAAAACCACCACTGCAGTGCCGTTGGCCTTGCCCGCCACAGGCCAATAAGGAGTCATTGATGGATTATCGACGGCGTAAACACGCTGATCTTTTATATGTTCACGGTCAGGTGATACCAGAGGCTTTTCATCCCTTAGATAAATAGGACCGACAGGCAACTCACTCACAGGCAGGGCAACTCCAACAATCGGCAGGCAGGATAAAAACAGGGCAAGCGCACCCAGGGTGCGGATCTGGAATAGACGCATGGGTTCTCTCGCTCACGGGCTCTTCATAAAAGGAAGGGATCAAAGATCAGGCGAGCGCGAGCTTAACAAACTTATCAGATAAAAGAAGCCGCAGGACTAATGGCGGAACTGCGACTCCTCATCCTCCCACCAATGATTGAGTTGCCAATCCACGCGGGTTGGATCAGCCGCGCGCAGCAGCCAGTCGCCGGTGAATACTTCCAACTCAGCCAGCCCCAGCTTCATATCCTGCCAGAGTCCATGGGTATCCTCGCGAATATAGGCCTTGGCGAGATCCACTTCCTGGCCCAGCATCTGCTCTGCAGTGAGCTCCAGCTTGATCAGGTCTTCCACTTCATGTTTCAGTGCTCCTATGGCACCAGTTTCACCCGCACCGGAACCTCCATCGCTCCGGGCAACATGATAGGGATTAGTCACAGGTTTATTGGTCAAATTGTCAGTCGACTTCATGGAAATAGCTCCCGCTTGCGCTTCAAGATATTTATACCCACACAGGCGATACAGCCTCTATAATCACCGCCTTTCGCAACTTTTTACCTTCAGTAATAAAACTCCAACCTAAGTATAGGCCGTACAACCAATGCAAGAGCGCCCCATGCAAGAACAATACACTCCCGCCGAAGTTGAAGCCCAAGCCCAGCAGTACTGGGAAGAACACCAAAGCTTCAAGGTTATTGAGGATCGCAGCAAAGAAAAGTTCTATTGCCTCGCGATGTTCCCCTACCCGAGCGGCAAGCTACACATGGGGCATGTGCGCAACTACACCATCACCGATGTGATCGCCCGCTACCAGCGTATGCAGGGTAAAAATGTATTGCATCCAATGGGTTGGGATGCCTTTGGCCTGCCAGCAGAAAACGCCGCACTCAAGCATCAGACCGCACCGGCCAAGTGGACTTACTCCAACACCGACCATATGCGCAGCCAGTTGAAACAACTCGGCTTTGGCTTTGACTGGTCGCGTGAGCTGACTACCTGCAAGCCCGAATACTACAAATGGGAACAGTGGTTCTTTACCCGCCTTTACGAAAAAGGTCTGGTTTACAAGCGCATGGCGACCGTGAACTGGGACCCAGTCGACCACACCGTACTCGCCAACGAGCAAGTCATCGATGGCCGCGGCTGGCGTTCGGGCGCACTGGTTGAGCGCAAAGAAATCCCGCAATGGTTTATCAAGATCACCGCCTACGCCGAAGAATTGCTTGGCGATTTGGACAAGTTGCCCAACTGGCCAGAGCAAGTCAAAACCATGCAGCGCAACTGGATCGGCAAAAGTCGCGGCTTGGATATGCACTTTGATTTGGCCGCACCGGTAGGTGAATTCACCGGCTTTGATATCTACACCACCCGCCCCGACACCATCATGGGCGTGACCTATGTGAGCCTTGCGGCCGAGCACCCTATTTCCAAGTTGCTGGCAGAGAACAATCCGGCGCTCGCGCAATTTATCGCTGAATGCAAAGTGCAATCCGTTGCGGAAGCCGATATGGCGACCATGGAAAAGCGCGGTATCGATACCGGTATCAAAGCCCTGCACCCGATCACCGGTGAGCCGGTTTCGGTGTGGATCGCCAACTATGTACTGATGGACTACGGTTCAGGCGCGGTAATGGCTGTGCCCGCACACGACCAACGCGATTTTGAATTCGCGCAGAAATATAACCTCGGCATCACCCAGGTAATCGCGCCGCAGAATGGCGAAGCGATTGATCTGGCCAAAGCGGCGTTTACCGAGAAAGGTGTACTGGTTAATTCCGGCGAATACGACGGCCTGGACTTCAACGCCGCCTTCGATGCCATCGCCAGCACCCTGGAAATGGCCAATAAAGGCCAGGTGAAAACCAACTATCGCCTGCGCGACTGGGGTGTATCGCGCCAGCGTTACTGGGGCGCACCTATCCCGATGTTCAACTTGCCCGACGGCGGCGAGATTCCCGTACCCGCACACAAACTTCCGGTGTTGTTGCCGGAAGATGTAGTGATGAACGGCGTCCACTCGCCGATCAAAGCCGACCCCGAGTGGCGTAAAGCCGAGTTGGATGGCAAAGCAGTTGAGCGCGAAACCGATACCTTCGATACCTTTATGGAATCCAGTTGGTACTACGCGCGCTACACCTGCCCGAATTTTGAAGGCGGCATGCTCGACAAAGCCGCAGCCGATTACTGGCTGCCGGTAGACCAATATGTCGGCGGCATCGAACACGCCATCCTCCACCTGCTCTACTCGCGCTTCTTCCACAAGTTGATGCGCGACGAAGGTCTGGTGAGCTGCGATGAACCCTTCGAGCGCTTGCTCTGCCAGGGCATGGTGTTGAAAGACGGCACCAAGATGAGCAAATCCAAGGGCAACACCGTTGACCCGGAAGAACTGATCAACCAATACGGCGCCGATACCGTGCGCCTGTTCTCCATGTTTGCCGCACCACCAGAGCAGAGCATGGAATGGAGCGATTCCGGAGTGGAAGGCGCCAACCGTTTCTTGCGCCGCTTGTGGAAAGCTGTCGAAGGTCATATCAATGCAGGTAAACCCGGCGCATTGAATTTGGCCGATTTACCGCAAGCGCAGAAAGATTTGCGCAGAAAAACCCACGAGACCATCCAGAAAGTCAGTGATGACTACGGTCGTCGCCAGACGTTTAACACCGCCATTGCGGCAACCATGGAATTGCTCAACGAAACCAGCAAACTCGCTGACCGTGCCAATCCACTCGGATTAGCGGTTGAACGCGAAGCGCTGGAAGCGGCGATTTTATTGCTCGCGCCAATCGTCCCGCATATCAGCCACTCACTCTGGCAGGCGCTCGGCCACAAGAGCATTCCGCTCAACGAAAAGTGGCCGACACTCGATGAAAGTGCATTGACTCGCTCGACGGTCGAAGTGGTTATTCAAGTGAACGGCAAACTGCGCGGCAAATTGGATGTGGCAATTGATGCACCAAAAGATCAGCTCGAAGCCGATGCACTCGCACAAGAAAATGTGCAGCGCTTCCTTGAAGGAGTCACTGTGCGCAAAGTGATTGTGATCCCCAACAAGCTGGTGAATATTGTTGCCAATTAATGATGCGCCCTCGCTCCCAAGTTCGGCTTGGGAGTGTGTGTCGCGCACATAAAGACACATGATTCACTGCACATAGATATGCATTCCCAAGCAGAGCTTGGGAACGAGATAAATCAGCTTTGAGAGTGTTATGAAAAAAATTATCACCAGTTTATTAGTGCTCACCCTCTCCGCCTGCGGCTGGCATTTGCGCGGCTCGGTAGGAAGCGAAGACAAATTGGCGATGATGGCACCGCTGGATGTCGTGATTGTCGCTAAAGATGATCACAGCCCGCTGATAAATGCACTGCGCGAATCACTGCCCAATTACAAAATCCGTGAACTGACGATAACCAATGCAAATGCACTCACCCTCAACCTCGGGCGCGAAATCCTCGACCGCCGCACCGCCGGTGTGGGCAGTGACGCATTGACCAGTGCCTATGAACTCACCCTGCGCGTGGACTACAGCATCGTCAATGCTGCGGGCACCACCATCACACCACGCGATACCAATGCGCGTATTTCGCGCACCTATAACTACAACGTCAACAACGCCAATGGCGCTGCGCAGGAAGAAGAATTGGTATTACAGGAAATGCGCCGCGAACTCGCACAAAGCGTATTGCGCCGCATGAAAAAACTCAGCGCACTTCCTACCACGGCTGTTCCAGCGGCGGCGGCGCAATAAAATGCCCAAGCTGCGCGCCGAACAATTAGGAGCCGCACTGAATAAGCAGCTGGCATCCATTTATTTGGTGTCGGGTGATGAACCACTGCTCACTCAGGAGTGCTGCGACCAAATTCGCGCCGCCGCACGCAAAAACGGTTTTAGTGAGCGCGAGCTGTACCATATAGATACCAGTTTTGACTGGGGCCAATTACTCGCCGCCGCCAATAGCCTCTCGCTCTTTGCCGAGAAAAAAATTATCGAAGTGCGCATGCCGTCCGGCAAGCCGGGCGATAAAGGCGGCAAAGTTTTACAAGAGTATGCCCAGTCGCCCTCCCCCGACAATTTGCTGTTAATCGTCACCGAAAAACTCGACGGCGCTACGCAAAAAAGCAAATGGTTCAAAGCGATTGAGGATGCGGGCCAGCACATCCAAATCTGGCCAGTGCCCCCTGCACAATTACCGCGCTGGATTGGCGTGCGCCTGCAACAATCCGGCTTGCAGGCCGACAGCGATGCCATTGATTTACTCGCCTCGCGCATTGAAGGCAATTTGCTCGCCGCTGCGCAGGAAATTGAAAAATTAAAATTGCTCACCACCGACAATCGCATCAGCTATGAATTGATGGCTTCGGTTGTCGCCGACAGTGCGCGCTACGATGTATTTGGCCTCACCGATAAAGCCCTGCACGGCGATGCACGTGCCGCCGTGCGCACATTGCAGGGATTAAAAACAGAAGGCACCGAGCCGATCAATATTCTCTGGGCAGTAACGCGCGAAATTCGCGCGCTGATCCAAATTTCACAGGCTGTTGCCCAAGGCAAACATTTTGAATGGGCAGCCAAACAAGCGGGGGTGTGGGACAAACGCCAACCACTGATCCAAACCGCGCTGCGCCGCTTAAAACCGGCGCAATTACAACAGTTGTTACGCAAAGCCAACGGTATCGACAAAGCCGTCAAAGGCATGCGCAACGCAGAGCCTTGGGATGAATTACTGGATCTGGTTTTAAATATCGCCGGTGTGCAGAGCTTGAATCTGCACAACGAGCGACTAAGCTTGAAAAATTAAAACAACAGCACATTTATGTGCGCACTTTTTAAAAGTGAACAAACGAAAAACACGCAGCCTGCAATACAGTTTTGCCAATCATCACTTCCACAGGAGCAATTGAGTAGAATCAATTGATCAAATGAATCGGGGAGATGTGATCGAACAGGAGTGATCAAACGGAAGCGATTGAAATGGCAGTCACTACACAACCACTATTGAGCAGGATCCACCTATGTCCCTACATAAAAAAAATATCACTCGCCTGTGCTGCGGCTTTAGCCTCGCCTGTTTGTGTCACCTCAGTAATGCCCTGCCGTCCTCTGCCGGCACCACCCCCACCAAACGCACTACTGAATATTCCTGGATGTCAGTTGCCACCTGGGACAAAATGCATGCAGAAGATGCGCTGGTAGCGCAGTACGATCAAGTTGATGTGCTCTTTGTAGGTGACTCAATTACTGCTGGTTGGGATTGGCAAATCTGGGAGAAAAATTTCAAACCACTCAAGGCCGCCAATTTTGGTATCGGCGGCGATAATACCGGCAATGTGCTTTGGCGTTTGCAACATGGTGCCGTAGGCAATATCCAACCCAAACTGATCGTGCTGTTAATCGGCGTCAACAATGTGGGCGGCCTGCAAGAAACTCCCGAGCAAGCCGCCGCCGGTGTAACCAACGTAGTACAACAATTACAACTGGCTTGGCCCAACAGTAAAATTTTATTAAATGCCGTATTTCCATTTGACCAGGCACCCAGCTCGGAAAACCGCGGCAAGGTAAAAAAACTCAATAAGATCATCGCCAAACTGGGCGACAACAAAATGATTTTCTTTAAGGATTACGGCCCGCTGCTATTGCAAAAAGATGGCAGTATTTCACCTGAGATAATGGCGGATTTCCTACACCCCACCGCCAAAGGTTATCAAATCTGGGCCGATGCGATGACACCGGATATCAACACCCTGCTGCAATAAATTATTCTGGCGGCGGGCACACCGTCGCCCTACTACTGCATGGAGGTAGCACCCATGAAACCCAATTCTTTTTCCTGCGCGTTCTTTTTTTCTGCTGTTTTATTATCTGGCTGTAGCGCAACCCGACAACAGGATGCCGCTGTGATCACCATTGCCGCCACTGACCCGCATATCGCCCATATGGGGCGCACCCACACCAACAGCGATCAAAGCCTGGTATTTGGTTTTCCCGGCGTCAGTTTTAAAACCGAGGTGATAGGTACAAGCATCTCAGCCAATTTGCAAAGTTCAACCGGCAATTCCTGGATGGATGTGATTGTCGATGGCGGAGCTCCCAAGGCAATAAAAATTTCACAGGAGCTAACGCCCGTCGAGCTCTTTACCTTTCCCACTAGCGGCAAACATTCAGTTGAACTGATCCATCGCTCGGAGAACTGGCATGGCAAGGTCAGCCTGCAAAGCTTTTCACTCAAAGGGGAAAAGTTTTTACCCGCGCCGCTTTTATCCAGACGCAAAATCTTGATCCTGGGCGATTCAGTAACCTGTGGCGAAGCGATTGATCGTGTCGCAGGCGAAGAAAAAAATACCCGTTGGTGGAATGCACGTGAATCCTATGGAATGCTCAGCGCCAAAGCACTTTATGCACAAGTGAATCTGGTTTGCTGGGGTGGCCGCGGCCTGGTGCGCAGTTGGAATGGCAAAACCGATGAAGCCAACCTGTCGGATTTTTATGAATTTGCCGTGGGCGATACGGATTCCGCAATGAAATGGGATCACAACCAATACCAGCCGGATTTAATTGTCAGCGCCATAGGCACCAACGACTTCAGCCAAGGTATTCCCGAGCGCGAAGACTATGTCACCGCCTATGTAAAACTGATCAATAAATTACTCACCAATCACCCGCAAGCACATATTGCCCTAACCGAAGGTGCGATCCTCAATGGCGATAAAAAAGCGGCGCTCATAGACTATATCCGCGAGGCGATTTCGCGTGTGAACGACTCGCGGGTACACCAAATTACCTCGGCCAATTACCCCGGCGATAGTACCGACGCCCACCCCACCAAAGAACAACACGCCGCCATGGCAGAAGATCTGGTTCCCCAACTGAAAGCCTTGATGGATTGGTAAAAATCCTTCACTACCAATAAAAAAAGGGGGCGCAAAATGCGCCCCCTTTCTATTTCCTACCCCGATTATTATTCGGCAGGTTTTGCTTCCGGCCCAAAGGGTTTAAGCAGCAAAATCAATTTCGGCAGCAAGGTCAATGAACCTACAATCGCCATAAACATCGCAAAGGCAGTCAGCACACCAAAATAAATTGTCGGGATAAACTGCGACAACACCAGGATCGAAAAACCAACCACAATCGTTACCGAGGTGTAGTACATAGCACTACCGATCGACACATGGGAGCGATGCATGGCGGCAATGTAATTGTGATCCACTTTAAATTCATCGCGGTAGCGATAAATATATTGGATCGACTGGTCTACACCCACGCCCACCACAATTGCCGCGATGGTGGTGGTCATCATATCCAGCGGAATCCCTACAATACCCATTGCACCAAGCACCACGCCCGCCGCCAGGATATTCGGCAGGATCGCGGTAAAGGCAATGCTGAATGAGCGGAACAGCAACAGCATCATCACCATAATGGAGGTAAATACCAAACCGATGGTGGCAATTTGCGAGTCAAACAAACTCTGCAACATGTTGTTGTAAAGGATCAGCATACCGGTGAAATGAACCTGCTCCGGTTTCAATCCCACATCATTGATTATGTGGCTGCGGATGCGCTCTACTAATTCAGCGCGCTTTAAACCCGGTGTGGTTTCAATCACGCGCAAGGTAATGCGGGTCTGCTGTTTTTCATCGGACAGGTAAGGCTTGATGAGGAAGTTGGTGATATCGGTGGATAACATATTGCGCAACACATTCAATTCAAAGTCATTCAATTTGCCTTTGTTGATGTCATGCGCCAATTGATAAACCGTCGCCAGCGATTGCACCTTGCCCACTTCAGGTAAGGATTCGAGATAGTCGTGCACTTGTTTGACTTGATCAAGCCCCGCAACACTAAACCAATAACTCGGCTCTGCTTTTGGTGCAGTGGAATTTTCAGCAAATGCATCACCGCCATAATCGGCAAATGGATCTTCTTCACCGGCCGCATTGTCCCCGGAAGAAATGTCTACCGCAGTAGCGTCTTCCGCAAATGGATCATCTGATAAAACTTCTCCACCCACTTCTACCGGCGCGCTGCTTTCTGCTGAATTTGACTCTACAACACTGACATCATTTTTTTCAGCATCCAGGATAATATCGAGCGTTACTGTGCCGCCCAGCTGACGATCAATTACGCTCAAACCCTGATGGATTTCGCTGTCGCTTTTGAAGTAATCAACAAAGCGGTTTTCAACTTCCAGCTTGCTAATGCCCCAGGCGCTGAACCCGACCAACAGCAGCGCCACCAGGATAATTTTGCCACCGTGGAATTCCGTCAAGCGCGAGAACTGGCCCGCAATGGGCAGTGAATTGGTGGCGCTGATTTTTGGCTGGCCTTTGGGCAGCGCCATTAAACCGGCTGGCACAACGAGGAAAGTGAGGAAAAATCCAACTACCAGGCCAATGGTCATCATCCAACCGAAATCAATCACCGGGCGAATACCGCTATCCACCAGCGACATAAAGGCCACTATCGCCGTGAGCGCCGAATACAGGCAGGGCACCACCATCGCACGCACGGCGGCCATCACCAATTCGGCTTGTTCAAGTTCGGGCGATTGCGCCTGGATTTCACGATAACGCACCACCAGGTAAATAGTGAACGCAAACACGAGAATCAATAACAGGGCCACAAAGTTGGATGAGATCACCGTCATCCGCCAATCAATCCAACTGAGCCAGCCGAGCATCAACACGACCGACATAAGGCACGCCGTGAGCGGCAAAATAACAAAGCGCCATTCGCGAAATAAAAACGCGAGTATCAGGATGATAAATACAATCAGGGCCGCGCCGAATATCACCAGATCGCTTTTGATGTAGGTGATCATGTCGGTGGTGATCATGCTCACACCGCCAAGGAAAATCTCGGCCTTATCGCTATAGCGCGCCACTATGTCGCGCACAATTTCAACACGTTGGCCATCCTTGACGGCCGCCTGGGTGCGGTAGGCGAGGAAATCCGCGGCGACTTTTTCCAACTCTTTGGTTTCTTCCGGGTTCAGGCCACCGTTGTCGCGCTTTAAGCGCAAGGCATCGCGGTGGCGCGCCATTTCAATATATTCGTTATTCACTTTGAGATTGAGCAGGATGGCCGAGGTTTTGCCATCGGCGCTGAGCAGCATTTTGCGATAAATCGGGCTGGTCAAAAATTCCTGTTTGGCCATGGCGCGATCCACACCCGGCGTCAGCAGTGTGCGGGTCGATGCTTTTTGCTCGGCCAGGGGGCGCATCGGGCTGTACAGCAGGGGCACATCAATCATGGAGAACACACTGGCCACACCATCCACTTTTTCCAGATCGCCAGTCAGTTGTTGCAGCAGGTCGATAGATTGATCCGAAAAAATATCGACTTTAGGTGTGTAGGTCAGCACCAGGAAATCGCCATTCTGGTAGCGCTTGGAGATTTCGCGGTAGAAATCGATAGAGGTGTCGTGCTCAAGGGTGAGCGAATCGGAGGACGCATCCAGCTTCAGGTTTTTCATGGCGAGCATCGCCAGGACAGTCAGCAACCCCAGGAAGGCCAGCATCAGGAAGGGACGGTTGATAACGACAGCGCGATAGAATTTGTCAAGCAAACGGTAAGTTGTGGAGAGTAGCTGCATGAATAAATCCAGTTGATGAATTTTCCCTGGGCGACAGCGCTATTGATCCAAGGCTGCCGTGTGTACCCCGGGACGGGACTGCGGGCGCCATTATGCCAGCCACCCCCGCTGAAAACAGTAAAAAGGCGATCAACTCACCCTATCGGAAACGATTTGTTACAAAAGTCAGTCCTCCTTCTTATGTCCGTCACTGTGGCCAAGGGAGCGTTCCGGGCAGAGCAAATCGCGCACCCGCTGCTTCAGTTCCTTGGCTTCCGGAAAACCGCCATCGGCAACCCTGTCCCAGACCAGCTCATTATTCAGCCACACATGGAAAATCCCTCCCGTCCCCGGATGCAGCGCCACCTCATCCAGCTCACCATCAAAGGTGCTCAACAACTCCTGCGCCAGCCAGGCGGAGCGCAGCATCCAACGGCACATATTGCAGTAATGGATGACTACTTTATTGTTTACCTGGGGTGGTGCTTGCGGTACCGCGTGCACACTAATATCAGTCATAAGATTGCCCTTTAGGGGATGAGTTAATAGAATTCGATATCAAGGTCATTCAAAACACAGGATCGGCGCTGCAACACGTGAATTCAGGGTAGATAGTTGCATATATAATTATTTAGACGACGACAATACGGAATCTGCCATGCTCAAACTTCACTTTAAGGACAATCGACGCCCCCCGTTGTGGGTCGTTGAGAAGCTATTCTCAATTGGCAGGGCCGCCGACAATCACCTGATTATTGATGAAGAGGGCATAGAACCACTGCACGCCAAGGTGATCCAGGAAAACGCCAAATACTTCCTCAAAGATAACAACAGTGCCAGTGGCTGCTTCGTCAACGGCCAACGCATTACCCAGAAAGAAATCCTGCCCGGCGATATTATCAAAATCGGCAACAGTGAAATTATCGTCCTCGACCCACGCAGCCTGCCCGATAAATCCAAAGACACCTATGTCGCCCCCTGGCGCCTGGTCTCCGACAGCAGTTGGCTTGCAGGCAAGCATTTTATCCTCCCGGCTGAACGCAGCACGGTGATTGGACGCGGCAACCAGTGCGATATTGTTATCCCCGGCACCCACTTATCGCGCCGCCATACCGAGATCAGTATCGAAGGCAACCATTTACGGATCAAAGACCTTGGCTCCTCCAATGGGACCTTCCTCAACGAACTGAGGGTAGACAACGCCACGGCCAATAATGGCGACCGCTTGCGCCTGGATGTCTACACCTTCCGTATAGTCGCGCCCGACCTGGAAGACAGCAAAACCCGCATCCGCAAACCCATCGATGAGCTGAGCAAACCCATTGAGCGCAAACTCCCCAGCAGCGAACCCAAACGCTGGAAAACCCGCCCGACCTCACCCGGCAACCGCATTGAGCCCAGTTTGCACCATGGGCGTCGCAAGGCCTGGCTGGCATTGATCGCCGCCGCGCTTGTTGCCGCTGCTATCGTCGCCTACTTGTTGTGGTAGAATCCGCCACCTACCAGCTCAAAGAACACCCGTTTCAATCCATTTAGCTTTAGTTTTTAATCACATAGTTTTTTAATCAATAGACGTCAGGAACGCACCATGAGTTTTGAACTTGTCCCTGCGGGCAAAAGCCTGCCCGATGACTTTAACGTAGTTATCGAAATCCCCATGAACTCCGGCATCAAGTACGAGATCGACAAAGACAGCAATACGCTGTTTGTTGACCGCCTGGTCAGTACCGCCATGTACTACCCTTGCAACTACGGCTACATCCCCAACACCCTGTGTGGCGATGGCGATGCGGCAGACGTACTCGTAGTATTCCCACAGCCGGTACAAGCTGGTTCAGTTATCCGCTGCCGTCCGCTGGGCGTATTGAAAATGACCGACGAAGCCGGTGAAGATGCAAAAATCGTAGCCGTTCCACACGACAAGCTCACCACCCTGTACAGCAAAGTAAAAACCCTTGCCGATCTGCCCGAAGTCACTATCAAGCAAATCGAGCACTTCTTTGAACACTACAAAGACCTGGAAAAAGGCAAGTGGGTGAAAGTAGCTGGCTGGGGCGATCTGGAAGAAGCGCGCGCAGAAATCCTGAAAGCCGCTGAAACTTACAAAGCGGGTAAATAATTTAAAAAGGCCGCATCAACGGCATTAAAAAAACAAGACCGAACAGCAGTATCAACCGCTTGTCTGGTGAGAGAGATCGCAGAGGTCGGCATAGGCCGGCCTCTGCAACCAAAGCGGTACAACTATAAGGCACGGATTACGCCGACTAAAATAAAACCAGTGGCAGTGAGTAACGCAATCAACGCCTGAAACAACAACACGAGCAGGCCGCCGTTATCACAAAAAAAACAACAGCAAGAAAAAACACAAGGTACTAACCATGAGTTCTGACTATGCCATGAATCCCACTACTGCAATCAGCACTGCCCCTGCGACCAAACACCCCTTGCTCTGGGTGCCATCCGGTTATTTTACGATGGCGCTCACCTACAACATGCTGACCGCTGCGGCGGTTGTGATGTTCAGCAACCTCGGTATGGACAATGCCAGCGCCGCGGCCTACGCCAGCGCCCTCGGCCTCGCGTATACCATCAAACCATTTTTTGCCGCCTTCCTGGAAATGTACAAAACCAAAAAGTTTTTTGTATTGCTCTGCCAGGTGCTTCTGGGCATAGGTTTTATCGGCGTCTCCCTGGTGATGAACCTGCCTAACTACATCACCTTGATGCTGCTCTTTTTCTGGGTACTCTCATTTATCGGCTCCTCACAAGACATCACCACCGACGGGGTGTACGTCACCTCGCTCGATGCAAAATCCCAGGCGCTTTATTGCGGCTGGCAAAGCCTGAGCTGGAACCTTGGCAAACTTGCGATGATGAGTGTGATGGTGGTGCTGAGCGGCGTATTGCATGAGCACTATTTTAAACTGGACCCGCATGTCTCCGGCCCCGAGTGGATTAACTCCTGGCAAATTGTGTTCGCACTCCTGGGTGTACTTATGCTGATTATGGCCGCCTGGCACTGGCGTGTGATGCCCGATGGCGCGCGCGCTGAAAACACCCCGAAAAACCCCAAGGAAGCCGTTAGCACCCTGATCGATGCCTTTATCACGTTCTTCCAGAAACAAGGTATCTGGATGATGATTGGTTTCGCTTTGCTGTTCCGCATCAGCTTCGGTTTTTTAAATGCGCCCAGCATGTTGTTTATGAAAGACACCGCTGAAAACGGTGGACTGGCATTAACTAATCAAGAGTTCGGTATTATCTACGGCACCTTTGGCTTGGTTGCATTACTGATTGGTTCACTGATTGGCGGTGCCTATGTGGCCAAAAAAGGTCTGCAAAAAGCCCTTTTCCCACTTTGCTGCTGCGTCAACATTCCCAACATTACCTTCTTGCTGATGGCAATTTACCAACCAGAAAGCCATTTGCTGATCAGCACTGGCGTGATCATTGAGCAATTCTTTTTTGGTATTGGCTCTGTGGGTTTCATGATTTATTTGATGCAACAACTCGCTCCAGGCAAATACGCCACCACCCATTATGCATTCGGTACAGCCCTTATGGGCTTGTGCATGATGCTTACCGGTATGGTTAGCGGTGTATTGCAAGAATCCATGGGTTACATCGGTTATTTTATTTTTGTAATGGCTGCCACTATCCCATCATTCCTGATTTGCTGGTTCGCGCCTTTCCATCACAAGCACAGCTAAACGACCATCAAAACCGCACAAAAACAAAACCCGGCATAAAGCCGGGTTTTGTTTTTTCAGGAACATCCTTTTTACTAATATCTTTTCTTAATGCCGCGCCAGATGATCAAAACTGGAGGCGTAATGTTCGATCCACTCTATCGCCGCCTCCTCACTGCTCAGCTGACGCCCTTTCAATGCCAGACGCTGGCGGTAATCCTCAATCTGGCACACCTGCTCCACCATGCGCGTGCGGAAATACTCATCGTCAGTGGTAAAGCGCACCCCTACTTCATACAGGTTGGAGGACTCCTCACGACGCCACATAATCACACCATGCCCATGGTAATCCGGTTGGATAAAAGGGATATCAAACTCAACCAGGGTGCCAACTTTCACTGGCCTATCGGTGATAAAACACAAGCCTCCTGTACTCAGGTTGCGCGCCCGCACCTGCGCATCTTCATCGCCCGTAGCGCAAACCTGGATGGGAATAGAGGTGGGATGACGGATATAAGTACGCATAAACATTGCTCGCCGTGAGTGAATGGGTTGCACATAAAGTGTAATCCAGTCAAAACGCAGGAACGGAAGCAATTGTTATGAGGAAATTGCAGCCTTAGAACAAAACGACTAGGGAGCTGCTGACCCTGTCACCTCTGCGGTATTGCCGCGCAGTTGTATCTGCAATCCCATCAGGAAATTACGCAGCACTTGCGCCTGGCACTCGCGATAATTGTTGTGCCCCGGCTTGCGGAAAAACGCACTCAGTTCGTGTTTGCTTAATGGAAATTCAGCCAATTCCATCACTTCCAGAATCTGTTCGTCTTTAAAATCCAGGGCGATTTTTAATTTGCGCAGGATAATATTGTTATTGAGTTTTTTTTCCGGTTCCGGTTGTTCACCTTCGCGCTGGCCGCGTTTTTTATTGATCAAGCCATTTAAAAAAATCGCCAGCTGCACATCGCGCAATGCTTTGAACTCGGGTTTATCCTCCGCCTTTAACCAATCGCTCACCAACTCGCGCGATGCATTAAAACCACCCGACGCAAACAGGGCCATCATTTGCGCATCGCCAAAATCAAAAATAAAACGCAGGCGACGGAGGATATCGTTATTGGTCATGGCAATAATCCGGAATAAATAAACATCACTATAGCAAGGCAACCAGAACAGGTGCGAGCAGCCGACAAGAAAACAGGATGCAATAAAAAACCCGAAGTTCTTGCGAACTTCGGGTTTTAATATGGTGCCCAGACCCGGAATCGAACCAGGGACACGAGGATTTTCAATCCACTGCTCTACCGACTGAGCTATCTGGGCGTGTCCTTTGCAGGCTGTGCTGCAAGAGGCGCGTATTAAACCCGCTTGGCCGGATTGAGTCAAGAGTCGCCCTTAAAAAAATCTGCGCCGGCTTGGATATGGTTATTTTTCGAACCAGAATCGTGCCTGGTTTGCGCGGGCATGGGGTTTTTCAATGGAAAGCAGGGGGAATTGGACAAAACACAGACAACCTTGTGCCCACCCATCACCGGAACAGATCAACAATGCGTTTAACACCAGGTCATTCTTTAAATGGTGCGGTGTCTGTTGCACGCGCAATAGTGTCAGCGATTTCACTGCCCTTGCCTTGCAAGATTTCCTGTGGCGTCAGGCCGCATAATTCATGCGGAAACACCAACCAGCGGTCGGTAGCGTGCACGTAAAAATCGGGGGTCAAATCAGTCACATTGCGCGAGGGTTTATACCAGGGGCAGGCCACTTTAATAGTGTTGGGGGCATTGCGGCGAGATTTATTGCGTATCTCATTGATGACCGCTTGAATGGAGCGCCCGGAATCAAATACATCGTCGACAATCAGCAACTCCTGGTCGGCATCCACATTGTTTACGATGTAATCCAGACCGTGCACGCGTATATCTTTGCTCTGTTGGTCGATGCCGTAATAGGACGAGGTGCGGATTGCAATATGATCAGTGGGGACGCCGACAAACTCCAGGTATTCCTGCACTGCAATACCAACAGGTGAGCCGCCACGCCATACACCGACAATAAAATGCGGGCGAAATCCGCGCTGGAAAATTTGTTCTGCCAATTTAAATGAATCCAGCAGGAGTTCGTTGGCGGTAATAAAATGCTTTTCCATAATGGATATCCAAAATAAAATTTATTGTGCAAATTTTTGCAATGTCCTGCCGAGTGCATCTATCGCTTGGGCAACATCATCCACCGTAACTGATTCATCCGGATGATGGCTAACACCGCCTTTGCAGCGCACAAAATACATGGCGACATCACAAATATCTGCCATCGCCATTGCATCGTGGCCTGCCCCGCTCATCAGTTTATAGGGTTCTATTTCCATATCACACAACACAGCCTCTTGTTGTGCCTGTATCCAATCGGCGCAGACAACCGCGGGGGCATTATGAATTTCTTGCCAGGTGGCGCTGAGGCCTCGCACCTCACAAATCATATCCAATTCCCGCTGGATTTTTGCAAAGGCCTGATCACGTAAATGGTCATCGCCGGAGCGGATATCAATAGTAAAACGTGCATGACCGGGAATTACATTGACGGCGCCGGGGCCGCATTCGAGTTGGCCGACGGTCGCCACCACGTCAAATTCGTTGGCAATATTTTCGACCAACGCAATACCTAATGCAGCCCCCACCAGGGCATCTTTGCGCATTGCCATAGGGACAGTGCCTGCGTGCCCGGCATAGCCTTGTATTTCAATGGAAAAACGACGCGCACCGGCGATGGCAGTGACAATGCCGAGCGCGAGATTCTTATTTTCCAACACCGGGCCCTGTTCGATATGGATTTCGAGGTAGGCGAGGATATCGTCACTATTATGTGCAGCGGTATGAATATTTTCCGGTTCCAAACCAAAATCGATAAAGGCTTGTCGCAAACTAATTCCGGCGCGATCTTTTAATTCCCACCACTCCGGATTCCAGGTGCCTGCGACTGCACGGCTACCTAAAAGTGTGCTGCCAAAACGTACACCTTCTTCGTCGCCGAAACCAATAACGTCTATTGCATAAGGCAGCGTAATGCTGTGTTGATAAAGTTGTTCGACTACGGCAATCGCAATTAATACCCCGAGGATGCCGTCGTAAGCACCGGCGTTGGGGGTGGTATCCAGATGTGAGGCGAGCACCAGTGTTTTTGCACAGGTGTCCTGTGCTTCGTAGCGGCCGCAGATATTTCCGGCTGCATCGACCCAAGTTTCCATTCCGGCTTCTTGCATCCATTGCGCGACTAATTCGTTGCAGCGTTTGTGTTCGGGGGTTAGATAAAAGCGGCTGATGTTTTCAGGATGCGAGCTGATGGCGGCGAGTTGATCGCAGCGGTGCATGATTTTTTTTGCTAGTGCTTCGGTGGTTGTATCGTTCAAAGTATTTCTCTCGACCCAGGATGTGGCGCTGCGGATGGTGCTAATTACTCTGAGACTCGCCATGAAATATTTTCGTCATGCCCGCGAACGCGGGTATCCATAGGTCTTAATCTAAAACTGGATACCCGCGTTCGCGGGTATGACGACTGTATATTTTTCAGAGGCGCCTTAGTGAAAGTTTTTGGCGTAGCTTTTTAGTTGCTCAATAAATTCTTGCTTTTCCGCATCACTGATAAAACTCGATGTAAAACTGTTATGCGCGAGCAGCAACGCCTGTTTGCGCGTTAACGGGAAAGCATCGGCGAGCGCGAAAAAATTGTCGTTGAGATAGCCACCAAAATAAGTGGGATCGTCCGAGTTGATCATTACGCGCAGACCAGCATCCAGCAGAGAAAATAAATTATGGTCAGCCATTTTGTCGAATACGCACAAGCGCACATTGGATAATGGGCAAACTGTCAGCGGGATTTGGGTTTCGCGCAGGTACTCCATCAGTTTCGGATCTTCATCGGAACGCACGCCGTGATCAATCCGTTCAACTTTTAATAAATCAATTGCTTCCCAAATATATTCCGGCGGTCCCTCTTCACCAGCGTGGGCGACAACGCGATAGCCTTCGGCGCGGGCACGCGCGAAAACATCAGTAAATTTACTGGGCGGATGGCCGACTTCGGAGCTGTCCAAACCTACGGCGATAATTTTATCTTTCCAGGGCAAGGATTCTTCCAATGTTTTCATCGCGCTCTCGGCGCTTAAGTGGCGCAGGAAATCCATTACCAGTTTTGAGCTGATGCCCCATTCTTTTTTTGCATCTTCCATTGCGCGCAAAATGCCACTGATAACAGTGTCAAATGCGATACCCCGTTCGGTATGGGTTTGCGGATCAAATGACAACTCGGTGTGGACGATATTGTCGGCTTTGCATTTTTCAAAATAATCGTGCGTCAGGTCGTAAAAATCCTGTTCGTGGTTTAGCACTGATGCACCTTGATAATACAAATCCAAAAAACTTTGCAGGTTGGTAAAGGCATAGGCCGCTTCAATTTCTGCAACCGATTGATACGGCAGATTAACCTGGTTGCGTTGTGCCAGTTTGAACATCAGTGTTGGCGATAAGGCGCCGTCGAGATGCAAATGCAATTCGGCTTTGGGAAGCCCAGCTAAAAATTCACGCGTGGCGAGTTCGTTTAATTTCGGCACACCGGAAAAATCAGGGGCAACTACCGATGGAATCATATCTATTCTCCTTTACAAATATTTTTTTCGTTATGCATGAATACTTTTCTCGAAACCAACCTATTTTTTCACGTCCTAATATTTTTTCGTCATACCCGCGAACGCGGGTATCCACAACAACCACTAACCTGGTTGTGCATAAGTCGCCAATGCTGTATCAATCCCCGCGTTCGCGGTGTGTGCATGGCCAGCACGAAGCAAAACCGCCTCCAATGCAGTTAATGTTTGCAACACCGCATCTTTGCGCGCGTTGTAACCCATAGTGCCGATACGCCAGATTTTGCCGTGCAGCGGACCAAAGGAAGTACCGATTTCAATTCCAAAATTATTGAGCATACTGCTGCGCACCACTTCACCGGCAATGCCTTCGGGAATATAGACACCGACAACATTGTGCATTTTGTGGGACTGGTCGCCGAACAATTTTAAATTCATCGCCACCAGTCCTTGCGCCATTGCATGGCCGTGCAGGCGATGGCGCGCGATGGCATGATCAATACCCTCTTCCAATAAAATGCGCGCACATTCGCGTGCGCCGTACAGCATGGTGGTAGCTTCGGTGTGATGGTTGAGGCGTTCTTCGCCCCAGTAATCCATGATCATGCCGAGATCAAAATAATTGGATGCTATGCGGCGGCCAGCGCCTTCAATGTGATGGGCGGTGCGGATACCCGCTTCGATATGGCGGCGTTTGCGAATGACCTCAACGGCTTTTTCGCCAAGCGTAATTGGCGCGCTGCCCGAAGGGCCGCCTAAACATTTTTGCAGGCCGACGGACACTGCGTCCAATTGCCACTTATCGGTTTCAAACGCATTACCGCCAATCGATGCGGTTGCATCGGAATAAAATAACACACCGTAGCGCGCGCAAATTTCACCGAGGTGTTCGAGTGGTTGCAACATAGTGGTGGAGGTATCGCCCTGCACTATGGCCAATACTTTTGGCTGGATTTTTTTAATTGCACTTTCGATTTCATCGGGCGTAAAAATTTCACCCCAGTCTTTGTGGATTTTATGTACCTCGGCGCCGCAACGTTCGGCAATCTCACACAGCAAATGACCGAAGCGACCGAAGATGGGCACCAACACTTTATCGCCCGGCTCCAGCAACGAAATTAATACTGCTTCAATTCCTGCGCGAGAAGTACCATCAATTAACAACGTCCATTGATTGCGGGTTTTGAAAACGCCACGATACAAAGCCATGGTGTCGTTCATGCATTGCGTCATCGCCGGATCATATTGGCCGATGAGTTGTGCCGACATAGCGCGCAACACACGCGGATCAACCGTGATTGGCCCCGGCCCCATCAGCAAGCGCGGCGGCGGTGAAAAAGGGCGCAGTAGCGATGGATTGACGCTGTAGGGATCAGGCATTTAATAGCTCCAACAAAACCACATTCTCTTTGTCATTCTTGCAAACACAATTAATCCTTCGCCATCCCTGCGAACGCAGGAATCCACCCCATGGATACCCGCGTTCGCGGGTATGACGATTTATGCACATTCGCAGTTAATCTTCATCATTCCTGCAGACGCAACTAATTAATTCTTCGTCATTCCTGCGAACGCAGGAATCCACCCATGGATACCCGCGTGCGCGGGTATGACGATTTATGCACATTCGCAGTTAATCTTCATCATTCCTGCAGACGCAACTAATTAATTCTTCGTCATTCCTGCGAACGCAGGAATCCACCCATGGATACCCACGTACGCGGGTATGACGATCTACATGTGTTCATAACATAGACGGGCCGCGAATCCAGTGTAGATCCTATCCCGCGCCCGGTGAGTCAAGGGATACAAACCGCGGCGCCGTCGCTGCGCGGGTCGCTGGCCGCCGTGACACTGCCATCGCCGTGGCTGACGACCGCTCCCGCATGCCCCATCATCTCGCTATGAAGCGCGACGGGTTTAATGCTGTGTCCGCGTGCACGCAATTGCTCACCCAGTTTATCGACCAGGTCCTGCTCCATTTTCAGGTCGTGGTTGTTATCGCCCCAGGTACGGCCAAGCAGCCAGCGCCCGCGCTTGATGGATTCGTCCAACGACAGTCCATCGTATAAATAGCGGGTCAGCAACGCAGCCTGGGTTTGCGGCTGGCCTTCACCGCCCATGGTGCCGTAGCTGATGCGGCGGCCATCGCTCAGCACAGTGAGCGCGGGATTGAGTGTATGGAAAGGTTTGTAACCCGGCGCGAGCGCATTGCGCTGGCTGGCATCGAGGCCAAAACCCACGCCCCGGTTGTTCCACACCAGTCCCGTACCGGGCACCACCACACCCGCGCCGAATTCCCAATAAATACTCTGGATAAAACTGACCATGGTGCCCTGGCTATCCACGCAGCCCATCCACACCGTATCGCCCGGTTCGGCAACCTGCGGCCAGGGCAATGCCCGTGGGCTAACAACAGCGGCAAGCTGGTCGATATGGTCGTCATCCAGCAGATGATTCCAGCGCTCACTCAACCGGTGCGGATCGGCGACTTCGCGGTCGCGCACCAGAAAGGCGAGCTTGGTGGCCTCGATCAACCCATGCACCCGCTCGGTTTCGCTCCAGTGGGATTGGTACAGGCGGTCATAAATCGCCAGGATCAGCAGCGATGCCACGCCCTGGGTGGGCGCGGGCAGGTTGTAACACTGGCCAAAACGGGTGTGCACCGACAGGGGCTTAACGATGCGGGCGCGGTAATCCTGCAAATCGGCCAGCCGTAACGGGCTGCCCAGCTGCTCCAATTCGGTGGCGATATGCGCGGCCAACTCGCCGCGATATACCGACTCCAATCCGTGGTTGACCAACCAGGTCAGGGTGGTCGCCAGATCGCCGTTGATGAGGGTTTCGCCCTCTTGCAGCGGGCGGCCATCGGGCATAAATACCCTTCGATATTCAGCCTGGTCCGCCAGCTCCGTCTCCACCTTGGCGCTGGCGACGGCAAGGCTCTTGGTCACAGTGATACCGCCGCGCGCCAGCGCGATTGCCGGCGCCAGCAAACGGCTTAACGGGAATGAACTGGAGGTGATACTGCGCGCACTCTGCCAACCGGCCAGCGTGCCGCCCAAAGTTAGCGTCGCGAGGGCACCGCGGCTGGGGATCTGCACCAAACCCTGTGCCCTGTACCAATCGATGTTCGCCAAACCCGCCGCGCAGCCGCAGGCATCTATCGCCAGCGGCTCGGCGCCGGGTTTATGGATCAGCCAGAAGCCATCACCCGCGAGGCTATTCATATGCGGGTAGAGCACAGTGATGGCGGCAGCGGCAGCGATCATCGCATCCACCGCACTGCCGCCTTCGCGCAGCACATCCAGGCCGATTTCAGCGGCCTGCGCATGGGGCGCACTAAATGCCAGCGCATGGGCGGTCATGGAGTGCCCCCGCATAAATCAACCGCCAGTTGCAGCAGGGCTTTATCGAAGCCGCGTTTACCAAGCAGGGATAGACCGCAGGGCGCACCCTCATCGGTTAATACCGGCAGGTGGATTTGCGGCAAACCGGTGAGACCGGCGGGCGCAGTCAAGCCCATCAGCTGGCTGCGATAAGCGTCCATCCCACTCGCATCAGTACCTGATAAGGGGGCGGCACCAGGCGTAGTGGGCAGCAGAATTAAATCGACATCGGCAAACCAGCTGTCGATATCCGCCTGCAAGCCTTCGCGCTCAATGTCGGCAGCGGCTTGATCGGCGTCGGTCAAAGTCGCGCACCATTGGAAGCGGGCGTGGATATCCGGCGCAAACACCGGTTTTTGCGCGATGATCCAGTCGCCGTGGGTTTGCCAGATCGCCCGCCCCTGCAAGGTGCGGAAACACTGACTGGCGCGGGTGAGCCAAGCGCTGTCGAGCGCGATGGACTTGTACTCCTGCAACAAGGGCTGCTGTGTGAGCCAGGTGTGATGGGCGGGTGTCCAGAGCGCGCGGTTTTGGAATGGCAGCAATACCGCAATGCGCAAGGGATTGTGCTCGAACCGACGCAGAAGCTTATCCGGCAACAACACCTCGCCCACTTGCGCAAGGGTGTTGGCATCGCGCGCAAGCCAGCCGACGGTATCGAACAGCGGTGCAAGCGGCACCATCTGCTCACTGCTGATCAAGCCATGACTGGGGCGGATGCCAAACAGGCCGTTGTAGCTTGCAGGCACACGGATGGAGCCGCCGGTATCTGTGCCCAGGCCTATATCGATATCACCCGCAGCAACCGCCACCGCCGAACCGCTCGAGGAACCGCCCGACAAACGCCCTGGAGCGCGTGGATTGATCGGCGCACCATAGTGGATATTTAACCCATTGAGGCTGTAGGCAAGTTCATCGGTTTGGGTTTTGCCGACCAGCTCCGCACCGGCATCCAATAATTGCATCACCACCGGTGATGTTTGCGCAGGCAGCGGGTGACTAGCCAACCAGTCGGGGTTTCCCGCGCCCGTGGGCACACCGGCGATATGGAATAAATCCTTAACGCCCAACCGCAAGCCCGCAAGGCTGCCCGCGCTTGTCTGCCGCTGTGAAATAAAATCCGGACACTGACAGCGCCAGGCAAAGACGCGTTGATCAAACGACATTACGATTTAAATCCCGCACAAAAGTAATAACCCTGGCACATTCACATCGCCACCCACATCCATCCCTGCATCTGCAAACATGGTCTAGATTGAGTAAAGCCGGTGCATAAATTTTACAACTGCCCCCTAATATTGCGGGCACCGGTCCTGACACAGCGCACCAGCAACATCTGGCCGTGGCATAAAACTTGATACTTGATAATAAAACTTAATGTTAGTTACGCAATGGCTACTAAATTGAAGATAGCTAGCAATCAGTTGTTTGTTAAGTACTGCAGTAAAAATGCCATCAATGACGAGCACCCGGGATTATGAGCGAAAGCCGCAACACACCACCCACTTATCCGCGCGACCTGCGTGGCTATGGAAAAAATCCACCCGCCGCCAATTGGCCCGGCAGCGCACGCATCGCCGTTCAGTTTGTAATTAATTATGAAGAGGGCGGTGAAAATTCTGTGCTGCATGGCGATGCTGCATCAGAAACTTTTTTATCCGAAATTATCGGCGCACGCGCTTATGAAGCACGCCATATGAGCATGGAATCGCTCTATGAATACGGCAGCCGCGCAGGCTTCTGGCGCTTGCATCGCCTGTTCAACAAATATCAATTACCCGTAACCATTTACGGTGTCGCCATGGCACTGGAGCGCAACCCTGAAGCGGTCGCAGCCATGCTGGAATCCAATTGGGAAATTGCCAGCCACGGTTACCGCTGGATCGATCATCAATTTATGCCGATGGAAATTGAACGCGAACATATCCGCACCGCAATAGAAATCCACACCCGCGTAACCGGCGCACGCCCGCTCGGTTGGTACACCGGCCGCGACAGCCCCAACACGCGCGCACTGGTAATTGAGCAAGGCGGATTTTTATACGACTCGGATTCCTACGCCGACGACCTGCCCTACTGGACCCACGACTATCGATCACTGAATAACGGCCAACCGCATTTAATTATTCCCTACACCCTCGACAGCAACGATATGCGCTTTGCCTCCGCACAAGGGTTTAATTGCGGCGACCAATTTTTTACTTATCTCAAAGACAGTTTCGACGCGCTTTACGCGGAGGGTGAATTCGCACCCAAGATGCTAAACATCGGCCTGCACTGCCGCATCATCGGCCGCCCGGGGCGCATCCAATCGCTGGAAAAATTTATTCGCTATATTTTGCAACATCAGGATGTGTGGGTTTGCCGCCGCGATGCGATTGCGCGGCATTGGCATGAACACCATTATCCATTGAGTGAGTAATTCCCCCCGTCGGCCTCACAACTTATCCACCGGAGTCACTTGTTATAAACGACACAAAACATTATTTTTTCACTTTATTACTTAGAATTTCATAAATTTCTTTTGATATTGATTCTTCATACAGCCGACCAATTAGAGATGTACCGTCATATGTGTACACATAATCAATGTCTTGCTCTTTAAAAATAATGTATGTTTCACCAATAGTGAAATTTATACCGCAATCACCATGCCCCATACCCGTTTTAACTAACGTGCTTTTAGTAACTCCTTTTCCCTTTAAAACATTATGCACGTTTAGCATTACTTCAACATGACTAAACCCATCAGCATCATTGACTATTTTACCTTCAGTCACTGTACCTATATAAATTGACTCTGCCGAGAGAACTTTGTGTTCGTAACTTGATGGGGGAAAACTACAAGCCCAAGAATAATTCGCATACGACAGGAAAATAGTTACCAAAAATATATATTTCATTGGTGCCTTCTTGATGATATCTAACGTCCATACTCACGCGCGTACGCCTTCGCACATCGTGTACAACAACTTGTTGAGTGCCTTAGGTCGTGCGTGCGTTAATTAACCTTGCCACCCAATCCACCCTATCAATTCTTACGTCGTAGCGAGACTACGCTTACTGCCAAAATCCAATATCCCAGGAAACTTGCAACAAATGCGGAATTGCCCCAGCCAATAGCGCTGTAGAACTTTGTTACATCCGTTCCGAAGTAAAGCGAAGGCACAAACACCAGATTACAGACTGCGATAACGTAGGCACTCCAGCCAACCCAGCCCGGCAGCATCCCGGTACGAAGCACGGCATATCCCGCCGGCACGAGCATGACTACCGTTAACAGACGCCTGATTGAGCCGTGCATAAGTATGTTCGCATCGGCCAACACGCCATCGATCGTTGGATCGAGCGTTCCACTCGGATCACCGAAAACAACCCCGGCCTCAAGTGCTGTCGAGACAAACGCCATCGCCAGGAACAACATTCCTGCACCGTAGAAAATTGATGCAATCCAATCCAGGGTCGCATCTGCCCGTCGGATGAGCTGACTGAAACATGCGAAAAAAATCAACATGGATGCTAACACCAGCAAATTCAGTAAATCTCGGGTCAGCACATTCCATGCAGGTGGTGCACCGGGATAGATAAAATAAAGCGGTATGGTGAGCATAACTCCAAGCCCCACCATCAGACCGGAAATCCCCATGACTCGTTGCACTTGCAAATTGTTCATTGCGATATCTCTTCAATTAACTTTTTCATGTGGATGCTCCAAGTTTCTTACGCCCGACACCGTGTACAACGGCAGTTTTTAAGCTGTGGTTTTGTGGAATACTTTTGCGCAGCAAACCCATGGGGGCGCCTAGCTAAAACTGCGATTTAAAGATTCCCCAGCCACGAAGTGGCGATGCTTGAGCGATTTGTTATAGGCATAGTTTTCGTTCCATTTGTACTGACTCCATCGCTACTCCGTTCTGAGTCCGGTGCATGCTTCGGCTAATTTCTGTGAATCCATGTCTTTCGTAGAAGCTTACTGCGTTGAGAGATGAGTCAACCTTCAGAATTGAGATACCCGATGACTCCGCTCTCGCAACTAGAAACTCAAGCATGCTCTGGCCTATACCCTTGCCGGACTGCTCCGGAGATACAAACAGCGCCACAAGTTTGCGGCGCTCAAGGTTAATACTGCCAAAACAGACGACACTGCCTTCATGGGTGAATACATACTGCTCATCGCCGCTTTCCTTGCTTTTGAGAAAGCGGCTCGGCCATGGTTCACCAGACCAGTTTGCTATGACTTGGCTATCATAGCTGCGAGAACAGAATGCCTTAGCTGAGTCCCGAAAAACTCCATCCATGACATAGTAATCGGAACTGTTAGCTTCTCGAATCATTTGCCGCACTCACCTCTCTTATAACGCCGAGTCCAGCCGCAATAAATAAGTATTAGCCCAAGCAACGACGGCCAAATTAAAATTAAACCTTGTAAGCTTAAAAATGTTTTGCTCATTACTAATTCATTATTCAATAACACCAGTGTTTACAGCAGTCAATTACGATATATGGCACATAACCATAGGCATTACGATTAGTAACAATTCTCGAAGGGAATATATAGCAGGAAACATAAAGGAGGGATTCATTGACTGCAAAACACAAGCGATTAAGAAGACACTGAAAATATACTTTTCATCGTACCCGTGAACGGGAGCATCTATAACCATCAAAACTTATTAGAAGTTATAAATTTTTATATATTTCTGCTAAAAGATATCGAGCCAGCAATCTAAAAAACCGCCCGTAATTTATCAAACTGACAAATTACAGGCGGTAAATTTTAAATAATTAATGCCCCCGGTGCTGGTTAGTGCGAATAATCGCTTTCCGCACCTGCGCACTATCTGCAACATGATCAGCCGCGTCTTGAGCTGTTACATCACTGCGAGAAATACTGCGCTTACTAGCAGATGGATTTTCTTCAGCAAATGCAGTTGCGCTTTCGGGCATATAGAAAGGCATGATGTCTTGTTTGCAAACCGTGTTGGATGAAGGCAGGACGCCCTTTAATAAGTAGTCAGACGTAATACTGTCAGCGCAAGTTGATAAGCCCGGAGTTGTGTGACCCCAACCTTCAACCGTTACAAGACGCGAATTTGGTAATAACTGCGCAACGGCTTTTGCACCTGAGTATGGCGTCGCAGGGTCAAATAACGTGCTGGCAACTAACACAGGATTTTTGGTTTTTTTAGTGTATGGGCCGATATAGCGACCTTTTTGCGAGCCAGGCCAGTTTGCGCAGAGGCTGGAACTCCAGGTCCACGGACGTCCAAAGTAACCATTTTGTTTTTCGGATTCATCTGCCCAGAGCGGCCAAAATTCTGTTTGCTCAGGATTGTCCGAATCGCTGCATAACACTGCTGGGAAACCGAACAGGGCGTTGTCATCGGGGACGCTAATATTTTCAATCCCCAGCTCATTGCGAAATTGAGAATATTGCTGGCCGATTAACTCGGGCGGAAATTGCGCTTCAACAAATGCAACAAGACCTGCAAACGAAGGCCAGCTTGGGCTGTTATACATTGCGCGGAGGGTCGCCGAGATAAACAATGAGTAATCGAGCGCTATAACAGTTCCATCCGGAAATACGATGGGTTGTGGTTGCACTTTGAGGCGCTGGGCGAGTTGATCGAATCGCGCAGCCGAATTTCCGGCAATGCTACAACCGGCAGGCCCGGAAAGATCGCAGAGTCGGAAAAATTCATTCAAGGTCGCCATCGCGTGTTTATCACTTTCAAGCCGCGTAGTAACCGGCACTATCCAGCCACTCCAGCCTTTGCCCGTGGACCATGCGATAGGATCAATCACACCATCCACCACCAGGTGCCCTACTTTTTGCGGGAACAGATTGGCGTAGGTAACACCCAAATATGAACCGTAGGAGTAGCCAACATAATTCAGCAACTCATCGCCGACAGCTTGACGCAGTAAATCAAGATCCCGGGCAACATTCGCTGTGCTCATGTGGTGCATTATTTCATTACCGTTTTTTGCACAGAGCGAACTGAGGGTTTTATCGCTTTTTATCTGTTGTTTTTCTTCTTTACGGGTTAGGGGAAAGGCGAATGGCGGAATAATTCCGATGGCTTCTTCATAATTCAAACCACAGGTAATAGGTTCACTTAAATGAATCCCGCGTGGATCGAAACCGATCAAATCATATTGGTCGCGCACTTCCTGGTTAAAAAGATATTGACCAACATTACTCACAAAATCCACACCACTTCCACCTGGCCCACCGGGGTTGAGAAACAAACTACCGAGTCGTTTTTTATCCGGATTGCTGGCGGGTAGTTTGACAAGGGCAATCTGGATAGTCCCGGCATTTTTTTTATGGTTTTGGTAATCAAGCGGAACAGGATATTGTGCGCAAAGCAGATTGGGATTTAGTTCTGAGTAACAGGGCTGCCAATTAATTTTCGCCGGCGGCTTTTTATCGACTTGCGCGCCTGCGCTGGAATTTGCAAACGTGGTTAGTGGCATAAGCAAAACACAGGATAGGCTTAGCTTGCACAACTGATTAAAAATTTTCATAACAGTTCCTTTAGCAAACAATTTAATTACCGCCATCTGGCGGATCCCATTAATCCCCACAAAACCGCAGGGATAACTAACGTCTAACACTTGCGGCCTAGCAAAGACAATGTAGCAACAAAATATCGACAAGACTGTAAAATGTATGTCTAAATCGCTCGGCAACCCTGTGGCCTGCACGCATATTCACTGACGCGAAACCCAACGGAGTTTATTGGACTGGCTGAGAAGTTATTAATTTCAAAGACGGGATTTTTTGCAGGAAGATGACCGTATATGAAGGCTTAGGGGGGAAGACGGGTATCCCTATCTTTTACGTATCCGCATCTAATATTCTCAGCATCAACTAAAACGGCCAATCTGGTAGTCCTGATCAACACGATCTATCCATTTGCATAAGCCATCATGCCCATGCTTTAAATAGTTGTTAAATGTATGGGGACGACAGCCGAATGCAAACACTCTCAGGCACCCCGTCATACTGGCCATAAAACAACAAAAATGGCTGACTATATTCATCATCCAGAGCCAACAAATAACGATCTCTTTTTGAAACAGGAACCATTTTTGCTCCCTCAAAAAACATTGAAGGGACTGTTAAAAATTCTGTGTCATTCCAGTAATCTACGCAAAACAGGAATGACA
>CAZIWB010000075.1:0-27002 GCA_964542655.1 uncultured Cellvibrionaceae bacterium
GACATTATTTTTTCTCCCCTAAATAGTGTTTACGGGACAGACCCATAAGCTTTTCTTTATACTGAGAGTCCCCCTTCGAGTCACTCTTGTATCCATACTTTGACCTATTCAACTCTTCGGCCTTTTTGATTCTTTTGAGTGAGTTCAATGCCGGTTCGAATAGGTTATCATAAATTTCGCGCGCTTTTTCTTCTTTACCATTTTTCGTTAATTTTAGATAATCCGCAAGCGAACTTTTTTGAGACGGCGTCAGAAGGTCTTCATTGTCTTGAATCGAAAAAAATGACTGAACAATTGCGGCCTTAGTCGCGTTAGCTTTATGAATAGGAGAATCATATTTCTCGCGTTCAGCTAGCTTGAAAATATCACTGATATCTTTTGGAAGTACCGATTCATTTGTCTTGATAAAGTCAACGCTTGTGAGGTTAAACGTTAAAGCAGACTCGAGTGACTTTGACTCAGAGTTCTTCTTATCTTGGTCGTCGCGTTCAAGCTTCATCTTATCATTCAGGGATAAGTCTTTATCCTTGTCTTTGTTAGACGACCATTCAAGCTTTTCCTTTTCCAAACCTGCTATCTTATCCTTCAAAGCTTGGATGTCGTCAGCACCGCTAGAGCCTGAACCATCTTTATCTTTTTCATCACTCATATGTAATACCCCTCATAGTTTGAGTTGAGTTTCAGTTACCATTATCAGCATTCCACATTGACATCCATATCTGTCCCCTGGCAATTCATCCGCGCCAATGGTAAATATTTTCCCATAGTTCAATTGATGGAGTGGGTCTGGGACGGCCGCATCCGATGGAAGCCATTTGAATTTTTCGCCCCAATATTTTTCTCGAATACCTTGAGTCACCTGATAGACTACTGTGTTTTGAACGCGGTTGATCAATAGCTTGTTGTCATTGGTCGCATCATCGAAAGCTTCTTTTACAGAAGAACCTTCTTTACGTTCTTCTTTGTACTTCTGTTTGTATTCCTTGATGGTCTTAAGCGCCACGTCTTTGACTTCTACTTTGTCTATGAAGTCAGCATCATCCAGAAATGAAAGAACCGCTCGGTTCAGAGTAAGTTGTCCACTGACAAGCTTATCGACCTTTTTCTTAGGCGCGATCTTTCTCAGCATTTCATCTGGAAGGTATTTAATTGCCATTCCTATCACCTAGGTCTTTTATGAATTCAAATGGGTTTAAATATTCTTTCTCACTTCCATCTATATAGAATGTCTTTTGAGGTTTTCCATATCCATCCTTTTCCTTTGGAGTGAATATGTGCATTTCACATTTTAGTATATCATCACGATATATTAGGAAACCTCCTTTAGAGGTATTCATGTGAAGCTTCATTTGAAATTTAGGTTTATTCTTAACAATACTTAAAGTCATTCATTGACCGGTGTTAGATCAAAAAGTTTAGACACAATCAATTTCTTGTCGTCTTGAGATATGAGTCCATCGCCTTGAACCAATTCAAATGTTTTCAATGCCTCAAGACCCGATGCAATGAGCCTGAAATCATTCGACTTGAATGATGTCTTGATCCCAAACAAAGCTTCCAGGGTAGGCTTGATGATTGTGATATAGTACTGCTTAAGCCCACGCTCGACCGCTCTTGTGTCGGCCTCACCTGTACTTCCAATTCCTGGAGTCTGTTCACCGTCTATGTAGGATAGAGGCATGTTGTAGTAGAAAGACTTCTTTGAGTCGATGAATCCAATACTCTCTTTGGTCGCCGAGATGTCAGGCGTTGCAGTGATGATTTCATCATTCTTATCCATCATCACGTCATGACCGGTGCTGAGTGAACGCGCGATAGCTCTTGCTTGTGCTTCTGCTTTCGGAGAGTCGGTCAGACTCACGCTACTTCGCATCTCAGACATTTTGAACTGAATGGCTTTCGAAAGGTTCATTTGCTTATGAAGTGAACCCACCACACAGTATTCAAGAATACTATAAATCCTGACCATGTCAGTCCGAGTGTAATTTCTAAAGCTGATGTAAATTCCGATATCTGATTCATTCTGAGTTTTATAATCTTGCCTGATTTTCTGCGCTTCCACTTGTGTGGCTCGTCTCAAGAGATTCACAGATGGAACGTAAACCAAAAATAGATCGGCTTTATCGGCCATAGCTGTGGCAAGTAAAGTAATCAGACCTTGAGATGATTCATTTTGTAAACAATTATCCCATAACAGTGAATAGTATTTTTCACCTATACCTTGTGTTCTTTCGACACAGTCAGTCAATATTTTAGAGTAGACGTTTATAACATCACTCTCAACAAAGCTATCTAGGTCTAGGCATAATGGGAATATTTGAGGGAGTTCGGTTTCAGTTTTGTTTCCAAATATTTTAAAACCAAAGAAGCTAGGCATTTACATTTTCCCCCTGATTAGACCGACCCATTCAAGTCCGGTAGCGAGTGAGTCTGGAGCATCATCTGTTTTAGCACCGTACTCATATTGTACGACTTGATCAATATAGTTTCGATTCGATTCTTTCGAAATGTGAATCGTTTCGGCAAACGTTCCAGCGGCCATGATTCTAGAATGCTTGTTGTTGTTTGAATACCTTCCAGTGATCCCCACACCTAGGTCATGAAACTCCATCGTCAAAACGTCAATGGGTTGTTGACCATGTTTGTTTGTTTCGAAACAAGCTTTCTCGACCCTGAACTTTTTGAACAGTTCTTTGAAGTCAGGGATGCAATGGTGCCATGCCTTTTTCCAGGTAAAGCCCACAACGGCGACACCCTCCCCAAACATCTTGATGATAGATACCGCAGTATCATTCCCTCCATCGGATGGATCGATGAATGCTACAGCGGTACCCGGCCTAGGGAACTGATCAATATACTTGACCTTGTCAAACGGCGAGGCGCCCTCGGTGATGATGTTGAGAAAATAGGAGGCCTGAATGGAGGACTCATCAACACCTGCTAGACGCTGTGCCTCTAGGTCATGGTCCAGCTCAGGGATAGTTCCATAGGGAACTTCCATCTTAAGAATGATGGGTCTCAACTCGGCATACAGGTCATGCTTGTGGGCCGGTTGACCAATGACAACAACGTTCGAGCACAGCTTGAAAACTTCATTGTACTTTCGCTTAACGAGTTTTCGCATCGCCTCGCTTACATCCTCCTCGGTAACCGGGTCGTCCATTAAGGTTCGCTTAGGATGTCGCCCTCGAAGGGATGTCCTGATTGTGATTGCTTCAACTGAGTAGTCTTTGCCTATCTTTCCTTTTATGCGTATGCAGGATGCGTTTTGCTTATCGAGCTCCACACCGTTTGCAATCAATGCCGCGGCTATCTCTTCAATGATTGCCGTATTCCTACTCTTTGATTTTGTGATGATCAAATTTGTTGTCATTGGTCCCATGACATAGACGTCATAGGCCACACCCAGAATTGTGATGTAGTCAGTTTTTCCATAACCACGAGAACCTAAGATTAATCGTGGGTCTTTATTCTGAAATGAAAAGTTCATCATTTCTACTTGTTTTTCGAATGGTTTTGGATAGTTTGCAGCTTCACAAAATTCCGAAAAGGATTTTAAATGGATCGGGTCTTCAATGGTCGGTTGAAGTTCTGTAATCTCAATGGACTTTCTTTTAGGATACAAATACTCGGCCGCTTGAGATGCCGCTTTCAATCGTGTGTCGGGTTGAATGTAGAGAACTTCATTTGTGTAGTCTTTTCCATCCTCACGGTAGGTCTCGGATTTATAACCCAGTGATTGCCAGTCTCCTGCTGCGAAATGCAGAAGCACCTTGAACGGATGCACACCTAACTTGTCCGCGATGTCGTGTAAATCTTGAGTCTTTTTGTTTGGAGTCCCGGCACGCCTACCAGAACCTTCAGGTTTAGGTTTACCCTTTGGAAAAGCCATGAACCTATTCTAACCTACTTTAGCTTCGTTACTATATTCTAGATATATTGTGTAATAAATATCTATACCCATAATCAGATCACCCCTGTAATAACCAAAAGCATTAAACCTATACCGATACAAAAGCAAAGAATTGCCGCATGAGTTTGATTCATATGTCTTTGAGTTCCTTGAGTTGATCTAATTTCTTTTTGCTTTTTTCTCTCTCTTCATCGTCGTCGGTTAGGTTCCCATAAGGTGCGCAATCCTTACAGCAGTAGACTTGGTCCTTTCTAGACCTAGGACGTGTAAACATTTTTCGACAGTTGATGCGCTTGCATTTGATTTTCAATCATCCCCCCCGGCCGTATGTCAATTTCGACACATGAGTCTTTTAGATTAGAGGAAGGTCATACCCGACACAACTTACAATTAATTTCTGAGTATTGTAATCTAGTATTAGAGGCAATCAATATGAGAGACCTTTATGACCTAATTGAAAGCTGTAAGACATGTGAGAAAGCTTCGATGCATAACGTAAACTTGCACAAAACAAGTTCTGACGGTTTTCCATTTGTTCTATGTGAGAACTGCACAAAAGCCTTGGATGCAATTAAAAGCTCATTCACATCAGAGACTAAGATCATAAGAAATGTCTCAAAAGTCTTGGTTATGACTCTTATTAGTTTCAACTTCATTGCCTGTGCAGCTATGGAAAAAAGAATCATAGACCCACAAGGCCGTGGTGAGGCCCAGCAGTTCGCTACAGGTGATGCTTGCTACAAGTATGCGAAGTCTGGATATAGATCCACTTTCGTTGAAAAATACGATGCCTGTATGCGAGCCAATGGATATGACTTCGAATATGTAGAAGCCAAAAAATAATAGGAGTTCTTATGATTCAGATCGAAACTGTCATCTTTGTCAGTCTCGGTATCCCTACTCTAGGTGCTTTCTTCATGATCATCGGGATTCTTTTTAGCTCCGCTCAAGTCAGTCATACAGTGGACGCAATTCATAACCCTCAACAAGATCGGGTCTCGAGTCATACCAGTCCCACTACAAAACATACAAAATGATTCATCGCGTTCACATTGATCCATATATAATATCCTCCCAGATCAACAAGAATAAGCCAGGATCGATTTATTTGGGATGGTTAATGCATCACCTAGATATCGGTGGCAAATTCGTAAAGAGACAGGCGTAGCGGTTAATATCTGGAAAGTAGATTTTGCATACCTGATACTTTCCGACAAGCGCAGCTATTGGGACTGAGAATGCAAAGATGCATGCGATGATCATGAGAACCAAGATAAGTTTGTCATATTTCATTCCAATCCCACCTGCGCGCCGTATTTGGATAAAAATTCTCGGAATTCTGCTTCATGTTCGACCTGCAATTCGCTCCATTCACCTTTTACTGCTAAAGTTAACTTCTCAATTCTCTCAATCAGCTGAAGCACGACGTGGGGATTTGCGGCGGCGATAAATGCGGCATTATTCAAATGTTTGTAATGATCTTTCCATTGCATAGGACAAGAAGCAACATGTGGATGCGGACTATAAAGACCTTTTGAAATAATTGTAGAAATAATATGCGGCTCATCTTGATCAATACCATCCAGTACCCAAGGTCCCGGTGTCGCCTTCTGCGCTAGTTCTTTAAGTTCGGTGAGGGTCATTTCTTAATCTCCCTAGCGTGATAGTCCACAGATTGAGATGCTGACAATGAAAATTCTTTTTCAATCCCTTGGTCGCAAACTACTTTAACTTTGTATACTGCTCCTCCTACTAAATCATAGTCGCCCTGACAATCCGACCATTCTCCATAAATCTCTGCTGCGTCCCTATGGCTTAAGGCTTGATATTCTCTTGAGTCGTCAGGACCCATAAAGTCTGTGTGATAAACATTAAAAGTCCTTCGAGTACTCAAAGCTTACCCTGCTTCGCCAAAGCAATCTGTTCTTTGATTAGTTGCAAATGCTCCTGCTGACTTCTTTTATTTTTATCCCCCCCTAGAGATTTATCTCTTTTGTTTTGCCCTCTAAAGACATCTAAATTAAATCTAGAAGAATCTAAGGACAAATTTTCCCTAGTAATTTCAGGTACTTGATGATTATTTTGGTCCTCAAACGTATCTAATTCAGTCCTGATTCTGGACTCTTCATATCCTGATTCTGGATCTTTACCCTCCTGATTCTGGACTTCTGTAGCACCTGGATCACTCGAGTTATCCACAACCCTTAAGTGACGCCGCCGCTCCCTTTCATGTTGTTGGTCGGGGAGAATTTGTCCGAATACTACAGGATTCAATCCAATAACCTCACGGCCTTTAGACCGGGTCTTTTCTCGGATGATATATTTCTTTTTCTCAAGCGACTTAAGGTGTACGTAGATTTTGTTTTTCAATATCCCTAGCTTTTCGGCTAGGTCGTCTAAATAGAACTCGGCTTTCGAGGATATTTGAGACCGGCTATTTCGCGCCCCAATAGTTCCCATCTCTATAACCTTGAGGAGATTGTCCTCGGCCGGGGTAATCAACTTTTTAATTGCTAACTCTAGATGCATCTCGGCGACATTGAATTTTAAACCCATAAACTCTAGTCCCTTTCTTTTTTTCTCTTCTGGAATATCTTTATGTTTTTCAGCTTCTTTTCGCGCCCTTTCACAAAGTTCTGCGTAGCTGAATTCTTTTATTTGTTGCGGATCTTGCACTGACATTCTATTGTAACCTTTCTTTTGCGGATCTTTTAACCTCACACATTCCAAGTGAGTGAGGACACCGATAAATACATCAAACTAAAAAGGGCATGAAGTGAAAACAACACAACATGCCCTTTCTTGTATCAACTCGAAATATTTAATTTAGTCTAGCAATCTGCTGAACCTGTTTGGGCTTGAGTATTTCTAAGTATTGTCCACTGAGTAGTGAATTGCAGACCGGGTAGTATTGGTCCATAGGTAGGTCGTCAAAATTAAGGACCCCACCTATCACAGACATCACTGCAAGTAGATCGGCTTGGTTAAGTCCTTTGGATTTAGCTATTGAGTACAGTCTATTCATTTGTGCTGCACTAGGCTTAGGCACTGGTTTGGCGACCGGTACTGTTTGCGGTTCAGGTAATGACTGGATTACCTTCTCATGAGTTTTTCCAGGTAAAGCCCATGTTGGAAGTCGAGGAGGTATCCAGAAGAACGTATCTCCATTTTTGAGTTTACCATACTGAGAACCGGGAACTCTGTTTGGAACTATCTCTGCAAATGTTGCCTCTAGGGAATAGAGGTACCTACCCATACCCCACGCCGATCCAGCGCGTTTCAAAGCGGATGATATCCCCCCCTTAAAAGATTCGATGTTGGTCATTTCGGCTCCGTCTTGCTTTGTGATCCACTTGTCATTGATCAATATCGACAGGTTGCAAATGACTCCCTTTTCTCCCACAAAGGAATAGGATACCTTCCAGTTCTCCGGTCCACAGACAGAATCAAGTCTGTCCATAATAGCCCGAGACGTGATGTAGGCTAGGCACTGTGCCCATATTTTACCGTCTCGGGTTTGACCTGACTGAGAAAGCCTGAACTCAACTTCACCCTCCGAGAAAGGTTCCTTCAACTTTTCTAAATTCAAACTGCAATCGCGTTTTGCAGATGTAGTCATATCTTTACCTTTCAAAAAACTTTGTACTGCGAGTACGGCGGCATCCATAGCCTGCTGAGCTGTAGCCCTAGGTCGGATTGAAGTCTCGCCAAACAGTACAGTCCTCACTATGCAGCTAGAGCTATGAGTCTCCTCGAGTCCTAAGCATCTTTGGCACTGCGTTTGTATCATCCGACTATAGCTATCGCATATGTGTGATACTAACGCAACGCGTAAGTGTTACATTTGTATGACAGCAGCGTATGACGTTCGCATTGCAATTGACTTGCTCAAGTACATTTTGATAGGAAAGGTCCGGCTATGGAAAGACATGCATTATTTGATTTAGACCAAAGAAGTTACACCCGAGCTAAAGCTATTTCGGTCAGAGTGAGACCTGAAATTCGTCAACGCCTCGAACTCATTGCATCTCAAGAGCACTGGATTCTCAGTCAAATGGTAAACAGGATGATTGAGAACTTCATTGAAGAATATGAAAAGCGCCCTAAGCCAAAGCAACCTAAATTTGATTTTGCTGGATGATTACACCGACAGACAACCGTCTTTGGATATGCGTAGTCTATAAGAACCCTGTAGACTATCCAGGCAAATATGTAATACGGCGACAATCAGGTGAACCCGATGGAACTATCATTGCTGAGAATCAATGCATCGTTTCGGACTCCCTTGAGGAGGTTCGAGAAATCATGCATGGATATTTTCCCGGTTTGGTTTTGATAACTAGGCACCCCGATGATGATCCTTGCATAGTTGAAACATGGCTATAGTATTCTCCATAAGGGGATACTTATGCCTAAGACTAGGACGTCTAAGATTTCATTACTGGATGCATCTGAAAAGGAACTCGAGAATTCCATTATGGAGTTCCTCAGGTATCAGATAGGCGTTTTCGCTTTCAAGGTGAACACAATTGGAGTCTTTGATGCACGCATAGGCGCCTACAGAAAGACTTCCAAGTACATCATGAATGGGACACCGGATATCATCGCATGCGTTAACCACAAAGGAGTCGGGGTCTTTGTCGGGATGGAATGCAAAACCGAAACCGGTAGGCAATCGAACGACCAAAAGGAATTCCAACAACTCCTTGAGGACCGATCCAATGGTTACTATTTCATTGTCCGTTCAATCCAAGATGCTAAACGTGCGCTTGATGATGTTAGATATGATGTCAGTAAAAAGCTAAATGAGATTACTATCAGGTAAATAAACCATTTTATTCCGATTCATATCATTCAAAACCATTTGTAAACGTTCTCAAAATGTTTTTGAACGTTCGAAACGTTTACTATGAACGGTATTTCTGGTATCTATAGGGTACGTGCCATCGTTTTATACAGTCGAGGTAGTTACAGATGAAAGAAGTACAGGTCGTGTCGGGTAAAGTAAAAATGTTGTCAAGCGAAGAGACCAAAAAAAGATTAGTCCTCGAGTCTTATGAGAGTGGACTCGGTCTCAACAAGTTCGCCAAACAAAGGGGAATAAGTCCCGCATCCCTTTGTCAGTGGAGGAAAAAGTACCCACTAGAAGGAATGGATCAAACCGATGATATGCAGACTCTTCGAGAAGAGAATGAAGCTTTGAAAAAAGAGAATATCCAACTCAAGGCATATCTAGGACATAAACTCTATCAACTGGAAGGTCCTAAGTTCGCGTGAAAATTTTTAAAATGTATGCAGTAGTTTATAGACCTGATTCATCTAAACCTGATTTTGTTTTAGATAGTCTACATCTAAAGAAAGAAGTAGCCGAAAGTAGAATCAAGGTCATAGAGTTTTTAAAGTATACTGACCTGCAGATAGTAGAGATGAATAGAAGAGAGGATATTCCGTCAACCTGGTTAGATAAGTTTATTAAAATTTTAACATTTGGTCGCCTATGAGGTCCGATAAGGGTCATTATGTTAACTAAAGATCAAATCATAGAAATCAAAAATGCCCTCGATCAAGGGAAGGCATGGGAGGGAGACCTTCGTGCTTGTATAGGTCATATTGAGGAACTAGATAAAGTACTCGAAGAAAGACTTTTATTGATCGAATACTTAAAAAAGAAAAATCAGCTTTTTGATTTTATGGAATTTAAAATTATTCAAGAATCTAAGGAAAAAGATTTATTGAATAAGAACCTTTCTCAATTAGATTTCTGACATTCCTTAAGCCTCTGCTTTGTATCCTCATAGTCCTGCTTTAAGGCAAAGAACTCTTTTGAAAACATGACCACACAAGGATATGCATCGTTTCCTACAGGAGCACATGCCGAGAAAGGAATATCATCCTTTGGCTTTGGTCCTAAGAGCATACCATCATTGTAGTTTACAGCTGAAAGGCCATAGTACCTAAAGCCAGCGCCTGCACAACCTACAATCATCAAGCACGCAAGGAACCCAAAAAGGAATTGCCTATTCAATCCCATGTTGGCCTACCGGTCTCTTGAAAATGTTGTGCCTCTAAACGAATGCGACTCACGATTGCCTCATGGTTCTCTTGTGGAGTCTTTTGTAGAAGTCTCACAAATTCGAGAACCACAGAAGGAAACGCTATAACTCCTTTGACTATTTCTAAGATTGCAGTCAGACCCATAATGGTCACTGAGCTACAGAAGCAGAGGATTCACTTCCACATACAGCGCCTTTTAGGTCCATCTGGGTTACAGCTCCCACGATAGCCAAAAGAATTGCAATCACAGATCCCCAAACCTTTGGATTCTTAAGATTCATAGTCCCCCCAAAATCAGTTGTACCCTTTATTTAAAACTGACCTACTTCCATTAAAACTGCAAGTCTTTCTGCGCGCTCCCCTACTTGGTTCGCCCATTTACTGTTTCGCATTTCATTTGATGCTGATCTAAAATCACCTGACTGAATGCATTTGATCATCTTTGAAAACTGTTTAAATTTATTTAAACCTAAGTTAAATGCCATATTAATGACGACTATCCGGCGGACTGTATTCAGTGTTTTGAACCATGGGAATGAACGGTCAAAATCTATTGACGTTTGCTCAATATTATTCAACAAAAGGAATATAGCCTCATCATCTGTGATGCCTAGATCATCTAAATTCCGACCTACTCCTATGGTTAATTTTCCCTTAACCGATGGAGGGCAAATACATTTTCTCCATAATTTTCCACAGCAGTCCATATAAGGGAATTGCTTAAGTCCTTCATCCTCAATCAAAAGGTGCTTTAGTATTTCAATTTCATTCGGAGTCAGTGACATATCAAATACCCCGAATCAATTTTAATTCTGTTTTCTGAATGCATTGATCCCGATTCAATGAATACTCATGATCTTTTAGGCTCTCAATTTTCTGATTCATTTGAGACAACCGATCATCCATTTTATCGAGCTTCTTAACTACTTTGGATAGTTCGGACTTTCTGACAAAGAATTTTTCCAGATCTACTTGTGATTGATGATATTCATCTTTGAACTTGATGATTTCATCTGAAACTTTATTTGAGGATTGAACGTTTGAAATGAGTTGTGAAATAACAATGATTGCCCCAGCTAGACCCATATCCCGCTTCTTAACGCCGGATGCATTTGGAAGTTTTTCCATTCATCAATGGTGAGATGTTTATTTGCTTAGGTCAATTTGTTTTTATTCCAATTCAGATCAAAAATAGTCTGACAAGATCAAGTAGGCTATGTAGGCAAAATAAATGATTAGCACTATGAGGGATATCACACCCAAGCAATCAACTATAAAATGCATGATATCCCCCCCGGGATTTTTTTAATCCAATGAATTCTGTAACAACATGATCTTGAAAAACTTGATCACTATTTCTTTCAGCTCAGCAGCGGTTAAATCATTTTGTCCTGCGAGAGTTTTGATTCTGCTTTTAAGAGTTTGAATTTGTGTTCTCACAGCTTCTCTTTGATCAATCTCATCCTGACTCGCAGCAGGAGGAGTATTGTCTATGACTTCTGTGGTGAATTCTTCTTTCCAATAGGATCTAGTTTTTTCAACATCTAACCAACTATTTAAGTCATCCATAGAATTGAAATGATCTGTCCAGTAGACTGTTCCATTCGCATACTTAATGATTAGGGTAAACATGGTTAGGGATTCCCTTTCTACTGATAGTATTCGGTGACTTCGATATAACCGGCCGCTCCTGCACCACCACCGCCTCCATCACCGCCAGCACCTCCGCCTGTACCTCCGGCGCCTACTGCATAAGCATAGGTCGATGCAGGGGACGTAATGATAGCATCGATGTAACCTCCGGCTCCGCCTCCAGTTCCAGAAACGCCACCGTTTGTTTGGCTAGTGCCACCGCCTCCGCCGCCCGCACCTGAATTAGTCGGACCTGCACTACCAGCACCTGAAAGTGATCCTCCGGCTCCGCCTCCTGCAAAAGGAGTGGACGCTCCCATACCTCCGCGCATGTAGTTGAAGTTCGCCGTAGGATTTTGAGAACTCCCTTGTCCCCGTCCTCCTCCCATAGATGTCCCGATCGGACCTGATCCAAGACTGAAGTTACCGCCAGCACCTCCGGCCGCACCGCTAGTGCCACCGCCGCTACCTTTGCCTGCTACTAGAAGTGTAGTTCCAAAAGTAGTATCGCCTCCATCGTTTCCGGCTCCGCCTACTCCGCCTCCGTTACCGGTACCGCCGCTACCGCCTCCACCACCTCCGACCATTTTGACTCGGATATATTTTGGAGCCGGACTTGTGGGAGTTGTGTAGGTTCCCGAACCAGAAGTGAACTTCTGTATTGTCGGAGCCACATATGTAGATTGAATGAATGCCTTAAGTTGAGCTCCAGTTACACGCCACGTTTGAGAAGCGTCATCGACTGGAAGGTTACATGTCTCATCAAAATCTGACCTAAGCGTTAAATCTATAATTTTCTTCTGTGCCATTTAAGCCCCTATCTCATAGAAAATAAGTGTATTGTATTGGTTGTCAATCACATCGAAAATACCCGAATCATCCTCACCAATGAAATCAAACCTTTCAATGAATGAGAGTTGAAGCGTAGGTACAATCCCGCATGGGATGATTTCTGAAAAAAGTAGGTTGAGCTCGTACTCGTTATTAATTCCAGGAATGGATCTGAATGAAAGATTAGATCCTTCTGAATCTATGATGTTGAATATTGAAAATCCTGATCCATTAATAGGTTCCCGACCAACAAACTCATCCTCTACGCTTGAGGTCGCATTGATTTCAATTTCAAGTTTTCCAGGTGCTGGGATTGTAAATAGAATCTCAGTATCATCATCGAAAATAGCTTTAAGGATGAACAGATACATCTCGAATGTACCTGTAAACTGAAATCGGTTGAGAGCCTCCCTTATGAATAAGACGAATGCATCCCTAGGTATTCTTTCTGAGAATGGCATTCTATTGTCATCATAAAGCATGAGTAGAAAATCAGATGCGTTGTAACCCTGTTCATAGAATTGATCTAACGCCGAATCAGTTGATTCGAATATAGGTCTCACAACCGCCTGCATCTTGAGTTCGTTTTGATCACCCTTAAAATTTTGGGTCATGAACGCCTCAATCTAAGCCTATTCTGCATCTGTTTTCGAGATGATCTTTTTTTCTTTTTGCTCATGATCACGACTCCACAATTTCGATATCGCCTAGATCAAAAGTAAATACTTCATCGTACTCTGATTCAAAAACTTCATCATGCCAGTTACCGCCGTCATCATCCGACCATTCCAGAAGAACCATGGCCGCCCATGGTGCATCAACCACTGAGAAGTATCTCTGAGGTTCGAAGTTCTTTCCTTGTTTATATCTGGAATTGATATTGTCGAATAAGATCTGAGCCACCTCAAGCGGTGACTTGATCGAAAACATATTGTTTTCAGACAATGTTGTTGTGAGCCTTAACAGAATTGGGATTCTGTCAGGTAGGTTGAATTTGAAATCAAAGGATTGACCATTCTCCAAAGTAATAGCTTCAACTTCACTTCCTTGAGAAATCACTCCGGCAACAACGCAATCTTTGACAATGTTGCATATTTCCCCTTTTACAACATCGTAGTCTTTTTCACCTTCTGCTAAAGCACGGCCTCCGGTGAGAGTAGCACCTGAAACGGTAGCACCTACATTTGTATCGTTATCAGTATATGCTAGCGCTATCGAGTTACCAGTAGTCCCGCCCGATTTAGCTCTTAACCAAACTTCATCTCCTATTAGCTGTGCAGTGACTAAAGTACCTGCTGTAGCATGAGAATTGATCTGTGAGACTAGACTTGCTGCTGTAGAAGCATTGCTTGTGGCGGCCTGAAATGTACCAGCTCCAGGAGTCACCGAACCGCTTTGTGCTGTGAAAACCGTAGCACCTACTGTGATTGAATCATCTGTACCGGATACAAGATTTACGTAATTAGTTATGGTGACTTTTCCGCGTGCATGATTGTCCTCAACATCAACACAAATGAAAGCTTTCCCTGCATCTGCATCCTCAGGTGGCTTTGTGGAAACAAAATATCCTTTGGATTTAAAATAATCAAAGATACCCGGATGAGTTGTATTGGGTCTCTGAATCGATTCATTTGTGATGTTGAAGTATTCCTGCATCCTCAGAAATATTTCAGAAGTCTTGATTTCATTTCTTTGTAGATCCTGAATCAATGAATAGAAATGCTTATAAAAATTAGTCCCCAAAAAAGTATCTGTCGTATAGGTGGTTCCAAACTGAGCATTTACATTCACCCGAATGGATTCCATCATGTCCGCAATGGTCAGTGGGATGTAACCACTGTCAGATGAAAAACTCATAGTATCAACCCCTCACTCTGTGTTTTTATTTCGCCCACATAGAAAGTGTATTTCATAGATACAGCTTCAACCAGTTCCAAGACCTGGGCAACATTCACTTGATTTTCGATTAGTTTTTGAACGAAATGCGCTTTCAGAGTATCATTCTGAAATTGTAACTCTCTTTGCATGAAATATTTTAAGTCAACTCCAAATGTTTTCGCATATTCAAGATCACCTAGCTGAATGGATAAAACGTTTCCTGCTTTTGAGACAATAGAGTCCATAACAAGCAGATCTTCTCCATCTCTGATTTCGATGATATCCCTCACTTGAGCACCGCCTTGAGTAAATTAATTTGAACTACCGCTGCTGTAATTTTCGCAACGTCCACTGCTAACGTCGGAGGAGGTGCTGTAGTAGGTCCAGTCATAGACGCACCGATTGAAGTCAAGGTTGTGGCGATATCGGTTAACACGCTAGCCAAAGTAGTCAAAGTTGATTCTAGATCAGAAGCATTGGAAGTTACGTAGGTCGCTTTGTCCTTATCCATTATAAGAATGCCAGTACTAGGTCCTATTCCTTTGGATAGGATTTCAGCAGATGCTACAGGTCCAGGAATAGGTTCACCCGCTAAAACAACTCCGGCCGCGCAAGTCGCATTGAGGACTTTACTCATAGGTATACTCCGCGACTCTTAGGCTCATGCCCTCATCAACAAATTCTCCGCTATAAGATAGGATCTGCTGGCCTGTTAAGATCCTACTCCCTGGTTGAAGGAGTGAACCTTGAACCAGGGAGAAGTATCCCACTAGAGGTATATCAACCAAACTTAGGATCGAAAGCTTTGGAACCAATGTACCCAAAGTCAAACTGTAGACCAGATTGTTTTCTCGCATGACATCCCAAACGTTTCCTTCGAATGTCTTTGTGGCCGGTAGGAGTGGGTAGGGTTGACCTAGAATTGAATATTTTCTGAGTCCTGCAAGCGCTTCAAAGGTAAAGTAATCCTCCTCACGCTCTAGGTTTGCTTCAAAGTAGTTAGCGAATCGACCAATCTCAGAAGCATTGTCAGGATAAAATGCGAAATGTCCGTGGCGACAAACAACCCTCATTGCGTTACAACCTCGAATCCTAACCAGACATTTTCATCTGTATCTTTGAAAACTGCATAACTCCCTGCATCCCCTTCGCTCACAAAAGGATTCTCTGAATTAAAAAGTACTGGCAATATGACGTCCTCATAAACTATGGAAGTCTCATTGCCTTGAGTGACAAGGATGTCCTTCTGTCCCCTACCTTCAAGAAAGAAGGTATAGGTCCTGGAAACTAGTCCTGTGGCGAGGAATTCATTCAGATTGAATATTTGATACCAGTCAAACGTCATGGTGCTACCGCCTGTACAGGTGTGGCTCCAGTGATTTTAGGCAATACCGTTGGAACACTCGGAGGAGTCGGAGCATTTTGGTTTGCTTTGGATAGCTGTATAGTGATTCGAATTAGATCATCATCCGAACCCTCCTGGGTTGAAAACCCGTGAAGTAAACCGCCGAATACAGTCGTGGTTCCATTCAAATAAGTCACGCTATATGTCTTTGCGACTACTTGCCCAAATATCAACTCGATCAAAGCCAGAAGAACTGTCATCATGATCGAATCTTTTCTGGCAAACATATTCACAGTGACAAGATTGTTTAGACCCCTCTGATCTACGGCAGGAGGTTTACCATCATAGCGCGGAAGTGGAACGGTATCGATATCGATTGCCTTGGTCTGATTGTCGATGTAAAGCCCAGTCGTTTTTTCATCTAGATAAATAGGTATAGGTATCCCGATCAAAGAAGAGAGCGACCCTATGACCGGGATACCTGCGAATCCCTGCTGAATTCCAGCGAGAAAGTTTGGAGTGAACGTAAAGATTAGAATCGGAGCCGTACCGTTTAGCATCTATTCTTTTCGCCCCCCATTGAATAAATTAAATACCCTACTATTTTTCAGACCCGAAACAAATTGAGTTAGCTCACCTAAATATCCTATGCCTTTTGCAGCGTAATTGGAAAGTTCTATGAACCCCCCCTTGAGTTCCTCAATCCCATTTGCGGCTTTTCTTAGATCATCATAGCTAGCCAACTGCTTAGTATCTCGCTCAGCTTGCAAGCGTTCGGATGCGGCCATATCGGTGATCATCTTTTCATTGAGCTTTGCCGCTGCATTGAGAAAGTCAGATGTATCGGCCTGGACATCTAGGGCACGCTTTTGGTCTGCTAGGCTTGCAGTCTTATTGAACGCTTCTGTCAACTTTTGAACATTCGGTTCATTGATGCTTTTGGCTATGTCTGGGATGTTTGCATCAATCAGTCTTTTTGCCCCACCGAACTGAGCCTGACCAAAAACTTCTTTTTCGACTGCTTGACGTGCTTCCGCACCGGTACGTTGCCTGAATTGTCCTGGAGCTAACTGAACCCTATCCCCTGGACCTTGACCCACAGCTTTGAGTCCACTGATAAAATCAGTAAAGCTTTTGACGATGTTTTTCTCACCGATGAATTCTTTGACCGCCACAGTACTAGGCGAAGGCGCCACAAAAGGATTACTGAGCTCCTCGCGTCCTTTTTCTATCGCCTCGGCATACTTCATCAGCATGTCTTTAAATTGGTCTGGAGTCACGCCTAGCGTCTGAGCCACGTCCTGAAGTTGTCTGACCTCACCTGAACTCGAACCGAACCTTTCAGCTAAATCCCTGATGTCAGTCCCCTCACCCATCAGCTTCTTAATCTTGTCCTCTAGGGCTTCAATGGGATTCAGAAGCTTTGATAGTAAACCTAGGGATATGCCTATGATGGAACCTTTGACTACGGCCTTAAGTCCCTGACCGAAACGCTGTGCGACTCGCGCAAAACGAGACGATAGAGACTGCTCCATCTGCTTGGTCGTAGCTGTATCGAGTACCGGCTTGATTCTTAAGACTTCGCTAAACATAACTTGTATGCCTCGAGGTAACTTAGGTTCAGAATTTCTTCCAAGGTCAAGTTGGGATGTTTGGCGTAGGTGTCTCGGACATCAATGGAGAACTTAGGGAGTTTTTTTTTTCGTCCTCGGAAATTAAATCAATCTTAATCCGACCTATTTCCATACATACTGCAATGATGATGGAATGGAGCTCACCCAGTCCTAGGGATTTCATGTTTGCCGATTGATAGGCAATCCCATTTTTGTCGGTAGCAAAACTGACTAACGCCTCAACTTCATCTTGACCTAGCTGTACAAATACAGCGGCTTCTCTCAAAAGCTTTTCTTTTTCAGGCTCACTTTTGTCTGCAAACCGAGCATAGAAGGACTCGTAGTCCTCGGCTATGTATGCTGGAAGCATCTTAAGGCCCAACAAAAGCGCATGAAACGCATTGAGGGCCCTAAGAGACTTATATCCTTTGAGAGGTAGTACTTTCATTAGGTCTTATGAACCTCGGTGACATCGAAGGATTCAAAGATAAGAGCCACATTCATACTCTCAGCTGAATCATCGATTGTGAGTTGTTTTGGTTCCTGTGAAAGCACAGCGTTCTTAGCAATTTTAGAAGAACCGTCGGAGCGTGCGATGCAGTAGCAGTCCATTCTGCTTTGGTCGAAGTATGCACCTTTCAGCAGATTGAATAAGTCAGCAGTCAATCCCATGATTGTCAGAGTGATTGTTTTTGCGTCTTTCACTCCCTCACGGTAAACCAGACCGGTTTTATTGTTTGCATTTGCACCGCGAACCAAGCGAGTTCTTTCAGGGTCTTCAATTGTCAAATTGTCGACATGAGTGAAATCGTAATTGACTCCGTTTAAAGTAAAACCAAAATCGCAATCGTATATTTTGAAAGTCGACATCGTCTATCCCCTCATTGATTAAAGTGTCTGTCTCATTTCACTGAACACGCGCCACAATGCTTTTGGTTCAGAGATATTGATATCACCGTTTGCGACAAAGTTATCCTGCACCAATGTGATTTCGACTTCACCTGCTGTGATCAATTGAGTGTCGATATACTTCGCATTGAGGACATCCTCCTGGAGTCTTGTCTCAAGTAGCGCCGCATTCTTTAAAGTGTAATCAGGTTGGTTCGCTGTGATCCACTGTAGACCACGGCTTTGAATGTCCACTCGGATATTCTTTGTGATGTAGGGAGCGGTGATTGCTTTACCGCTTGCAACAAAGAATGCCAGGACAATTCCGAACTCGTCGTCTTTCAGGACAAAGCTAATTCTCTTTTCGAAAAGGGATTCTGCTTCGCCTCGTTCATCAATTCCATCATCAAATGGCATGGTGATGTATTGTTGATTCAACCAGTTCGAAGGATTGGATAGAATTTTCCCAAAAGCATATGCAGAGTTTTTTGCACCGTTTGTATCCGAGATATAGAACGCCACACGGTTTGCAATTGCAGCTTGGTCTTCTAAGAAGTCGATATCGTTTTCACTCACACCGACAACACCTGAGAAAGTTCCCAACTCCATTCCAGCGCCGCCTGAAAGTTTACCGGCGGTCAGACCTGACAGAGTGATGCCGACATTTGTGTCATTGTCTGTGTAGACCACTGCAATGTCATTACCTGCATTGCCCGAAAGCTTAGCTTTGATTGTAACTATGGCGCTATTTGCTTCTGCTACAACTAGAGCACCTGCAACGGCATGTGCATTAATTTGTGCTGCAAGACTTGTTGCCGTGCTGTTATTTGAAGTCGCGGCCTGGAAGGTAGCTGCACCTGGAGTAACTGAACCTGATTGAGCCGTAAATACTGTCGCACCCACGGTGATTGAATCAGGAGTACCTGAAACAAGGTTCGCATAAGAAGTGATTGTAGCCGCACCTTGTGCTTGAGCCATGATTACATCATCTTTATCGAAATCATCTGAGATGAAAACTGTATAGAAGTCCTGAGCATCACCGCTTGAGAGTGGGACTGTTAAATCTAGATCATCTGCAAGCAGGATGTAGACCTTACTCATTCCAGCATTGAAAAACTGCTGAGCATTTGTATTGTCGGTTCTAGCCGACACAGACGTCATGCTTGTGCATTCATAGAACTGACCAACGTTGCCCTCTTGACCTGACTTAGGCTTAACGACTAAGCAGACCTGCTTTAAGAAAGCAGTAGATGCGGCCGGTGTTGGCGTAATGACTGTTATCGGAAAGACGTAGTCTAGTAATATTTTTGCCATTGAATCCCCCTCAAATTTCTAAGCTTGTTATCTCACCTTGGTCTGGGTCGTACTGAGCCTGATACAGATAAACGAACCTGACTCGTCTTTCAGTAATGTTCTGAATCCTAGCAGGACTGCTAGCTGGATTCAAATCTATGTCATAGAAGAAAAGGTCTTTGGTCAATGATGGATCGGCTTTCTCAATCCGTCTATTGAAATACCCAAAAGGCATTTTATCCATCTGTGCAAACACAGCGAAGGAACCCGTAACCTTCGCTGTGGCAATACCCTGACCTGTTCTAAAGTTAGGCTCGTCAACCTGAATAAAAATTGTCTCTTGCTCAAAAGTACCTGTAGGCCCGATAGAAGGTTGATCAAAGGTACTCTTCATTCCAAAGATTCTTTCGAACTTGGATTGCAATTCTTTACGAAACACGTTTCACCTTTACCCTAGCTATGATGCCTTTGAATAGCTGAGCCGTGTCTATCATGAAACGGTTGAATCCCTTAATCTTAGCGGTGACTGGAGTGTTTCGGCCGTAGTCCCCTCGAAGGATTGGATTTCTGACAATCGCTTGCAAAAGGTTTTCAAGTCGTGTGGCCTGAGTCCTTCCAGCACAGAACTCAAAGAACCCCTTTGTGAAAGCCAGAATGTCTGCATTCTGTTTGCTTGAGAATGGCCTTGTATAAATATTGATGCCAGTTCTTTTTCTCAAGTCTTCTGAGACTTCTGAAATGGTTTTGCCGCTAGGCTGGTTGGATACCTTCCGAGCCGGACCGCCCGCGTAACTCTTTAGGCCCGAGCCAGGTTCCTTGTGAGGACGGTCCTCAAGCACGCCTACATAGAACTCATATTTCTCGAAGGTGCCTTTAGCTTGCTTTCTAAACCTTCCATCCAGTCGGATTTCCATCAGAGTGGACTCCCAACAAAGATGTTAGACCTTGCAACATCAGGTGTCGTGACTTGAACACCTCGAGCTAAAAAGTAGTACTGGAGCCTAGTCGTCATCCCTGACACTAGTTCTCTAGACTCCAGTACTGATAGGAGAGCGGTATAGACTGCGACTTGATCATTCATGTCCAAGTCTTCAATGGATTCAAACTCCTCATCCGTGAGTGATTCGGTCCCAATGAATTCGAGGATACTGTCAAGCGCGTCCTTCATCTAAGTCCCCTTAAGCTTCGAGTGTAGCAGGTTGTCGGACGATCCCACCACGAGCTAATACTTCGAGCATGCATGAGCCCATCATGAAATTGAACCAGTCATATTTCTTTTCCATATTGCTTCCTTGATCATTCAAGGCAGGCAATGTGGTGTAGTGAAGCATGACTTGGTCGTAGTTCACAATGATCCAACCGTTCGCTCCACTAGGAGTAATGACCGGTGGGATTTTGGCTAGGGAGTAATTTTGTCCAAGGATTTCTTGAAGAGCCGCTTTGAAAGCTCTTGTCGAAGGTGGGTACAAACTATCGAATAATGGAGTGATCAAAGTTCCGTAGAAAAAGATTACTTTTCTACCGGATACTAAGTCAGCAGTCGCCACGTTCTGCATCACTTTCGCATGCATATCGAGGAGGTAATTTGAACTTCCATCCTTCTGGATTTCATATGAACTCTCAAGGATGTAGTTGGAGTCATTTGACCAATACAATCCATTGTTATTCATATTAGACGCGTTAGTACCCTCGCCTAATAGCATGAGCTCGTCAAACTGAACCTGATGCTCGTCTAAAACCTGTGCGACTACATCACTGGTTCCTTCATCACTCTGCAAATGAGAAAGGATGAATTGGTTTGCAAGAAAATATTTCTTGAAAGTCTTACTCGCATCTTTTGCAGAAATCTGTTTGATTTCTGTATCTTTAGGAGTGAGGTGTTTGCCTCGGATATCTCCGATAGTCTCAACACGTCTCAAGTTTTGTTTGCCGACTTCTTCTGAGTAGGCGCGTGACTTACCTAACAACAAAGGATAGATCGGTTGATAAACTGGGAGGTAATCCTCCATGAACTCTTCTACTGATTTTAGACCAACTTTATCTGTTGCCATTAGACTTCACTCCCCTCGTGTGATTTTTTAAATTTACTAAATTTATTATGAGATTGAATATCACTTTTTTCTGCGTCTTCTTTAGAACCAAAGACATGATTCACTTCTTGCTCAATCATCTCAGAAGTGAGTTCAGGTTTTTCAACTAGGTCCGATACTGATTCATTTAAATCCTGAACCGGGACTTCATCTATAATTTCTGATTCAGACTTTTTCTTTTTAGCCATTAAAGCCCCCCAACCATGTCCACTTTGACGGCCGGTACGATTGAATCATCCTCGGCAACACCGTCTAAGACATCGGAAACATAGACTGCATCCGAAATAGTAGAGCCGGGTTGATTGACAGTAGCCATTCCAGTCAGGTCGTCGATATAGACTTTCGCACCTTTTGTCACGTAGTCGATATCATCAGAATCTGCTGAACCCCCATTCAAATTCCCACCGCTTGCATTTGCCAGTGTCGCCCCAACGTTTGCATCATTGTTTGTATATGCAATGGCAATCGCATTCCCACCGGTACCGCCTGCTAAAGCAGTAATGGTAACCACTCCTGCATTTGCATCGGCTTTGACCAATGTGCTTGCAGTGGCATGCGCATTAATCTGTGCCGCCAAACTTGTGCCGGTAGCGTTGTTGGATGATGCAGCTTGGAAAGTCGCCCCACCTGGAGTAACTGAACCTGATTGAGCCGTAAATACTGTCGCACCCACGGTGATTGAATCAGGAGTACCTGAAACAAGGTTCGCATACGATGTAATCGTAACTGACGCATAGGCTTTTGGAAGTGACAAAAGAAGTGGAACATCCGATCCAGCGCGAAGTACGCATGTCTTCTTAATGTCAGACAATGACTTCCCTAAAGAAATTCCAACCCATTGGTTTGAACCTTTAGTCAAAGTCAAAGCTGCATCAGATGCAAGTCTGCATGCAAGCCCTGCTTTGAATGTAGTAGGGTCTGAATCATAAACACTGGTTCCAGGTCTATCAGAACTCCCAGTAGTACCTAAGAGTAGCTTGGTTGGATCGTGACCCATTATAAACCTCCAGGCATATCGATGTAGGCAACACCGACAGCTGAACCGTCTTCTTGAACACCTTTTGCAGCGCCGTTGCCGCCAATGCGTCCAGAAGCCCAGACTGCATTCATTGCCGTTACGCTTGCACCTGCGGCTTTACCCATACCAGTGGTATCGTCAATAGTAACCTGAGCACCGACAGTCGGATTGAATCCATCAGTGAGAATCAATGGAACGCCGGTTCCACGTTTGACTAGAGCTGTTCTAGAAATATCGGATAAGCTTTTTCCAGCGGAGATACCTACAGAAGAACCGTCTGCGATAGCCGTAGTGTATGTCCCATCACTCTTTGAACACATTCTTAGACCGGCCGCGATATCGCCCGGGACGTTTTCAATAGTCCTGAAACTGGACAGGGTAACTCCCAATTGAACCTTATCAGAATTGTATGACATTATTTTTTCTCCCCTAAATAGTGTTTACGGGACAGACCCATAAGCTTTTCCTTGTACTGAGAATCCCCCTTGGAGTCACTCTTGTATCCATACTTTGACCTATTCAACTCCTCAGCTTTTTTGATTCTCTTGAGTGAATTAAGAGCTGGTTCAAATAGGTTATCATAAATTTCGCGAGCTTTTTCTTCTTTACCATTTTTAGTTAGTTTCAGATAATCCGCAAGCGAACTTTTTTGAGAAGGTGTGAGTAGGTCTTCATTTTCTTGTTGGGAGAAAAACGACTGGATGATAGCCGCCTTTGTCGCATTTGCTTTATGAACAGGAGAATCATATTTCTCGCGTTCGGCTAGCTTGAAAATGTCACTAATATCTTTTGGAAGTACCGATTCATTTGACTTGATAAACTCGGCGCTTGTAAGGTTAAAAGTCAATGCAGACTCAAGTGACTTCGACTCTGAGTTCTTCTTATCTTGGTCCTGACGTTCACGGTTTAACTTTTCATTAAGGTCAATATCCTTGTCCTTATCCTTGGACCATTCAGACTTTTCCTTTTCCAAAGCTGCTATCTTATCCTTCAAAGCCTGAATGTCATCGCCTCCGCCTGTTCCTTCTTTTACATCTTTGTTTTTGTTGTCATCGCTCATACTTTTGTACCCCTCATATCTTGAGTTGAGTTTCAGTAACCAATATCAGCATTCCACATTGGCAACCATATCTGTCCCCGGGCATTTCATCCGGGCCAATAGTAAAAGTTTTACCATAATTTAATTGATGAAGCGGGTCAGGAGTAGATGCATCGGAAGGTAGCCATTTATATTTCTCGCCCCAATACTTTTCTCTTATTCCTTGAGTAACTTGATATACAACTGTACTCCGAACTCGGTTAATGAGCAGCTTGTTATCATTGGTAGCTGTATCGAATGCTTCTTTTGATGATGATCCATCTTTTCTTTCTTCTTTGTACTTCTGCTTGTATTCTTTAATTGTCTTGAGCGCCACGTCTTTGACTTCTGTTTTGTCTATGAAGTCAGCATCATCCAAAAATGAAAGTACAGCTCTATTCAAGGTCAGATCTTGAGTGACAAGCTTATCGACCTTTTTCTTAGGTGCGATCTTTCGAAGCATTTCATCTGGGAGGTATTTAATGGCCATTCATCCCCTATTCACTTACCGGCGATAAATCGAATAGCTTAGACACGATGAGCTTCTTATCATCCGATGAAATTAGGTCATCGCTTTGAACCAGCTCAAAAGTTTTCAGGGCCTCAAGTCCAGATGCAATCATTCTAAAGTCATTTGACTTGAATGATGTCTTAACCCCGAATAAAGCCTCCAATGTAGGTTTAATGATGGAGATATAATATTGCTTAAGTCCGCGTTCCACAGCTCTGGTATCTGCCTCACCTGTACTCCCAATACCTGGAGTCTGTTCACCGTCTATATAGGACAGAGGCATATTATAGTAGAAAGCTTTCTTTGAATCGATGAATCCAATGCTTTCTTTTGTCGCTGAGATATCTGGAGTCGCAGTGACTATCTCATCATTCTTATCCATCATGACATCAAAGCCACCACTCAGTGATCTGGCTATGGCACGCGCCTGTAATTCTGCTTTTGCTTTGTCAGTTAGACTCACGCTACTACGCATTTCAGACATTTTAAATTGTATGGATTTAGAAAGATTCATCTGCTTGTGAAGGGAACCCACTACACAGTATTCAAGAATACTATAGATCTTGACCATGTCAGTTCGAGTATAGTTTTTAAAACTTATGTATACACCCGATTCGGAAATTCCCTTTGCTTTGTAGTCTTGTCTGATTTTTGTCGATTCAACTGAGTCTGCTTTTCTAAGTACATTTACTGCTGGAACGTACACCAAAAACAAGTCTGACTTGTCGGCCATTGCTGTGGCCAGAAGAGTGATCAACCCATGAGAGGATTCATTTTGTAAACAATTGTCCCATAAAAGGTTGTAATACTTTTCTTGAATACCTTGAGTTCTTTCGACACAGTCTGTCAATATTTTAGAGTATACGTTTATGACATCGGTCTCAACAAACTGACCCATATCGACGGACAGAGGGAATATTCTAGGTAACTCGGTTTCAGTTCTATTTCCGAAAATTTTGAATCCAAAGAATGTGGCCATTACATTTTCCCCCTGATTAGACCGACCCATTCGAGTCCGGTTGCAAGTGAGTCTGGAGCATCATCCGTTTTAGCACCGTACTCATATTGAACCACTTGATCAATATAGTTTCGACTCGATTCTTTCGAAATGTGAATTGTCTCGGCAAAAGTACCTGCGGCCATGATCCTGGAATGTTTGTTGTTGTTCGAATACCTTCCAGTGATCCCGATACCCAGTTCCTCAAATTCCGAAATGAGAACGTCAATGGGTTGTTGCCCATGCTTATTGGTTTCGAAACAGGCTTTCTCCACTCTGAATTTTTTGAACAGTTCCTTGAGGTCAGGTATGCAGTGGTGCCATGACTTTTTCCAGGTATAGCCTACAACCGCAACGCCTTCTCCAAACATCTTGATGATGGATACTGCTGTGTCATTACCGCCGTCCGATGGATCAATGAATGCGACTGCTGTACCCGGACGTGGGAATTGATCTATATACTTGACCTTATCAAACGGTGAAGAACCTTCTGTGACGATATTGAGATAGTAGGATGCTTGAATAGATGATTCATCTACCCCTGCTAGCCTTTGAGCCTCGAGGTCATGATCGAGCTCCGGTATAGTTCCATAAGGAACTTCCATCTTAAGAACGATCGGTCTAAGTTCGGAATAGAGGTCATGCTTATGGGCTGGTTGACCGATGACAACCACGTTTGAGCACAGCTTGAAAACTTCGTTGTACTTTCGTTTCACAAGTTTTCGCATGGCCTCACTGACATCCTCCTCGGTGACCGGATCATCCATCAAGGTCCGCTTAGGATGTCTCCCTCTAAGAGAGGTCCTGATTGTGATTGCCTCAACTGAATAGTCTTTACCTACTTTTCCTTTGATGCGGATACAGGATGCATTCTGCTTTTCTAATTCCACTCCGTTTGCAGTCAATGCAGCAGCTATCTCCTCAATGATAGCAGTATTTCTACTCTTGGATTTTGTGATGATCAAATTGGTTGTCATAGGACCCATGACATAGACATCATATGCCACACCTAATATTGTAATGTAGTCAGTCTTTCCATAACCACGTGAACCTAAAATCATACGTGGGTCTTTATTCTGAAAAGAAAAGTTCATCATTTCTATTTGTTTTTCGAAGGGTTTTGGATAGTTTGCACACTCACAAAATTCCGAAAATGATTTTAGATTGACTGGGTCTTCAATAGTAGGTTGAAGTTCGGTGACTTCAATTGATTTTCTTTTAGGATACAAATACTCGGCCGCTTGAGATGCAGCTTTCAGTCTTGTTTCAGGTTGAATATACATGACTTCATTTGTGTAGTCTTTTCCATCCTCACGATAGGTCTCAGACTTATATCCTAATGCCTTCCAATCCCCCGCTGCAAAATGGAGAAGTACCTTGAATGGATGCACACCGAGTGAGTCGGCGATGTCATGTAAATCTTGAGTCTTTTTATTTGGAGTCCCTGGACGCCTACCGGAGCCTGGAGGTCTAGGTTTACCCTTTGGAAAAGCCATGAAGCTATTTTAACCTACTTTAGCTTGAGGCATATATTCTATGTTTATTATGTAATTATTTTCTATATCCATATTCAGACTACCCCTGTAATAACCAAAAGCATTAATCCGATACCGAGACAAAAGCAAAGAATTGCAGCATGAGTCTGATTCATAGATCCTCCAGGTCTTTGAGTTGATCTAGTTTCCTTTTACTCTTTTCTCTTTCCTCATCGTCGTCGGTTAAGTTTCCATAAGGTGCGCAATCTTTGCAGCAGTAGACTTGGTCTTTTCTCCTGGGAGGAGGGATAAACATTTTCCCGCAATTGATTCGTTTGCATTTGATTTTCAATCATCCCCCCCGACCGTAGGTCAATTTCGACACA
>CAZIWB010000075.1:27102-30965 GCA_964542655.1 uncultured Cellvibrionaceae bacterium
TCGTTTGCATTTGATTTTCAATCATCCCCCCCGACCGTAGGTCAATTTCGACACACTGTCTTTTCAGACTAGAGGAAGGTCAAAGGCGACACAATTACATTTAATATCTGACTGATATATTATTGTATTAGAGGGAAGTCCATATGGATACAAATTTACTTATTTTGGTTTTGGTATTGTTTCAGCTCAAACATTTTGTGGCGGACTTCCCTTTATTACAGACCGCCTACATGGCAATGGGGAAGGGTAAACCTGGACTTAGTTTTATCCTCCCCCTTGCTTCACATTGCCTTGTACATACATTCCTAAGCCTATTGATCATAGTTCCTCTAAGACCTGAAGTTGCGTGGATTGCGATAGTTGAATTCATTGCACACTTTTTGATCGATCGAATGAAATCAACCTACAAGCTTCCAGCAGGACAATGGACTGTAGAAGAAAAAGGGAAATATTTATCCAAGTATTATCTCGCCTTTGGAATGGATCAGCTAGCTCACAACCTTTGCTACTCGGCAATGATCTATGTGATTTTTTCTCATTAATTGAAATGAACTAATCGGAGGATTTATGAAAACCATTTTGATTGCATTCATGTCTTTAGGTCTAGTCGGTTGTGCTGCAATGGAAAAAAGAATAGTAGACCCACAAGGCCGTGGTGAAGCACACCAATTCAAAACAGGTGAAGCTTGCTATAAGTATGCGAAGTCAGGTTACAGCTCTACATTCATCGAGAAGTATGATGCCTGCATGAGATCCAACGGATATGACTTCGAGTATGTAGAAGCTAAAAAATAATGGGAGGTCTTATGAGTCAGATCGAAACTGTCATATTTGTCAGTCTCGGTATCCCTACTCTAGGTTCTTTCTTCATGATCATCGGGATGCTTTTCAGCTCCGCTCGGGTCAGTCACACAGTGGACGCAATTCATAACTCTCAACAAGATCGGGTCTCGAGTCATACCAGTCCCACTACAAAACAAACAAAATGATTCATCGCGTTCACCTTGAGTCATATCTAATACCCTCCCATATCAACAAGAATAAGCCAGGATCGATTTATTTGGGAGGGTTAATGCCTCACCTAGATATCGGTGGCAAATTTGTAAAGAGACATGCGTAGCGGTTGATATCTGGAAAATAGTTTTTGCATACCTGATACTTTCCGACAAGCATAGCTATTGGAACTGAGAAAGCAAATATAGCCAAAGCTATCATACCAGTTATAAGTAACTTGTCTTTCATAGACGAAAAGGTCCACCTTCAATTGTCATTTTCTTTTTCAGTTCAACCATGATGTTTTCAATTCCCATGAATAGCTGTCCAGCAGTTTGCTGAAACACCTGAAACATATGAACCGTTGCTGTTACGGTTTTGTCTTCATCTTTACCTTTTGACTTTATTCGAATCCCCTTGAATGCTTCATTCTCAAATTCAAACTGAGCTTTTGACCATGTAGGAAAATGCAAAAGGAACTCGCCGTGTTCTTTGGAGGCCAGAATAATATGGCCGCCTATATCGTATTTTTTAAGAATGTCCTGAATCTCGGATACAGCTTTTTTTAGAACAGGACTTGGCTTGGTTGGATCGATCATAGCTTGCCTGCTTTCGCCAAAGCAATCTGTTCCTTGACCAACCTGAGGTGCTCCTCTGGGCTCCTTGATTTCTTATCCCCCCCTAGAGATTTATCTCTTTTGTTTTGCCCTCTAAAGACATCTAAATTAAATCTAGAAGAATCTAAGGACAAATTTTCCCTTGTAATTTCAGGTACTTCAAATTCAGTTACCGGACGGTTCGGTAGTTCTTCACCGATACTTTGTCGGTTGTCTACAGATGGATCATCGGTATTACACTTACGATCTGTCGGTTCTGGGTCTAAATCCTGCTGCGAGTTATCCCCATTTGATGAAGAGTTATCCACAAGCCTCAGGTGACGCCTCCGTTCTCTTTCATGTTGTTGGTCACTTAGAATTTGACCAAAGAACTTAGGATTCAATCCAATTATTTCTCGATCCTTAGTTCGGGTTTTCTCCCGAGTGATATAGCCCTTGGTATGAAGTGATTTTAGGATTTTCCAGATCTTGTCTTTTTCTTTGTATCCAAGCTTTTCGGATAAATCTGAAATATAAAACTCGGCTTTAGTACAAATCTGAGACCTGCTATTTCTGGCTCCAATAGTTCCCATCTCAACTATCTTAAGCAGGTTATCCTCAGCTGGAGTGATCAGCTTCTTAATTGCTAGCTCTAGATGCATTTCGGCGACATTGAATCTCATTGCCATAAATTCTAGGCCCTTTCTTTTTTTCTCTTCTGGAATATCTTTTTGTTTTTCAGCTTCTTTTTGCGCTCTTTCACACAGCTCAGCGAAATTGAATTCTTTTATTTCTTGCGAATCCTGTACTGACATCTTAATGTAGCCTTTCTTCTTTCATGGGTTGTTGTTGACCCTTGTGAATATTAAAACTCGCTCAATGCAATGAGTGAGAACCGATAAATACATCAAACTAAAAAGGGCATGAAGTGAATAACACAGCATGCCCTCTCTTTATCGTCTACTGAAAGTATTTAAGCTATCTGGCCATGTGCTGAATCTGTTTTGGTTTTAAGATTTCTAGATACTGTCCACTGAGTATCGCATTGCAGACCGGATGATACTGATCCATAGGTAGCTCATCGAAATTAAGGACGCCTGCTATAGCTGATACCACACTGACAAGATCCGCCTGATTCATTCCTTTAGATCTGGCTATCGAGTAGAGTCGATTCATCTGAGCCTGACTCGGTGTATGTATAGGCTTAGGAGTTTCAATAGGTTTAGGCAATGACTGAAGAGTCTCCTGCTTTGATTTTGAGGGTAAAGCCCATTCTGGAAGTCGAGGAGGTAGCCAGCTGAATGATTCTCCATTCTTGAGTTTCCCAAATTGCGAACCCGGAGTTCTATGCGGGACTATCTCGGCAAATGTTGCCTCAAGGGAATAGAGGTACCTACCCATACCCCACGCGGACCCGGCGCGCTTCAAAGCGGAGGATATCCCCCCCTTAAAAGATTCGATATTGGTCATCTCGGCTCCATCCTGTTTTGTGATCCATTTGTCATTGATCAAGATCGACAGATTGCAGACAACCCCCTTCTCACCGACAAAGGAATACGATACCTTCCAGTTCTCCGGTCCACAGACTGAGTCGAGTCTATCCATAATGGCCCGAGAGGTGATGTATGCTAGGCACTGAGCCCATATTTTGCCGTCTCGGGTCTGACCACATTGAGACAATCTGAATTCAACTTCATTCTCCGAGAATGGTTCCTTCAACTTTTCTAAATCAAAACTGCAATCGCGTTTTGCAGCAGCGGTCATATCTTTTCCTTTCAAAAAACTTTGTACTGCTAATACGGCCGCGTCCATAGCCTGTTTAGCTGTAGCTTTAGGTCGGATTGAACTTTCTCCGAATAGGACAGTCCTCACGATGCAATGGGAGCTGTGAGTTTCATCAAGCCCTAAGCATCTTTGGCACTGCGTTTGTATCATCCGACCATAGCTATCGCATATGTGCGGTACTAACGCAATGCGAAATGCATACAATCGCCTTGCAGTACCGCCTTGCGATTGTATGACTATTGACGTGCGCACGTCATTGGATGTAAAGGAGACAACCTGTATGAGTAGTCTATTTGATCTTGATACCCGAAGTTATACCTCTGCAAAAAACCTCACAGTAAGGGTTAAGCCAGAAATCCGTCAAAGGCTTGAGTTGATCGCCTCAACTGAGCACTGGCAATTGAGCCAAATGGTCAATAGAGCGATCGCTCATTTCATTGAAGAATATGAAAAGCGCCCTAAGCCAAAACAACCTAAGTTCGATTTTGC
>CAZIWB010000076.1:0-26423 GCA_964542655.1 uncultured Cellvibrionaceae bacterium
CACAAATTGAAGAAGAAATTTTTTATCCCCAGGTCAAGGCAGCATTAAACGATACCGAGTTGGTTCCCGAAGCGGTTGTTGAACATGCCACCTTAAAAGACTTGATTGAACAACTCGAAGACGGTGAGCCTGACAATGAAATTTATGATGCAAAAGTCAAAGTACTTTCTGAATACGTTAAACACCATGTAAGGGAAGAGCAAAATGAAATATTCCCTAAAGTGAAAGAAAGCAAACTGGATTTGTATGCACTGGGCGAACAATTGATGCAACGCAAAGAGGAGTTAATGACCAAGCATTAAGATTTGCCCGGTGGCAATCCTGTTACCAACACACTATCCAGCGTGCAGGCCACCAGCGACTTGTGCGCTGTGAGCGGTGAGCTGTGAGCTGTGAGCTGTTGATATTCACGGCATCATTTCCTTTTTTAAAATCAAAATCCATTTGGATTTGATATCACAAATAATCAGTGCTGGTATTTCAGTATTATTTCAGTCAAATCCCGCACTGGCACATCCAGGCAATCTGGGCGATATTCCATCTTCACAATATCGCGCGCGCGGTTATCCAGATAGAAAAGTGTTAGCGCGGCCTCTTCACTATCGCGCTGGTGCCAGTTTTGCGATAACTCACTGGCTGCAGAAAAATATGCGTGGTAAAAAACTTTGCTCGCCTGGCTGGTGCAGGTGTTCACCAACAGACGGATTTCATCCGCATTGGCCAGCACATCGGTAGTTTGCGCCGTGCGCATCGCTTGGGCGGCGGCATCATTAAATGAGCACATCATATCGGCGACATCTTTTAACGGGCTTTGGTGCAAGGCTACACCGGCACCATCTTCAAAATTCACAAACCACGCATCACCACCAACCACCAACACTTGCGCCAAATGCAAATTGCCGTGGATTCGTATGCGGGTGCCACCAAGTGCGAGCGCGCCCAAACGTTTAATTAATTCATGGATTTTTTCCGCACGCGCCACCAACCATCCCGCATCAGGAATACTTTGCTTGCGCAGAATATCCAGCGCCCGCTCCATGTGTTGGGTAATGCCTGTAACCCATGCAGCAGTTTCAGCGGCGCTGGTATCCAGTGCACCGAAGCGCGCATCGGTATTTGGCTGCGCGAGCAACACATGCATTGCACCTAAACGCTGCCCCAACAAACTGGCAAAATGCTCCAGCTCGACAACCGCGGGATATTGCACATCCATCGATGAAGTGCCCGCAGAAAGCCGGTCGCGCAACGCGCGCTGCAAGGTATTTTGTACCCACTGCCAGGCATCGCCCTGGTTGCTGATAAACCCTTGCAGGATCATCAAGGTGTAATGATTTCCTTGCGCATCTACGCGCTTTACTTCACCGATCATGGGCGCGATATTGGGAAATCCACGCGCACCGAGATAGCTGCTGATTTCCACTTCAGGATGAACACCCGCAAATATTTTACGCAGGGGTTTGAGACGCATTTTCTCGCCGATAATAACCGAGCCATTAATACTCACGGTGGTGGCGAGATTAATATCTTCGTCGCGCGCCGGATCAATGTCAGCGAGCAGCGGCTGCGCAATAAAATGCAATTGCCCATCACCAAACGGCAGCACTGCCTGCTCGCGCAAATAGCCCATCACCTTGCGGCTGAAATCGGGCAAGGTGAATGCATCGGTCAGCAGCCCGACGCGCCGCTTCTGGCGCAGCCGCACCAAGGCCAATTGTTGTGAAGGTGTTCCCGCCAAATGATCGGCAACAACACCCAGAGGCAAAAAATAACGTTCATCTTTTTCTTCACGCCTGACCAGGATTTCAGTAAAGACAAACAAATCAGCAGGATCACCCAGGAGCAGCGCATAACAAAGTTGCGTGGAGACAATAGGGAGACCAGGAAATGCAAACCAGGCACATTTGGGTAAATAATTTGGCAAGGAATCTTTTTCGAGATGGGAGCGCACGGCTTCCACTTCAATTAACTCCAGCAAACTGAGTTTGATAATAATAGTGGTGAGTTCCGGCATGGGTTCGATGGGCGCAACATACCAGCCCGGCATTTGGGTTTCATCCACCAATAGAAACCAATAAAAACCGTAGGGCGGAAGCGTCAATTGATAATTGAGTTTGCTGATCAACGGAAAGGAAGTGCCACCAATAAGTTCAACTGGAATTTTTCCGGCATAGGCAGACAAATCCAACTCTGCCGCTTGTGCTGCGCGACAGACGTTGGCCACGCATAAAATAATTTCACTCGCACCTTCAGGGTTGGTGTATTCGCGCAAATAGGCAAGTATGCGGCGATTGGCGGGCGTAAGCATTTTTAAATTGCCGCGCCCAAACGCTTTTTGTTGTTTGCGGATCGCAAGGATGCGGCGCGTCCAATTCAAGAGCGAGTGGGTATCGCGCGCTTGCAACTCAACATTCACCACCTGGAAACCATAGAGCGGGTCCATAATCGCCGGTGCAATCAGGCTGGCGGGATCGGCGCGGGAAAAACCACCGTTGCGGTCATCCGACCACTGCATGGGCGTGCGCACACCATGGCGGTCACCGAGGAAAATATTATCGCCCATGCCTATCTCATCGCCGTAATACAAGGTGGGTGTACCGGGCATGGAGAGCAATAAACTTTTCAACAATTCAATACGGCGCCGGTCGCGTTCAACCAGGGGCGCCAGGCGGCGACGGATTCCCACATTAATACGCGCGCGCTGGTCAGCTGCATAATGGTTCCATAAATAATCGCGCTCCTGGTCAGTCACCATTTCGAGTGTAAGCTCGTCATGGTTGCGCAAAAAAATCGCCCATTGGCAATTGGCAGGAATCTCCGGCATTTGCCGCAAAATATCGATAATAGGAAAGCGGTCCTCCTGTGCAATCGCCATGTACATGCGCGGCATTAATGGAAAGTGAAACGCCATATGGCATTCATCGCCATTGCCAAAATATTGCTGGATGTCCTCTGGCCAGAGATTGGCCTCCGCTAACAACAAACGATCAGGATAATTAGCATCCAGTTCAGCGCGGATTTTTTTCAGGACCTCATGGGTTTCCGGCAGGTTTTCATTGCTGGTTCCTTCGCGCTCAACAAGATAGGGAATTGCATCCAGGCGCAAACCGTCCACACCTATATCAAACCAGAAGCGCATGATGCTGAGCACTTCTTTTAATACGTCGGGATTATCAAAATTCAAATCCGGTTGGTTACTGTAAAAGCGATGCCAAAAATATTGGCCGGCAAGCGGATCCCAGGTCCAGTTGGAATTTTCTGTATCGGAAAAAATAATGCGCGTGCCTTGGTATTTTTGATTGGTATCAGACCACACATAAAAATTCCTGGCCTTGGAATTTTGTTTAGCGCGACGCGCTTTTTGAAACCAGGCGTGCTGGTCGGAGGTATGGTTAATGACCAGTTCGGTAATAATTCGCACCCCACGTTTATGCGCTTCGCTGATAAATCGGCGCACATCGCCCAGGGTGCCATAGGCGGGATGTACACTGCGGTATTCTGCAATGTCGTAACCATCGTCGCGCATGGGCGATGGATAAAAAGGCAATAGCCAGATGGCATTGACGCCAAGCTCGACAATGTAATCCAGCTTCTCAATCAGCCCAACGAAATCCCCTACCCCATCATTATTCGCATCAAAAAATGATTTCACATGCGCTTGGTAAATAACGGCGTCCTTGTACCAGGTTGTGTCATGTAGAAACGCATGGTGTTGATTTTTTTCCGTCATAGATCACTCCCACAAAACAGGGCAGTTGACAGATATAACTGACGGGCAAATTAACCGACTGTGCGCCACATAACATAAGCAAAAAATCACCCGGGCTATCCGAGGCATTTTATTTATCACTTAGGTTCGATACCACACCGAAAAGCAGAGGCTGAACTATCAGTATTTGTCCACGGTAGCTAATCCGCACTGGAATAGTAGCTGCCTGATATCGAAGGACTAACCTAACACGTAATTCAACACGCAACATTTAATACGTAATAACTAACACAACTCTCAGCAAGAGGTATTCATAATGAACATCAAAAAAATATTATCCGCCAGCGCATTCGTGTGTATTGTCAGTGCAACCGCCAACATGGCATTTGCGCTCGATAAAATTGATGCTGATGATTTTGTCGATGAAGTATCCGCCAAAGGGATTGCCGAAGTGGAAAGCGCGAAGCTTGCACTGCAAAAATCAACCTCAGCGGATGTGAAAACATTTGCCCAGGCAATGATTAACGATCACTCCGCCGCGAATAAGGAACTCGCCTCTATCGCCAGCCGCAAGAAACTGGATGTGTCTACCGAAGCAGAATTGACCACCAAGGCAAAAAAATTCGTATTGGAGCAACGCGAAGGTGAATCCTTCAACGAGGCCTATGCCAACAACCAGGTGAAAGCCCATGAAGAGACCATCAAGTTGTTCCAACAAGCGGCAGTATCGGATGATCCGGACATAGCCGAGTTTGCGAAAGCAACCCTGCCAACACTCGCACAGCACTTAAAAATGGCAAAAGATTTGGCAGCCGCCCATCACGATAAGGAATAACTTTTGCTCTCCCGCAAGGGAGTTTTTAAATATATTTTCCGCAGGGATGCTATGGAAAATATATTTTCGTCATACCCGCGAACGCGGGTATCCACATAAACAAAGGCATGGATTCCTGCGTTCGCAGGAATGACGAATAATTCAGAATCTTGGAATGACGAACAATTCAGAATCTTGGAATGGCGAATAATTCAGAATCTTAAAGAGATATAACTGAAAGACCATAAAGAAAACAACTTTCGTCATACCCGCGAACGCGGGTATCCATAGAATTAACAAGCCGCGCCTGATGCGGTTGAAAAGCAAACCCTGGCCACATTGCAGGCAAAGGCCAGCCAGTAACATATACGCGGGCGCTCATCCATGAATAAGGTTGAACTTATCCAGGCACTGCGCCGATCTTGATGCAGCAACAGACATAAAAACGATTTTGCAAAAAAAGTTATCGCGACTAAGTGCACACATCAAAGGGGATTGCCATGAATTACGATTGGGTCGCGCATCTTCCTGAATTACGGTTTTTAGCCATTGCACTCATAACCCTGGTAGTACTTGCGCTACTCGCGCCGGGAATAACGTATCTATTAACGCGGCTGGCAACTCCTTTTTCGTTTGCACGCGATTTACTGGAGCGCATCAAGGCGCCGCTACATTTTTTGATCCCGCTGATAGGTTTACAAATCCTCTGGCGTTCGGCGCCGGAGAACCTGGCTTTTTCGGGGATTATCAGTCATCTCATCACGCTGTCCATTATTGCCACTGTCATCTGGTTTGGATTGCGTTTTGTGGATGCAAGTCGTCAGGTTATTTTTAATCGCCATCCCATCCAGGTCAGCGATAACCGTGCGGCCCGCCGCATTCACACCCAGACCCAGGTGTTGGTCCATATACTTTCATTCCTGGTTATTTTATTTGGCATTGCCGCGATGTTAATGACCTTTCCCGGCGCCAAACAAATCGGTGCGAGTTTATTGGCATCGGCAGGTTTAGCCGGTTTGGCGGTGGGCTTTGCAGCAAAACCGGTGCTGGGCAATTTGATTTCCGGTTTACAAATAGCGTTGACCCAACCACTCAGCCTGGATGATGTTGTCATTGTGGAAAATGAGTGGGGGCGCATTGAAGAAATCACCAGCACCTATGTGGTTATCAAAATTTGGGATGAGCGCCGTCTTATAGTTCCACTGCAATATTTTATTGAACACCCCTTCCAGAATTGGACAAGGTCATCTACCCAATTATTGGGTTCATTATTTTTATGGGTCGATTATGCAATGCCACTCGATCCGTTGCGCAAGGAATTGGAAAACCTGTGCAAACAAGTGCCGCAATTTTGGGACGGTCGTGTCAGCAACTTGCAAGTCACCGACGCCAGTGAAAAATCCGTTCAAGTGCGCGTACTCGTCAGTTCCAGCAATGCCGGTAACAGTTGGGATTTGCGCTGCTTCTTGCGCGAAAGATTGATTCAATTTATCACCGCTAATTATCCCGATTACTTACCCCAATTGCGCACCAGTTTTGACGATGAGGCTTTTAATTCATCCCAAAAAGTAAAACCACCCACCGCCAGGGAACCTTCCCCTTAACACAACAGTCGTTTTAAAAAGCACTTAATATTGATGGGGAACCAGTATGTTGAATGTCGTGAATCCGCCCCTTGGCAATCCACTGGCGCGCGAACAGGCGTGGGAAAAGCAAATCGCCCAATTGCAGCAGCCCCGGAGGGAAGGACCTGCAACAAAAGGTAAAATTTTATTTGTCACACCGGAATATACTGGCTTGATAAAAGTGGGGGGGCTGGGTGATGTATCCGCCGCATTGCCCAATGCGCTGCTCGCCCACCATGATGTGCGTATTTTAATTCCCGGCTACCGCCAGATTATTACCAGCGGTTATCCGATCCGCATTATTGACAGCATGGATGCGTACGCAGGTTTGCCTGCGTGTAAAATCGGCCAATTGCAAATGGGTCCAGGGAATAAAGCACCGATAATTTATGTTGTGCTGTGCCCTGAATTATACGACCGAGAAGGAAACGCTTACGGCGATACCAATGGCAATGACTGGAGCGATAATCCCGTCCGTTTTGCCCGCTTGAGTTTTGCTGCTGCGGAAATTGCCCGAGGGCGCCCCGCGCTTAAATGGTGTCCGAACCTTGTCCATGCCAACGATTGGACAACCGCATTAACACCGGCCTATATGGCGTGGCGCGGGCAAACCACACCCAGTGTTTTTACCATCCATAACCTCGCCCACCAGGGGCTTTGTGATCCGCAATTAGTGAATACCCTTGGTTTGCCCGCACATGCATTTAACATCGACAGCATGGAGTTTTACGGCAAACTTTCCCTGCTAAAAGCGGGTATCGTTTACGCGCACCACATTACGACGGTGAGCGAAACCTATGCGCGCGAAATCACCACACCGGCCTTTGGTTGTGGATTGGAAGGTTTGCTTAAGGATAAATTTGAGCAGGGTTTGTTAAGCGGCATACTCAATGGCATTGATGAAAGCTGGGAGCCGGAATCCGATCCGCATTTGGTGGAAAGTTTTAGCGCGCAGCAGTGGGACCGCAAAAAAATAAATACCCGCCATGTTGAACAACTTTTTAATTTACCGCATAGCCACCACCCGCTATTTGCCGTGGTGTCCCGCCTCGCGCACCAGAAAGGTGTAGATCTCACGCTCAATATTGCCGATGACATTGTGCGTGCCGGTGGCCGCCTGGTGGTGATGGGCTGCGGTGAAGCCGAATTGGAAGCGCGCATGCTGCAACTGGCACAGCGCTATCCACATCAGGTTGGAGTGGATATAGGTTTTGAGGAAGTTACCGCGCGGCGCATTTTTGCGGGCAGCGATTTTTTGTTGATGCCATCGCGCTTTGAACCCTGCGGCCTGAGCCAGCTTTATGCCCAGTGTTGCGGCTCCCTGCCGATCGCGCGCCACACCGGTGGCCTGGCCGATACCATTGAAGATGGCCTGAGCGGTTTTTTATTTCAGGAGCCGAATGTGGAAAGTTATCGCGGGGCCATTAATCGCGCCTTACAGGTATTCAAACACCCCGACCTGCTCGACGCCATGCGCTGCCGGGCGATGGCAGCACCCGTGTTCTGGCGCCACTCCATGCAAGCCTATACGGAACTTTATGGGAAGCTTCTGACTATGATGGAACGCCAGTGGAACGCACTTGCCAATGTGTAGTAACAGGCACAACAACATTGATTTCCGCACGCTCGCACCAGGCATTTTTTGCTAAAGCGCACTCAGACTTTTGTTCGCCAGACAACAGACAACGTCGTCTCCCTGTGAGAAAAAGTAAACAGGAGATACATCGTTACAGGACCATCACAAGGTCATCACTCCACAGGAGAACTTGATAATGAATAGCCAAGAACAACGCATCCGCGAATTCGCCTACCAAATCTGGGAATCCGAAGGGCGCGCACCGGGGAATGAATATCGACACTGGTTAATGGCCTGCAAACTGGCCGAAGAACCAAGCAATGAGGATTCAAAATCGCTGGGAAGCGGGCACGTGATCAGTGTCATCGCCCCCGAAGAGCCATTTAACCCTGAGCCAGCGCCGGAAATTGACCCGGCACCCGCGCAACCGGAACAGCCTGTTCCGCCCGCACATCCCAATATCCCGCCGCGGCCCTCGACGCCGCAAAACCCCAATGTACCGGTAGACCCTATAGCACCGGTGGAGCCACCGCCGCATATATCGCCTACCCCGCCCGCCCAACCAATCCACCCGAGTGATCCGGTACAGCCAGGGATTCCCCAACCCATCCAGCCTTATGCGAACAAGCGTGGCTAATCCGTTTTGATGGATACCTGCGTTCGCAGGCATGACAACAAGAGGTATGGATACCTGCGTTCGCAGGCATGACGAACCATTTATCTGAAATTACTCAGTACAAACGCTGGATGCTGCGGAGTTGCATGCGCACTGAATTTTTGCCGGGTTCGTGATGATGCCCATGGTGATGTTCATTTTCATCATCCTCATGGCGATGCCCATGGTGCGAAGTGTGCGCCTGTTGGGACTTGCGCGGTTGGGCGCGCTGCTCGCGAGAATTGTTGTCATCATCAAAATAGTCGTGTTTATTGTGTAACTTTTTCATGCAAAACCTCTTATGTTCATGCAAAACCCTTATGCAAAACCGAGCTGTAAAAATGCTTGAAGCTCACGATTATGCACACCTCACCCAGGCTATAGATTTCACACACAACCCAACATCTACGGCCTGCACCAGAGCCAAACCTTAAGGCGATGCCGATACAAGGTCAGTACGCCAACCCACATAGAAATTATAAAGTTGAAGGTTCGCTAACCGTTCTCCAGGCACACGCGCAAACCTGCAGATGGCAGCTTTTTCCTTAGGTTAGCTACCCCACAGAGCGCACCTGGCGCATGGCTTATTATTGGCTCCAGGTTCGGCAACTGGTTAAGTGTTAATAAACAATTTGTTATTAGCGGCTTAACACTGCCGGATGGTTTGCTTTATTAACCCGGAACTGCATAGGTAGTGGCCATGTCAATCCTATCCCATACCCGTAAAACACCCCCTGTTAGTAGCAGCGATAATATCCACGATGTATCCGCTGATATCGCTGAAGAATTTAAAAATTTTGTCAACGATGTTGAATGCCTGGTTAAAGAAGCGACTCATTTGAGCGGCGATGACCTTGCACGCGTACAAATCAAACTCAACCAACGCATCAATACCGCCAAACATTACCTCAACAGCACGCGCAATAAGTTGGTTGACCAGACGCAGAAAGCCGCAACGGCAACCAATACCTATGTGCACGACAAACCCTGGACGGCCATAGGCACAGGTGCTGTGGTGAGTTTTGTATTGGGCCTGCTGCTGGGCCAGCGTAATGACGATTTATTTACCAAACCAAACGATCATTCCAATAAACCAAATGATCGCCCTAATAAATAAAATGAGCGCTCAATAAACAAGAAATCACCTGATAAAAATTTGTGTGGTTTCTCGTACAGACCAGAGCACCTTGGGCTCCTATCATGATCTTGAACGCTGACTGTTATTTTCCATTTTCAGATCAAATGCAGGAGATCCGACATGACTTACGAAGCACGCGATACCTATGGCATCTATAAAACCACCCAACACCATGGGCCGGGGCCGAGATTAATGGGCGCAGATACATTGATCGGCAATGAAGTCTGCAATGCAGACAATGACGATATCGGTGAGATCAAGGAAATCATGCTGGATGTTGCCAGAGGTCATATTGAATATGCGGTATTGTCGTTTGGGTCCTTCCTTGGTATGGGTGAAAAATTATTTGCTGTCCCCTGGAGTGCGTTAAAACTGGATACCAAAAATAAACGTTTCCTGCTCGACATCGATAAAGAGCGTTTGAAAAATGCACCAGGCTTTAATAAAAATGCCTGGCCTGACTTGGCAGACAACACACTGGCAAATGATCTCCATTCATATTATGGAACCAAACCTCACACTAACCGCCTGCGCAATTAGCAGGCGGTAATTGAAACCTCCCTACAAGAAAATTTCAGCACGTTTGCACAGGGTTAGCTTTTCGTCATGCTCGTATTTTCGTCACACAGTCGTCATACCCGCGAACCGTAATCTTTTCGTCATACCCGCGAACGCGGGTATCCACAAAAACAATTGGATTCCTGCGTTCGCAGGAATGACTAAATATATGGATTCCTGCGTTTGCAGGAATGACGAAATATATAGCTTCCTGCCGAATGATTCAGACCCGAGGGTTTATTTTTATCACCTGGAGAATTAAACCGATTCCGTATAATCCCCCACTGCGTTTTTAAAAATGGCGCCCGCTGTTTCTGTCTCATCCTTTGACAGGGTTTCTGCGACAACAACATAACTGCCATTGTTGATCGCATCATGAACCAATTCAGATAAGGGCTTTGCTTTTTCTGCCGCGCCAACACTGGCACCCACCAGGCCACCAATACTGGCTCCCCAACCCAACATCACCAGCGGTGCAATTAATGGACTGGCAACAAACAAGGTCACATTGGCTGCCGCCATTGCAACAGTTAATACCGCACCAACACCGGTTCCCACCGCCGTGCCTATGGCACTATCAACTACAATATCTTTTAATATCACATCGCTGCTTTCCGTGGCAGTATGAGGCGGCGGTGTTGAATCCTTGTCGAAGAGGTGCACACGCACCAGCGGCAAGCCAGCAGCAACAAGTTCCGACACAACCTGTGTTGCTTGATCGCGATGTACCAATACACCGGACACATAGTGGCGATAATTTTCCATTGTTGCTCTCCTTCTTATCAGTGACGACAAAATTAAACAAATAGCAAATGGCGGATAATGCTTCATATTATCTCCAGCCTGCACCCTTGCTCAGTGCGTTTGCGTACTGACTAATATCCCTATTTTTTACTGGCATCTCGTTATTCCTGCTCGATACAGCAATGATTAAAAATGTGACCCAGCTATTAGTCTATTAATGATCGCGGCGTGAAAATCCATAAACACACCGCTATGTTAACTATCCAACAGACGTTCATCAGCAAGCATTGGATCATCCTTAAACTAATGACCTAAAAAGTTGTCTATAGCGACGGAGTTGGGATCCATTTGCACACTGAGTCTATGTTGTTGCGAGCAGGGTAGATTTTATGAAAAGAACTAGACGCAGGAATTTTTTTTTACTCAGCCTACCCACTGTGATCGTGCTGATCATAGCCACCACACTCTTCTGGTTATTTGACCGCATGAAAACGGCCGAGAGCCTCGGCATGCAATCAACCCTCGGGCTCAACGGTGCGCAGACAATCCTCTCGTTACTCTCGGATGCCGAAATAGGTACACGTGGCTACATATTGACGTACGACACCAACTTCCTGCGGCCCTACACCCAATTGCAAAAAAATATTGCCGATGAAATCAAGCAGCTGCGCAAAACATCCACCACCGCCACCGCGAACAACCACATTGATAAACTTGTCCCGTTGCTTGAGAAAGAAATTGAATTCCTCTCCACTACCATTGCCGATATTGGCACGGCAAGCTCAAGTGACCTGCTGTTGCGCTTTACCAATGGTGAAGGCACCGAACGTATCGCAGCCATTCGCGCAGTAATGCGGGAATACCAACAACTACAAGAACAACTCCTGCAACAACATCGCAGTGAACATCGAAAATATTTGAGTTATTTATTTGCGTTTATTGTGTTGGTAAGCATTTTTATGCTGCTGTTTGCACAGGCATTTGCTTACGGGATTTATCGCAACATCCACCAGCGCTTGATGGATCTGGTTCATCTTGAAACCAAACGTTCGCTCGACAAGCAGGAAGCCTTGAACCAGCAATTGAACCTCGCTTATGTCACCCTGCAAGACAGCGAGCGAAAACTTGATGTGACACTTAATTCCATCGCGGATGCGGTAATCGCGACCGATTGCAACGCGTGCATAACTCTGATGAACCATGTTGCAGAACAGTTGACTGCATCAAGCATTGAAATGGCGGCAGGCAATTCCATTTGCGAACATTTCCATATCATCAATAAAGAAACCCGCGAGCCGGTATTAAACCCTGTACTGGAGACCTTGCTGCACGGTGTCGCCCAAGGCGCAAACAATAATATCCTGATACTGCCCGACGGCACTGAATGTAATATCGCCCACAGCTGCGCCCCGATTCGCGACCGCGATGGACAGGTTATCGGCGCAGTATTGGTCTTCCGCGATATCACCGCCGAAAACGCCGCACAACAGGCTCTACTCGATAGTAGCGAACGCATCAAAACAATATTGGGGACCGTGGGCGATGGCATAGTCACTGTCAATGCGCGCACGCGCCTGATTGAAAGCGTCAACACTGCAACTGAAAAAATATTTGGTTATAAACCCGCAGAATTGATCGGCCAAAACATCAGCCTGATTGTTCCTGAATTGGACGGCATAAGCGGCGCACTTGATCACAACTCCCCGCCACAGGAGGAGCCCAGCCAAGGTGTTGTCCGCGAGGCCATTGGCCATAAAAAAGATAGCCTGGATGTACCTATGGAAATCGCCGTCAATGAGATGTATTTAAATGGCGAACGTTATTTGGCTTATGTATTGCGGAATATTTCTGCGCGTAAAAATGCCGAAGCCTTGATACTGGAATCTGAGTATCGCTACCGCAACCTGTTTGAAATGATGGACGAAGGCTTTTGTATTGTCCAAATGCTCTATAAAAACAACCAACCTGTTGACCAGCTGTTTTTGGAAACTAATCCATCCTTCGAAAAACAAAGTGGCTTTAAAGGTGCGCAGGGAAAATACCTGAGCGATTTTGTGCCAGATTTAGGACCGGATTTTTTTGCAGTCTATGATCAGGTATTGCAAACCGGGGAGCCGATCCGCTTCGAGCGGGAAATCCCGTTCCTGCACCGCTGGTTTGATATTTACGCTTGCCGCTTTGGCAAACAGGGTAGCCAGAAAATTGCCATCCTGTTTACCGACGTCACCCAGCGCAAACATTCCGAGCAGGCACTGCGCGAAAGCGATGAACGGGTGCGCCTGGCCACAGAGGCAACCGGCGTAGGGATCTGGGAATTAAACCTCTCTGACAACCGCATGCGTTGGGACCAGCAAATGTTCCGCATCTACGGGGTAGAACCTACACCGGATGGCATAGTAAACCGGGCGGTGTGGGCGCAACATTTATTGCCCGAAGATCGCATTGCACAAGAAGGTTGGGATAAAGCAATTATGTTGCATGAAAGCCGCTGTCGTGAATTTCGCATTAAACGCAGTGGTGCCAACGACATCCGTCATATTCGCTCCGTGGATACCCTACGCACCGATGCGCGGGGCAAAGCCGAGTCGATTATCGGCACCAACCTCGACATCACCGAAACCAAACACACTGAAGATATTTTGCGCGAGAGCGAACGACACCTACGCTCGGTTATTGATGCGCTGCCAGTTGCCGTTTACGCAACTGATGCCAAAGGCCAACTCACCCACTACAACCAGACCGCCGTGGACTTTTCCGGCCGCACACCGGAGTTGGGTAATGATAAATGGTGCAAGGAATTAACATTATTTCATCCTGATGGCACGCCCATGCCCTACGAAGAATGTCCTATGGCAATTGCATTGAATGAACAGCGCCCATTATTCGGCGTAGAGGCAATCGCAGAACGGCCAGATAAAACCCGCGTGAATTTTGTCGCACACCCAACCCCACTGTGTGACACCTCGGGTGAAATTATTGGCGGCATCAATATGCTGATTGATATCACCGAACAGAAACGCATTGACCAGGTGCTGTTGGAAAATAACCTTGAACTCAATAAAGCAAAAAACCTGGCCGAAAAAGCCAACCGCGCAAAATCCGATTTCCTTTCCAATATGAGCCATGAATTGCGCACGCCGCTCAATGCGATTTTGGGGTTTGCGCAATTGGTTGATGCCAGCAATCCGCCGCTCACCGATTCGCAAAAACGCAGCGTGGCGCAAATCCTCCAGGCGGGATGGTATTTGCTGGATTTAATTAACGAAATCCTTGACCTCACCCTGATCGAATCGGGCCGTTTGCCGGTATCGATGGACTTGGTTGCCCTGCCCGAGTTGATGCGCGAATGCAAAACTATGGTTGAACCCCAGGCGCTCAATCGCAACATCACCTTGAGCTTTCCTGAGTTTGATTCAGCATTTACAGTGATGGCGGACAATACCCGTTTGAAACAAGTGCTCATCAACCTTTTGTCCAATGCCATTAAATACAATCGCCCCAACGGCAAGGTGAAAGTTACCTGTACGGAATACAGCCCCGGTCGCGCACGGATTAGTGTTGAAGATACAGGTGAAGGTTTATCACCAGAACAATTATCACAACTCTTCCAGCCTTTTAATCGCCTCGGAAAAGAAAACAGTAGCGAAGAAGGCACTGGTATAGGGTTGGTGATGACCAAACGCCTGATCAAATTAATGGGCGGAAAAATTTCTGTTGCCAGTAAAGTCGGAAAAGGTACGCTCTTCAGTGTTGAATTATCCATGGGGGCGGCCAACCTTATCGCCGTAAATAATCCGGTCGAGCATCCCACATTGAAACAGCAGCGGACGAAAAATGATGCAAAACGCACGCTGCTGTATGTAGAAGACAATCCCGCAAACCTGGCGCTGGTAGAAGACATAATCGCAACGCGACCCGACTTTTTCCTCTTGTCTGCGCGCGATGGTTTTGCCGGAATTGAACTTGCGCGCCTAGCACAACCTGACTTGATATTGATGGATATTAACTTACCCGGCATAAGTGGTACTGAAGCACTCAAAGTCATTGCCAGGGATTCGTTAACAAAACATATTCCGGTAATTGCATTGAGTGCCAATGCAATTCCACGCGATATTGAAAAAGGGCTTGAAGCCGGATTTTTCCGTTACCTCACCAAGCCCATTCGCATTAATGAATTTATGAGTGCGCTGGATGCAGCAGTTGAACTGACGCATAACAAAATGACTACCTTGAAACAAGAGGAACGAGCATGAAGCTAACCGAAGAAGACATTCTCAATGCCAGCATTCTCATTGTGGATGACCAGCAAGCCAATGTTGATCTTTTGCAGAGCCTGCTGGGTGATGCAGGTTATACCAATGTCAGCGCGACCATGCATCCACTGGAAGTTGCGCCCTTATATCGCAAGCATCATTACGATTTGATTTTGCTGGATTTGCAAATGCCGGAAATGGACGGCTTCCAGGTAATGGAGTGCCTTAAAGCCAATATCGAGGATGACTACTTGCCGGTTATTGTCCTGACTGCACAACCCGGCCATAAATTGCGCGCATTGCAAAGCGGAGCAAAAGATTTTATCAGCAAACCCTTTGATGTGATTGAAGTAAAAACACGCATCCACAACATGCTGGAAGTCCGCCTGCTTTATAAAAAATTGGAAAACTACAACAAGATATTGGAAGAAAAAGTACAGGAACGTACCGCTGAATTGCGCGAGAGCGAAGCGCGTTTCCGCAGCCTGACTGAACTCGCATCTGACTGGTATTGGGAGCAGGATGAAAACGGAAAATTCACCAAGGTGTCGGGTCCGGTATTGGAAATGCTCGGCATCCAGGTAGATTCATTTACCGATACCAGTGCAGCGACCAGCCCGAATGACAGTCACGAAGCAACTGGTTGGGATGAACATGAACGCGAGGAATTGCAACGCATTATCGCCGCGAGGCAACCCTTTATTGATTTCTCTTTCAGCCGCACCACACCCGGCGGTAATCGGCAATTTTACCGCGTCAGCGGTACGCCTATGTTTGATCACGCCAGCCGCTTCATTGGTTATCGCGGCATCGGAATACAGTGCAAGGAAATGCCTTAGTCACACCACAACATTTTAAATTGCACAGCAATCGTTGACGCAATCAGTATTGTTAATGAAAAAGGAATGTCCATGCTTAAACATGTTATCAATGAGCAGCACAAGCCTGAGCAAAACTATATTCTTGCGGCGCTGGAAGGTTCCGAGTTGGATCGTTTTAAAGCGCATCTTGAACTGGTCAATTTGAAGTTGGGCGATGTGATTTATGGGCCAAACCAACATATCAGTTACGCTTTTTTTCCTACAACCAGCATCATTTCCCTGCAATACATTATGGACACAGGTGCCTGTGCCGAGGCAGCAGAAGTGGGCAATGAAGGAATGTTGGGCCTGCCGATATTATTAGGTGGTAATGCCACACCCAATACCGCCATAGTACAAACTGCGGGGTACGCCTTCCGCCTGGAGCAAAATATATTAAAAAAAGAATTTAATGCTGCGGGAATGTTGCAGCGGCTGTTATTGCGCTACACACAAGCGATGATGACGCAAATGTTCCAAACCGCCGCTTGCAATCGTCACCACACAGTCGAACAACAGCTCTGCCGCTGGCTACTCCTGACGGTAGACCGTATCCCCTCCGGGGAATTATTAATGACCCAGGAATTAGTTGCCAATATGCTCGGCGTGCGCCGCGAAAGTATTACCGAAGCTGCAGGAAGTTTACAAAATGCCGGTTGCATAAGTTATCGCCGTGGCCACATATCAGTATTGGACCGGCAAAAGCTGGAAAGTAGCGTGTGCGAATGTTATTCCGTCGTCAAAAAAGAATTTATCCGGCTTATGTCCTATGTCCATTAAAAATGGAATTAATTACCTGACACTGATGTTAATAATCATGATACGAGCAATAGGAAAGAGAAATAAAAAATGCCTAAAGATCGAATGTTACGCGCACTATTATTTTACGCTAGTGCGGTAATGGTACCGCTCATTACTCCACGCACTTTTGCGCTCACCTCTGCCGATTATTTCGAACTCACACTTGAGCAATTGCTGGAAGTCAAAATACACAGCGCCTCCAAAAAAGAAGAAACAATCGCCGATGCTCCAGCGGCTGTTTATGTTGTCACCAATGAAGACATTATCCGATCCGGTGTTACCACTATTCCCGATGCGCTCAGAATGGTGCCGGGCATGCAAGTCGCACGTTCCGATTCCAATAGTTGGGCGATTAGTATTCGTGGTTTTAATAACAGCCTTGCCAATAAATTATTGGTAATGATTGATGGGCGAACAATATACAACCCGGTTTTTGGTGGCGTACTTTGGGAAGCCCATGGGCTCATGCTGGAAGATATCGAACGCATTGAAGTCGTGCGCGGCCAGGGCGGTGTCCTCTGGGGAGCCAATGCAGTCAATGGCGTGATCAATATCATCACCAAACATTCCCATGACACCCTGGGTAACCTCACCAGCGCACTGTATGGCAATGAAGAAAAAGGAACGCTTAGTACACGACAAGGCGGCACCTTCGGTCACGATGGTTCCTATCGTGTATATGCGAGGGGTTTCAAACAGGATTCTTCACTCAAACCTCCCACTGCAACCAGTGATACACAAGCAGACACCTACGATGCATGGGACGGGCTTCGCACAGGTTTCCGCGCAGATTGGGCAGATCAATTTACCCTGCAAGGCGATGCTTATCGCACCGACAGTGAACAACTGCGTCCAGATTTTTCTTTGGTTCCGCCCTATGCCCCGATTGAACAACAAATTATTCGCTATGAAGGAATCAATCTTTTAGGACGCTGGATAGATAAATACACCGATGGTTCGCAATTGAATATCCAAACCTATATCGATTGGACCAAGCGCGATGAGCCACTGAATTTTATTGATGACCGGATCACTTACGATCTGGATGCGCAATATGATTTTGCACCACTCACAAACCACGCCATTATTACTGGTGCCGGGTTTCGTTATCTCACCGATGACGAACAGGGCACTAACAATGTTTCGTTTTCACCGCAACAACGTCACGACAGTATTTACAGCGCGTTTGTGCAGGACAAAATTACGCTCGTACCCGAGGCCTGGTTTTTAACTCTGGGCGCTAAAGTTGAACACAATGAATTTTCCGGCACAGAATTCCAACCCAATGTGCGCTTGCAATGGCATCCCGATCAAGACCAGACGCTCTGGGCATCTGTCTCGCGCGCGGTGCGCACACCAACTCCCATTGAGGAAGACTTGACCAGCACACTGGCTACTGCGCCCAATGTCAGAGCGGCATTTGTCCCCAATGACAATTTTAAATCCGAAGAACTCATCGCGTATGAGCTGGGTTACCGCCATCAACTCACACCCGGCCTATCCGCTGATTTCTCTGCCTTTTATAACGACTATGAACATCTCAGCACAACCAATCCGGTTCCGGAAAATATCACCTTGATTAATAACGGCATTGACCCGCCGCATTTGTTAATTCCGTATATGTTCACCAACAATATGCAAGGCACATCCGATGGATTTGAAGCTGTACTTAGCTGGAGCCTGAACCCGGATTTAAAACTGGCAGCCAATTACAGCTACCTGCATATGTCACTCGATGCACTCGACCCGGCACAGGAAAGTGCAGAAAATGTATCGCCTGAACATCAAGCCGGATTAAAAATATTCTGGAACATAAGTGATAACTGGACGCTGGACTCCACTGCAACTTATGTCGATAAATTGCCCGCATTCCAGATCGATAGTTATGTGCGCCTGGACATTAACCTCGGCACCCAGATTAATAAATCACTGCGCGTTAATATCACCGGCCAAAACCTGACCGACAGCAGCCATCGCGAGTTCGGTAGCATCAATGATATTAACGCCGCAGAAATTGAGCGCAGTATCTTCGCTAAATTGACCTGGCAACTTTAATTACATATCCAGATCGGGATGTTATTGGGAGGGAGTAAAAAAACATCACCCAGGGCAAAATTAACCAGAGTGATACAGGGTGAAAATTGCACTGTTTACCAGCGACGCAAAGTGCTTACCAAGTCACCAACTTCCTCCAAGCCAAGCAACTTGGCGCCTCCAGGCAGGTACACATAGTTTACGCACAACGTTATCCACACCCTGGGTGGATAACTTAACCTATTGATTGTTCAGGTAATATGCAGCCGTGGTTTAAAACTGTGCAGCACACAAAATGTGCTAATTGGAACCAATTAAACCTATCTTTTATTGATTACTACACCGTCAATTTTCGTAGGGTCTTTTTCGATTTTTAACCAGAGTATTTTCAGGTTTTGATTGTCTGAAATATAGGATTGCACAATTTTCTGCTGTTCTTTACAAGACACACACCAGTCTGCCCAATACTCAACTATTGCCAAATCGAATGTTCTACCAATAAGGCCAAATTTGTTGCCATTAGCATCAACAACATTCTCCAAATGTGACTGCAACGATTTATCAGCCCCCCGATTTTCCTGAACTGCCTTCTCCAAATCAGCCCGGAAATTTTTAGGTAAGGATTTTTGGTAAAAAATGGATTTCCCCTCTTTATTGAAGACCTCAACTTCCGGCAGTTCAAAGTTCGTTGTACCAGCCTGAACCAGCTTCAATATTTCTTGTGGAGGAATTTGCAGATCAAATGATTCCGCATGTAAAAATGCAGGGCAGCACAACCAAAAAAGCATGACTATTTTTTTACACATATAACAATTTCCTTTCAATATTATTTGCAGCGCGCTGATAGATCCAATTCCTGGTTAAGCAATATTTTGATGCCAGCCCCGCATGTGCAACATAGGGTTTCATGTCGCACACGCGGTGATCAGTTATACATTCACCTTATAAGACAAAGACGCCTCATCGCCCGTCATACCCCTAAATCCCCAGCAGTGGGGCGGTTGCTCGCTGATGGTGATTTCAATATCAACCGGGCTTATACCTAATTGCTGTTCAATCTCGGTAAACAATACCTTGATGAGTGCCTTTTTTGTTTGTTCGGTCCGGCCTTGCATCATATTTATTTCAATCACAGTATAGGAATCTGAACGGCCACCAGGATAATAAAAATCATCCCTATCCAATGGAATAAAGCGATGGGCCCTTTTATCCTCCGGCATACCGAGTACGGACATAACACAACGGTGTATTACATTCGATAATGTTGATTTTATTGGATTTAATTTATCTTTTATCCCATAGATCACGATCATAAGTTTCTCCTTCTATTTTTTCATTATGTTTACATTTGGAGGATGCACTACAACTTCATCGTAGCTTTCCATCCAAGCACTATAAACCAACACCACTTACACGGACAAAGGCAGCATAATCAAGTGCGGTGTTCTGGTCGTGGACAATGCGCCATTCACCATCCTGCAATTCAAATACGTATACCAGCCAGGTACTGAAGCCTTCCGCATCTGGTTTGGGACGGTAGTGATATTTGACTAACGCCATCGCCATGTCTTCGCCCACAATTTTATGGATAACCTCTCCCTCCCAAATCCAATCCGGATCTTTGAACCATTGGGCATGGATATCAATGCTCTCCGTCGGCGTTGTAAAAGCGTGGCCATTTTGGACAACTGTGTACAGCGTATCACCGCAAGTAAGGTGTGATTTGAATGCATCCAGGTCACGATTGGAAATTGCTGCAAAATGTTGTTGGAGCGCCGTGTCAAAATCGGGTTTCATCAATGCCTCCCGGCTGCAAGAAATAGAATAATAAACAGGAAATAACGCAACAAGTCACCTTGACGGGCCAACAGAAAGGTTTATGCCCCCCATTATTTTAGCCGCCTTAAGTATTAGCTAAGTTTCCTCTTTTAAGATCATCGATTTACTCCCTCTTGATATTTTTTATGACAGTAAATATTAGAAAGTTAATGTTATCGCATTTCTTATTACCACTTGTTGTATTGATTGCAGTTTCAATGGCCATCAATGCTTTGGATCTTGACCGGATACTTGCTGATTATATCTATGCCATCCAGGGCAACAGCTGGGCATGGAAGGATAAGTGGATAACAGAAGTTTTTTTCCATAAAGGGGGGCGCGCCTTTTCGCTTCTTGTCGCGCTAATGTCGCTTATGGTTTTAATCGTATCTTTTTTTCATCCAGCATTTTCAGCGCACAAAAAAGCGCTGCTATATTTATTTTTAGCAACGGTTGGCGGCAGCTTGCTTGTTAGCTTTTTAAAGTCCCTTCTCGCTGTGTCATGTCCATGGGAGTTTGATCGTTATGGAGGCAATCTTGTTTACAGCAGGGTATTTGAACAACTATTTCTGCGCAATGGTGTGGGATGTTTCCCCGCTGGCCAAGCCAGCGCAGGCTATGCGTGGGTTTCCTGTTATTTTTTCGGCCTGCTTTATCAATCCCGGTGGCGCTGGACCGGACTAGTCATTCCTTTGCTTGCCGGAGTTGTGCTTGGTTTCGCCCAACAACTCCGCGGAGCCCATTTTATTTCCCATGACATATGGACGCTAGCCATATGCTGGTTTTATTCCCTCGCATTATTTCTCCTATTTTTCTCTCCGTCACAAGAAAAATTATCTATTCCGGAATTGGTATGTCCATAAGCATTTCTACACAGATACAACATGAAGCAGTAGAGCAGCAATTAAGTTCTACCCGCTTTTCTTTGTATGCATCCCTATTTATGGTGATTTTTTATAATTCGTCCTTCTTCAGGGAAATCTTTGGCCTGGTTGATTACACCAGCCTTAAAGGCATTATTTTTATCGCCAACATTAGCCTTGTGCTGTGGTTGCTCACCTCCATTGTGATTTCACTTTTTACATTGCCCTATTTGACCAAATTAATATTTCCCATCCTGTTTATTACTGCGGCCGGTGTTGCTTATTTTATGAATGCCTACGGCGTTGTTATTCATCGCCTGATGATCCAGAACGTGATGGAAACGGATTTCTCCGAAACCAGGGATCTGCTCAATATAAAGCTAGTTTTATATATAGTTGCACTCGGCTTATTGCCATCTTTGCTGCTCCTGAAAACAAATATCCGTTATAAAAGCTTCAAAATTGAATGCTGGCGTAAACTTAAATTTATCATTATTGCGCTTATTAGCTGCCTTGCATTAATCCTGAGCATGTCAATGGATTATGCTTCTTTCTTCCGCAACCATAAAAATATCCGCCAAATGGCCAACCCGCTGAATTTTATCTATGCAGGTATTTCCTATGCCACTACAAGCAATCGGCCTATTGAGGTAAAACCGATTGAGAATGATGCAAAAATTAGCTCGTTCGGAATAAGCCAGGTGAAACCTACCTTGTTCATTTTAGTAGTCGGGGAAACTGCCCGCGCTGATCATTTTGGTATTAATGGTTATAGGCGCGACACCACACCGCTCATCGCCCAACAAAATATTATTAACTTTCCCAAAGTGACGTCATGCGGTACTGAAACGGCCATTTCCGTTCCCTGCATGTTTTCTGTGCTTGGGCATAACAACTATTCCGACACTAAAGCAAAGTCGCAAGAAGGGCTGCTGGATGTTATTCATCATGCAGGATTTAACGTGCTATGGCGCGACAACAATTCCAACTGCAAAGGCACCTGCAACCGTATTGCCTACGAAGATGTGCAGCATCTCCAGATACCGGAATTATGCAATGACCGTGAATGTTTTGATGAAATCCTGCTGCATTCACTCGATGAAAAAATTGCCTCTATGACTGGCAATAAAGTCATCGTCCTGCATCAAAAAGGTAGCCATGGACCAGATTATTTTTATCGCTATCCAAAAGACAAGGAATTTTTCACGCCCGTCTGCAAAACCAACCAATTGCAAAATTGCACAAAAGAGGAAGTAACCAACACTTATGACAACACCATCCGCTATACCGATTACTTTTTAAATAATGCGATTGAATGGTTGAAAACAAAAAATACCCAATACAATACTGCGCTGCTTTACTTGTCTGACCATGGTGAATCATTGGGTGAGAACAACCTGTATTTACACGGTATGCCTTACTCCATCGCGCCGAAAGAACAAAAACAGGTTCCTTTTTTCTTGTGGCTTTCGCAGGATTACCAGCAAGCTAATGCGATCAATATGGATTGTTTAAAAAGTGCCAACAGCCTGGATTACTCACATGACAATCTTTTCCACACAGTGCTCGGCATGCTGAACATACAAACCAAAATCTACAATGCTGAGCTTGATATCCTAAACCCGTGCAAACAGGTTCTTAAACGTTGAACAACTATGGAGCTTATAATTGATTCATTTGTACATCATTAGGAAACACTAACCGCGCAGACAAACCCGATTCATCAGGCGACTTGTTATTGTAAAGTTCTATCATTAAACCCAACCGCTTTGCGATTGTTTGCACGATGGATAACCCCAAACCTGAGCCAGGTTGGTCATTGCCCAATACACGATAAAAAGGATCAAATACACGGGCGCGATCTGCATCTGCAATACCAGGGCCAGAATCTTTTACTATCAACTCTACAACACCTTCATTATCACTCAACAATATTTCAACATGCCCGCCCTGGGGTGTATAACGGATTGCATTCTCCACCAGGTTTTTAATTAGAATTTGCAAATCTATGGGCTGGCTATGGACCTGGACATCTTCACCAATAACGGCCACCTCTATTTTTTTCACTTCGGCCAACGGCAATATATCTTCCAGCAATTCGCGCAGTAATGCTTTTACGGGGATGCAAACCCTGGCGCTAATCAATTGCTCGTCTTGCGCCCGTGCCATCGTCAATAGCTGCTCAATGAGGATACGGGTGCGTTCAGTTGCCCGATGCAAATTAACCAGGCGTGAGTGCAAAACCGGATCCATACCCATTTCCACCAAACGCTCGGCCTGTAATGAAATTGCTGTTAATGGGGATCTGAGTTCATGGGCAGCATCGCGTACAAATTGCCGCTGTTGTGCAATGGATTCGCGCACGCGCGCAAGCAGGTGATTGATTGCACCAATAAAGGGTGCAATTTCTGTGGCCAGGTTATTATCAGGCAAAGACACCAACTCATTGCCGGTACTTTGGTCGAGTTGCGCGGCCATTTTCTTTAACGGTGCAAAGACCTTGCGAATTAAATAAGCAACCCAGAGCAATAAAAGGGGAATCAATATAATCAGCGGTACCAGGGTATTCAATGCGCTGGTGCGCGCAATTTCATCGCGGACTTCCGTTTGTTGCGCAACCACTATGCGCGCGCCGTTATTAAATGTTTTTACCAACAGGCGCCAACTGGCATCGAGTATCAGCCGCGTTTGCAATCCTTCCGGAATATCCATGGGAAGCCCGGGTAATTCGATTGCCCCTTGCTCCTGACTCGCATCCAGCCACTGCACCACAAAATGGGATTCAGGATCAACATGGGATATTTCAATGGGAGTATTCGCATCAGGCTGGATGATGCGCTGGTGGTTTACCAAAGCAGACAGGCGGATGAGTTGCTCATCCTGCAATTCAATGGCTTCTTCAAATGCCCACCAATACGAAAAAGAACCGGCCAGTAGCGCAACGCCTAAAATCGCGATGGCAGTTCCCACCGACAGGCGAAACTGCAATGAATCCGTTAACTTGCTTTTGCGACCATCCACCCCAACCCCCGAACATTTTTAATGATGTCACTGCCAAATTTTTTGCGTAATGAGTGAATAAAAAACTCGATCGCATTGCTCTCTACTTCATCGCCCCATGCATATATTTTTTCTTCCAGCTCACCCCGGGAAAGAATCGCCCCGGGCCGCACCAACAGGGCCTGTAGCAGCGCAAACTCGCGTGCAGACAGGCGCACCGGAACCGCGCCAGCCAAGCAGGCCTCGCGGGTAACAGGATCCAGGGAAATAATGCCATTGGTGAGATGGGGGCCAGAGTTGTTTGATTGGCGCCGCAACACCGCGCGCATGCGTGCATTCAACTCACCCAACGCAAAGGGTTTTACCAAATAATCATCTGCCCCTGCATCCAGGCCCGTAATGCGGTCTTCAATTGCATCGCGGGCCGTTAAAATAATAACGGGCAGGACATGTTTTTGTTGGCGCACATTTTTCAAGACATCGATACCATCTTTGCGCGGCAGCCCTAAATCCAATAACAGCAAGTCATAATGCTGGCATGAAATTGCAGCCAGGCCTGAATCGCCATCCTTGACCCAATCAACTGCATAACCGGAATCTTTCAGGCTTTCAGCGACTGATTCACCGATCATCTGATCATCTTCGATCAATAAGATCCGCATCTGTTTTCTCCGTAATTAAACCCGGTATGGCCTGCGCTTACCCCGCATGGAAAACTTAGCAATTATCCACCAGGGCAAGGACAAAGGAGATAATAAAGAATTGCCCCCAACGTATATAGCGATTACACATTGCAATAAAAATCGGGTCATCTGTTTTTTTGAAAGCCCCGGACATGATATAGCGATATAACGCCAGGGTAGAAGTATCGCTATCCGTTTCTTTGTGCAAGCCGAATTCTGTGAATATAGCCGGAAAATGTTTTTCCGCGTAGCCAAGGATCAAACTCCGCAAATAAGCAGTGGTAATAACGATCAGGAACAAAATGCTGAAGGTTGTATAGGGGGCGATTTCAAACATAGGCGTATTACGGCGGTAGTGGTTATCATTTCCTGTGACAGAGAAAGGGCACTACACGCCAGAAATACGGTTAAATGCCCTCCATTGAATTCTATCGGGCAAAACTTAGGGAATACTTAGGAGAGACTTAAAGCACACCCGCATTTCCGCCAAGCAACTGAGACATCATTTAATTTGATATGTAGGGCAGAAAAAAGCCTGCTTTCCAGAGGCATCAAGTGAATGCAAATTCACATCGACAAACGAATAGCAGGCTTTATCAGAGGGCAGGTTTAACCTGGTAAAGACTAATCTGTACTAGTTAACTTTTTTCCGCCCTAGCAAAACACTAAAAACCCCAAGCAACAACATTAATGTGCCGGGTTCGGATACCGGGAAAGTCAGGCATAAATTGAGCTGCTTCAGATGCCACAGACTTGAATGACAGGCAAAAGAATGATCGATAGAAAGCTCTTTTTTAACTTCTGCAATTAGGTGAAGATTTTGCGAGTCAGATTTAACTATGCTTAAGCCACATTTAACTTTACTCTGCCTCATATTCTTATCCCCTCACAGATTGCTGTGCCGAGGGCAGGATTTTTGCGATAAGAATATGGAGTAAGGAGTTATTTTTTCCATTAAATTCAGATTTTGAAAATTTTGGAAAATCTACATTTGGATAAATTTTTGAAGGCAACTTATTAAACTCAAAGGAGTATGTATGGCTCAACCACTAGATCCAAACTGCGGTGAAAACTTTGCAGTCTGGGCTGATTATGTATATTTTCAAGCAGGCAACAAAGGGCTTTATCGCGTACCTTGTGATGGAAGTTCCGTTGCACAGCCACTGGATGAACGCGCGGACTACCTGGTAGTTCCCGGTGATAGCTATGTTTATTTCAAGGCAGGCAATAAGGGTCTTTATCGTGTGCCTTGTGACGGTAGTGCCAATGCACAGCCATTGGATGAGCGCGCCGGC
>CAZIWB010000076.1:26523-30805 GCA_964542655.1 uncultured Cellvibrionaceae bacterium
TCGTGTGCCTTGTGACGGTAGTGCCAATGCACAGCCATTGGATGAGCGCGCCGGCCATTTAGTGGTTCCCGGTGATGGCTACGTTTATTTCCAGGCGGGAACCAAAGGACTATACCGGGTGAAATGTGATGGCAGTGCGCCTGCGCAACCATTGGATCCAAATGCCGGCTATTTAGCCGTCTGGGAAAACTATGTCTATTTCCAGGCCGGCGATAGAGGTCTGTATCGCGTACCTTGTGATGGAAGCGCCAAAGCACAGCCATTGGATGAGCGCGCCGGCTATTTAGTGGTTCCCGGTGATGGCTACGTTTATTTCCAGGCGGGAACCAAAGGACTATACCGGGTGAAATGTGATGGCAGTGCGCCTGCGCAACCATTGGATCCAAATGCCGGCTATTTAGCCGTCTGGGAAAACTATGTCTATTTCCAGGCCGGCGATAGAGGTCTGTATCGCGTACCTTGTGATGGAAGCGCCAAAGCACAGCCATTGGATGAGCGCGCCGGCCATTTAGTGGTTCCCGGTGATGGCTACGTTTATTTCCAGGCGGGAACCAAAGGTCTTTATCGTGTGCGTTGCGATGGGCAATCATTAGCGGAACCGCTTGACCCACATTGCGGCAACCTGGTCGCTTCCCATGGTTATATCTATTTCCAGGGCAACCCGGGCCAAGATGCATTATTTCGTATTGGTGTAGCCATTCCCTCTGCCCCATCCGGGTTGAAAATGAGAGTACAGAACGAATACGTGGTTGATACTATTCTGGATGGTGAGATAGACGCAAAATATACAGCGATAGAAAAGTTACTAGATGAAGCAAATAGTGATGCGACAAATACCTGGTTTATCAACTTCACAAGCGGCGCGTCAACCGGTGCTTATCCCAATGCTGTGGCAGGCCGAATAAACTATCGTGTACTAGCCCATATCAACAAACTCGCTGCCACAAAAGCAAACCGTTTGGGAACGGTGGTGATGGATTTCCCAGACGACGATGGCCGTACCGATTTAATTGATGCTGTATTTAATTACAATTCAACATCACCACTTGCAGCACCAAACTGGATGGCCAGCATACCCGACCAAAAACAGTTATCGGAGATAACCATTCCGGGCACTCACAATTCATGCACGTTCAATGCAACATCCATTAGCAAATGCCAGAACCTGAAACTGGACGAACAGTTAATGGCGGGCATCCGGTACATTGATATCCGCTGTCGCCATTACTATGATACGTTCGAACTTCATCATGGTCGTGAATATTTGCATCTTAATTTTGATTATGTTTTGACAACGTGTGAGACCTTCCTGAAGGCGCATAACAAGGAATGTATTGTTATGCTGGTACAAAATGAGTACCAACCTGCTGGCAATGTTAAAACCTTCGAGCAAGTTTTTAACGAGTATGTACAGCGTTATCCCGATTTATTTTATCTGGGAAATACTATCCCTACGCTCTCCAACCAGGTAAGGGGAAAAATTGTCGTGCTGCGCCGATTCTACATTTCACCCGACAGCGACAGCAGTAATATGGGCATTGATATTACTGCCTGGCCCGATAACACAACCTTTACCTGGCCTTTCTGATTCAATCATCCGCGTCCCAGGCTTCCAACCAATATGTTGGAAGCCTACCGAGGTTTTTTTGCTGTCTACGCCACGACATCAAGCCGATAAACCAAGTCAGCAATCAAATAAGGTGACCGAGTCACCCTATTTAATATTAGCCACGTTATTTTGTTATCAGCTAACTTTTTCCGCCGCTCGCGCAGCTTGCACCGAAGGGAGAGCGGCTATTCGTTCCTGATAGGCATTCAGAGATGGCCATTTTGAAAAGTCGATATTGAAAGCTCCTGCCCAGGTCATGGTCGTAAACAAATAGGCGTCAGCCACTGTGAATTTATTTCCCAACAAAAACTCATGCGTATCTAAATGCTCTGCAATGAACATATGTCGCTTTTCTAATTTCTCATGAAAGGTTTTCAGGGTTTGCTCCGGAGTGCTTCTGTCGAACAGTGGCGAATAGGATTTATGAATTTCCGAGTTGATAAAGGTAAGCCATTCTTGCAACCGATAACGCTCCAGGGTGCCATTTGCAGGGGCGAGCTCTGCTTCCGGCTTTTGATCTGCCAGATATTGGAGAATAGCAACTCCTTCTGTGAGGATACTGCCATCATCAAGTTCTAATGCCGGGACATACCCTTTTTTGTTGATCTCCCAATAGTCTTCGCCAGAGCTGGTTTTTTTATTAGCCAGATTTACTTTGACTAAACTTACGGGCAGATCCAATGCTTTCAGAACTATATTGGAAGCAAGTGAGCAAACGCCTGGACTAAAATAAAGTTTCATAGATACATCCTGATAAAAGGTTAGTTTATGGAAATTTCTGTAGACGTTAATTGGGGAAGTTAGTCGCGCAATGGTGTCGTGTAGAGAGTTGCTTATAGATGGATATTATTCCGGTTAAAAATGATGTTAGTGTTCTGCACCAGCTCATCAAATAGTTCCTTCGCATGTTTGTGCTTTAAAAGCGGTGTAATTTGACTGGCCCATAGCGACATCATGTCGGGGCGATGGTGATTAATCGCAGCAGATTTGAAGCTATTGGTGAACCAACTTTGAATAGGATAAGGTAATGTTTGAAAATTTTTCGCCTGCCATTCATCGGTGAAACTATTTCGGATTCCACGCGCAAGCCGCCCGCTGAAAGCACGCGTCAGCACTGTGTATTTGGCGTCATCGCTGAATAATTTAGCTCGGTGAATATCACTGGCGTTAGACTCGTTACATGCTAAAAAAGCGGTGCCAATTTGCACCCCTTGCGCCCCCAGGATCATGGCTGCCGCTATACCTTTTGCATTGGCAATACCACCGGCCGCAATCACCGGTATTTTGACAGTTGCGGTAACAGTTGGAATCAATGCGAAAGTACCCGTCAATGATTCTTCGGATGATCGCAAGAATGAAACCCGATGCCCCCCAGCCTCAAAACCGGTCGCCACTATTAAATCCACACCCGCATTTTCCATTGCAACGGCCTCGTCAATAGTAGTAACAGCGCCGATGGTCACGATATTACGACGGCGACATTCTTCTAAAATATTTTCTGACGGAATTCCGTAAACAAAACTAAATGCAGCGGGCTTAACATCAAGTACGGCTTCAATTTGCTCTTCGAACGAGTAGCCGAAGCGTACGGGTTGTAGGGGTGGCGTAATACCGAGCTGGCGGTAGTAGGGTTGAAATATTTCGGTGGCGCGTGTGTATTCTGCCGATGTAAGTGACGCTACACCCTCATCGTGATTCGACACCCAAAGATTTAAAGCGAAGGGCTTTTTTGTTTGCGCATGAAGTGCTCGTCCGACTTCGCCGATATCTTCCGGGCCCAAATGATGTACCCCAAAAGACCCCATCCCTCCAGCCTCTGAGACAGCCACCGTTAATTGTGTTGATGATAAGCCACCACCAAATGGGCCTTGAATAATGGGATGTTCAATACCTAACCGACGGGTTACAGATGTTTGTGGCCACATGTCAATTCTCCTTTTCCGGTTTTGTCTAAGGCACTTACTATTAAGGCACTTACTATTAAGGTACTTACTATTAAGCTATTAAGGCGCTTACTATATGTATTAAAGTTACATGTTGTAACCATAAAACTGGCCGCGACGAAAATAAGTGAGTTACCATTTAGTAACTTTAAAACCAAGCAGTAACGTAGAAAACGAGCGTTGGTTTTCAAGCCGAGCAGTAGTCAAACACTGTAATGAGCGATTAGGGGATTTTTATGGTAAAGATGCGCAAAAATAATGTGGTACCACCGCCTGCGGAATGCCCCTTGTCGGGTTGCATGAACTTTATTCGCGGCGCCTGGTCCGCCCACATCATCTGGTACCTCATGGAGAATCCGCGGCGGTTCAGTGAATTGAAAGCAGATATCAAAGGTGTTTCAGCAAAAGTTCTTTCCGCGCGTTTGAAAGAAATGGAAGCGATAGGTGTTATTCACCGTCAGGTCATGGATACGTCACCACCAACTGTTGAATATTCTTTGACGGTGCTGGGCCGAGAACTTCAACCGGCTATAGTTGCGATTGTTAACGTTGGGCATAAATTGAAGCAGAAAAAGCTCACAGAAGTATAAAATTCCTCTTTCATGTAAGAGTCGCCTCGACAATGCGTCCATAACGATAGGAGACAAATAAATGATCCTAGCAGTCGCGATTACATCGGTAGAGTCGAAGACTGGCGCGCCGAGTTTAGGTAGTGGCTTCCTACTCCTGC
>CAZIWB010000077.1:0-30737 GCA_964542655.1 uncultured Cellvibrionaceae bacterium
TTAAAGTTGGCCAATTAATTATTAATCAATTGGCTGTAGGGAAATTCAGTGTTCAACGGGTTTTTCTACAGCTTCATTGAATTACTAGGAGTCCAAGATTGAGCAATGAAATTGGCCCCACATTAAGAGAAACAATTTTAAAATCTGAACTTCCAACTCTTGTCGGTGATATTGGTGAGAGCGGTATAGACTCACTTCTAAATGATGGCGTTGCAAAAGAAATCCCAGTTATCGGCTCTATTTTAGCTGTTGGAAAAATATACGGGAATTTTCGTGACTATTACTTGGCTAAGAAATTAATTTCATTTCTCCAAGAGTTATCAAGTCTTGACAGTTCACAACGTATTCAATTAATTGAAAAGCTAGAAAGTGATGAACCTTATTCAAATAAGGTTGGTGAAAAAATAATTGATCTTCTATCTAGGCTGGACGATCAACAGAAGCCCTTTTTAGTTGCTAAAGCCTTTAAGCTCTATCTGGCGGGTTATTTATCCTATGTGCAATTGCAGCGAATCAATAACTCAATTGAACGTATTTTAATCTGTGATCTCGGCCAACTTTCTGAATTCTGTAATGCGGACGGAAAATCTAACACTACTGGTGACAATCCTATCCTTTTGAATTATATAAATTCTGGTTTGGCATATACAGGTTCAGGCTGGGGAAGTGGTGGCGTGCATCCAACGGAAACAGCAAAATTGCTATTGAAGGTAATGCAATCATAAAAAATTTAACAAGGCGCTCCAGCACCGCTGCTATGTGGTTGAGGTGGCTTACGTTACACTCAAGTCATCCCAAACCACAGCGTTATGCAAAATCGAGAATAATCAATGCAGTCGATTCATGAAATACTGAAACATCTAGAAGTTTCTAAACCATTTGCCTCTGCTGTTTTCATAAGCACTGCTGTACTTCTATTTGGCCCTTTGCTATTCCCTTCGCAAATCCCAGTTCTCGCAGGGGGGATTCGTATAGCAGCTATTGCAGCATTAGTATTTTCTGGTACTTATATTGGAATATGGTTTCTCATAGGAAGCCATCGTATTGCGTACAGTTTTATAAAAGAAGTTGTGTATATATGTTCAAATAAAAAGTTATCGAATCTTGATGAGGTTTTTCTTGAGTTGGCAGCTAGAGCACCCGGAAACTCCTTGAATTTATACACGCTTGACTATAGTAACGAGCTAATAACTCAAATTGAGTTATCTCAACATGGGAAACAACTTGAAAAGCGAGGCTTGGTTTCAATGAGCTATTTCGACGATTCCATATTTACACTTACTGAGCGAGGAAAAGCAGTAGCCGTAAAAATTCTTGTGAAAAAGCGTCAGCACAATAATGCATAACAAGTTAATGGCTTTCATGTTGGGGTGCGTTCCTCGCCTGCGCGGCCCGCCCCAATCTACCAATGACGTCTAAAACGTACTAGTCACCACCCCAGCCTCAACCACCTTAGCCTCAATCGTTTTCCCACTCGATAAATTCTTCACCCGTATCACTTCCCCCTCACCACCTTTTTCCAATGCCTCACCGGGCATAGATGCAGAAATGCCATCGCGGTTGGCGATGATTTTTATTTTTTCGCCGCGTTTGATGAGTTGGGGTTGGTCGATTAAATCCGGGCTTACTATTTGGTTGGCGCGGATGCGGCGTTTGGCTCCCATGCCGTTGATTTCGTCGATGCGATGATAGAAGCCGCGTGGGCTGCGGGTAATTTCGTTTTCTTGTAGTTGCAATTGATTGCTGCGGATGGTGTCGCCGCGATTGATTACCGTGGTGCTGATGACGACGGGCAAAAATACTTGCATGTCGCTGCTGACTTTTATTGGCCAGCCTTTTATCGCCTTGTTTGTGCATTCAAGGATTAATTGCTGGCGAGCCAGTTTTGCAACGCTGCCGCCGCTGGCGTTAATTTTTCCGGGGCAGGGCGCTAGCAGGTTGGTTCGGGTGAGTGGTGTGTTTTGGATTACCAAACGCATGCCTTGCCAGCCTTGTTCTTTGGCGTGCTGGTTCATCAGGGTTTGCAGGTGTTGATGAATTGCTTGGTCGATTTGCTGCTCAATTGTTTGCGTTGCGTTTTGTTCGGCATTGGCGAATGTCGATAAGGCCATTAATGAACCTGCCAAGAGTGATCTGGCAAATAATTTCCTGCATGCGCCGTCCATAAATAACACGCGCAACTGCTTGCGGAAAAAAGGGGAAAAATTACTTCCGCCTGTCTTTCCCCTTTGGTTCCCATGCGGAAATTCCGTTGTCTTTTTTGCGCAATTTTTTTTCAAAAAGTCTAATGAAATCAATTTGATAGGCCTCGTCTTATCTCTGGGCATAGTTCCTGCTAAAGCTGTGCCATAGCTCCATCTTCTATAGGGTTTTGGATTATGAGTATAGATATTGATAAGACGTTGGGTGTTCACGCACGGGCGCTCGACTTGCGCGTGCAGCGCAGTGAGATTCTCGCGGCCAACCTCGCCAATGAAGATACGCCCGGTTTCCAGGCGCGCGACCTGGATTTTGCGCGCGAGCTGCAACGGGCGGATTCGCCCTTTGATATCGGTGACATCAGCGCCGACGCAAACGGCAAGTCAGTTCCGCAATTGATGTACCGCACGCCCATGCAAGCGTCACTGGATGGCAACACCGTTGACCTGAGCATGGAGCAATCCAACTTCTCCAAAAACTCCATGGATTTCCAAACCAGCCTGACCTTCCTGGATATGAACTTCCGCGGTTTGAAACAAGCGATAGAGGGGCGCTAAGCCATGGCTTTTGATTCGATTTATAAAATCGCCGGTTCGGCGATGGGCGCGCAAACCGTGCGCCTGAATACCATCGCCAGTAACCTGGCCAACGCCGATTCCGCCGCGACTCGCCCGGAAGATGTGTATCAAGCGCGCAAGCCGGTATTCGCCGCGATTTACGACAACGACCAGATGACCCGCAGCCAGGGTATGGGCGGTGCCCATGTGCAGGTGCTGGATGTGATCAGCGCGGGCAATGAGCCGCAACGTCGCTATGAACCGAACAACCCGCTCGCCGACCGCGATGGTTATGTGTTTTACGCCGATATCAACCAGATCGAAGAAATGACCGACATGATGGCGGCCACGCGCAATTACGAAACCAATGTGGAAGTGCTCAACCGCGTCAAAGGTATGCAGCAAGGTTTGCTGAAATTGGGAGAGTCGTAATGAGCACCGTCAATAACAATACCGTTTCCAATCCTTACAGCATCGACCAGCTCCCCACGGTGAACGTGAGCGATGCAACCCAGATGGAAAACAATTTCATCAGTTTGATGGTGGCGCAGATCCAGAACCAGGATCCGACCAAACCTATCGATAGCACCGAGTTCCTCAACCAGTTTTCGTCCATGAGCCAGGTCAAGAGCATGGAAAACATGACCAGCCTGAGCAAAAGCAACCTGGTATTGATGGACAACCTGCAAACCCTGACCGCTGCCGGATTAGTAGGACAGGAAGTGAAAGTCGCCGCCGATAGTCTGCAATTAGGCACCGACACTGTGAAAGGCCAACTCAAGCTGGAACACGCGGCCGGAGCGGTGGAAATAAAACTTACTGACGTTAATGGCGTAAGCAAAACCCTGCAATTGGGTTCGCAAGCGCCCGGTTTGGTGCCGGTAGAGATCAATCCTGTTGCGCTGGGTTTAGCGCCCGGTAAGTACAGCCTGGAAGTCGCCAGCGACAGTGGTGAATACCCGACCCTGGAAGTAAATGGTCTGGTGAGCAATGTGCGCGTGAGCGCCGATGGCCCGGTACTGGAAGTTGCCGGTACCGGCGCTGTGCCTTTCTACAAAATCACGGAATTCGGTCAGGCTCCGCTTGCCGGGTTACTTTAATCAATCTGAGGAGAAACCCATGAGTTTTAATATCGCCCTGACCGGCCTGAGTGCCGTCAATGAACAACTCGATAGCATCAGCAACAACATCGCCAACGTCGGCACTACCGGTTTTAAATCCTCGCGCACTGAATTCGGCAGCATCTACGCCGACAGCCAGGCAATGGGCGTGGAAGTGCTGGGCCAAACCCAAAGCATCAGCAAGGGCGGCTCTTTGGTGACGACCGGTCGCGACCTGGACCTGGCCATTTCCGGCGGCGGTTTCTTTGTGACTAAAGCGTCTACTGGCAGCTTGAACTACACCCGCGCCGGTGTGTTTGGTACCGACAAGAACAATTACATCACTAACGCCGGCGGCCAGCGTTTGCAGGGTTATCCGATTGATGCCAACGGCAATCTGCTGACCGGCACCATGAGCGACCTGCAATTGCAAAACGCTAACTTGCCTGCCAAGGCGACCGATTCACTCGCCTTTGTGATGAACCTGGATGCGAATGAAGCCGTACCTGCCACAGCGCCGTTTAGCCCGGCTGATGCCGATACCTTTAACTCCACTTACACCACCAAGGTGTTTGACTCACAAGGTAAAGAGCACACCTTGACCCAGTATTTCGTCAAGACCGGCGCCAATACCTGGGATGCCCATTACTACGCCGATGGCGCGGCAGTCGGTGCTCCGCAAGCCTTGACCTTTAACACCTCCGGCCAGCTTACGGCGCCAGCGGCACCTGTCACCGTGACCTTTAACCCGCCGGGCGTTAACCCGGTTGCTGTGGCGATTGACTACAACCGCTCCACCCAAACCGGCTCCAACTTTGTGGTGACCACCAACCGCGCTTCCGGTTATGCATCCGGTGAGCAGATTGGTATCGCGGTCGAGAAAGACGGAAAAGTCTACGCCAACTACAGCAATGGCGAGCGCATGCTGCAAGGCCAGGTGGCTTTGGCGAACTTCGCCAACCTGGGCGGATTGCAAAACGAAAGCGGCACTAACTGGAGCGAAACCTCCGAGTCAGGCGCGCCTTTGATCGGTATTCCCGGCATTGGTGTGTTTGGTGAGTTGCGCACCGGTGCGCTGGAAAACTCCAACGTGGACCTGACCCAGCAACTGGTCGGTTTGATGGAAAGCCAACGCAACTATCAAGCAAACACCAAGGTGCTCTCTACCGATAAAGAGCTGACCCAAGTGCTGTTTGGCGCTATCTAAGAGAGGTAATCACTTATGGATCGCCTCGGTTACACCGCCATGACTTCCGCCAGCCGCACGCTGCTCTCCATGCAGGTGCGCGCTAACAACCTGGCCAACGCCAGTACCGACGGCTTTCGGGCCGACCTGGAGCAGGCGCGCGCAGCCAGTGTCCAGGGTTACGGCTACGACAGCCGCCATATGACCCTGGCGCAAAACAACGGGGTTGATATGACCCCCGGCGCTATGGTCGCCACTGGTCGCGACCTGGATTTTGCGATCCAGGGCCAGGGCCTGATCGCGCTGGAAAGCGGCAACGGTGAGGTCTACACCCGCAACGGCAATATGCAGATAGATGCCAACCGGAACCTGACTATCAATGGCCGCGCGGTGCTGGGCGAGGGCGGCCCGATTGTGCTGCCGGAGTACGACAGCATCCATATCGGCTCTGACGGAGTGGTGTCGGTGCGCCCGCGCGGTGAAACCCTGATGACCGAAGTGGACCGTATCAAGCTGGTCGATGTGGCCGCTGCTGACCTCGCCAAAGATGAGCGGGGCATGTTGGTCACCAAGAGTGGCGCCCTGGCCGAGCCGAGCGATGCAGTGGTACTGGCCGCTGGCCATCTGGAATCCAGCAACGTTTCCGCGATTGAAGAGCTGGTGGCGTCCATGAGCCTTAACCGCCTGTTTGAAAGCCAGGTGAAGATGATGAAAGCGGCGGAAGACCTGTCCAACGCCGGTAACCGCATGATCCGTGGTAGCTAATCCGCCAAGACCAAGAGGGGAAAAATGATGAGTTCAGCATTATGGGTAAGTAAGACGGGGTTGGCGGCGCAAGATAAAGCCATGGCCACCATCGCCAACAACCTCGCCAACGTCAACACCACCGGTTTTAAAAGCGACCGCGCGGTGTTTGAAGATTTGTTTTACGCCATCGAACTGCAACCGGGCGCGCAAGCAGACCAGGTCAATACTGTGCCGTCCGGCATCCAGTTGGGTAGCGGTGTGCGCATTGCGGGCACGCAAAAAGTGTTTACCGAAGGCAATGTGCAAACCACTGGCCAGCCGATGGATTTAGCGATTATCGGCAGCGGTTTTTTCCAGGTGGAATCTCCCTCCGGTGAAACCCTGTATACCGAAAGTGGCCAGCTGCAATTGAATGCCGAAGGCGTGATAGTGAACGCGCAGGGTTTGCCCCTGGTTCCCGCGATTGAGGTTCCCACCGGCGCCAGCCGTTTTACCGTGGGTAGCGATGGCATAGTCACAGCGGTTTTGCCGGGCGATACCAACCCCGTCGAACTGGGCCAAATCACCCTGGTGAATTTCGTCAACCCGGCCGGTCTGGAAGCCCTGGGCGGCAATCTCTACAAAGAGACTGTGGCCAGTGGCGAGCCGACCGAAGGTGTGGCCGGTGAAGAGGGTTTGGGCCTGATCAAGCAGGGCGTATTGGAGGGTTCCAATGTGCAAGTGGTGGAAGCCATGGTGTCCATGATCGCCATCCAGCGTGCCTATGAAGCCAACGCCAAAGTGTTGGATGCCTCCTCCGGCATGCAGCAATTCCTCAACCAGAACGTGTGAGTTGTTGTCGATGAAGCCATTCGCCTTGTTTGCCGTTTTGTCTGCCGCCTTTGCCTTGGTTGGTTGCCAGCACCACGCCGCCAACCTGGCCGGGGAAGACAGCGATGACTACCAGCCACCGGTACTGGATTACAGCCAGCCGCCCGCTAGCCGTGGCGGCTTGTTCCGCGCGGGTTATGCATCGGGTTCCTTGCTGCAAGACAAACGCGCCTTACATGTGGGCGATATCCTCACCATCGTATTGGATGAATCCACCCAATCCAGCAAAAGTGCGGGCACCAGTTTTGGTAAGTCGTCCGACGTGAACATAGGCGTGCCGCGTGTGTTGGGCAAGGATTACCCGGAGGTTGAAACCTCCGCCTCCGCCTCGCGCGATTTTAATGGTTCCGCCGAAAGCTCCCAGCAAAACGCCCTGCGCGGTGCGATTGCCGTGACCGTGCACCAGGTATTGCCCAATGGTGCGCTCCTGGTAAAGGGGGAGAAAGCCCTGCGTTTGAACCAGGGCGATGAATACATCCGCCTGAGCGGTTTGGTGCGTGTGGACGACATCAACAACAACAACCAGATCAGCTCGCGCAACGTGGCCAATGCCCGTATTTCCTACTCCGGGCGCGGCGCCCTGAATGACAGCAACTCTGCCGGTTGGCTGACCCGTTTCTTTACCCATCCGCTCTTCCCACTCTAGGTGCGGACGACAGGAGCCAGAATTTATGCGTATTTCCCGTTTGTCTGCCCCTCACGGTTTCGGTGTTGCCTCCGCCTTACTCTTGTTGGCCTCGCTGATGTTCCAGTCGGCAAATGCCACTCCCTTGATGGATGTGGTGGATATCGAAGGTATCCGCACCAACCAGTTGGTGGGCTATGGCCTGGTGGTGGGGCTGGATGGCACCGGCGATAAAAACCAGGTGAAATTTACCAGCCAGTCCACCGTGAATATGGTCAAGCAATTCGGCATCAACCTGCCGCCGAATATCGACCCCAAACTCAAAAATGCCGCTGCGGTGATGGTCACTGCCACCATTCCGCCGTCTTACGGCCCCGGGCAAAAAATGGATGTGACGGTTGCCTCGCTGGGCGATGCCAAAAGTCTGCGCGGCGGCCAATTGCTGATGACCCCGCTGCTGGGGGTAGATGGTGAAACCTATGCCCTGGCGCAAGGTGCGCTGGTGGTGGGTGGTTTAAATGCACAGGGGGCGAGCGGCTCCAGCGTTACCATCAATACGGCCAACACCGGTTTGATTCCCAATGGCGCGACTGTTGAGCGCTCCATCGCCACCGACTTTGCCGACCGCAAAGACATCATGCTCAACCTGCGCGAGCCCAGCTTCCAGACGGCTACCAAAGTAGTGAATGCGATTAACGCCAAATTCGGGGCCAATGTTGCCACCGCCCTGAATGGCACCCAGGTTTCCCTCCAGGCACCGCTCTCTGCCAACCAGCGCACCAGCTTTGTCGCCATGCTGGAAATGCTGGAAGTAGAGACTGGCCGTATCCGCCCGAAAGTGGTGTTCAACAGCCGCACTGGCACAGTGGTTGTGGGTGACGGTGTGCGGGTAAAAGCGGCTGCTGTGAGCCATGGCACCTTGACGGTGACTATCACTGAATCCTCCCAGGTCAGCCAGCCGGGCGAATTTTCGCGCGGCCGCACGGCGGTGACGCCGCAGTCGGATATCGCGGTGGATCAAGAGACCAACGCCATGTTCAAGTGGCCGGAAGGCGCGAACCTGGACAGTATTATCAGCACCGTGAACAGCCTGGGCGCCACCCCGGACGATGTGATGAGCATCCTCCAGGCGCTGGAAAAAGCCGGTGCGCTTAACGCTGAATTGATTGTGATCTAGCCTGAAACGCTGAATAGATAGCAGGAACTGTTCGATGAGTATCGTCTCCCTCAACAACTCAACCAATCCTTCGGCAAGCGCTAGCTCCATCGCAGGCCAAAAACCCGCTTTGGATATGGCCGCCGAACAATTCGAGGCCATGTTCCTCCAGCAAGTGCTCAAGCAAATGCGCAAGGCGGGCGATGTGCTTGCGGCCGATAACCCTATGCGCAGCCGCGAGATGGACACCATGCGCGACTTTTACGACGGCGTGCTCTCGGAGACCCTGGCGGGTAAGCGCCAGACCGGTATCGCCGATATGCTGGTAAAGCAGTTGTCCGGTAATCCCGGCCAGAACCAGCCCGTGGGCGAGGCCAGTGAGCCGGAGCGTCGTTCAGTGGCGATGGATAACTCCTTTAGCCTCGGCAGCCTGCGCACCAGTTGGCAGCGTGGTGTGGATAGCCTGGAAAATATTTGGGACAAGGGCTCCGCTGGCTTTAAAGCGCTGGTGGATTCGGTGATCAACCAGGAATCTGGCGGCCGGGTGGATGCTGTGTCATCCAAAGGCGCGCTCGGTGTTATGCAATTGATGCCTGACACTGCGCGCCAGATGGCGCAGGAACTGGGCGTGCATTTCAATCTCAACCGCCTTACGCGCGATGCCGACTACAACAAGCAATTGGGTACTGCCTTTTTGGGCAAGATGCTGGAGCGCTATGACGGCGAGCAGGCCCTCGCGCTGGCGGCGTACAACGCTGGCCCGGCGCGCGTGGATGAGTGGCTGGAGCGCAATGGTGACCCACGCCTTGGGCAAATCAGTACATCGGCCTGGGTGCGCCAGATTCCTTTTAAAGAGACCCGCGATTACACCAGCCGTATCCTCTCGGAGCTGAGCCAGGCTCCGCTGGAAGCGGGTGGGGTGGGTAATCAGCAAGTTCCTGTTTCTGTTAAGCAAAATTCCGCTATCAATGAGGAAAATCCATTTAATCGCCGCACCGATCCGGTCGCCTTGAATGAAGTAACTGAGACTTACAACAGATCGCCAGGATTCAACGCTCAACCATTCAATTCACAGCCATTCAATACTCAGGATGGACGCCTGTGGCGCTACTCTCCACAAGGAGAATAAGTGGCCACAAGGGAAAGCGATAGAAAGTCGATCGGGCTGGCGGAATAACACGGGCGCACCAGAACAGGATTAGAGAAAAATGAGTTCACTAAACAATATCGCCCTGAGCGGGGTACGTGCAGCCCAGGTTGGCATAGCCACCACCGGCCAGAATATCGCCAACGTCAACACCCCGGGCTTTAGCCGCCTGAATACAATTACCCAGTCCCTGGCGGGTCCCGGCGGTTTAAACGTCGGCGGTGGGGTAGAGGTGAGCAGTATTCGCCGCATGGCGAGCGACTTTCAGAACCAGCAGCTCTGGCGCGCCACCACCGAGCAAAACTACTACGGCGCCCGCCAGGATTACCTCACCTCTCTGGAAGCGCTGATGGCAGGGGAAGGTTCCAGCATCAGTATCGGACTGGACCAGTTTTTCGCGGCGCTGAGCGAAGCCAGTGCGACGCCCAATTCCATCGCCCTGCGCCAACAAGTATTGGCCGAGGCGGGCAATCTGGCCCAGCGTTTTAATGGCCTGAGCAGCAATATCGACGCCCAGGTGCAGGCACTGCATGAACAGCGCACTGCCATGGCCACTGAAATCAATGGCCTGACCGAAAACATCGCCAAGCTCAACAAGAAGATTGTGGAAACCGAAGCCGTCAAGGGTGATACCACGGCGCTGCGCGACCATCGCGACAGCCTGGTGAAAGACCTCAGCAAGTTTGCTTCTATCCGCGTCAATGAAACACCGGACGGCGGGCTCAATGTCTCCCTGTCCAACGGCCAGCCACTGGTATCGGGCATCTCGCCCGGCCAGTTGCAAATCGCCGTGACTATGACCGGTGAACAACAGGTGTCACTGGCCTTCCTCGGCACCACTTTTCCCTTGAAACAGGATGGTTTCGGCGGCGCCTTTGGCGGTTTGTACGACACCGAATACGGCGACCTGCGCCCAACCATGGATGCGCTCCACGAGATGGCCGACCAGTTTGCCACCGCGGTCAATAACACCTTGCTCACCGGCTTTGACCTGGCGGGCAACCCTGGCACAGCGCTGCTGACCTACGACCCCACCAGCACCACCAAACTGCTGCAAGTGAACAACCTCGCGCCGGAAGAGCTGGCCTTTTCCTCTGCCGCCGGTGAGACCGGCAACAACGAAGTGTTGCTGGACCTGCTGGGTATCAAGAGCCAGAACATCACCGTCAATGGCAGTTCGGTGAGCTTGAACGATGCCTATACCGGTTTGTTGGGCCAGGTAGCAAGCAACAGTCGCCAGAACCAGGCGGACCTGAAATCCACCACCACCGTGACCCAGCAGGCGCAGGCGCAGCGCGACAGCGTGAGTGCCGTCAGCCTGGATGAAGAAGCGGTCAGCCTGATGACTTACCAGCAGGCGTATCAGGCCAATATGAAAGTGATCACCACCGCCAACCAATTATTTGATGACATGCTCGCGGCCTTTTAAAGCCGGCTTGTAGCGCGGGTCAGTATCGGGTTTTAACAGTTAAAGAGGGGCAGCACATGCGGGTTACCAATGCACAGATCACCGCCACCATGCACAACTCCATGAATGGCAATTCGGCGCAGTTGGGCAAGATCATGCAGCAACTATCAACCAACAAACGCATGTTGTTGCCGTCGGACGACCCCATCGCCAGCGTGCGCGTCATGCGTGTACAGCGTGAAGAGGCGAGCCTGGAGCAATACCGCAAGAATATCGACAATGTCTCCTCCAGCCTGTCTACCCAGGAGGTGAACCTCAAGTCCATCTCCAACGCCATACTCAATGTGCGCGACCGCTTGCTCTGGGCTGCCAACGGTTCCAACACCAGTGAGGACCTGGCGGCCATCGCGGGCGAGTTGGAAAACCTGGAGAAGACCCTGTTTACCGCCACCAATGTGCGCGATGAAGAGGGGCGTTATCTGTTCTCCGGGACCCTGAGCGATACCCAGGCCGTCACCTACGACGCAGTCACTGAAACCTATTCCGTGACGGGCAACGACAAGTATCGCCAGGCGGCCGTTGCCAATGGTGTGCTGGTGGAAGAGAACGTGACCGCCATGAATATCTTCGGCGCTGGCATGAATATGCTGAATGAGCTGCATGCGGTCGTCACCATGCTTAAAGACCCACTGCTCAATGCCTCCAACCCGGCGGTGGGTGCGCAAATCAGAACTACAATTGATCAACTGGATGACACCCACAGCGACCTGTTGGGCAACATCACCGAGCTGGGGGGACGTCAGAATACCCTGACGTTGCTGAGCAACAGCAATGACGATGTGTCGCTGGTCAACCAGAAGATCGAAGGCGAACTGTCGCAACTGGACTATGCTGGTGCGACCATCGACCTGAACAATTACCAACTGGCCTTGCAGGCAACCCAGAAAACCTATTTGAAGATCAACGAGCTGTCGCTCTTTAGTTTGTTGTGAGTTGGGCCTGCTGTAAGCCCGAGGGCGTTAATGGATGAAAATCGAAAAACAGACCGCCGTTTCCAGCGCGCTCGAAGCCAATAGCCAAGCCTATGGCCGATCGCGCCTGAACCCGGCGCCAGGCCGCAATTCGACCCCAGCTGCGAGTACCCATGACAGCAGCCCGGTGGAAGGTGGTGCGGCAGAGGCCCGGCCAGCGCAGCGGGTAGCGGGCGGCAATGGCGGGTTTAACCTGCAACTCAACCAGCAACTGTCGTCCATGCAGGCAACCGATCGCTACCTGGGAGATCTGGCCGAGCATTTGTCATCGCTCAAGCTCAGTATCAGTCGCCAGCTCAGTTCGCCGGTTGGCAATGAGCGCGACGCCATCAGCAAAGGGGTGCAGCAGGTAAACACCTTGCTGGATGAGCGCAGCAAACGCACCGGCCAAAGCCTGGATGCGAACTTTACCCTGCGCCTCAACGAACCCCTGCGCAGCCGTTTCAGCTTGCCGGGCATGGAATCGCTGGACACGATTAAACGTTCGGGCAAGGAGAACCTGGTGATTACCGCTGGTCGCGCCTTGCAGGAGCCACTTGCGGTAGTGCTGGATGAGGGCATGAGCGACGAGCAGGTGCTGCGCAACCTCAACGCTGGCCTCGGCAGCGCGGGCATCCGCGCGGAGCTGGATGCGCAGGGCGCACTCAAATTTTCCATGCCGGAAAATGACTGGAATGCAGTCAAAAACCAGCTGCGGGTAAAAGGTGAGGGCAAACTTTTCCCCGCCACTGGCAGCCAGGTCAATCCTGTGGAAGACGGTCTGCTGGGGTTTGATCCCGGCCTTGCGCAGGAATCGGGGCGCGAATTGCGCCAGTTGTTGGACTCGGTAGTTGCCGCGCTCGACCGCATCAGTGGTTTGCGCCAGCAACTCAGCCAACGCCAGCAAGATGTACGTGAATTTCTCGCCCGCCAGGAAAGCCGGGATGAAAAACAATGGGCGCTCAATTTTGCGAGTGCGGTGTTTAACATCAACGGACGCAAGGCATCCAGCTATTCGGTAGTGGCGCAAACGGTTATCGCCCAGGCGCAACTCTCCCGCTTCACGGTTGTCAGCCTGCTGTCCTGATGCAGGACACGCCCATTGTTTTGATCAGCCGGCACAGATTGGTGTGGGCAGTGTTATCCAGACGGCAATATCATTTACTCAACAGAGGTTGTACATCATGAGTGGACTGGATTCGCGCTCCCATGGCATGAACACTCACGCCGATTGCGCTTATCTCCCCCAGGCCAGCCCCAGAGGTATTCAGACCTGGGGAAACCTTGTAACATCGCTGGGAATGTTAATAACAGGGCGATTGTGGAGGAAGGCGATGGTATATGTAGAGCGCGATGCACAAGGGCGTTTGCTGCGGGTGGAGCAACGGCCGTTTGACGGCGCGGAACATATAGCGGTGGAAAGCGAAGAATTACAAAACTGGCTGAGGGTAAAAGAGGAAGTCAAAAAGCGCCTGGAGAGCCTTAATTCTTCTGACCTGGAGCTGGTGCGCGTATTGGAGGATGTCATTATCGTACTGGTGGATCGCGGCGTTATCCAATATACCGACCTACCGGAAAATGCGCGCAAGAAACTGGACCAGCGCGCTGTCGCACGCGCCGATCTGGAAGGTTTGAATACCATGCTGCGAGACAGCCATGAGTAACCGCAAATAACGAGAGACTGATGCTGGTCCCGCTTAAAAAAACGCCGCGATATCAATCGATATCGCGGCGTTTTTTTTCATGTGAATATATGGTCGTGCTGTAACCAATAAGGCTAAATCAACAGGGCCATAGCCGCTTCCATTTCTTCGCTCAGGTCTTCCGAGTCTGCAATTTGCATTTCGGGATCCAGCCCCAAGCGTTCAAAGGCCGTTACTTTGGAGCAATCTATTTTGGCCATGGGCGAGTCGGTGCCGAGGTAACTTTGCAGCATGGCGACGGTCACTATATCGCCATAATCTGCTTTGGGGATTTGACGCCCGAAATTGATGTGCTGGGTGGGGATGTGGGCTAGCTCTGCGGGGAACCCCCAGGTTTTTAAGATGAGGTCGCCAATAGGCCCGTGCAATTGGTCGATGACGGCATCCAGGGTAAAACTGTCTTTGAGCAGTGCGGGATGGTCTTCGGCATAGGTGAGGATAGGGAGTACACCGATTTTGTGGATGAGCCCGGCAAGGGTTGCCTGGTCCGGACGCAGCCGGGTGTAGTGTTTGCACAATACATGGCTGATACCGGCTACCTCGCTGGAGCGGCTCCAGACTTCGCGCATACGCATATCCACCAGGTCGGACGTAGCCTGGAACATTTGCTCCATAGCGAGGCCGGTGGCGATATTGCAGGTGTACTGGATGCCAAGGCGCATAAGCGCTGTGCGCAAATCTTCGATAGCGCGGCTGGCGCGCAAGAGCGGGCTGTTGGCAACGCGGATAATGCGGGCGCTCAGGGCGGCATCGCCACTGATGACCTGGTTCAGTTTATCGATATCGGCATCCGGATCGTCGGCAACTTCGCGTACTTTCAAGGCGACTTCAGGCAGGGTGGGTAATACGAGTTGGTCATTGTTGATCGCGGTGATAATTTCGGTGCGAACTTTTTCAGCAATGGGGTTCATCAGGAATCCTGCTATACGCTATTCAGTTACGGTGTTAGTCGGTGGTTTCATCTGCTGTAGGTATAGCATAGGGAAGTGGCAGCTGTTTTAAAATTTCCGGACCTGCTTCAAGGGCTACCTGATCCAATTGTTCATCACGTAATGAGGCCAGGAGCTCTATCTGGCCATCAGGAGTTAACGCCGCTGCGACCAGATACCCACAGGCGTGCCGGGTAGTTGCATTCACCAACGCGGTACCGGGTAAGGGAAGTTGGGTACTATCCAGGGCAAAGCGGTACATGTGGCGTTTTAGCTTTCCGCGATAGTGCAAGCGCGCCACAATCTCTTGGCCGGTATAGCAGCCTTTGCGGAAATTAATCCCATTGACCAGTTGGTAGTTGATTTCCTGCGGCGTAAATAGCTCGATTGTCTCGGGATAAATATCGGCAATACCTGCGCGAATATTCAATAAAGCCCACTCGTCGTGATTATCGGCAAGTACGGTGTGCCCGGTTAATTGCTGCTCAAATGCGGCTGCATCGGTCGATTTTATCCAACATTCAAAACGATCCGGCGCTAACCGGATCAGGAGATTGCCGTCTTTTTCTATCCAGCCATCATCTTCGACCGGCAATGTATTGAAGATAACCCCAGCCGCTTGCTGTGCCCCCTCACCATAAAGCCCAAACAAGGTGTAACCATCGCCATCGTGTAATTTGGCTTTGGAGAATACGATGTATTTGCCGAGGGAGCTTTTCGCTTTATCCAGCATAGATACGGGTATGCGCAGGGCGATAGTTTCTGCGTCTATTTGCAGTGCGCGGAAGCTGAGCAGGATTCGCCCTTTGGGATTGCACTGCACACCTATACGGGTAACGGGTGCATTTAGTTCGCGCAGGTCACAAGTGACTTGGCCCTGCAGGAATTTACTGGCGTCTGGCCCCTTCACCAACAGCAGGCAGGATTGCTGCAGCCTGGTCAGTTTTGTGGATAGGTTAGCTGTGGGATTGTCATGGGTCATAACTGCAGTACCGCTTAATCAGGTGTCTCTATTGGTGGCCATTCAGGACGAAATCAATATGCCCCAGCCGGGTGATGAGGGCCGCATCATACCGCTTTTTACCCCTGCGCTCATTGGCAGTTATTACATTCTGGACTATAAATAGCCAGTACCCTTTTGCCCATACATGAATTGTTAGATCCAGACAGGCGCACCCGAGACGCGAGACCAAGGGAAGTCTATCCCGGTAACGCACGTGGCATTGATCATCCGCCTGCTTTGTGGAGTGCTTATTTATGGTGAAACCTGTGGCCTATAAGCATTATCCCGCCATCCGCCAAAGTGGCTTTTACACACTTTTCCTCTGCTGCCTGGTTACTATCGCAGTGATGTATATCTACGAACTGCTACCGGCGAAGAAAATGTTGGTAGTCCCTTCCAAGGACATTCCTCACTATATCTACGCCGATAACAATTCCGCAGGCAAGCGTATGGTTGATTGGACCGATTTCGACGGTCTCGCCTGGGAGTGCAATATCGAGGATGACGGCAAACCCCATACCTGCGGTTTTAATGTTTTTCTCGGCGGTGGACAGGGCACGGAAGGAATTGATCTGACCAATTACAAAACCATTAATGTTGATGTGCATTACATTGGGAACGATCAGCGGTTGCGCTTTTATTTGCGTAATTATGAACCCGGCTTTTCTGATATTAACGACATACAGACGGCCAAATTTAACAATGTGCATGTGCCTATTAATTACGTTAAAGATGATTTGGTATTAAGCCTGTCTGAATTTTCAGTGGCCGAGTGGTGGATCACCCAATACCGGGCGCCGCGTGAAAATTCATTGCCCAACTTCCAGAATGTCGTCGCATTCGGGATTGACCTCAGTTACGCCAGCTTGCCCGGCAGGCACAGTTTTAAGCTCAATAAGCTGGAGTTTGTAGGGGAGTGGATTTCGCGAGAGGACTGGTATCTCGGGATACTGGTGTTTTGGTTGAGTGCCATCATGATTGCAGGTGCTAGCCGCTTGGCGCGGTTGACCAAAAAAATCCGTCTGGAGCAACAGCGCCTTGAGCGTTTGGCCAATCAAAATTCATTGTTGGCACAAGAGACAGATAAATATAAAAAATTGTCGATGGTTGACCCCTTAACCGGGTTGTTGAATCGACAGGGGCTTTCTGAATATATCGAACAGTTTTTCCCGATGGAATTCGACAAGCTGGTTTCCATGGTGGTTATCGATATCGATCATTTCAAAAAAATCAATGACTCCCTGGGGCACGAAGGTGGTGACGTGGTGCTTAAGCAGGTGAGTGGATTAATCACGGCGAATACCCGCCACAGTGATCAGGTTGCCCGTTGGGGTGGCGAGGAATTTGTATTGGTATTGCCCGATACCCGCATGGAGGATGCATTCCTGATCGCCGAAAAAATGCGTGCACTGGTCGCCACGGCCAACTTCACTGAATTCCCGGAGCTGCATGTCACTATCAGCCTGGGTGTGGGAACGAGTGATGGAAAAGTCCCTTTCCACCAGTTGTTCCGCCAGGTGGATATAGCGCTTTATGAAGCCAAAGCGCAGGGGCGCAACAGGACGATCAAAGCAAGCGTTTAGCCTGTTGCTCGTTTATAATGCCGCTCCCGTCGAATGATCAATAAAGGTAGTGGTGTGGATATCAATCGTTTGTTTTGGGGTAGCCGGCGCGGAATGCTGGAGTTGGATTTGGTGCTAATGCCATTTCTGGAAAATATCTACCCAACCCTGGCGCAGGCCGACAAAGAGCGTTACTGGTCATTATTGGAAGAGCAGGATCAGGATTTATTTGCCTGGTTTATGCGCCGGGAAGATCCTGCCAACCCCGAACTACAACGGATTGTGGATATTATTCGTGCAAATACCGGACTTCAAAAAAGCAGTTGATAGCGAGTATCCAACGGCTTCTCCCCAGGTTTTAAAACCGCTGCCTGCACTGGTGGCGGTTCAACTCAACACCTCCCGCTTCGGTCTAAACCTTTATCGCTACAGTTACAGTGTTTTTGCATTGAGCCTGTTGCTGGTCTTTTATCCCTTTATCCTTGCCCAGCCATTATGGTTATTGGCACTAGCCATTTGCTGGTGTGGTTTATGGTGGGCATATCGCCAGCAAAGCCACAGGAATATGACGGGATTGCTGGGATTTTGTGATAACCATTGGCAGTGGGAACAGGATGGCCGCACCTGCCAGTTGGAATTGGCTGGTGCGGTGGTGTGTTGGTCCTGGCTAATTGTGTTGCCGCTGCGTGAAATTGCTGCGACCTCCTCCCTTACTACGAACCCCTCCCGGGGGAATCACAACACCGGCAAGGTCCGGCAGTTAGTGATCTTCAGCGATGCATTAACCAGTGCAGATAATGCGCGCTTACGTCGCTGGCTCCGCGCTTGTTTGGTTCCAAGAGCCTGATCCAGTTCAACCAGGCTCTTTACTGACAATCACATCCTGACCGGCAAAATTGGTGGGTACCATAATAGTATCCCGGGCAACGGGGGATTTTTCCGGGTAATCCGGCGAGAAATGCAGTCCACGGCTTTCTTTGCGCTCGTGCGCGGAACGGATAATCAACTCGGCAACCGTTACCAGGTTGCGCAATTCGATCAGGTCGCTACTGACCTTGTAATTGCTGTAATACTCGGCGATTTCTTTTTGCAGCAGTTTGATCCGGTGGGTCGCACGCTCCAGACGTTTATGGGTACGCACAATGCCCACATAGTCCCACATAAAGCGACGCAGCTCGTCCCAGTTGTGGGAAATTACCACGTCTTCATCCGAATCCCTTACCCGCGAAGCATCCCACTGGGGCGATAGTTCGGGGGCCTGGATGCTATCCAACTGTGCCAGGATCTGCTGCGCTGCTGATTGGGCGTAGACGATACATTCCAGCAGGGAGTTGCTCGCCATACGGTTGGCACCGTGCAAGCCGGTAAAAGAAGTTTCGCCAATGGCGTAGAGGTGTTGTAAGTCGGTCTGGCCATTGTTATCAACCAGCACTCCACCGCAGGTGTAATGCGCCGCAGGTACAACAGGGATAGCCTCTTTGGTGATATCTATCCCGAATTCCAGGCAGCGTGCTTTGACGGTAGGAAAGTGTTCGCTGATAAATTCTTCCGATTTGTGGCTGATATCCAGATAGACACAATCACAACCCAGGCGTTTGATTTCATGGTCGATGGCGCGGGCGACTATGTCACGCGGTGCCAACTCTTCGCGCTCATCAAAGCGAGGCATAAAACGTTCACCACTGGGCAAACGCAGGTAGGCGCCTTCGCCACGCAGCGCTTCGGTAATCAAAAAGTTTTTCGCGCGCGGGTGATAGAGGCAGGTGGGATGGAACTGGTTGAACTCCATATTCGCCACCCGGCAGCCAGCACGCCATGCCATGGCGATACCGTCGCCGCTGGCGCTGTCAGGGTTGCTACTGTAGAGATACACCTTACTCGCGCCGCCCGTCGCCAGTACGACCACCTTGGCCTGGAATACGTGTATCGCATCGTTTTCGCTATCCAGCACATAGGCGCCGGTGCAACGCAGCTTGCGCGAATTGGCATCCGCTTGGGAAATAAGGTTGATGGCAACGTGGTGCTCAAAAATATCAATATTCGATTGCTTCTGGACTTGCTCGATCAGGGTTGAGTGCACTGCCTGGCCGGTAGCATCGGCGCTATGGATAATGCGCCTGTGGCTATGGCCACCTTCTTTGGTCAGGTGGTAATCGCCATTGCTGTTTTCCTTGGTGAAATTGACCCCCTGGGCAATCAACCATTGGATGGCATCTTTACTGCGTTCGACCGTAAAACGCACGGCATCTTCATGGCAGAGCCCGGCACCGGCAATCAAGGTATCGGCGACATGGGCATCAATAGAATCCTGGTCATCCAATACCGCGGCTATACCGCCCTGTGCAAACCAGGTAGAACCCTGGTTGATTTCATTTTTGCTGAGGACAGCAACCCGCGCCTGTTGGGCTAGACTTAACGCCAGGGTGAGACCCGCAGCGCCTGAACCAATGACCAGAACATCGTATTGATAATGTTTTTTCATGCAGATAGAACCCGATTCGCCATAAGGGCGACTGAATAAAAAAGGGGCGACAATGGCGCAGTATACAAGCCTGCACTGGTTTATACGAAGTAAACAGCCATTGGGTTAATAACCCCGTATAATCATCCTGAACTTTTTAGGCATGTTTTTGTCTATGAGCCGACCAGCTTTAATAGGCTTGGGTTTATAGAATACCAGCTCAAGGTACCCTTACTTGCCTTGGGAGCAGACTAAAAGTTGGTTTAGTGAGGCCGGATTCGATGGGTAAATAAACCCGGGAATCTGGCATAGATTTGCCCATAACCAAAAGGTTAGGGCGCTTGGGGGTTAAAGAATGACAGCGCCATTAGCGCCTGATGTTGATCAACAACTGGTCGAGCGAGTTCAAAAAGGCGATAAACGCGCGTTTGATTTGCTAGTGATTAAATACCAGCACAAAGTGTTGGCTGTGATTAGTCGTTTTATCCGCGATCACGCCGAAGCCCAGGACGTGGCCCAGGAGGCTTTTATTAAAGCCTATCGTGCACTACCCAATTTCCGTGGGGACAGCGCCTTTTACACCTGGATATACCGTATTGCGATCAATACCGCCAAAAACCAGATAGTAGCGCGCAACCGTCGCCCGCCGACCAGCGATGTTGAAATCGAAGATGCCGAATTCTTTGATGGCAATGACGGCATGCATGAATTGAACACACCTGAACACAATGTCTTGTGTGAAGAGCTTGAAGGGACTATCGCACAGGCGTTTCGCGATCTGCCTGATGACCTGCGTACCGCAGTCACCTTGCGCGAGCTTGATGGGTTGAGTTACGAAGAAATTGCCGAAGTGATGGAGTGCCCGGTGGGTACTGTGCGCTCGCGTATCTTCCGCGCCCGTGAGGCGATTGATAAGCGTATTAAGCCGTTAATTGAAGATATATAGGCAGGGCTGATGCGGGCGAATGCAGGGCAATTGCAACCTCCCGGAAAAACTTGCACAATTTTTTGTAATTTCGTGAACCAATTAATGATCACCCAGTCATAGAAAGCAACTGAGCCAGAGAACCTTAAGTTATACAGTTTTCTGCCCAACCATAATGCAACTTCATTAATAATAGTTTTTGCACCCTAGCAAGCATTTTTAAAAGAGGCACCAGCGAGAATGACAGAGCAAATCCAACCCCCAGTGCTTGCCGAATCCCTTTCAGCACTTATGGATAACCGGGCGTCTGAGTTGGAAATCCAGCGGCTGCTTAAAGCCCTTGATTCAGATCCCGAACTCAAGTCCACCTGGTCCCGCTATCAAATCGCAAGTGCTGGTCTTAAAGGCGATCTGCCGGTATTGGCCTCCAGTGATTTTGCTGCCCGTGTCAGTGCTGCTATTGATGACGAAGAAACCTATTCACTCCAGCCGCAAGTTGCTTCTCCGCAAAGATCCGGCCAAACCACTGGTGGCAATGTGGTCGCTATGCCCCTGCGCTGGTGGCAGCAAGTTGGCCGTGTTGCGGTAGCGGCATCGGTAGCCGGTGCTTTGGTTGTGGGGGTGCAGCAGTATCAGTCCGCTGCACCGCAAGCTACCGAATTTGCGTCTAACAATACCGTTGCTGCTCCTGTAGCTGCCAATGAAACCAAAGCGGCCAACCTGCCGTCGGGTATTAATGCGCCAGCACTTTCCGCGCGAACTGTAGCGGTACAAAGCGGTTATGAATCGCGTCCGCAAGAGAATCGACGGGTGATGTTTGTTCCGCGCCAAGAGGCTGCACCGGTATACAACGAGGACATCAGTACCTACGTAAACTTGTTGATCCAGGAGCACACCGATAATGCGTCGCTGAATAGCGGCCAAGGGATGTTGCCTTACACCCGTGTGATTCTTAATGAAGAGGAATGATTTTCAATGGGGAGAAATGATTCTCCCCAGTTGTTGCCGATAGTTGAGTCATTGCATTAACAGGTGGAGCGGTTATGCTGCTCCCTTGATCCACTCTCCCAAGAGTCCAGAATGTTAACTCCCTTTCCTATACGCGCTTTCTTGTTCTTATCCCCCTTGGTATTTTCGCTCAGCCTCCAAGCCCAGGATGCAACTCCTCCGGCCTCTGCTCAGCCTGCACAAGCATCTGCCAGCGCTACAAAATCACCTGAAGTCACCAAATTGCTGCAGAAAATGGCGAGCATCCCGCATACGCTCAATTACCAAGGCTCATTCACATACCAGCATAAAGACAATCCCTCGCTGCAAAGCTTCCGGATTATCCACTGGGTGGAGGACGGGGTAGAGCACGAGCGGTTGCAACACCTGAATGGGCCTGAGCGGGAGTTTTTGCGTTCGGGTAAGGCGATAGGGTGTGAGTCTTTGGGCGACCAATTATTGCAAGGCAAAATCAGCCAATTGGGCGCTAACCTTGTGCGTATGGATGAGTTGTACCGCTTTGAGATCCGTGGTCCCGAGCGGGTCGCGGGTCGTGAAGCCACAGCGTTATTGGCACTGCCGTTGGATGAGTATCGCCACAGTTCATTGCTGACGATTGATAACGAAACTGGCTTGGTGCTCAAGTCCTGGCTGGTGGATGAATCGGCGCGTCCGTTGGAGCGTTACCAATTTATTGATCTCGACCTGAGTCCGGATCTGGTGAGTATGAAACAGGATTCTACCGCCAAGGTAAAAAGGGCAACCACAACCCAAATAAGCGATTGCAATCCCTCTGCGCTCAAGCAACCGCAACAGTGGCAATTGGCCTGGGTACCACCAGGGTTTGCATTTGTCGGCCAACGCCAGGTACGTGAACAGATCGACATGTTGATGTATACCGATGGACTCACCACTTTTTCGGTATTCATAGAAGCTGCAACCGGTGCTATACCCGAGGGCGTAGCCCAGCGCGGTGCTACCCTGGCGGTAATGGATTCGTTGACATATCAGGGCAAGCGCTATCGGCTAACGGTAGTGGGTGAAATTCCTGTCGTCACCGCCCAAAAAATTGCGCAGAATATAGGGGGGATTTAATCCTCCCTTTCTTTTTCAGGATTTCTTTCCAGGCGTTTTCCACTTCCCCAGGCAATCCACATGATTCTTGAAACCGGCCGTATAGTTGCGATAGAAACCGAAGGTGTCTGGGTGGAGACCATCCGGAAATCTGCCTGTGGTTCCTGCAAGGCGGAAAAAGGTTGTGGCCAAAGCCTGATCAATCAATGGGATGGACATACAGCGTATCTGTGGGTGTTATTGGAAGGGCGCGATCCATCGAATTACCAGCAAGGCGATGAAATCCAGATTGGCATACCCGAAGAGGTCATCGCAAAAGGGGCGATGCTGGTGTACATGGTGCCATTGGTCACGCTCCTGCTTGCCACCCTGGTTGCCCATCACCAATTTGCCCATGAGGGCATTACCACGCTGAGTGGCTTTGGCGGTTTGCTGTTAGGCGGTTTAATTGTGCGCTGGCATTCATGGCGTAGCCGTTTGAATCGCGATCTGCAACCGGTGTTGGTTGATGATCGTAAACCCCTGCATTTTTACCAAGCGGCTGAGCAGCATTAGTATGTTGCGTGTGAATGCGTCGGTTGTTATTCCCCTTAGTGAAATTGAGCTCACGGCTATGCGTGCTCAGGGGGCGGGTGGACAAAATGTCAACAAGGTGTCGAGTGCGATACATTTGCGTTTTGATATCCCTAAGTCGTCGTTAAGTGAATTTTGTAAGGCACGTTTATTGGACCTCGACGATAAACGTATCACCAGCGAGGGTGTACTGATCATCAAAGCCCAGCGCTTCCGTACCCAGGAACAAAACCGCGAGGATGCCTTGGCGCGTTTGCAAGAAATCATTGTTGCTGCAATAAAAGTGGAGAAAGCGCGCCGTGCGACCAAGCCTACCTTTTCATCCAAACAGCGGCGGATGGATGCCAAAACCCAGCGCGGTTCGATTAAATCGGCGCGACAAAAAGTCTCGTTCGATTGACTTCATCGCTAACGGAAATTTAATCAGCGAGTAATCCGTTTACCTGCACCTTTTCTGCAATAGCGTCGCGCCATAATTGCTGTTGCAATTTATTGATATCTTCTCCTCCACCATTCATCAACCAATTGACCAATGCTTTGGCTACATCCGGAAACTGACGTGGGGCTGATGGTGGTTTGATCGGCAGCCATTTTCCCAGGGTTTCCACATCAAAATATTTGGCAGCTGTGCCATAGCCCAATTGTTCCAATGCCCGTGCATTGGATTTTTGTTCCATTTGCCCTGCGACAGGTTGCACCAATAATTTTTTCCCTAGATGGATAGCTTCACTGGGTAATTCAAAGCCCGCGCTGCAAATCACACCTTCGCAGCGATGCAAGTCAAGTTGGAAGCCTGCGCGCGAAAACGGGCGGACATGGATGTGCCCTTCATCGTAAGCAGCAGGTACAGGTTGATAGATAAAAAAATCGTAATCAGGAAATTCACGCAGCTGCGGCACTATATCGTCCAGGCCTGCAAACGGTAGGTAGACCAAATAATGTTTGGGCGTGGAGATATTCGGGTAATGCGAAAGTTCTACGAGTGGCGGCAATATTGGCTGGTTGAAATGATGCCAATGTAATCCGATGGGTTGGGTAACCGGTGCAAAATTACGCATGAACCAATCCACAACAATATTGCTGTCTTCCTTGGGAATATCATAGAAGAATGCATTCTGGTGGGAGATACCAATGACTTGTTTTCCTGCGCGTTTGGCGGCCCAGGCGGATACAGGTTCAAAGTCATTGATAATAAAGTCGTAGCCTTCAACGTTGACCTTTTTTGTGTCCTGATAAAGCTGGGCAACATTGGCTTGGAGTAGTGTTTGCCAGAACAGTATTTTGCCTTTTTGGGTTGCAAACGTAAGGCCGCGGTAAGTTTGGTAATTGCCAAAAATTTCCATATCAAAATATTTGTCGGCATCCCTTCCGGAAAACACCCAATCAACTTGGGCTCCGGCTTCCGCGAGGGCTTTGGCCATAATCCGTGCGCGCGTGGTGTGGCCGTTGCCGGTCCCCTGAACTCCATACAATATTTTCATGCGCTATCGCCCGATAAATAAATGCCGAGGATCATTAGCAGCTAATAAATAGCTGCCTCCTTAATGATCAGTTTAGTGAAGCAAATAACGATTGCAGGTAAATCCCCCAAAATGCACAGGCGCTGCCGAGCAGGGCGCCTGCAGCCAGATCAGTAGGGTAGTGCACGCCGAGTAATACTCGACTTATGCCAATAGCACTTGCCCAAATAAAACAGGGAATTGCAAACAGTGGATAAAAATTGAAAACCAGGCAGGCAAATAAAAATGCGGCAGCGGTATGCCCCGAGGGAAAACTAAATTGATCCGAAGGGGTGATCCAGGCTTGGTAGCTGCTGATTTTTACAGCGGGACGATCGCGTTTGATCAGGTTTTTCAGTAGCAGATACAAGCTGACATCAAACACGTAAGCGATAATTCCGGCCCAGAAAAAAATAGCGCCTGACTGGGGTTCGAGGGCCAATAAACCAAGTGCGACAATAAAATAAAGTGGGCCATCACCGGTGTGGGAAATCAGTTTGACGGAACGGCGATACTGGAAGCCTTTGGTCACATGGACCCATAAAAATGCGAGAGTATCCAAATGGTGGACGCGCTGTAAAAAAGTATTCATGATTCACCGCCTTTGTTGATAGTTGCAGATGAAATCGTGCAAGCGGATAAACAAAGCTTGCGTCCATCTATTAGTAACATTGCTGTGTGACTATTGTGTGACTGTGCAATTAACCTCTAGTGACAACCTTGTGGAGAGCGTGAATGAGTAAACCAGGTAAAACCGGCGTGGCGCGGATAATTGATGCATTCGGCTATTCAATGAAGGGATTTGCTGCTACCTGGAAGTACGAGGCGGCGTTTCGGCAGGAGGTCGGGCTGGCTGTGATTTTGATCCCCACCGCATTTTGGCTTGCACAAACCCATATCGAACTTATTTTGTTAATCAGCAGTGTGTTTTGGGTGTTGATGGCGGAATTGGCTAACTCATCGGTCGAGGCAGTTGTAGACCGCACCGGCTCAGAGCGCCATGAACTTTCCGGGCGTGCCAAAGATATAGGTTCAGCGCTGGTCTTCCTCAGTTTGGTGCTCTTGGCTATCGTTTGGGGGGTAATTGCTTTCCATCGCTTTGGCTAGGTTGTATTGCTATCTTCGTTGTAGATAAAAAGCCTCCGACAGATTGGATGTCGGGGGTTTTGTTTTTTTATACATAAAATCCTTTCTTTTTATAAAACTGATTTGGGTTGATTGCAGTGAATCCTGCTTTAGGGTAAATTACACAAATCGGTTAATTATCATATTTATATGCCCATATGGCCGCTATCAACTACTAACTATCAACTACTATAAGAAAAGCCATTAGTAAGAACCGCTATGAACGAAGAATTTTCAGTCAACGAACATCCGCATCGCCGCTACAACCCGCTTTTGGGGGAGTGGTTATTAATTTCCCCCCATCGCACCAAGCGACCCTGGCAGGGGCAACAAGAGCAAAACCAGTGGCCGGAAAGCCCGGCCCATGACCCTGCTTGCTACCTATGTGCGGGTAATACGCGCGCCGGTGGAGAGGTTAACCCTCCATACCAAACCACATTTGTATTTACCAACGATTACGCCGCGTTGATGCCGCAGGTGCCTGAAGCGCCAGTCAGCAGTGATTCGCTGTTCCAGATCCAGGCAGAACATGGCACCAGCCGGGTGATTTGCTTTTCGGCTGATCACAGCAAGACCTTGCCGTTGCTGAATGATGAAGAGATAAGTGCAGTAATCCGTACCTGGATGGCCGAGGTGGCAGACTTGGGTAAACGCTATGCCAGCGTGCAGATTTTTGAGAACAAAGGTGCGGTGATGGGCTGTTCCAATCCCCATCCCCATGGCCAGGTATGGGCTCAGTCGCAACTGCCCACCCTGGTCAGCAAAGAGGATGAACAGCAGCGCCGTCACTACGATCAGCACGCCATCCCCTTGCTGTTGGACTATGCGCACAAAGAATCAACTGCTGGCGAACGGGTAGTGGTTGAGAACGAGGATTGGTTGGTAGTAGTGCCTTTTTGGGCTGCCTGGCCTTATGAAACTCTGTTGTTGCCCAAGCAAAAACTCGCGCGGATTACCGAACTCAGTGCTGCACAGCAACTGAGCCTGGGCGCCATATTGCGCGATATCACCGCTCGCTACGACAACCTGTTTGAGTGTTCATTTCCCTATTCGATGGGGTGGCATGGAGCTCCTTTTGTCACGGGTGATATGGCTGATGGCACTGCGCATTGGCAATTGCATGCCCATTTTTATCCGCCGCTCCTGCGCAGTGCGAGTGTTCGCAAATTTATGGTGGGTTATGAGATGTTGGCTGAACCCCAGCGCGATTTGTCCCCGGAGCAAGCTGCCGAACGCCTGCGCCAACAAAGCCCTATTCATTTTCGATTGAGGTAATACGAGCGTGAAGACTCTCTCTGATGCTCGTGTGAGCGAATTATTTGAAGCTTTTTTTAACGTTGCACCGATAGGTGTAGTGAAAGCACCCGGCCGCGTAAACCTGATCGGGGAACACACGGATTACAACGGCGGTTTTGTATTGCCCGCTGCCATCAACTACCACACCTATATCGCATTTGCACCGCGCGATGACCGCAAGCTGCGTTTGGTCGCCTATAACTTCGACAATGAGTCAGTGATGGTTGACCTGGATGCGCCCCAGGAGCATGAACAGGCGGCCTCCTGGAGCAATTATGTGCGCGGCGTAGTGCAGGAAATGCGCAAACAGGGCTTCACCCTCGCGGGTGGCGATTTGTATATCGCCGGTGATCTTCATTCGGGGGCCGGTTTAAGCAGTTCTGCATCCCTTGAGATGGCATTGATTCGCGCGTTTATGTCGCTCAGCGGCGAAACGGTCGATCCTACCCGTGCAGCATTGGTGGGGCAGGCGGCGGAGAACAATTTTGTCGGCTGCAACTGCGGCATTATGGATCAGCTGATTTCGGCCCGCGGTCAGGAACATGCAGCGCTCTTGATCGACTGCCAGGATTTATCTACTCGTGCCGTACCTGTACCGACTGATTGGGAGGTCCTGATTGTGCATAGCGGTGTCAAACGTGGCCTTGTAGACAGTGAGTACAACCAGCGTCGCCAGCAATGTGAGCAGGCGGCGGCGTATTTCGGCCAGGCATCATTGCGCGGTGTTGAATTGGCACAATTACTGGCTGCTGAGGGGGAATTGGATGAGTTGAGTTTCCGTCGCGCGCGCCATGTGTTGACTGAAAACCAGCGCACCCTGGCGGCGGCCGAAGCGCTTGCAGAAGGCAATCTGGCGGCGTTGGTAAAGGTGATGGCGGAATCCCATGCCTCTATGCGCGATGACTTTAATATCACCGTCCCGGCGATAGATACCTTGGTCGGAATACTGGCGGCGGCGGGTGAGGGCAAGGCAGGTGCGCGTATGACCGGCGGTGGGTTTGGTGGTTGTGTAGTCGCTGTGGCACCGGTGGGAGTTATCCCCGAACTGATTGCTGCGGTGGAGTCGCAATACTTGTTGCAAACCGGTTGTGTGCCGACGCTAATCCGGGCCAAAGCCAGTGCGGGTGCTTTTGCTTAGCTGGGCATAACCTGATTGATCAGTCTTTTTGTGTCGTCTTACCCGCCTCGTGCGGGTTTTTTGTTACCTGGGTTTTTAACGGGAAAGGATTAGTGCTGGGTTTTACCTGCGCTATCGGAATTACTTAAAAATGCGAGATAATCATCGGCAATACTGCGTTCTTCCGTACGCCGCTCCGTGGATTTGCGGCGCTTGCGGTGATAGAGGTCCAAGGGCATGTTTTTGCAGGGGTCGCGATCCAATCGGCGATCGTGTCCCTTGCGGCGATCGAAAAAAAACTTATGGTCACTCATAGTTGATAGTTCTACGCTCGTTTTCTGGTCTGTTTATCGTTATAAGCTCGGATTTAACTGCTTTCTGTTTGCTCCAAGTCAACACAGTGTAGATCTTTGCCGCTAAAATGCCGCAAGTTTTTTTGCATAAACAGGCTTGGGTGGATAGCAATCATCTATACCTGAAACCGTTATTGTCTGTTAGAACGTTTGTTGGAAAATCTAGTAGAAAGTCTGGTGGTGAATCATGAATCCCGTTGAAAGTCGTATACATTCCAAGCTCAATACCGGATTCCAACCGGTGCATTTGGAGGTAATTAACGAAAGTTATATGCATTCTGTGCCACCTGGGTCTGAAACCCATTTTAAGGTAATCCTCACCTCTGCGGATTTTGCAGGAAAGCGGCAGGTACAGCGTCATCAGGCAATCTACGCCTGTCTGGCAGATGAGTTGCAATCCGGTGTCCATGCCCTCGCATTACATACCTACAGCCCGGAAGAGTGGCAGGCGAATACCCAGGTTCCAGCCTCGCCCCAATGCCTGGGTGGCAGCAAGCACGACCACTAATAAATGCTGGTTGTGCAAAAACTAAACGCCTATAATGCGCGCCCTGCGCGATCCTGCTTATCCTTTTTAATGCGTAAATTGATTACTGGTAACTGTTAAGTGATTCCTATGAGCCAAATTGTTGTCGCCGCCCTGTATAAATTCGTCAAACTGCCTGATTACGAAACCCTGGTTTCCCGTTTGAAAGAGCTGTGCGACCAATTAGGGATCAAAGGCACTTTGCTACTGGCGGAAGAAGGCATCAATGGCACCGTCTCCGGCTCTCGCGAGGGTATTGATAGCCTGGTTGCATTTCTGCGCGAAGATGGCCGCTTTGATAATTTGAGTTACAAAGAATCCTTTTACGACGAGCAGCCTTTCTATCGTATGAAAGTGAAGCTCAAGAAAGAAATTGTCACCATGGGCGTCAATGGCATAGACCCACAAAAGATTGTGGGTACCTACATTAAGCCCCGTGACTGGAATGCGTTAATCAGCGACCCGGATGTGGTGGTGGTAGATACACGCAATTCCTACGAATATGAGATAGGCACATTTGCGCGCGCCATCGACCCGAAAACCGAAACCTTCCGTGAATTTCCTGCCTACGTTGCTGAAAACCTGGATCCCGCCAAACACAAAAAAGTGGCCATGTTTTGCACGGGCGGTATCCGCTGTGAAAAATCCACGGCCTATCTAAAAGAGCAGGGTTTTGAAGAGGTTTATCACCTTGAAGGTGGCATCCTCAAATACTTGGAAGAGGTGCCGGAAGAAGAAAGCCTATGGCAGGGTGAATGTTTTGTGTTTGATAACCGTGTTGCGGTTAACCACAAACTGGAAAAGGGCGTTTATGATCAATGCCACGGTTGCCGTTATCCCATTACCGAAGACGATAAAAATTCTGTGCATTACATGATGGGTGTGTGTTGCCCGCGTTGCTTCGACAAGTTGACGCCGGAGCAGACCACGCGCTTTGCCGAGCGCCAAAAACAAATCGAATTGGCCAAGCAGCGCAATCAGGGGCATATAGGTGTGTTGCCTCCAGAGCGCCAATTGCGCCGGGCACAAAAGTTGGAACACCGTGAAGAGCAACGCCGTCTTTCCCTAAATGCTGGTAGTGGTACTAAATCACCCATCGCTACATAGTATTTAGCTATTTTGTCACACAATTACTTTATGCTTTAATGCCGTTTCCGTTAATAAACATCTGTGGTAATTATGAATTTTGACGATTGGACAGCTGATTTGGCTACAGGCACGGCAAACCATGCCAGTGGATTTAGTATCCGGATTGAGGGTAACCCCAAGGATCCTTCTGATGTATATCCAGGCAAGTTTCCCGAAGGGCTGAGTTTTGTGGACCAGGCGCGTTTGTTGCGTTCAGGTCTGGAGTTTTTGGCCAAATCAGGTGGTAGCACACCTAAATCCTGGCAATCCAGCCCCGTACAGGATGCAAAAACCGAAGCAATCAAAGCCCGTGAAGAGTTGGCTAAACGCTTTGCTGACAGGCCTGATAAACCGCAGCGCTCAGTGCTTTCACTGAAAAAAAATTCTTGAGCGCAATCCTGGTCAATTGAATTGATTGTCCAGTCCTAAAATACGTTGACACTGATTTATCCAAACGCCCGATGCACTTCA
>CAZIWB010000078.1:0-30607 GCA_964542655.1 uncultured Cellvibrionaceae bacterium
CCGAGGCGACTGAAGACGCAACACTGGAGGCGACTGATGACGGTGCAGCAGAAGAGGCTTTGGATGATGCCGGTGTGGATGAAGCGGCAGCCGATGATGTTGTTGTGCCACACGCGGTTCCAGTGATGACCGGAATCTCGGCACTGGCGGCGCCTTTGGAGCCCTGGAAGCCAAACTCAACCGACTGGCCTGCACCGATGGTGGCGTTCCAGCTCAGGTTGGTGGCGGAGTAAGGGTTGGTCCCGGTCAGGGTGGCGTTGTAACTGCTGGTAACGCGGTTATCGCCGCTGTACTGCCAGTTAACAGTCCAGCCATTGATCGCGGTTGTCCCATCGTTGGTTATTTTTATTTTTGCGCCGAATCCATTGTTCCACTGGTTGTCGATTACATACTGGCAACCGGCAAAAGCCTGTGTGGAGAGAGTGGATACAGCCAGGGAGAACCCTGCGGCATAGAGGGAACGCGTTAGCACTCCCGCCATGCGAGGGTTGATCGCAGAGGCTTTAAAGCTACTCATAGTGTTTTCCTCGGAAATAATACCGAACGAATTCGGCAGTGGTCATCAACAGTTGTTATGGTTAAAAAATGATTGAACCCGGCTAACAAAAAATGTTTGAACAGTAATATTTGTGGAAAGGTTGAATGGTTGCTTTCGTTTTCTGATGAAGAGAATTTTCATAACACTCCGTTGTATATCGTTGGCTTTTAATTTTTTTGGGACGAACGAATTTTTTTGGGACGAACGAAACCTATCTCGAAAAGCGGCGTGTCGCGCGTCTCGAAAAGCAGCGCGTATTTAATCCGCAGATTAAATGTGCTGGCGAGATAGAAAAATGTTGTGATTTTTTACTACTGAAACCCCCAGGACGAAGTGCGCCCCGGTTTACCTGGTGATGTTGTTGCCGAATATTTTGTTGGTTTTTTATTTTTATAGTGGCTGGAACAAACTGCTACCGGCCATCTGTCACAATATCATTAAGGTATTTTGTGACACTTATCGGTACGGCCCGGCTCGGCACATGCGCGCACAAAAATAAATATGCGCTGGCGTTTATGCCACCCTGCAGCTTTGCGCTAGTGGGTTCGCCTGACGGTAAATATCGGCTAACGACGCTAATGTACGCGGTTACAATGTGATGTTCCACACATTAGTTCTCATTTTTGGTAAAAATGTGATTTATGCTAATAAAGTGATATATGAATGCTGGAAATTCATAGGTAAAAATATCGCCAAATCTGAGTGAATTTAAGGATTAGTAATGAAAAAAAGAATGGCTATTTTGGGGTTACTAAATGCCCTGTTGGTTAACCAGGCAAATGCAAACTGCGCGCTCACCAGTGCGACTTATGTTTACGATAATAATCCATCAATAACGGCTAGATTCTCGCCGCTAACACACAAATCCCTGACGGATGTCTATTTCACTATCACCAGCTCTAAAGGGCAGGGCTTGTGGTTTACATTCGATTGGGGAAACGGGTTTACCACTGAACGATTGGTTTCCTCAAAAACCAATCCGGCAAGCCCGGATTGGAGACCGCAAGACCCCGATACCAATAAGGATCGCTTGTTTAACGACCTGGAATTTTTCGCGTTTGATAAATCATTGAACGTATTATCCGGAAAAATTAAAAGCGGCGAGAATGCTCCGGAATATGTGTTTATACCAAGTCTCGCACCAACGCTTTGGTATTTAAGAAACGAAAAAGTGTTTAGCGATTATCAATTGAATAGGGCGATGTTCAAATTAACTAAATGCGAGCAGTGATGCTGGCCAATCCAAAGGTTGTAATGGCTTACGGATATTTCACTTGATAGAGATAACCATAAACCGGGTTTTCTTCCGGATGCCATTGGCCGCCTTCAACCTCAATATTCTTGATGCCCAACCGGTTCATCGATTCGAGGTCATAGTAGAAGGAGTGATTTTTCTTTGAATTCCATTGGTCTTTGTAACGCCCGGTCTGTCCATAAGTTGGTAGCACATTATTAACCTGCATCTCTGCGTAATAGGCTTGTTCAATTGCAACGAGATGCGGTAATGCCTCCGCCAGTGTGCTCACCTTTTTCATGCCCACGGCATCAAGGATGTAATCCGGTGGTGCCCCTTTGCCATCATCGAAAAAACTCACGCCATGGGCTTGGTCCGCGTCCAACGCTTTGAACTGGGTAATATCTTGTGCGAGATGTTCCTGTTGTATGCCGCCGTGGAAAAATACCACTGCGTTCCGCATAAGCCTTTTTTTATTGCCTGCGATAAAAAGGTAATTTGCACACGATGATGCACAGATTCCATTCACAGTCACATTCAAATTCCTGGCTTTTATCATTTTCCCCATAGCCATACCCGCTAACAAGCTTCCTCCTCCACTCATAAGGATGATTTCAGTTGCAGCTGGATTTTTTTCAATTACTTCTTTGAATTTTAGATAGCCTTCATCAGTAATGTCGCCAGTAAAAATTATCTTTCCTTGTTGGAAAAATGTATCGCCTGCATAGGAATTTAATGTGAGGAAAAATAAAGTAGTAACCAAAATTAAGTTCCGTCTTATTAACATCGTATTTACCTGTTTGGAGTGATGGTTATTAGATGATTGCTCTGCAAATATGCCCGTAATGTCCAGCTAGGGGTATCTCACGCTATACAGATAAGGATATAAAGGGTTGCGATTGGGCTGCCATTGGTTGCCTTCGACAGTGAGGTTTTTGATTCCCAAACGATTTAACGATTCAAGGTCATAATAGAAACCTTGATACTTTTTTGAATTCCACAAGGTTGCGTACATTCCTTTTAATCCGTGTGTTGGCAGATCGTTGACAACTTGCATGTCTGAAAAATATTTTCTTTCTGTCTCGATAAATTGCGGTAATGCTTCAGCTAAGGTATTGGTTTTTTTCATACCGACGGCGTTCAGTATGTAATCGGGGGCGGTGCCTTTGCCATCATCGAAAAAACTGCCGCCATAATCGGTGTTTTGATTGTTACCAGCCTGCACAGCTTCGACAAGTTTGTCCTGCTGCACGCCGCCGTGAAAAATCACCAGCGCATCTTGTGCAAGAGTTTTACGATTACCTGCGATGAATAAATAATTTGCGCAACTGGATGCACATACTCCCAATACTCTGACATTGAGATTTCTGGATTTGATTATTGTGCCCATTGCGAGACCTGCAAGCATATTGCCCCCGGTGCTCGTGAGTACTATTTCATTTGCATCGGGGTTGGTTGCTACTGTGTCTTTAAGCTTTAAATAACTGTCGTAGGTGATGTCACCTTTAAATAGGATGGTGTTGGAATTTACCGAAATCTCGCTTGCGAAACAGTTGGCTGTTATCAGCATTGAGAAGGTGGCAAGAGCAGTTTTTCCCATGTGTATTATGTTTCTCATCCTGATTTTTTCCTTCAACTACTTATTTTTGTGTTATCCCTTGAACCGTTAAGTGTGCGGACTGACGTTTTCTCGATGCGTATAAAACCACTTCGTGCCAGCCCGGTCAATTTGATTGTTAATTTTTATGCTGAAAGTTTCGAGCAGCTTGCTTGTATGGGTGATTTATTTTTATGTATAAAATAATGTGAATTGTGCGAATGGATTGGTATTGCGGTAAGTGAGATAAGCGCCCGGCAAGGAGCGCTTATGTGGAGAGAGGATAGAAAAATCTATTCAAACTTTTGCGAACTATTCAGCTGTGCCTGCTCGGTTAGAAGTGGCGGTTCATCGCGGCGTAGCGCGCGTAATGTTTCTCCTGCAACAATAAAGGCGCAGGTTATCAACCCGATGTAAATGAACATTACATAACTGAAATCCACCGTGTAATTCCAGGGGCGCGCAATGCCGAGATAGCAGGCGAAGAGCCAGGAGACGGAGGAAATTGCACCGGTCAGTGCTACCAGGATTTGTTCAACGCCGGGTATGGATAAAAATCCGCGCGCACAGGTGATACGTGGAAAACTGTAATAGTTCAGTGCAATCCCGTTGAGTGTCAGTACAGCGACTACGGCGAATTTTGCCCAGAGTTTTTCGTTCATTAGATAGCGCTGCGGGTCTTCCAGATAGCCCAGCAATACTAATGTGAGCCCGCTAATCCACAGCACTACCAATGCCACAAACATAATGTCTGCCGCTTTGATCAGGTCTTTGACTGCGGCGGATGAAAGTGCTTTTCCGCGCGATTTTGCCAGGGCTAAATCCTGTATCAGCAAAATACCAATGGAAACGCAGGCGGCCAGTAAATGTGCGTAGACGATAAAAGTTTTCATGATGGAAACCGCTTTCAATGTGTTATCAGGTAATTGTTTTTTTGTTTTGGTTATCGCCGTAAGAGCTTTGGGAAAACCCGGTTGTACCGCAACGCGCTCATTTAAGGATATGTCGTCTCTCTTAAAGATATGTCGTCACTCTTAAGGATATGTCGTCACTCCCGCGTAAGCGGGAGTCCATCTTGTGCGATAAAAATCGCGGTTTATGGATCCCCGCGTTCGCGAGGATGACGACTAACAACGCTGAGTTGACCTTAAGTGAACGGCAGTGCGGTTTACACCGGATTGTTCCTTTTAACTCCGTTACACGAACAAGCCTGCAATAGTTGGCGATTGCCAGTTTCTAAAGGCCGCTCCATTTGGCCCCTGGTCTGCACGCAGTTTTAAACCAACGGTTTGGAACAGCGAGGTTTGCGTAAGGCCACCCACATCCAGTACACCGCCGCGCACGCCACCACCTGCAACCAGGAAGGGCGTGTTTTGGCCGCTGTGTGCATCCACATTGCCCATGTCGGAAACCTGGGTGACGATGGTGGAGCTGAGCAACCCTTTTGCTTCCAACTTGTCGAGCAGTTGTTTGGTGAGCGACATGTAGTAGGCAACATCCTCATCGTAAAAACCGGCGTAGTTGGGGTTGCCCTGGTTGTGATGCGAATCGTGCGATGAACGTGGTTTGGCAACAGCATCAAGGAAATGCAAATGCTCATCCGTACCAAAGGCGATGGACACCGAGGCCGACAAATTGCAGCTCAATGCCAGTACGGCGATATCGCTCATCAATTTTGATGTGGCATCAAACCCGATTGCCGAGGTATTCGGCGGCGCGCTGCAATTACCACCGGGATTGCTGGTGGTAATTGAATCTTCAATTTCCCGGATTGCGGTGAAGTGGCTATCGAGTTTGGCTTTTTCGTGCTGGCCCAATTTATTTTTCAGGTCATTCACGGCCGCATAGTGCACATCAACCAGGGACTTGCGCGGAGGAACGCTGCCACCTCCTCCACCTCCTCCGCCCGCAAATAAAACATCCAGCGCGGTTTGCGGGCTGGTGATGGCCGGTATCTGGGCATTGCTATCGCGCGACAGTTCCGTCACCGGTGTTGTCCCCAGGTTCAGGCATCTCACCGGGTAGTTGGCACTGATGGTTTTGCCGAGGTTCACATCAAAACTCTGCTTGCCCCAGGGATTTGGGTCGTTGAAGCGGGTGAACATGACACCGTGTCCGCCCTGCATCATGGTGGCGTTTTTCAACAGGGCGATACGGCCCGCGTTGTAGTGCGCTTGCAATGGCAGGGTCTGGATAGGCAGGGTGCTGCCAGTGGGGAAAAACTTGGCAGGTGTGCAGCCGCCGGGCATAAATACCGAGCAGGATTTGGTCGGGGCCGTTTGCGCTTCCGCCACACGGGCGAGCATAACGCCGCCAATCATGGCTGAGGCTTGTAGCGCACCGGCAGAAATCCCGGCGCGTTTTACGATGCGCAGGAAATCCCGGCGCTCTTTATCGAAGCAGTCTTTATATCTCATTTTTGGTTACTCCAATTCATTAAACAGGGCGGGGGAGCGGGTAGCAGGGCGCATTAGCGCGCCCACTCCTGCCGGTAGATCACTGAATTCAATGCGGGAAGTTCTTCCAACATCGCGCGTGGACCACGGCTGCTCAGTACGCTGGCCAGGTTGTTAATTTCACAGCGATAACCGGTTTTTTCTGCCGCAGGAATCTCGACACTGCCCACTAAACGGCTTGGGTCTTTATCGATCAGGAACAGGGAATTGATCCCGCTGCTGTAGCTCACAAACTGTGTCGCGAGACAGGTTTGCGCCTGCTGTGCTACCAGCGGATGTTCAACCAGGGTGCGGGCGAAGTCTTTGGCGCCGCTGAACAGGATTGCCGGGGAGTGGATCACGCGATCCGGATCATTCAGGAATTGCAGGTGCTGGTAGGGCGAGAAGAAAGTCGCGGTAGTGACGACCGGGTTGCCCTTGAGGTCCACACTGCGCACTCGGCCAGCGGCATCGAAGTTCTCCAGTCCGCCACCGAGCGGGTTGATGATTTCCGCGTGGCAGTTGGAGCAGGTGGTGCCGGCGGTGATGCGGTCGGCAATCATGCGCTGGGTGGTTTTGGGATCGTTGAAGAACACTGCATCGCGCTTGGCCAGGGCTTCGCGGTCGAGCGATACACCGGCCGGCGGCTCGGGAATATCCTGGCACATCAGCTTGCGGCGGATCGCCACGGCGCGGGTGATCAGGTTCGAGTCAGCCGGGGTTGCATAGCGCGACATAAACGCACCGGATACCAGAATCCCGCCCCGATCACTGGTGGTGGCGCGCACAAAACCATCTGCATCCTGTGTACCTGTGAAGGGCAAACCATAGTGGGTGGCCAGGCGCTGGTTGATGTTGGTGTAGGTCGGATTGTAGATGGAGGCGAAAGTGCCGTTGGTCTCCAGCATGGCGCTGGCAAAGTTTTTACCCAGCTCCAACTGCATGTCTTTCGCCAGCACCGCAAAGTTGGCGATGCCATCTTTGGATTGCGTCGTCAGGGACTCGGTCGCCAACCAGCGGTTGACGAAATCGCCCAGCAACAGCTTGGTATTGGCTGCATTGAGCAGGCTGGCCGCTTGCTGGCGAATCCCCGTCACTGTGTTCAGATCACCGCGCGCGGCGGCGGCCAGCAAGTTTGCATCGGGTGTACTGCCGGTCAGCGTATAGCTGAGGTAGGTCGCCATTTCGTAGCCATCCAGCTTGTAGACATTGCCACTGGAGAGCGCGCCCACTTCCGAGCGGTACAGGAATTGGGGTGACGACAGCATACCCGCCAGGGCGAGTTCCATTCCCTCTGCCTGGGTGCGTGAACCGGTGGTGCCGCGTGCAAGGCCGGTATAGGCGGTGATTTCGGTCGCTGTTAATGGACGACGGAAAATTTTCGGCGCCAGGTCGCTGACCAGTTTGTCGGCACAGGTGGTGTTGGCAGTGCTTGGTGTACAGCTCAATACCGCGCTCCAGCGCGTGGCAACGTTGGTGGCAATACGCTCGGCGTTGGACAAGTAGCTGGAGTAGCGGCTCTTGTCGATCTGCACGGTATTGTTGTTAACAAAGGCGCCCGAGATAAAGTCATCCGGCAGGCTGGCGAGCAGGTCAGGTTGATAGTTCACCAGATCGCGCACTGAGCGTTGATATTCCTGTTTGGTCAGCAAACGCAGGGTGCGCTGGCCATAGTTTGGCGCAGTGGATGGGCAGGAGAAGGCAGTCGCCGGTTTATCGGGTACACCGTCGCTCAGTCTGCGCCAGGTGAACAGATAGGCTTCCAGGTCGGCGGCACATTGGCCGGTACAGGAACCTTCGTTGCCCTGCGGCATCCAGGTGGTGATAAAGTCGCGCAGGCTGCGATCCTGGGTGTCGTGGGAGTGGCGATAAGCGGAGCGGTTCGGATTCAGTGGCGCTATGACCACCGTCCCATTGGCATTCTTTTCACCATCCACACCATGGCAACCCACACAGCCGCGTTCAGTCCAGAGTGCGCCGCCGCGTGTTGCATCGCCAACCAGGGGGCCTGTGCTGCTGGAACTGCCCGAACTAACGGAGGTAGCGCTCTTACTGGAAGAACTTACCGATGTTGCGGACGTGCTGGAGGCACTACTGACTGACGAACCGCCGCCTTCATAAATCAGGGTGACGGGGGCAGTGGCTGGCGCCGGGATACTGTCGGTATAGCTGATGACTTTGTAGTCGTAACTGCCGGTAGCGATCAGGTTATCGATATGGCTGACCGTGTTGGCAGGATTGTTATTGGCGGTCACCCAGCGGCCATCGGCACCTTTGCGGCGGATGAGGAAGCCGGTTTCGTTGCTACTCACGTCAGCCCAGTTGAGGCTTGCACTGCCAGTGGTATTGCTCAGGGTACCGTTCAATCCGGTCGCTGCGGCTGGTGCACTGGCCAAGGTAATCGCTGGAACGTTGGTGGGGTTGTCGCGGCTCAAAAATACCTTGAAGTACACCGGGACTTTCTCGCCAATCGAGGTGAGGGTCATGAGTGCACGCAAGGCTTCAATACCGGCATTCAACTCGAAATCGGTAGAGTTGATCGCGATGGGTTTGCGCGGCGAGAAGCTGACGCTGTTGTTGGCGTGCTTCACGACCAATGCATCAAACACTATCGACTTGACGATACCGTGCAACACCAGGTTACCGGTAAGGCTTTGTACGCTGGTGCTACCGGCAGCCATCGCATCAATCGCCGCCAGATCGAGCTGGGTCGTGAAGTGCAGGCTGGGCAGGTAGTTGGCTTCAAACAATATGTCTTTCAGGCGCGTATTGCGCAGATCGACACCACTGGAAATGCTGGCGAGCGGAATTGTCAGGGTCGCCTGGCCATTGGCAGCCACAGTGCCTTGCAGTTGGGTGAAGGTCATATTCTCCGGCGTTTCCACACCGGCGGTATTTTTCTTCACGGTCACAAAATGGAGCGTCGAGTTGGTGCCATCGAGCAACCAGCGCGCGGCTGCGGCGGGAGTGCTACTGCTACTTTGGCTACTACTGCTAAGGGGAATGCTGCTTGCGGATGAGCTGGAAACACTGCTGGGTGTACTGCTCGCCGTTGCACCACAGGCGACACCATTCAGGGTATAGGCTGTTGGGGCAGCGCCCGGATTGCTGGCGATCAGACCAAAGGCGACTGAGCTATTGGCAGGCAAGTTGCCGTTGTAACCCACATTTTTCACGCACACAGTTTTACCCGTCTGGGTATAGGTTCCCTCCCAGAGGCTGTTGACAACCTCATTGCCCGCAAAGGTCCAGCACAGCTCCCAGCTGGTTTTGGCCGCACCGGTATTGGTGAGGGTGACTTTGTACTGGGCAGCTGCGCCCCAGTTGTTTTCAGTTTGGTAATTGACACTACAGGCGCCTTGCGCCAGCGCTGTGCTGGTAGCCATAACCCCGAGGGCAAGTCCGGCAGACAGCATCGACAGTTGCAATAATTTTTTCATTTTGATTTCTCTCTATGCTTCATCCAGTTAACGGGCGTCAAAGACGAGCGCAAAGTCCACCGGGACGGCGACGCTGATCGAGGCGATTCCCACTGCCGCGCGCAGGGCTTCCACACCATTGGTGAGCGAGTAATCGCCAGCCTTTACCAGCACCGGGGCGATGCTTTGTACAAGCACACGCGACGCAGACAACTTCTGGACTGAGACTTTGGTGGTAATCGCGCCGGTCACACCGTGCAGGTTGAGGCTGGCGGAGATATCCGTCGCGGCGGCTTGGCCGACAGCCAGGCTGCTGATTAAGGAGGCAGGAACAGCAACCGTCACACTGGCGGTGGGATAGGTTGCTGTCTCGAACAGCAGGTCACGCATCCGCTGGTCACGCAGCGCGACACCGGTGTTCACCGTGTTCAGGTCGATGGTCAGGGTCGCGACGCCGGTATTGCTGATATCGCCATTGATCACGGTGAAGTTATGCACTTCCAGGTTGTGGGTGTTTTTGGTGGTGGCGAAGTTCAGGTAGGAATCGCTGGTGTTCAGCGTCCAGGCGGCGGTCGCTACCGATGAGGATGACGAAGAAACCGAACTGGGGGTTGAGCTGCTGCTCGGGGCTATAGAACTTGAGCTACTGGGAGCTATAGAACTTGAACTGCTGGGAACTATGGAGCTGGAGCTGCTGGAACTGGCCGATGACAGGCTCACCGTACCGCACAAACTACCGGTCAGGTTGGGCACCTCTGCCGCTGCCGCGCCCTTGGTGCCTTGCAAACCAAAGGTGAGGCTCTGGTTGGGCTGGATGGTGCCGTTCCAACTGGCGTTCTTGATGCTGTACGGGTTGGTGCCGCTGAACACGGCGTCATAGCCGCTGGTGATGCGGTTGTCGCCCGCATACTGCCAACCGAGGTTCCAACTGCTGACGGCGGCAGCCGTGTCATTGGTGACTTTGACCGAGGCAGTAAAGCCCGTACTCCATTGGCCGGTTACCTGGTATTGGCAGGCTGCCTGGGTGTGGAGGGCGGCGGTGCATAGCGCGAGGGAAAACCCAAGTGCGCAGAGAGAGCGTGTTAGCGCTCCCGCCGGGCGAGGGTCCTTCGCTGAGGCGTTAAAGCTACTCATAGTTCTTCCTCAAAGATGAGTGCCGATTGGGTCGGCAGCTTTTCTAACGGACTGCCAGGCAGTGGCTATGCCCTGCGTCAGGCTGGCGCATAACGACCGTTATCAAGCGTGTTATTGGAGTTGATCCTGAATGCATAGGGCAGCCGTATGCCGTATCGGAATAGGCATTGCTATCGATGCAAGGGGATCGGATTTGGCGAGTGCTCGAAGTAGATTTAACGGGTCGCCAAGCGGCGGCCATTGTTTGTTTTAGCTTATATTTATCGGATAAATCTACTCGGGTAGAGGCATAACGTGGTTGCTAACATCTTGTTTTATAAGTGATGTTTGCGCGGAGGTTATTCGTTTCGGTGGGAAAAAGTAATCACAGAAAATGCCCCAAAGAAGGGTTTTGTGACGCATGCACGAAATTAGTGCGAAGGCGTCTTAAAGTCGAACTTGTGTGGTTAGAGAGGAGGATTTTCGCACCAGGTAGGACAGATTTCCGTACCTGGTGCGACCGGTTTCCATACCTGGAAAATTAACTTTCCATATTGAAATCGTAGGTCATGCCCTGGCTTGGCTCCTGCAAATAATGCCCCTGGATGTAATGCGCACCGGCTTGCCAGAGGGTGGAAAGCACGCTCGCATTTTCGACAAAGGGCACCAGGGTGATCTTGCTTTCGCCATTGAGTTTTTCGATCAACTGGATCAGCGTTTCCGGGCTTTCGTTGTTATTCTGGATATCGGTGGTGAAGGAGCCATCCACTTTGATCATGGTGGCAGGCACATGCGCAAGGGTATTGAACGGGTTCAACGAGCAGCCAAAATTGCTGATCGCAAAACTGGTTTTGAGTTTTTCCAAGCCCTCGGAAAAGTGTTTTGCGGCGTTCAAATGGTTGGTGACATCAATTTCCTGCGCCTGGAACACAATCGAATCAGCGCTGAGTTTTGCCGCTTTGAATGCGACCGCCAGCCAGGGGATCAGCGATTCATCGCACAGCGACTGGCGGCCAATATTGACGATCAGCTTGGTTTTGTTGCCCTTGGCGCGATGCTGGGAGAGCATCTTGATCGATTCCAGAATCACCCAGCGGTCAATTTTGGTAGCGACGCTCATATTGGCCGCCGCTTCCAGAAAGTGATTGGGCGAAATTTCATTGCCACTTTCATCGACCATGCGCAGGTAGACTTCGTAATACTCTTCGTCCGAGCCGCGCAGGCTGATAATCGGCTGGAACAGCAAGCGGAAGCGGTCGTTGGTCAGCGCATGCTGGATGGTGCCAGCGATATCGATCTTGATATCCGCTTTGGGCGTATCCGGTTCAAACAACAGGGCGCTATTACCGTCTTTGGAATGGATTTTTTCCATGGCGGTACGCGCTTGCTCAATTACTGTATTGGTGCTGGTGGTGGTTTCGTTGATCAGCGAAATACCAATGCTGCAAGTGATTTGCAGGGTTTTATGATCGATCTCGATAATGTGCGCTTCCAGATCCTTGCAGAGTTGCAAGGCACGGTTGACGGCGGCGTCAGCTTTCACATTAGGTGAGATAACCGCGAAGGTGGAGTCGCCCAAGCGCGCGATGGTATCGCTGGTATTGGCTTTGGCGCGCAGCAGGGTCGCGATATCGATCAGGGCCAAGTCGGCCCCGGTCATACCAAAGATGTTTTTAACTCGCTCGCTGAATTGGTCCAGCTCGATATAAAAGAGGCAGAAATACTGTTTTTCATCGACGGTATCGATGATGTGGTCGAGCTGGTTGAGCAGATATTGGCGGTTGTAAACGCCGGTGACCAGATCCTGCCATTTGATTTGTTTGAGTTGGGCTTCCAGCTCTTCATTGTTGGCAGTGCTGATCGCAGCGGTAGCCGCGCGAGCCAGGAATTGGATGCAGGGCTCTTCGTCGTAGGTGACCAGAGACACTTCCAGGGCGATATGGGTTTCTACGCCATCCTGGGTAATGCCGGCAAAGCCGAGCGAGCTGGATTCGGCCTCTTCACCTTTGAAGGTGAAATCCTTGAGGAAGTTTTTCAGGCGCGCCTGATCCTGGTCAGCCACCATATCCATAATCGGCATGGCTTCGATATCGTCTTTGTTCCGATAGCCAAAGAGTTCAGCAAAGGATTCATTCGCATAGAGGTACAGGCCGTCCTGGATAAAGGCAATGGCATCGCGCGAGCTGTCGAGCAGTTGCTGGCTGCGGCGCTCGGCCTCGCGGAAGCGGCGATCGGTATTGCGGCGCGCCTGGCGCTGTTCGCGGTTGGCCAGTTCTCGGTCAATCACCAGCAGCAGGTGCTGGTCGTCATCGAGGTTGACGACATCTGACGCACCTATGCGCAGGCCTTCTACTACCGCAAAGGGGTTTTCATCTTCGTCATCTTCATACTGGAGGATGACCGGGACATCTTTATTCAGACGGCGGATTTGTTTGATCGCCGCTTGCGGATTAGGGGAAGTGGTATTGCTATTGCCAATCAACAGATCCCAACTTTGCTCTTGCAGCAATTTGACCAGTGCTTCTTCACTTTCTACATGTTGGGCGCGGCAAGGATGGCCAGAGGCGTGCAGCATACTGATCAGGCGTTCGGCTTCTGAGCGCTGATTATTCAGAATCAGGAGTCGGATAGTGTCGGTAGTCGTCATATATCTTCTATCTAGTCAGGCGATGGTCAGGGCTTCGCACGTTTTTGACTATAGCGCGTTTTTTTGCGCACGAGTTCGTTTGAATGTTTGTTATAGCGAACCATAGGTTCTTTTTTGTCGATTTTCGTGACAGGAGTTTGCCGATAAGCCGACAAACTCTACCTTGCGTCGCCAATTACTTGTCTTGGAGCAGGATATTCATATCCCCCGCAGTAGGTTCCTTTAAGGGGCTATATTACTGAATTCATTGGGTCGCTCAACTTGTCATGTGATTTATGCGATCTGGTCGAGACTTTTGTGGATCAGTTCGCATTGGTGCACTAGTGCCTGGGCGATTTATTCCCACACTGAATCAAAGTCATCTTTATTGGCCTTGGGTTCGGGCTTGGCCATCGCCAGTTCGCGAAAGCCAAACTGGCTGAAAGCACCCGTGGCAAATAACCGCTGCGTGAGCTGTACGGATTTATCCCCTTCATGGCTAACACCTTCCTGGCTTTGGGTATAAAGGCGCGCCTTGCTGTATTCGTGGAATGAAATGGCATTGGTAATCAGGCTGGGCGGCTGATTGATCGCGCGCAACTCGGGGATTTGCAAGGCGCGCAGGTATTCTGCAAATCCGCCGGTCTTGTGCACCGCCGCCAACCCCACCGGAATGGCGTGGGGTGCGAGAACCTGGACACCCAACTGGGTCGCCCCCTTAATCTGGTGTGCCCAGCGCACTACACCTATCGACCATTTATTGCGTCCGTATTCGCGCAGGCCGAGCAGCTCCCCGGCGCGCACTTGCACCGGAATCTCGGTGCGCCATTCCAGGCCATAACCACCGAGGCTGCGATCCACCAGGGGTACGGTATAAATAGGATGCTGTCCCTGGTAGTTGTCTTTCTCCTGGGATTGGATGGTCTTTTCAATGTTGATTGTGGGCAGCGCGCGGCCATCAAATTGAGTACCGACAATCTCAAAGGCATCGCCCCAAGGGTCATCGACCTTTTTGGTTTCGGGGCCCTTCAATTGCACGCCGCGTTTTTGGTAGATGGCCCCTTTTGCCGGTGCGCCTGCCACAGTATTGCTCTGGTTTAAAAACAGGTTGAATGGTTGTTCATCGGCCAGATGGAAATGGATGTTGGTGAGGCCGACCGTCACTTCAATACTGGCGCTCACATCCTGCCGCTCAAAACTGCGCAGCGCCAAATGGCTCCAGGCCTGCGCCAGGTGCTTGGTCAGTGCGGCGGACAAATTGAGCTGGTTGCGCTGGCTAACATTGGCATCTACCCCTTCATTCCCCGCTTTCTGTTGCTCGTGCAGTTTGTTCACCAGTTGGCTGGTGCGTATCTCCAATGGCGGCCGTTCGCCGGGGTTGCTTGCCGGGCGCCAGTGCGACTTATAAAAGGGCGGACGATTGCTATGGGTGAGGACAACAAAGAGGTTTTCTTTCCCGGCGGGATTATAGGTATCCAGCTCGGCCAGTGGTGCCAGCATCTCTAGCAGGTTGTAGGTATTCTCGATTTCATCCTGGCGCAATTGATTGGGGCGCGCCGTAGCCAGCAACAGGATGCGCAAGTAAGTGTTGTGGATATTGTGCAGCCCCTGATGATGGGGCAATTTGTCCTCGATCGGGAATTGCTCCAGCTCCAGGCTGCAAGCCAACTGGTAGAGCGCATGTACTTCCGCCCAGACCTGATTGGCGATGGGCAAATACAGTTGATAGGAGCGCAACAACAATAGCCCCAGTGCTGTCAGCGCGCGCTGGATGGCGAGTGCCTGCTGCGCTTGCAGGTCTTTGGCATCGGGCGTCGCACACAGCTCGCGCACTACTGCAAGGTAGCTGTTCAGGAAGTGTTTTTGGATTGCCTGGGCCACAGTGGCGGTTTTCAGTGCCGCCTCGGGCAGGATCAATGGCTGGTTCAAATACTTCGACGCCAAGGCGGTGAGCGTTTGGTGAACCGGTACGCGCAACAATTCAAGGATGGCGAGGCGGTTATCACTGCTGGTATGCAAACGGCTGATTTCATGGACAGCGGTGTAAAGCTGGGCACTGACTTGCTGCGCCTGGGTAAGCGGCAGGCTTTGCAGCCAGAGTTTAACCTGTGCTTCTTTATTTCCGCTGCAAAAGCTCAACTGTGCCAAATCCTGTGTTGGCACTATCAGTTTCTTGAGCAGCGATGGAATTTCTGTTTCCTGGGTCATTAAAAATCCCATTGGGCGATCATTGGTTATAACTATGGCTTTGAATATAGACGACTTTAGAAGATTTCGTCTGATTTACGGCTGTTCAAATGGGGCTGGCTGCACTTGATCGATCTTGCATAAGGGGGCGTTAATGAGAGGGCGGGATTGCAGCTTGGCAATTCATAACGGGAAGCTTGCTATAAATTTTGCTGCATTTTGGTGCGATTTTGAGATGGGTTTTCTTCGCGACTTATCCGTCACTTGGGCCTGTTGCACCAATCAAAAACAAAGCTGTGCCCGTCACCTTAAAATATGCGTTTAGATGGAGCAAAAATAATTAGACGATGCTTTTTATCGCCCCCGGCGGCTCTGGATTTACCATCTTATAGATTCAAAAATTGGTATAAAAATCAAATTGTTATAGATTTTTTAGCCGATTTGTTGCAGTGTTTTTAGGCGAAGAATTGCCACTCACCCGCCACTGGCATAGCGCTTGCTAAACCCCTCCCAATGAGGAGTTGCAAGTCTATGTCAGAACCTGTTGTTAACGACGCTATTAAATCCGTACGTTCAGTCTGCCCCTACTGCGGCGTTGGCTGCGGAATGCTACTGGAAACCGATGGCAAAAAAATCATCAAGGTCAGTGGCGATAAAAACCATCCCTCCAATTTTGGCCGTCTCTGCACCAAAGGCCAGACCAGCGCCCAGGCGCTGACCAATTCCGGCCGCATGGAGTCGGCCTTTGTGCGTAGCGAGCGCGCCCGCGATCCCGTGATGACACCTATGGCGCAGGCGATCAGTACAACTGCCAAACGCTTGCGCGAAATCCTTGACCAGCACGGTCCCGATGCAATCAGCTTTTACGTCTCCGGGCAGATGTCGATTGAATCCCAGTACCTCGCCAACAAACTCGCCAAGGGTTTTTTGCGCACCAACAATATCGAATCCAACTCGCGCCTGTGTATGGCGAGTGCGGGCGCCGGTTACAAACTCTCGCTCGGCTCGGATGCACCGCCCGGTTCCTACCAGGATTTTGACCACGCCGATTTGTTTCTGGTGATAGGCGCGAACATGGCCGATTGCCATCCGATTTTGTATTTGCGCATGATGGATCGCGTTAAAGCCGGTGCGAAATTAATCGTGGTTGATCCGCGCCGCACAACTACCGCAGAAAAAGCCGATCTGTATTTGCCCATCAAACCCGGAACTGATCTCGCCTTTTTAAATGGTCTGTTATTTTTGCTGCACAAAAATGGCAAAACCGACCCGGAATTTATCGCGCAATACACGCAAGGCTGGGAAAATTTCCCCGAATTTTTAGCCGATTACACTCCGGAAAAAGTGAGTGAAGTTACCGGCCTTTCAATCGAGTCTTTGATTAAAACTGCCGACATGATTGGCAATGCGCCCGAGTTCATGACCTGCTGGACCATGGGCCTAAACCAAAGCACCCACGGCACCTGGAATACCAATGCCATTTGTAATTTGCATTTGGCGACGGGAAAAATTTGTCGCCTTGGCAGCGGCCCTTTTTCACTCACCGGCCAACCCAATGCCATGGGCGGCCGCGAGATGGGCTATATGGGGCCAGGCTTGCCCGGTCAGCGCACATTGTTAGTGGAAAAAGATCGCGAATTTATTGAAACCATGTGGGGCGTTGCGCCGGGCAGTATCAGTACCAAAGTTGGTAAAGGCACAGTCGATTTATTTGAGCGCATGGCCGCCGGTGAAGTAAAAGCCTGTTGGGTAATTTGCACTAATCCCGTGGCGTCAGTTCCCAATCGCAAAATTGTGATTGAAGGTTTGCAAAAAGCAGAACTGGTAATCGCGCAAGATGCCTTCCTCGATACCGAAACCAATCGCTACGCTGACATTTTATTGCCCGGCGCTTTGTGGGCAGAAGCCGAAGGGGTGATGATCAACTCCGAGCGCAATATCACGCTCATGCAAGAAGCGGTTAATCCTCCCGGCGAAGCCATGGCCGATTGGGAAATTATTGCGCGCGTCGCCTGCGAGATGGGTTTTAGCGAAGGTTTCAGCTTTAATTCGGCGGCGGACGTGTTTGAAGAAATCAAACAGAGCTACAACCCCAAAACCGGATACGATCTGCGCGGTGTTAATTATGAGCGCCTGCGCCAGGACCCGTTGCAATGGCCCTGCGCCGATGAAGAATCAGCGCGCAATCCGATCCGCTATTTAAATAACGGCGTGAATCAAACCTTGAAAACCAACGCGGATGGTTCTGTTCCGGTACTGCAATTTGCCACCGAATCCGGTAAAGCCATTTTCCATGCGCGCCCTCATGTAAGCCCGGCGGAAATGCCCGATGCAGAATTTCCGCTGGTATTAAATACCGGTCGCGTGCAACACCAGTGGCACACGCTCACCAAAACCGGAAAAATTGCCACGCTCAATAAATTAAATCCCGGCACCTTTGTAGAAATTCATCCGCAAGATGCCACCGAGTTGGGCATCAAAAATAAAGACAAAGTGGAAATCCGCTCACGTCGCGGTTACGCCATTTTGCCAGCGGTAGTGACTGACCGTGTGCAACCTGGCTGCTGTTTTGCGCCTATTCACTGGAATGATGTCTATGGCGATAACCTCTGCATCAATGCCGTGACCAGCGATAAAATCGATGCAATTTCGCAACAGCCGGAATTAAAGATTGCTGCTGTTGCACTCAAGCGCGTTGAAGTATTTGCGGAAGAAACTGCTCCCGCAGAAAACTCTGCTACGCAGGATTATGATTACACCAGCCCTATGGCCTTTGCCGCCGTGGCTGAGGAAACCAGTATGACCTTGATTAAAGCCTTCTCCGAAAAAATCGGCGTGGTAGAAGCAGTCGCGCCCAATTTCTCCGAGGCCGAGCGCACTTATCTCGGTGGTTACATCAGCGGCCTGCAAGCCTCTGCTAAATTAATTTCCGCTGTACCCGCACTACCTGCCGATGCGCCAATTAATCCAAGCCATCGCACCTGGGTGAATGGTTTGCTTGCGGGTATGTTTAGCCGTGTGTTGCCCATGGGGGTGGCGCCCGTCGCGCCAGCGCAAGCAAAACCGGAGTTATTGTTGCTCTGGGCATCGCAAACCGGCAATGCCGAAACGCTGGCCGAAAAATTTGCGCAGCAATTATCGGCGCAGGGTTGGGCAGTAAATGTGAAATCCATGAATGACTATTCAGTGGAAAAATTGTCCAGCAACAAGCTCGCAGTATTTGTCACCAGCACCTTTGGCGATGGTGATGCCCCGGATACTGGCGGCGATTTCTGGAGCCAATTAAATAGCGATGCAGCACCGGCATTAAACGAATTGCAATTTGCATTGTTGGCACTGGGCGATTCCAACTACGACCAATTCTGCGGCCACGGCAAAAAATTATTTGCACGCTTGCAAGCGCTCGGCGCCAAGGCATTAGTTGAGCGGGTGGATTGCGATACCGATTTTGAAATACCGGCGGACGAATGGTTTGCTAAGCTCAAGGAACAATTAGCACCCCTAACATCTGCTGCTGCGAACCAGCCATCCACAATGAGCGCGACTTCTGCTTCGTCACCTACTGCATCTGCGGCCTACACTAAAGCCAATCCTTATAACTCGCGGTTGGTGATCAATAATCGCCTGAGCGCGCAGGGTTCCGGTAAAGATGTACGTCAATTTGGTTTTGATCTGGGCGAATCAGGGATTACCTATGAAGCGGGCGATGCACTCGGCATCTGGCCAAAAAATTGCCCCGAGTATGTATTTGAGTTGGAGCAAGCGCTGAATTTAAATTCAGCTGCGCCTGTGGTAGTCGATACCCATGAAAAACCTTTGCATCAGGCGCTGTTGGAAAATTATGAAATCTGCCGCCCGAGTCTGGAGGCGTTGAATTTTATTGCGCAGCGCGCCAACAGCAAAGAATTAAAAAAATTACTTGATGCCGAACACAAAGCGGAATTGCAAGAGTGGCTTTACGGCCGCCAACTCGCAGATATTTTGCAAGAGTTCCCCATCCGCGCGAGCGTTGATGAATTGCTGCCATTATTAAAACGTATACAACCGCGTTTGTACTCCATCGCCTCCAGCAGCAAAGCGCAGCCGAACCGCATTGATTTAACGGTTTCCGCTGTGCGTTACACGCGTTTCCGCGATAGCAAAAAAATTCGCAAAGGTGTTGCCTCAACCTTTTTGGCGGATCGCGCCGACAATGTGGATGCGCCGATTTTTGTACAACCCAGCAAACATTTCCATGTGCCGGACAATGGCGATACTCCATTGATCATGGTTGGCCCCGGCACCGGTGTTGCGCCCTTTCGCGGCTTCCTGCAAGAGCGACAAGCGCGCGGCGATCAAGGTAAAAACTGGCTGTTCTTCGGCGAACAACATGCAGCGACCGATTTTTATTATCAGGATGAAATCCAACAATTCCAGAAAGACGGCCTGCTCAGCGAATTAAGCCTCGCCTTCTCGCGCGACCAAACCCAAAAAATATATGTGCAAGACCGCATGCGCGAGCGCGGCGCAGAATTATGGGATTGGCTGGAGCAGGGCGCCTACTTCTGCGTCTGCGGCGATGCCAGCCGCATGGCCAAAGATGTGGATCAGGCGCTGCGCGATATTATCCAGCAATACGGAAAATTCGACGAAGCCGAAACCGTCAACTACATCCGCAAATTGAATATGGATAAGCGTTATTTGCGCGATGTGTATTGACGCTTAGCCAATAGTTTCTGTAGTTCTCCAAAATCCCTCGTCAGCACAAGTTGGCGGGGGATTTTTTTCGTCCTCTAGCAGTGATGATCACTGCTATGTAATATCCAGTAATTTCGTTGGCGCGTTTAGGCGCAATAGTCTTTAATTGATTTTTATTATTCTGATGTGAAAGGAAAAGAGGGTTATATGACAGAGCGAAGTGGAAGGTGTCTTTGTGGTGCGGTAACTTATCATTTTTCGGGTGAACCGGTTGCTGCGCGTGTCTGCTGGTGTAAAGACTGTCAGCACATTGCATCCAACGGCACGGTGAACGCCGTAGTGAATACCGATTCACTCACTATTAATGGGGCGCTGAGTGAATTCGTTAAGGTTGCAGAGAGCGGTAACCAAATTCTCCGTCGCTTCTGCCCAACATGCGGCTCGCATTTATTCGCCAATGCATCAGCAAGGCCGCAATTCACCATAGTGCGCATCGGCACCCTGGACGAACCCTCATCAATTTCCCCCACCATGAATATCTGGACAAAAAGCGCGCCCACATGGGCATGTTTTGATGAAAATCTGGATTCGGTGGAAGGGCAGGCACCGCCACCGAAAATTTTGGAGAAATAGATAGCGTAGGTTGGCGTGGGTCGCGCAGATTGAGCTTGCGAGCCGTAACGGATGTAAGGACGGCAATGTGCCGAGACTGTGTCAAAACGCGCCCCCAGACCAAAACTATTCGTGTAATAATTTTTTGAGAGTGAGGTAAACTTCACTACATTGATTTTCTCCAACAGATGTCTCAACTCACTGAGGGATCATGATGAAGCGATTTATCCATGGCGAGCAACGCACGCAAATTACGTTACTTCCAGAGTTGCTGGATGATTATATTACCGAAGAGAATTCGGTTCGCGTGGTTGATGTGTTTATCGATAATCTTGATCTTCAGTCGTTAGGATTCGACGGGGTGACGCCGGCAGTTACAGGAAGACCTTCCTATCATCCGGCTATTCTTTTAAAACTCTACGTCTACGGCTACCTTAACAAAATACAATCCAGTCGCAGACTCGAACGTGAAGCGCAGCGTAATGTCGAATTGATGTGGCTGATAGGTCGCTTAACACCTGATTTCAAAACTATCGCCAATTTCCGCAAAGACAATGGCAAGGCTATTCGCAAAGTCTGTAGCCAATTCGTTGTGATATGCAAAAATCTCAATCTATTTGCTGACACACTTATCACAATTGATGGTAGCAAATTCAAAGCCGCCAACAACCGCGACAAAAATTTTACGAAGGGTAAAGTAGATCTGCGGATGAAAGAAATTGAATCCAGCATTACCCAATATCTAAAAGACCTTGAAACAGCGGATCGCCAGGAGCCGGAGATCAAACAGCATCGCACTGAAAGGCTTCAGGAGAAAATTACCAAGCTCAAGGCGCAAATGAAACAGCTTTCTGCAATCAAAGAACAACTCAATGATGCCCCCGATCACCAGATATCTAAAACTGATCCTGATGCCCGCTCAATGAGATCACGTGGCAGTGGCGTTGTTGGTTATAACGTGCAAACCGCAGTAGACAGCAAAAACCATTTGATTGTTGCTCATGAGGTGAGCAATGAGGCTAATGATCGTGACCAGTTATTCAATATGGCTAGCAAAGCCCGCGTTGCGATGGGTGCAGAGCAGCTTACCGTTATAGCTGACCGGGGCTATTTCAAAAATACTGAAATTCTGGCCTGCGACAACGCCAACATAAAAGCTATTGTTGCAAAAAGTGTGACCTCGAATGCGACAGCGGATGGGCGGTTTGGCAAAGACGATTTTATTTACGACGCAAAAGGTGATGTCTATCATTGTCCAGCAGGTCAGCAACTTATCAAGCGTATGACCACAATAGAACGTGGAAACACCATGCATAGGTACTGGACAACGGTTTGTAAAACTTGTCCATTAAAAAGCCAATGCACGCCAAGCAAGGAACGACGTGTAGCTCGCTGGGAAAATGAAGCTGTGTTGGATGAAATGCAAAGACGCCTTGATCAATTTCCAGCAGCGATGCGCATCCGACGAGAAACAGTTGAACATCCCTATGGCACCATCAAGTCTTGGATGGGCGCGCAACACTTTCAAATGAAGACACTCAAACATGTTTCTACAGAAATGAGTTTGCATGTGCTAGCGTATAACATGAAACGCGTGCTGAAAATTTTAGGCGCTGTTCCATTAATGTTGGCAATGGAAGCCTGAGAAGGATTTTTATGCCGTATATAGCTGACATTTACAGCCATATAGGTTCGATGTAGGTTTGGAAGTAAAAACGCAAATTAAGAAATTTAAAAAATTAGATTAAGCTGCCGCATTCGCCACAGCGGTTTAAATTGCTATGTGAACGCAAAAAGTTAGTCACTGCGTTTTTTTGGGTTTTTACACGGCCTCTGCCCAAAGCAGAAGTTCGCACCACTATCACCCCCGCTTGAATATCAGGAAATAACATGTCTGAAAAAGCAAAAGAAGAAATGGAATACAAAGACCATTACATGCAAAAATTAATTGAACAGTTAGTGATGCAAAAGAAAGAAGGTGATTGGTGGGACTTTAAACAAAAACATTACTCCAATCTACATGACCTTCTTCATGACGTTTTGTGTTTGGCAAATATTATCTATGACGGCGACCGCTTTATCATATTCGGCGTGAGTGATGATTATGAGATAACTGGGCTGAGCGAACAAGATGTGCGCCATACACAGGCTGACATTCTTAGTTTTTTGAGAACTAAGAGTTTTGCGTATCACAAAATGCCACATGTAAAAATGGACTCTATTATAATTAATGAAAAAATTTTAGATGTCCTTACAATAAAAAATGAGAATCACAAACCTTATTTCTTGACTAGAGATGAGACCAAGCAAGGAACAACAGTACGTGCTGGCACAGTTTACTCCCGTATGGGTGATTCAAATACTCCAAAAGATGGAAGTGCAAACCCCTATGAAATTGAAGCCATGTGGCGTCAACGATTCGGTTTAGATAAAAAGGCATCCGAACGCTTTGTTGATGTTCTAGTCGACTTTAAAAATTGGAAATATGATGGTATCAGTAGAGCATTCTACGACATTGATCCGGATTACACGATTGAGATAGGCGACAACGAAGGATCGGGAGGAAAATTCTGGTGGGAAGAGGGATTGTTTGAAAAGCCAGATCGGTTTTACTACCATCTCAAGTACAAGGGCGTTGAGATATACAAATTGCTAGTGGTTAGATTCAGAAGTGAGAATCTCCAAATTCCGTTTCCAAATGTTGAATATATAACTTATCCGGAAAAGAACGATGGTTGTGAAACAGATGTGTATTGTGACCTGTTCTACTATCTAGAAAACACAATAGAGTATAGCTTGTTCAAGCACATAAGAGCATTGGAGGTATCGGAAATAACCAGTAAATCATTCTCTACACCGATAAAGACTCAAATAAAGCCGCCGATAATTGAATTGCCTTTTTTAATTTTTGACTCAGAAGACCACTTAAATTTGGCCTGCAAAAAGTTGGTTGATAACCATGGTGATTTTCTGAAAGTAAAAAGCGAATCTGACGATATTAAGCTCTCAGACGATAGTATAAATAAACGATATGTGGTCGAGCGTCTATTCACTGCATGGGCGTACAATTTCGTTCATGAAAACAGTATGTAATGGATGAGTATTTTTGGATTCCTTTGCTACTGCGTTCTATATCCACCGAAAGTGCGGGAACTAAAGGGCGCAAATAGCCGTATACTACAGTGTGCCCTTTCTCCCGCCCCTTCATTTCTTCATGATTTTTTATTATGACAATTACTATTGAGCAAACAAGAAAAGAAGCGGCAGCAAAATTATTAAACGATATGGAAACAACTGCTGCGAGTATGCGTGCCTTAATAGCCGGTATGCCACCTGAAGATCTCCTCGGATACATCTATGCTCAACGCTTAATGAAAAGTATGGCTGCGAGTGAAGAACCATCGGTAGGTGACAACTCTAGTATCTCTAACGACACAATCAATGAAGTCCAATTTCTGCTTGAGTATGTGCATGCAGTTCTTGCATCAGATACAGAGCCTGATGAGGTTAAATTCGATGAGGCCCAATGCGTCGAGTTGTTCGCGCTTAGCTCTAAGCTTAAAGAGCAAGCCATGTTCTTTGCCATGGCCTCGTCCGTTACTACAGAAAACGAAGATTTCGGGCCTAATACCGCGGACATTGAGTTCCAAATAAAATCGACGTGGGTTTTGCTTAGAGGGAATCGTTATCAGGTATTAGAAGGAGAATTCTACAGCTACGTGCTTGCACCGCACGATGATATCTTGAAAGAGGTCTATGGAGTTGGTGCCCTTGCCATTTCGGAAGGTTTTCAAGATATAGCTAATGCTACTCGTATGGGGCATGCGAACGCAGCTGAGGAAATGTTTAAACAGTTCGATGCTGCGCAGAGTTTTGCTATGGAGCAGGGAAAGCCTCTCGAAGATGTTATGGAGGAATGGATTGCGGAAAATGTAGATCAATCGGAAATCGTTAGGCGAGCAATTGACGACATGCTTCGAGGTGGCACTGCTAATGTTAGTCGTCATACGAAACTACCATTGAGCCTACTGCAAGATCTTGCGTATCGACGCGGTGAAGAAACTGAATTCTTCATCAAAGGGGATTTCGCAGGAACTCCATACAGAACACTACCAGCCCGAAAAAAACCTTTAATTCTACTTGGATCAGATTATTTCGCCGTCGATCCGTGCTTTACACGAGATGCGGGGTATCGCGCACTTCTTTTTAATCTTTTGCAGAGAAAACCGGAATATAAAAAGTCTTTCGAGCAGCGCCAGAAAATAATGAGCGAAGGAGCGTTTCCAGCTATTCTCACCAATCAGTTACCGGACGCGATTATTTATCAAGAGGTTTATTATAAAGACCCTGCAACTAACCAATGGTCCGAAAACGACACTCTAGTTTTAATCGAAGATGTGTTATATCTCGTCGAAGCTAAAGCGGGTGCAGCTGCAACTATTGCTTCGCCTGCGCTCGATTTCAGAAGGCATACTCAGTCAGTAAAAGATTTGGTTTTAAAGGCTTACAAGCAATGTGAGCGTTTCTTTAATTATTTAGATTCTGCGGACGAGGTTCCTCTCTACACTCGAACGGGCGGAAAATACCAGGAGTGTGGTCGAATTCGTAACTCTGACTATCGAGTGAAGCTACCTATTGGATTGACAGTCGAATCTTTCTCGCCGATCTCTACTTTTTGCAAAGAGCTGCCACAGGTTGAGCCACTTCTCGGGAAACATCCTTTTATTTCAATGTCTATTGATGATCTTTTGGTACTAAAACGTGTTCTCCCAACTCCAGGAATATTTGCACACTACATGGAGGTTCGTCAGACGGTTGCTGGAATGAAAGGAGCCTTTCTGTTTGATGAGCTTGATCATCTTGGTGCATACATAGCCAAGAACCGTTTCGATGAGGACATTGCTGACCAATTTAAAAACGGCGAAGTTGACATGGCTGTATGGGATGGTATGAGTCAAGTAATCGACAAAACTTATGAGGGGATAAACTGGGTAAATAACGCTATTCCTATGCAAGAATTCCCAGATGAGTTATTGATGTTACTTCAGGCTCTCGACAAAACGCGCACACGCGGCTGGCTATTTGCTGAGAGTTATATCCGCGATTTTGGGGGGCAAGCACGTCAGGATCTTGCTCAAACATTGTCTGAATTAGGTAAAACTATAGAGCAGTATCCTGAACGGTATTTCGCATTGATTCGTGAAAGCCGGTTATTATTTGTTTGGATGCAAAGCTCAACGTGCGTCGCCAACTGGGATAAAATAAATAACAAAGCAAAAGCTGTTGGACTATGCGCTGGTTTTCCTAATGTTATAGGTATATTTATTGAGGTTGGTAAAGATCATGCCTATAAAAATGCCGAATTAATTAAGGTTGAAGTGCCTTCAGTCAGAACGGTTGATAATGCGCATATTTTTGATGATGCCAATCGCATGGGCCTGAGAACAGAAGAAGCAAACCATCCCAAGTCGACAGATCAATTACCCACTAGAACTGCAAAGAAAATTGGACGTAATGAACCTTGCTACTGCGGAAGTGAAGTGAAGTACAAAAAGTGTCATGGTCGCTGAATAGCGATGTGCGATAATGTACCTTAATCATCAAAAAATCGATTGAGGAATTTGATTTTTACAAGCCTGAAGTTTTTGTGTCAAGGTCTGCCTTTGGCCGTTCTAAGACCTTCGGCAGCTTGCTTAGCGAAGCTGTCCTGCAAATTCTCGAATTCGCAGTAAGCAACTATATAAACGAAGCCGACCACAATTTGGGTCGGCTTTAGGTTTTTAAAGTTTAATTGTTTTAATGCTGCTTTTGTTTAGCACGCTCAGCCTTTTGCATTTTCCCCAACTCCTTTTCAAAAACATTTTTCTCATCCTGAGTTTCTTTACATTCATCGGTTGATGACACGCAGACATCTTCAACGATTCTAAATCCTTCGCCCAGGCTTGAGCGATTGGTTTGTCCGCCGTGGCCGCGCATTCCCATGTGCGATGGTCCGGGTCCGTAACTGCTGCCTTTGCGGGAGCGCATGCCGCACTTTCCTGAGATCCATGCTGAGCCGTCGGTGGGGGCGCCTTGGTAATTGTCGTGGTCGCAATCTTCAACCCATTCGCTGACGTTACCGATCATGTCGTACAGGCCAAAAGCATTGGGTTTGTACATGCCCACTACACTGGTGTATTCCGCCTTGTCATCGCAGGCTTTTTCTTTGGGTTGATAGGCTTTGTCGCGTACGAATGCGCCCATGCCACTTTTATCAAAGGTGTTGCTGTATTGGCAGAGGTCTTTTTCGTCATCGCCAAAAAAGTATTGCGTGGTGCTACCAGCGCGGCCTGCATATTCCCATTCGGCTTCGGTGGGCAAACGATATTTTTTTCCGGTCTGTTGCGATAACCAATTTGTGTAGGCAGTAGCATCGTCCCAGCTCACACACATTACCGGATGAAAATCGCTCGGCGCGTATTCCGGTGTTAACCAGTTTCCGGGGGCCACCTCAAAGCCAATTTTAAAATATCCGCCACCTTCGGTAATAAATTTCCAGCATTGGTTGCCGGTTAAATAATTTGTTGCCGCCGCAAATTGTTTGAATTGTTTAACCGTGACTTCGTATTTCGACATTTTAAAGGCATTGACCTTTACCTTATGGATAGGCTGTTCTTTTTCTGACAGGGTGCTGCCCATCAGGAATTCGCCCGCTGGAATAGTTACCATCGGTGGAATAATGGCGGGTGTTTTCGGCCAGCTTTTAAATTGTTTCAACAAGTCTTCACGTTGTGCTGCGGCATTGAGCCGGAGTTCAACGGCCGCTTTTTGTGCATTGGCAAGGTCGGCATTAAATTTTTGCTGCTGTTCGCTCGCCGGTGTTTCGGTTTTAGTTTTTACATCCAATGCGAGGCGAAAACCGCGATCAAAATAGCGCGTAGTTGCGGCATCCTGCGGCACCGCTATGGTTGGACGAGAGCTGGATTCGAAGGCGTTTGCACCAGCTGTCCAGGAGCCACCGCGACCAATGTGCAGTGTGCAATCGTCTTTTAGCCAGGCGGCACCTGTGTCCGGAGCATGCTGGTAGTTGTAGTGATAACAATCGGCGACCCACTGGCTCACATTGCCGATCATGTCGTAAAGCCCAAATGCGTTGGGTTGGTAGGTGCCCACCGTGACCAACATATCTTCACCGTCGTCGCAGGCGAGGGCGTTTGGCCAGGCACCCAGGGTTAAGCTTGCTGCTGCGTCATAGGCATTGCCGTATTTGCACAATTGTGTTTCATCATCGCCAAAATGAAACCGCGTGTCGCTGCCAGCGCGGGCTGCATATTCCCATTCGGCTTCGCTCGGCAGGCGATAATGTTTACCGGTTTGCGCGTTCAGCCATGTAATGTAGGCCTGGGTGTCTTGCCAACTGACGCAATTAACGGGGGTGTACTCACCGTGCATCTGGATTATTGCCTCCCACATCACCGGTATTTCAGCCAGTACATCTTTGCCTGCTTTTAGCAGACAGGTGCCGGTTGGTTTATAATCGGTCGCATCAGTAAACTGGAAAAATTCTTTTGCAGTCACTGCATATTTCGCCAGCGTAAACTCAGCGATGTCGACTTTGTGGATAGGTTGCGTTGAGGTATTCGCCTTACTCCCCATTAAAAAATCCCCTGCGGGAATTGTGATCATCACCGGTTCTATTGCCGGATTTGTGTCATTGCCTTGGGCATAGAGCGGAGGGTTAAGGAAGGTCATTAGCAACAGGATAAGGCTGGCGCGTTTTTGCATAGATAAGTCCTTAGGTTAAATATACGTTATGGTTTTAGTGCCCGGACTCTAGGAAAAGACGGCTTGGGAATCTTATTTTTTTTCTATTTTTGTTCGTGTGAGAAAAAAATGAGAAATTTCTGGTCTTTTTTGGATGTTTTCCAAGCAGATTTGGCGGTTTAGCGGTCTATGGGGCAGCCCTTTTTATTCATGAGTAAACAGATTGATTGGCCAGTTGAGCAGGTAAATGAAATACGCATTTAATGATTTTGTATTTGATAGCGAACAGCTTGTCCTCTATAAAAATAACGAGGCACTTGCGTGTCGGCATAACGAGGCCAAGCTGCTGGCGTTATTGTTGAGTGACCCCAACCGAATTTTTAGTAAAGATGAAATCCTCGAGCAAGTCTGGACGGGGAAGGTGGTATCTGAACAAGCGGTATTTCAAAACATCAGTTTGTTGCGATCCTTGTGTGGTGAGGACGCGATTAAAACCTTTTCCAAAAAAGGCTATCAGTGGCAGCTGGATACAACGGCTTGCACTGAACCTGTCGTGATGTCAGTCGCACCGCCTGTCACTGCAACAACAAACATCGCAGCAACGGTCATCACCGCTTCCGGTTTCCGCACCCGGTGGCTGTTTGTTGCGATAACCCTGACGTTGTTAGGGCTAGGGAGTTTCTTCTATTGGCGACTCATACCAACTGATACTTCGCTTTCGCGTATTGCGCTTTTGCCTTTATCAGTTGAGCCAGCAAATCGTGCCGACCAAAACGTGGCTGCAGAACTGGTGCAACCTGTTTGGCAAGATCTTAGTCACACTAAAATATTCAGCCCGGTCGTTATCAGTGGTGATCAGGACTACCATGATTTTTTTCATGCGCCGCAAAAATATTTCCGCCAGCTTGCCCAGCAAACCCATAGTGATCTGCTGCTGGGCGCTGTGGTAGGTGCGCATGGAAATACAGTGACTGTTCGTTATGGACTGAAAAGTGCACAAGGGTTTTGGGAGGTGACACATCAGGCTGCGACAGTTGGGGCCTTGCTGGAAAAAATGAAGGCACATATAGCGCTGGTTTTGCAATCCAATATTTTGGAGGTGAACTTTTCGGATGCAACCTTGATCAATGCACGCTTAAAAATATTGCATCAGCAGGCCCCGGATGATTTGGTTGTGCTGGCACAACTGGCAACGAGTGAATATCAAAATGCAGACGCTAATAATGCCGTTCTGCTGGCGGGCGAGCTGAGTGAAAAAGCGCGCTCACAAGGCGATACGTCAGCAGAAGCGGAAGGCTATCTGATTGCGGCTAACGCTTATATTATCCAGTCGCGCTATTCCGATGCTGAAACGGCGTTGCAAAAAGCCAGTGCGCATTATGCGGCTAATCAAGATTATCGGGCATTAAATAAGGTGCAGCAGGGTTACGCGAACCTGGCTTTCGCCAAGCAGGATTACTCGCAATTTAAGCAAGCGTTGCTAGTGGCAATGCAATTCGCACAACAAGCGCAAGATCCTTTATTGGAGTTTAGAAATAGCGCTTACTTATCGGTGGTATCCAATAAATTTGGTGAAAAACTTGATAGGCAAATCTATCTGGATCGCGCTGAATTAATTTTGGATCAAACGGGACAATCCAAAGAACTCTACGCGCTGGTTTATTTTTATGCGGGCATGTTCGCGGAGTCACCCGCCTTGGCTGAAAAGCAATATCGAAAAATTCTGGCGATGTTACCGGCAGGCCAGGACTGGTGGGAAAGGGAGCGAGCCCAAGTGCATTTGACTGAACTACTGATGAGCCAATCGCGCTGGCAAGAAGCGCTGGATTTATTCCCAACCACTGAACCGCTTAAGGCATCCGAAGAATTAATGGTTACCAAAATTTACGCCGGGCAAAAAGCTTGGGGGCAGGCAGAAACCCACGGCGTAAACACGTTTAAGGTGGCGAATTTAACCGGACAATCTTTCCTGGGGTTAGATACTGCGTTGGTATTGGTCGGCATTTACCAAGCCACACAGCAACCGGAAAAAGAACAGGTTTATAGACAATTTATTATTAAAGAGGCTGCAAGCGTACCCTATTGGATCAAGTTTAATCGGCCCGCCCTTGAAAAGCTTGCTATTGCGATGGAGCCGTAATGGGAAAAAATTCCCTGCGCTGTCCGATCAGGGTTTGAGTACCACCGGCGCAGGCCCTACCTGATAGGGCATAGGCAGTTTTTCCAATAGGCCTATCGCCAGTGCAACACCCATACGTCCCTGAGGGCCCGGGGATCCACAGGATTTTCGGTGGGTGTTTTAGCGGATGTTCGGCGAGATATTTTTTGATTTCCGAATAATTGGGGTCAGAGTAAAGTTAGTTAAATGTCTGCTATTGGCGTGCGCCGTGATAAGGCGGCGCTTTCCCCGTGGGTGAAAATCCCAC
>CAZIWB010000079.1:0-29953 GCA_964542655.1 uncultured Cellvibrionaceae bacterium
TAACACTTTCCTCGATAGGGATTAGAAAGTGTCAACTTTATTTAGGACGGGGCAGTATCCATAAAAAAGCCGCCCAAGCAAAGCCTGGGCGGCTTTTTTATTTTGTAGATTACGCCTGATCTAACGAATGAGGCGCCAAGAATGCTCGCACGAATCCACGCAACAAATCCAATATAAGATTTTTGAGAAAGGAGAAACACCAATGGGATTAGCAAAATTGTTACAACATCAATGGTAATAAATCACTGAGGTAAAAGGTTGACTGTGTTTTTATTATGAATAGGTTAATAGCCTTAAGCAGGCCAATACTCCAGATATAGCGAAACAATACACCCAACTTACAAGTATGTATCGCAAAAAAAATCATGAAGTGTTTTTGTTAAATGAAGTGACAAAGTAGCTGCCCACGATCACGGTCGTTATTTATAAACATTTTAAGGAGGATATTTTATGGAAGCCATTATTATAGGGATCCAAAAAACGCCCATCCCAACCATCCTGATTTTTGCCGGACTATTTTTTGTTTTATTAGGGTTTACGACAAAGCTGGGTGGCTTTATAGAAGTATCGGCAGATCACAAAAAACTAACCATTCCTATAGGAGTGTTAATACTCATTACCGGATTGGTATTAACAATTTTTCCAGTGATCCAAGTGGCATCAGCTGAGCAAGTTGGGCCACCACCCGGATGGTGGCAAGGCTCTTGGGAGTGCAAGGTTGATGGGCGACCCGCAAAAATGAATTGGGATCCAGTTAATGACGATCCCACTTCCTGTAATGGAGACACCTGCACTATAAACAACAGTGCAAAATGGAAAGGAAGTTTCTCTGATAATGGTTCGATATGGGTTCCACTGACCTATTTCAAAAGAGGTAAGAAAGGAGGTGTATTTTTTTATCACTCGGATGGCAATAAATGGTACTTGGCACTACCCGTCGGCACAAAAACAGAAGGGCAGACAAACTGGGAAGGGCAACGAAAACCATTGACGTGCTGGCGATAAACGAATCCAGGGAAAATCAGGTACTGCTGATCTTTTAATTTAGAAAATTGTTGTCATACCCGCGCACGCGGGTATCCATAAAAAACCGCCCAAGCAAAACTTGGGCGGTTTTTTATTTGTAGGCTTGGTTACCTCTCCCCTAACATGCCTCCGTTACATTTTCCTATACAGTACTAATTCACAGAATTTACGAAGTAGTCTTGTTAGCCTTCGGAACCGCGATGTTTCGCAGGCAAATACTCGCAATGAGATTGAATGGAACTTTGTTTAATAGGGCGGATTAAATGAGTCAAGAATTTCTACATGGAACCGGCATGAACGCTCGATATTATGAAAAATGGGTTTCGATGCGTTTGCGAAATCAATCTTCAGAAATTTTCCTGCGACAAGAGCTAAGGTTAATTGCATTAATATTAGAGCAGAATAAACTACCACCCGAAGCCAGAGCCAAGAGCAAATAAGATGACGATATTTAGAATTGACAATGATGATTTCCGCTATCAGGAATTGGATCTGTTTATTGATGACTTTATCGATGCTTTTCCGGCTGATATTAGCGATATTGCCATTCATGATTTTAGTAGAAACAACATGTCACTGGCCCCCTATTGGCCGTCAATGACTACTGGATTTTCACTTATTGAAGGAAGAGAGAATTTGCTACCTGATGTAGCAGTATGGGTTGATGCTACATTGCTATTATCACCTAAGGCTTATCGATTGCTGGGTGATTTGTTATCACCTTATGGTGAATTTTTACCGCTCCACATTGAAGGTGAAATTTATCAAATATTTAACTGTTTAACCGTTGTCGATTTAAATACAGATACGCAAGACAAGGTAGCATTTAAACCGTCAGTTGTATCAGATGAAATTGGTGTGGCGATGTACTGCAATGATCAGCTGAAAGAGGCTATTCAGTCTTTTGGATTGCAGGGAATTGTTTTTGAAAAATTGGGTTAATCTGTCTGGCGTATAAATTTATTTGTCACCATTGGCATCGATCACTGTAACTGAGGCAGTCATGGTCAACTTAATTGGACCTCCCACTTCTTTTTGTGAATTCACATTAAAAGCTGGGTACAGACTGGCCACTACCCGGTACGCTCCATCAATTAGAGCATGCAAACCAAGAGTCTCCATACTCAACTTTCTAAATTTAATAGTTTTCCCTCCATCACCAAAAACAATAGATATTGGACCACTACCTGTCTCGGCGGCAGTGACCTGAGAATGCATGTGATCAAATTGATTTCGTATTGCGCGCAGCTCCTCAATTGATTTTTCATAGTTCTTGGAAAATATCTGAGCTTCCTGATAGGAGCCTAATTTTCTGATTGCCATACAAGCTCGGTAGAGCGCCATTACACAACCCTCAATCTGCTCTGACACGTCAAGAATATGGAATATCGCACCACCGTCTCTTGATTGATCCGCATTATCTTGACGATCAACCAGCTCTCTAGCCCTTGTGTAATGTCTCGACGCACTGACCACCGTATGAAGAAGCCAAGTTCGCAGCTTTCGCTCATCCTGCGATAACGATGGCTCTGGAATGAAGACACACATAAATGAATAACGCTTCAAACCCTCTACATTTCCGGCGAGATCAGGAATATTCTTAACCGTCGGCATTTCTTCAATTGATTTCATTACGACCCCCCCTATTAAACTGTCCGACCACGCAGTGGTGTGCTGCTGCGCCTTGTTAATTTTTTGAATACTAAATTTTACTAGAGTAAAAATCATTTAGCCCATATTTTTTTAATGTTGTTCTTGCTTTCTTTTACAGTATGTTTTTTACCAAGAGAGTCTTCCACCCAAAGATAGTCAAATACAACCACTTCTTCACGATTGAAATCACCTAAATCTTCTTTGGTCATTATGACTTCGTGTTGTCCGTGCTCTTTTAGAAAGAAATCTTCTTTTTTTGAATTAAAATACTCTGCCGACCATAAGCCATTTTTATCAGAACCGCCTATTAAACGTAGATTAATTGGGCGGCGACCAGTATTAACTAAATTAACAACTATTCTAGCTGGACCATATTCTGAAGCCGCACAAAACTTAGAAGTTGCCTTTAGTTTTCCTCTATCCCTTATCCCGAAATATAAGGAAAAGGAAAAGCTACATATTGAAACAATCAGCGCTATTGTTGAAATTATTTCTGCCTTGGTCATCGTTATGCCTTTTGATTTAACGTTAAATATCGATGAAAGAATAGACGACAACTCAAATAATGAAAATAACAGTACATTTCGCCGAATTGACAGTCCCACCCTCATCCACTAACCTGCCCCCGCTGCGGTAAAACCCGCAGTCGGGCTTCGTACTCCCGAGCAAATCCAAAACCGGCGCAAAGCGTGTCTTTGCGTCCTGCTACAGCTTTGCCTGTTGTTATGGCGGCTGGGCGGGGCTACCTTCGGGTGGGCCGGTGTTGGTTTTGGGCCGGTAGTACGAACCCTGTCCAGTCCGCCTCCATGATTTCGTACTTCGTGGTGGTGGGTTTCTTACCAAAACGTCGAGATTAAATTATGGACAATGTTACCCCTTTGGTGCCGGGCACCGACTCTCCTTGTTCTATCACCCTCAACCCTCTTCAGCACACCTCTTACCAACAAAACAATCTGAAAATTCGTTCGCCCGATGGGCAGCATCTTGAAACCATTGGCGCCGAGCTTCAGCAAGAAAACAATCGCGATTACGCAACCCAACTGCTTAACGAAATTTGCTTGGTGCAATCACTAACATGTCATATTGGCGAGCGCCTTGAATTGCCGACACGCGCAGTTTATGGACTTTCGGATTTGTTATTTCGGGTAGAGGAGTTTTTTGAGATGAGTATTAAATAAGTTTGGAAAGTTTGGAAAGTTTGGAAAGTTTGGAAAGTTTGGAAAGTTTGAAAGATTGCTTTGAATATGATCGGCATACCGGAGTATTAGGTATGCCGATTTTTGGAAAAACTGTCAAGTCAGGCCTGAGCGAGCACACATCAGCTTATGCATTATTTCAGTCTCTCCAGCCGACCTTTACGCTTGACTACATTTTTATAATCCCATTGGATCTCTTGTGCTTTCTTAAGCCAGTGCCGCAAATCTGATTTCTTTATTTCTGAGGCATTATTATAAAAAACTGATGCATCTTTGAATTTATCACCTAATACGTTCAATCCTGCTTCTTCAAAATCTGCCCCGCTCCAGAACATTAGCCGAATACCTGGTTTCTGCTTGCTGTATCCGACAATTGGATTACCGTCCAAAAACCAGACGGGATGAGCGTGCCATATTTTGCTTTCAGATCCAGGTAAATTTTTATCGATTTCGTTTGCAAGCAAGTCACATACTTCCTTGTGATCAGGTTCCTGCTGCTCATTGTACTTCAGGATCTCTGGATGCATTTTATCCTCCCCTTTATAGCTGGTTGTGTTCAATCGCAATTTGTAAGTAGCTCATTGCGATAACTATGCGTGGCAGGTATTAACTTTTACTACAATCGCTTGCCAGACTTTAAACACTATCGCTTCAATTTAAATTCCCGCCACAACACCTCATCCAATTGCTCCGGTGTTATTTCCGTAACCGTCTCCTGGTCGCCACGCAAGTGTTTTAACTGGTTGCCGGATAAAAGTGTCCGACCGTCAGGGCGTTGTTGCATGATGAGATAGCGCTGTACAAAGACCGCGTCCGGGTGGGTGGAGTTGTAGTAATTGACCGGCATAAAATCGATCATTTCCATGGGGTACAAATCAAATCCAAACTGGTTGGCCCATTCGCCTTTTACCAGGGCTTTTAAAACAAATTCACCGCGTTCGTTTTTATCCAGCATAAAGGTTTCATTATCCTGCTGGATAACGTCGCCAAGTTGATGCAATGCAATGGGCGCACGTAAACCGAAGCTGCCGAAACCGGTATCGCACAGCCAGCGCTCTTCACCCAGCGTTACCAATAGCACCATGTGGGATTTAGGTCGACGCCAGGGATAGAACATGGGGCGCGCACCGATCAGGTCGTACTCAAACCCTAATGCTTCCAACGCCATGGCAAACAAACTATTCACTTCGTAGCAGTAGCCGCCACGGTTGCCATAGACAATTTTATTAACTATATCTTCCGGAACAATGGAGACAATTTTGCCTGCTTGCACATCCAGGTTTTCAAATGGGATGCTCTGCAAATGGCAGCGCATTAATTTGCACAGGCCATCGGCGTTAATGGCAACCTCCCCGGAAAATCCGATTCGCTGTAAATAGTCCGTCAAAACAAAATTCTGGCCTTGCATTTGTTGCTCCCATTCCTGGCTTGTTGAAAAATAACTTACATACCATAAACGAAATCTTTATCCTTGGCATCCGATAAATTGTACGAGAGTTTAATGATGAATCCGCAGGTGACGGTTTGGTTAATGGTAATTGCCAGCACTTTCTTTTGGGGAAGTAATTTTAATGCTGCCCATGCAATTGCGGGCGATGTGGCGCCCCTCACCGCGGCGGCGGATCGTTTTGCGGTAGCGGTAATCCTCTTTTTATTCTTGCGTTTGATACAAGGCAAGGCTGAATCGCAATTACGCTGGAAAGATGGACTGGCACTGGTCCCGCTCGGGATTGTGGGTGTATTTGGTTTTAACTATGCGTTTTTTATCGCCATGCATACCACATCCGCATTAAATGCGGCCTTGATCATGGCACTATCACCTATGTTGTCACTGGTGTTTTCTGCATGGATGCTCAATACGCGCATTAAAGCCTATCAATACCTGGGAATTGTCCTTGCGTTTATTGGTGTGAGCCTGGTGATTACTGGCGGGAATTTTGGCTTGTTGCATATCGCAACTGGTGATGCCTGGATGCTGGGCGCCTGTATTGTGTGGAGCCTTTACAGTGTCGGCACCAAAAAATTTGCCGGACATATTCCATCACTACAACTTGCGCGCTGGACAGTCAGCGTAGGTGCAATTGCATTGCTGATTGCCGCCACCTTATTGGAACAACCTTTCACCAGCATTCCGCAATTGTCATTGGAAACCCACGCCATTTTATTTTACATGTCCATTTGCGGAACTGTACTCGCGTATATCTTCTGGTTGCGAGGCGTGCATTTTTTAGGGCCAGATAAATCGGCAATTGCGTTTAATCTGGTACCGGTATTTACACTGTTGGTTAGCCTTGTATTGGGGAGTTTGCCCAATGCGATCCAGTTAGCAGGCATGTTATTGGTATTGGTTGGTGTTGTTATATCTAGCGGCTGGCGTCCCAGCGGCTTGCGTCCCAATATGAAACGAGCAAAAAAAGTAATATGAAAAAAAATCCCGGCAGTTACAATAATGCTATTCACTTAAGAATATCTCGTCACTCTTAAGAATATCTCGTCACCCTTAAGAATATCTCGTCACTCCCGCGAACGCGGGAGTCCAGCTTTTACAATAAAAATCAAGATTTATGGATCCCCGCTTTCGCGAGGATGACGATTAACAAAGTTAAGTCAGCCTTACGTATTGCCAGCAATTACCAGGATTTTTTATTCGCTATCAGTGCCGCATTATCCGGTTTTGCAAACCTGTCTCTTTGATTAGCACACCATCCTGATCTTGAGTTGACGCACCGGTTTTTTTCATCACCCCGCTTGCAACATTCGCGGAAGGACATTGGTTATTCGCGCGATAATAAAGTGCTGCCGCCAAACGTTTTTCATTAGCATCACCTAGCGCGTGATCAAAATCATCCGCCACTGAACAACCACTCACATTGGCTTTGCCATCATCAGTCGCAGCAGGTACAAACCCATCGCTGTAATCACCAAAGTCTTTGGCATTCACACCGCGAAATTGCACAGTGAAATAGGTTGTGCCGCAATTGGGCTCTGCATAAAACCCGTAAGGTTTTCCGCAGGTGGTCCGGCCGATCTGGATTACCTGAATACCAACGCCACGCAAACCATTCATTAATGATTCACTCGCCGAACAAGTGTCGCCACCGGTAAGTACATACACACGCGACAAATCCAGCGTAGGCAATGCCTGTCCCTCACTCACCGAAAAACCCAGTGTTGTTGAATAAAAAGGTTCGGGCATTAAACTTTCACCGGTTATTGGATTTCTGGTTTGGTATTTGTCATTGAATTGGATTTTTTCAAACACTTTTTCGCTGGTGGCGGTGCTACCGGCAATCATGTAAGCGAGTTGGCTGGCGATAGCAAGATATCCACCACCGTTATAACGCAGGTCCAACACCAGATCATTAATGCCCGCTGCATCCAATTGGTTAACCGCATCAACCAAACCTTGCTCGGCGGTGCCTATATGATCATTAAACGTGAGATAACCCACCTTGCCGGTCGGTGTATCAATTGTTTTTACATTTTGCACCGGCACACTGGTAACACTGGCAGATTGCAATACAACTTCGCGCGTTGAAGACGCGCCCACTTCCTGGATTTCAAAAGTATGCGCCTCGCCAATGTCGGCGGGATAAATTCCATTATTCAGCGTGTTGATTTCAGCTTCAGTAGTAGCCGATATAAAATCCACACCGTCGATTTTAAGTACTTTGGCACCGCGTGGAATATTGGCCATAGCGGCCGGGGAGCCGGGTTGGGTAAATGCGACAATCAATTCGCGCGGTGGCGTGACCGATACCCAACTTAATTCCAAACCGTATCCGTAAGTGATGCCTGATTCCGACAACTGTTCCCACTCATCACTGTCGTAGGTGAAATGGAATTGATCTTTCGGTGTACCTGACGCAGTTATTGCGTTGGTTTTCAGCAAGTCAAAATAATCTAGCGTATTTCTATAATTGGCTGGATTTAAATCCGGAATTTCTTTGTACCAAAGATAAGTGTCATTGCTCCATGAGCGTAAAAAATTATTCTCACTGAGATAATCGCCGTTAGCATCTGGATAAGCGCGACCGGTTGTAGGGCTGAAACCCGTACGGGGCGCCGCGCATTTATTGGCGAAGCTGGCAGCGTCTTCAAATACTCCGGCCTTCCAATCGCCACCGCCACCAAACACACGCGCTTTATTCGCTTTGGCTTCACCGCTGTCGCCGCCACAGGCGGTCAGCAGCATGGCCATAAAAGTCGCTGACAATATCCCTGCAGTATTAGATAGCTTTGATTTGCATGACATTGTTTTGCCCAATATCGATTTACATGACATTGATTTACATAACATCGATTTATATAAGAAAAAGCTGAATGAGTCTTTCACGTGAAAATTCCCTACTATCGTCTGATCCCAAGCGCGGTATGCCAAGGGTATAGGCAGGATAGAAGAAATTGGGGGATAAAACCACGATGGGTGCAGCAATTGGACTGCTGGGCAACCCACATCCCTGTGGGTAAAGACACACTAGAGCAGCGTTACTGCCGCAGGTGTCAGATAGACTTTTTGTTTGGCGATATCAACCGTTTTGCCCACCACTTCTAGCTCACCTTGCAAGCGGATATCCGCAGAAGATGAACCAAGCAGCAGGGCGATCTTGCCCGGCTCCAGCACAAAATCCATATTGCGGTCATAGAAACCCAACTGGTTGGCCGAGAGGGTAAAGGTGACCCGTGCTGATTGCTGCGGCGCAAGGCTGACGCGTTTGAAACCGCGCAATTGTTTTACCGGTTGGGTAACGCTTGCGACTGGATCATTGCTATAGAGCTCCACAATTTCGTCGCCTGCGCGCTTGCCGGTATTGGTGATTTTTACGCTGATATCAACGGTTTCATTCGCCTTGAGTTTGGTTTTACTCCACTGCATATCCGTGTAGGCAAATTGCGTGTAACTCAAACCAAAACCAAAGGGATAAAGCGCATCGGTTTGATCAAATGTGTAACCGCGTTTGGCCGCCGGTTTGTAATTGTAATAAACCGGCAAATGGCCAACAGAACGCGCAATACTCACCGGTAATTTTCCACCGGGATTTACATCGCCAAATAAAACACGCGCAACGGCATGACCTGTTTCCTGCCCCAGGTACCAGCCTTGCAAAATTGCCGGTGCAGTTTGCGCGAGCTTGGTAATCGCGAGTGGACGACCACCAATTAATAGCACCACGGTCGGTTTACCCGTTGCCAGCACTGCATCCACTAACTCTTGTTGTTCACCCAGTAATTCCAGACTGGTGCGATCACCCAGGTGATTATCACTCCAGGCTTCACGCGAGGTCGCTTCGTTATCGCCGACAACAACAATTGCCACATCACTTTTTTGCGCGGCGGCAACAGCTTTTTCGATCATACCTTTGGTATCTGCTTTAGTGGCGAGTACCACTTCGTCAGTGTGCCAGCGCTGTTTGGAACGGGTATTAGCCGCTGCGGAATCCACATCGGACGGCCATTTTTCAATCGTGAGCAAAGTGCCTTTTTCAACATTGATCGCAACGGATTTGCCCAGATATTCCTGTAAGCCTTGCAAAATACTGACGGTTTTTTTCGGTACATCGCTGTAACCGCCAATTAAGGTTTCATCAACATGGGGGCCAATCAATGCCACTGATTTCAATTTTGATTTATCAAGTGGCAAAATATTTTTTTCGTTCTTCAAGAGGATTATTGATTTTTCCGCAACCTGTTGCGCAAAGGCTGCGTGCTTGGCATTACCCACAAACTCATCCACATTGGCGGTATTGGTATAGGGATGATCAAATAACCCCAGCGCAAATTTTTCATGCAGCACACGCGCTACCGCCTGGTCAATTTGCTTCACACTGATTTTTTTATCCTTCACTAACTGGATAAGGCTTTTGTAAGCATCACCGTCCGGAGTTTCCACATCGACACCAGCCGTCATCGCCATTAAGGCAGCGTCGGATTTATCGGCAGCAAGATGGTGGCGATTAATTAATTCGGCTATCGCAAAATAATCGCTCACCACTACACCATCAAAGCCCCACTCACCGCGCAAAATATTTTGTAGCAAATCCACATTGGAATGGGAGGGAATTCCATCAATTTCATTGTAAGAAGCCATCACACTGCGCGCGTGCGCCACTTTCACGGCCGCTTCAAATGGTGGCAGAAAAATTTCGCGCAAACTGCGTTCACCAATGGGTGCCGGTGCGGTGTTTAATCCGCCGGTTGGTTCACCATGACCAGCAAGATGTTTTAAGGTTGCGATAACACGGTCTGCTCCAATGCCATCACCATCTCCTTGAAAACCTTTTACCGCTGCCACACCCAATTCAGATACTAGATAAGGATCCTCGCCAAGCGTTTCTTCAATGCGCCCCCAGCGCGGATCGCGCGCAACGTCCAATACCGGGGCAAGTGCTTGATGGGTACCTATTGCACGCATTTCCTGCGCAGCAATGGTGTACACCTGTTCAAGGATTGCTGGATCCCATGTGCTTGCCAAACCGATTGCTTGCGGAAAACTGGTGGCATTACGGCCCGCCAGACCATGCAGTGCTTCTTCATGAAAAATGGCAGGAATTCCCAGGCGGGTATTTTCCACCAGGTATTTTTGTACCGCGTTGGTAAACGCCAGGGTTTGTGCGGGCGTTTTATTGGGAGTCAGCGTGGCTTTATTTTCCGCTGGCCGCGCCACCTGCCCGATTCCACCGCCTAAAATGTCTTTAGCATGTACAGGGGTAAATTCACCTGCTTCTGTTTCCAACTTTTGCCGCGCCGCCCACACGGTTTGCAACTGCGCGACTTTTTCTTCCAGTGTCATCCGCTTGAGCAAATCTTTCACCCGCGCCTCTACAGGCTTGTCGGGATTTTTATATAAGGGTTCTGCCGCCATGGCACCGGCAGATATCACCGATAGCGCAACGCTGGCAAACACTATTGTCAGCCGATATAAACAGGAGGTGTGCATTGTGTTTTCCTCGTGAGTCGATAGGTGTTTTTAATATTTATATAACTTATTGCCGGATTTTTTCGGCGAACCCTGGCAGGGCTAATTACTCTAGCGCATGCAAAATCACACTTGCACGGTTTTACATTTTTTTAATCACTAGCCTAAAAATAACGCCAATAAAAAAGCCGTTAACCATCGCGTCATAAGACGCGATGGTTAACGGCTAAGCTTTGCTAGAAAATCGGTTAATCCAACTTGTTAACCTGGTGTGTTAACTCGGTTGCCGGGATTAACGGATATAACGGTTGATCACGTTTTCGTACAATTCCTGACGGCCGCTTTGCAAGGTGATCTCTCCACCTTTGTTACCCAAATCAGCAAGCTGTTGCAGAGTCAATTTACCTTGCTCGTAAGCGGCGCCATTGCCTGAATCAAATGATGAGTAACGCTCTTTGCGCATACCTTCCAGCGGAGACTGTTGCAGCAGGCTGTCAGCGATCAACAGTGCGCGAGCAAAGGTATCCATACCACCGATATGGCCGTAGAACAGGTCAATAAAGTCAGGGGAGTTACGACGTGCTTTCGCGTCGAAGTTCACACCACCACCTTGCAAACCACCGCTGCGCAACAACACCAGCATCATCTCAACAGTTTCGTTGATGTTGTAAGGGAACTGGTCAGTATCCCATGCGTTTTGGTAATCGCCGCGGTTGGCATCCAGTGAACCCAACATGCCGGCGTTTGCAGCAGCTTGCATGTCGTGACACATAGTGTGACCAGCCAAAGTGGCGTGGTTGGTTTCCAGGTTCAATTTAAAATCTTTATCCAAGCCGTGGTGACGCAAGAAACCAATTACAGTTTCAGCATCGAAGTCGTATTGGTGCTTGGATGGTTCCATTGGTTTTGGCTCAATGAAGAACACACCTTTAAAGCCTTGGCTACGTGCGTAATCGCGAGCCATAGTCAGGAAGCGCGCCATGTGCTCTTGCTCACGCTTCATGTCGGTGTTGAGCAAGCTCATGTAACCTTCACGACCGCCCCAGAACACATAGTTTTCGCCGTTCAATGCGATGGTTGCGTCCAGCGCGTCTTTCAATTGCGCACCAGCGTAAGCCACTACGTTGAAATCCGGGTTGGTAGACGCACCGTTCATGTAGCGTGGGTTGGAGAACAGGTTCGCGGTACCCCACAGCAGTTTCACACCGGAAGCCGCTTGTTTTTGTTTCGCGTATTCAACGATGGTTTGCAGACGCTTTGAAGTTTCTGCACGGCTGCTGCCTTCATCAACCAAATCGATATCGTGGAAGCAGTAATAAGGGGTACCGAGCTTGGTAATAAATTCAAACGCCGCATCCATTTTTTCATGGGCACGCGCAACTGCATCAGCAGTTGATGACCAAGGGAATACTTTAGTGCCTGGACCGAAAGGATCGTGGCCAGCGCCACAGAAAGAATGCCAATAGCAAGTGGCAAACTTGAAGTGGTCTTTCATGGTTTTGCCAGCAACAACACGATTCTCATCGTAGTATTTAAATGCTAACGGATTGTCAGAATCGGGACCTTCAAAACCGATTTTGCCAACACCGGGAAAATATTCTTTGCTACCGAGAATAACGCTCATAATTTTCACCTTGGGATTTTCACTAAAACACTATTCAAAAAACTGTTTATCGCAACGCGAATTGTTTTGCCTCAACGCGGCAAAAGTGCAACCCAGGTTTGATAAGCATCCTGATACTGCGCAAACAATGCAGCCTGAGGTTCAACCACACTCAAACGTGTCAAACCGGTAAAGGCTTCTGTTGCTGACGCGTAATAACCACTGCCCAACGCCGCCGCGCGTGCTGCACCTTCGGCGCCGTCGGTTTCAAACATTTCTACCGCTGCTTGCGTAGTATTTGCAAAAGTCTGTGCAAACACATCGCTCAAAAACATATTGCCCTTGCCTGCACGCACAACTTCGCAGCTGCCGCCCAATGATTTCAATACATCGAAACCCTGGTTGAGCGAAAACACTATGCCCTCTTGTGCGGCGCGCACCATATGGCCTAAACCATGGCGATTAAAATCGAGGTTGCGCAATTGCGCACCTAAATTTTTATTTTGGAAAATTCGTTCAGCGCCGTTGCCAAATGGATGGAACAGCAAACCTTCGCTGCCCACTGGCACCGCTTGCGCCAATGCATTTAATTGTGGATACGACGGTGTTGCACCGGCGGCACTAATGGTTTGGCGCAACCAGGAATAGAGGCGGCCACAACCATTCACGCAGACCAGCACACCATTGCGTTTTTTCTCTTCGGTACTGGTCACGTGCAGGAAAGTATTTACACGGGATTCCACATCCGCCGCTGGTTGGTCGGTCACACCGTAAATCACACCCGATGTACCTGCAGTCGCGGCAACTTCGCCCGGCTCCAATACATTCAAGCTAAATGCGTTGTTAGGTTGGTCGCCCGCGCGGTAGCAAATTTTTACACCTTCGTTCAAACCCAGCTCGGCGGCAACACCCGCGCTCACATGGGATTGCACACCAAAGCTCGGAACAATATCCGGAATCAACGCACTATCAATTCCCCAGTGCGCCAACAATTCAGTGGCGACACGGTTCTCTTTAAAATCCCACAAAGTGCCTTCCGACAAACCGGACGCGGTAGTGTTAATCACGCCGGATAATTTCATCGCAATAAAATCACCGGGCAGCATAATTTTGTGGATGCGCGCAAAAATATCCGGCTGGTTTTGTTGTACCCAGCGCAGCTTTGCCGCCGTGAAATTGCCCGGCGAATTGAGCAAGTGTCCAAAGCAATAATCCGTACCTAATTCCGTCAACGCGGCATTACCCAAGGGTACAGCACGGCTGTCGCACCAGATAATCGAAGGACGCAGGACTTTCTGGTCTTTATCGACCACGACCAAACCGTGCATTTGGTAGGAGATACCAATGGCATCAATCTGCTTGGGATCAAAGCTGCCACGCGCAACCAAACGCGCAAAACCCTGGCGCACACAATCCCACCAGGTATCGGGATGCTGTTCAGCAAAACCTACCGAAGGGCTCTCAATCGCCAGCTCTGAATCAGGGTGGGAAAGCGCACCAAGGCTTTTCCCCGTGTGCCCATCCAGCACCGATAATTTGACTGAAGAACTGCCGACATCAATACCAAGAAACAACATAAAAGCTCGCTAATTCAGGGAGTTAAGACTCCGGTCACCCGTACCGGAATATGAAGTGCAGAGTCCAGCGCATCCTTATGATTAAAAACTGTGCGCCACTGCAATCGATATCAATAGAATAGCTTATTGTCCAACTGACAACAAGATAAAGGAGTGTAAATTTTTATGGATAAGATCACAACAGCACCAGAAGGTAACGGGGGGTGGCAGGCAAATCATCAAACTGTAACTATAGTGCACAAACAAAAGGCAGGCCGGGACGTACGAAAGGCGCTAGCATGCGCCTCTCGACCATTGTTCCACTGGCTTATACAATGCGGATATAACGAGCCTATCAGTCAGCGCGCTTTCATTAACTGCTCAGCGTCTACCAACTGATCAGCGCTCCATCAACCAACAGAAACAATTACCCCAGCGCAAGCTCTGAGGACATTACGTGCCCAATAACCATATTCCCGGCAGCCAACATTCTCCCAATGAGTTAAGCCTCGCAGAGAATGTCATCAAAGCACTCTCCATCGACAACCTGGTTTTTGGGCTGGATGAGAATGAGCTGAAAATCCTCCTGGTCAAACAAACCGACCCCCTGCACCAGGGGAAATGGGCACTTCCTGGTGGCTGGATTCGCTACGATGAAAACCTGCGCGATGCCGCCTATCGCCTGCTGGAAGAATTGACCGGCGTGCGCGACCTCTATCTGGAACAACTGAAAACCTTTGGCCGTGTGGACCGTTTTCCGAGTGAGCGTGTTGTCACCATCGCCTACTACGCACTGGTAAGCGCCGACAAGTTTTCATTGGTCGCCGGTCAAAGTGCTGCCGATGTGAACTGGCAGAGCGTAAATAAACTGCCCGAGCTAGTGTACGACCACGCTGAAATTATCGAGCATGGATTAAAGGTATTGCGTCACCAGGTCTGCCACCAGCCGATTGGTTTTAACCTGTTACCGGAGAAATTTACCCTGCTGCAATTACAAGCGCTCTACGAGGCGATCCTCAATACCACCCTGGATAAGCCCAATTTCCGCCGCAAGATTATGAAAATGAACCTGCTCAGCCCCTGCAATGAAAAGCAACAGGGCGTACCGCACCGCGCAGCCAGCCTCTACCGGTTTGATGCCGAAGCTTACAAGCACCTGAGTGAATCCGGTTTTGCTTTTGAAATATAAAAACCTGACTGTGACCTATAGCAAACCCCAGGGTGGCATATAGTCACAAAAACTATAATGAGTTAAGATCCGCGGCCACCTGTCCCCAGGCGGTATAACAACAGTAAACATAATTTCAATAACAGGTATCAAACATGAGCCATGCACCTATAGATTCTGGATCGGCGGGGGTCTCTGTCGTTGCGGGAGAACGCAACATGACCTCCATCGTCATCATCAGCATTATCGCCACCCTGGGTGGATTCTTATTCGGGTTTGATAGCGGTGTAATTAACGGCACCGTGCGCGGCCTGCAATTAGCATTCAACTCCGAATCAGCCGGTACCGGCTTTAACGTAGCCAGCATTTTGCTCGGCTGTGCAGCCGGCGCCTTTTTTGCCGGCCCCCTGGCTGACCGCTATGGGCGCCGCGGGGTATTGATCCTTGCCGCTGCACTGTTCATCGTTTCTGCCTGGGGAGCCGGTATTGCAACCTCCTCTGCAGAATTCGTCATCTATCGCTTGATTGGCGGCCTGGCGATTGGTGCGGCTAGTATTATTTGCCCTGCTTATATCAGCGAACTGGTACCCGCTGAATTCCGCGGCAAACTTAGCTCGATCCAGCAAATTGCCATCATCTCCGGCCTGACCGCGGCATTCCTGAGCAACTATGCTCTGGCGTACGCTGCTGACGGCTCCGTGAACCCCTTGTGGCTTAACTATGAAGCCTGGCGCTGGATGTTCTGGGTAGGCATATTGCCAGCGGCGATATTCCTGTTGTCACTGCTGGCGATTCCAGAAAGCCCCCGCTATCTGGTAACCCAGGGCAAAAATGACAAGGCGCTTGCCGTACTCACCAAACTTTATGGCGCTACAACCGCAAAGGCCACTGTAGATGACATCTACAACTCTATCGCCCACGACCATAAACCAAGCTTTTCAGACCTGATCGACAAAACCAAAAACCGCGTTCGCCCGATTATCTGGGTGGGTATCGGCCTGGCCATCCTCCAGCAATTTGTTGGTATTAACGTGGTTTTCTACTACGGTGAAGTGCTCTGGCAAGCCGCTGGCTTCTCGGAAAGCGACTCATTGATGATCAACATTGTGTCGGGCGTTGCCTCTATCGGTGCCTGTTTTATTACCTTCTTCCTGGTGGATAAAGTAGGCCGTAAGCCTTTGTTGCTGATTGGTTCGATTGGCATGACCGTTACCCTCGCGCTGGTAGCCTATGCGTTTGCCGGTGCACCGGTAGATGAAAATGGCAAACTCATGCTGAGCGGCAACCTCGCCATATTGGCGCTGGTCTCGGCCAACCTCTACGTGATTTTCTTCAACATGTCCTGGGGTCCGATTGTGTGGATCATGCTCGGTGAGATGTTCCCCAACCAAATCCGCGGTACCGGTTTGGCAGTGGCAGGCCTGGCGCAATGGCTCGCCAACTTCCTGATCACCTGGACCTTCCCGATGCTGCTGGGCTCAGCCCTTGGCCTGTCGGGTGCCTACGGTATTTACATGCTCTGCTCACTCTTTTCGGTTTTCTTTGTGATCTGGTGGGTACACGAAACCAAAGGGGTAACCCTGGAGCAAATGGAAGGCTAATCCGCAGCAGGGGCAAGCCCCCTCGGCAAAACAAAAAAGGCGATCCCGTGAGGAATCGCCTTTTTTGTTGGTCACCGCCACCAATCCGCGCCCTGAAATAAACCATGCTTGCGAACTTACCGCCCTTTTCTGGCTCCACCTCATCAATACTCCGCCATCGCCAACCAATATCAGACGCCAAATCCATAAGTTAATGGGGAAAAAGCCCACCTCGCGCTCAGCTAAAACCAATTTCTCGCCAGACTGGACTAAAAATTGCTGGACTTGCTCGAACTCATAACTGCTGCAAATCTGCTTATTGATCGGAGCACGCCATGGAAACCTCCCGGCCCAGCGATTCCCCCCACAACAAAGACAAAATGCCCAACCTCGATGGCATACGCGCGATGGCCTGTATCTTTGTAATTTTTTCGCACATGCCTTGGCCAATTTACATTGGCCTGATCGGCTCAGTTGGTGTGGGTGTGTTTTTTGTCCTGAGCGGTTTCCTGATGAGTTATCTCTATGCGCGCAGCGACTGGGATTCCAACTCGGTCGTCAAATATGGCATCGCCCGCTTCGCCCGTATCGCACCGATTTACTGGCTGGTGATCAGTGTGTGTTTCTTGCTCACCCAATTCACCCCCGATGATTTCCCCCTACGCATTGAGGGGCTCACCAGCATTGCCCGGCATTACATGTTTAGCGGCAACGTGAGTATTTTCTGGTCGATTCCGCTTGAAGTTCAGTACTACGTGTTTTTCCTGTTTGTCTGGTGGTGCATCGCCAACCGCACCCTGCTGCCCTACGCAATGCCTTTGCTGATCCTGGTGTGCGCCCTGCTGATGCTGACCCACAACTACTGGCCCAACCTCAGTGTGCCCGATAAATTGCACTTCTTTTTAGCCGGTACTATCGCTGGTTTACTGCCGCGCAGAAGCTGGGAAGGCAAGCACAACCGCATTATGTTGTGTCTGCTGCAAATCATTGCACTGGCCGCGATTTTCTCCCCCATGGTGCTGTTTGACTCCACTCCTGAGCTCTACGATTCCATCGAGATGAGCATTGCCTTTGCGATCGCTATCTACCTGCTCTCCATCACCTCCGGCTGGACAGCAGTAATATTTGCCTCGCCCGCCATGCGCAAAATTGGCCAGGCCAGTTTCTCGATTTACCTGATGCACGTGCTGGTGTTTTATTTCGGCGCCCACTTGCTAGGGCTGAACCATAAAGAATACGCCCACCTCTGGCTGCCGCTGGGAGTGGCAGGACTGGTCCTGCCGATGATTGCCTCCCACTATATTGAGATGCCGCTGCAGCGCATGACCCGCAAATTGCTGGAGACCACATTACCGGGAAGATCTGCGCGCGCATTGCCCCAAACAAGTTAAAAACCACTTATCCCGAGGCAAGGATGCTTACACTTCTAAATCCTGTCGCTGTATACAACCCAAACCTCTTATGGTGTAATTGACTACAACAATAATCCATAATAATGAGGCTTGGCCATGCAATATTTTCAGCGCGTTTTAATCCTGGCCCTGACAACCTTTGGCCTCATGGCCTGCGGCGGTGGTGGCGGTGGCTCAACACCCGCTCCAACCAAAAGCGCCAGCAGTGTCGCCACGTCAACAATAAGTAGTGCTGTTGCAATGTCATCCGCAGAGGCAAGCTCATTAACAACAACCAGCTCATCTTCAATCGCCAGCACGCCAGCCTCTGACTCAAACGCATCGGCAGCAGCCAGTGTGTATTCTGCAAATGTAGACAGCCTGCACACACTGGCCAGTTTTCCGATTGGTGTTGCCGTATCCAATACGGATTTTGCGACCTACAACATTTTGACCAACACTGCGGAACAATCCCTTGTGGAAAAACATTTTGACCAAATGACTGCTGGCAACATTATGAAGATGAATTACCTGGAGCCAACGCAGGGTAACTTCACTTTCACCAATGCCGATGCCTTTGTGGATTACGCCAAAAGCAAAAATATCTCTGTACACGGCCATGCATTGGTGTGGCATTCGGATTATCAGGTACCGGATTTTATGAAAACCTGGGCGGGTACTTCAGCCGACTTTTTAACAGCACTGGAAACTCATGTAACCACTATCGTTGATCACTTTGAAGCGAAAGAAAATGTAACCAGTTGGGATGTTGTCAACGAAGCCCTGAATGATGATACCCCCTCCGGTTTTCGTACCAACTCTACGCTCTACATCAAAAGCGGCAACAGTGCGGTTTATATCGAAAAAGCATTCCAGGCGGCACGTACTGCCGACCCAGCGGCAATCTTGTATTACAACGATTACAACATCGACCAAAACGGCGCCAAGATGACCAAGCTGGTAGACATGATTACCGACTTCCAGACACGCAGTATTCCTCTCGATGGTATCGGCTTCCAGATGCATGTATTTCTGGATTATCCAAGCATTGACAATATCAGCGATGCGATGCAAAAAGTTGTCGATAAAGGACTCAAGGTTAAAATTACCGAGCTGGATGTTGCAATCAACAATCCCTATAACGGCAATTGGCCAGCAAATAAGATCAGCAGTTTCACTGACTCCATTGCTCTTACCCAGAAAAAACGTTATTGCGATATTGTGAAGGCATATTTGGATACAGTACCTGTCAACTTGCGCGGCGGCATTTCAGTTTGGGGAACAACCGATGCCAACACCTGGCTGCATGATCTTTTCAAAAAGCCCAGCCAATACAACGGTGAAAAAATTGCATGGCCGCTGTTATTTGACGGCAATTACAACGACAAACCCGCATTGCGCGGTTTCGCCGATGCATTGGAAGGTACGGCGTGTACCGACCTGTAAATTACCAGCATTAACCAAGGACTCTCGCCCACGGGCAACTGCGCAAGCAGTTGCCCTTTTTAATTTTAATAATGGGGATAACCTATGAAGGTTACACAATTACTTGCAATTTTTTTCACAAGTTATTTATCTACCAACTCCACGCATGCAAGCAGCGTGAATTTTTATCAATTCACTTACGAAGGCAAGGACAAGGTATTTGCCCAACAACCAGCGCAAGGCCAATTCCAGAATCCTATCCTCGCAGGGTTTTATCCCGACCCCAGTATTACCCGTGCAGGCGACGATTATTATCTGGTGACCTCTTCTTTTTCCTACTCACCCGGTGTGCCGATTTTTCACAGCAAGGATTTGGTGAATTGGGAATCCTTAGGCCATGTGTTGGTTACGCCCAAACAATTACCTTTATATCAACAGCAGACGTCGCGCGGAATTTATGCACCCACCATTCGCTACCACGACGGCACTTTTTACCTAATCACTACACTGGTCGATGTGCGCGGCAATTTTATTGTGACCGCAAAAGATCCAGCGGGCCCTTGGTCTGATCCCGTTTTATTACCGGAAATTGGAGGTATAGATCCCCATTTATTTTTTGATGATGACGACCGTGTTTATATCGCCCATAACGATGCCCCCGTCGGTGAGCCACTGTACAACGGCCACCGCGCAATCTGGTTGTGGGAATTTGATTTAACGAAACAAAAAGTCATCAAGGAATCGCGCCGTTTGATTGTCAACGGCGGTACGGATTTGGCCAAAAAACCGGTGTGGATTGAAGCTCCGCACATCTACAAAATCAACGGTTGGTATTATTTACTTTGCGCCGAGGGCGGCACAGGCCAGGATCATTCAGAGGTCGTGTTCCGCACCCGGGATTTAAGCCAGCCTTTTGTGCCCTATGCGGGCAATCCGATTTTGACCCAGCGCGATCTGGACGCAGGCCGCACAAACCCTGTCACCACCGCTGGCCATGCCGATTTAATCCAGACCAAAGAGGGCGAGTGGTGGGCGGTATTTCTCGCGACGCGTTCTTACGATAAAAATCTCTACAACACCGGCCGCGAAACATTTTTATTGCCTGTTAATTGGAAAGATGGATGGCCCATTATTCTGGAGCAGGGAAAAAAAATCCCCTATCAGCTTAAGGCTCCCCAAATTTCCAGCCGCTTACAAAATACCGAGCCAATGACTGGCAATTTTATCTGGCAGGATAGCTTTTCAGAAAACACCTTGCAGCATTACTGGGTCAGTTTGCGCACCGCCGATTCACCTTTTTATCAACTGCAAAAAAACAGTATCCAATTGCAAGCGCTCAACATTCGTTTAGATAAATTGGAACAGCCGGCATTCCTCGGGCGCCGCCAGCAACACACCCGTTTTGGTGCCAGCACTGAACTGGATCAGCCGACCGAAAAAACCTCCGCCGGCATAGTCGCCTTCCAAAGCGAAACTGCGCATTATTATTTTGGCGCAACTACTCACAATGGAAAAACGCAGTTGTTTATTGAGCAAGCAAATAAAAGTGTTCCAAAAATCATCCGCACATTTTCTCCCGCCGATATTGGAAAACGATTCACGCTGGCGATTGAAGGCGATGCAGGCAAGATCAGTTTTTATTACTACAACCACAAAGGAAAGAAAAAACCTGTACTTAAAAATGCCGATGCAAAAATCCTGAGTACAGAAAAGGCTGGTGGGTTTGTTGGAACATTGTTAGGTATTCACGCGAGGGCAGAATAATGTGCAGACTTTTTTTCTTCCGGGCCTTTCTATTACGGAATATGTCCTTCCGGAATGTTTTCATCTGGACATTTTCCTTCTGGATTAGTTTATTGGCGGCGCAAACCAGCTGGGCCTTGGGTGAAAAATCCTGGCTGGCAACATCGGCGCACAACAACCTGGTATTGATCGATAAAAAAAATACCGCCAGCCTGGTTATCGACAGCGATGAATTTCCCGGCGTTATCCGTGCCGCTCACAATTTACAAAGCGACATCGAAAAAGTCACCGGTAAAAAACCAGCACTCAACAATCTCATCAATGAGAAAACCGATGGCATTGTATTAATAGGAACCCTGGGCAAGAGTAAATTAATCGACCAACTGGTTGCCAGCCAGAAGCTGGATGCGAGTAAAATCCGCAACCAATGGGATGCATTTCAGGTCCAGGTTATCGACAATCCCTTTCCGCAGGTGAAACGGGCACTGGTCATAGTCGGTGCAAATAAACGCGGCACAACGTACGGCATTTACAGTCTGAGTGAGCAGATAGGCGTATCGCCCTGGTATTGGTGGGCCGATGTTCCGGTGAAGAAAAAATCCAACCTGTTTATCGATGGAAAAACACAGGTTGTTGAAATCCCCAAAGTAAAATACCGCGGTATTTTCCTGAATGATGAAGCTCCGGCACTCACCAATTGGGTTGCGGAAAAATACGGCAATTACAATGCGCAATTTTACGAAAAAGTATTCGAATTATTGCTGCGCCTTAAAGCCAATTTTTTATGGCCAGCCATGTGGAATAACGCCTTTGCCGATGATGATCCACAAAATATGATCCTCGCAGATGAGTACGGCATTGTAATGAGCACCTCGCACCACGAGCCGATGATGCGCGCCGACAAGGAGTGGAATCGCTACGGCAAAGGCCCTTGGGAATATTCAAAGAATCCGGAAAATTTGTATCAATTCTGGGTCGATGGGGTAAAGCGCAATAAACCCTACGAAAGTATTTACACGCTTGGTATGCGCGGCCAACAAGATGAGCCGATGAGCGAAGGCGAGAATATCCACCTGCTGGAAAAAATTGTCAGCGACCAGCGCAAGATCCTCAGCGATGCATTTGGCAAAGAGCAACTCACCCAAGTGCCACAAGTCTGGGCGCTCTATAAAGAAGTGCAGGGGTTTTACGAGCGCGGCATGCGTGTACCCGATGATGTCATCCTGCTCTGGTGCGACGACAACTGGGGCAATATCCGCAGACTACCCACACCAGAGGAACGTAAACGCGCGGGTGGCGCCGGGGTTTATTATCATTTTGATTATGTCGGCGGGCCGCGCTCCTATCGCTGGATCAATACCGTTTCCATCGCCAAAATTTGGGAGCAAATGCACCTCGCTTACGCTTATGCAGCAAACCAAATCTGGGTTGTGAATGTGGGTGATTTGAAACCCATGGAATATCCGATCGAGTTTTTCCTCGACATGGCCTGGAACCCCGAATCCTGGCCCAAGGAACGCATCCCCGAATTTGCCAGGCTCTGGGCTGAACGCGAATTTGGCAAAGAACACGCACAAGAAATTGCGGCAATTATGACTGGCTACACACGCCATAATTTACGCCGCAAACCGGAATTACAGGATGCAAACACCTATAGCCAGCTCAATTACGCCGAAGCGGAGCGGGTGACAGCGGAGATAAAATCCTACGCCGCCAGCGCCGAAAAACTTTACGCCCAAATCCCGCGCGAGCAGCGCGATGCGTTTTTCCAATTGGTGCTCTTCCCGGCCAAGGCAAGTGCGTTGATTACCGAGCTGTATGACGCCCAGGCCAAAAACCATCTCTACGCACTGCAAGCACGCGCCAACACCAATGAGTACGCCGATAAGGTGCGTGCACTCTTTGCGGCGGATGCGGCGCTTGAACAGGAATATCACCAATTAAACGGCGGCAAGTGGAATCATTTTATGTCGCAGCCACACATTGGCTATAGCAACTGGAACAACCCGCCGGAAGATACCTTGCCGGTTATCCACCTCTATGAACCACACAACTCGGCCGAAATGGGCATAGCGATTGAAGGTATGGAAGCCGCGTGGCCAAGCCCCGGTAACTACCAGTTGGAACCATTCGACCCGCTTGGAAAACAACAAAAAACCATCGACGTGTTCAATAAAGGGAAAGAATCCTTCACAGCCACTGCCAAAGTGAGTGCACCTTGGATTATACTAAATCATACTAGTGTACAAGTTCATCAGTTGGCGCAACTCCAGGTGTCGATTGATTGGGACAAGGCCCCCAAGGGTGAAGCCACCGGCACAGTGCAGATCACCGGTACAGGTTGGGGCGGCGCAAGTATTGCAGTGAAGGCGATGAATCAGCCGCTGGATAAACGCGCACTAAGAGGGTTTGTTGAAACGGATGGGTATATCGCGATTGAAGCTGAGCATTACCAGCGACAGGGCGCTGCCAATGATGGCATGGGCGTGAAGCTGCGCTGGGAAAAGATCCCTGAACACGGGCGCACGCTTTCATCCATGTCGGTCTACCCAATTACCGACAAGACCTTTAGCGATGCAACAGCCGCGCCCTATCTTGAATACGATTTTTATACCCGCAGCAGCGGTGAGTTCAAGGTTGAAGGCCTGTTTGCCCCCAGTTGGCCACTGATGCCCGGCCGCGGTTTGCGCTATGCCATTGCCTTTGATAACCAAGCGCCGCAGATAGTGGATTTAGCCGCGGATATGAGCGCTGCCGCCTGGGAAGAAAGTGTGCGCAACGATGTGCGCAAAAGCATAACCACACACCGGGTCGATAAACCCGGCGAACATAAATTGCGAATTTACAGCCTTGACCCGGGTGTCAGTTTGCAAAAAATTATTATTGATATCGGCGGACTTTTGCCTAGTTACCTGGGGCCGAAGGAGAGCCAAAAATACTAACAAACCAACCCCAGCAGTAGAGAAGTCGTTGAATGAAAATTGTTGATGCGAAAGTGATTGTCACCTGCCCCGGCAGAAACTTTGTAACCTTGAAAATTACCACTGATCAGGGAATTTATGGCATCGGCGATGCAACACTCAATGGCCGCGAAAAAGCAGTGGTCTCTTATCTTGAGGATTATTTAGTTCCCGCGTTGATTGGCCGCGATCCACAACAAATAGAAGATATCTGGCAATTTTTTTACCGTGGCGCCTACTGGCGTCGCGGGCCAGTGGGCATGACCGCCTTGGCTGCTATTGATGTCGCACTCTGGGATATCAAGGCCAAAATGGCCAATATGCCGCTCTACCAATTGCTCGGAGGGAAGAGCCGCGAGCGCATCCTGACCTACACCCATGCGAATGGTAAGGATCTGGATTCCACACTGGATGCAGTGCGTAAAGCGAAAGAAAAAGGTTATCAAGCCATCCGCGTGCAATGCGGGATCCCCGGTATCGAAAAAACCTACGGTGTGGCTAAAGGCGAAAAAAGTTACGAACCGGCGGATTCTGATTTGCCGTCAACGGAAGTCTGGTCAACTGAAAAATATCTGAATTTTATCCCCGAAGTCTTTGCCGCCGTACGCAAGGAAGTTGGCCGCGATATCCATTTGCTGCACGATGTGCATCACCGTTTAACACCCATTGAGGCCGCGCGCCTGGGCAAAGAATTGGAACCCTTCCATTTGTTCTGGATGGAAGATGCGGTACCAGCGGAAAACCAGGAATCATTTAAATTAATTCGCCAGCACACCACAACTCCACTCGCTGTGGGTGAAGTATTTAACTCTATTCACGACTGCCGCGAATTGATCCAAAGCCAACTGGTCGATTACATCCGCACCACCATTGTCCACGCGGGCGGTATCAGCCATGTACGCCGCATTGCCGACTTTGCCAGCCTATTTAACGTGCGTACCGGTTTCCACGGTGCGACCGATTTATCCCCGGTATGTATGGGCGCGGCACTGCATTTTGATTACTGGGTGCCTAACTTTGGCATTCAGGAACATATGGCGCACAGCGCGCAAATGGATGAAGTTTTCCCCCACGCCTATCAATTTGAGCGCGGTTTTTTCACCCCCGGCGAAGCGCCCGGCCACGGTGTAGATATTGATGAAAAGCTCGCCGCTAAATATCCCTACAAGCGCGCATGCCTTCCTGTGAATCGCCTGGAAGACGGAACGCTCTGGCATTGGTAATATTCGGGTTGGCATACTAAAAAAATCCACAACCCATAAAGAGATAACAATTATGGCAATCCAGCGCAAACTCCTGCTCGCCAGTTGTATTGCTGGCAGCATCCTGATCACCGGCTGCCAGGACAAATCCACTTCAGAACAAAAGTCAGAGGCCACAGCAACACCGGCCGCTGCGCCTATAGTTGCGGATCCATCGGTGGATCCGGCTAAATTCCTGAACCAGCCGCTGGTAAAGGATATGTACACCGCCGATCCATCGGCCCATGTATTTAACGGCAAACTGTATATTTATCCTTCGCACGACATAGATTCCGGCATCGCCACCGACGGGGAAGGCGACAAGTTCGACATGAAGGATTACCACGTATATTCACTGGATACTGATACAAACGCAGTAACCGACCACGGTGCAGCACTTACGCTGAAAGATGTGCCCTGGGCCAGCCGCCAACTCTGGGCACCGGATGCGGCAGAAAAAAATGGCAAATTCTTTTTGTATTTCCCGGCCAAGAATAAAGACGGGATATTCCAGATAGGCGTGGCCACCAGCGATTCACCCACAGGCCCCTTTAAAGCCGAACCTGAACCTATCAAAGGCAGCTTCAGCATCGACCCTGCGGTTTTCAAAGATGATGACGGCGCCCACTACATAGTGTTTGGCGGTATCTGGGGTGGCCAATTGCAGCGCTGGGCCAGTGGTAGCTATGTCGCTGAAGACAAATACCCCGCCAGTAACGAACCCGCACTCAGCCCGAAAATCGCGCGCCTGGGCGATGACATGTTGCAATTCGCTGAACAACCGAAGGATCTCCAGATCCTCGACGGTGCGGGCGTTCCCCTGCTCGGTACCGACACCAACCGCCGCTTCTTTGAAGCCGCCTGGATCCACAAATTCAATGGCAAATATTATTTGTCCTATTCCACCGGCGACACCCATTACATCAACTATGCCGTGGCTGACACGCTCTATGGTCCCTATACCCACAAGGGCATAGTCCTCACCCCGGTATTCGGCTGGACCAACCATCACTCCATAGTGCAGCACAACAACAAATGGTATTTGTTCTACCATGACTCGCAATTGTCCGGCGGCAAAACCCATTTGCGAAATATCAAAGTCACCGAGCTGACGCACAATGAAGACGGAACTATTAATACAGTTGATGCCTATCTCGATTAGATCCAACCGCCCATGGTGGTAATTAAAAAGCCCCGGTGAGCACTACTCACCGGGGCTTTTTATTTGTAATAGGAAAATTGACTTTTACCTTGCTTGGGTGAATATTATTTGCGCGTCAAAAATAATAAGATTTATGACGCATAAAATCCCAATAATAACTATTTGCAAGAGATTATCCCCATGTACAACCTCCTGACGAAATCCCTTAAGGTCTTACCATCCCTTGCTTGCATAGGCCTTTTAACACCGCTAGCCAGCAGTGCCCAAACCCCGAACCCCAATTATTTTTATCTGGTAAAGGGGGAGCTCATTAGCCGCAGCATTTCCCTCGGTGACCCCAGCAATTGGTCCACCAGCATCCAGGGGCGTGAAGGAGCCTCTGCAGGAGGGAAAATATCGGTAGCCCCCATCGACTTTCAAGCCAAAGGCGACGCTATTCAGCTAACCTGGGCACCACGCAAAAACGTGCAGGGCAACTTCGGCATCTATGGCAACGCTATCGATTTATCCAAATATAAAGATGCGGCATCCCTCACCATCGACATGCGCATTGATGTAAAACCCGACAAAAATGTGAATATCGGCCTCGACTGTGGCTATCCTTGCCGCGCCGATTTACCGATCAACAATCTGATTAAAAAAATGCCTAAAGGTGAATGGTTTTCCCTCCCCCTCCCGCTCAATTGCTTCAAAAGCGACAACTTTGATTTAAGCAAAATCAGCGCACCGTTCAGCATTGCTACCGATGGAAAATTTACCGTGAGCATCACCAATATCCGGCTGGAGAAACTGCCGGAGGGAGAAAAAGGCTGCGTGGAAGCACCTAAAAAATAACCCTTAGAGCCAATCAAAGACAGGGAGACTAGCCGCAAGGCCAGACCCCTGTCAGGTTGCATGTACGTAATCCCCCCAAATCCAGGCCCGCAATCTGCTGCAATGCCTGATGCTGATACATCGTCGGAAAAATTTACATTCACCTGCTCAAAACCTATCCAAAAAGTCGTTCAATACATTGTTTTTCATAGAAAATGAGCAACCGGCACAATTAATGCTTAGTTAGGCAACGGCTTAGGCTGTTTTTTACTCACTCATTTTGGCTTTATTTAAAAGGACGACTCTTATGAAACTGACTCAATTAGCAGCAGCAGCGCTCATCACGCTGAGCTCGCTGACTGCGCAAGCAGCATATTTGCAACTCGATGGTGGCACTACTTATGCCATCCCATCCGCCAACTACTACGGTGCCAATGTTGGCTCACTTAGCTACAATATTGGCGGCAACCTGGAGTCCGGTTTTGATGGCTGGCTGGAATTTCAGTTTGACTATCTGGGTGCAGAGGCTGGCTGGAAAAACACTTTCTCGACCAGTGCAGGCAGCATCGACAATATACTCCCCTCACCTTCTTTTACCTCTGCTGGCAACTATGCCGTTGGTGATTTGCTTGGCTTCACGTTCACCACTGGCGGGGCAGGTGTAGTACCAAACTCTGTAGTAAATGGCGCTAACAACAATGGCGATCATTGGGTTTCTTTTGCTACCGTGCTGAATGCAACTTTTAATAGCACTCTCTACGATGCAATCCTGTTCTTCGATGATACCGGTGGCTACAACGACGACGACAACCATGACGACTTGGTTATTGGTGTAAAAATCACCAAAGCTGTTCCAGAATCATCAACTTTTGCGTTGATGCTGATGGGCTTGGTTGGTTTGTTTGCCGCACGTCGCATGAAAGCGTAATTTCGTTTTCCGCAAAAAATAAACCCGGCTTTTGCCGGGTTTATTTTTTATAAGATGTCCCTTATTTTTTAATCCAATCCAGCAGCTACTCCATCCCTCATACCGCTCTGACACCATCTGCCAATGCCCGTATAAATTAGATTTGGCAATAATCCAGATTCAATTTTTCCAACTATGCATTCCTCTGATACCACCCATTTTTATTAGTAATATCGATACATATATGCCTCGACAAAAGGCAGGAAAATAATTGCCTTGGATAAACCAAGCTGCTAAGAATAGGCAGCTGCCAGCTATTATTAACAATAACGAATGCAAGGAAAAACCATGAACGATAAATTTACCGAAGTAACCCATACATCCTGGCCCAGCCGGATTGGAGCATCTCTGAAAGGCATATTTTTTGGTATTGCCTTGATTGTCGTTGGCTTATGCCTGTTGTTCTGGAATGAAGGGCGCGCGGTAAAAACCCACAAAGCCTTGGTGGAGTCGCAGGGTTTGGTTGTATCTATTAATGCGCAAGAACCGGCACCGGAAATGAATGGAAAATTGGTGCATCTGACCGGAGAAGCCACCACCGAACAAATCCTTAAGGATGAATTGTTTCCCGTAAGTGTGCATGCATTAAAATTGCAGCGGGAGGTAGAGACATATCAATGGAAAGAAACTTCGCACAGTGAAGAGAAAAAAAATATGGGCGGCGATGTTGAAACTGTCACTACCTATACCTATGAAAAAGTGTGGTCCAGCAAGCAGATCAACTCTTCAAGTTTTAAGAAACCCCATGGCCATGAAAATCCTGAAAAATGGCGCTATCGAGCTGCATCCTGGACAGCTGACAAGGTTAGTATCGGTCAATATCAATTATCGGATACACATAAACAAGCCCTCGGTCATTTTGAAACCCTGGCATTGCAACATAGCACTGCTTTGCCCCAAGGAGTAGAGCAAAACAGCGCGGGGTTTTATTACGGCACAAATGAAAGAGAAGCCCAAATTGGCGACCAGCAAATTTCTTTTATCTATGCTCCTATCCAAACCTATAGCGTCATTGGTGATCTTGATGGCAGCAGTTTGCGTGCGCATATCGCTAGTAACGGGCGCCCAATTGCTTTAACAACTGCGGGAACCCACACCGCCGATGCGATGTTCGAGCAAGCTAAAAGCGGCAATATCATGATGACCTGGTTAATCAGGTTGGCGGGTTGTGTGCTGTTGATAGTAGCATTCAATTGGATATTGAAACCGCTGTCAGTACTGGCAGATATTGCGCCGATTTTTGGCAAAATCGTCGCGATAGGCACAAGTATTATCAGCTTTATTCTCGGTCTGGTTCTGGCATTGATTACGATCAGTATTGCGTGGATTTTTTATCGCCCGGTATTGGGTCTGGCGTTGCTGACTATCGCTATTGGATTGATTTATTGGCTTAAACGCAAATCGAAACAGACGGCAAGCGCATTGCAAACACAACCCAAAATCGATGCATCATTAAGCCCGGGTAATTAATTTTTTTTGCAATTCACAAAAAATCCTGTGTCCAGTCCTAAAATACGTTGACACTGATTTATCCAAACGCCCGATGCACTTCA
>CAZIWB010000080.1:0-28819 GCA_964542655.1 uncultured Cellvibrionaceae bacterium
AACTGCGGGACTCATAATCCGTTGGTGCCGTGTTCGACTCACGGGGGGGCCACCAAAAAACTCTGAGTAATCAGGCACTTACGCCACTCTGACGAGTGGCGTTTTTGTTTCCGCTTGCTGCTGTGACCAAAACGTGACCGTCTCCGCATGGTGCGCAAGATGAGATGCGGCAAGGTGGGCGTACCGCTGCACCATCTCAATCGTCTCCCATCCGCCCAATTCCTTGAGCACCAGCAACGGCGTTCCGCTCTGTACATGCCATGATGCCCAAGTGTGCCGCAGATCGTGGAAGTGGAAATCCTCGATGCCGATGGCAACGCAAGCGCGCTTGAAGCAGGGAGCATCCACCTGGCTGATCTTCCGCGGCAATCCATCTTTCGTTTTGCGCTCGAAAACATACTTGCGCGCGCTGAGAAGTCGGCGCCGAATCACTTTCATGGCATCGGCATTCAGCGGCACTGCCCGTGCATATCCTGACTTCGCCTCTTCTGCCACCACCCAGGCATTGGAATTGGCAAGGTCGACATGCCGCGGTTCGAGGGACAACAGCTCATCTTCGCGCATGCCAGTTGCCACCGCCACCAGACTGACATCCTGCATCCATTCGATCGTCATGGCGTCGATCAGTTGCTGAATGACTGGCCGCGCTTCCCAGCGCACCCGCTTGTCCGGCTCTTTAAACTTGCTCAGCTTCGGCACCTTGCTGATCCATCCCCAGTCGCAAGAAAGGTGCAGAATTCTCTTGATCGTGGCGATGTATCTGTTTTTCGTTGCCGGCGACACGGGCTTAGGCTTTCTGTGTTTGTGCGTCGTGTGCGTCGGCAGCTTCTGCAAAATACCAGCGGCGGTCATTGAGCGAAGCGATACGTTGCTGCCCAATGCCTCGCGCCAGTACGCCACATGGCGAACCTTTGAATCGTAATCCCGCTGTCCCTCTGACAACTTCAACATCTCAAGGGCCGCTTCGTCAAACGTGTGATCCAGTTCCTCCCCGAGCTTTGCGGAGCGCCACAGATCGGACTTCAATCGGTCGTGGTACTCCTGGGCGGCTTGCTTGTCCGTCGTGCCAGCAGAGCGTCTAATTCTCGCGAAGCCTGGCGCGCGGATGTCAATCCACCAGATACCCGAATCGGGGTTTTTACGGATTGGCATTCATTTTCTCCGACAACCCGCAGCGATAGCCGGGTCATATTGTTGCGTTTTTCGGTGAGTTCGGCAAGGCGCGCCGGCCATATGCGCCAAAGACGGGAGCCGGGCATGCGAAAACCGATCTTCTCGCGCATGGCGAAGACGGTGCTGTACGACAGCTTGAGCAGGCTAGCGGCTTCCTGCAGGGTCAGGGCGGCGTCGCTCACTTCACTCTCCCTCAGTGCCTGGTGCTGGTGGCGTTGGTAGAATCATGTGTGGAGACACGCACAGGTTTATGTGCGAAAAATATGCATCTTGCACACTGTCGCGGGCTATGATGGCATTGAAGGCAAGTATCGTCATGCAGTCCAAATCAGACAGTCCGGTATGCAACCCCATGCGTCTCACTGTGTGGCATAGCACATCGTTCCTAGCATGCTGCATGAGGAGATTGCGCATCTCCGATGGATTTGGATTTGTGATGCCCATGCTATCCATCAATTTCTTGAGCGTATCAGTCATCCCCATCCCCTTTGCTGGCAGTAGTAGCGGTGATGCCGTGGGCCTGCTCGATGGCGCGGACAAACGCGATTATTTCGTTGTCGGCGACATCCAAATCTTGCAGACTGAATTCATCCTCAAACATGTCAATAATCAATGTCGGATTCAGCGGCTCCCGCTTCACGCTGGCAATGGCGAGTTCGGCGTAGGCGCGCATAGCAGCATCCGTGTGTCCGAATACTTCATCGTTATCAGAAGATAATCCGCCGATGCATATTTTCTTTGGCAGAGGTGGTAACTGGTGGCTCATGGGGATTCCTTCTTGTAGCCACCTTGCGTATCGCGTGCGGCCATCTGGTCGAGGATTGCTGTTGTCAGGGCGGCGCTGATCTGCTTTGCCCAGGCAGCGCGTCTTTTCTCGGTCATCTTGATTACCTCAGGGCGCGTGCAGAAATAGTTCTGCAATGGCATGGCGCCGGGCATCGGGTAGTCCAGTGGATCGAATGTTTCGCGAACCGACATGTCGTCCAGCGGAAAGCACTGCGACACTCTTGGAAATCTGTGGTGGTCATCGTCAAGATGAATGGTGATTGTCATGGTCACTTTCCCGACTCCTTTGCTGCGATAGCTGCGCGGGACAGTTTGTCCATCAAATTTTTGGCGCGGGGCTCACGATATATAACACCCACTTCGCCCCATCCAAATCCGCCCCGAGCGGCCATTTTCTCCATCGATTGCGTCGTGCCGTAGACCGATGCATATCCGGCATAGATGATTTCCGCCGTCTTCCATGGAATTGGCAAACAAGGATGTTGCATTGGGAACATGCGCTCGCTGTCCTTCGCATCTGTGGATGCCGGGGCACTGGTGATTTTGGTGTCGCCGGGGCATTCCTGACGTGGAGCACTCAATTGAACCGCGCTTCGCGCATGAACATCAGCGTATGCCTTGATGGTCTCCCAGTGATCCTTGCGATCATCCGGTAGATAGCCAGAAAGTAATTCCTCGATTCCGATAGTTGGGTCATGGGGCGGCAGTTTGATCGCCTCTAGGCTGGCAATATCAGCGTGGCATTCGGTGATCAGACGAGCGGCAAGTTGTTCGCGCGATTCCTTCCCATCCGACTCCGCACTTACAGGCGCTGGAGGGGCGGCTAGGATGGCCTTAGCGTCTTCGATCTTGCAGAGCGGTATCGCTTCCGCAGATTCATCCAAATGATCGGTAAGAGGCGACAGCACGACACGTTTGCGTAGCTTGTCGTTCCGGTCATAGTCTTCAATCAGCCACGCCACAGTGTCTAGACCCGCTGTCACCGGCTCCGCGCTGCCCAGCATGGAGCGCTTGGCGGCAAGCCAGGTCTCGAACTGTTCTTCGATGGCTGGCGACGTCCAGTTGAAGGCTATATCCGCCGGCATGGTGTAGAGGTTGCGCCACCATGTCTCGAACGCTGCTTTTTCTCGCTCGATTTTCACTTCGTCACCTGCTGCGGTTGGGATTGCTGGGCGGCGCGGTCGATACGTTCGATTTCGGCAAGGATCAGAGCGCCGGCCTTCACCAGCTCGCGACGGCGATTGCCAGGCTTGAAGTATGAGAGATCCCAGGTCTGGGGCCAAGGGCTCATGTCATTGACGTCAAGGGCGCTTCGGACGACGTCCGGCAGCGCATACCATGCCGCCGCCAGCGCAAGCGCCTCGTCATCGTGCTCGTCGTCGTGGTCTTCCGACCATTCCTCGACGTCCTTTTGACGCTGGCGCTCTGCGACCACATCTCGTGCAGCTGCGACTTGTTGCAGTGCGTGCTTGATGCCGAAATACGCATTTTTTAACGCTTGAGCGTTAAGAGGTGCTTGTTCCTGCGGGGCGGCGGCGAGCATGGCGGCATACGATTCTTCGCATTTCCCCCGGTAGGCTTCGATGCCGGCGCAGATCATTTTTTCTGTCGGCACCTTCGGCACGCGTTGCCAGCCGTCAGCCGCTACCGGCTTCGCCTCTTGGCCCGCGGCTGCGATCGGCAGATGGTGATAGCCACCACGCCATAAGATGCGGTCGCACTGGTCCGGCACGGTCTGCACGAAGGTATCTGTCAGCGGGGCTGGCGGCGTCTCTGCTGCTGGCGGTACTGAGAGGGCGCATGCGCTCATTGCCATGAACACGCGTCGAACTTCGTCCTGATAGCCTGAGAGCATATTCGGCGAATAGCCTTCCACTTCGGAAGACGTAGCGCACAGCAGCGCTTTCACGCCTTCCATGATCTGCTCATCCGTTACTTGCGGCGATGCCAGGCTGTTGATGTGCGCGAGCAGGGCGCGGCCGACGAGGGCTGATGGACCGGCAGCCTTCTCGGCTTCCCATTGCTGGGCGGTGGCGATTGCTTGGTCTGCGGTAATCATGTCTTCACCTTGATGGTTGTCGGGTCGATCTGCTGCACGCGCTGTGCGATCTCCGGCGCGTCGGCGAGCAGGGCGACGATGCGCTCCTGCATCTGCCGCGCGCCTTCGACTACGCCGAACCGCAGGCCTTCGCGGTTCGCCTGCAGGAGCTTTTGTGCTTCGGTGGCCATGGTCAGGCGGTGGCTTCGCCGGTCTGCACGAACTGCCGCTCCGCCTCGGCCAGCGCAGCCGCCGACTTCTCAGCCTTGGTCTGACGCTTCGGCGCCAGCATGTCGGCTTGCGGCTGTTCAGGTGCGCTGAAAATCATCTTGGTCTTGAGGTCGGGATTGTCGTAGAGCCAGCCGGCGGTATCGCTGTCGGGATGCGTGCTGATCATCCACGCCAGATTTGCAGAGCCGCCTTCGAGGAATGCCGCAGTGAACTTGTGGATTTTGCAGTCATGCAGCTTCTTGTTGCTGTCGCCGCCGAGGCCGTAGTCAATCTCGACGCCGTAGTTCAGGAACTCCTTGCCGATCTTGAGCGGCATTTCCAGAGCGGTGTAGCGCAGTGCGGTAGCAGTTGGCTCATCGGTTTGATCGATCAGGTCGGGCTCATCCGGGAGCTTGTAGACCAGAGCGCAGATGCCCGGCAGCAGAGTTTCCACCAGCGACGCAGGCACGACAGCGCGGCAGGAGATATCGGCGGCAGGCACGCGGCCGTCGCCATGCGCCTCCGAACGTGCATTGAAGTTGACCAGCGTTACCGGGATTTCTTTGGTGTCAAACATGGGTGGTGCTCCTTTCGTGGATAAATACTGCGTAGGGCTTGCGGATAAGGCTGTGGCAGCGTTCGGCTGCTTTCGGGTCGCTATCTACCTCGGCGCGTGATTGGACGTCGCACAGGGCGCGTACAACACGGACAGCCGTCGGCTCGTCCGGCACGCGCAGGAACTCGCGGAACTCCGGTTCCTTGCAGCGCAGGGCGAGCCAGGTGGATAGGCGCTGCATGGCTAGATGTTTGCCGCCATACGCTCGCCAGCGGCTTCCAAATCCATGTCCAGCAGCCATTCAATGACCTTGCTTTCATGCACGCGGAAATGCAGGGAAAGGACTTCGATGATCTGATCGGGAGTCGGCGCCGTCGGCTTGGTTGCTGCAGGTGCTGTGCTGCGAACGGGCGCGCTGAACTTGGCCGGTGTCGGCGCTGGCGCTGCAGGCTCAACGTGAGGCGCTTTTACCTGTTCGGCGGCCGCATTCTGTTCTTCGACCAGCTTCTTCGCGGCGTCGTCAATTTTCTTTTGCTCGGCGGTCTTGTGGTCGTCGATGCGTTTATTAACGACCATCTGGAAATCTTCCATCGGCTTGCCGACGAGCTGCGCCAGGTCGCTGAACAGGAAGCCATAGCCTTCGGCATTTTCCTTGCACCATTGCAGCTTTGCGCGATAGTCCTTGGCGACGGCATCAGCGGCAATCTTTCCGTTGGCCAGCTCGGTGTCGACGGAATCGTTCAGGCTCTTGATGGTGCGTTTGTTCTTGGCAGCGCCCGCGAAATCAGGCCGCGCCAGCGACGCCAGGCGCAGCGGCTTGATTTCTTCTTCCAGGCCGGCGATATGCGCGTCGTACGCTGTACGAGCTGCCAGCAGAACGCGATCCTTGATTGCTTCCTTCTCGGACTTGACCAGCTTTTCCAGCACCAGGCGTTTCGTGCGCAGTTCGGCCTGGATGAAGTCGATCGTCTTCATCAGCTCGTCAATGGTTGCTGTTTGGCCGAGCGCGGCCGCCTTGGTCAGATCGAGATTTTCTTCGGCGGCCTTGCAAAATTTGACCGTCGCTTCGGCGTTGGCGAAGTCGTCATCGGTAACCAGATCAGTTTTGATTGCGGCGATGTAGGCGGTAGCCGCTGTCTTGAATGCCGGCAGATTGCTCGCAACTACTTCGCCGCGAATCTGGATAGAAAGGGCTGGCAATTCCATGATCGCGCCGGCCACCGGTTTATCTGCGATTTCCTTCGGCTGGTAGGCAGCGAGGTCAATTGCAAACTGCTCCCAGCCTGCGATGATGCGCGCGCGCAGGGATGCGTCCGGCTCATACCAGAAGTGTTTTTCTTCCAGCAGGTTGCCTTCGTCGTCCCAGCTGGAGGCCAGGAAAAGAGCCTTATCTGCACCAGAGACCAGCAGTTGCTGTTCCATTTGCACGCGGAGGTGAAGGCCCAGGTCGGATGCGCTTTCGGACCCGCGAATATCGTCGTTCAGGCTTTTGTGCTCCCAGACGACGTCATGCCCCATGGTCAAGCCGTCAAAGGATGCTGACAGCTCGCCGACCGATCCAGTGATCGGATACAGGTCTTCGCCGACGATATCTTCGGCCAGGCCGCGCGCCAGCGCTTCGAAGCGGTGGCCGTTGTCGAAGCGCGATTGCGTCGCCGAGTCGACTTCCTTCCCGGCGCCGACATAGCGCTCATGCAGCAGTTCGGTGCGGGTCTTGTAGGGCGAAACGCCCAGCATAGCTGGCGCGTCGGATGCGTTGTAATGGCCGGCGCGGTATGCGAGCCATTCCTGGCTGCCTTGAACGAGATCATGAATTTGCATTTTATTTTCCTTCTGTTGGCAGCCAAGAAGCGATTTCGACCTTTTGGTCGTCGCTCAGAATTTCCTTGGTCTGGATGGTGGCGATGAGATCGTTGACGGTTTTCTTGCCGCCTTCGATTGCTGCTTTCCAGCCCGCTTTCTTCTTTTCGAACGATTCGGGCGTGCATGGAACAGGGTCTTTGCCGGTGACCGGCGGCTTGTTCTGGTCATCCTTGTTTTGGATGACGCTCTGCCAGGAGGCCTCGCCATCCTTGATGGCGCCGTAGATGCCGCGCAGGGTGACGATCTGCGCCGGTGAGCACTTGCCCAGGTCATGGCCAAGATAGGAGGTAAGGTCTGTGGCAGTCACACCGATGGCGGCGAACGCGTCGACAATCTTGCGGCGTTCGGCGTCCGGGTCTTTTGCGGCTTCGTCCAGGCGGATGTGCTTGATGATTTCTTCGGCTTCGTCGCACAGATCGCCGGGGATGATGCGCAGGCCGATCGTGCGGATCGCTTTCGAGATCAGAGCGCCGCGCTTGTTGAGGATGTCGTCATCGGTGCCCAGCACGGTAAAGACGTCCTTGCCGTAGCTGTTCTTGCGAACGCTCATGTAAGAGCCGTCGCTGTTCGGCTTGGAGCGCTCAACCGTCTTGGAGACGCGCACGTCCAGCGGATACGTGATGTTCGCTTCCAGATCGGTGACGGAGACGCGATGCACTTCCTTGAATTCGTCTTCGAAAATCATGGTGGTCTCGACCAACACGTTTTTCATGCAACGCAGGGCGACTTCCACGAAGCGGATACCGAGGCCTTCGACGCCGTTGCCGATAGGCTTGATGTAGTAGGCGCTCTTGTTGTTGGCGAAACTCGGCCGGCGGCATTCCTTGATCAGATCCTGGCGGACGGCATCCCAGTTGCGCGGGTTGCGCATCGCCATGATGTAGCGCGATTCGACCATCGCCTTCGACTGCGCGGCAATGGCGGTCGACGCCGTTTCAACGACGGCGAGCGTAGATTTCTGCTCGCCGAAGCCCTGGGTAACTGCAAGTGCATTGGTATCGTTCATTTCTCATCCTCAGAATAAGCCGCGACAGGAAACGTCATTGCCTCGGCGTTGGTGTAAAGCTTCTTGAACAGGCGCTTGTTCTGCTCGACCTTGGCGCGCTGCTGGGCCTTGGCGTAGCGCTCGGCGTCGGCTGCGTCGCGGATCGGCTGCGTGATCAGGACCAGCAGGATCACGGCTATGCCGAGGGCGGCGCCGTAGGGGTAGGCGGTGGTCATGGTCAGTCCGTGTAAGCAATGAATTTGAAACGGCCGCCGCCGAAGTATTCGAAACGTCCGCCAAATGTTCCATTGACTTCTTTGCGGACCATCTCGCGGTCTTTCGATTCGTCGCCGGACTGTGGGTAAACACCTTCTTTGATCATTGAGCAACTGGAGTGAGTAGCCCAGCGCCAGCTAACCTTTGTGTTGTCCAGCGGTGCTTTTCTGGCACGATCCATTTCCTCCAAATGGGCGGAGATACGCTTCTGTTCTTCTTCACTCAGCGGCTTGATTTCAGGAGTCGGCTCATCCTCCTCATCCCAATCGCAGGTGTCGCAATAGCCGCGAGGTGCCATGCAAGCGGAGCAGGGTGGGTTGATATGGCAACTGCAGTTCTCAGGCTTGCGCTCACGAATCTTTCCGGCGCAGCCATCTCGGCAGCAATCATCACCCTCGCACAAGCCAAGTATTTGCTTGTCGCTCATACCCACCTCCCCACCACCTGCACCGCCGGCGCGCGCACCGGCTTGGCCGATGGCGATGGGGTCAGGGGATCGTTGCGGAAGGCTTCGGCGATCAGCAGGAGCATGACCACCACCAGCGCGGCGACGGCGATCAATGCAGCGACCACCTTCAACACGCGCTTCACGACAGCACCATCACGGCAAGGTCGAGCAGGGCGTCGACGGTTGATACGAGAGTCAGCACTGCGCCGACTAGGAGGGATTGGGTCATGCGGCACCCCGATTCTTGCTTTTGAGTGTGATGCGCACTGAGCCAAAAATAAGCTCAAGAATGATCGAAGTACCGCCAATCATGACCCCCAGCTTCCAGTCCCAGCCGCCACCGAAACGAGCCATGCCGGGGACGCGTCCCCAACCATAGCGAGCAGGTGTTTTATTTGCGTGCGACCAATGAGGCACGCACTTTTGCCAAGGCCAGCGCGACGCAGTGATTTCAAGGCGACCGATTCTCATGCGGCACCTGCGGCGGTGAGGGCGCGGTGCTCTGCGCGCAGTTCGTCCAAGCGGGAGGCGATCATCAAGAGATTGAACAATCCGATGTACGCTTCATGGGCGCTGCCGCGCATCTTGTTGCCAGCGCACAGGACGCCTTTCAACATGGCGAATTCATCGGAGTTGCCGCGGAAGTCGTCAATCATTACTTGCGTGCGCGCAGCACGTTGGATGTCAGCGGCGCTCATGCCCCCACTCCCAGCGGCTCGTCGTTGTAGCGGGCGTCGCAGCGTGCTTGCGCGGCGATATCGGCACCGCTCTCAAGGTTCTCTTCGCAGTACGCTGAGAAGTCGCGCAGTTGGGCGGCACTCAGGATCTCGAACAGGCTGACGGTCGTACCGGCCAGTGCGGCATCGGTGACGATGTATTCGTCGCCAGCCATGCGCGGACGCTCGCCGTACAGGTCAAGTTTCAGGCCGTTGTATTCGTAGTTGAGCAGGATCAGGTCGGCGGAGACTTGGGGCTGCATAGCCATGGACGCAATCGCGCCCATGTCTCGGATGTTCTGTTTGCGTTCTTCGAGTGAAAACATTTCTCGCTCCAGTGGTTAGCTCGGGTGAGCTGACTTATTTAATTAAGGCGTTTCCTTAATTCGAATAATAGGCGATACCTTAATCAAAGTAAAGGCATTACCTTAATTATTTTGGATGGTCGAAAAAAAACCGCCCGGAGGCGGTTGGTTGTAAACCTCAGCTCTTACGTCTACTATGAGATTTTCTTCGGGAGGATTAAATGAACAGGAAAATTCAGTTCGGATCGCCAGCTGACAGACTATCGCCGTTCACTTCGGGCGGAGCTCCCGAGTTGCCGGCGCCAATGGATGTGACTCACGAAATGATGGATGTCGGATGGTCTGTTTATGAAAATCTAAATTCTACTTACCCGCCATCTTTTCTGGTGGTGGAGATTTATAGAGCCATGGCGTGGGAACGTCATTTGCAGGATCTTCGCGCCACGGGTGAAAGCCATTCTCCTGAGCTCTGCCATAGTGCTGGCCAAGATGATTTATCGCAAGATACAAATCGTCAGTCATTTCGTTGAGGGTTTCCGTCTCTACATACCACACCTGAATTTTGGAGTATCTGTTTGCCTTGGCTGAATTCGTAAAGGCGCGGCCACTTGGCCTGGATGGGTCAATTCCATAACTCAAATCTGATAGATGGTGAGCCAGCAGATCGCGAACCCCATTTATTATTTTCAACTGCTGAAACACATAATCGAGATCGCCTCTTCGGTCGGAAGGTGTGCTCTCGTTTTGGCTGATTATCTCGATGAATGTCATAGCCTGACGCGCTCTTACGCCTGAGAAGATGGCCCTGCCAACTCCCTCTGTCACCCCGGCATAGTGAACCAGAGCTTTATAAACCTCCAGTTCGGTATCCGCCCAAACCGCCATGAATCTGCCGTATGCGGCAAAAAATTCAGAATCGTCCATCACCTGCTCGTGCAGTTCACCTGGCCGGCCACCGTCGTACAGTTCGTCGTCACGGTCGGGCGCTTCGGGATCATGTAGGGTTGAGGTGCCGCGCTTGGAGTGCTTTGCGTTGTTTGCTGTGGTGCTGTTTGTTGCGGCACGCTATCGCTCTGCTTCATGATCGGGCGTTGCAGGTCAGGGTCATCGGAGCGCAGGCACATGAATTGAAGTTCTGCGCTTGGATCGACCCCGAACGACATTCCTCTCTGCCGCGAATTAATTGGCATGAGCTCCTTGTTTTGCTTGCGGCAAAACTCGTTCGCCTCTTTATATGCCCGTGCAATTATCTCGCTGCTGGACAGAAACCCTTTTCCATCCAGGCCAATCATGTAGGTGTCGCGTCCCATAGGAACAGGGCCTGTTGAGGATACGCATGCAGTTAAGGTGGCGACTGCCGACATCAGGACTAGATTGATTTTCTTCATTATTTCCTCCTGTACTTTTTTCTATGCTCAACCATTACCCCGATTATTAAAAGATGTTGAACATCGCTTCGAAGGGTAGGGTAGTCATCGTTTAGCGGCGCCAGCTCGAAAATATCATTGCCGGCCGAATCTACACCGCGGGGCCGGTATTTCTTGAACGTTGCCTCTTGTTCGCCATTCTTTGCAACGACAAAATCGCCGGGATTTGGCGATAACTCAGGATCAATAATAACCCTGTCCCCCTGCCTAAATTCCGGCAGCATTGAATCCCCATTTATTTCCAATGCAAAAGCCCACTTCGATAAATCATTGTCTGTATAAATTATGTCCGTCCCCGCCCCTGGTGAATATGGATCTGCAATCTCTTTTAGCGCGCCGGCTTGGATTGCTGAAATTACTGGTATTGCGCGAGCGCCAGTGACTGCTGGCACTACATTTACCTCGAATTGAGACTGCTGATCACCGTCATCCGCACCGGTCAGCAAATAATTAACTGTTGTTTTTAACAAACGAGCCAAGCCGGGTAATTTATCCTGCCCGGGACGCCCCATCCCACGCTCCCACTCAGATACAGACACGCTGCTAATGCCGAAGTAATCTGCAACCTGAGCTTGTGTAAGCCCCAAAACCTTCCGTTTTTCTCTAATTCTTTTCGCGATATTCATAAGGCATAGCCTAACATTTGCAATTAAGGTATTACCTGCTACAATCAACTAAGGCAACTCCTTAATTGGTGATATATGAACGCAGAAAATAAAGTAAAACAGGCAATCGATGAGGCTGGCGGAGTCGCTACAGTGGCGAAATTCTTCGGCATCAGTACGGTATCTGTTTATGAATGGATCGAAAAAGAGCGGGTGCCTGACGGTCGCGCTCCCGATCTGGAAAAAATGTGCAAAGGGCTTGTACCTTGTGAAGTGCTGGCACCGGGGCCGAACTGGGCTTACCTACGCGCCACCGAGCCCACCGCCGAGGCCGCGCCATGAAAAGCGTCTTTCTTAGCTTGGTAAAGCATCCGGCCGTGCGCGGTTTCGCCTCCGGTGCTCTCGCGTCATTGGTCATGCTTCTGCTCTTCTGGGGCGGCACCTGGCTCTTGCATGTCCTCCCTTGGCCGAAGGTGACGCCGTGAAGTGCGGGCGGATCATCGGGCGCATTCGGCGCCGGGAGAGGGCGCGGAGGATCGCGGAGAGTCGTGTTCAATATGAGCATGCAGCGTTTGATGCATTCACCGCTCGGCAGGCGGAGGTTTATAGCCGTCTGGCAGACGTGGCGGGTCCGTGGGGTCAGTCACAAGCATCTCTGACAGGTCTGCGGCATGCCGTTCGCTCTCATTCAGATTCACATCTGGTACAGCAATCCCTCCTTGCACAGCTGCAGTCTGCTCCAGGAAAAACCGAATTACATCCGCGAGCCGGGATTCAGATGGCGTCTGCTGGCACAGAGCAAACGCCACGGCGTACAGCGGCTGAAAAGCTCCGTCGTGCTGTTGAAGCTGGTCTGAAAAAGATTTTCCAAGGGCGGACATGATGGATTTCGTCCGTTCAAGTTCCTTCTCCAAATACGCCACGCGATTCTCTAGCGTCGGTTCGTTTTCGTTTTCCATGCGCATTCCTTTCGTGTCCATCGGGTGTGAGAACCACGATTGTGTCACGGCTGTGAATGCGCGCCCTTATTCCATGGCTTCACTTTAGCTGCGCCGCATCAATTGCGCATTAGAAATCAAACAGGGGTTTTTCCATGACATACAAATACGGCGAGACGGATCAGGGCGATTGCCTCTACAACACGGCCCGCGCCTATCCTGGCGGTATCGAAGCGCTGGCGCACCGCATGGGCGTCAACGCCGGCACGCTGCAGAAGAAGCTGAGCCCGATGATCAAGAGCTACATCGCCAGCGATGAAGACGCGACCGTCGTGATGGAGCTATGCCACAGCGCCGGTGTGCCGGACTCGTTTGCATCGCACCATGCGCGCTCGTATCGCCTCGGCTTCATCTGCGTACCGCTGCCGAACATTGAGAACGGCGAAATCAGCGACAAGGATCTGCATCGCCTGGTCATGGCCGCGATGACGCAGCTTGGCGAAGCGGTCTCGGCATCCACCGACGCGCTGCTGGACGGCCACATCTCCGAGCAGGAAGTCGAGCGTATCGAGCCCCGCATTCGCGCGCTGATGCGCACCGCACACACGCTGATCCACAGCATGCGCGCTCGCGCCAAGTCCGACGCCAGCAAGTTGATCAACAAGTTCCGGCGGCAGAAGGAGGCGGCATGACTCGCCCCCCCATCCTGCGCGAACGCGACTCTATTACGCACGCATTCGGAAATAATATTTCCAGTACTGGCGCGGCTTTGCGGCTGATTCTGGTCGCTATAGGTTCAGTGGTGAGCGCCGCAAATCCTAAAATTGAGTCTCTTGAAAATAGGAGACTGGCATGAGCAACATTTCCGACATGCGCCTGAAAATCCTCGACGCACTCAGGACCAACGGGCCGTTGACCACGCGCCAGATATGCGACCTGATCTATGGCAAGCCGGGCGAGAGTTCGGTCCGCGTCAAAAAATATCTGGAGTACATGGGCAAGACCGGCGTCATCAGTTCGGTGCGGCCAGAGCGCGGCCATGCCGTGCATACCCTGCTGAACGATCCCGAGGGGCAGCCGATCCGGCAAGTGCGCAGTTACGCGCTGCCGGCCGATATCAAAGGCTCAAACCTGTCGCCCATGGCCTGGTCGATGGTGCATTTACTGGGGGCGCCTGCGTAGACATGAGCACCATGATTCAAGCCAAATGCTGGCCGCTCCAGATGCCGCCGACGCCGAAGTCGGTGTTGATATCGCTCGCCGACAATGCGAACGACGAGGGCGAATGCTGGCCATCAATCCAGACTATTGCGATTCGCACATGCTTCTCTGAACGAGCAATCCAGAACGCGATCAGGTGGCTTGAGGATCGAAAAATCGTGACCGCAGATCGGTCCAACGGACGGCACACGAAATACCATTTGTCGCCAGAAAGCTACATTCCGGAAGTGCCAAAATTGGCACCAACCCCCGCAGCAAATGCGGGGGTACCCCCGCAGGAGATGCTGGGGTACCCCCGCACGACGTGCACCCCCACCCCCGCAGCAGATGCACCCCACCCCCGCAGCACGTGCGGGGGACCCCCGCAGGAGGTGCGCCAACCCCCGCAGGAGGTGCCGTCTAACCATCAAGAACCATCAAAGAACCATCAAAGGCATAAAACAAAGGCCGACTTTGTTTTGCCGGAATGGATTCCTGAAAAAGCATGGGCCGATTTCATCGACATGCGAATTAAAAAAAAGAAGGCCCCAACCGACAAAGCCGTTGCGTTGATCGTTGCCGAACTTTCGCGGATCAGGGATCAGGGGCAAAGCGTTGAAGCGGTGCTCAACAAATCGACCGTCAACAGCTGGTCCGACGTCTTTCCGCTCAAGGGGCAGATCGGTAACGGCGCAAAAACTCAGGCGCAGCTGGACCAGGAAAACGAAGCTGCATACGCAATGCTGTTTGGAAAAACACAGGGAGCCATCGATGCGTGAACACGATTTCAAGGATTTCTGCGAGGCATTGGACAACGCTTTTTCGATCCAACCTCGCTGGTCCAGGCTGGAGCCGAAAGGCAAGGGCGTCTTCTTCGCTGCGCTGGCGCCGTACTCGCTGCAGGTCGTGACCATGGCGCTGACCGCGCATGTGCGTGATCCGAAGCGCGGCCAATTCCAGCCGACGCCCGCCGACCTGGTCGCACAGATCGAGAACTCGCAGACCGTGCAAAGGCCCGGTGTCGAGGAAGCCTGGGCGCTGTCATTTCCCTGCATCAGCGACAGCGAGACCGTCGTGTGGACCGAGGAAATGCGCGATGCGTTCGAGATTTGCAGACCGCTCTTGGAAGCCTTTGACAACGTAGCCGCACGCATGGCATTCAAGGACGCCTATGGTCGTCTGGTGACCGAAGCAGTGCGCGCAGGTCGTCCCGTTGCATGGCACATCTCGCAAGGCGACGACAAGGCCAAGCGCGCCATGGTGATCGAGCAGGCCGCCAGCATTGGCCGCATTGCAGCACCGCAAGCAGCCCTGTTGCTGCCAGCGCCGGTCAAGGCAACAGAGATCGACCGCGAAGGCCTGGCACGCGTCAAGGCCATGGTCTCCACGCTGATCCCAGCAGAGGTGCAGATGCGCAAACTCCGCGAACAGCAGACCGAACAGGATCGCATCGCATCTGATGCACGAAAGCAACAACTGGCGCAGCAGGTCGCGGAATATCAGCGTCAGCACGCTTAACCCTCGCGCGCACGCGCGTTTGCAGCACCAACCACAGGAGAAGTGAAATGCCAATGATCCAAGTCGGAAGCCGTCCAGCAGTCTGGAACGATATCTCAAAAGGTGACGGGAAGACGTCCACGGCCTACGGTCGCGGGTATCGCCGTGGCGATATGGTCCCGATCGTGATGTCCGCCAAGCACCGGCCCGGCAAGTACGAGCCGCATTACGGCAAGAAGGAGAGCGCCAAGCTGGCAGCGCGCGTGGCTAAGTCCTGATTTAGCAGCACCAACCAGCCTCATTTCGGGGCTTAAAAGGAGAAGTAAGCATGAACGATCAAGCAATCGAGCAGGAAATCCAAACCAAAGGCAAGACGGCACCGCGTGTCACGCCGAACGACATAGAGGCCAATATCGCAGGTGAACTGACATTCACCGTCGGCAATGCGGCTGAGGCGCTTGGCGTGCCGACCACGGCCGCCACTGAACTGCTGACCATCTGCGTCCTGACGTTGCAAAACGGCTTTACGGTCACCGGAGAATCGGCTTGCGCCAGCCCGGAGAACTTCGATGCTGAGCTCGGCCGCAAGATCGCACGCCAGAAAGCGGTGCAGAAGATCTGGCCACTGATGGGCTATGCGCTCAAGCAGAAGCTGCACGACAGCATTCCGCCTGCCTTCTACCCATCTCTGACGCCCGCAGGCTGAAACGCCCCCGTAACGCCCGCAAGGGCGTGAATCGAATAGGAGAGAAGCATGGATAAAGACCCATACATGGCAGCGATCAATGCGAGCTATGAGGAGCATTGGCGATTTGTCGGCGAGCTGCGAGCGCGTTATCGCCGCCGCCAACGGATTTACACCGGTGTTCTGCTGGTTGTGTGGGTGGGGTGCGTGACCTTGATGGTGGTGACCGCATGAACGTCCTGAATCAAACGAAAGAGCGCGCCAAGTTCTTCGTGCTTGGCGCGCTCGGCGGCTTGGCTGTCGGTATTTGGCTGAGCGTAGGTGTCGTGTACGCGACGAGGTGGTTCGCATGAACGTACTGGCGTTAGACCTCGGCACGAAATGCGGCTGGGCGCTGCACATGCGCGGTGGCGCTATCAGCGGCGGCTCGGTGAACTGCGCGCCGGGCGGCGTGCCGGGCCAGCGCTGGCTGACCTTCCGCAACCACCTGACCGAGATGAAGCGCGCGGCCGGCGAGATTCACGTCGTGTATTTCGAGGATGTGAAGAATCACAAGGGGCCGCTCGCTGCGCACGTCTACGGCGGCTTCTTGGCCCATCTGGAGACATGGTGCGCGCTCAACAACATCCGCATGGTCCCGTGCGGCGTCGGCGTCATCAAGAAGCACTGGACCGGCAAGGGGAATGCCGACAAGGCCGCCATGGTCGCCGAGGCACGCTCACGCGGCTTCGTGCCGGTCGATGACAACCACGCCGACGCGCTGGCCATCCTGGCGCTTGCGCTCGACACCGAGGGCCTGGTGCGGAAGGAGGCGGCGTGAGTAACGCTCAAGTAGCCCAGATCAAGTCGCTGATCGATCAGTTGGGCAAAGTCAGTAAAAGCCTCCCGAAGATCGAGCGCACCGTGGATAGCACGATGGAGATGCATCGCTTTTCAATCGGAAAGGAACAGCACATGTTCCTGTACGAAGGCGACCGCGATGTGGTTCTGCGTGCGCAGGAGGAAATGCAGCGCCTCCTTGTCTTGCAGATGAAGTGGGATGCGCTGCTGGCGGGATTGCGTTTGTACGGCATGGAAAACCTGTATGCAGAGATCATGCGGGAGCCGCTGCCATGAAGAAAGAGCTGTTCACCGGCTACGAAATCGGCACGCAGACGTTTGGTGACGAGATTCATCAGGCGCTGTGGAGCTCCACCAACGGTGCGCGCGAGCGCATCCGCCAGTCCATCATCAATACATCCGATCAGCAGGTACGTGACGCCCTGATCAAGCTGGGCTGGACGCCGCCGAAGGATGCGTTTTCCCTCGACCCGGAGGTGAATAAGTTGCGCCAACTGGTGGGCGACGCCAGCATGCACAGCGAAAAATTCTGGCAGATCAGGACGTCGGAAGAGGCTGCAGAGTGGGCAACTGGAGCCGACAAGTTGCTGATCGAGTTCGTCAGTCTACTACGGGAGCGCCCATGAACCGCCGCCGATCCCGCGCCTACGTGAGCGCCAAGACCAAGCTGTATTACGGGCGCATTCGGTGCGCGAAATGGAGGAAGGGATGATGAACGCTGGATTTGTGATGATGTTTGCAGTTGTCGCTCAAGAAATCCAGGGGAGCAAGCATGAATCAAAAATGGTTCCCAACCGGTTCGCCGCGACGCCTCAAGAACTAGTGCGGTGCTGGGGTTGCCCTCTGGCTTATTTGCAAGCCGGGGATGCCTGCTTTTGCATGCCTCACGGCATTCCATCGTCGGTGCAAAAATGAGCAACCACAACGAAGAGAAGCTGAAAGATGCGATCAACATTTTTCGTCAGCAAGATAACAACGCGTTCGCTTCAACGCCTCCTGCTGGTGCTCAGTGCTGGCAATGTCCAGGTGCTGCCTATCTTCAAACCGGAAAGATGTGTCCTTGCATGGCCCGTGGCCCAATGTCCCAGGTGCGCAAATGATCGCCGTCGCCATGTTCCTCGGCTGGCTGTTGGTCTGCGCGATGGCTGCGATCGGCGTGCGCCGCTGCATCGTGTGGCTGGTGCTGGCGCCGCTGATCAGACGCAACCTGTGCTTGCGCGCCGCTGGCCTGATGCCGGATGAGTGGTATTGGGCTGATCGGCTGGCCATCAAGTGGGGATTCCTGAACGACCCTCTGTACCCGAGCTGACGCATGCTCATGCCCGTAAAACACGACCCCATAGACTGGCCGGCAGTCATTGCCGAGCTCGTCCGTGGGGGCTTTTCACTTCCAGCAATCGCGGCTAGTATCGGTGTTCCCGCTACGACCGTCGGCGGCTGGCGCAATGCCGATGCCGAGCCGCGCTATGAAGGCGGCGAACGTCTGGTGCTACTGTGGTGCAACGCCACGCGCAAGAATCGCACCGAAATTCCCACAAAATCGCGCCCCATAAAACCCACAGGATTCCGTCGTTCGACATGGATACAGTTGCCTCTATTGGAACTGTAACGATGTAACGGACGCTGTGACCGACAAGACACCACGATCACCCGAAGTCGACTGGGAAGCCATCGAGAACGATTACCGGACAGGGCTCACCTCGTTCCGGCAACTCGCCAAGGCATACCCCAGCACGAACGACGTCCCCCTCAATCACGTTGCAATCGCCCGCAAGGCAAAGCGCGAGAACTGGGTCAAAGACCTCTCGCCGAAGATTCAAGCGGAAGCCGAAAGGCTTGTAACGCGCAAGGCCGTAACGGATGGCCGCGTTGTAACAGACAAGGTCGTGGTCGAGGTCAATGCTTCGGCCGTCGCCGAGGTCCGCATGCGGCACCGTGACGACATCCGGAAGCTGCGCGACCTGAATGCGCGCCTGTTGCTGGAACTCGAAAGAGACATGGATGCCAAGACGCCTTCTCCACTCGATAAGCGCGTGGGCCTGCTCAAGACCGTGACCGAGACCGCCAAGACCGTGATCGGGTTGGATCGAGAAGCCTGGGGCATCCAGAACAGCCAAGAAGGCACAACGCCGCAAACCATTACCAAGATCGTTCGGGAGATTGTGAGGCCGTCGTGAGTGTGCTGACGCTGCCGACCGCCGGAGTGTTCGAGCCATTGCTACAGCCAGCCCGCTACAAGGGCGCGCACGGCGGCCGGGCTTCCGCGAAATCGCAGTTCTTCGCCGGCCTCATGGTTGAGGATTGCCTGAGAGAGCCGATTGACGCGGTATGCATCCGCGAGATTCAAAAGTCGCTCGATTTCTCGGTAAAGAAGCTGCTGGAATCGAAGATCGCCGACATGAACGCCGGCTACTACTTCGAGGTGCAGGACAAGCGGATCAAGTGCAGGCCGGCCAGCGGTGGCGAAGGAATGATCATTTTCCAGGGCATGCAGGACCACACCGCCGAGTCGATCAAGTCGCTGGACGGATTTAAGCGCGCATGGATCGAAGAGGCGCAGACGATAAGCCAGCGAAGCCTGGACCTGCTGCGGCCAACGATCCGCGCACCAGGTAGCGAGATTTGGGCGTCATGGAATCCTCGGTTCGAGGCCGACCCGATTGATCAGCTGTTCCGCGGCAAGGAACGCCCGAAAGACATGATCTGCGTCGAGGCCAACTATACGGACAACCCATGGCTTCCGCAGGAAATGCTGGACGAAATGGAATACGACCGGCGCCGTGACCCGGACAAGTACCAGCACATCTGGCTTGGCGGTTACGAGACGAAGAGTAAGGCGCGCGTATTCACCAACTGGAAGATTGAAGAGTTTGAGCGGCCGGCCGGGACGATTCACCGGCTTGGCGCCGACTGGGGCTTCTCGGTAGACCCATCGGTGCTGGTGCGCTGCGACATCGAGGGCAATCGTCTCTACGTCGATTACGAGGCGTACATGGTTGGCTGCGAGATCGTGAGTTTGCCTGATCTGTTCATGTCGGTGCCGGAGTCCGAGAAGTGGGCAATCACCGCCGACTCGGCCAGGCCGGAAACGATCAGCCATATGAGGCACCACGGATTTCCGAAGATCATGCCGGCCATCAAGGGGCCGAAGTCACTGGAAGAGGGTGTCGAGTTCTTGAAGTCGTTCGACATCATCGTGCACCCCCGTTGCGTGCATACGATCGATGAGTTGACGCACTACAAGTACAAGACAGATCCACTGGACGACGGCAAGGTGCTGCCGATCCTCGAAGACAAAAAGAATCACGTAATCGATGCGCTCCGATACGCCTGCGAAGGCGCGCGAAGAGCAGCAAGAAACCGCAGACAGCCGAAGACGCCGTCAGCGCCTGTTCAAAACTCTGGATGGATGGCCGCCTAATATGCCGCAAGACCTCTTACAGGAATCGAAAGAGAGATATCAGGACATGACTGATCATTTCTCCGACCTGCGCGAGCGCCGGCTGGAGGATCTGAAATTCAGCAATCCTGACGATCCGCAGCAATGGGATGACCGCGTTCGCCAAGCGCGCGAGAACTCGCCCGGCGGTGCGCGTCCCTGCCTGACGTTCGACCATACCAACCAGTACATCAACCAAGTCGTCAACGACGCCCGCCAGAACAAGCCGAGCATCAAGGTGCTTCCGGTCGACAGTGGCGCCGACGTCAAGACGGCGAATGCCCTTGAGGGGATGATTCGCCAGATTGAGGACCAGTCGCGCGCCAGCATTGCCTACGACACGGCGATCGATCATGCCGCACGCTGCGGCATTGGCTGGATACGCGTCATCACAGAGATGTGCAACCCGGCGCTGAATGAGCAGGAAATCCGCATCAAGGCGATCGTTGATCCGCTGAGCTGCATGATCAGCCCGGAGTCTGTCGAGCCGGATGGCTCAGACGCTACCGATGGCTATACCACCTCCGTGCTGTCCAAGCGTGCATTCGAAAAGCAATACGGCGCCAAGGCAGCGCAGACATCATGGGATGCGTCTTCGCCGATCTGGTTCAAGGATGACGCTGTTCGCATCTGCGAGCGTTATTACCAGGTGAAGACGAAGAAATCCCGCCTCTACATTCAGCTGCCTGATTCGTCAACACGCATCGTTGACGAGGACCAATATTGGAATATGGCACGCGAACTGCAGTTCCAGCCAGTGGTGCTCATGCAGTTTTCGGATGAGCAGACTTCGGTCAAGTGGCTGACGATGACCGGCGCCGAGGTGCTGGAAGAGACTGAAATCCCGTCGCCGTGGGTTCCGCTGGTTCCTGTCTACGGGAATGTCCTGTGGATTGAGGGAAAACGTTATGTCTGCGGCCTGACGCGCCAGCTCATGGATGGCCAGCGCGCCAAGAACTATGAGCGCAGCGCGCAGATCGAGATGATCGCGTTGCAGCCGAAAGCGCCTTTCATCATCCCGTTCGAGTCCGTCGAACAGTTCGAAACCGAGTGGCAGCAGGCCAACACGTCGAATAAAGCATACCTCCCTTACAACGCGCTGGACGAAGAGGGGAACCCGTTGCCGGCTCCGCAGCGCCTGGCGCCCCCACCGATCCCTGCAGCCTTCATCCAGGGCGCGCAGATGGCGACTGACGACATGCAGGCAGCAATCGGCATGTACAAGTCGAACTTGGGCGCGCCGAGCAATGCGACATCCGGCCGCGCCAAGATGCAAGACCAGCGCGAAGGCGATACGGCAACCTATCACTACGTCGACAATCAGCGTCGCTCGATCGAGCATGTCGGCCGCATCGTCGTGAACATGATTCCGTCGATCTACGACACCGAGCGCGAAGCCCGCATACTCGGCATGAATGGTGACGTCAGTGTGGTGAAGATTTCTCCGGATGCCGTCGGCTACCAAGAAGGTAAGGTGCCAACGATCAACCCAAGCACCGGCAAGTATGACGTCCGCGTCAAGGCTGGCCCATCGTATGCGACGCAGCGCCAAGAGGCGTCCGACGCGTTGACTCAGGTGCTGACGCAAAACCCGAATCTGATGCCAATCCTGGGCCCCACATGGGCGCGTGCGCAGGATTGGCCCGAAGCAGACAAGGTGGCCAAGATCCTGCTCGCCATGGCTCCCCCACAGGTGCAGGCACTGGAAGAGCAGAGCGGTGACGATTTGCCTCCAGCCGCACAGGCCAAGATGTCAGCGCTGCAGCAGCAACTCCAGCAAGCACAGGAAGCTCTCAAACAGGCCGCTCAGGCTGCTGACGAGAATCTGCGGAAGGCTGCTTACGACATGAAGAAACTCGAAATTGACGAGTTCGATGCGGTCACCAAACGACAAGATTCCGAAACCAAGCGCATCCAGGCGCTAAACCCGCCCAATCCAGGCATGACACCGGATCAGGTGCAACTGCTGGTTTTCCAGGCATTGCAACAAGCCGCGCAGCCGATACCGAGCCCGATACAGGATGCGCCGCCGCCAGCGCAGCCATCAATGCCGCCGCAGCAAGGAGGTCCTGAGCTCGCAGGCATACAGCAACCAGTTTCGCAAGAACCCACTTCGCCGGGCATGGGCGATGACCTTCCTTTGGGGATGACATGAACCTTGATTCAAACGCTACTTCCGGGGCCGCGCCGGATGCCGCCGCAGCAAATTTTGCTGACGAGCCAGTACAAACACCATCACCTGGTGCGCAGGGAAATCCAGATCAGGCCGACTCGGATGCTGAAGTTGAAAAACTGAAAGCGGAGAAGCAAGAGCCGGAATTGACGGAACGCGAGAAAGAGCTGCAACGCAAAGCGGACGACGCCGAAAAGGCAAAGCGTTCGATGGAGCGTCGCATTGATCGGTTGACGCGCGAATTGCGCCAGCAGCCAGCACCGCAGCAAGCAGCACCGCAAGACCCGAACGGCCAATTGACCGAAGCGGATCTGGTGAGGCTGGTTGAAACGCGGGCCACGGAGGTTGCCGCACAAAACGAACTCAACAGCCGGTGCAATGCAGTCTTTCAAGACGCCGTCAAATTGGACAAGAACTTCGAGAGCAACTTCGGAGCGCTTATCCAAGAGGTCGGACCGCAGTTTGACGCCAAGGGGCGTCCGCTGCCGATGATGGCCGCAGTTCTCGAATCGGATGCGCCAGCGAAGCTGCTGAAACATCTGACCGATAACCCGGACATCGCTGCCGAGATCATGGAGTTACCGAGCGCCAAGCAAATTCGTCGCGTCATGCAACTGGAAACAGAAATTGCCGAGGCGTCGAAACAGAAACCAAAGCAGCCCAGTCAAGCGCCGAAACCTCCGACTCCGGTCAAAGGTGTGGCGTCCGGCGACGAGCCAGATCAGAACGATACGGCGCGCTGGATCGAGTGGGATCGGAAACAGGATCAGGAAAAAAGGAAGAGGTAATCAATCATGGCAAACAATCTCATCACCCCTCAGTGGATCACGAACAAGACACTGAAATGGCTCGTCAATAACTCGGCGTTCCTGGGCAGCATCAACACCGATTACAGCGACGAATTCGCCAAGCAGGGCGCTAAAGTCGGCTCGACAATCAACGTCCGCCGTCCAGTGCGTGCGCAAGTTCGCTCCGGCGCTGTCGCCAACATTCAGGACATCAACGAAACTCAGGTTCCGGTGACGATCGAGCCTGAATTCGGTGTTGACTGGCAATTCTCCGACTTCGATAACACCCTGTCGGTCGACAAGTTCGAAGACCGCTATTGCAAACCTTTCGGGTCGCAGCTTGCGGCTGAACTTGATCTACGTATCGGCCAGCGCTTCTATCGTGCAGTGGCGAATCATTCTGGTACGCCCGGCACTGGCCCTTCGACCGCTGCGTCCGTATTGGCTGCCGGCGTCATTCTGGACAATAACAGCTGCCCGCGTGATGGCAAGATGCGTCAGATTTCGTTGAATCCGCTGGCAAATGCTGCGCTCGTCGGCGGCATGACCGGTTTCTTCAACGACCCCGCGACGATCTCCAAGCAATTCAAGACCGGTTTGATGACATCTTCGACGCTGGGTATGGATTTTCAGATGTCGCAGAACTTGCCGACGCACATTGCTGGCGCACAGGGCGGTACGCCACTGGTCAACGGTGCCAACCAGGGCATTACCAACGTCGGCACCACTGACAACCCGTATGCGGCGACCACATCGCTTGTTACCGATGCGTGGACGGCAGCGGCGGCGCAGCGTCTCAACGTTGGTGATGTGTTCACTATCGCCGGTGTCTTCGCTGTCAACTTGGTGACCAAGCAAAGTCTGAACGTGCTGCAGCAGTTCGTCGTTACCGCAAACGCTTCTTCCGATGCGTCCGGCAACCTCACGGCGGTCATCAGCCCGGCCATCATCGCTGGCGGCGCTTACCAGAACGTCACAGCTCGCCCTGCTGACAATGCAGCAATCACAGTCGTTTCTGGCGCATCCGGCGCCGCTGTGCCGCAAAACATCCTGTTCCACCCCGATGCGTTCACCTTGGTGACCGTGCCGATGGATGTTCCGAACGGCATGGACATGGCCTATCAAGCCACCTACGAAGGCGTGACCCTGCGCTTCGTCCGCGGCTTCGATATCACCAACAACCGCCGCATCAGCCGCTTCGACATCCTGGCCGGCTACGGCGCGCTGCGTCCTGAATGGGCCGTCCGCGTCCCGAGCTGATCAGCGCTGTTTGAAGTTCAAACCGCAGGGGCTTCGGCCCCTGCATTCTGGAGATCGACATGGATCAATACCCAAAATGGAAATACGGCAAGGATGGCGCTGCGCAGATCGTGCAGGACGAGGAAGCCGATAAAGCGCTGGGCGATGGCTGGTACGAAAGCCCGGTTGACGCCAAGGCAGCTGACGAAGCGCAAGCCGCCAAGGCCGCTGCGAAAGCGAAGTAATGACGCCGACCGACCTGATCAGAAGCGCAATGCAGCGAGCCGGTGTCATTGGCACCGACGAGATTGTGAGTGCAGCGGACCTTCAAACAGGCTTCGAATGCCTGAATGAAATGATCGACTCATGGTCGGTCGAACGTCTTTTCCTCTACCAGCTGATCACGCAGACGCTGCCATCGGTGACCGGACAAGCAACGTATACGGTCGGCCCCGGAGGTAACTTCAACGGTACGCGCCCCACGAACGTACTGAACGTGACCTACAGCGACGGCAGCATCGACTACACCGTCGCCCAGATGACCGTGGACGAATATGACCAGATTCCATACAAGGCCTCGGCGGGAATCCCGAGCGCATTTGCCTACGAGTCGTCATTTCCGCTCGGCGTTCTTTCGTTTTATCCGGTACCAAGCACCGGCGGCACATTAAAGGTTCAGTCCGCACAGCAGTTGACGCAGTTCGCCGCTATCAATACCAACGTCGCTTTTCCGCCCGGTTATCTGGCGGCCTTGCGGCAAGCACTGGCTGTCGAGCTTTGCGCTGAGTTCGCAGTTACTCCAAGCTTGGCGCTTGTCCGCACCGCATCGCGAGCAAAGCGCGTTATTCGCCGCATGAATGTGCGCGTTCCGGTGCTGGACGTTCCGACTGGTCGCGCATTGAGCAGCAACATCCTTTCAGGCTTCAATTAACCGGAGACACCACATGAAAAAAATCCTCTTCGCCCTCCTGATGCTGGCTGTCGGCATCGCCCAGGCGGTCCCGTATCAAGTGCGCGTGAACCAGAAAGACGTTTCCGACGCCTTCTTCAACGCGCGCGACATGGTAAATCCTTCCGGCGGCCAGAACGGCGTGTTCGTGTACAACGGCACCGCGCAGTTGCCGCAGTTCTTCACGCTGGGCACCGGCTTGCAGTTCAACGGCAGTACGATCGAGTCGAGTGTGCCTGCTGGTCCGCAGGGGCCGGCCGGTCCTGCTGGCGATACCGGTCCGCAGGGCCCAACTGGCCCCACCGGCGCAACTGGCCCGCAAGGTGCGCAGGGTGATGTTGGCCCGACCGGAGCCACCGGCGCCACCGGTGCGACAGGTTCCACTGGCCCAACTGGCCCAACTGGCCCACAGGGCGCAACCGGTCCAGTCGGTCCGCAGGGCAATCCCGGCCTGACCGCCTTCGGTTTCCCGGCTGCGCGCACTCTGTCCGTGTCGACCTCCTACCAGGCGGTGGACAACACGAAGCCGTCGATCCTGACCATCAGCGCCGGCTGCACGAACGCCACGACAGTGCTGGCCGCAAGCGCATGCACGCTGCAGGTGCGCATGCATACCGCCGCGGTGACTTGCTCGACCGGCACCGTCTACGCGACATGGAGCAGCACCTATGCGCTGGGCCTGCTGCTGACGAATGCATCGATCTCGCCGATGCAGTTGAATCTGCCGGCCGGTGCGTTCTTCATCCTGTGTCCAACCGCCGGCACGTTCACGATCAATGCTGTTGAGCAGGCGGTGAACTGAGATGTTCAAGGTCAGCTATTCCGGGCTGTTTGAGCTTTCAGCGCGCGCGCCTGCGCCGCTGGTGACTTACGAGCATGGGCAGTTGACATTCAACATCGATCCGAATCCACTGGTCATGCGGGCTCGGATCGTAGACCTGCAGCGCCGCATGATGGCACTGCCAGAGTCTGACAAAGTGGAATTCGCAGTCGAAAACACGTTCGTCGACGGCATGCTGGTGCGCAAGATGTTCGCCGAGAAAGACAAGGTCGTCGTCGGCAAGGTGCATCGCAAGCCCTGCGTCAACTTCGTTGAGTCCGGCGACATGTCGGTGCTGACGGAAAGCGGATTTGCCCGCGTGAAAGCCGGTTTCAATGTGATATCACCGGCCGGTCTGCAGAAGGTCGGCATCGCCCACGAAGACACAGTTTTTATCAACGTTTTCCGGGTCAACGCAACAAATATCGAAGACGCGCTGGCAGAAATCGCCTGCGACACCCACGAACAACTGCTTGCAATCGAAGGAGGAACATCATGTCAGTAGGAGCAGTCGCCGCAGGCGTCGGAGCGGTAGCAACCGTCTATTCGGCCAGCCAGGCAGGGAAGGGAGGCGATGCGCAGATCGGCGCAGCCAACGACGCGAACGCCATTTCTCAGCAGCAGTACAACCAGACGCGCGCCGACAACCTGCCGTTTCTGCTGAACGGCACCGGCGCTAGCAACAAGCTCGCGCGCCTGCTAGGCACAAGCTCGCGCAATGCATCGAGCAACCCGTACACGCTGGACGATTTCATCAACTACACATACCGGAATGCGCCGGAAGGTTACGACGTCGCCGGCCAGCGCCAGGATGCGCAGAACCAGTACGAGAGCTACCTGCGCGGCAGCTATGGTACCGATGCCGACGTCGCTGCCAAGTTTGGCTTTGCCGCGCGCGAGCAGACGCCGCAGGATGATTCCGAGTATGGCTCGCTGCTGCGCAAGTTTTCGCAGAATGATCTCAACAACGATGTCGTCTACAACTCGGGGTTGCAGTTCGGTCTCGACCAAGGAACGCAGGGCATCAACCGACTGGCTGCGGCCGGCGGCGGCTTGAACTCTGGCGCCACGCTCAAGGCCCTGACCAAGTTCGGCAACGACTATGGCAGCACCAAGGCCAACGACGCATACAACCGTTTCACGAACGACCAGACCAATACATACAACAAGCTGGCCGGTGCCGCCGGGGCAGGCCAAGCAGCCGTGAATAGCGTCAGCCAAGCCGGCCAGGTGAACGCCTCGACCATCGGTAACAACCTTATCGGCGCCGGCAACGCGCGCGCCGCGGCAGCAGTAGGTTCCGGCAACGCGCTGACCGGAGGCGCAAGCGCGATCTCGAACTACTACCAGCAAAACCAACTGGTGAATGCACTAAATAATCGAAATAACCCGAACACTTACACACCCAACATTTATGGTTCCGAAGGTGGCGTAGGAAACGGAACATTCGTTCGGTATTAAGGATCAATCATGCCAATCGACGCAAACATTCTCCTACAGCAGCAGCCGATCCAGCTTTCGAATCCTCTTGCGCAAGCCGGTCAGATCGCGCAGATTCAAGGTGCGCAGAATCAAAACCGGCTGGCGCAGTTGCAGTATGACCAGGCGCAGCGCGGCGTTGATCAGGAAAACAAGTTCAATGCCCTTTATCAAAGTCCCGGCGTTGTAAATTCAGACGGAACCGTGAACCGCGGGGCGCTTTTTACAGGAGCTGCTCAGGGCGGCTTCGGTTCTCGCATCCCCGATCTGCAGAAGAAGTTTGCCGATGCCGACAAGGCATTAGCTGATGTCGACGAGACAAGGGCGAAAGCCAAAAAGACCGGTTTCGAGGCGGCGAATCTTGCGCTTACTCAAGGTCGAGACATGTTGAACACTGTGAATGACGTTGCCAGTGGTCGGCAATGGATCACGGCTCAATATGCAAATCCAGATACAGCGGCAATATTCAATAAGTTCGGGCCACTAGACACTGCACTCCAACGATACGACCAGCAGACCGCGACACCGGAAGGGTTCGCTAAGTGGAAGCAGGGTGCTTCGCTGACTGCCGAGCAGTTGGTGAAGTTCACGACACCAGATGCAAACACGGTTGCGAACAACAACACATCACGCCTCAATAACCAAGAGACGAATGCGACGTCACGTGCCAATAACAACGCGACAGTAGGCGCGACTATTCGCGGCCAAAATATGACCGATGCGCGCACCAGGGAGCAGATTGCGCAAGGCAAAGTGCCGAGCGGCTACCGCCAAAACCCGGACGGCAGCCTGTCGGCGATCCCCGGCGGCCCGGCCGAGAAGGACAAGTCGCTCACCGAGACTCAGGGCAAGGCCACAGGCTTCGCCGCGCGCATGCAGGATGCGAACAAGATCATTTCCCAGTTCGATGGGAAGGTAAATCCGTCTGCTGTCGCTGCAGTAGGTGGCGTTGCACCAGATTGGCTTCCTGGTGGTGGCGCACTGAACGCCGCGGCCAATTACACGGTCGGCAAGATGTCGCCAGAAGCCCAGTTGTACCAGCAAGCGCAGGAAAACTGGCTGACTGCCAATCTTCGGCTTGAATCTGGCGCCGTCATCGGTGACAAGGAAAAAGAGAATGAAGCGAAAAAATGGTTCCCACAACCCGGCGATACTCCGGCGCGAATTGCTCAAAAAGCCGAGGCCCGCAAAGTAGCTGAAAAATCAATGCTTGTACAGGCGGGCCCAGGTGCAAAGCAGGTCGGCGGCATCGTCACAAGCGCGTCACCAGCACCAGCAGCCGGCGTCCCCGCCGACATCGGCGACCTGCTCAACAAATACGGTAAATAGCCATGGCCGATCGCGATCAACTCTATACGGCCCTGCGCAACGCTGATGCTGCCGG
>CAZIWB010000081.1:0-28012 GCA_964542655.1 uncultured Cellvibrionaceae bacterium
GCGAAGCAATCGCGTGTGTTTTTTTCACGGTACGTACAAACCCATAACAAAAGGATTGACAATGGCACGCCCGCGACACCTGACCCCATCTCCCGCCGCCATCAAGATGCGCGCCCGCCGCGGAGACTCCGCCGACTCCGACCCGGCAGGCTACGTGTCACTTGCCGACGACCTGCCCGACGCGCCTGGCGATGCGCCGGCCATCCCGTCCTCCACCAACATGGCAGAGGCCGTCCGCCTGCGCGCCGTCTACGACGCCCGCAAGGCCCGCCTATCCTCGGAAATGGAGCAGCTGCGCCTAGACATCGAGCGGCGTCGCATGCTCACCCGAGACCAAGTCATCAACCGCGACGCTCGCCGGGATGACCTCGTCATGTCTCGCCTTCCCGAGCTGATCGACGCCGCGGTTTCCCTGCACCCGCCCGAGCAACAGCCCACCGTGCGGCAGAAGCTCAGTGTCTCGCTGGCTGATTTCCGCCGCGCCCTAGCCGATCAGCTGCGCAACCTGGGCTAGTACTCGATGGTATCAGTACCGCGCGGTATTGACTACCCAACGGCTTGGGTAGTATGCCAGCATGGACCCGGCCACTACGCCTAGCGCCAGCGCGGCCAGTCTGTTCGGCCGCATGGGCGGGTCAGTACGGTCTCCAGCCAAGGCCGAGGCTGCCAGGCGCAACGGGCGAAAGGGCGGCCGGCGCCCCCGTCAACCGGCGCCCAACGCATGACCTCGGCCCTGGCCGAATGCGACCGCCTCAGCGCCGCCCGATGGATGCCGCCCGAGGCGCCTATATCGGTCTACGACTTCTCCAAGACAATCATTCTGCATGACGGCCCGCTGGCCGGGACCTACCTAAACCCGCCCGCTGAGCGCGCCGTTGAGCTATGGCTTCAGATGCTGGCCAGCCGCAAGTACCGCTGGCATCTCCAGGTCGCCCCGTCCCAGCGATCCAAGACCCTGACCGGCGTTCTGATCCCCACGCTTCATGCCCTCATTGAGGAGCGGGTTAACGTCGGCTGGATCATGCCGAATCTGGACAAGCTGGCTCAGAAATGGGAAGGGTCTATCAAGCCGATGATTGAAGGGGGCGGGTATGGCGCATACCTCCCCACAAGCGGGCCTGCATCGAAGGGCGGCCGACCAGCCGCGCTTACCTTCCGCTCCCCCGAAACCGCCGCCCGCCTGGCAACGCTGTACGCCATGGCCCTGGGCAAGGGCGGAAGCGAGACGTCAACGGCATCAAACCCGTGCGCGCGCCTCATGATCGACGAGGCCGACGACGCCGCGAACGCCGGCCAGATCCGTCTAGCCCAGAAGCGTACCGCATCGTACGGAGCAGCCGGCGGCGGCATCATCGTCAGCACGGTCAATGAGCGCGCCGGCCGCGACGCTCACCCGATCCTTGAGCTGTACCCAGACGGAACACAGACCCGCCTGGCCCACCTGTGCCCGCATTGCAATGTCCACGTCATCCCTGACCTAGAGCACTTTAACGTTGAGCGCGCGGCAATCGCCTGCCCCAGCTGCGGCGCTCTCTGGTCCGAGGCAGACCGCCACGCAGCCCGCAACGCCGCCGTGTACCAGCACAAGAATCCCAACGCCGAGGAGTTCTCCGTCCTATACGTGGCCATTGATTACTTCTGGGAATACCCCGATCAGCGTACCGGGGTAGTCGAGCTGCTTCTTCCCGCCCTGGCCCGCGAGCACAAGACAGCCCTGGCCGCCAAGGAGCGCGGAGATCCATCGCAATGGGATACATACCTGCGCAAGTGCTGGTGTCGTGGCGAGACGGCGGATGACAGCGAAGTCCCCGCTACCATCGATGTCCACCTAGCCGCCCGCTGCGTCCAGTCCCCCCACGAACGCGCCGAAATCCCCGGGTCCTCCGCCGTCGTCACCGTCGGCTGCGACACCGGCAAGCGCGATGCTTGGTGGCTCGGCCTGTCCATGTCCGCCGACCTGTCCTGGCATATCGTAGACTGGTCCGTCAAGACCACTGGAGACCATCACGCGGAGCCGTCGCCCGTCCAGCAACGGGACATGCTGAACAACCTGGACGAGCGCAAAAGCCGCCTAGGCCGCGTCAACGCCATGGGCGTGGATGTCGGCTATAATACAGACCTTGTCGTTAAATGGGCCCGCTCCCACGGCTACAAGTGCATCCGTGGCGACCCTCGCCCGAGCGGTCGCAAGGAGGAGGCTGACAATAAAAACCTGCCGAGCTGGGCCGAGGCCCGCAAGCAGGACGATGGCTCGACCTGGCTATTCCTGGACGTGGCCGTCATCAAGACGGAGATCGCCAAGGCCCTGGCCCGCGACCCTAACACGCCAGGCTCTGGCCACCTGCCCAAGGGGCAGGAAGCCGGCGACTGGCTCATCAACCATCTAACCGCCGAAGTGTGGGACTCCAAGTTCAAGACGTGGGTCAAGCGTACCATTAAGATCCACGGCCCGGGCGGACAGGGCAAGAAAAACCACCTACTCGACTGCCTCGTCTACGCATGGGCGCTGGCCATGATCGAGCTTATGCGTGTCCGCACAGCGGGCCCGCCAGTCAACAAGGATATAGACCATGACGACTTTGGCTCCGCCGTCTGGTAGCCCGTTCTTTATCCCCGTGGACGACCTGCCGGAACCGCCTCCGGAGAGCAGGGCGCCCGTCTGGCCTGGCGCATCCCGCACGCAGATCACCGCCGTCTGTTGCCCGTCCTGCAAGTCGGTGCACGTCCTGCGCCGTAGCAGTCGGACCGGACAGCCGTTTGCGTGGTGGCAATGTCAGGAGGACGGGTGCGGCTACATGTGGAAGGAGCCTTTCATGGTCGGACGCAGCAACCGAGCCTCCATCGCATCATTGTAACTTCCTACAACGGACGGCGATGGCCAGGGCATGGCGCGAGTAGGCTGGCAGCCAATGGCCGCCTACGACAGCTTCCAGACCGCCATGGCGTCGGCCGCCGCCTACGTGTCTAGCGGCGAGTACGATGCCGCGCGCCGCCAGATCCTCATTGCCCGCATCTACCTGGCACAGATTCCCAATAGCGCCGGCGACGGCGTTTCGGCTCAGTGGCGCGAGGACCTGGCCGCCATCGAGTCCAGCATCAATATGGAGTCTGGGCGCAGCGTGCGCAGCGTGACCGTCGATAGCGAGTTTGCCCAGTGAGCGCATACAACGGAGGCGCCAGTAATCGCTTCTTCGCGGACTGGCCGCCGGAGATGACGGACCCGAACGACGACTACTGGCAGGACGGCGCAACGATTGCCGCTCGCTCGTGGGACCTGTGGCGGAATGATCCGTACTTCCGCGCCCTCATCGAAACCATGGTGGAAGGCGTTGTCGGCCCAGATGGGTTGCGGCATCGCTCGCTCTACCAGGAGGACGGCTCTCCGGAAACTGACCCGTCCGAGCAGCGGTCGCGCGATGCCATAGACGCAGCAGTTAAGCGAGCCACGACCAAGATGCGGCTTGACGCGTCTGGCGTCCTGACCTATCCGGAAATGTCGGAGGCTGTGTATCGCTCCTGCAAGGTCGCCGGCATGGGCTACGCCGTCAACGTCTGGAAGCCCGGCCGCCCAGACGCCTATCAGGGCGGGGCATGGCGCATCATCGACGCCGCCAGGGTCAGCAACCCCAAGCATGCGGCCGACTCGCCCACGATGTTCCAGGGGCACGAACTGGACTCCGATGGGCGAGAGGTTGCCATCCACGTCCAGCGATCGCACCCAAATATCCAACGCATCGCTCCGGCTAGCGAGTGGCAGCGCATCCCCATCTACGACAAGGACGGCGTCCGCCGCGTCGCTATCCGCCGCAATAGCGCGCGCCCTGAGGCCATCCGCACCCTGGGATGCGGCGCCCCGGTCATGCTGTACCTGCGCATGCTTCAGGGCACTACTGAGGCGTGGGCAATCGCCAAGCGCATCCAGGCAAGCTATGCGCTGATGATCAAGACCGAGGATCCAAAGGCAGCGGCCAACGCCGACCGCTACGGATCGCAGCTCGCCAGCAACGCCCCGACCAAGCCGGGAATGCGCTACTACCACAACTACGATAAGGTTGAGCCGCTGAACTGGAACTTCCAGGGCAACGACTACGAGCAATTCCGCAACCCGATCATTGAAGCCGTCACCGCCGCTGAGGGCGTTCCGTACGAACTGGTGCTCAAGCGGCTTACTAAGTCCAACCTGGCCAGCTCACGCGCCGCCCTCCTGACCTATTACCAGTTCTGCCGCCGCGAGCAGAACCGCCAGATTGGGTCCGTCGAATCAGTATGGGCCGAGTCCATCATCCGCGAGGACATCGCCCGCGGTCGCCTCGTGGTCAAGTCCCAGGACTGGGACGAAATTACCCGTTGCCGCTGGCTGCGCGCCCCCCGCGTCTGGCCCGATCCGCAGAAGGAAGCCAACGCCGCCCGCGCCTGGGTGGATATGGGCCGCAGCCTGACTAGCGTGTACGATGAGGCCGGCTTCGACTTCGAGGACGAGATCATGCAGCGCGCCAGGGATAACCAGTTCATGGTTTCCCAGGACGTGAGCATCGCCGGCGATACTGTCGCAGAGCGCATTATCACCGAGCCGCAGGCAGTGGAGCCTGCAATTGATGCCAACGGCGATCCTGTCGAAACTCCCGAGGAAGACGCGGCCGACGCAGAGGAAGATATGAAGCCAACCGAACTCGCCGCCGTCCTGAAGACATTCTCCGATCAGCAGGCCGGAGAACGCAGGGAGCTGCGGGATATGCTCCTGCTAATGACCTCGCAGGGGCGCGGGCATCCGTCGCACACCATCCATACCGACATGCGTGCCGAGGCCATCAAGGAGGTCCTGTCACTCATGCCGCCCCCAGTGGTGCATTTCACCCCGGCCCCCGTCGCCGCTCCGGTGGTCACCGTGGCGCCTCCTGTGATCCATGTGGATGCGCCAGCGGTTACCGTGACCCCGAACTTTACAGTCCAGGCCGCCGAGTCTCCCGCCCCCGTGGTCAACGTCAATCTCCCGGCGCCGATCGTGAACAACGATGTTCGCGTCGAGGTTCCCGCCCGCAAGGTCATCGCCCGACCCGGCAGTAAGCCCGGCGAGGTGATTATGGAGCCGCAGTAGCCATGACAGAGGTTGGCGGAATAGGCACGGCCGTTATCGACTTTGGCGCCATTCCGGCGAACGAAGCCAGCGTATCCGTATCTGATCCGACCATCGTCGTTGGCGCCTACATCGAACCGTGGATCATGGCCAGAAGCACGGCCGACAACACTGCGGATGACCACAAGCAGGCCGCCGCCTTCTTCCGCCTCGTAGCCTCCGAGCCCATACCGGGCGTCGGGTTCACCATCACCGCATATTGCCTGGTCGGCCAAGCCACCGGCGCCTTTAAGGTCGAATGGACCTGGAGCGACTGACATGTCCTTTGCACAAAAAATCATCGGCTACATCACCGGCAACGGCGCCGAGGTCACCTCTGCCAACCGCCTCAAGGTGGATTTGGAAACTGACGCCGGAACCTACCCGTCGCAGGTGGGCGGCGTACGCTCCTTCAGTGAAGTTGACCCGGGATCCGTAACCCTGGTGCCAACCCTGCGTTCCGGTGAGGTGTCGCAGGACTTCCGCCAGCGGGTCGGAATCGACACGCTCCTGTTCCACGACAGCTTTAATGCCAGCGCGCAGAATACCGCGCTGTGGTCCTATACATTTGTGACCCTAACCGCCGCTATGCCTGGCGCCGGGACCGTCAACTTTGGCGCCGTCCAGGGAACCGCTGGCACACACGGTGCGTTCATGCGGTCGCATCAATTCTTCCCCCTCATCGGAACGTCGCCGCTGTCGATCGAGTTCACCTTTGGGCAATTCGGGGCGGCACTGGTAGCTGGCGAGGTATGGACGATTGGCTTCGGCCTGCCAACCGCCGCGGTTACCGAGACCAGCGAGGGCGCCTTTTTGCGCCTCACCACCGCCGGCCTGATCGGTGAGATCAGATACAATGGCGTGGCGACGCAGACCGGCACGCTGATGGCCATGGCTGGCCTTACGGTCGGCTCCATGTACAAGGCGGCCATAGTCGTTGGCGAGCGGTCGGTAGAGTTCTGGCTGGACGATATCCTGCTTGGAGCCCTGGACATGCCGGTCTCCAACGGCAAGCCGTGCCTGTCTGGCGCTCTTCCGGCGTTTATGCATAAGTACTGCACGGGCGCGGTGTCCAACACCAACACCATGCGCGTGTCGGACATCACGGTCAGTCTGCTGGACCTGCAGACCGTCAAGCCCTGGGCTCATCAGATGGCGGCGCAGGGCCTCTTGGCTTACCAGGGGCAGAACGGCGGGACGATGGGCACCTCGGCAGTGCTGCCCAACGCTACGGGTGCCACCACGGTCACTGGCGGCGCCCTCTCGCAAACCGTCGCTATCGCCACCGGACTTGGCGGTCAGGCTGGTATCCAGGCTGCCGCGGCAGGCATCGACGGGTGCGTCACCTGCTTCCAGAATCCGACCGCCACGGTCAACCTGACCGGCCGCAACCTGATCATCACCGGGGTTCGCATCGACGCGGTGAATATCGGCGCCGCCGTGGCGACGACTGCCACCGTCCTGCAGTGGTCCCTCGCCTTCGGGGCCACTGGCGGGACCATCCCGTCCTTGGCCCAGGCGGAGACGGCCAGCTTCGTAACCGCCACCGCCAAGGCCTGGCGCCGAGTGGCGCTCGGTCTGCAGTCCTGGCTGGTAGGCGACGCCATCGGCAAACAGGCCCAGCCGGTCCAGGTCACCTTCGACGCGCCCATCGTCGTGGCTCCTGGCCAGTGGGTGGCGGCCGTTGCCAAGTTCATCGTCGGCACAGCGACTGCCTCGCAGGTGGCATGGTGCACAATCACCTTCGACGCCTATTACGAATGAGCCTGCTCATCCGGCGCAGATTACGACGGTTGACGCCGACGCCTGCGCCGGATGGTCCTCCGGTCACATACATGCGTCCTCCTACTCCGGCCGATGAATACGAGCCCGAGTTAACAACCATGGATATGGTCATGCGATATCTTGGCGCTGACCTCAGCGGACTATCTGCAAGGCCGTTTGTAGATTCTACAAACTGAGCAATAGATTGATCGGCATGCGCGCGACACTCGCACGCAATGAAGCTCCGCTTCGCTGCTGCACCGGCCGCTCCCGAATCGCGCGTTGATCGCTCGAAGCGGGCTATCTACGGCGTGTCGCTACTCCAGGCCGGCGAAGCGCTCGGCCATGAAATGCTGGTCGATAGCGTCATGCTGGCTCAGTGCGTTGACGCCGTGAATGCTACCGGCGGACATGGGATGAAGTCGCGCTTCACCCACCCCGGCGCCTGCTCCGACTCCATGGGCAAGATGCTGGGCAAGGTCAAAAACGCCAGGCTGATGGGCGATAAGGCAGTTGCCGACCTATACCTGGCCGAGTTCGCCAGCAAGTCCCCGGACGGAGACCTTGCAGACTACGTCATGTCAATGGCAGAGGAGTCGCCCGGCGACTTCGGCATGTCGATCGCCTTCGATGGCCACTCGGTTTGGAAGAATGGCGCTGGCGCCGAGTTCGAGACCAGCAACGCGAACGGCGATCGCGCCGCCCGCCCGGCCGATGCCACCACCGACAAGCCCTTCGCCCGCATCTCCAAGCTCCGCGCTGCCGACATCGTCGACGAGCCGGCCGCCAATCGTGACGGCCTGTTCTCGGCCTTCGCTGGGACGACCAACTTCGACGCCGCCGAGGCGTTCGCCGCGCTCGACCAGGCCCGCGATGCCATGGGCTGGGATGCCGCGAAAACAGCCACCTTTCTGCGCAGCTATCTCGCCGCGCGCCCCCATAAGGAAAATCGCATGGATCCCATTAAGTTCGCCGCCCTCCTCGATGAGGAGCCGGCGCACGCCGCCGCGCTCGGCAAGCTGTTCGCCGCCGGCAAAAGCGAGGCGGAGATCAAGTCCGCCCTGGTCGAGCTGAAGCGCGACGCTGAGTCCACCCAGGTCAAGGCCGAGCTGGCTGCCGAGAAGGCCAAGGCCGAGAAGTTCGCCGCCGACCTCGCCGCCGAGAAGGCCGAGCACGCCAAGGATGTCGAGAAGCTGAAGAAGCTGTCGGCCCTTGCCGAGGGCGCCCCCGCCGATCCCGGCGCCAGCCCCGCCCCGTCGAGCGCCGTCAAGAGCGATGACCAGATCAAGGCGGCTTGGTCCGCCCTGCCCGCCTCGGAGCGCCAGGCGTTCCTGGGCGACTTCGAGACCTACCGCTTCCACATCACCCATCCCGCCGCGCCTGTCGCTGGCGACAAGGAGTAGTTCATGACCGCCCTTACCGTCGATGCCGACCTGTCCCCGACCGGCGGTCAGTTCCGTCGCCTCCCCTCTGAGATCAGCGCCAACCCCTTCGGCGGCTCGCTGCTCTCCTTCGCCATCGACGGCTACGTTCGCGAGTTGGTCGCCGGCGAGCCCTTCGCCGGCATCGCCCGCGTTGGCATCGAGACCGCCAAGGCCGCCACCGCTGATGGCAGCCGCTACATCGAGGCCATTACCGGCGAGTTCGTCATCTCGGCCGTCATCGCCAACGTGGCGCAGGACGACGCGGCGCATGGCCGCGAGGTCTACGCCTCGGATGACGCCACCCTGACCTTCACCCCGACCGGCAACACCCGTATCGGCCGCGTGATCGGCGTTGATGGCACCAAAGCCATCATCCTCTGCAACACCGAGCACTGCCCGTCGATCGCCAGCAACGGCGTCCGCGCGCTGGCTGCTACCGGCAACGTCACTCTGACGACCGCCGACCTGGACCGCGTGATTCTGCTGCCGTCGACCGGCGCGCAGGCGATCACCTTCCCGGCCTCTGCGGACTGCGCCGGCCACACGATCACCTTCAAGAAGACGACTGCCGATGCGGTTGCGGCGACCCTGACCCCGGCGTCCGGGACCATCGATGGTGCCGCGAACAACGCCGTGATCGATGCCGCGAACGACTCGCTGACCGTCTACTGCGACGGCACCAACTGGTACATCATCGCGTTCAAGATCGCCTAACCCCTGACCCCCTGAAAGCATACACATGAGCATCACTGATTATGGGGTCAAGGCCGCTCTTGGCCGCGCCCTCGAAACCACCCCGCAGAGCGACAAACTCGCCAACCTGGCCTTCAAGGTCCAGTCGCAACTCCCCGCCGGCGACGGCGAAAAGCTCGACTTCCTCGGCATGGTCCCGGCCCTGCGCGAGTGGATTGGCCCCCGCAGCGCCAAGAAGCCGCTGGAGTTCAAGTACCAGGTCACCCTGAAGAAGTTCGAGAGCACCGTTGAGCTGCCGCTCGACTGGATCAACAACGACAAGACCGGCCTTGTGCAGTCGCAGATGTCGATGCTGGCCCAGCGCTACAGCCCGCAGTGGTACGGCAAGCGCGTGGCGAACCTGCTCAACCTGAGCGAGTCGCTTACCGGCTTCGACGGCAAGGCGTACTTTGCCGATGACCACGCCTGGGGCGACTCGGGCACCATCGACAACAAGCTGACCTATGCCGCCGCGACCGGCACCACCCCTACCGCCAACGAGGCGGCCAGCGCCATCGTGGCGGCCGTCTCTGCAATGCAGGGCTTCAAGGATGATCGCGGCGAGCCCATCAACGAGGGCATGTCGGCCATCACCATCGTTGCGCCGACTGGCGACGTTGGCGCGGCTGTCGTGCAGGCCGTCAAGGAAAAGAACCTCGACACCGGCACTGGCGTTCGCACCAACCCGGTGCTTGGCCTCGGCCTCGCCATCGACGTGGTGGTCAGCGCCCGCATCACCGTGGCGCGCATGTTCGTGATCAACAGCAGCCCTGGCGCCGTCCCGTTTGTGTTCATCGAGAACACCGGCGAGTTCAAGCGCACCATGAAGGGCCCGGGCTCGGACTTCGAGCACGACAACGACGCCTGGCAGGTTGGTCTGAAGGCTGTTGGCGAGGCCGGTTACGGCCGCTTCACCGACGCTGTCAGCACCGAGTTCACCTGAGCCAATGGCTAGCATCGTCCGCGATCTGGTAGCGAACCACGCCCACAACATCGGCCATCGTCGGCTGGTGCAGGGTGAGGCGTGGTGCCGGATGCAGTTCCGCAATGAGGAAGACCTGGCGGCGTTCGCTGGTCTCCTCCGCTGGTCTGCCTTCCGATTCGAGGCGCCCAAGGCTGCAGCCGAGACCGCCAAGCCCGAGGCTCCCAGCAAGTAGCCGACGCTCCCTAGCCGCCCTCTCTGAGGACGGCCAGGGGAACGCCGCCGTTCCGCCGCCCCAACCGCAGTCGGACCCATGGCCATCCCCACCGCCCTACTTGAGATCGGCCGCCCGGCCGCTGCAGATCTGGTGATCCGCCAGGGTGATTCGTGGCGGACCGTCATTACGGTGACGATCAACGGTGTTGCCGCGAACCTCACCGGCCTTACGGCCGCGCTCAAGGTCAAGGCCACGATTGGCGGAACGCTCCTGGCAACGGCAACCTGCACGATCCCCATTGGCACCGATGGTCAAATCATCGCCACCATGACGCCGGCCGTTACCGCGGCGCTGACGGCGACCGGCGATGCCCGAGAGGTCCCTATTGGGTATTGGGACTGCGACATCACCGATGGCACCGACCGCATCACCGTTGCCGGAGGCGGCATGGCCCTATGGCGCGAGGTGACGTTGTGAGCGACGTTGCCGCCACCATAACCGGCCAGAACATCGCGATCAATCTGGGTACGCTCGATGGCGTCTCTGGTGGCGCCGCACTCACGACCCCCGATCGCCTTGTGAGCGTCGCATCTGGCGCGGCCATCAAGCAATCGGACATCCAGGACGGTGTGTCCGGATCCACGCTGACCATCGGCGGCACCCTCACCGCGCCACGGACCGCCACGTTCCCAGACGCGGACGTGAGCATCCCGGGCGGCGGTGTCATTGCTCGTACGGTTGACATCGTCTTCACCCGTCCTCCGCGGTCCTCGTTCTCCTCATTCAACTCCTTCCCACCCTCCGACGCCGGCATCGCCGCGTCCCCTCTCGATCCCGCGTCCGTAGTGGCTCGGGCCAACCTCGGAGCCTAACATGGCCGCAGCCGCCCAGTACACCCGCGACGTTATTTCCGCGTCCGCCTCCATCAGCACCGCCAATACCGGACGCGATGGGACCGGCACGCTGGGGACCGTCTATACCGCCAGGTCTGCCGCCAATGGTGGCACCGGCGCCCGCATCGACTCAATCACCGTCGAGGCCACCAGCACGACCACCGCCGGCATGGTGCGCATCTTCGTGACCGACTCGGGCGGCACCGCACGGCTGGTCAAAGAGATCGCCGTCTCTGCCCTGACCCCGTCCGCCACCGTGAAGGCATTCACGATCCCGACCACGGAAGGCGCCGACGCAAACGGCGTCCTGCCGCTCGGTATTCTCCTGGCCCCCGGCGACATCCTTAAGGCCGGCACGCACAACGCCGAAACCTTCGTTGTCCGCGCGCAGGGCGGCGAGTTCTAACAGCCATGCGCGGATTCCCTCGTCCATACACGCTTACTCTCGGCGGTTCCATATCGCCGCAGCGCACGCTTGTATTGGGCGGGGATACCACCATCACCGGCGGCGGCACCCTCGCGCTCGGCGGATTCACGCTGACGGTGCCGGCAACGCTGACGGCGGCTGGGCGGAATGTCACCAATACTTTCACCGACCTGCAGACGGTCGACCTCGGGACTGGCACGCTGCCGGCATTTGGCGCCGGAACCGCTGCCGTCACGTTGGCCGGAGCAAACGATACCCAGATGCAACTTAAGCTGTGCGCTTGGCGCACCACTGACGTCACTGGTTACCGCATCAACAGCATCCGTTCCGGCGGAACGCGCGCGGCCCCATCCGCAACGCCTGCCAGCACCCAGATGTTCGGCATAGCGGCTATCGGCCATGATGGGATCGATTATCAAGGAACCCCGGCTGCTCTGATGCTCATGGTTGCCGGATCGCTATGGAGCGCAACTAATCGAGAAACGGCAATCACCTACGAGACTACTGCCTCCGGCTCAACGTCGCGCGCAGAGACGATGCGCATTCAGGGTTCTAGCGTGTCCATTGGTGGATTTGCCCCAACTGCCGGCAGCGGACTCCTCCAGCTCGCCAGCGGCACGACGCTCGCGAACGGCATGTCGATGGGCGACTTCGGATTCTTCCGCAGCGGCACCGCCCTGGCACGCACCAATAGCGCCCAGCTCATCGGTTCGAGCGTCGGCTTCACCAACGGCTCCGCTGCCGCCGCCGGGACACTGCTCAACGCACCGGCGGCCGGCAACCCGACGAAATGGATCCCGATCGATGACAACGGCACAACCCGCTACCTCCCCGCCTGGTAACGCAATGACCACCGACGAAGCCCTCCAGCATCTCCAGCTCATCGCCCAGGCCGCGGACGCCGCGCAGCTCAACGGGCAGAGCCACCGCAACGTCCAGGCGTCGATCCAGGCGCTGACTGAGCACATCAAGCCGTCCAAGTCAGTCAAGGCCGCCAAGCCGTGAAATGGTCTGTCGTCTTCCAGCCCGCCACGCGCCTTCCGCCAACCTGGCGGCAAGTCGCGTCGCCGTTGTGGCTGGCGAGCGACGATGAGCGGACGCCGGCATGGGCGTGGGTCCAGTGGTTCCGGCGCAATCCGTTCGCCAACCTGTTCGGCTGCGTCATCGGCCTGGCATGCTATCACCGGCACTATGTCAACACCATGGATGGACAGAATTTTCCCGCCCGCGGATGGGGATTCGCCTGGACCGTGTCCGATGATTGCTGGCTGCCGCGTCCATGGATAGCGTGGCGCGGCGCGCATCACGAGGCCGGCGCCGGCTGGAAGTCGCACGGCGGCTTCGGCATCAACTGGCGACGGTCCAACTCGACCAATGCCGGGCAGGGGTACCACCGATGAGCGCCGACGCCGTCACTCCCGATCACACCTGCCCGCACTGCGCCGAGGCCAAGGCGATTGCCGACCAGCTTCGCCCCATGCTGTCCGAGGCGCATGCGCTGATTGCCAGGCTCCGGGCCATCACTGGCGAGCATGAACCGCACGTCGCCGGACCGCAGACCGACGCCATCACCAGCGCCCATAGGACGCACGCATGAGCGACAGCGAGACCCCCAGCGGTATGCGCAAGGCGCTAACCGTTACCCCTGAGAGCTGGATCCGCATCAAGGCCGGGACCCTCTGGGCGGTCGGCACGTTCCTGGTCGGCTGCACGATTACCTGCACCGTCTACGTGGTGCGGATGAGCGACAAGACGGACCGCGCCCTGGAAGGAATTGGCGAGATCGACAAGAAGTTGGAGCCCATGCGGCGCCAGATCGATATTCTGTGGGATGCGCGCCGGCAGAAGATTGCCATTGCTCCGATGGACGCGCCGTGATTTGCCGACTCGCCGTTGCCGCCTGTGCGGTTGCCATCTGCGGATGCGGCACGTCCACCGACCGTCAAACCAAGACGGTTGAGCAGGAGCGGTTTGTCTCCGGTCCGATCGCCGTCGAGACGCCTGCCGGAACCATCACCATTCAACCCATGGTGCTGACCCACCAGCGCGAACAGGTCGAGGTCGAGCAGACCAAGAAGGTGATTGACGCCCCCGAAGTAGGCGCCGTGTTTCAGGCCGCCGCCAGCGGATCTCCGCTGGGCGCCATTATGGGCGTCCTGGGGCTCGGCGCTGCGGGAGCGATTGGCAAGTTCGCATTCAATCTCAAGCGCCAGCGCGATGAGTTGATCGATGGCGTGGAGCGCGCCAAGGATGACATGGGTGAGAAGTGGGAGGCGCTGACTGGCCACCTCGAAGCGGAGCAGAGCGCGGATACCAAGCGGGCGGTAAAGGCGCGCGTTGGATGAGCCTGCGCGCAGACATCCAGACCGCCCTGCGCGCCGCCAATGATGCTATTGGCGAATCGTGGTATTACCGTCGCCGCACGTCCGGCGCTACTGGGTCCAAGACATATGGAACATGGACCTCCGTTACCGTCAATGCCACCTCGCGCATTCTGGGCCAGGAGTGGGACGACAAGCGCGGCGCGTTCAAGAGCACGAACCGCATGAAGGCGCGCATCAGCGACGCCGTCTCCGAGTTGGAGCAGGGGGACCAGCTCAAGGACCCGGCGGGCGTCGTGTATGCCGTTATGGGCGTTGCGGCGCAGGCCGCCAATACCGGAACCCTTGCATATGAGATTGCCCGCGACGTCACCATGCGCGGCGAGGCTGGCCCCGGTAGGGATGGTGGCCTGTGAGCTGGACCAACCCGCCCGACGCCGTCACGCAGATGCGGACCATGCTCCTGGCATGCTCCAGCGTCACAGGCGCCGGATTCACCTCGCCATCTATCCACTATCCGGCCGTCGCGCTGGAGACCACGAACGCGACCGCGGCCGATGCGCTGCCGGCCATCGCCATCTCCGAGGACCAGCACACCCGGACCCGCTACGCCGAGGGCGCCCGCGGGCTTCCTGGCGGGACCATCTCCGTCTCGCTCTACATGGCCACCGACGCTGGAACGCTGGAAGCGCTGGCCCGCGCCATCGCCGATGAGCTCGAATTACTCGGCATGTCCACCGGGCTGCCGATCCGCAGCGCAGAGGCTGAGCTGTGCAGCGACCCGTCCGAACCCGAGGTTGCGGCTGGAGAAACCCAGACCCAAGCAGCCCATCGTAAAATAACCATCGTCGTCCAGTACGGCCTCCAGGTCTAAGGATCATCATGCCAGCCTCCATCTACAGCCTCGCGCCGTGCAAGCTCAACTCGACGGTTGTCCCCGTCGAGCGCATCGGCTTCTCGCCTGGCGTGCTGGCCAACCCGCATCAGCACAGCGGCAACGAGTTCCCGACACTGATTGCCATCCCTGGCGCTACCCCGCGCATCACGCTGACCATGCCGTTCCGCGCGGCCTACGATGTGCTTGGCTTCTCCATGGTCAGCCTGACCGCGTTCGAGGTGTACCTGGCCAAGTTCGCGGCGCTGATTCGCTCGGCGTCCAGTGTCCATACCAAGTGGGCGCTGACCTCCTCGTGCACTGCCGCGGCTATGATAACCGGGTTTAGCGTCAACCAGGACGGCGTGCTCATGGCGGAGGTGGAGATTGTTCCGCTGAGCAATACCGGCACCGCGCACCCGTTGACCCGCAGCGACAATAACGCCCTGCCGACACTGGCCAGCCAACCGATCCTGCACACCGCCGGACCGCTGTCGATCAATGGCACGGTCGTCCCTGGCCTCATGTCGGCCGCTGCCGACCTCGGTCAGCGCCTGGACGTCCAGCGCACGGACGGTGCTATGTACCCCATCGTTGCCGCTCGGGTGGATGCCGCCCCCAAGATCAGCGCCACCCACGCCGACCCGGTTGGCATGCTGGCGCAGCTCGGTAGCCTGCTGGGCGCCAATCTTAGCAGCAATGCAGTGGCGTACTTCCGGCAGTTCGATGCCACGACCGGCGTCCTCGACACCGGGGCCACCGCCGTCAGCCTGACTGTCGCCAGTGGGCACGTCCTGCCGCTGGAGATGCCCGTTGAACAGGGCAAGGTCGCTACGATCGGCGTCGAGATCCATGGGTTGAGCACCAGCGCTACGCATCCGTTTGCCTACTCGGCCAGCGCCACGGCTCCGGCCATCCCGTGATCCGCTTTCGCGACTCTCTGAGCCGCCCCCAGCCGCCGCCGTGGATGGCTGGGGCCGACGACCTCGTACAGCGTCAGTCTCGGGACGGGACGCTGTGGGCGATTGGCGACGCTCTGACCCTGGGCGATGATGGTCCGTGGCTCGACATTGGCGATGGCTACGCGGTCGCCGGACCCGTGACGGAGCACCAGGCATACCAGCGGCAGGCGTCGTGGCTCAAGACCCAGGACGTTACCGACCTCCACGGGCGCGATTGGGCCGTTCCGCTGATCCTGACCGCCGACGGTGACCGCGCGTTCCAGGTCTGCTATGGGCGCGACTTCCTCCCGGCTCCGACCCCGGAGCAGTATCGTATGCTGGATGTTGCGCAGGCTGCCAGGGATGCACTGATCGCCAATGCCGGCGGAACGCAGGATGTCCCCATGGTCATGGCCTGCCGCTGGGCCGCCGAACTCCTGTGTGCGTCCTACCACCTGACTCCCGATGCGGTGGCCGCCTTGACCATCCTGGACGATGCGCTGGTCCTGGCGCTGATTGGCGCCTCCGTCGGCCTCTCCGTCGAGGTCGTGTCGTGATCATCAGCAGCGCGCAGCGCGGCCCTATCCGGGTTACGCTAGAGGCGTATGGCGGTGCCCTGGCGCTGTTCAGTCCGGCCCAGGCCAATCGCGCGCGCAAGATCGCCATGGCTCGCGGCGGCAACTATTGGGTCGCCGTGTGGCTCATGCGCCGGTTCAGCAAATATGCCTACTTCCTCGGCTACCGGGCTAGCCGGAAGTGGAGCGAGAAAAAGCAGCGCCAGCTTGGGGCCGAGGCCATTCCGTACTATGGCCTGACCCCTCCAGGTGGTGGGCCGGCGGCGCCCGGGTACTCTCAGGTCAATGGCGCCAAGATGAAGGATGCCGTTCGCGGCGCCACGGTGTCCTCCGTTGGCATCAGCGGCCGCGAATCGGTCACGATCCGCATTCCCTACGGCCACCCTATCCCAACGGACAAGGCCAAGGCGTTCCGCATGCTCCCGCAGCGGGAGATCCAACTTGTGGCCGAGGAGATCGGCGCCGAACTCGGCCGCATCATCTCGTCATCTACCGCGGTCAAGCCCGGGAAGGCCACGGCCCCGGCGGTAGGCGGTCCGACCATACGCATGGGCGGTCGCTACACCCAGCGCAAGGGCGCCGGTGGCGGCCGGCGGCGGAGGCGCTAATGGACCCAGCGCACCCCAACCGCAGCGGCATCCCTGGGCACGCCGCCGGCCGCCTCCCTGTACCGCACCGTGACCGACTGGCCGATGACAGCGTCGGTCATCAGCTCGCGCTCCAGGTGATGCCCTGGCGCCGCAACCCGGAACTCCCCGCCCGGGGACCGGCAGACGAGGATCCCCAGCCCAGCCCGGTCGCGCTCCAGGCCGACAATGGGGAACTCGGCATCGAGGAACGCCTTGAGCTTCTGGACCGCGTACCGTCGGCCGGCTCGGTAGGGGGCATCCGCATCGCGCAGGATCAAGCCCTCGTAGCCCTGAGCCATGTAGGCGTCGTGCCGGCGCTGGATGTCCCGGCGGGCTCGGCCGATGGGCAGGGCCGGCACGACCACGACAGCGTCATGCCCTACCAGCATGGCGTGGCGCTGGACAAAGCCGCCGTCGGCCAGGCAGTCAAAGACGTGATAGGTCACCGCCTCGGCACTGCTGCCGAGCACCGCCCGCTGGGTGGCATTGAAGCCGCTGGCGGCCCGCAACTCGCCGTCCATGGGGTGCCCTACCGCGGCCAGAGCCACCGCCATGTCAGCGCGCAGAGCATCCGGCACCGCAAGGTGCGCGCCCTCCCGGCTCTGCACAACGACGGACCCAGCATCCAGGTAGGCCACAGCGCGGATTCCGTCAATCTTGGGCTGGGTCATGCATCGCGCCGGCGTGTGCTCGCCGTCGTACCGCTGGGCCAGGGCTACCGCGTAGGGCATGACGCCAATAGCGTGACTGGCTGGACCACGATTGCTAGGGGCGCGCCATGAGCGAATCGCAGGCAAAAATCCGCTTGACATTGGATGGACAGCAAGCCATCCGCGAGACTGAGCGGCTAGGCAAGGGCATGGACGGGGTTGCGGATAGGCTGTCGCGCGCCGTCCTGCGCGTTGGCGCTGTCGTGCAGGGGCTCAAGATGGCGGTGGATGCAGCCGGTCAGCTGAATGAGAAGCTGGCTAATAACGGTCGCTCCTCCGGCAAGACCGCGCTGTCATTCGACACCTTCGCCGCAAGCCGAAAGCTGAATGGCGTTCAGTATCGCACCATTCAAGAGAAGCTTACTGGGGGTGCCAAGACCGAGGCTGAAGGCGTTTCATTCCTGCAGGGCCTAGACAAGCACATAAAGCCAGAGCTGATGACCGGCCTGCTATCGGCTCACCAGAGTGGCCTATACACGGATGCCGAACTGAAGGAGTTCACGAAGCGCAGACGGGCCCCATCGGAAGCCGATATATATAAGCGCGGCGGCATGCTGTCGCGCGAGGGCAGGGATGAGCTGGACCTGCAGATTTTCGATGCGGACACAGAGCGCACGGCAGGGCTCAAGGCGCAGACCGGGCCTAACCGCCTAATGGATGCTAGGGCCGCCGCGCTCGTGAAGCGCCGCAAGGACACCGCCGGACTTGGCGACTCGCTGAACATGATGTTCACGCCGGACGCCATCTTGAATGCCGAGGCTCGCAAGGCGCTCGACTCTCGTGATTGGGGGGCGAAGTTCTTTGGAGAATGGGGCAAGGGCAACGAAACCGGCAACGTGTTGGTTTACCGCGAATGGTTAGACCAGCAGCGCAAGACGGCCGAGGCCACGGCGCGCCTGGCTGGATCAAATGACAAGCCGCAAATCGGAGCCCAGCAATGAGCATCGGAACGCTTACGGACTCCCTGAACCGAACCCATACGCTGGAAATATTCCGCAGCGACAGCGGGCGCGTCGATGACCGCCAGGTTACCGTGGAGGAGGAGCTGCTTGCGGCCGGCGTTGACGGACGTCGCTGGCGTACCGTTAGCTCCAGGTATCGCGTATTCCAGGCCGAGACTGTCACGTCATGCGCCGATTATGCGGCGGCAATCAATAAGGCCCGCGACCTTGAAGCTACCATCGGGACTAACTGCAAGCTATCGGTGACGCTTGCCGGGTCAGCCTATGCCTACAGCCGGGTTCACGTTGCCGAGTGCAAGGCCACCCCTCGACCCGGATATCTGTCTGGCGCCGGAATTTCAGCAAGCAACGCGGCATATGTCGTGGCAACTTGGTCGCTGGCCGTGATTGATGCGCCAGTTGGGTCCACGCCGTGACCGTCGCGCTGCGCTATGAAAACAGCCAATGGCCGCTGGTTCGCGTCCTCTATGCGGACACGTTTGCGTCCGATGGGTCTGGCCCGTGGACAATCGCTCCATACGTAACGCCCCCGTCCGATGGCAACAACACCGTCAACGGCATCACCCTGGACGAATGCACCCGCCAGGCCCTTCCGGCGATTGGCGAGGCCGTTTTACGCATGGAGTATGGACGCATCGACGGCGAGACCGTTCTTGCGCTTGACCTACTGCGCAAGCATATCCGCGTGCAAATGGCAGCCCGGCGCACTGACGGCGAGGACCCGGAGTGGCGCACCGTTTGGCTCGGGGTGTGCGCCTGGCAGGACGACACGCCATCGCCGGCCGCATCATCGCCCCGCGGTACGCGCCTGTATCGCTGCTATGACATCCTCTATCACTACGCCAATGGCTACCCGATGGACCGGCATGCCAACTATGCGTGCCCTAGCGCGCTGGCATATGGGCACCCGGGGTATAACTACGACAAGGGGAACCCCACTACCGTCAGCGGCAACAAGGAAGCAACCGACTCCGAGTTTTCCGGACCCGACGGAAACGGCATAGCCAACTTTGCCATTGAAGACGAGGCTGGCCCTACGCATGTCAAGGCGTGGACCGACCTCCAGGCCGCGCAGAATATACTGGCCATTCGCCGCAACTCGGGCGACCCCATCTTTACCATCGACTGCGATCCGGCTGGGCTCCTTGAGGGCAAGACACCGTGGCCGATGTCGGACCACGCCACGGCATGGACCGCGCTTAAGGCGATCCTAGACCGCAAGCGTGGCAAGGGATTGGCGTTCCTGGATTGGGACGACGACGTTGATACGCCCGATGGGGTCATGGCGCTTAAGATCCGCGTGCGACCGCAGCTTGCTGACGATGTTGATTTTACGAGCCCGGTAGATGGCGCCCCCGTCACCATTGATGGGGCCTCGCAGATAGAGGGGCAGGTAATTTCCGTTGACCTGGCCGGCGATCACCGTGCCGTTGATGGCTCGCTTAAGGTGCGAGACCGTTCCGACTCTACCTTTGATGAGCTGACCACTGAGGGCGAGCAAATCGAGGTGGCCGCCACCGGGTCCATCTATGACGGGTCATGGGTAAAGCGTTGGTCCACGGCCCTGTACACCGCATGGGCGGCGGCCGATCCCGCTGTACAGGCGGAGGATATTTACAAGCCGGTCCTGCAGCGCTTTGGCATCGCCCGTACGCTTCCGGCCTGGAAGGACGGGAACAATGCAGCCACCGTCTCGGCCAGTCGCGTCGATTACTGGACCAACACCATTGGCAACGTCATCAACGACCACACCGCCGTCACCGCGGCGCAAGACATCGAGGTCATGGATGACATGCCGTTGTATGTCGGGTACGATTACAGCTTGACTCCTCCTGCTCCAGCCGCTTCCGCCGAGCTAGACGGAAAGCCCAAGCGGCGCAAGCTGACGGTGTACATGCGCAACGCTGACGACCGCTACGAGACCGCCGGAGATTGGAACTCGGGCGGAGCTGAGATTGGCAACGACAGCGACGGGACGACCGTGGAATGGAGCGGGGACGAGGAAGGCGACCGCTCCATGGATACGGACGACAAGTACCAACAGATTACCTTTACCGTCGGCCTGCGTCTACCCCAGCGCCCGCGCGTGGCATCGGCCATTTCCGGCGATGTCAGGACCCGTCGCGTTATCCGCATCTCCGACCTGCACCTCTGGATTGCCCACCCCGGCTGCATCTGGGACCTGGACGGATCATCGGAGAATACCGACGGTTGTCAGGGGCGCCGGGTTGGCGGCACCATCGGGACTGTTCCTGGTAAACTGCTGCGCGACGACCGCCTTGCCCTGGCCAGCGCCCACTACCTAGCCTGGGAGTGGTACCGCTCCGACAGCCCTCGCGCTAGTGTGGTCTGGTCCCTGCGCTGCTGCGGACTATTGCCGTCGTATATCGACTTGGCCGGCGACGCCGTTGCGTACCCCACCATGGGAAAAATTGTCGGCTCCATGTACGCTGGCGGCGACGTCATGAATCCCCTGACCCCCATTACCCGCATCGACTACGATAACACAACCGGCGTGACCACCTGGCACACCGATTGGGAGGAGTTGGACAGTGGCGCAAGATAGCCTGGAAACGATCCGGCGGCAGGTTGCCAAGCTGGCGCAGGCGGTGGCGGCGCGGCCGATACGGACGAAGTATGGCGGAGCATCTTCCGGGGCTCTTCCCCTCTACTTCATCACCTCCGGAACCGCCCTGCCGTCCGGCCAAACCATCGGCCTGGTCCGCCGCTCCGACGCCGTGGCCGGCTCTGAGATGCCCGCCGGTGTCGGCGGATCCGCCGGCGACGTGCTGGTACAGTCGGCCAATCCTATCCCCGCCGGGCTTCCCGACGGGGTGTGCGTGGGGCAGAATATCTCCGACCTGAGCTATGCATTCCTCCTGTGCGACTCCAATACTTCCTACGCGAGCAACCTTCCGCTTGGCCGCCGCTGCTTCGTCGGCACCGTCATCAATCTGGATAAGGTCGTCAGCAGCGTTACCTACCGCTACCCCTGTTATCTTGTTATCGCGGGGTATTGATGGCCTGGCGCCATGTGACAGAAGTTGACCCGGGCGGCGGCGTCGCTGAGCGGTATTACCTGGACCTGCCCGGGTTCGGAACTGGTGGGCTTGGCTCCGTTGAGACATTCACCAAGACGAACCCGGCGTTGGCATTTTCCGTCGGAAGCTACGTCGGGAACATGACCGTAACGGCATCCGGAACAACATGGGGGAGTGGCACCAGTGTGCCCCACGGCCTGGTTGTCGAAGCCGCCTCTGCCAGCGGAGCGCCCACCTTCACGGCCCGCCGAGTCCTGACGCAGATTGTCCAGCCCAACGTAGACAATATCAGTAACTCCGTGTGGATGTCGGAGATGAAATACCTGGGCGATCTCCTGCCAGTGACGAAGCCTGGTGGCGAAACATGGTCTACCGGGCAAAACATATTCGCCTATACGGACTCATTGGGAGCGGTGTCGTTTACGAACGTCCAGGCTACGGCTACGGCTACGATATACGCCCGCTGGAAGGCCGGCATCGCCGCTGGCGCCGACGCCTCTGGGAATTGGTCAATCCGTCTCGATTACGACATATGCGCAAGCCCGTTCATTGGATCGAAGAACAACCTCGGAATCGCCGTGCCGGACGGCGCCGTGCCGGCCCCAAGCACAACCACATTCGGCGCCAGCCTGTTTAGCGACTACGGCAAAACAACGTTTGGAACCAGCGCTACTGGAACGACGACGATATTCCGCGGTGTCGTTGTCGGACTCATTGGAACCGGCGCCAGCCTGCAAGCCATCTATAGGATTGCCGGCCAGTCCACGCTACCGGCAGCGGCAGCGGCAGCCTTAATGGCACCTCCGCAAACTGAGTATTACCAGAGCGGTTACGATGTTTATCAATTTGACGTTGGCGTGAATAGCTGGACGGGGACTGCCCCATATGAGAACCCTATATTTGACTATCTGTACGTGCATCTGCCGGTGTTCAGCGTCTATGACACCAGCGTTTCAGACATCAATGGAGCTGGGTCCATGCCAGATTTCTCCGTTGATGTGTCGCTTCCTGGCACACCGTTTGGCAACGCCAGGATCGTGTGGACCAATGGATTCCCCTCCATTTGCCGCCGGTCTGATTATTCATCTGCGCCAGCTTCCGGTATGATGCTTAACGATGTCCCTAGACCATACGACGCGGCCACCATAGGCGGCGATCCTCTGCATCGGATGCCTGGGCTCGCGTCGCACTGCGGGGTCCCAGTCAAGTTTGCGAATCTGCACAGTGGCGGATTCCAGGCTACGGTCCCGTACGAGGCTATCCCCACCGCAACCGTTACGCTCCTGTTTAGAGCGCCAACCGCATTCGCCACAAATCTGCAATGGGGATACGGCGATGTGCGCTCCGGATATCCGACCACGCCGTGGACCGTGGCATCGTCAAGCGGCGCTCCGTCTAGCACCGGACATCTATCTAACCCTACGACCGACCACTTTACGTGCACGATCCCGGCTCCTACCCTGGTACCATCCACTCTCGGCCAACTCGCCCTATCGGCCGACAACTCCTTTTCGGTGGCCATTATCTCTGTCGTCATCAACGGCCAAATTGAGTTCCCGGCCTACCCATGGTCCACAATCGTTCCGGCGTGGTTGGTTGGCGACTCTGATGTAACGCCAGTTGCAAACCCCGGGTGGATAGACCCGATCCGCACGGAGATGGGGACCGTTACGTGGACCGGAACGCCGGTGGTGGCGTGGACTGGAACGCAGATCACGGTGGACATTTCCGGCGTAAGCACGTCCAAGGTGTCCGACATCCGCGGCCAGGATACGCACACCGCCAAGTCGTATAAGGCCGACATTCGCTACAAGGAACTGAGGTACGACCAGAATGTCGGGCGATGGGGCGAGCCGGTAACGTACTTCATGTCCAGCGGCCCCTACACGGTCAAGAAGCCGGACCCATCTGCTGGTTCAAACGAAATTCTGGTGACCGTTATCGTAACGGATACGTACTTCAACTCCATACTGCAGACGAGCTACTTCACTAAGGTGTTTGAGCTGTCGGTGACGATCCCTTAGCGGCTTCGCTGGTCTCCATGGCGGCGATCCGTTCCGCCAGCGCCGCGCTATCCGCCGCCGTCCGATCCACCGTCCCGGACGCTACCTTCACCGCGGCCACGGCGTTGGCCACCTTGCGCTCGGCTGCGGCCTGCCTGGTCTTTTGGCGGCTCATCTCCTGCGCCTCGAAGCGGTCGCGCCATTCCCGCACAAGCTTGCTGTCGGCCTTCGGGTACATGGCCTTGCACTTGACGGCGCCCTCATTGGCCGCGGCCTGGCGAGCCGGAAGGCCGTCCTGTACGGCGCGCAGGTCTCGGTCAGCCTGGGCCGCCTGTAGCTCGGTCTGCCGCGTGGCCAGGATCGCGGCGGCGGGCTGGGCCTGCGCCTTGGTACGCTCCAGGAGGTTGCGCAGGATCGCCAGCTTCTTGGCGCGCTCCTCTGGGGTCATCGTCTTGGGGTCGCCCAGGAGCGCGGCGTCCTTGGCTGGCTCCGCCGCCTTGGCCGGCTCAGGCGCGGCCGGCTTGCGGCTGTCGATGTCGGCCAGGGCAATCGGGATCTTGGCCATGCCCATGTCCAGGATGCCGGTCTGCGCGTCATACACGCCGGTCAGCTTGCGGCCGTCCTTGAGGGTCAGGACTTCGGACTCAGCCGCGGCGCAGATGGCGAGCAGACAGAGGAGGAGTAGGGGGCGCATGGGAATCTCCGGGGGCAGTATACGGGCTGGGGGCTGGGCGATCAACCGGCGTTGGTGTCCGGCTGGGAGGACGGGGGCTTCCTCCTCGGCCGCCCGCCCTTCTTGCCGTTGGCCCGGGAGGCGGCGGCCTTGGCCGGGGACTTGATGCGGCCGAGAGCCTGAGCGGCTTTATTTACCATTGTCGGCCGCCTTTATGGCGTCGATTATGGCAAGAACCTGTGGCATATGCTGCATAATTGCCGCATATTCGCGCTCTGTCCTTTTGCGATAATATTCCCTGGACGCCCTGCCCCTAATGCCGTTGACCCTATCCACGGTACGCACCGACCACGCCAGAATCCCGGACCTTATGGACCTCGGCATCTGCGTCGTGGCCATGTAGTCAGCAACATCATCCGGCATCTTGACTAACGCCATCGCCTCTCTAACGACGCGCCTTTCCCGCTCGGTTCGCTCGCGCCTGGCCGCAACAGCCCCCGCCTGCGCCATTTTTGCCCTATCGGCCGTGAATGGCGGCGGTGTACGGTGGTTAGGATGCGTCGGCATTACCCAATCTCCGCCAACATCCGTACCAAATCAAGCCTGGTGAGTTGGCACGGTCGCGACACCGACACCTTGCCGGCCTTAACGATCCATGGCGATCCAGCCGCAATCGACGGCGAGGATAAATGGGGGGCGTTAGTTTCAAGCCAGGCACGCTGTGCAGGAATATCCCGGATATGATCGCCAGAGAACACCTGTCGCACCTGCTGCTGGGTTAGGTTGTCAATCTGGATCCGCAGCGTGTCGCCGCTCCCGATCAGAACCTCAACGCCATGGTCAAGGGCCGGCCCTTGAGCCTGCACGGGCAGGCGGCGCAAGGCTGCGGCCCCGGCTGATCCGGCCGTAAGCAGCCTGCTGTCCAGCGCCCCGTTGCCGATGGCCTCCAGGCGACGCCATGTAGAGGCGCTGATCTTGGGAGCCGCGGAGGCGAACGCCTCGCGTGCGCCCTGGCCGAACTGCCGAATGGCCTCGGCGTAGATTCTGCCGGCCGCCACAAAGGCGTCCTCTGCCGATCGGAATGCCTCGCCAAATGCGGCCGCCGCATCTTGGACTGATGGGTAAGTGATTACGGTTGACATGTGGGCCCCTTGTTCCTTTAACAATAACCCAACGTTGGGTTACGCAAGAGGGGAGTTGCCCGGTTGAAATTGGCTTGCAATTGGGTAGGGTGCCGTCATGGCGCCCATAGGCGCCCACTGCGGGCGGGAATAAGGCCTCCGCCCTTCATTCGCTGGTCGTAAGCGGGCGGGTCGCGGCCGTGGAGACTACGTCTACCGTCCTTGAGACAAACCGCACGAAGCCCGCCCTCACCGGCGGGTTTTTCGTTAGGGCAGGCGCCTGGTGTGTATCTCAGCCTGCCAGAGGGCCGGACAAGCTAGCAACGTCCGGAAGCCGTCGGTTGGAATCCGACCACGCCGTGCGCTCACGACCGCCCCGGCCTCACCGCCGGGGCGAGTCGTTTAGCGGGGTATAGCTGGAATTGGGTATAGATTGACATCGGTGGGCGGAGGGGGCCTATCGAGCGCGCGGCTTATGCAGTCGACGCACCAGCCGATACAGGCGGTCGCCGTGCCTGCAAAATACCTCCAGCCCGCTTGGGACCGGAGTCGAGTGTCCGCATTTTTTACAGCGTTTGATGATCGGTGATGGCATGGCTGCTCCGCGATGGGCGCCATCTATAGGTGTAGTGCTAGCCGAGCACAAGGCGCGTCTCCGCCACTGCCGAATGCAATACGATCTAAGACCAAATTAAGAAACGAGTTGCACCGGGACTCTCCTGCGTGTGAAAGAATTTTATTGCCTCGTGCAATTCGCACGGCAGAGTTCGGCCCATCACGATGGCAAATACCGCTGAAATTTCCGGGACGCGCAAGGATGAGCCCGCTTGGAATACGCAGGTTTGCCCTGTTTCTTCGGTGATTAATAATTACACAATATCTAGTATCAGCGGCCGTCGTGCCAACCAGGAAACTATTAGCGTCAGCGTGCTACAGGACGGCCGCCATCGCGAGCTGAAGAAACTTCCGGCGGATGCGCTCGGGGGTATTGGCCAGCGCGGCGGCGTCAAGCAGGCGGACCCGATCGGCCGGCGCCAAGTCCAGAGCGTGGGCCCATCGCGCCACCTCGTCCTCATTTGGCGGTGGAATCCCGCCGGTTCGCACTCGGCTTACATAGGCCTCGCTGCGGCGAATGACGCGGGCGAAGTTGACTTGGCCGAGGCCCTTGGCCTCCCACAGCTCGCGGAGCAGGCAGCCAAAGTCGGATTCGTTCAGAGCGCTGATGGTCATAGCGCCTTCACCCTACTGAACATCAATTAATTTCAAGGAGTCTCCCCATCATGGCCACCACAACGCCGTCCGACTTTCCATCGGAGGAAACTTTCCGCGCCGAGCTGGTCTCCACGCTGACGGTTGCGAGCCGACTCGAAGTGGCCAATGCGCTGGAGAAATCCCAGCAGGGCGTGGGGCTTTGGGACCGCGGCAAGACCTCGCCGCCAGCGCGCCAGCGGGCTTCCCTTATCCGGAAACTCCAGGCCCTCAAATCCCGGAAGTCGCGCACGGGGCGTGCCAAATGACCCCCGCCCAACTCGCCGGCGCCGCCGCCATCGCCGTGGCCCAATCCCACGCCGACCCCGCCTGGCTCGCCGCCGCCGATCGCGCCGTCCGCGGATGCGCCGCCGTGTTCCACGACTTCACGTCGGACGACATCTGGCACTCCCTGGTCCTATCCGACGTGACCACCCACGAGCATCGGGCGATGGGTGCCGTGATCCGGAAGGCCATCGCGGATGGCATCATCGTCCCCACCGGCGGCTACCGCCCCAGCGTACGGACGCAGTGCCACGGGCGTCCAGTGCGCATCTATCGCAGAGCCACCAAATGACCCGCCCCTCCTCCGTCTCCCTCCACGCCGCCGCGATCCAGGAGATAGCCGAGGCCGCCCAGCACGCCCAGGACATGGCGCCGCTCCTCCCAGCCCGCGCGTCCATCTTCGCCCTGGCCGAAGCCCAGGCCGCGGTGGAGCGCCATCTTGGCCGCCCGCTCAGCGAGGGCGAGGGCGAGTCCTTCCGCCACCACATCCGCGTCAGCTACGCGATGGCCGGATCATGACCGTCCGCCACCTTCCCTGCCCCCGCTGCCGCGTACCACCCATCGAACGCTGGGATGGCCAGACCAAGGAAGCGTCGGTCATGTGCGCCGACTGCGGTCTCCGCAGCAACGCCGTCCCGTGCTCGGACCCCGCCGACGCCGACGCATGGATCCTTGCTGGCATCACCTGGGACGAACTGGTCGCCATCAAGGGGCAGGCCGAGCTGGAGTGGGGGAAGTACTGGAAGGGCTACGACGCCCGGGCTGCGCTCGCCGCCCTCGACCGCCAGGCCGAATGTCTGGCCCGCGCTGACGACCCAGCCCATCGCTACGCCGAGCCAGCCCCCCACTGCCCGCGCGGCACGCCCTACGACGGCCGGCCATGACCCGCACCCTCCTCGCCCTTCTCCTCTTCCTCATCCTCGCCGGCATCGACTACGCAATCGGCGCTTTTTCGGAGTCCTGATGACCATCACCTCGGCTGATATCCCCGGCATCCTGGAGCGTCACCGCCGGTGGCTGCGCGCTGAGGATGGCGGGTCCAGGGCCGACCTGTCCAGGGCCAACCTGTCCAGGGCCGACCTGTCCAGGGCCAACCTGTCCAGGGCCGACCTGTCCAGGGCCAACCTGTCCAGGGCC
>CAZIWB010000082.1:0-27823 GCA_964542655.1 uncultured Cellvibrionaceae bacterium
AAAAATTTTGGTTTCTTTATGGAGCAGTTTTTTCATTTAGAGGTAAAGCAAATCAGGAAGGCTGTTTCTAAATTTTCGATAATAACAACGCGTCCAAATGATCTTGATTTATTGCAGCGGATCCCACATTTCGATTCTCCGTCGCGCAAAGGTTTGGCGTTTGTACATTATCTACAATCGGTTCCGAGTATGGGAACCTCATTGTATCGCCATAGGCCAACAAACTTTGAATATGTTGATGAGCAACGCTATCCCAGTTACACAGAAAAGATACAAGAACGATTTCCCACAAAAGATACATACCCGGAAGGCTATATCAATGGCTCTACCGATCAATTCGAAGAAATAGCCTCCTTCGATGCGATATTTAATCGATTGCTTATGTATAGAGGAACGAGTCTTCACTGTGGAAAAATTGGGGAAGATTATAATTTTGACCTCAGTCCTGCGACGGGCCGGCTTACTGTCACATCCTTTTTTGAATTCAAATAATTTAATAGTATTTTTTAAAAACAATCGCTATGAATAATCCGGTTAAAAGAATTGTTATTGTTGGCGGTGGTTCAGCTGGTTGGTTAACGGCGGGAGTCATTGCGGCTGATCATATCGTCAATAAAGAAACGGGTATTGAGGTGATCTTGATTGAGTCGCCGGATATTGCCAGTATAGGTGTTGGCGAAGGTACCTGGCCTTCGATGCGCACGACTTTAAAAAAAATAGGGATTTCTGAAACTCAATTTATCCGTGAATGTGATGCAAGTTTTAAACAGGGTTCAAAATTTATAAACTGGATTAAGGGCAACAACGAATTTTATTATCATCCATTTACCTTGCCTGAAAAATATTCAGACATAAATCTTGCTGAACATTGGCTGCCAATTAAAAATAAAATCAGTTTTGTTGATGCAGTCTGCCCGCAAAGTTTTATCGCTGATCGCTGTTTAGCACCTAAGCAAATGCCTACACCTGAATACGCCTGTGTGGTGAATTATGGCTATCACCTGGATGCAGGTAAGTTTGCGGTCATGCTGAAAAAGCACTGTATTGATGTATTAGGTGTTACCTACATTTCCGATAATGTTATTCGGGTTAACTCAACCGAGTCCGATGATATTGCATCATTGACCACACAGGTCAATGGCGATATTAGTGGTGATCTATTTATTGATTGCACTGGCTTTGCTTCTTTGTTGCTTGGCCAGCATTACCAAATTCCCTTTAAAGATGAGCGCGGTGTGCTCTTTAATGATAGTGCGTTGGCGGTACAAGTGCCCTATACCAATCCTGACGGGGATATAGAATCTTGCACCCACTCGACCGCAACTGAGTCGGGCTGGATTTGGGATATAGGCCTGCCCACGCGGCGTGGCGTGGGATATGTATTTTCCAGCGCTTACACTACCGATGAGCAAGCCGAAGAAACCTTACGTAAATATCTCGAACCAACCTTGGGTAAAACTGCTGCTGATAAGGTGTTACCGCGCAAACTGACATTTAATCCCGGCTATCGCGAAAGGTTCTGGCACAAAAACTGTGTGGCGGTAGGAATTGCTGCAGGTTTTATAGAGCCGCTAGAAGCAACAGCGCTGGTTCTGATCGAGCAATCCGCGCGAATGATTAGCGAACAACTTCCTGTCAATCGAGCGCTCATGGATATTACGGCCAGGCGTTTCAATGATGAATTTACGCATCATTGGAAGAAAATTATCGAATTTTTAAAGCTGCATTATGTATTAACACAGCGAGTAGATTCTGATTACTGGCGGGATCATTGCAACCCCGACACCATCCCGGAAAGCTTAAAAGAGTTATTGATGCTCTGGAAATATCAGCGCCCGTGGATACACGACACTGTACGAGCGGGAGAGATGTTCCCCTCAGCGAGCTTTCAGTATGTGTTGTTTGGTATGGATACCCAAAACCACTATGGTGAACCTAATCGTAGAAATAACAAAAAAAATGTTGCGATGGCACATGAGCTATTTGACGAGAACGCCAAGAGAGCTCAGCAGTTGGTGAGCCGTTTGCCGAGCAATAGAGAATTGCTCAAGCGTTTGAGTGAGTATAGTTTCCCTAAAATTTAACCTGCTGCAAAATTCTTCACAACCTGCCGCATCCCTAAAAAGAAGTTCATCTTTAGTTGACAGCGCTGTCATTAAGTTTTACATTAGCACCAGTTGATTGAAATCGCTGAGCTTAAGTCTGTTATAAGCTTGGTTTTGACTGGTTAATGGTCTCTCACCGTCGATGTCTGGTTGATGCATCGACGTCTCCCTCTTGCCCTCTGAGTTTCAGAGGGCTTTTTTTTGCCCGTAATTTAGCTGTTTTTTGCCCGCTAATCCGCTTTGGCTGGCTAGGTTATTTAGTGTGTAGCTGGCATAATCGACGCCCCTAATTTTCCGGGTTTGGTCTCTGCGGTTGGAGTTCAAACCCCGTTTGGCACACCTGATTAGCCCTGTTTGTCGGATGTGCTCTTCCTGTCAGCAAGAGGATTACCATGAAGCCAGCAGTAAAACCCCGTAACCCCAATTTTTCGTCTGGCCCTTGCAGTAAGCGCCCGGGCTATAGCTTGGATCAACTGGATGTGTCCACCTTGGGGCGTTCACATCGCTCGACTATCGGTAAAGCAGCATTGCAGCGTGCGTGCGAAGACACGGCCGAGTTGCTTGGTCTGCCGGAAGGCTACCGTGTAGGTGTGGTACCCGGATCAGATACCGGTGCGGTGGAAATGGCCATGTGGTCGCTGCTGGGCGAGCGTGGTGTTGATATCCTGCAATGGGAGTCGTTTGGGAAGGGGTGGCTTAGTGATGCCACCAAAGAATTGAAGTTGAACGTAAATGCGCATGAAGCGGATTATGGCCTGTTGCCTGACTTGTCCAAAGTGAATTTTGATAACGATGTGATCTTCACCTGGAATGGCACCACCTCAGGTGTGAAAGTGCCAAATGGCGATTGGATTCCTGCCGATCGCAAAGGGTTGACTATTTGTGATGCGACTTCGGCCGTATTTGCGATGGAAATGCCTTGGGAGAAGCTGGATGTGATTACCTACAGCTGGCAGAAAGTGCTCGGCGGTGAAGGCGCACACGGCATGCTGATTCTTAGCCCGCGCGCGGTTGAACGTTTGGAAACTTACAAGCCATCCTGGCCAATGCCAAAGCTGTTCCGTATGACCAGTGGCGGAAAAGTAGTGGAAGGTATTTTTAAAGGCGACACGATCAATACCCCATCTATGTTGGCAGTAGCGGATTATCTCGACGCATTGGATTGGGTGCGTGCAATCGGTGGTGTAAAAGAAACTATCCTGCGCTCCAACGCCAATCTGGCTGTACTGAAGAAGTTTGTAGCGGCAAATGAGTGGATCGATTTTCTGGCGCAAACGGACGAAACCCTGTCCAACACCAGTGTCTGTTTCACATTGAAGGCAACACCTGATCAGGTTAAAGCGATGATCAAGTTGCTGGATAAAGAAGGCGTGGCCTATGACATAGGCGCATACCGCGATGCGCCTCCTGGCCTGCGGATCTGGTGTGGTGCGACTGTTGATGCAATTGATTTGGAAACATTGTTGCCATGGCTGAGCTGGGCTTACGAGCAAGCCACGGCCGCCTGATTGTTTGGTAATTTTTCGCGAGGCCGTGTTTTTACACGGCCTTTTTGTTAGCGCTCTGAGGGTTAATAATCATGTTTAAAATAAAAACATACAACGCGATTTCTGTGAAAGGTTTGAATCGTTTCCCGCGTGAAAAATACGAAGTAGCCAGTGATATTGGCCATCCCGATGCCTATATCTTGCGCAGCCACAAGCTGCACGGCGAAGACTTGCCTGTCAGCGTCAAAGCGGTAGCGCGCGCAGGTGCAGGCACCAACAACGTACCGGTTGAGGAATACACTAAAAAAGGTGTGGTGGTATTTAATTCCCCTGGTGCAAATGCCAATGCGGTAAAAGAGTTGGTGCTTGCGGGCATGTTGCTCGGTTCGCGCGGCATATTTCCTGGAATGGAGTATGTAAGTACATTGACGCATATGAGTGATGCGGATGAGATGTCCAAGTTGTTGGAAAAAGAAAAATCCAACTTCGCCGGTTTTGAGTTGCAAGGCAAAACCTTAGGGATTGTTGGTTTGGGTGCGATCGGTTCGTTGATTGCCGATGCCGCGTTGGCGTTGGGGATGAATGTAGTCGGTTTTGACCCGGCATTGTCAGTTGAAGCCGCATGGCGTTTGCCAAGCCAGGTTGGCCGTATGGAGAACCTGCAATCCTTATTGGCGCGTTCGGATTACATCACGCTGCATGTACCTGCGATTCCGGCGACCAAGCATTTAATCAATGCAGATACGCTCAAAGTCACTAAAAAAGGTGCAACCCTGCTGAATTTTGCGCGCGAAGCTATTGTTGATGCCCATGCGGTAGTTGCCAGCCTGGATGCAGGTCACTTGGGTAAATATATTTGCGATTTCCCCGAGCCAATCCTGCTCAATCGCAAAGATGTTTACGCAATGCCGCATATCGGTGCCAGCACTGAAGAAGCGGAAGAGAATTGCGCGATTATGGCAGCGGATCAGTTGGTGGATTACCTGGAAAACGGCAATATCAAAAACTCTGTTAACTTCCCGGCAGTGTCAATGGATCGCTCTCCGGCAATAGGTTCGCGCATCACGTTTTCCAATGAAAATGTGTCAGGGGTGCTGGGGCATGTGCTATCGGTATTGGCGGATCATAAAGTCAACGTGGTGGACATGGTTAACAAAAGCCGTGGTGATGTGGCCTACAACATTATCGATGTAGAGCAGGTGCCATCGGCTACCGTGATTGATGCGCTGGCGAAAGTTGAGCATGTGATCGCAGTGCGGGTCATTTAACAATATTGTAAAAGTAAGGGGGCAGGGCAGATGTATAAGTTAGTCTTCTTTGTCCCCGAGTCGCATCTTGAACAAGTAAAAGCAGCAGTATTTTCTGCGGGTGCCGGGCAGGCAGGCAATTACGACCAATGTTGTTGGCAGATGGTAGGGCAGGGGCAGTTTCGTCCACTGGTGGGTGCGACCCCTTTTATTGGTGAGTTGGATCAGCTAAAAACCCTGCCTGAATACCGCGTTGAAATGGTTTGTGCTGATGAATATATCCATGGAGCTGTTGCTGCTTTGCGCCTTGCGCATCCCTATGAGGAGCCTGCATTTGATGTTTGGCGCCTGGATAATCTGGAGGGGCGGCGATGAGTGATTCGCTGTTTGGCGCACTATCGCAGCAGCTTATCCATGAACCACTGGATCAAGTCGATCAACCTCAAGCAGCGGTTTTGGTATTGATTAGTCGCGGTGATAATCCGGCGCTTTTGTACACCAAGCGAGCAGCGCATCTGCGACAGCATCCGGGAGAAGTCTGTTTTCCGGGAGGTAAGTGGGAGCCCGGAGATAAGGATCTATTTGCTACTGCACAGCGCGAGACCCATGAAGAGATAGGATTGCCTGCCACAGAAATGCATCTTTTGGGACGCTTGCCCCAATTCCATACCCGCGCCGGAACACCGGTCACCCCTTTTGTTGCCAGCTTTAATCCCGCCATTCCTCTTTTTCCCTCACCCGATGAGCTTGAGAGTATCTTTTTTGTACCATTGAGTCTGTTTGATGACGGAATCCAGATACGGGAAGATAAATTTGAACGCAGCGGTCGCACAGTGAGTGTGCCTGCCTACCATTATCAGGGGTATGAAATCTGGGGATTTACCGCGGCGGTAACATCTCATTTATTGCGCTTATTGAGGCGTACAGCATTCTAAGGCGATAGAATTTTTCGTCTTTGCTTCCTTAAAGAATAAAAAGTGCAGCTATTTGACATAAAAGTCATATCTGCCAAGATGTAAACCATAAGTAAATAATCAACAGCCGATGGAATCAATTGTCCATCGGCTCTTCTGTTTTCGAGGGGCTTCTGCCCGGATGGTTAAGGATGAACAATTACCAAACGCCCTTGCGGGATATACATTTCACCCTTTTTGAACTTTTTGATTACCCGAGCCATTACCGGGCGATAGGCCATGCCTCCCTGGACTGCGAATTGATCGGTAGTTTTTTGGGTGAGGCGGCCCGTTTTGCCGAGGAAGTGCTGGCGCCACTTGGTGTGGTGGGGGACCGGCAGGGGTGCAAGCTTGTGGAGGGACAGGTCATAACCCCGCTGGGCTTCAAGGCGGCCTATCAACAATACTGTGCATTGGAATGGCCAACTGTGTCGCGCTCGGCGGCATATGGCGGGCAGGGCTTACCCCAATCACTCAGTATTATCCTTGGGGAAATTTTCGGTACACCCAATTGGGCCTGGTGGATGTACGGTGGTTTGTCACAGGGCGCTATGCTCACTATCGAAACCCATGGCAACGAGCAGCAAAAGCAGCAATATTTACCTGCATTAATTTCAGGTCGTTGGACCGGCACCATGTGCTTGACAGAAGCCCATGCTGGCAGTGACTTGGGGTTGTTGCATACCCGTGCGGAGCCTCAAACCGATGGAAGTTATCGCATTAGTGGCACCAAGATTTTTATATCTTCAGGTGATCATGATCTCGCGGAAAATATTATCCATATAGTCCTTGCGCGCCTGCCGGGCGCCCCCGTTGGTACCAAAGGCATTTCCCTTTTTATTGTTCCCAAGTTATTGGCAAACAGTGACGGTGTCTTGACTGGCACCAATGCAGTGAACTGTGTATCCCTTGAAGAGAAGATGGGCATTCACGGTAACGCAACTTGTGAATTGCATTTTGACGGTGCCAGGGGATGTTTATTGGGTGAAGTGAACAAGGGGCTGAGCCACATGTTCACATTTATGAATCTCACCCGTATAGGGGCTTGGTTGCAGGGGCTTGCCCATGCCGAACTGGGCTACCAGAAGTCGAGGTCATATGTGCGTGAACGCTTGCAAATGCGCTCCTTGACTGGGATAAAAAATATTGATGGGCCAGCTGACCCCATTATTGTCCATCCTGATATTCGCCGCATGTTGCTCACCCAAAAATCCCTGTTAGAGGGGATTCGCATGCTGGGTTATTACACCAATATGAAAATGGATTTAAGTCAGCAATCTTCAACGCCTATTGAACGTCAACAGGCAGCCGATGTGCTTGGGTTACTGGCACCGATAGTGAAAGCCTTTGGTACCGAAGCGGGCTTTGAATCTGCCAACCTCGCGTTGCAGTGCCTTGGCGGGCATGGCTATATTCGCGGATGGGGGATGGAGCAAAACCTCCGCGATTGTCGTGTCGCAACCCTGTATGAAGGTACTACCGGTATCCAGTCGCTGGATTTATTGGGGCGCAAGGTGTTGGGGGCGGGTGGAAAAACACTGGCGTTGTTCATCAATGAAATTATCGACTTTTGTGCCAGTTGTAGTGGCAATGAGCAATTGGCGGCGCATGCGGCACAATTGGCTACACTCAGTCAGGAGTGGCGAGAATTGAGCGCGTATATCGTGCAGCAGGCGCAGCGGGACCCGGATCAAATTGGTGCAGCTGCGGTAGATTATCTAATGTATTCGGGCTATCTTGTGTTGGCATTTTTATGGCTCAAAGCACAAAAAGTAGCCTTGCAGCAACTCGCGTCGCCTGTTGCAGACTCCGGTTTTTATCGTGCAAAACTGGCAACGGCGGAGTTTTATTTCGCGCGCATATTACCGCGCACTATCAGCCTGGTTAAGGCGATGAAGTCTGGCCCAGGCAACCTGATGGGCTTGGCGAGCGAGGATTTTTAATCTTGAACAATAATAGTCGTGGAGAATGTCGAATGTCATTGAATTACAACCGGACCCTCGTTGAGGTTTTCGCGGAATCCTGTCAAAGATTCGCTGACAAAAATGCGTTCACTTGCATGGACCGCACCCTTACCTACGCAGAGCTTGATCGGTTATCTGGCCGTTTTGCAGCTTACCTGCAACAACATACAGGCTTGCAACCAGGTGACAGGATTGCAGTACAACTGCCCAATATATTGCAGTACCCCGTAGTGGTTTTTGGGGCATTGCGCGCGGGCATGGTGGTTGTTAATACCAATCCGCTTTATACCGCGCATGAGATGAAACACCAGCTTAATGACTCGGGTGCAAAAGCCTTGGTAGTGTTGGCGAATATCGCTAAAAATGCTGCCGCAATTATCCGCGAAACCAGTGTTGAACAAGTGATAGTGACAGAGCTTGCTGACCTGCATTCGCCATTAAAGCGTGTACTGATTAATTTCGTCGTAAAGCATCTTAAAAAAATGGTGCCGCCCTACGAATTTCCGCAGCAAATCAGCTTCAATAAGGCACTTGCTTTGCCGGGTAAGCCCTGGCAACCGGTAGCACTGTCGCCGGATGATGTTGCTGTCTTGCAATATACGGGAGGCACTACCGGCGTCGCAAAAGGTGCAATGCTCACCCATCGCAATTTGGTGGCAAACATGGCGCAGCTCAATGAGCGAATGAAAGATGTTTTTCGTCCGGCACAGGAGCTCTATGTTGCACCTTTACCGCTCTACCATATTTATTCGTTCACTATCCATTGCACCTCGGCAGTTGCCTTGGGTAATCACAGTCTTTTAATTCCTAACCCGCGCGATATTCCAGGGTTTGTAAAAACATTGCAGGGAAAACAAATCACGTTTTTCGTCGGCTTAAATACCTTATTTAATGCGTTGATGCGCAACCCGGATTTTAGCAAACTGGATTTTAGCCAATTGAGCCTGACCTGTTCAGGTGGTATGGCACTCACTGCCGAGACAAGCAAGCATTGGGCAGAAGTTACCAAGGCACCTATCAGCGAAGGTTATGGTTTGACGGAAACTTCGCCAGTTGTTTCAAATAACCCGCTTACCAATGTGCAGTATGGAACCGTTGGTCTCCCCCTGATCGATACCCACTGTAAAGTGATTGATGAGGCGGGTAATACCTTGCCAGTTGGCAATGAAGGTGAGCTCTGTGTGCAGGGGCCACAAGTGATGAAAGGTTACTGGCAGCGCCCTGATGCAACCGCAGAAGTAATGGATGCGGATGGCTGGTTTAAAACGGGCGACATAGCCGTTATCCAGGCCGATGGATACATCAAAATTGTTGACCGTAAAAAAGACATGATTAATGTGAGCGGGTTTAAGGTATTCCCCAATGAAGTGGAGGATGCATTAAGTGGTCACCCGGATATTGTGGAAGTTGCTGTCGTCGGTGTACCCGATGGCCAGGGCAGTGAAATTGTGAAGGCATTTATTGTCTCTGCCAATGAGCAGCTCACGGTTGAGCAGGTGCGTAAATTTGCCAAAGAAATATTGACTCCATACAAGGTTCCCCATTTGATCGAATTCCGCAAAGAGCTACCCAAAAGTAATGTCGGTAAAATTTTGCGGCGCGAACTGCGCGACCAGGAATTAGCAAAATCAAATCAAAAATAATTTATATCGTTCGATGTTAATGTTTGCCCTTTAATTTCAATCAGGAAATTTATTATGGAATCATTGTTCGGGCTTATTACCAGCCCCGCTTTTTGGGTTGCTTTGGTAGTGTTGTATACCTTGAAAAAAGGCATTCATTTTGTGCCGCAAAACCGTGGCTATGTTATTTATCGTTTTGGGAAATACACAAAAACACTTAGCTCGGGCTTGAATTTTATTGTTCCTTATGTGGAATCAGTTGAGGCAGATCGCAATTTAAAAGAGCAAACCCTCGTCATCCCGCAGCAATCGGCTATCACTAAAGACAATATTGCTTTGATGATTGACGGCGTATTGTTTATCAAAGTGATTGATGCGGCCTCAGCTACCAACAATATTACCGATTACAAACTGGCATGTACCCAACTCGCCATGACCTCCATGCGTAATGCAATTGGCTCTATGGAACTGGACGATTGTTTTCAAAACCGCTCAGCAATTAACGCTAAAATCCAGGAGGCCATGCACTCGGCCACTGAACCCTGGGGTTTGATTGTACTGCGTTTTGAGTTGCTCGAAATTTCAATTCCAGCCTCGATCAAAGAAGACATGGAAAAACAAATGACCGCAGAGCGGCAAAAGCGCTCGGCCATCCTCACCGCCGAGGGCGTTAAGATTGCCGCGATTACTACTGCTGAGGGTCAAAAGCAGGCGCGCGTATTAGATGCTGAAGCAGCAAAAGCGGAGCAGGTGTTGGCAGCAGAAGCCAGTAAAGAAGCGCAGATTCTTGAAGCAACGGGTAAGGCGGAAGCTATTCGTCTGGTGGCGATTGCAGAAGCTGAGGCACTCACAACCATTGGTAAATCAGCGGCAACTGATGAAGGGCAAAAAGCAGTTACTTTGAATCTGGCACAGGGTGCCATTGCCGCGCACAAGGCTATAGCACACGAGAGTACGGTGGTGCTTACGGATGGCAAGACGAGTGACAATATAGCGAACACTGTTGCGCAGGCGATGGCGGTTTCGTCATCAATTAATTTGTCTCAGGCTTCACGATAATCGAGAGAAATGTATGGGCAGTTTGTTTGATTATTTTGCACAGCATCAGGATCATCTTCTGTACACCCTTGCCGGTATTTGCCTGGTGTTGGAACTCAGTGTGTTGGGTATGAGCGGGCCATTGTTGTTTTTGGCATTGAGCTGTTTATTGACCGGCCTAATGGTGACCCTCGGTATGGTAAGCGGCTGGGAAATGGAAGTGTTAAGCGTAGGCGTACTGGCGGCGCTGAGCGCAGTATTGCTGTGGAAGCCGCTGAAAAAATTCCAAAACGCGGGCGGCGGCCGCGATACCAGTAGCGACATGATTGGTAAAGTGCTGCCTGTTACCCAATCAATTACGCGCGATCAGGGTACAGTGGCTTATTCGGGGATTAATTGGCAAGCGCGGCTTGATACCGGTTATGCAGAACCGGTGGCCGTGGGTAGTCGTGCCCATGTTGTAGCGGTCCAAGGATCTTTGCTGCTTGTGAAACCTGAATAATATTGTTCAGGGGCTAACAAAAGCACCTCTAGTCAGGTGCTTTTTTATTTCTAGCAAGTTAAAAAGGAAGTTATCAACGCCAGATGCGGCTATAGCTGCTAATCTAAAAGGAGCACAACGCAGGTGGAAATCCTGAACAACAATAAATATTGGTCAAGAAAAGGTGTCGATCAGGTAAGAGTATCGATTACAAATGTTGATCAAACAAAAAATACCATGTGATTAGAATTGCTTATGAAAACAGCATTGATCTTATCCGGCGGCGGCGCTCGTGCGGCTTATCAAGTCGGTGTTTTGCAGGCACTTGCTGAAGTCTTACCTGACGATTGCGAAAATCCATTTCCCATTATTTGTGGTACCTCGGCCGGTGCAATCAATGCGTTGGCGCTTGCAGCGCACAAAGGAAATTTCAAATCGGCTGTTAATGCGCTCGCTTATATGTGGCAAAACCTCGATATTGGCCAGGTTTATTTGCATGGTTGGGGCGACCTTGTTAAAGGCATTGGTTATCTTGGTTTTTCATTATTTAACGAAGGTATGGGGCGTCGTCGCCCTTTATCATTGCTTGATAATTCCCCATTGTGGAATTTGCTGGGCTCTAAAATTAATTTTGAAAATCTTACCCATTCCATCGACAGCGGAAAATTGCTTGCGGTCAGTGTTTCAGCGATGGGCTACACCTCCGGGCACACGGTTAGTTTTTTCCAGGGCAATCCTGCATTGCAAGGATGGTCGCGCTATAGGCGCAGTGGTGTGGCGACACAATTGCGTCTTGAGCATTTGCTTGCGTCATCAGCAATTCCCACAATTTTTCCGGCGGTGCGTATTAACCGCGAATATTTTGGCGATGGTGCATTGCGCCAGTTGGCGCCGATTAGTCCGGCAATGCATTTAGGGGCCGATGCCTTATTTGTAGTTGGTGTGAGCGGTAACCGCAGCGCACCTAAAGCTAATCGCCGTGTACCACATCGGCATTCACCTTCTATGGGCCAAATTGTTGGCCACTTGTTTAATAGTGCATTTGTGGATGCACTTGAAGGTGATTTGGAGCATATGCAACGAATGAATGATTTGCTGCAATTAATTCCTGATGATGTACGGATGCGGGAGGGGATTAGCCTGCGCCCGGTGAATAACATGGTTATTTCACCCAGCTATCCTATTGACGGCATCGCTGGCCGCAATGTGCGTTACTTGCCAAAAAGTTTACGTTTTTTCCTGCGTGCGATAGGTGCGACAGCAAAAGGTGGTGGTGCCACTGCGGCGAGTTATTTATTGTTTTCGAATGAATTTATTACTGAGCTGATGGCGCTGGGGCGTGAGGATGCCTTGGCTGAGGCGAATAGTATTCGTGCTTTTTTTGCGCAATAACCAAGCGATTGCACCATAAAAAAATGCCGCTGTTATCACCGCAGCGGCATTTTTTATTGCACTGATTAAACAGTATTAAGCACGGCGGCGGAACAGTGGCAACGGTTGATCCACTGACGCCTGATAATATTCTTGCAAATCGGTAAGTGATTTTACCGCTTCTTCCAGATTGGCTTCCGGGTTGGCAAATGCAAATGCATTTACACCGCAGCGACGCAAGTAGCAGAGTTGGTCGCGGATAAAATTACCCACCGCACGCAATTCGCCTTTAAAACCGTAGCGCTCGCGCAACAAACGTGCGGTAGAAAAAGCGCGACCATCCATAAACAGCGGGAAGTTAACGCCGATAACAGCAAAGCGGTTGGCATCTTCACCAATCAAGTCAGCGGTTTCATCGCTATCAAACCAGACACCTATGTCAGTGCGGTTTTGCAATTGGTCTTTTTGTGCAATCCATACCGCGACAGGAATAAGTACTTGACCAGCGGGTACTTCAGCAGCAGCAACTTCACCTTCGGCTTTGGCAAGGAATGCCCAGGTGTTTTCTACAATCGCGCCGTCTTTAATTAGCTTTGGCATAAACTTTCTCCTTGAAGGGAGCTGCGCCTATACGGCGATAGGTGTCGATAAATAATTCTTCAGCAGTGCGGTTGGCAACATACACATCCACAATTTTCTGGATTACCGCAGGCATATCATCCGCACCGAATGATGGGCCGAGCACATCACCGAGGGACGCGTCATTGCTGGCACTGCCACCTAATTGAACTTGATAAAACTCTTTGCCGGATTTATCCACGCCGAGAATACCAATGTGGCCAACGTGGTGATGGCCGCAGGCATTCATACAACCGGAAATATTCAGGTCGATATCGCCGAGGTCATAGACGTAATCCAAATCTTCAAATTGACGCTGGATAGCTTCGGCAATCGGAATGGATTTGGCATTGGCGAGCGAGCAGAAGTCACCACCGGGGCAGCAGATAATATCGGTAATGGTGCCGATATTGGGTGTTGCAAAACCGGCAGATTTGCATTCTTTCCAGAGTGAAAATAGCTCGCTCTTTTTAACATCGGCTAGCACGATATTTTGTTCGTGCGTGGTACGCGCTTCGCCAAAGCTGTATTTATCGGCGAGGTTTGCAATCACTTCCAACTGCGTATCGGTAATATCGCCAGGGGCAACGCCTGTCGGTTTCAGCGAGAGGGTGACTGATGCATAGCCGGGGATTTTGTGTTCGCGCACATTGCGTTGCAGCCATTTGCTGAAGGCAATGCTGTCGGCGGCTTGTCCATCAACACCTGCTTGTGCTGCAGCGTTATCGATTGTTTCGTAAGCCGGCGCGGTAAAGAAACCTTTGGCGCGCTGGATTTCTGCTTGTGTCAGTTTGTTATAACCATCTTTCAAATGCTGCCATTCATCTTCCACTTTTTGTGCGAAGACTTCTGGCGTTAACGCGCGCACCAAAATTTTAATACGTGCTTTGTATTTGTTGTCGCGACGGCCAAAGAGGTTGTACACACGCAAAATGGCTTCGAGGTAAGAGAGTAAATCTTCCTCGGGTAAAAATTCGCGGATAGCTACACCGATCACCGGGGTGCGACCCAAGCCGCCCCCCACATAGACTTTAAAGCCTACTTCGCCTTTATCGTTAAATACCACTTCCAGGCCGATATCATGGACTTGCACCGCAGCGCGGTCCTGGGTTGAACCAGTCACGGCAATTTTGAATTTACGCGGCAGGAAAGCGAATTCAGGGTGGAAGCTTGACCACTGGCGGATGATTTCGCAGTAGGGACGTGGGTCGATGATTTCATCCGGTGCGACGCCGGCAAACTGGTCAGAGGTAGTGTTGCGGATACAGTTACCGCTCGACTGGGTACCGTGCATACCTACTTCGGCCAATTCAGCGAGGATATCGGGCACTTCGGTCAGGTCTGGCCAGTTGTACTGGATATTCTGACGGGTACTGACGTGGCAGTAGCCTTTATCGTAATGACGGGCAATATGGGCGAGCTTGCGCAATTGGGTAGAGTTGATCATGCCGTAAGGTACGTTGATGCGCAGCATGGGCGCCAAACGCTGTACGTACAGACCATTTTGCAAACGCAGTGGCAGGAATTGCTCAGGCGGAAGCTCCCCTGCAAGGAAGCGTTCAGTCTGGCCGCGGAATTGGGCGATACGCTGGCGCAGGATGCTGTGGTCGTACTCGTCGTAGATATACATGGAACTTGATACCTATCAAATGTAAAGCCATCAGGAAATGGCAATTAAAGGCCATCACGGAATGGCGCTGTAGGCTAAAAATTGAGGCGCGCAGAATACAGGAAAAGCCATGTTCCGGCGAGTTTTGCGGCGGCAAGATAACAGCAGGCCATACAGATGTGAACACACTATTTGGACTAAGTTTGTTCCTGTAAGCCATGACACGCAAGTTTATTGGGTTTGGGCTGGTATTATGGGGATATGGTTTTTTTTTCTATCTATTATCGATTTCACTTATGCAAGCGGATATAGACCAATTATTTATCCTTCCCCCCTGTGATGGCGAGGTTGGGATATTACAAGCGGAGCAGGATTTTCTCCTGATTAACAAACCCACGCGCCTGCTCAGTGTACCGGGGCGCCATCCGCAAAACCGCGATTCGGTGATTAGCCGTTTACTGCCTGATTACCCCGGTGCTGCGATTGTCCATCGGCTGGATTTTGATACTTCTGGCGTTATGGTTATCCCGCTCAATAAGCCCGCGTTATCCCATATCAGCAAACAGTTCCAGGCGCGAACCATCAGTAAGCATTATACGGCGGTCGTTGCCGGGTTAATGGCGCGCGATGAGGGTGTTATTGACCTGCCTATTGCCGCAGGAGAGGGGCCGAAATACAAGATTTGCCCTGCGACTGGCAAACCGTCTGTGACGGAATACCGGGTGATTAGCCGCGATGAGCAGGCGCAGACAACACGGGTTTTCCTGCATCCCATCACCGGTCGCTCGCATCAGCTACGCTTGCATTTGCAGGCGATAGGGCACCCGATCCTGGGGTGTGAATTCTATGGCGGGGAGTTTGCCAGGGCTGCCGCCCGGTTGCTGTTGCACGCGACGGATATTCGTTTTGTGCATCCAGTGTCTGCGAAAGAGGTCTTTATTGACGCCGCTCCCGATTTTTAAGCAGGAGCAGCGCCAGGGTGTGATGCAAGTGGCATTGTCACTTTGCATCAACTTATGTAAATCCGCGTTAAGTTATCGGGCGCAAGCGCCAAACTGTTTGACAACGTTGTCCCAAATGCGAGAAATTGACAGCATCAATCAACCACAAAGGATAACAACATGGCCTATCAACCCATTCTTCTTGCCAGTATTCTCGCTACCTCCATCGCCTTGATCGGCTGCGGTTCCAAAACGGATTCGCCAGCCCAGCAGGCATCTTCGGTAGCGGCAACCTCATCTATCCCAGCCGCAGCCCCTGCAACGGCGGCGGTGTTTTTTGATGATTTTAATTACGCGGATATCACCGCATTCCATAGCAATGGCTGGAAGGTCAGGACTGAAACCGGCCATCCGGGTATCAAGGGGGCGACCTGGTCCGCAGAAGGCTTGTCTTTCCATGCCGATATCCCCGAAACGGAAGCTGGAGCGGTGCGTATGAGCTCGGTCACCAACGGTACCGGTGAAAAAACCCGCCACACCCAATTTTGCCATGCGCGTAAATACCGCGAAGGGACTTATGCCGCACGTATCTTTTTCCGCGATGAGCCGAGTTACGGGCCGGATGGCGATGAAGTTATCCAGACTATGTATGCCATCAGCCCCCTCAAAGCGCCAATGGATAAAAATTACAGCGAAACTGATTTTGAATACCTGCCCAATGGTGGCTGGGGTGAAAATGCCACACCGGCGATGTGGACAACCAGTTGGGATACCTTCCAGTTGGAGCCCTGGACCAAGGTGAATGAATATACGCGCAAAGCGGGCAGTTACGCTGGTTGGCATACACTGCTGCTGACTGTTGCCAATAACAAGGTCACTTACTATGTGGATGGCCAGTTGTTTACCGAGCATACCAGCGCGGTATATCCGGAAGATTTTATGTCGATCAACTTTAATTTGTGGTTTATGCCCAAAGGTGCTGATGGTTCGCAAGGGCCGGTTGATTCACCGGAAATGCGCGAATACCAGGAAGATATCGATTGGGTATTTTTCCAGGAAGGTGTAGCCATCACTACCGCAGAAGTAGAGTCACAGATTGCTGATATGCGCAGTAAAAAAGTGGCCTACGTCGACAACGTGAAAGAGCAAAATCCGGCGCTGCCATCGCCTTGTGGATTGTAATTACTTACAACCAGGATAAAAAAATACCCGGACATGTGAGTGTCCGGGTATTTTTTTATAACGACTTTTTTAATGTTGCGAGTAATTAGTGTTGCGATGCTTCCGCTGCACCAATACCGGTTTGTGAACGCACAAACTGCGCATCAAATGCAGATTGTTCAGCGGCGGCTGAAGCAGATTTATCGGTGATGGAGAAAATCCAGATGCCGATAAACGCGATGCTTACCGAGAAGATAGCTGGATACTTGTAAGGGAATATGGCTTGGGGAAAGCCAAATGCATCAACCCATACCGTCGGGCCAAGCACCACCAGGATCACTGCGGTAAACAAACCCAGTCCACCACCCATTACTGCACCGCGCGTGGTGAGTTTGCGCCAGTACATACTCAGCAACAAAATCGGGAAGTTGGCGCTGGCGGCTACACAAAATGCGAGGCCGACCATAAAGGCGACGTTTTGTTTTTCAAAAACAATCCCGAGCAATACCGCAATCACACCCAGGCACACAGTGGCAATACGCGATGCACGGATTTCTTTTTTCTCGTCGCGATCACCTTTTAATACCAGTGTTGCATAGAGGTCATGGGAAATTGCACTCGAACCTGCGAGGGTCAAACCTGATACCACAGCGAGGATGGTGGCGAAGGCAACGGCGGAAATAAAACCTAATAACACATCGCCCCCCAAGGCTTGCGACAAATGGATCGCCGCCATATTGGCGCCACCAATCAATGCACCGTCGGTAAAATACGCCGGGTTTTTCAGCAGCAAAATGATTGCGCCGAAACCGATAATAAAGGTAAGGATGTAAAAGTAGCCGATAAATCCTGTTGCATAAAACACAGAGCGGCGCGCTTGTACGGCATCTTTCACAGTGAAGAAACGCATCAAAATATGCGGCAAACCGGCGGTGCCGAACATAAGGGCAATGCCGAGTGAAATTGCGGAAACAGGATCGCTGACGAGTGTTCCCGGTGCCATGATGGCATGGCCTTTAGCGTGTACTTTTACGGCTTCGGCAAACATGTTTTCAAAACTGAAACCAAATTGCACCATCACCAGTAATGCCGTCAGTGTGGCGCCGGAGAGCAATAAAATCGCTTTGATCAATTGCACCCAGGTAGTGGCGAGCATACCTCCGAAGGTGACATAGAGCGTCATCAATACACCGACGATCACCACTGCAACTTCATAGGGCAGGCCAAACAATAATTCAATTAATTTTCCGGCGCCGACCATCTGCGCGATCAAATAAAAAATTACTGTGACCAATGAGCCGCTGGCGGCGAGGATGCGGATAGGTTTTTGCTGCAAGCGGAAGGAAGCCACATCGGCAAAGGTGTATTTACCCAGGTTGCGCAAAGGTTCTGCGATGAGTAACAGCACAATCGGCCAGCCCACCAAAAAACCAATCGCGTAAATCAGGCCATCAAAACCCGAGGTATAAACCAATCCGGCAATCCCTAAAAAAGAAGCGGCGGACATATAGTCGCCCGCAATAGCAAGACCATTTTGGAAACCGGTAATACCGCCACCTGCCGCGTAAAAATCATTGGCAGTTTTGGTGCGGCGCGCGGCCCAGTAGGTGATGCCGAGCGTAACGGCAACAAAGGCTAAAAACATTACGATGGCGATAACGTTGATACCTTTGGTGGTGCTGGTTTGTGCCCAGGCACAGGTCGCCATGGCAGAGAGCATTAACGCTAAAGGAGCGTGGTGTTTCATTGTTGGCCTCCGGCTTTTTTACGGATGGCTTGAGTGAGCGGTTCCAATACGCGGTTGGCGTAATAGACATAAATGCCCGTAATGACCATGCAAAAGACGATAATGCCTAGCCCCATGACGACGCCAATAGAGGTGACACCATCGCCAACGGGGTTGCCGAGCGATGCAGGTTCAAACGCAATGGTGAGGATTAACGCGAAGTAAGCGACTATGACGGCCAGTGATAAAGGCCACATGATTTTTTTGCGTGCGCGGGTCAGGGCCGCGTACTCCGGCAATTGCCGGATAGTGTCGATTTGCATACCGGGTTTTCCTGTTTTTCTGGAGTATGGTGTGGATGTTGGCGATGGGGACGCTACAGATTGCGACCGGCTTCGCCACTATTTCGCTCAGGCTTGCTCAGGTTTTGATAGTTTACTTGTTGTTATCTGCTGTTATGAATTGCTGCCAGGGAGGCAGCGGAGGGGGATTCTAGCAGTCATCCTGACACTACAGGAATAGCGGGTGGGATAAAATTCACAAACTTGCATACAAGGTCAGGGTTTGTCAGATCCAACCTTTTTGGCGGGCGATACGCGCGGCGTCTACACGGTTGGCGGCGTGCAGTTTGGCGATAGCTTCCGAGAGGTAATTGCGCACAGTTCCTTCGGATAAACATAGCGCTATTGCAATTTCCGCAGTGGTCTTACCTTCCGCCGCCAGGCGCAGGGCGCGGCGTTCTTTATCATTGAGTGGATCGCTTTCACCCAGCGCCATCATCGCCAGTTCCCCGTCGATCACACGCTTGCCATCCATGACTTTATAAATCGCCTGGATGAGCTGTTCGGAGGGGGCATCTTTTAATAAGAATCCGGAAACGCCCATATCGATTGCGCGGCGGATATAACCCGAGCGGCCAAAGGTGGTGATGATGATGGTTTTGGTCGGTAATTTTTGTTGCAGTACCCACTGCGCCAATTCAAGGCCGGAGCGACCGGGCATTTCAATATCGGTGAGTAAAATATCGTAGCTATTTTGTTTCATTAGCAGCCAGGCGCGGTCGCCGTCCTCTGCCTGGGTAACTTCAAATCCTTCTTCCATGCCGAGTAAGGCAGCCAATGCTCCACGTACCATGGATTGGTCTTCTGCTAATAAAATTTTCATGTGCGATCAAGATCCTTGCTGATGTAGTTCGTTGCGCGGCAGTGAAATAATAAATTCACAACCTTTATGGATGGAGGATTGCAAATCTCCGGTAAGCGCATGTAAACGCTCCTGTATACCCTGCAAACCATTGCCGGGAGTTAGCGATTTCACTTCGCCATTGTCACGCATGCACACCAGGATTTTGTCGCAGTTTTGCTGGAATTCAATCTGGCAGTGGTTGCCATTGCTATGGCGTAACACATTGGTCGTCAATTCAGTCAGGGCCAGGATAATAGCGGTTTCAGCGCGCGGTGAAAGCTGGGGAATATCGCCGTTGAGATCTACTACAAAGCCGTTTTGCCGCAATTTTTCGCAGAGTTCCATAACCTCACCCGATAGTCCCCGGTGTTTATAACCGGAGACCGTCTGCCGCACCAGGCTCAGGCTGTTGCGCGCAATTTGGTGCAGCTCGGATAAATGCTGTTGTACCTGCTGGTGTTTTTCTTGCTGCAATAATTTTTCTGCCAACTCGGCCTTGAGCGCAATGCTCGATAACGTGTGTCCAAGGATATCGTGCAGGTCCCGCGCAATACGTTCGCGTTCAGCGATGACGGCAAGCTGTTCAATTTCCTGATGGCTTTTTTGCTGGCTGATGCGCGCTTCAAGGCGCAATTTTTCTACATAGCCAATAATGCTGATGGTGACTAATCCTGACAGTGCCGGAAATGCAAAATAAGGGAAGGGATAATTAAATTTAACATGCAATGCTGCAATGAGTGCTACCAGTAAACCGGTAATTACCAGCCAGGTTTTAGTGCGATAGGAAAATCCCACTATAAAACCGATGTAGGAAAAAAAGGTACTGGAGCCGGGCGAATAAGGGGTGATGGCAATGGCCAGTAAGGTAATCGCGGCTACCGGTATCCATACCTGCCTGCGCTTAAGGGTAATCGCCCACAAATACAGGGATACAAAAATACAATAAATACCCACCAGCAATACCTTGGCAAGGGGGCTGAAGGGCATGTAATACACGGGGACAAAGTAGTAGAGGCTGAAAACCAGCCAAATCCAGGATTTGGCAGAGTAAATGGAACCGGCGCATTGGTCTGAGGAGGGATTCATAGCCGCGTATCGTATCCAAGGTGGTGGAGATTCATGCCTATTATGGACTTGTTGGGGCTATAGGTGAATCTGGCAGGGTTGGTACGGCCAGTTTGCCGCCTGCGGCTATGGCGCACCAGCCGCGAAAGTCACCAGTGTCTTATGACAAATGTCAGCTGCGCCAGGTCGTCTTGGATAGATACTGCCTGTTAGGTTTTTTGATTGAGGGGCGTTAACAAGGAGTTAATTTAAGTGACGATGCAGGAATGGAACCAAAGATTTTAGTCGCATGGAAATGTGAACCCTTTAGCGTAAATTCAAATTATTTTTTATTGAAAACGTTTTCCGAAAAAAGAAATCGTTTTCAATTCGCCAATATCCTCCTGTTGGTATAGACACAAGCTTTCGCACTTATTTACCATGTATCCACCATGACATAACAATAAATTACCGGTTGTATTTTTACCCATCATAAATCCATAACAATAAACGTTATTGCTTATCAGACACCTGCAAAAAGTTTTACTGATTTAACGCTATCCCTTCATTTTACGATTGCCAATTCTTGCGATTGGCTTGCGATCTATTGCTTGCAATAAAGCAGCGGATTTTTAGCAGGTGATTGCAGGTTTGTGTGATGTTTGTGAAAAAATATTTTTCACGGCACCTGGGAATGCTCTGAATTAATCGTCCTTCCTGTGAAGGCAGGAATCCACGATGTTGAGTTTTATGGATACCCGCGTTCGCGGGTATGACGGAAAGTGTATTTTTCAGAGTTTCCCTGGAACTATAACCAGAGGACAAAGAGGAAAAATAATGAAATATCAACCTGGCAAACCCGGAGGCATCCGGGTCCGTACCCACTTGGGTATGGGACTAACTGCCTTGCAATTATTCCTGGGCGCGCAAGCGCTGGCACAATCGACAGAGCGGGGCGCATATTTAATGCCCTACACCCGCTATGAAGCGGATGTGGCGGTACTCGCTAATGCGCAGATTTCACAGACGACTAATTTTGATGTCTCCACTACGGCATCCGAAGCATCGCAGCAAAAATTTGTAAATTTGCCTGCGTCAAATAGTTCGGTGGAGTGGACAGTCGCCACTTCCGGTAATGGAGTCACCCTGCGCTTTACCATGCCTGATTCAGCCGATGGAACCGGTTTGAATGGTGAAGTGGATATCTATGTCAATGGCCAATTGGATCAAACTGTGCCGATTTCATCGCGCTGGGCCTGGCAATATTATGTCAACAAAGAGCCGGAAAACACGCCGCACGCATTTGCCAATACCGATTATATTGCGATGCGCTTTGATGAAAAGCATTTCAAATTAAATCGCACATTAAACGCAGGCGATAAAATCCGTATCCAGAAACGCAACAGCGATGGCGTTGCCTACGGTATCGATTTTATTGAATTGGAAAATGTACCTGACGTGATCCAGAAACCGGCTGGTTATGTTTCCATCACCGATTTTGGTGCGGTGCCAAATGATGCTGGCTCGGATCTGGTTGCGTTTAATTCTGCGGTTGCCGCAGCGGGCGCAGCGGGAACCGGTGTTTACTTGCCGCCGGGAAAATGGGATTTCAATAATAAAGTGGTGCTGAATACCAGCAATATCGGCATTAAAGGTGCGGGTATGTGGCACACCGAAGTTTATTATTCAAACCCGGCAAAATTCAGCGGCGGTATGATTGCGCGCGTGAATAATGTTGAGGTGTCGGATATTTATTTCAACACTATCAATAACCGCCGTTTTGCCAGCCCGGGCGATTACATGATTTACAAAGCCTTTATGGGCACCTGGGGCAATAATTCCAAATTCACCCGCGTGTGGGCCGAACACTTTGAAGTGGGTGCCTGGCTCGGCGGTTACGATGCGCCTTATCCGGTGGATGTCACTAACAACTTGTTAATTTCCCATGCGCGTTTTCGCAACAACTACGCCGATGGTATTAACTTATCACAAGGGACTTCTAACTCTATTGTTGAACACACCAATATCCGCAACAGTGGTGATGATGGTTTGGCGATGTGGCCGTCTAACAGCCCAGCTGTGCCGGAAGAGGTGAATAACACTTTCCGTTTTAATACAGTGGAGCATATTTATCGTGCTGGTGGCGTGGCGATTTTTGGTGGACGCGACCATAAAGTCCACAACTTGTTAATCCGCGATTGTTTTGGAGGCAGCGGTATTCGTTTTACCACGGATTTCTCGGGTTATACGTTTAGCGATCAAGGCCTGTATCGCATTTACGATACGAATATTGAACGCTGCGGCACCAGTTATGATTTGTGGCATAGGGCGCGCGGTGCGATTGAAATCTTTGCGCCGAGCGGCGTCCGCAATATGCAGTTCGATAATATTAAAATCACCGATGCACAGCGCCACGGTGTGCAGATGTACGGCAACGGTTTTACCAACATGACCTTTAATAACATAACGATTAATGGTGTTGGTAGGGATGCGTCGGTACGCAACGTACAAAATAATTCCTATGGCGGTGTGGGTATTTACGCCGAGGTGGGATCGGGTTCAGCAACCTTCAATAATGCGGTTATTACCAATGTGGAAGATGCGCTGAGCGTTAATCAATTCACGGGCTTCACCCTGAATATCACCACAATTACTCTCTCCTCAAGTTCTTCCAGCAGTATTGCCAGTGTGGTGAGCAGTTCGAAAAGTTCCAGCAGCGTTGCAACAACTACCAGTAGTTCAAGTAGTCTGGTAACGACTAGCAGTTCAAGCAGCCTTCCTCCTGTTAATGGCGCCGTGACTATTTTGAATCGCTGGAAAAATACTTACTTGTGCGATGGTGGCGATTTTGTCACTTACAGCGCGACGGCAAATGGAACAGCTTGCCAGTGGGTACGTGAAAGTGTTGCCAATGGCTTTATTGAAATCCGCAACGTCGCTACCGGCGATTATATGCATGTGGAAAATCTCACTGGCAAAGTGCAAGCATCAGCACGTTATCCGGACTGGGGTAGTTCCAAGTGGCAAGTGGAAGCGGTTGATGCAACTTATTCACGCATTAGAAACCAATGGCAATCGTCCCACTATATTCATGTAGAAAACCAAAACGGTGCTGCACAGCATGGTACAGCTGACGCAAGTTGGTGGAGTGCGCAGTGGCAATTCGCTGCGGTAGGTGGAGTTTCATCATCAGTTGCGTCAAGTGTGTCGCCACTATCAAGCTCGGCAGCTTCTTCATCAACACCGACTATTGCCAGTTACGATATTGTGAATCGTTGGTCACACGCTTATTTAAATGATGGCGGCACTAATGCAAATTATGTTGCGCAGAGTGCAAATACATCGCATTGGGTATTGGAATCCGTTGGTAATGGCGTGGTGGAAATTCGCAACACAGCTACCGGCGAATATTTAAATATCGAAAGCAATAACGGTTCAGTGCAAGCGACTCCGCGCCAGACAACCTGGGATAGTTCGAAGTGGACGGTTGAACCTACGGGCGATGGTTTTGTTCGCATTCGCAGCCGCTGGTTGAGCTCGCAATTTATCCATGTCGAAAATTTAACGGGCTCTGCACAAATCGGTGGAATTTACGATGCATGGCAAAGTGCGCAATGGCAGTTGGTACCAGTAGGTGTTGTTGTACCCACTTCGAGCAGTGCGCCTAGCTCCGTGGCTCCGTCATCCTCATCAAAAAGCAGTGTTGCGCCGTCGTCGGTGAGTTCCTCACTTGTTAGTTCTTCGCTAACCAGTTCATCTCGCTCAAGTGTTATTTCTTCTACAAGCACTACATCGCTTTCAAGCGGATCAAGCAGTTCTGTTGCTGTGCCTGTGCGTGGATATGCAGTGCCCTGGGTTGAATACCAATTGGAAGCAGGACGTCGCAGTGGTGGTGCAACTGTATTGGCGCCGAGCCGTACCAAGTGGGATAAAAACTTTATCCAGGCAGAAGCGATTGGCCGTAGCGCAGTGCAGCTCAATAGCACCGGTGATGCAGTAGCGATCACCAATACCAAAGCAGCGAACTCAGTCGTATTGCGCTACTCAATTCCCGATGCACCTATGGGCGGCGGTATCAACGCAACCTTGGGTTTATATATCGATGGTGTGCGCGTTAAATCATTGGATCTGACTTCAAAATACGCCTGGTCTTATAAGGGTGGTTTGATTGGCGATGCGATTATGGATATTCCCGCCGAACAACCGCACACCTTTTTTGATGAAGTTGCGGTCCTGCTTGACCAGCCGATTCGGGTCGGTGCAGAAGTGAAATTGCAACGCGATGCACAAGACACTGCGCCTTTCTATGTGGTCGACTTGATTGACCTTGAGCAAGTAGCACCGGCACTGACTATGCCCGCCGGATTTACCGACGTAACTACGCTCGGGATTTTGCCGAACACGGGTGTCGACTACGCCGATAAAATTTCATCGATCATGAATTCCGGTGCAAAACTCTGGTTCCCGCCCGGCACTTATCTCGCCGAAAAATTAGCTACCGGCAACGCAGGTATGGATAACAAAGGTGCCGAGGTGCGCGGTGCGGGTATGTGGTACACCACCATCAAAGGGCCGAAATCGATTTTCTTCTGTATCGGCCATGTGAAATGTGTGTTTGGTGACTTCTCCATTCGCGGTGAATCAAAAGCGCGTGCGGAAGAAACCCAAGGTGTGCAAAAAGGGTTTGCCGGTCCTATGGGCAATGGTTCACTTATCGAGAACCTGTGGATCGAACACGTTGTCGGTGCAATTTGGGTAGGCAATGACCCACCATACCAAACCCAACCAACCGAGAACCTGACCATTCGCCACGTGCGCATCCGCAACACTTATGCAGACGGTGTGAATCTGGATAACGGAACTTCAAACAGTGTGGTGGAAAATTCGCACTTCCGTAATACCGGTGATGATGCAGCGGTCGTCTGGTCGATTCGCTGGACCCATTGGGTGCGCGATAAAACTGTGAACGCCGGCCCCAACTTTATCAAACCGGAAGCGCGCAATGCGCCCGACCAGGGCATAGGCCACGGCAACGTGTTCCGCAACCTGACGGTGCAAATGCCATGGCGTGCGAACTGCTACGCGGCCTACGGTGGTTACGATAATTTGTTTGAAAATTTATTGTGCGAAGATGTGCTGACTTATCCCGGCATCCTGATCGACAATGAATTCTCTTCATATCCATTCGGGCCGCAGTTGACCACTTTCAGGAACATCACTTTGTTACGTGCAGGTGGGCCGATGTTTTTTGAAAATGGCAATGTCTGGAAGCACGGCGCGTTGAAATTCTATCTACGCGAAGGTGATGTCAACGATATCCTGGTAGAGAACGTCGATATTATCGAGCCGATGTATTCCGGTATTGAGTTCCGTGGTTTTGGTACAGCTTATGTACCCGCGGGCGAAAAATTCTCCGCTGAAGTTCTGGCTGGTGCTGATGCCGCTGTGTTGCGCAATGTAACCCTGCGCAATATCAACGTTATCAATGCTGGTACTTACGGTATTGAAGTGTTGGATGGCGGTGGACGCGGCCAAGTGAACTTTGATGGAGTGAAAGTATCCGGCTCGAAATTAGGGCCACTGGATGCCGGTGGTGCGCCAAGTTCGTTCTTCAATAAAGTAGGGACTAATAACCAGGGTTGGTAACGCTTTTAGCTAGCCACCTTTGAAAAATTTGCAGTACAGTTTTTTAACGAAATAACCACTCGAATCATGTAGTAATTTCGACCAGTTCTAGCAGTTCTTCCCGCTAAAACTGGTCGAAATTCGAGTGGATTGTTTATGAAATAAAATTCTCCTATCCCTCACCAACGTTTTTTTGCTACTCATACAATTGATCAAACCAATTTCAAATGCTCGCTACTACAATGGGCCAACGCATTCTATTGAGTTATTTTGATTTTGTTGTATCCATCTTCATTCATGGTGACAAAGCAAAAGAAGATGAAGTGCGCACAAATATTCCTGTGCAAGAAAAAACGGTTACATTACGGATGAATGCACAAATTGTGTTGAATATATTTTTGGTTGGCAGGCCAATTTCATAAGAGGTGTTTTTGTTTTATTGGCATTGCAGGGCGGTTACTAAAATTGCGCTAATTAATTTGGTCTTTAGCATGATGCATTTCTATTTGCTTGCATGAAAGCTTTATCTAAATGGTAAAACCAGGAGAAAATTATTGTCTTTTTGTATTTTTATCTGATTATAAATTTTACCGAATTGGTTCCGAGCGAAGCGAATTACTGATTTAAGTTTCTGCTTTGAGCGTGTTCTTGTTTTTCTAGCAAAGCTAAAAAAATCTTGACGGTTCAAATATTGATGGTGAAGATGGCGCCACTTTGTATTTTAAAATAAACTCTGCAATCCCACTGCTGTACGTTTTCGTTTCGTTTTGATGGTGCCCCACAAAATATTCGCGGCTATCAAATCGAGTTTTCACGGATTTCCATACTCAACCGATCAAAGGACGATGTTATGCCTCCCTCATCATTTTTTACCCGAACACTACGTTATATTGCCATTATCATTTCTTTAGGCTTTGTTTGCCTTGAAGTAAGCGCTCAGACTGTCAAATATACATACGACGCTCTCGGTCGAGTTCGCACTGTTGAAGATGACGTTAATGGTAATCGAGGCTATGAATATGACGCGGCAGGTAATCGCATCAAGGTGTCGGGGCCTGATTTTGTGCAGCCGTCCATTCCATCTGCTTTGCTGGTAAGTAATCTCACTACTAATTCTGCAAGGGTAAGCTGGACAGCGTCTACTGATAACGCAGGTGTGTCCGGCTACGAATACAGACTCAATGGAGGTGCATGGAATACATTGGGCACCTCACCATCTGTGAATTTGTCGGGGCTCATTCCATCTACTAATTATACGTTTGTGCTTCGGGCGAAAGATGCTGCGGGCAACATCAGTGATTCCGCAAGTAAGTCTTTTACAACCTCGGATATTGTAGTTTCCGCTCCTGGAACGCCCGGTTTTTCTAATAAAACTCCTTCATCGGTCACTGCAACCTGGACTGCATCTGCAACGTCGGGGGCGACTTATGAATGGTCGATCAATGGGGGGGCTAGCTGGACCGCCGCATCATCAACCTCTGTATCTGTCAGCGGATTAGCCCAAGTCACTGGTTACACTTTTTCAGTGCGGGCTATCTATAGCGGCGTGCGCAGTGGTTCATCATCTGCTTCCTTTACAACTCCGGGTACGGCGCCCCCAGGAACTCCGAGCATCGGGGTATCGGCTACGGGAATATCAGTATCCT
>CAZIWB010000083.1:0-27664 GCA_964542655.1 uncultured Cellvibrionaceae bacterium
CGGATCCGGGTGCGTGGTCGGGGACCCGGAGGAGCTTGCAGCGGGACCAGTAGTCGAGCTGGCGGTAGGTGATGCCGGACCGCTTCATGAACTCGATGCGTCCGACGGTTCCCTCGGGCAGGTCGGCTTCGGGTTCGAGCTCGGGTTCGAGGTAGATGACTGCTGCGGTGCTCATGCGACACCGTCCTGCTGCGCGAGAGCGTCGTTGAGGGCCTTGCCTCGCGCGTCTGCTGCGCGCCCTTCGGAGTTTGGCCACCAAGGCTTGACGGCCCAAAGCAGGGCCATGGGCCAGAGAGCCCGATTCCAGGACGCGTGTCGGGGGTTCGTGCAATGGGTCCGGAGGGTGACGCATCGCAGGGTTCCCCAGCGGGTGGTGGCGGGTGCAGGACAGCGGGCGATGTTCAGCCTGTGCATCAGGAGACCTCCCGTTCGTTGCGGATCGGGGTCGGGTCGTGATCGATGTCGTCCCAGTAGATGGGGGAGAAGTAGCCATGAGCGGCGGCCCGCCGGCGCACCGCCTGGCTGGGTCCGGGCTTCGTGTAGAGCTCTGCGTAGAGGGCGCGGATCGCGTTGTGGGTGCGGCGTACGACGAACCGGGCGTCAGGCCGGGTAACTGCGGCGGTGTTGATCCCGGACCTGGCCTGGAGTTCGTGGTGGGGCCAGCCGAGCGCGAGGAGTGCCTGGACGCGGCGTACGGCGCCGGTGTTCGGGATCAGAGCGCCGTCGCCTTTCTGGGTGGGGTGGTCGGGCAGTCCGTCGCCGATGAAGCCGAGGATCCGGGTCGCGTGGATCCGCTTGAGCGTCGGCTGTCCGCGACGTACCCGGTGGACCATGGACTGGGAGAGCCCGAGGGCCTTGGCAACGGCGGTGGAGGTCCACCCGGATGCTTCGAGGAGCTCGAGGTGGCGGCGGGTGGGTGCCGCGTCGATGAGGCGGGTGCCGATGCGTGCGCGGTCGAGGCGCCACTTCTTCGTGTAGCGGTCGACGGTGCCGGTCATCGCGCGGCCTCCTGGTCAGCGACAAGGACGGTGAGCGCGTGTGCCTGCCAGATGTCGTCTCGGAACCCGTGGAACCACCCAGGCTCGGCCTTGGTGCCCTTTCCTCGGTTCGGCTCACCGGACGCAAATCGGTCGATCAAGGCCTGTGTGATGTTCGGGTCTTTGGCCTTGGCGCTGCCGCAGTGATGCAGTTTCACGTCGCGTCGGTAGATCAGGTCGACCGAGATCTCAGGTGCTTCGTCGGCGATGGCCTGCTGGAAGCGGCCGATCCAGACGCAGGTTTCGAACACGTCCTTGCCGACGGCCATGCCGTACGACGCGACCATCTCGATCCCGACCCGGTCCGCGTAGGGCGCCTGAACACAGAGGATCCGGAGGACCTCGTCGTTCGGGAGCTTGCCGATCAGGATCGGGCGGCGGTTGTCGACCTCGACGACGGTGAACGCCGACTCGGTGTTACCCGGGTCGACCCCGATCACTACTCGCCGGCTCATGACCCGACCTCTGGCGTGTGAGTGATCTCGACGACTGCCGGACCGTTCTCGGGGAGATCGATGACGACCGCACCCGCGAGCCGACCCCACGGGTCCGGAACATTCACGTTGATCGTGAACGCGACCTCATCCCAAGCGAGGCGGGGCAACTTCTTGACGACCCGCATCGACCCGTCGGCGGCCCGGTAGATCAGGTACGCCGTTACCTTGCGGCTCATCCCTGATCACCGGTACCGGGTACCTCGGGGTCGGACGGTGGGACCTCGGCGGTGTCGGTCAATTCACCGGTCTCCGTGTTGACCTGTTCGGCGTAGTGGTGGGTTGCCTCGACGACATCTGCCTTGGGGTCGAGGGTCGTGCGGACCCCGTTGTCGACCTCGATCGCGTAAGCGAGCTCGGTGGCCTTCGGAAGCCACGCCGCGAGGCGCAGGAGGCACGTCTTGCGGGCCATCGCCTCGTAGTCCGACACCCACGGGCCGACGACAGTCCCAGCCTTGTTCGTAGGCGCGTACCGCTTCTTCCACGCCTGCATCTCGTCCTCGGTCATCACCCAGAACGAGCGGCCGCCGTTAGCGAGCTTCACCATCGCGTAGTGCGCAATCGGCTTCGACCGGGCACCGCTCATGGCGGGCTTGTGCACCAGCTTCTCGTCGAGTCCGTACTCGACGTCGAAGACGTCGCCTTCGTAGACGGTGCGGGCGATGATCGTGGCGATCTGACCGGACCGGTACGCCAGTTCGACGAACCCCTTGTAGCCGACGATCAGCTGGGCGACGAACCCGCGGGACTTCGAGTCCCAGTAGGGCAGCACCCATGCCTGGCCGAGCACCCCGGGCCGAAGGCCGAGCTGCGCGCAGGTCATCAGCGCCCCGAGCACCGACTGTGGTGTCGCCTCGGCGAGCTTCGGGGTCTGCTTCAGCGACGTCAGAGCGTCGCGCACCAACTGGGCGGCTTCGAGGCCCTTCGGCATAGCGAGCGCGAACTGCGACTCCATCGATTGGATCTGGTCACGCAGGGTCGGACCCTGGGGGGTCCGGTCGGTCTCGCCGTGGGCGCGCTGGGTCAAGCTGCTGCCGGTCATGCTGTCTCCTTGAAGTCGAATCGGGGTCCGGGGTTTGTGGTCTTGATGAAGCCGCCGGCGACGAGCTCGGCGTACTCCTCGGGGCGCTCGGATGCGAGTCGGCGGAGCTCGGCCGCGGAGAGTGTGGTCCCGGGATCGGGTCGCTGGTAGGTGTAGGCGATCGCGCCATCGACTCGGCCGACGTCGCCGTCGTCGAGCAGCTGCACGAGCGCCGCCTTGGCCTGTTCCTTGAGCCTCTTGCCGTCCTTCTCTATGCGGCCGCCGTCGGCGTACTGCTCCAACCACGGGCGGGCCTTCTCCGGGTCGACGTCGCGCTCTCCGGCGCGGGTCTCGTACAGCTGGTTCAGGAGTCCAAGGAGGACGCCCTCGGCATCGGGGTGCGCCTCGGGCGGCGTGCCCTCCTGGACTGCAGCCCAGACCGGGCCTGCGGCTTCGAGGAGGTACTCCTCGACCTTGGGGTCACGGTCAACGCGGAAGGATCGAAGTTCCTGGCCGCCGATCAGGACCGCGACGTGCATGTGGTGCAGGCCGGTGGTCAAGAGACCCCAGGTGGTCTGGGCGAGCACGTCGTCGGGGACGTCGGAGCGGAACATCTTCGACTTGAACGCCGACCGGGTCTTGACCTCCAGCCCGCAGGGGCCGTCGCCGTCCGGGCAGGTGCCGGGGGTGACAACTCGGTCGAGGCTGGCGCGGACCCAGGGGCGTTCGACGTTCGCGAGGACCCCGACCGGGGTGACCTCGGCGCCGTGCCGGCGAGCCCACTCCTGCGCTACGGGCTCCTCGAGCACTGTGCCCCAGAACGCGGCCTCACCGGCGTCGTCGTTCAGCTCGCCGCGCTTGTCGAGCCAGACAGACAGGGAGTTGCCGTACTTCGACAGGCCGAGGATCTTGGGCAGGTCGGTGCCAGTGATCCCATCGCGGCGACCAGCGAACCAGGCATCGGTCTCGGGAGCCTCGTGGGTAACCAGGAACCCGCTGGGCGTGAGGAGCTCGACGTTGGTCGCCGGCGCCCCGGTAGCGACGGAAGGTTCTGGCGCCATGTGGCAGAGGCAGGAGCACGGGACGCCATCGGCGCGAGGATGCTCGTCGCACTGCCGGTGGATCTTCTTCGGGTTGCCGTCGTTGCAGTGACCGGAGCGCCACGGACGGGTCTTCGTTTTGGTCATGCGGTCCTCCCGAACCATGCGTTGTTGCAGGGGAGCGAGTGCGAGATGCCGTCGCAGCCCGCGTCGTTGTGACATGCGGTCTCACGGGCTTCGAGGTATCGCCACTCGATGCGCGTGACCTGATCCAGGTAGGTCATCCCCTGGGCCTGGACGAAGAACTTGTCGACGAAGTCAGGGGGATGCATTCCAGGGAAGCCCTCCATGGCGACCTCTGCCCTCGCGTACTCGGTGTCTCTTGCGAGGAGGGCCAGCGGCTCCCGGCGTATGGCGAGGACCTCGACCTCAACGAGCCGGACCAGCGGCTCGTCTTTCTTGCGGCCCATCACCTTCCGGCACAGCATGAGCCTGTCGCCGGGCACAACGAGCCGTCGTTCGTTCTTGTCCTTCCACCAGCCCTTGCGTCGGGTGACGCGCTTGATCCGGTCGAGGACGGCCTGCTCGGTCATCGAGACCGACATCAGCCGGCTCATGCGGCACCGTCCACGATCGTGATCGCGCGAGGGCGGTCGAGGTCGACGACGATTCGACCCATGTGCTGCAGATCTCGGAGGTGGCGTGAGACGACGCTGGAGTCGAGTCCGGTCGCGACGCAGAGCTCGTTGAGCATCGGCGGACGCCCGTCCGCCTTTGTTCCTTCCGTGATCAGGCGAAGGACGCTCTCCTGGCCTGGGGTTAGGTCGCTCATTCGTCGGCCCCGCTTGCGCATTGCGCATGGATCCAACGACCTGGCCCACGACGGACGACCTGGTCGACACCCTGAGTGAACGCCTCGTCGCAGCGAACGCAGGTTCCGTTGAAGGTGGCGAGTCTGCCCGCCGTGGACCAGTGCGCCATCAGCGACCAGAGCCCCGCAGGATGGTGTGCTGAATGGCTTCCTCGGCCTTCTGGACGACGTCCTCGAACGCTTCACGGAGGATGTCGTTCGGACGCTCGAGCACGACACCCAGGGCGAGGCGACCGCCGGTGATCCGGTACCGGAACCGGGCAACGACCTTGTACGCGTCCGCTCCCTCGAACGGGACCAGCGCGAGATGGATCTCCTTCGGGATGTCGACGGACCCGGTTTCCCCGGCCTTGGCCGTGGTGGTCTCGTTGTAGGTCAGCTTCCGCTCTCCGGAGGCGAGGACCTCACCCGACTTGAACTCGACGTTCGTCTTCGCCTCGAAGGTCTGCGCGATGTCGAGCATCTCCGCCGACGACGGGTGGTGGATGTCGATCGCGCGGGACTCGATCAGCTCGGCGAACGTGACCTGATCGAGGAGCTTGCCGTCGACCGCTGTCCAGGCGATCCAGCCGTCGGTCTTCTTCACGGCGTACGAGAGAACGTGGTCTTCCCAGCCCGGGTCGCCGGCCTCGACTCCGGCCGACTCGACCCCGGCGTTGAGGACGGCGAACAGTGACTGCTTCGTCAGGTCTGCCCAGACCTCCGTCTCAGGCAGCCTGTGCTTGTCGAAGTAGGCGCCGAAGGACGGTACGTCGTGCACGACGTACGACCCAGTCTTCCGTCGCGGCCGGTCGCGGAACTTCTCCAGGTGCGTCTCAAGGTCGACGACCTGGTGCGTTGCTCCCGAGGCAACGGTGACGGAGAAGAACCGGCCGTCCTCGTCGAGGGCCTGGGGAACGGCGGCGTCGGTGGCGAGGTCGATGATTGCCTGGGCGCCGGTCTTCGTGTCGAGTACGTCGGTCATGCCTGCTTCTCCTTGATGTTGGCGGGGGTTGCTGCGGGGACCTCACGGAGAGGTCCGTCGAAGGTCAGCTGGTTGGGGTCCGACCGGGTGACGTTTCCGTCGTCGTCGGTGTAGAAGATCGACGCGCGCTTCTCGGGCTTGGGGGCGCGGGCGCGGACGTCGTCAGTGACCATCAACATGTCGGGGTTCTTCTTGTTCGGCTCGAAGGTGAGCGAGATCTGCAGGACGCCCTTCTTGCCGGTCTCGTTGATGGCGCCGATCAGGGCGTGCATCTCGTTGGTGAGCTCCTCGTGTAGGGCGCCCTTTCCCTGTTCGCGGAGGAAGTCGGCGAACGGGCGCTTGACCACCTCGTCGTCGGTCTTCGTCTGGTCGGTCATCGGATCTCCTTCTTGGTGGGTCGTGCTCAGTCGGACGCGGGGCGCTGTGACGGGATCGGCACCGAGCGGAGCCGTCCTGGGTAGATCAGGGGAGCGGGGTGCAGGTCGATCGCGGCAGCCAGGCGCTCCCAGGCGGCCGCATCCTCGACCTCCATCTGCTTCAGCTGGTCGGTCCACTCGCGGTGATTGGCGGTCTCCTTGGCGGCCTCCAACTCGCGCCGGACTCGCGCATCGGCGTAGTCGGTAGTCGCGCTGACGATCGAGACAATCGACACCGCACCGAGGAGGTACCAGTCGAGAGGCGACGGCAGGAATGCTGCGGCGATCACCACGCAGATAAAGGTGAAACCCCAGCCACGCATCAAACCGACACCTCCTCCGATAGTCAGGCGGGGCATCACGCGGCGGCCGTCTCGGTCGGTGCCTTGTAGACCGTGCCGTCCAGGTAGGCGTTGACCCACCCGTCCTCGGTCTCGACCAGGGCTACGCCGTTGTGCTCAGCGAGATCACGGACGATCTGCTCGTCGCCAACGTCCAGAGTCCTAAGGGCCTTCATCGGGCACCGCCACTCGGGATCACCAGAGCGGAACCAGAACCCGGCCAGCAGGAGAACCCGGCAGGCAGCTGGTAGCCCGCGGCCAGGGCTTCCTTGACGACGTCGTAGCACTTCGAGGTGAGGACATTCGGGTCGTTCGAGATCGATCCCGACAGGGTCCGGTTCGCTGCCGCTTCTTCGGTCGCTGTGGACTTTCGCTGGGCAGCGATGCGGGTGTCACCGACTGCCGCGATGAAGTCGTTCAGCTTGGACTGGGTGGAGTCCGCGAGCGAGAGGTAGGAGACAGTGATCGACTGGACTTCGACCAGGGGCTGGGTGCCGAGGCGGTCAACCATCTGCTTTGACAGCGCGGCTGAGATAGCGTCGTAGTCCGGTGCGAAGTTCAGTTCGGACGCGGACTGGGCGTTAGACCCGGACACGACCTCGAGCGACGCGATCGGGTTGTAGTCACTGAGCACGGTCTGGGCGGCGGACTTGAACTGGGTTGAAACCACGGCCGAGCGGAGGTTCTCGGTCGGGTCATCCGACCGGTAGTCACCGAAGATGGTGTTCGCCCGGTCCTGCACGATGCGCCACCGGATCGTCGCTGTGAGGCAGGACTGTGAGCCGTCGCCGATACGGACGTAGATGCATCGGTCGTCGCGGTATTCATCGGTCTGGATCGTGCCGTCGACCTGGGTGACCTTCTGCCACGGGGCCTTGAGATGCAGGCCCGGGTCGAGGGTGCGGTCGGACGGCTTCCCGAATGTGGTCAGGACACCGACCTGCTTCGCCTCAACGATCGTCAGCGAGGTGAACAGGAACAGCAACAACGCCGGTACGAGGAGCACCACGGCAACGAGCCGGCGCGGGGCAAACGGCCCGTCGGCGAGGGTGTCGTTCGGATTCGTGGTGAAGGTCCGGCCGCCCCGGATGAGGTGATACGCCGCGGCAATGACGAGCGCGGCGATGATGATCGCGAAGTACATGTCGTACCCTTCTGTTGGTTGTTGCTTCACCGAGACCTCGCGGATTGCCCCCGCGGGGTCTCTTTCTGTCTGAGGTGGCGGGCCGGGATCCATCACCGATGGACTGCAGGTCCGGCCCGCCTATTCAGTTGTGGTGCTGTCACGGCCCGTCTTCCCCGAGGCGTCGTGCGTCGGCCGGGCCGCTGCCGAGCCCCGGAGAAGGCAGGCTCGGAAGACTTCGCTCAGCCCGACCGGGCCGCTTCGACGTTCGCGTTCCCGGCCTTGTACGCATCCAGGTCGGCCGGATCGATGCGCCACTGGTTGCCGGTCTTCGTTCCGCGGAGTCGGCCGCGTCGGAGTTCGTCCTGAACGAACCGCTCGGACATGCGGAGGTGCTTCGCAACGTCGATGACGGTGAGGAGGCTGGTGGTCATACGCCGGCCACCACCCAATCGAGGAGAGAGGCACCGATCGGGAACACGTCCCGGTAACCGGGGTTCCGCTGAAGCGCCGCGATGGCACCGGGCAGGATGAACGCCGGGTCCTGGTTGAGCCCAGCCTTGACCGCCATCAGGCGGCCTCGTCCCGCTGCTCGCGCTTCGGGATTCGGCCAGCCCACTCGGGGTGCCGCGCCTCAAGGAGGCGGGTGTAGTACGCCCGATGGTTGTTGTTCAGCCGGTACTGGTCCCCGATGGTCTGGATGTCTGCTTCCCACCGGAGCCGCTCGTATAGGGCACCCATCCCGACGCGCGGCTTGACCGCGAGCTTCTGCGCGGCGAGCGCCTCGAGGGCGTCAGCGACATGCGGGTTCGCTGCATGGAACGCCGCGAACTTCTCTGCGTTCGACATCGACGGCTCGTAGACCGGGTGCACCAGGGGAGCGAGCACGAGTTCCAGCTGGACGCTGTCGGTGGTGACGGTGGCCGGGTCGAAGGCGGTCATGACGCGACCACCTCGCAGCCGGAATGCATCTCGTCGAAATCACTGAAGTCCCAGGACTCGTCGCGGGTGAAAGAACGCGCTCCGCAGGAGCACATGGAGACGCCGATCGACGACGGCGGGATGGTTCCGCGCTCGTAGAACGCAATGTCCTCGCGACGGTGGGTCAGCGCGGTGACGCGCTCGCGGCGAGCGATGGCCTTTGCGCGCCGACGGGCGCAGCCCGAGATCTTGACTGGGGTCATGATTGAGGTCGTCATGCCGACCTCTTCACCGGCGAGACGTTGGCGTGAGCCTCGATGTAGATCTTGAGGTCGCTGTCCGAGACGTGCCACGCACCACCGAATCGGGATCCGCGCAGGTTCTTCCGTCGGAGTTCGTCCTTGACGAACCGCTCCGATTTGCGGAGCCGTTCCGCGACCTCGGGGACGGTGAGGAGGTCGCTCATGCTGCGTCCCGGACGATGTCGAACAGGTCCTCGAACTTGAGCCCGGTGACGTCCATCAGGGACGCGATGAACTTGGGCGAGGGCTCGGTGCGACCAGCGTCGATCCGGTAGGCAGTGGCTGTCGCAACACCCATGCGTCGTGCGAGTTCGTCGCGGCTGCAGTCGAGCTGCTTGCAGGCCGCGTTTAGGGCCTGGGGCTTGGGACTGATTCGCATGTGGAGGACACTAGCCATGCATGCATGGTTAGACAAGCCCATTCGCACAAGTTCTCGATCTGTAGACATGCATGCATACATGCCGCTACGGTTTCCACATGAATATGTGGCAGCAGTACGTCGCAGCCGTCGCCGGCGGCGCGACTCAGACTGCTATCGGCGAACGAACCGGGATCGCTCAAAGCACCATTGGCCGATGGCTAAACGGGGGATACGTTCCCACCGAGGCGGCGAAGGTAGCCGCGTTCGCACAAGCCTACGAACGCAACCCGCTGGAGGCATTCGTCGCGGCCGGGATGCTCACCCAAGACGAAGCCGGACGCGGACTTGACGAGTCCTCGGTCATCCTCCTTCGATCGCTCGCCCCAGCGTCGACAGAATCCCCAGCTGCGCGGAACCCGCGCGCCGAGGATCCGCCCGTTCGACTGGTGGTCGCAAAGGGGACTGCGGCAGTCAAGTCTGAACGAGTCCCAGAACCGCGCGGCAGATAAGCTCGCGCTCCGATTGTTCGAGTCGGTCGTCGACCAGAAGCAGGTTCGCGTCCTCGACGAATACGGATCCCTCGGTTAGGTCGCGCACTTCTCGGACCCGGACTCCGAGAAGCATCAGGACCGCAAACTGCTCCATCACGAGATGATGCCCGGTTTGTAGCCGATCGGGACCAAATCGGGACAGTCGTCCCACAGAGTAGGGCTATTGGTCCCGGCCGCGACCGCTCTTGAGCGCCTTCGTCTGCGACTTGGTCGGGCGACCCAGGACCATGCTCGCGGCGTCAGCTGCGGCGCGTTGGATGTCCGGCATGAGGTGTCCGTAGGTGTCGATCGTGGTCGTGATCTTCTCGTGTCCGAGGCGGGCCTGGATCACTGGCAACGGAACGCCGGCGGCGATGAGCCAGGCGACGTGGCTGTGTCGCAGGTCGTGGAGCCTGGGCTGCGGATCGGACAGCGTCAGCACCTTGTTCCCGTCCTCGTCAGTGCGGCCGAACCCGAGGCTCTTCTTCTGCCAGATGTCCATGTAGAAGGTCCGGTGCCGCAGCGGCCCGCCCTTCGGCGGCAGGAACAGCCGCTCGTTGCCGGGTCGGTCGAGCAGCGGCTTCACCAGGTCGATGACCTCGACGGGCAGGGTCACGGTCCGCCGCGACTTCCTGGACTTCGTCGGACCGACGTACCGCTTGCTCCGCGCCGTCGCGTCGGCCTTCTCGGCCTTCGTCACCCGCACCGCGGCGTTGTCCAAGTCGATGTCCGCGACCATCAGCGCGGCGAGCTCGCCCCACCGCATGCCGGTTCCGGCGAGCATCATCACCAACGGCCGCCAGTACTCCGGTGTCGCATCGAGCACCATCCAGAACTCGCCCTGTGTCAGGTAGCGGTGCTCAACATCCTCGTGGTCGGTGCGCCGGCCGGGCCGTACGCCGACGGTGGGGGACTTCGGGATGAGGCCGTCGGCAGCCGCCATCTTGAGCATGTGTGTCAGGACGCCCCAGGCGTTCATGACGGTCTTGTCCCTGCCGGTGACCTGGTTCAGGGCTTGGGAGACGTCGACCCGGGATATCTGGCTGAGGCGAAGATGCCCGAGTTGGGGTGACCAGTTGCGGGCGTAGATCCGCTGGTACCGGCCGATCGTGTCCTCGTTCGGCTCGGTCAGCGCGGAGAAGTGGATCGGCGCCCACTCGTCGAGGGTCTTCTCGTCGAGCAGCCCGGCCTCGCGGTCGAGTTCGTCGAGTGCCTTCTCGGCGCCGCGGTTCTCGACGTCGCGGCAGAACATGTCGGCTTCGGGCCGAGTGGCGAAGGTCCGCGAGGAGAAGAGCTTCTTGCCGGGCCGTGGGTCGCGGACGCGGACGAAGTGCCGCAGGGTCTTGCCGTCGGCAAGCAATCGAGATTCGGGTGTCGGCATCAGACCTGCAGCTCCCAGACTTGGGCCACGGCGCCGTCCTCGCGGACCTCGAACTGGTCCGTCGGTACGGCGACTGCGATGCCGATCGAAAGCCCATGCTCGCGGGCCCGGTCGGCCCGCTCGAACGGGTAGCCGTTCCTGACCGGCATCTGGGCGATGTCGATCCAGCGGCCGTCGTACTCGGGCGGCAGGAACCCGGCGGGAAGCCCCTCGCCGGGTCGGATCACGGCGTAGTCCGGATCCATCGGATGATCGGAAGTTCGGTGAGCACCGCCGCAGGTCCGGCAGATGCTGTTGCCCTCCGCGTCGTATCGCGGAGGCTCCGTTGGGTGTGTCATCCTCCGAGGGTAAACCTCGGTCGTGCATATCTTGTGACTACGCCCCGATATTTCTGGGGTTCTTGCAGGTCAAACCGGGTGTCCGAGGGGGGACTTGAAACCGTTTCCTGGTAGGCCCCTGACCTGCGGATATCCACAAACGCGCAGGTCAGAGGGCGTTTTACACCTACGTCCCTGGGAGGCTGGGGGAGGGTCTGGGAGGCTAGATGTGTATATATGCACGTCCGTTGGGCACGCCCTTCGCGAGCACCTGTCACAGGTCGGCGGGGTAGACCACTCTCGACCCGGTGACATCGGTTCGTGACAACCAAGCTCGGCTCGAAGTAGCGTCCGGCCATGACTACCCGAGCTTGTCCGTTCTGCGCTGAAGAGATCCAGGCGGCCGCAGTCAAGTGCAAGCACTGTGGGTCAGACGTCACCCCGGTCGCGCCCGTCGGGAGCGACAGCAAGGAACCGGTGGGCACCTCGGGTAAACGATGGCCCTGGATCGTGGGCGCCGTAGTCGGAGTGACGATCCTGGCCTCCGTGATCTCGTCCGGTGGTGACGACAAGGCCGACGCCGGATCCGGCAGGAGCAGCGACGCCAAGTACGTATGCGAGAAGTCGGTCAAGGACCAGCTGAAGGCTCCCGCAACCGCCAAGTTCACCGGAGCGACGGCCACCCTCGGTGCCGGCGACAGGTGGACGGTTACAGGGTCGGTCGACTCCCAGAACTCGTTCGGTGCTCTCGTCCGGACGGCCTACACCTGTTCAGCAATCCATGGCACCGGTGAGAACTGGCGAACCAAGAGCATCCTGCTGAACTGAATGACAACCCCGAGAACCGGCGGCAACAGGAGGCAACCTGCGGCGGTGTTGCGAGTTCGCCTTATCCCCTTGGTTGCGTAATGCGTAACGGCTTACGGTCCGTGGCAGAACTCAACAGTGACAAGGCAGGGACGGGCCGACGGCGATCGGTTATCTCCAGGATGATCGGGTTCGAATCCCGTCGTGGCTCAGCAACACGGACCACGGGTGCGGCAGGCTTCGGTCTGCACGGCAAGCACAACTCCGGTTTCCACTCCACGACCGTCCCTGCCTCCTTCAGATCGCAGCGCAGGTCGGGCCGGGCCGAAGATGGTCGGTTACTCCTGTTAAGAGAGAGGTCGCGGGTTCGAATCCCGCCCACGGCTTCGGTCGCGGTAGCTCAGCGGTAGAGCACTTACCCCGGTCGTCACCCCACGACCGGCCCACCTCGCGCTGAAGACCCACCCGAAGCGGTGGCGGGCCGAAGGCAGTCGGTTACCTTGCAATGGACCCTCCGGCAGCCACCTACACGCCCGCCACCGCTTCGGCCTTCCACAACAAGGAGGCCGGGCATGGACCCGCTCAGCACAATCAGCACCCGTCACACCCCGCAAACCGACCAGGCCGACCCCCGCCAAGTCAAGAACTCCGCGGGCGGCTACACCTTCACCATCGATGAGGAGGCACGGCTCCGCCGGTTCCTCACCCTCGGCACCGACGGCGCGTCGTACTACACGTCCGCCGCCGAGCTCACCAAGGACAACGCGGCACTGGTGATCCACCTCGCGCGGACCAACCACCAGATGCTTCTCCGTGTCCTGCTCGAGGTCTCCGAGGCCGGCCGAGCGCCGCGTCAGAATCCGACGCTATTCGCGTACGCAATCGCATGCTCCATCGGGGCTGACGACGAGCGGTCCGAGGCGCTACGTCACCTTCACCAGGTCGCGCGGACCGGCACGCACCTGTTCATCTTCGCCGGCTATGTCCAGCAGTTCCGTGGCTGGGGCCGCGGCCTCCGGTCTGCGGTCGGCGACTGGTACCTGCGATCGGATGTTGACGACGTCGCGTTCCAGGCCGTGAAGTACCGGCAGCGCGAGGGCTGGACCCACCGCGACCTGCTGCGCAAGGCACACCCTCAGGCGGCGTCCGACACCCGGCGTGCCCTCTTCGACTGGATCGTCCGCGGGAACGTCGGTGACGACACCCCGTTCCTGATCGAGGGGTACCTGAAGGCGCAGGAGCCGGGCGCCGACGTGCCGGGGCTGATTCGAGCCTTCCGCCTCGGGTGGGAGATGCTTCCTGACGCCGCGCTGAACAAGGCCGCGACCTGGGAGGCGCTCCTGGACAACGGGATCCCCCAGACAGCCCTGATGCGCCAGCTGCCACGGTTGACCCGCCTCGGCCTCCTCAACCCGCTCGGGTCCCGGACCGCGGAGGTAGCGGCGCGGCTCTCCGACACAGAGCGGCTGAAGCGTGGCCGGATACACCCGATCAGCGTTCTTGTCGCGGCCCGGACGTACGCATCGGGTCAGTCAGCCCGCGGCGACTCCACGTGGACCCCGACTGCGCAGATTGTCGACGCGCTGGACGCTGCGTTCTACGCCTCGTTCGGTGCGATCGAATCAGCTGGGAAGCGCACGATGCTGGCGCTCGACGTGTCCGGGTCGATGACCGCTCCGATCAGCAACCTGCCGCTGTCGTGCCGTGAGGCATCGGCCGCGATGGCCCTGGTCACCGCGGCGACTGAACCAGAACACATGATTGTCGGTTTCACCGGTGGTCGTGGCGGGTTCTTCGACCGTCGGGACGCGGAGCTCACGCAGCTGGCCATCAGCCCGCGGCAACGCCTCGAGGACGCGATCCGGGCGGTCTCGGGTCTCTCGTTTGGTGGAACGGATTGCTCGCTGCCGATGATCCACGCCCTGAAGCAGGGCCTCGAGGTGGACACCTTCGTGGTCTACACCGACAACGAGACCTACTCCGGCGCCATGCACCCGCACCAGGCGCTCGCTCTGTATCGCCGCGAGACCGGGATCGACGCCCGCCTCGTGGTCGTTGGGATGACTGCAACGAAGTTCTCGATCGCCGACCCATCCGATCGAGGGATGCTGGACATCGCTGGGTTCGATTCCGCGGTCCCGACGCTGATCTCGGACTTCAGCCGTGGCCTCTGACGCCAGAGCACAGCAGGCCCGGGAACATCACGAGGCTGCGGCCGCCTCCGTTGACGAGGCGGCCCAGCACCGTGCACAGCGCGACCAGCTCGTCCGGCAACTACGCGCCGAGGACCCCGCGACTTGGACACAGGGAACTCTCGCGAAGGCTGTCGGATGCAGTGCCGAGCTGATCGCAGTGATCGTCCGGCAGTCGCCTCGCACCTAGAGGCCGCACCGATGCCTCATCCCGGCGGCTTAGTGCCCGCGCTGGTGTGTCCGTAGTTCTCCCGATTGGCCCGGGTGCGTTCAGCGGCCGCGGGGATGAGGTTGATGTCGGCGCCGGCGTCGACGAGGAGCCGGTAGCAGGCCAGGGAGTTCCAGGTATCGGAGCCTTGGAAGTGGCCAGCGGCCTTGGCGAGGAGGTCGGCGCGGCCGCCCGCGATGCGCTTGAGCTCGGTGACGGCGGCGCCGCGATCGCCACGTTCGGAGTGCAGGCGCTCGGCGGTCCCGATCAGGCTGATGGTGGTGGCTGTGTCGGGCGCGAGCGGCATGCGTCCAGGGTGCCACCAAGGTACGACATGTTCGATCAACTATCATTTAGTCGTCACGCTAAGTTTATTCTCGCCACTACATTAAGAGAGTAGGCTCTGTCCATGAGCACCGAAACCATCACCATCACCCCCGCCTTCGCAAACCCGTACAAGCCCGGCGCCGGGCACATGCCGCCCTACCTCGCCGGACGGGTCGAAGAGTCGAAGGAGTTCCTCCGGCTCCTCGGCCAGCAAACCATCCTGGAGAACCTCGTCTTGACCGGTCTTCGCGGCCTCGGTAAGACCGTGCTGCTGGAAACCTTCCGGCCCAAGGCGCTCGAGCATGGATGGCTCTGGGTCGGCGCGGACCTCTCAGAAGCTGCGAGTATCTCCGAAGAAAACCTCGCGATCAGGCTACTGACCGATCTGTCGGTCGTAACCTCCCAACTGCTGCTTGAGGTCCCGGCGCCCCGCCAGCCCGGATTCTCCGCCGGTGGGGACCAGACCGAAACCGTACCGATGGATTATGCATTCCTGAGCAACATCTACAACCAGACCCCCGGGTTGATCGTCGACAAACTCAAGGCCACTCTGCTGTTCGCTAGCCAGCACCTCGCTGCTGTAGGAAAGCCCAAAGTGGTGTTCGCGTACGACGAAGCCCAGAACCTCAGCGACCACGCCGCAAATGACCAGTTCCCGCTCTCGGTCCTCCTGGATGTCTTCCAGTCGATTCAACGATCCAACGCTCAGTTCATGCTGGCGCTGACCGGCCTGCCGACCCTATTCGGCAAGCTCGTCGACTCCCGTACATACGCAGAGCGGATGTTCCGAGTCGTCACGCTCGGCGAGCTCACCGAAGCCGAAAGTCGAGACGCGGTCACCAAGCCGGTCAAGGACGCCTCCTGCCCGGTGTCGCTGACCCCCGAATCCGTAGCCACCATCGTGCGTGAAGCCGGCGGGTACCCTTACTTCATCCAGTTCATGTGCCGAGAGGTCTACGACGTCTTCCTGCAGCAGGTCGCTGCTGACGGCACACCCAGCAGTGTTCCTGTCGACGCGATCCAGCGAAAGCTGGACACCGACTTCTTCGCTGGCCGCTGGGCTCGCGCTACTGACCGTCAGCGACACCTGATGTACGTCGTGGCCCACCTCCCGCGAACTGACGGGGAGTTCTCAATTCAGGAGGTCGTTGCCCACGGCAAGATGCTCTTGGCGAAACCCTTCTCAGCGAGCCACGTGAATCAGATCCTGAGCAGCCTCTCCGACCAGGGGCTCATCTACAAGAACCGGTTCGGGAAGTACTCCCTGGCAGTACCGCTCCTGGACAGGTTCATCCTGCGGAACTACCAGCTGCCCGACGAAGAGGGCGCGAACCCGTGGGATGCCGAGCAGGACCTGGCATGACGAAACGCCCCGCCACCCGGAAGGGGTGGCGGGGCGATGTTCATGGTTATACATAACTTTGAACTTGGTGTCGGGGGTTCGTGCTAGCGGATCAGAGCCCTACCTGCACAGGTGAGCCAGTGGCCGATGGTGCCGAGGGTGAGCCCGACGACCTCGCTGAGCAGGCGGGGGAGCGACGGTCCGCGGTTCATGAGGCCGTCCTCCGTTGGTAGGCGGTCCAGGGGACGCGGGCCGAGCCGAGGAGCTCCCCGGAGCAGGGTCCGATCGTGGGTCGGGCCCCGTCGCTGTAGCCCAGGTGGATCAGTAGGTCGGTCATCAGCAGTCTCCGATCCAAGCCGCGAGCGTGCGGCCGCCGAGCGGGTTCCGCTGCTTGTCGCCGTGCTTCTCGTTGGCCTGGGTCATTCGCTGGATCTGGAAGTCGATCGGGAGTCCGGTGAGCTCACGGAGGAACGCGCCGAGCGCCAGGTCGAGCAGGGTGCGCATCTCGGGTGTCTTGATGAGCCGGTCGTACTTCTTGTCCGGCAGGATCAGTCGGACGTCGACGTCGGACGTTGCGGTCGCCGTGCGCTGCTGGACCGAGCCGACCAGGTACGGCTCGCATCCGAACGCCTCAGCGATGGGCTTGCAGGCCAGGTCGAGCCGGAAGAGGGTCGGCGGGTTCATGTAGCTCACCGGAGCCGGCCGATCAGTCGGAGGATCCGGTCGGTCAGGTTCGACCCGATCAGGACGTGCGGGATGAACCAGCACAGGGCTCCCAGGAACGTCACCGGGTGTGCGCGGAGCCACTGGCTGATCGTCATCTTTCCGTCACGGTCGCGGAGGAAGTTCCAGACCAGCGCAATCCCGATCGGGTACGCCTGCGGAGGCATCGGCTCAGTCCTGGAGCGGTGCCGGGTCGATCTTGCGGCTGGGCGTCACCTTCGCGCGTGCGGTCTCGACTCCGAGTACGACAGCCGCCACGCCACCGATGAAGGCTGCGTCGGTGACGTCGATTAGGTTCTTGCCGAGCAGGTAGGCGTTGACCAGCACAGCCAGGGCGTACAGCCGGGTCCGGAGGGGTTCGTTCTTCAGCAGCTCGAGCATCGGTTCTCCTTAGTCGAAGATCGGGAACATCTTTCGGACGGTTCCGCCGGCCGTGGCGAGACCTTGGGGGACCAGGTACAGGTTCGGGTTCCGGCCACCGAGGTCTCCGCCAGGGACGGCGGTGCCGACGTCGACAACCGTGAGACCGCGATCGGAGACGTCAGCCCACTGGGTGCCCGGGTTGTCGGGGTCGGTGGTGAAGCCGTAGATGAGGTACTCCTGCACGTCGAACAGGTCGCGGTCGAAGCGCCACACCCCATCGACGTCGGTGGTGGTGGTCTGCACGTGCTTGTCGTCGGCCAGGCGGATGAGCCACACCTCGACGCCGCTCAACCGGAGGCCGGCCGGGCTGTATGCCAGCCCGGTCAGTTCCTTGAACCCTGGGTAGGGGACAAGGTCCGCGGGTCCCTCGATGATGTTGCGCCCGATGATGTACAGCCGGGTGTAGGTGTCGTTCGCCGGCGCTTGCTCCCCGTACGCCCGGGACCCGCTGTACGCCCGGTCGTAGGTGTCGGCTGCGGGGGCCTGTTCGTTCGCTGTGCGCGGGAACAGGACGACCCGGGTGGTACTGGTCAGATCGGCTGGGGCTTGCTCGGCGGTCGACCTGAACCCGGTGAAGATGCGTGCGACGGTGTCAACGGCCTTGGCGAGTTCGGTGAAGACGCGGGAGCCGGTGAAGGATCGGGTGGGCGTGTCGGCTGCGGGGGCTGTCTCAGCGATTCCACGTCCAGTACTGGTGGATCGGGCGACCGACTCGGCGGCGGCGGCGCGTTCGTCTGCCGGGCGCCGGAACACGACAGCCTGCCGGGACGTGAGATCCGCAGCTGGAGCCTGCTCACCATAGGACCGGGACCCGGAGAATGACCGAGCGATGGTCTCAGCGGCTGGCGCTACCTCCACGGGTGCCCTGAACTGGACCAGGGCGCGGGTCGGGGCGGCGTCCAGGGCCGGCGCAGTCTCTGCGGTTGACCGTAGCCCAGTGACCATACGACTCGTGGTGTCGAGTGCGGCGGCGAACTCGGTGTACGAACGTGCGGCGGTTACCGCCCGAGTCTGGGTGTCTGTAGCGGGAGCTGATTCGGCTGGTGCGCGGAACGCGTTGTGCTGACGCTGGTTCGTATCCGTTGCTGGCGCGGTTTCCCCGGCGGCACGGATCGCGTTCTTGAAGTAGGTCAGGGTGCAGGTGCCATGTACGCCCGGTCCGTTGGCGGCCGGTGAGGCGCCGCCTCCCGGGGTGTGAACCGGACTGCTGACCACGCCCGTGCGGTACATCGAGGTTCCGCCCTGACCGATGGCCTGCAACGTGTTGCTTGCACCGGAGGCGCCTGCACGCCAACCTGCTCCACCACCGGAGCCGCCGTTTCCGAGGACCGCACCGTTGGCACCCGCTGCGGTGTTCGTGGACGCAGGAGTCGAGCCGTCGAACGCGTCGAGTGATGCGCCGCCAGTTCCGCCGACAGCGGAGCCCGCTCCACCGCCGCCAGCAGCAACGGCAATGCGGTTGGATGCAGTGTTACCGCCCTGGCGGATGTCTGATGCTGCGCCGCCACCCAGGCCGGCCAGGATGCCTGATGCCTGGTTGCCGCCGTTCGCTCCACCGCTCGGTTGGGCGTTGCCTGGCCAACCACCGAGACCTCCCGTAGAACCTACGGGCTGGAGCCCACCTTGGCCGATGACGACATAGATGGTTTCTCCGGGAGTGACGGGGAAGGTGCCGGTGAGCTTGGCCCCATCGCCACCACGGTTGGCGTTGCTGGAACCGGACGCTCCATCCATGTCGAAGGACATTTCCGTGACGTCGGCAGGGACAACGAGCGACTGGATCGCCCCGGTGTAGGAGAAGGTCTGGGTGGCCATGCACTCCTCCTGGGGCGCGCTCGTCGAAACAGGTGCAGGTGCAACGGGGCAGGATGGTCCGCCCAATCTCCCTAGGCGCTGAGCATCAGGTGATGTCGACCGTGACGGTGAGCTGCATGGAGTCACCGGCAACGAGGGTCGGAGGGGACGGCACCAGTGACGTGAACACCATCGTGCCCGTCGTCGCGGCGTTGAGGACCGCGGACTTGTTGATCGTGCGGGCGGTGCCATCCGAGGACGTCCAGGACCGGACCAGGGTGTAGGTCAACGCGGAGGCCGTGTGGGCGTAGGTCGCCTGCAGCCGTCCGAGGCCGCCGGCGGTGAGCTCGCCGGTCAGGGCGGTGTCGGCCAACGCCGGGGCGGTGTTGTTCTCGGTGAGGGCGAGGTAGTCGGCGGGGCGCATCGTGCTGGTTCCGGCGCTGCCGTTGGCGCCGTCGCCCATGACCCGGCACTGGAAGTCGCGGCCGGCGTTGGTCCGTAGGTGCAGGCTCGCGGACGCCAGCGCCATCGCGGCGAGCGGCAGCACGAGGGCGGGCATCAGGGCTGTCATCGTGGTGAGCATCCACGCCGGAACCGGGGAGACGCCGTTGACGGCCATCCAGTCCGAGGGCATCTCCGCAGCCGGTGCACCGTCAGCCGTGGTGAAGGCTGCGATGAGGAGCGCCTGCACTGCGGGGTTGTCGGCCTCGATCCACGCCGGGGTCTGCGACGAGTGCGACTTCCAGGACAGCACGATGGCCTCGACCTGCTCCATCGGGAGCAGGTCGTCGGGGGTGTTCATCTCGGTGATCGACTCACCTGAAGGGCACGGGATGGACTCGACCAGCCGGTGCTCCTCGAGCGACGCAGCAACCTGAGCGTCGTCGAGCCCATCCACGTACGCCTGAGCATCCTCCTGACCCTCGCTGAGTGCGACGAGCTCGGTCCGGGCCTCGTCGGGGTCGATCGGAACCTCCCGCTTGACCATCTGGATCGGGGCGCGGTTACCGATGAGGATGTACGTCATGGCGTTCTCCTAGATAAGTTCGTAGCGGACGTTCACGTAGACGGTTGCTGCCTGATCGATGCTGATGGTGAGGTCTTCGCCAGGGTCGGCGAAGATTGGGATCCCCTCGGCGTAGGGGAGTCCCGGTTCGAACTTGTCGCGGAAGATGACCTGCGTCCCGAGTTGCACGGTGACGACCGGGAACGTGCCCGCAGCCAAGGCCGGGTCGGCGTGCAGGTGGAACTTCCGCAGCACCACCTGGTCGGTTCCAGCGGCGATCAGGACCTGGTCGACCACCGGCCCGATCACCTGGTGAGCTGATGCCCGTACGCCGGCATCTCGCGTAGAGACCGGTGCCGCACGGAGCTCGACGTTGGTGAGCGCGTCGGTCTGTGGGGCCAGAGCAGCAACCTGGACGTTGGGGAGGGGAAACTCCGCGGGGATGTTGTCCACCGACACGGTCCCCGTCACGGTGGCCGCAACCGCTTCCAGGGCCGCGAGCGTGGCCGCGTCCAGCCCAACCACTTGACCGGCCGCGATCAGGACCGGGATCTGCGCCAGCGCCTCGAGCGTGGCTGCATCGAGCAGCACCGGCCATGGAACAGCGCCGGGGGCACCTTGGTCGGCTGTGAGGATGACTTCCATCTCGGTCACAGGTCAGTCCCCCCGATGTAGAGGCGATGCGTGGTCGGGTCCCGGCGCAGGTAGATCGCGGGTGTCGGGTCGGGCGGGTCGGTCTGGTTGTAGAGCTCCCGAGCACCTGGCGGGCCCGGCGGCCCAGGGGCACCACCTGCACCGACCGTGATCTCGATGGGAGCGACCTGTAGGTCCAGGTCGACCGGATCTGCGGTCAGACTGACCTCGATGGGTTCAAGTACGGCGGCCAAGTCGGTCGGCTCAGTCGTGACCGCGAGATCGATCGGGTTGCCGGTGGCGGCGAGGTTGATCGGGTCGGTGGTGACGGTCAGGTTGATCGGGTCGCCTTGGGCGGTGACCTCGGTCATGTCAGGCCCTTGACGTGGAAGGTTCGACGATGAGCAGCCCAGCGACCATGTACCGCGGTGGACCTGCCGGCGGCGTGAGCCTGAGGTCGTAGCAACCCTGAACGGCCAGCGACGCCGCCGCCTGACTGAACGTGATCACCCCGCCGACCTCATTGGTCGGGGTAACGGTCAGGGTTGCGAGAACCTCCGTGGACTCCGGCGAGGAACGTACCTGGGAGAGGAACGTGTACCCGCTCAGGTCGACCGGTGCACCGTTCTGGCTGATCGTCGTCTCGATCGACCATCCGGCGCCGTCCACAGCGATGACCGTGAGTTGTCCTGGGCGGAAGTCGGCGACCGCAGGAGGCATGTTGCTCATGGCTGGCTCCTACGAGTTGATGAGCGCGAGCTGACCGGGGTTCGCCGCCAGGATCTTCCGGCCGCGGGGGGTCTTCGCGAGGATCCGCGCCAGGCGCTTGATCGCGCGCAGGTTGCGGATGATCTGCCAGTGCATCGAGTCGGTTTTGGCGCTCGAGCCCGGGTGCGAAGGCCAGTTGCCACCCCACTCGACGATCGCGGCGCCGGCCAACCAGTTCAGCCACCTGATCCGCTTGCGGATCGCCTTGACCTGTCCGGGAGTGAAGGTGTGCAGGACCGGCGTGTTGTAGGGGTGCCGGTTCCAGTTCAGGTCCTCAGCGTCGCCACCCGAGTGTTCCGACCACAGGGTCCGAGAGCCGGTCATGAGGCGCTTGTTGTGGCCACCCTCGTCGACAGCATCGTTGCCGGGCCCGTCAAGCCGTTCGATCAGGTCGTTGAACCACAGCGCGATGTGGATCAGGATGAGCCCGACCGGTCCGGCAAGGACCGTGATCCGCCGGTCGGCGCCAGGGATCACCCAGGTGTGGAGCAGCGGCGACCCGCTGTCGAGAACGGGGTAGCCGTTCGGTGTGGTGCTCATGTCCATCGTCCCCAGACTTGGTCGTATGCGTCGGCCCACTCTTCGAGGTCGACGGGCTTCGGGTAGTTGTGTGCGAGGAGAGCGGTCTGCCCGCCAGCGAGCTTGAAGTCGCGCAGGATCTCGCCTGCCTCGGCCATCGAGTAGCCGGGCCGTGGCGCGTTGAGGCCCTGGTGTGCGAGACGCATGAAGTACGCAGTGACGTGGTGGGCGTTGGCTTGGGCGACCATCGCCTTGGCGCGTTCCTTGAACCGGACCTTGGCTTCGAAGTTCGGGCGAGCTCCGGCCAGGTGGCAGAGTTCAAGGGCTTCGACGTACAGCAGTGGTCGGACCCGTGAGCGACGAGTGACACCGCGGAATCTGGTCTGGCGCAGCCGGACGTAATCGGCGCGCTTCCACAGTTCTGCGGGCCTGTCGAGTTCGTCGTTGGTCAGCCGCCGACGCTTCTTGCCGACCTGGATGTACAGCCATCCGCCGCGGCGGAGGTCTCGCCAGTGCCCGAGCGCGACTCCGTCGAGCAAGAGAATCAGGTTCAGGTCGACGTCTGGCGATCCGCCCTTTCGACCCTTGACGCCCGCTTTGGCGATGGACCACTTGGAGTCGCCGAGCCAGTACGGGGCGAGGTGCAGACGATCCGTGTGTGCCGGGATCGGGGTAGCGCGCCAGACGCTCATCAGTCGGGTTCGACGTCGATAGTGCCGGCCTGCAGCTTCTCGATCGCGGCGAGAGCAGATGCAGAACCACGTTCGTAGGTTGCGCCGATCAGGGCCGCGAGCGTGCTGTCGTACGTGTCGTGATCGGACTCATGCCGCGCCTGGATCCTCTCGATCTTCTTCAGCCGCGAGTCCTGATCAACCAGGACCCCGACGGCTTGCTCGAGGGTGGCGGTCCTGGCCACCAGCCCAGGTTTCGCGGGCTGAAGGATCGCGCCGGACGCGTCCCGGATCTCCGACTCCCCAAGAATCGCGTTGTCCGCCTTCTCCCGCCGAGCCCGCTCGATCGCCTGCTTAGCGAGCTCGGCCTCGTGCTCCTCCTGCTCGACCTTCGCCTTCTTCTTGGCCGTACTCCACCAACCAAGAATCACGCCGACTATGCCGAGGATGGCCAACGTGTAGTTGACGCTGTCGAGACTGGGCAGGGTCAACAGCAGAGTCATGGGACCTCCGAGGGTGAGGACAGGCCAAAGACCTGACGTGAGCGGGTCAGACGCAGGTGGAGCGATGGAACTCAGATAGCCCGGCGGACGCGTAGGTCGGTCGGACTCATTGACCAACCCATGCGACGGACAGGTTGTTCATGTAGCTCTGGCTGACGTCGAGGGCCCAAGCTGTGCTTGGGTTCGCGGCGATCCCGACAACCTGCCCGGCGGTGGCGTAGACGGTTGCGCTGACGGTCAGGGTGGTGAAGTTGGACGTGTCCTGAGCCGAGGCCACGGTGTTGGCGTGCACGAACACCGCGAGGTTTCCGGGCGTGCTGCCGACGCCTGCGAACACGATGCGGCGCGCCGATGCAGTAGATGCCGAGAACGTCACGCACCCGTTGATCTGGTACCAGCCGTCACGCGGGACGGTGACGGTACCGGAGTCGAGGACCATCCCGCCGGTGCCGGTGTACCGGACGACGTTCATCAGGACGGCAGCCGTGACACCCGAGGTCAGGGATTGCGCCGATGTCTTGTAGACGCTGATAGCCGGGGTGCCAGGGGTGCTTGTGCCGTCCCACTTGTCCGCGGTCATGCAGCGTCCCGGGTCAACTTGTCGCCCAGGGTTCGGGCTGCAAGGTTCACCGCTGAGAGCATGATCGTGGCGGCTCCGTCCTCGTACTCGGTCTTCCCGACGACGTAGTCCAGGTACGGCAGCGGGCGGCCCTGCTGGTCAGTGACCCCGAACCGGCGGACCATCAGCCCAGCCATGCCACCGGCCGCGATCGTCCGCAGTGACGCGCCGCCTCCACCCGGGCGGACCAGCTGGAACCCGGAAGGGTTCACCGCATCGGTCTGCGCGAACAGTGCGCGACCCTTCGCGAGTTCGCCTGCTACGAGATTCCCGGCCTTGGTGCTGTTCATGACGCCCATGTCGGTCGCATCGATCGGGTGTTCCCGCCGGTACGCCGCGGCGGCATCCGCATCCGTGGCGGTGGCCGTGGCGTAGGTGGCGACTCCGCTGCGGTACCGGAGGTAGATGTTCGATGCATAGTCGTCGTCGGCAAGGCCGAGACGACCAGGCATCCCGATCAGGTAGTAGGACGGGGTCGTTGGCTCGGTCGCCCGGTATAGGCGACGGCGAGCGTCGACACCCCAGCGTTGAGATCCCTCCAGCGCGACGGCGTCGAGGAGCGGCCCGAGACGGTTGAGCGCATCGGTCGCATCGGCTTCTCCGAACGCGGTTGCACCGAAGTCGGATGCCCTGGTCACCCCGTAGACGTTCAGGCCGCGTGCGATTGCCTGGTCGATCGCCGTGTTCGGGATGCTGGTGGTGTTCAGTGACCCGTCGAAGCACAGGTAGTCCCTGGCGATCTGCGCCAGCCCGGTTGCCTGGAAGGCCCATCCGTCCTCGGACTGCCGGGGCTCGGTCAGTACGCCAGCCCACACCGGCCATGGGCCGAGTCGTTGCTCAACCAGGGCACCGGTCCGAACAGTCGGGTGGTTCCAGCGCCGAGACAGTGCCATCGTCCAGGACGCCTCTTCGCAGCCGCCGTCCGCGACGTGGGACCACTTCAAGCCGCCGACGAACCCTAGTGAGCCCATCCAGATTCCGTTGACCAGGACCTGTGTACGCATCAGGGAGTCTTCTTCACAACGCGTGTCAGATACCGGTCGAAGTGGGTCAGGCTCAATGCGGATGCCGTGGCACCGGTCGTGATCGTGTAGAAGTTCACCGCCGGGGGCACCAGTTCATGGTCGCCCCGCGATGACAGCTCGGAACCTGCAGCGTAGGAGTTCGCCTTGTCGCTGTCAGGACCGAGGAAGTATCGGAAGACGGGATCCTGCGGATCCGGAGATTGGATCCAGAGGTTCTTGTTCGACCCTGCTTCGATAATGGTCAGGTGTCCATCGTCCAAGTTGAACACCCATGCGTCGTCGAGGGTCGAGGCGTTGGGTTGCTGCAACTCAATGCGGATCAGCCCGTTCGCACCGAGTTCGCGGACCGGAAGTTCGACGGCGCCCAAGATGACGTAGGTCCAGGTGTTGGTAGCCATTGTCACGGTGGTCGTGCCCACGACGGCTTCAGGCAGGTTGCTGCCGTTCTGCCGAGCCCGGACCGCCCAGCTGATGGTCATGTCGCCCACTGAGAGCGTCTTGAATCGCATGACGAGCAGATGGCACCCGGGGATCAGGCCAGATGCTGGCAGGTCGAACGTGTGCAAGGTGCCAAGGTCCGAGGTGTTTCCCGAGACGGTCGAAGAGTCCGCGGTCTGGGTGTTTCCCGACGTCAGGAACGGTCGCAGGCTCGGTTGGATCAGGCCCGGAATCGTTGGCATCGAATGGACGTACGTAGTCCCGAGACCAGAAGCAGCGTTTGCTAGGCCGATCGTTCCCGGGGTGCGGCACACGCCCGCAACCGGGAGAGTCCGGAACAATGCTCGACCGGTGAGACCGACGTTCGACGGCGCCGTTGAGCGCGACAGGTCGAGCACGCTGAGCCGCACAGCGATCGTCGCGGTGGTCGACTTGGTGACCGTGTGTGAGACCTTCACTGAGTTGATAGTCATCCCAGTGCAGTCCAGCCAGACGTAGTCATTCGATTGCGCCACGGGACTCTTCGCGGTGCCGTTGACCTCAAAGACCGGATCGGAGTAGGTGATACCAGGTTCGGGCGCATACCGGCTCCACTGAACCCGCAGGTAGGGGGACGCCGCCATCGACTGCGAAAGCCCAGTTCGCGCCAGGCTCATCGGATAGTTGCCAGGGCTCGCGGTGGTTGAGAGGTTGGCCTCCAAGAGTTGACCGAGCACCACCACGATGTTCGGGACACCCACCCAGTTCGTGGTCGAACTGCAGTTGTCGATCAGTGTGATCGTCGGAGTTCCAGTAGATGGTGCGGGCACCGACACCGTCACGGGGTCGACCGCCCGAACGAACGGTAGGGCCGTCAACATCAGCGTGAACGCGCCCTGCACCCGTAGGTCGTCCATGTCATTCGACACCGGCCGTAGCTCCGAGGTGACGATCTCGAAGACACACGTCGCACCATCACCATCGGGCGGCGACCACATCACTAGATTCGGGCGACCGACCTGACCCATCAGGACAGCTTCAGCCTGCGCGATGTGGTCCGACGTGTTCGCTTCGATCAGCAGGGGCAGCGACAACTCTCGGTTCCCGTAGCCATCGGTCTCGGTTAGAACACCGTCCTGCAACCATGACTCGATCGTGCGGCGAACCTGCTCGGGCGACCCGAACGACATGTCATCTCCGAGGACCCCGATCCGGTAGCCCTGGGTAGCCAGATCGGCAGCTGTCTGGATCATGTTGACGGGGCCGAACGACAGCGTGTGTTGGGGGTTGGTGATCATGGGCGCCTCCGGGGGCCTGCGTTGTTCACGGCATGACCGACCGCGTCACCGGTCTCCTTCGGTGCCTTCTTCAGCTGCTTCTCGATCCGGTCGAAGCGAATGTTGAGCTGCCGGTTGTACGCAGCGATCCGCTTCAACTCCGATGTCTGAGCAGCGATCGCGTCACCGAATGCGGCGTTGCCCCCGGCGGCTCCAGTTGAGGCCAGCAGCTTGTCGCGCTGGCTGAACAGCGCCTCGAGGGACGCCAGTTCGCTCTGCGACTCGCCGGCGTAGGCCTGGACCTCAGACAGGGACCCGTTGGACAGCAGGTCGGCAAGCGCCGGTCCATCAAAGCCCTTCTTCTTCAGCATCGTGATCGCGGCCTGGAGCGACTTCAGGTTCGTGATGTCGCCGGTCAGGGTCGATCGGGCGTCGCCGACACCGGCCTTCGCGCGATCCTCAGGCGACATCCAGACCGATGCCTCAGGCTGGTGCCCGAAAAGGTCTGAACGGTACGAGCTCTGGATGGCCGACGACACGGCGTCGCGCTTGTCGATCAGCGCCTGCCGCTCGTCCTTCTCCCGCTCGACGACCTTGGTCGACCGCGCGAGGGCGTCGTTCCACTGCTTCAGCGTCCGTGGGAACGCGTCCATCCCGAGGTACTTGTCGCTCGTGACGTACGACTTCAAGCCACGACCCGCGCCGCCACCAGCGGCGAGCTTCAACCGGTTCGCCTTGTCGAAGAAATCCGCGCCGTACGCGTCGACCGCGGCAGCCCGAATCACGTACTCGCCTTGGGAGAGCATCGCCGGCACGGAGTCCGAAGTCTTCGTCCCAGGTCCGTAGATCAGCCCACCGAGTGCATGGCCCTTGCCAGTCCGCGGGTTCCCGTCGCGGTCGACGGTGCCGTCGTTGTTCGTCTTGGTGCCCAGGAGCCCGCTCAGGCCTTGGTCCGACTTTGGAGTCGGTACCGTGGCGCCCGAGATCGAGGCCATGAAAGCCTTCAGCGTCTTCAGGTCCCGGATTGCCGGTGCCGTGTTGACGCCGATGTCCTTGGTCGGCACCTTCAAGGCGACGTAGTCCGCGATCGCCTTCTGCCCGCGAGCCCACGCCCGGTTCGCACGCCGAATCTCGGCCTGAGTGCCGTCGGCCAGCTGCTTCATCCGCAGAGCACCAGCGGGGCCGGCCGCCTCGAGCTCGTTGATCAGACCCTCACGTAGGCCCTTCTTCCCGGCCCGGCGGGCGTTCGCGGTGAAGTCCTCCAACGCCTTGGCCTGATCGCGAAGGTCCT
>CAZIWB010000084.1:0-26749 GCA_964542655.1 uncultured Cellvibrionaceae bacterium
GAATATATTCGCTTAACTCCAAATACGATTTATAAGAAAGTTCATTACAAGGAAATTCCTGCACGGAAACATGGTGGTCGCCTTCTTTTTCATAGAGATGAAATAGATGCCTGGAGTCGGTCTCATGCAAAGGAAGTAAAACCAACAGAGAGACCTCTTTCTAAATTTCAAATGGCTCGATTACGAATACAAAATGGCAATCATTAAGCGTAAAAAAAAAGACGGCATCAGTTTTCAAGTTAAAGTAAGGGACCGTCAGAATAATTGGTATCCTGCACGCCATTTTGACTCCTTACCCTTGGCCAAAGAAGAAGAAGCTCGGCTTTTTGCCTTGAATCGAAAGGGAGTTGAGGCTCTTTCTCAAGATGCAAAAACAGTTACTCTTCATGAATATTGGGACGTGTGGTCGATTGAAAACAGAAGCGATGTTTCAGCGGGGTGGAAGATTTCACAAGATCAGATGTACCGAGATTACATCAAGCCAGTATTGGGCGATCTTCTTATTCGAGATATTAGAACTCCTGAAATTGGAAGAGCGCTCAATCGTGCTCGCACTGGAGGTCTGGGAGAGCAGACTTGCAAACATATCTATAGTCTTCTTCGGAAAATGTTTAACGATGCAATCGAATACTACGAGATGATTTCGGCCAATCCGGTGAAAGCGCGATTTCATAGACCCGTGATTTCGCAAAAAAAGCGCAGTTTTCTTTCTCCCAAAGATGCGTGGACTCTTTTAGAGTTTGTGAAAGATCACTATCTCGGTCCTGCGATTTATATCCAGACCTTGGCTGGGCTGAGGCCTTCAGAAGTCCAAGCTTTGAAGGGCCATGCTCTTGATTTCGATCGAGGTCAAATCCTGATTTGCTCTGCTTACAATAATAAGACAAAACAACTCCAACCTTATCCAAAGCAAGAGGACTGGGCATATTCGCCTATGCCGCCTCAATTGAAGACATACCTTTTGAAAAGAAAACTGGGACCTGATGATTTTGTATGTCCAGGTCCGGATGGAAAAAAGATGCTCTCATACAATACCTATCTTGGAGCACTTAGACCGCTTTGTGTGAATGCTGGCGTGAAAGCATTAACTCCTCATGAACTCAGACATACTTGTACAGAAATTTACATTCACGCAGGTGCATCAGCAGAGGATATTAGACGACTTCTAAATCATGCATCGCTTACGGCAACAAAACATTATATCCATAGAACAGATGAGAGGCTAAACTCTATAGCTGGGAACCTGGGTAAAGATATGTTCCCAAAAATGTTCCCAAATGGGAACAAAGAGACGTTCTCATCAGAAGTTAAAGGTGAATGAAGTGTTGCTAGATTGGCTACAGGAAAGGGTTTTAAGATTTTGGTGCGGGCGAAAGGACTTGAACCTTCACACCTCTCGGTATACGCCCCTCAATAGTATTGACGGACTTTTGTTAATGTCTGAAAACAATGTCTTTTTCCTTTATTTTCAAATATTTAAGAACATTTATTTTCATTTTCTTTTTCCCATAGTTTCGGGCGTTTTACCACCGAAATGTTCCCACAATGTTCCCAAACTTATTGGGGTCCAACTATGAATTTTCAGTGCCATAGAGTCGGGGGAAGAGATGCCAATCAAACCTATCGATTGGGAAGGGGCCTGGTCACTTGATGACTACATCATTTCGCTATTCGAACAAAAACAGACTGACTCAGTTGAGTTTAAAGCATTGCTCCGAGTCTATGGTCGAGAAAGACTTGAGAAGATTTGGAGAGAGTACAAACAACGGAGAATGAAGATCGAGAATGGTTAATCGGAAACTATACTTTCACCCCTATGAAGGTTTCGCTTTGAATTGAAGAAGAGCATTTCAAGGTGAATGGCGCGGGCGGATGGGTGACCTATCTCGAGTCATAACGATGAGAGGCCCGCGCTGATTTTGGCCTCACATTCTGGGATGGACTGAGAATTGATCATGCTCAGTCGGGATAGTTCGAATCTGTCGGGGTCGCCATTTTTTAGGAATACATATGCTGACAGCTGAGAGAGAGAAAGAGATTAGGATGCTGTTGCATCCTGAAGTATGTGACTACGATCCAGATGATACTCATATTGAAGATCTGCTATCGGAGATCGATAGGCTTAGGGAAAGATTAAAAGCGAGAGATATAGAGATGCACATGAGATGGAGAAGAAATGAAAGAATGTGTAACCCATCACATTTGTGATTGTCATCATGCAAAAATGAATAGACTAGAAGTAGAGAATATTCGACTCAATGCTCGAATTGAAGATTTGAAAGGATCTTTGCAGAATTGGTTATCTGCTACTCCCACGGACAAAGATGGAAAATATTGCGGAATTAATCAGTCGCAAGCAAAGCATGCAGCAGAGGTATTAACTGAGATGGAGAACTCCTAAGGTTGTGATAAGCAAAACTCGAGAGGCGGCGTGGAAAGATGTGGGAGCAAGCTCTAGAGGTAAGAGCGGCAGACATACTTGAAGGTAGTGGGTTCGAGTCCCATCCCTACTGGTGACACGCACCGACCATTTGTCGGAGTATGGAAATAGGGACGCCGAATACCATAACGATGTGACGGAGTAGCGACCTCACCTTCTCAGTTTTTTTTTGAACGGAACGTGCATATTAGGGCAGATGCTAAGCGGCGCCTTGCGCACCGGAATCCAAACTCTAATAAAGACGAAAAATCGTATGCTCGGTAATATTCCGGGAAAAGTAGATGTAACGCTCTACTCGTTCCAATTTTTATCCCTTCTTCTTAATCCAATCTTCAATCGCTTCATTGATTGCATCTCGTAACTTCAGATCGAGCTTTCTTTGCACCGAGGTGAACTTCTGGTTGAGGTCTACATCGATTTCAAAAGTTCTCTTGATCACAGTTTTTCTAAAGCTAGATACTTTGTATCCAGCCTTTTCCAATACCTTCATTGCCTGTTTTACTTCATCAGCCATATTCCTATTTTAAAGGTATTTCGCCCATATAAACAATAAATAAATAATAACCATATAAACTGTATGGGTTTATTACCCAGAGTTATTTCCTTGATTTATTCTACATAATACTGGATAATAATAGTCAGGAGTTAGGATTATGAGAATTTTAACGATGGTTTTACTGGTATTAGGATTAACCGCATGTGGCTCTGCTCAATACGGATCCAAAGATTCATGTGATGCAGCTTTTTCAGATATGAGTAAGAAAATAACTACACTGAAAGCATCTGCTGCAATTCCTGACTCCAGTGCCTCATCCTATAACGATATGATTAAGACATTAGGTCAACCTGATGCTACCTATGCTGATAATGATGCCAATAGAAATGACCCCGATGTAAAAAACTATCGTTATTACATTTCAGCTGATAATTACTGTGGTCAATATTTGATTGATGTTAAAAGCGATCAAATTACTAATATAAGAGATTCTAAAGAGTATATAACTGTAGGTGGACAGAAGTAGTCATGATGTTAAAATTGAAGGCCTTTTTAAAGAAGTTATTTTCAAGGCAGGTAGAAGAAAAGAGTCTAGTGGATTCTATCGTTGCTTCAGTTTGTTCGCTTGAGCTTGAGTCTGAAGAGCGAGTCTATCTTGCGCCTATCAAGAATAAGATCTGGGGCAATGTAGAGATTCGTGGGACCGCAATACCCATCTTCTGGTTTACGACTTGGTCAAATCAGCATTCTCAATTTCTGCTGAATAAAGCCTGTTTGAGTGTTGGCAATCCTATTCACTATGAATCTCATGACCCACAAGGTATTCCTCTTGATGAGGAGACTCCGCAAGAGGTGAAAGAGATATTCTTAGAGTTGGCTCAACATCTCTATGACTATTTTCCCATCGTTAGGAAGCCAAAACCTCATCACTATTTATAAGGAATAAGAATGGCAAAGAAGAAGCTCAAGCCAAAAGGCTTTAAAGTAATTCTGCTAGAGAAGCCTAAAGACACTGAGGCTAAGAAATTTCTAGGAAAGACTCTCATTTGTATGTGTCATCAAACTCCAGTTGTAGTTCAGAGCTTAAAAGGCTCATTGTTTAAGCCTACCCGTTTTGAAGTTTCAGATAATCTTGACCACCAAAACCCACATTCCATTGTGATTTTGGATGCCTATAGACAACTCGAGGGTGACGAAACAATTACACCCGAAATCATTAAGGCATTTGATGAAATGGATAGCTATGTAGAAGCAAAGATTTCAGAAAGGGATGAAAAGAAAGTCAGAAATATAGTAGATCAAGTTATTGAGGGAAAAATATGAATTCAATGATTCTAAAACGAAATATGGATAAGGAAGAATCAAAAACGAAAAAGAAACTGACTGAGATTGAACCGAACCCTGTAGTTGCTTCAGCTTCTCTCCCGTTCACAGGAGTTGCACGTACTCTGGAGTGCTTTCAGCAGATAGTGAGCGGAATGACGTTCAATAATTACGTCATAGTTGATCTTGAAATAATCGATGGGGTAGTGAAGAAAGTGACTAAGTCAGAGCCCTACGCTTCATTTGAGGCAATCGCAAAAAAAGAAGTTTTAGATACCTATTCTCAGCAAAATCTTGAAAATAACTATAAACACGGAAAGTCTTGGGAGAAGTAGTATGTTTGTGATGTTGTCTGTTTTGATATTTTGTGGAGCATTTCTAATTGCGCAAAAAATGCACTATGAATTTGTTACTGCTGAAGATGATTACTTAGAGATGTCAGACCTAGAGAAAAAACTGGAAGTTTCTCAAGCAAAGATCAAGGACCTCGAGTCTACCATTTCGAAGCTGAGTTTGAAGGTGGGATTGAAGGTTTGATGGCGAAAGCTACTCAAGTTGAAATGGAGAAGCGAATTATCGAAGTAGCAGAGATGCTATCTTCGGGTAGAACGCGCTCTTATATCATAGAGTATGCAAGAGATAATTGGGGGATAGCTAGAGCTACGAGTGATGTCCTCATTCGTAAAGCTTCAGATCGGCTGGCCGAAGTCAATGCTGATAAAATAGAAGAGACGCAAGCTAAAATAGTCTCTGCATTATGGCGCCAATACAGAAGAGCGGATGATCAGAAAAACGCTATGTCAGCTATGCTCATTCTCAAGGAAATAGCAAAACTCAAGGGACTAGATGAATCCACTGTGCATTTGAAGATTGATAGACCTGCTAAGGACTTGTCTGACGCAGAATTAGAGGAAGCCTTCAAGAAAACATTTTAAATGTCCGAATTAGTTCTAACCCAAGAACAAATCATTCATGAGCTTTGGTTTCGCAATCAACAGCTCAAGGCTATTCTTTCTGCAGATCAGAAGATCATCCTTAATAAATTTAATGAGAATAACGCCCAAGCCTTTGCTGTAGAATGCACGCGGCAGTTGGGTAAGACCTATTGGGCATGTGCCATTGCGGACTATGTCGCTCGCGCAAATCCTGGCAGTCAAATCAAGCTGGCCACTGCTTTTCATACAGATCTTGAAAGCATCATTATCCCAAACTTCGAAAACGTACTGCGTACGTGTCCAGAATCACTCAAGCCTAAATTCCTATCTCAGAAGTCTTCTTACAGGTATGCAAATGGTTCAGTCATTCAACTGGTAGGGCTTGATAAGAACCCTGATAAACTTCGGGGTAATAAAATCAGATTAACCATTATTGAAGAAGCAGGGTTTTGTGAGTCAGACACCCTCAAATATGCTTTGGAATCAGTGATTGCTCCTGCATGTTTAAGAGAACCAAGAGCCCGAGTCATCTTAATCTCTACGCCTCCTCCCGAAGGTGCAGAGCATATTTTCTGCCAAAAAGCAGATGAACTCCTTCTTAAAGACTCCTATGTCAAAATTACAATTGATGATGCTCAGTCTATCTCGAAGCAGGCAAAAGAGAAACTCACCGCTGAAATGGGAGGTCGAACTTCCATTTCATTCAGGAGGGAATGCTTACTTGAAAGAATTATAGACACTGAACGTGCGATTATTCCCGAATTTAAGGAGAATTTACACGCTTATTCCTTTGAGAGACCTGACTACATTAGATATCTACACAAGTACGCCTCTTTGGATACGGGGACTCGAGACAAAACGGTGATCTTACATAGCTACTATGACTTTCCAAAGGCTACGCTTTTTATAGAAAATGAAGAGGTCCTGACTGGGTCAGAGGTAACTTCGCCTAAGATCTATGATCTGTCAGAAGCAGCTGAAAAAGACTTGGAATATGAGAATACTAGACGGTTTGCCGATTCGAATGACCCGATCAACATCAATAATATCTCCAGTCTCGGAATGCATTGGAGTCCGACTTCAAAAGATTCTCTAGCTGCCATGGTAAATAAGGTGAGAGTATGGTTTAAGGATAAACGGATTGTTATCAATCCAGAGTGTAAGTTTCTCATTGGTACTCTTAAGTCAGCCCTGTGGAATAAAACGCGTACAGAATTCGCTAGAACTCAGCTTTATGGTCATGCTGATGGAATTGCATCTCTCATGTATATGGTGAGAAATGTAAATGAGTCGACGAATCCAATTCCGATTCATTTTGGTAAGAATGTACAAGAACACTTCTGGCGTACAACTCAATCTCAATCAGCTGCGGTAAAAACATTACAAGATGCATTCAAAAAATAATTTACGAATATCAATATAAAAGCTAAAAGCATCTGCATGGCGATGAAGAATTCTAATATTTATTGGGCCTCAGTTCCAGATACCGAATTAGCAGACGAAATGATCCAGAGAATATCATACTACCGTAACCATATTACAAGCAATGGTTTGTACGGTGTGTGGCAGAAGAAAATGGCTGCTTATTATGGTTCTAGTTTTAACGGGAATTCGAGCCAAGCGGTGACTCAAGGGGGTGATCAAGGAGAGCTGAGTTTAACCAAAGTGAATTCTTTCAGGCAAAATCTTCAAACTCAGCTCACTATTGTTACCTCGCAAAGACCTGCAGGGATTGCACGTGCTATCAATTCGGATACTAAATCTTTAAAAGCATCTCGGATTGGATCAGCAATCAGTGAATATTATCTTACGACTGCCAACTTCGAACAAACCTTTATTCAGGGTACCGAAACTGCAATTATAGTAGACGAAGGATTTATCCTTCAAGGCTGGAATGAAAAAGCAGGAAAACCGATTGCCGCTGATCCAGATACTCTTGAGACAGTAAAGTCTGGAGATGTGCAAGTCAGTTACCACTGTCCATGGAATGCGGCCCGTGACATCGGTGCGAATACAACGCAACAGCATTGGTATGTTTTTTCTTTCCGGGCAAATAAGTTTGATCTTGTGAGCGCTTACCCTAAGTTTAAAGAACAGATTCTAAATGACTCCAATTCGCCGGTGCCCGACTTGGATATGAATAAAATCCCTGATGGGTCTGATTATATTTATGTGCATTTACTCGTACACGATCGAACAGCTGCTTTGTCAGATGGAAGGTATTCTCTTTTAGTGGGGAAGACCATAGTAGCGGATATGAAGTTACCGTATTCAGAGTTTCCAGTAGATCGAATTACATCTTCCGATGTTATAGATGGAATGACTGGCTATTCTGCTTCTAATGATATGGTTGGACTTCAAGAGATTTCGGATGGACTCAATTCTGTAATCCTAACAAACAATATCAACTTTGGTGTTCAATCTTTAGTAGGGCCAGAAGGAGCGAATCTCAAAGTCAGTGACATCGTCAAAGGTGCTCGTTACTTTGAAATGGCACCTGATCAAGTTGATAAACTTAGAGCTCTTCAACTCACTAAAACGGCTCCAGAGACTTACCAGTACCTTTCTCAAATTGATAACAAGATGATGCAAATGGTAGGTTCGAATTCTATTGTATCAGGAAATCCTGAAGGAGCTTTGAAGAGCGCTTCTGGTTCAGCGATGGCATTGCTCCAATCTCAAGCTATTTCCTTCAATTCCGGATTGCAGCGTGCATATTTCAAACTGCTTTCATCTGCTATGACCAAGCTCATTTCTATCTTGCGCAGATATGCAGATTCTCCACGAATGATTCAGATAGTAGGTAAAAATAAGTCTTCAGCACTGAAGGAATTTAAATTTAGTGGGGAAGATTTAGAGTCTATTTCTTCGATTCAGTTCGAGCTAGTCAATGCCCTTGCTCAGACTCAAGCAGGTCGTCTGCAGATGGCACAAGATCTTTTACAAGTGCCAGGTCTAATCACTTCACCGAAACAATATCTAACCGTAGTTCAAACAGGGCAGCTCGATGTTCTTACTGATGAAGATGAAGCTAAGAATTTACTCATTCTAGAAGAGAATGAATATCTTTCTGAGGGAAAATCAGTCCAAGCCGTCATTACTGAGCAGCATGCAGATCATATTGCATCTCACATGACTGTAATAGCGAGCATTGATGCCAAATCTAATCCTGATGTGACTCGAGAAACGCTTGCTCATGTCCAGCATCACATTCAATTATGGACTGAGGCTTCCCAAACAAATCCTGCAATTCTCTTTGTAACGGGCCAACAACCTATTCCATTAGCTCAACCTCCTCAGATGGGTCCACCTCAAGGCAATGCGCCTCAAATACAAGGAAATGGACAAAACCCGGTAACGATGCCGCAAGAACAACCGAATCAACCTAATTTACCAACTAATCCCTTAACTGGTGAGAAGCCTACGGTACCAGGCGTAAACGCAGCCTAGTTAAGGAAAGGAAAATAAAGAATGTCAGATCAAGTCGCAGCCGCACCAGCACCCGTGACCAACGTAGCTCCCACTGCACCTGCAAGTACAAATACGACTCCACCTTCTGCAGAAGCAGCTCCTTCAAAGAAGCCAGATGCAGGTCCTCAAGAGACGTATGAAGTCAAAGTGAATGGAAAGATCCATAAGCTGACTCGAGATGAGTTAATCCAAAAGGCATCCTTGGGGTATTCCGCTCATGAAAAGTTTGAAGAGAGTGCAAGGCAACGTAAGGATGTCGAGAAGATCACTTCGAATCTGAAAAAGAATCCCGTCGAAGCTCTCATGGACCCATCTTTAGGTCTTTCTGAAGAACAGATCCGAGACGCATTTGAGCAATGGTACGCAAACAAGTTCCTTCCAAAAGAAGAGCTTTCACCTAAAGAAAAGTGGGAAAGAGAACGAGAATCTAAGCTGAAGAAATATGAGGAAGAAGAACTTAAGCAGAAGAAAGCCAAGGAAGAAGAAGATCGCAATCAAAAAACTATTAAAGAAAGAGATTATCTTAGTAATTCTATCATGAATGCCATCGATTCATCAGGACTTCCAAGAACCAAACATATTGCGTCTCGAATCGCATTTTATATGAGAGAGAACTTGTTGAATGGTTGGGATGCACCGATCGATCATATTGTGGATCTAGTTAAGCAAGAACGTAAGTCAAGCATCCAAGAAGACATCAATACGAGCACTGTAGAGCAGTTGATAGAGGCATTTCCAGACTTAATCAAAAAGATTAGACAGCACGATCTTCAACAACTGAAGTCAAAAAGAGAATCAAAATCATTCAGAGAACCATTTGTAGAAAATGATTCTAAACCCCGTGAACGTATCTCTATGGATGATGTCTCTAAGAGACTCAGAAATTGGGGTAATTAATTAGGATTGATTCAAAACGGAGAACAGTACCCTGGTCTGACTTCAATCGAATGGACGAGTGTCCTGATTCTGATTCAGAAGACGTTTTGAATGAATACATCGATATCAAATCTAAGATGATTGAAGTCTTAGGTCTTCACAATCGAAAAGCCGTTCTTAAAAATATAATCCTTTTTGGCTCAATGGATGAGCAGGACGTCGCACGTTCAATTTATCTGCATTTATACGGGGAAATTTTAAACTCGAAAAAAGTTAAAAAAATTATTTCTGAATAAATTCTAATAGTTATCAATATTTTATTTAAACTCACACAAAAACTTACGCCGAAACTGCACCTACTGTTGAGAGATATTGTTTTTTCGATACCTCGTTTTGATGAGTCATGCCGCCTCGACAAGCAAAATAGCCTCGATGTGCCAAGCTAAACTCCATAATCAAAGCCTGATTCAAAGCAGATTCTACTCGTAAATTAAAACAAAATTTTAAACGCTCTTTATGAGTAAAGGTATTTAATCAATGTCTGTTACCAATAGTCCCGCACAGTTAATCGGGGATTTTAAGAATATTTATCAAAAATCTGGCTTAGTCGACGCAATTCCTCAATGGGCAATTATCCAAGACCGCTTTCCATTTGAAGCAGCTCAAGCAACCGGTGATAAATACGTATTTGGTGTCACCCTTCAGAAAGAAAATGGTTTCACTTACGCTGCTTCTGATACTTCAGTATCTACAGCTCCAGCCCTCAATGCTTCTGTAGCAGGTTATGTAGGACGCGCAGAAGTTGAAGGTTACTCTATTTTCCTTCGTTCTCGCTTGAGTTACCAAGCTGCTGCAAAAGCTTCTGCAGCCGGGGAAAAAGCATTTGCTCAAGCTTACGGTGCAGTTCTCAAAAACATGAAAGAGTCTCACCAATACCGACTTGAATTATCACTTCTTTACGGTCGTGATGGTTTAGGCGTGGTTGATGCCGCAATCGGCGGTGGTGTGTTCTCAATCACAGCAGCTACTTGGGCTACAGGTATTTGGGCAGCAGGTTTGAGAGATGCGATTCTCGAAGCTTTCACTGGTGTGAGTGCAACTGAAACTCAGCATGATGGAGATTTAACAATCTCTTCTGTGAGTGTAGCCGATAAACGAATCACAGTGACTGGAACAAGCTCTTCAGTAGTTCCTGGTGACGTGTTCTACTTCAAAGGTGCAAGAACCACTACAGCATACAATGAGTGTGCAGGTCTTTACCGAATTCTTACCAACACAACTACGCTTTTCAATATCAATGCTGCTCAGCAGGAACTATGGAAAGCTCAGTCTTATCCAGTGAACGGGAACGTCAGCATGACCGCAATCATGCAAGCTGGCTCTGTGGGGATGAACTTTGGATTAGAAAAAGCGCTCATGCTTTGTAATCCAAATGCATTCGGACAGCTTGGATCTGATGAAGCAGCTCTAAGACGTTATGTCCAAGATACTTCTAAAACTAAACGGGGCGTTCGTGGTGTTTCGTTTATGCTTGGAAGTGTGGATGTCGAAGTTCTTGCGCATCCTTTCATCAAGCAAGGTCATTCCATGATTCTTCCGGAGAAGAAGGTCATGAGAACTGGAGCGACCGATATCACGTTTGCAATGCCTGGCTCTGGCGAAAAGATGGAAGTTCAAGTGACCGACGCGACTGCAGTTGAACTCAGATCTATGTCAGATCAAGCGATTTTCCTCGAAACCCCTGCTCAAGCCATTCTGATGACCGGAATTACCGCGAGCTAATTCCTCCCTTGGTAACCATGAAGTGGGCTGAATCATAACTGGTTCAGCCCATCTCCTAATCAATAAGGATTAATTATGAGTGTGTTAAAGCTTAAAATTACCAGTGGAAGACCCAGTTCTTACTTGGATGCGATGCAAGTGCCTGGCGGCAAGCACGAGATTGCTCGCAAGATTATAAACTACGTTGAAAGTTTACAATCGGGTGGTGAACTCGCTGCAGGTGCAAATCTACCCCCTTCTATCAATATTGTGAATCAAGGTGATGAAGTTCAAGCTTCTGGAACGTTCATTCTAGATACGGTTATCGCTACAGATGCTGTATCCATTAACGGCGTGACTTTCACTGCAGTAGCTTCAAGTCCAGCTGCCAATCAGTTTGAAGTGGGTGCAGATGATGTAGAAACAGCGGCAAATCTAGCTGCAGCTATTAATGCGTCAGTGTCAGCTTTGGTTGCTGGATATGTAACGGCAACTTCTGCAGCGGGTTTAACGACTACTGGAGTGGTTACCGTGACCTCTGCATTTTACGGACTGGCAGGTAATCAAACTCTCATTGCCTCAGCTGATTCAACCATTGTTGCTTCAGGTGCACGTTTAACAGGTGGTGCGGTAGACGCGTCTGCTTTGACTCTCAATTTCTAATCGAGTCAAACTATGTCGCAACAAATTTCTTTTAATGGGCAGATCTATACCATCCCAGATACCTCTGACGAAGGATGGGGACAGAATGTTACTTCTTACTTACTTGCGATCCCTCAAGGCGCGCTTCAAAAAGTAGGGGGAAATTTCACTCTCACTGGGAACGTAAATTTCGGACCTAACTTCGGTCTGTTAGTTAAATTCTTGTCTTCAAGAGATGCAGGAGCAGCTGCTGCAGGTTTGGTGAGACTAGCGAAGCTCGATCAAATTTCTTGGCGGAATAATGCTGGAAGTGCTGATCTTGCATTAGGTATCGATGGATCTGACAATCTTACTTTCAATGGGGTCATTCTACAGCCAGCAGGAAATTACATTACTGCATTGACGGGTGATGTTGTAGCAACAGGTCCTGGTTCAGCTGCAGCTACGATTCAATCCGATGTCATTGTTGATGCAATGGTTAAGTCCAATGCAGCGATTGCCCGTTCTAAGCTAGCCAATGGAACTGCTGATCATGTTTTGATTAATAATCCATCAGGTGGAATGTCTAGCGAAGCCCAACTCGCAATCAGTCGAGGTGGAACTGGACAAGCAACTGCACAAGCTGCACTGGACGCGTTACTTCCGACACAGACTTCGCAAAGCGGAAAATTTCTTACTACAAACGGCACTACTTCAAGTTGGGGTTCAGTACCGGGTGCGAAAACTTCTAGCTATGAATTATTTAATTTAGGGTTGGCAACGAGTGTAGCAGCAAATGCACTCACCATCGCTTTAAAACAAGCAGATGGGAGCACAGATCCAACAACTGGAGCAGGTTCGGTTGATATTGGGTTTCGTTCAGCAACATCAGCTAATGGTAATTACAACGAACGTTCAGTAACTTCAGCTTTGAGTTTAGTAATAAGTTCAGGCTCGACCCTCGGAACCTTAAACGGAGTTGCTGCTTATCTTTGGGTTTATGCTTTAGATAATGCAGGAACTGTAGAACTCGCGGTTTCTCAGACAAAATATGACGAAGGTAGCATCGTTTCAACTACCGCGGAAGGTGGAGCAGGTGCTGCAGATTCAGCAACTGCAATATATTCAACAACTGCTAGATCAAATGTGCCTATTAGATTAATCGCAAGATTACTTTCTACTCAAACTACGGCTGGTACTTGGGCAACTGCTCCAACCGAAGTTAGCTTATCTCCAGCGGTTTTAACTCCAATATTTTTGGCTCCGATAACTCAAGTTATCACCTCAAACACAACTTACAATTTACCGACACTAGGTGGAAGACGTCCTACTTATATAGAAGTTGAAGCAGTTGGTGGCGGAGGTGGCGGTGCAGGTAGTGGGTCAACGCTAGCTGTTGCTGCTTCTGCGGGTACAGCGACTACTTTTGGAAGTATTCTGACTTGTAATGGTGGTGGTGGTGGTGCAGGTGGAAATTCCACGGGTGGTGTAGGTGGTACAAACTCCATCACTACTAGCGCTACTGTAATTGAGATCGATAATGTTGCTGGTTCTGATGGGGGACCGGGACAATATCAAAAATCAGATAGCACTGGGGGAAACGGCGGACCTTCTTATTTTGGAGGAGCGGGTCAAGGTGGACTTGGTTCTTTAAGTTCTAATACTGCAGCTAAAGCAAATTCTGGTTCAGGTGGTGGTGGATCGGGGTTCTCGGGAACTGGTAATACGGGAGCAGGTGGTGGTGCGGGTGGATACTCCAAGATTCGAATTACTGCACCCCTCTCATCTTACTCAGTCACTGTCGGCGCAGGTGGTTCTGCCGGTGGAACTGGTTCTGGCGGTGCTCAAGGTAAAGTAATCGTTACAGCATACTTCACATAAGGGAATACTATATGGCTAGGTTAAAAAATTTACTAGATTACCCAATCAGTTTTGGAAATGTAGTTACAACTACTGATTCGGCGGCAATCTCGTTAGAAGGGATTCAGAACTTTTCTGCGCAAAACTCAATTACTGTGCTTTCGTTTAGTGCGGCTGTTATTGCTTCATCTACTAATATCTTTGCTAAAACTGATCCAACTCATCCAAGTCAGTTCCTTAAAAATAATCACGGATTTGTAACAGGGCTTAAGGTACAAATTGCTACTTCCAGTGCGCTTCCAACTCCGCTCTTAGTATCCACTGATTACTATGTGATTAAGATTGATAACAATTACTTTCAGTTGGCTTCATCTTTAGACAACGCTGTAGCAGGTACTGAGATTGAATTAGATAATACCGGTACAGGAAATCAAACCGTCACTGCAGTCGCTATTGCTGGCGCTACTATTATACTTCAAAAATCCAATGATGGGACCACTTGGGTAGATGAAGGTTCAGCCACCAATATCACTGTGAGTGCTACGGTGTTTCTCGAAAAAGTAGATCCATCAGCAAAATACATGAGAATTCGTAACACGATTACGGCAGGTGCAATGACAGTTACAAGTGCAGTTATCGGTAAAGGATTGGATTAAGAATATATGCAAGATGATATGAAGTTAAAACTAATTCAAGAACTGATTGATTACTTGAAAGAGTCTCAAGGCAGTGATCTCAAGTCTCTTTTAGATGAAAAGCGAAAGCCGCTTGAATCTGAATCTCCAATTTCAGAAATGGAAGTAGGAAAGCCTAAAGGATTGAAGGTTGAGTCTGTTGAAATTATGAAAGCTCCAAAAAAAGAAGGAGATCAGGAGGTCGATCAAGCGATTCAGGATGCTGATTCTGATGAGGAAGAAGAATTGTCTGACGAAGATTTAAAATCTCTTTTGGATAACTACCTGACATAACTATGGCATATAACTCTTACACCACTACTCAATTGGTAGATAACATTGTGCTCACCTCACATATTCCGGAGAGCAACAATACATTTACGCCTGGAGATTTGATTAATCTGTCTAATCGTGAGCTTCAAACTGCGATTATGAAACAAATTATCTCAACTCGTGGTGGGTATTACTTAACTTATAGGGATTATGCACTCACTCAAGACAATACTTATCCTATCCCTTCAGAAGCGATTGCAGGTGCAGTTGATAACGTCGAAATTCTAATCGATACAGTCATCATTCAGTGTGCACTATTAGAAGAAGCTGAGCAGACCAATACTCAATATCCTAATTCGACTACCTATGGATTTTATATCCGTGGAAATACCATTCAGATTCTTCCCAGTGTGAATTCGATCGGGCATGTTAGAGTTTGGTATTTAAGACGGCCATCTCAACTGATTCCTACCTCTGAAGCTTGCCAGATTCAGGCGATTGATTCGAGTACTCCTGGCCAGACCACTTTTTCAGTCGCCAGCGTCCCTTCCAATATTACGATGGGTTCTTTTGTAGATCTTCTTCAAGATCAGCCCACATTTAACATCTTGGAAGAAGATTTAGAAATTACTGATATTCAAGGCACAGACATTACTGTGAATGCAGAGGTTCTTCCTGAAGTAGGGGATTGGATTGCACTTCATAATCAAACTCCCATTCCTCAAATTCCAGTCGAGTTTAGACCATTGCTTGAGCAAAGAGTAGTCTGCAAAGTTTATGAGCTTCAAGGGTATCTTGATAAGTTAGCAGCAGCAAAAAAAGTATTAGAAGAAATGCAAGGCGATACTCTCAATTTGATTACGCCTCGAGTTAAGAATCGCACAAAAGTGCTGATCGCAACAGGGGGTGTATTGGGTGGAGTGAGAGGAAGAATCTGGCCTACTGGCAGGGAGCACTAAACCTTGCCTAATCAAAGCATCAACCTTACAGTTTCAGGCCTCTATACCAATCTGAATGAGTACAACGGTTTACCCCAAGGTGCTCTCAAGGTAGCGAGGAATGTAGAGTCTAAGAGTAAGAATCTTCTTCAGTCTAGAAACGGATTTGAATTTGCTTATCCACTCATTGAAGACGAGAAGATTATTCGAATCACGGACTTCTACATTGATTCTATTTTAAGAGCTATTGCTTTAACTGATCTTGGAAATGTTTATTATTTCGACGAATTTGCTACTCCAGATCCAGAGTGGGTATTTGTTCCAGGACTGGGTACAGATATTTTCCCTCCAGATGCAATCAATGCAAAAAGTAGATGTTATAATATCAGTCAAAATCTCTACGTTACGAGTCTAGATGGAATTCGTTCTCTTTCTTCTGGCAGTGGAAGTCAGATGATTCGTGCTGGAGTTCCTAAAGGGCTTAATATTTCTGGGATCACCAACGGTGATCAACTCGGCTTTTTTAATAACAACGTTGTAACTTCTACGACAGGTAATATTACCTCCAGTTCAGCGCTCGTTACAAATATTCTTGATTCATCAGGGATTGAAATAGGTCAGTTCATCAGTGGAATAGAAGTCGATGCGGAAATCACTATCCAAGATTTGACCTATTCTTCAGAGTTATTTGGAGCAGCAGGGAATGCTATTACGGTAGGTTATACAGGAGGTGGTACTGCAGGAGCTGAAGTTGTCACCGTACTAGGAAATGCAATTTCAGTTCAGATTCAATCTGGAGTTTCTACAGCTACTCAAGTTCGAACGGCTATTTTAGGTTCTTCTGCAGCTCTTGCACTCGTATCTGTCGTGGTATCTGGAACTGGAAGTAATGCTCAAACTACAGTCGCACCTACTAGTCTTGCAGGAGGACTAGATAATGTTATTCCTGTTGGAACTAAGGTATCTTCTATTACTTCTGAAGCCACTATTATTATTCAAGATGGAAAGACGACTGCGGGTTCAGCGAGCATTACTGATTTAATTTCCAATACTGGAATTGTTGCAGGCGTGAAAGTCTTTGGTGCAGGAATTCCAGATGGCGCAATAGTGAACTCTATTTCAGGAGGGGGTCCCTATACTGTAGTGATTTCTGTAGCCGCATTTCAGACCAATACTACTGGAACTGGTGTTCCAATTACGTTCACAAGACCTCTTGAAGTGACGATGGATCAAAATGCACTCTCATCTCTCAGTAATACTCCTATTACTTTTTATAAAGGCTCACAAGTTGGATACCGCATCATCTTTGGGAGAGTCGAAGTAGGGCAAGATGGAACAAAAATTACTCGCGTCGGTGCACCTACCTCCATTGGAGTAGTCAATAATATCACCCCATATTCAACCAACGTGGATGTCACTACAACGTTACCTAAGAACGCCCAAGATGAGATTACATTTTTACAGTTATTTAGAAGTGAACAAACCGCAAGTATTGATATTACTCCCTTGGACCAATACAATTTGGTTCTTGAAAGACAACTGACACCTACTGATTTTACCAATCGTGAAATTACTCTGACAGATCTTACTCCAGATTCTCTCAAAGGAATTCCTTTGTATGCAGGTTCAGACCGTGAAGGGATTCTTCAGTCGAATGATCCACCTCCTAGCTGCTACGATTTGGCAAATTTTAAGAACTTCAATCTCTATTTGAATATTCTTCAGCCTTCGAGCTTAAAAGTGACGCTTGTAGCAGTAGGAGGAAGTGATGGAATTCAGCTCGATGATGAAATTACAATATTAGGGACCTTGAACGGAGTTTCTTATTCAGAAACATATACGGCGAAATCGGTAGAAGACGCAGCAAATCGAGAGTTTGCTCTTGTTACAAGTGGTACTCCGTCTCAGAATATTACCGATACTGCTCAAAGCCTCATTCGGGTGGTTAACTACGATGAAGATCTACCGATTCATGCAATCTATCTTTCTTCGACTTTAGATTTACCCGGACAGATTCTATTTGAAGCAGATACTCCATCGAGGGATGTGTTTACGGTTACAGCAAACCTCCATCAATCAGCCTATGATCCAGAGCTGAACGATGTGAATTCAAATATTAACAATACGTCTAACGGCATCTTAGTTTCCAAGTTGGGAGAACTAGAAGCAGTGCCAGCGTCTAATTTACTTCCGGTAGGGGATTCGAGTCATCCCATCCTCAGAGGTATTCCTTTGAGAGACTACGTCATTGTGATCAAAACAGATGGAATTTATAAAGTCTTGGGAAGTACTCCAAATAGCTTGGTAGTCCAACCGTTTGATCTGACGACTAAAATTATTGGTCCTGATACTGCTGTTGTCCTTAACTCAGCGGTCTACATGTTTTCAAACCAAGGTGTGGTGAATATCTCTGATGGAGGTGTAGATGCCAAATCGATTCCAATTGATGATCAGTTGAACTCACTCACAGGGAGCTTCTTAGATAACATCAAGACGAATTCCTTTGGAATTGGGTATGAAAGTGAAAGAAAGTATATCTTGTCGCTGCCCACAATAGATCCAGAGACAGTGATTCAATATCTTTACAACTACATCACCAATTCTTGGACTACTTGGGATAGAGAGCTCTATACAGCATATGTAGCATCTTATGATAAGCTTGTGATTTCTTCTCCGCTTGGTCTTTCTAAAGAAAGAAAAACACAAAGTTACCGTGACTATGTCGATGAAGCGATCAACATAAACATATTGGGGGTTCAAGAAACTTACGTTGTAGAGCTCGACTCTGGGGTTCAAGAAACTTACGTTGTAGAGCTCGACTCTGTAGATGGTATCCAGTCAGGTGACATCTTATATCAAAATAGCACAGTGCTTTCTCCAATTGTCGAAGTGTCTGTGGATGGATCAAATACAGTTACCGTGCAGTATCCGATGATGTGGAGTGTCGCTTCTGCAGAAGTCTTGCGAGCGATAGATACTGAGGTCACTTGGATTCAGCAATTTGGTCAAAATCCTGCAATGACTAAGCAATTTAGTGAAGGTCAGGTTTTATTCAAAAAGTCTAGATTCTTAACTGGGACTTTAAATTTCCAAACTGACTTTTCTAGTAGTAATGCTTTTGTAGATTTGATTGGTCCCGGGACAGGCGGATGGGGACTATTTCCTTGGGGACTAATCCCTTGGGGAGGAACTAACTTTCCGCAGAATATTCGCTTTTATATTCCAAGAAATAAACAATTCGGATCTTACATCATCCCTACAGTGGGAATTAGGCAAGGATATTCAGACTTCCAAATTCAGGGTTTATCGATTGCCTATAACAATGTTTCAGTTGAGGTGGGTAAATAATGCAGTTAAGCACACCTCCAAACTTAAGAACTGAGGATTTTCCAGATCAAAAGAATTGGATTGCACGCTTATTCATTCAGCTGAATCCTTACTTTTTGCAGATTCAACAATCGGTGAATCAGATTGATTATTCTAATATCAATTCAATCACTCGGGAACTGACTTACACGAACGTTCAATTTCCAATTAAGCTTCAATGGACTTTTGATTCAACTCCAATGTCTTGTCAGATCCTATCTGCAAAGAAAGGTTCAGAGCAAACACCTACCGCTTTAATTCCTGTCTGGAGTTACGATGCATCATCAAAAACAATCAGTATAAGCAAAATTTACGAGTTAACGGATTCGGGTGCAGTACTCGCTCAAGAACAATTTAAATTTGTGATGAGGATTTCCATTTAAAACAACAAGGAATAACAGATGCCCTATTTTCAAGATCCAGATTTAAAGAATGACCAAGATGATGAAATGAATCAGCCCAAGATTAGTGGTGCTGCGCCATCAGTTGCTCCTGGTAGTGGCAAACAAGAGCAATCCAAAGATAAGACTACGACTGGATCTGGATTTCAGAATCTCGATAATTATTTGAAAGGGGATACTGCTAAACAATTTGGAAGCCAAGTCGTCGGTAACGTTCAAAATACAGTCAGTCAGGTAGGAAAAGACCAGGATAAAGCAGCAGGCCAGTTTAAACAAACAGTCGATGATCAATCTAAGACTCCTGGAGCAGAGCAAATTCAATCAGCGATTAAAAATGCGGGTGCCAATACGACTGCAGATCAGGCAAAGCAATATCAGGACTGGATGAAGCAAAGTTACCAAGGTCCAAAATCTTTGGCTGAATCTCAAGATGCATATGCTCAATTTACCGGTGGGACCAATAAAGCCTTAGCAGAAAGTAATGCATTAGGCAGTGAAGCAGGACGTTTCTCACTCCTTGATTCTTATTTCGGAAGACCCAGTTACAATTTCGGCGAGAAATCTTTGGATAACCTCTATGTCCAGCAATCTGGCCAAGGTAAGAATATTAAGAACGTTCAAAATCAAGCAGCATCTCTACAAGCTGAAGGTGCTGAAAAAGCAACAGACTTACAAAACTATGCAGGTCAAGCTGTAGCAAAAGTAGCAAATTCAGCCGAGCATGCAAGGAATGAAGTTGGAAGTGCTCTAGGGCAACAGTATCAACAGGTTCAAGATAAAGTTGCTGCAGCAAACGCACAAAGAAAAACAGATCAATCGGGGATTCAGCAAGCCCTTGCAACTCGGAGTCTTACTCCTGAGCAAATGGCAAGCTTAGGAATTCAAGGAAATCCTACACTCTATAATTTAGATCTGAATAAGTACCTCACTATGGGTCAGGATTTAACCAAGAATGAAGTGATGACGGATCAAGATCGAGCACGATATCATGCGCTCTCTCAACTTGCAGGTACTACAGATGACTTTACGACTGGCGCTGCAGGTCCTACAGCCGCATATTCATTTGATGCCAATCGATTGAATCAAGACGTGCAGGCTACTGGAAGGCAGTATCAAAACGATATTGGAAACGCTTTAAATCAAGTAAAAGCAAATGCACCTCTGGCAGGTGATTATTTAAATAGTATTAATCCTCAGAGTAATCCTGCAGAGGTTCTTGCAAGATTAAGTGAGGAACTGGGCTATTGGAATAACGATGGAAGCCAATACGCACCAGAAAGAAGACAAGCTCTTTCTAATTTGATTAACCAAATAACAGGAGTGATGAACACTTATGGGGTGGATACAAGAACTGGGAATGCCTCGTATTTAAATGCAGGTCCACTTTCTAGAGATAACTTAAATCCTTCAATTAACCGTGGGTAAGAGAAATGCTTCAGGTTGACCTACATTTAGATCTTAAATTTTGGATTGAGAAAGCTTATGCTTCAGATCCAATTTTGATTGGGAAATGGCATATTCGATCTGGAGATGGTCTGGATGTTTGTGTTTCAGATACGCTGAAAGCTCTCACTAAAAATACTCATCCAGACTTTAAATTTTATGTGATTTCACAGGGTGATCAGTTTGTGGGCTATTTCGGTGTAGAAGGAAATGGAAGTTTTTTAAGTACGATCTTTGTCAGTCCTAAGTTTAGAGAAATCTCTAGAGAGATTTTTGATTTGATAAAATCCAAACTCAATTCAGAGTTTAAATCTGCAATTTATTCTAAAAATATTCCGTGCATGAAGTTTTTTAAGAAACACGGAAAAGTTGAAAAAGAAATTGTTGTAGACGGTCATTCAGTAACTATATTCAGCTTTAGAGGTGTTCAATGCCATTAGGTGGACTAGCAATAGCAGGTGGGATATCTGCAGCAGCAGGAGTAGCGAGTTATTTCGCAAACAAAAGTGCGCAAGAACGCGCAGCGATGATTCAAGATCAAGCATTCCAGGAGTTTGTTAAACTCAATATTCCAGATCCAAAAGATCAAGAGGTAGCTCTTCAAAGATTTGTTCAAGAGGGGACATTGGACCCAAAGCTTGAACAAGGGATTCAGCAAGAGCCATCAGCGTTCGAACAAATTGTACAAAATGCAGATGCTAGACAAGCTCAACTCAGGGCACTGGGCGAACTTGAGGATGTCGGCTATTCCGGTGGACTCCGCCTACAAGATAAAGCAGCAATTCAAGATGCGATGATGGAAGGTCAAGTCAAAGACCGCGGAAATCGAATGGCGATCACTGATGAAATGGCAAGGCGAGGCCAGGGTGGATCAGGATTTGAGTTCCAGAGTCAACTCGCTGCTCAACAAGCAGGTGCTGACCGAGATGCGCAAAATAGATTATCTGTAGCTGCACAAGCGCAAGATCGCGCACTCCAAAGCATCATGAAGGCAGGGGAGTTGGGTGGGCAGATTGGCGATCAAGACTTTCAAAGGCAGAATGCAGTTGCAGCTGCTAAAGATAAGATCAATCAGTTCAATACTTCTAACTTACAAGACGTTCAGCAAAGAAATACGGCTGCACTCAATGCTGCGCAAGCTTCAAATTTAGCAGGAAAACAAAAAGTATCCGATCAGAATGTGAATCTGGCCAATCAAGAACAAGAATACAATAAGCAGTTACTGCAGCAGCAATACGATAATCAGATGAAAATGGCTCAAGCTAAATCCAATGCACTGACCGGCCAAGCTCAAACTGCATTAGACAGTGGAAAGAACTTAGCGAATCTTTATTCAAATCTTGGAAATGCTGGATCAGGAGTAGCAACGGCGTCGGCTAGCAATTCCTCTTGGAATGACTATTTTAATAAGCAAAAGAAAGCTACAGGGTGAACCATGGCTATCAGAGACTATGTAAATGAAGATGAAGATACTGAGTTAGAAGGTTCTCAGCCAAAACCCTATGATTCGATTGCATCTAAACCAGATTCTGTGAGTCAGGCAGTGATGAAGTCAGTAGCTTCTCGAGTGAATCCTGGGAAAGATCTACAAAGTGATCCATTCATGCAGGATTATCTCAAAGACCAAGCTGCGACCGATGAATACCGGCAAGCCCAGAGGCAATCTGATTTTATTAACAACGTAGGAACTTCTCTTTCTCAGCTTTCTCGTGGAGGGTCTGCTCCTGTCGAAAACCCCGTTTATAAGCAGATTGCCCAGCAAAATGCGAATAGCGCTGAAGCTGTCTCTAAAGATCGAGATGTTCGAAGAAAAGTCATGGATTCTATTGAAGCAAGACAATCCAGAGAACAAATTGCTGGCGAGAATCGTTTGGCTAGACAAGATATCGCTAAAGCAAATCGGGATTCCAATTCGTTAAGGCGACAAGAGTTAGGTGATGCTCGTACAGATCGACTCATGACGGGTATCGGCAATAGAATGGAAAATGACCCAGTCTTAAAGCCTTCTATGGTGAATCTAGCATCATTAGATAAAGCCAGAGGCATTCTCAATAACCCAAGTCTTCCACTTTCTTCTCAAGTACTTTCAGATGCCGAACAAGATATAGCAAATGCTATGTCTTTACGTGGAAACGGAGCTACTGAAGGTAAAATCAAACGAACTGAGATGGAAACTCTGGGTAGAAAAATTGCTGAACTTAAACAAAATATTGGTAATAAAGTTGTCGATTTAAGAAAAGAAGCACCAGATATTGTCGAACAGATTAAAAATCTCAATAATGCACTCACAGACGACTATGTAGATGCAATTAATAAACGGCGTGAACAGATTGTAAATAACAATAAAGCTCTTCTTGGTAACAGTAAAGAAAGCACAAAACGTCTTGATGAATATTTAAAAACGAATCGCCTTGAACCTATAGGTCAATCAAAATCTTCAAATTCAAATGGATTTCAAGCCGGTCAGCTAGTCAAGGTGCAAGGAAAGTTGTACAAAGTGGGCGCCGATGGGGACTCATTAGAGGAAGTGATGTAATGGCGTTGAAACTTTCAGGTTTAAAACCAGAAGATGTTGAAATCGTGTCTGATGATACATCCAGTATTAAAGGTCCTTCTCAAACTAAGCTCAGACTTTCAGATCTGAGTGATTCAGACATTGAACGAGTAGAAGCGCCCTCTACTCCGACAGATTCTCCAATAACTGCTATGACGACAGGATTAATCAAAGGAGCCGTTCCTTTTGCGAGTAGTATCGCAGGAGCAGGTCATGCTGCGATGGATGCTATTACTGGTGTAAGAGGTCCACTTGCGGGTGGAGATCTAGAAGACGTTGTGGATGACTACCGTCACGCTAGAGATTCATTCCAATCAGATGCAAAAAAAGCTGCAGAAGCTAATCCTAAGACTGCATTTGCTGCAAACGTAGCAGGTGGATCTGCAAATCCGCTCTTTCGAGGTGCTGATTCACTTTCGAAAGTGATGGGTGCTGGTGCCGTACAATCTTTAGGTGATTCAGATACAGACCTAACAAAAGGTGAGTTTAAAGAAGCGGCTAAAGACCTAGGCCTCGGCGCAGCTGGTGGTGCATTAGGATATGGTGCTGGGAAAGCGGTGGGGAAGGCCGTTGATGCCGGTAAGTACTTGGGGAAAAAAGCTCTCACGACGCTTGGCCCTTCAGAAGAAGCGATTAACGCAAGATTAGCGGGTAAAGCGCAGGATTCAGCGAAGAGTTATTCTGACCTAGCGGAAGATCTTCCTAAGACGCTCAAGAACCTTCAGGCTCAAATTAATGAAAAAGGGCAGGATGCTTGGAACGTTCTTTCAGGTGAGACCAATGTCGAGCAGGGTGCAATCCCAAAAGAATACCTTACTCAGTCCATTGATGATGCCTTAAACAAGATTAAGATTAATGGAAAAGTAGTTGGGCCTGCAAATCAAAGAGCTGAGTCTATCTTAGAGAACCTCAAAGGGGATCTAAATGAGTTTGGACCAGGCATATCTGAAAAGGATTTAAAGTCTGTCATTCAAGCAATGGATGAAAATATCAATTGGGATGATCAAAGTGCTTCGGTGCTAAACTCTGCACTTGAGAAAGTAAGAACCGGATTTGATGACACCTTAAAGTTCAGAAATAATTCGTATTCAAAAGCGATGGAACCTGTTGCAGAGCGAGTACGTTTATTAACTGATTTGAAAAGACAGTTTAATCTTAAAAATGTTGCAGGTGAAGGTCTTACTCCGACAGATACCACGGCTACAAAATTACAAACTGCACTTCGAGACAATAAGGCAGTTACTCAAGGAAATCTTCAAAACCTAGACTCTTATACGGGTAAGAATTATGCGGATCTAGCTAAGGATTATCAACTCGCTCAGCAATTCGAGAAGACTGCTCCCAATGGCTCTAGAAGAGCAGTTGTGGGCGCAACAACGGGTGGAGCGCTCGGAAGTTATATAGCTGGCACACCTGGTGCGATGGCAGGAGGCGCTTTAGGCAGTGTAGCAGGCGCCACCTTAGATAAATATGGAGGCCAGGTCGCTGGCAAAGTCATTGACTCCTACGTGAAGGCCGGAAATTCAAAAGCATTTGGAAAGTTTGCACCTGTGATTGAACAAGCAGCGAAGAGAGGACCTGAATCACTCGCAGTACTCGGTTCTATTTTGAGCCAAAATCCTGAGTTTAGATCCATCCTTGAGAGTTTGCAGAAATAAAGGAGTCGAGGATGGAGTGGAACTTATTTATAGATTGGATGCTCAAAGCTCTCTTAGGAGGAGTTGTGCTTCATGGGGTTCATATTCTTTCTGAGATGAAAAAATCCATAGATTCTTTGAATAACAAGATGGCCGAGATTATTGAGCGCACAGCATGGCATTCAAAAGAAATTAATCGATTAGAAAGTCGAATCACGCGGCTAGAAGAAAGCAGGTCTTATGGTTGATAAAAATCTGAGAGATATTCTGATCGACGATGAGAAACTTTCTCTCAAACTCTATAAGTGTTCTAGGGGATATCTTACTATTGGATATGGACGAAATATTGAACTTAATGGAATTTCAAAAGAAGAGGCGGATTTTTTATTAACTAGTGACATTGCAGCTGCCTACAAAGATGCTGAAAATTTTCCCTGGTTTTGTTCCCTCAATGAAGCACGGAAAGTAGTGATACTTTCCATGCTTTTTAATTTAGGTAAGCCTAAGTTCCTCACGTTTAAAAAAATGATCAAAGCATTAGAGCTGAAAGACTACGCACATGTTGCTAGCGAAATGTGTTTAAGCCAGTGGGCATCTCAAGTTGGTAAACGTGCGTCTAATCTAGCAGTCATTATGAAAACAGGAGTAATAAAATGACGATGGATCAATTCTTTGAACAAGTACTTGGTGCAGTGAAAGAGTTTGGTGGAATATCATGGACCCTCAAAATTGCTTCGATTATCCATATCGTCATTTCCTCAATGAAGGTCAGCGTTTTTAGACCCTGGTGGGAATTCCCTGGACCTTGGTTTCAACCTTTCATGTCTGGAGCTCTCGGATTTATTTCTGGGGTTCTAGTTCTCAAAGTTCAGAATCAGTTTACATGGTCTGGCGCTACTGCCTATGCCTTTTCTGGAGCGGGTGCAGTGGTTCTTCATCAAATGTTCGACGGGATTAAATTAATGCCTCAGATCGGACCATTCTACCAGTCAGTCATTTTCTTCATCGAAGACAATTTAGGGATTTTAGCGAGAAGAGATCGAATTCGAATTACAGATAAAGGGAGTTTGTCATGAATTGGAGCATTCTTTTAGTATTAGTGAGTCTTTCAGCATCTGCCGCTGAATTCATGAGCCCTGATCAAGTCACCAAACAATTTCATGAACCAGGTCATATTCCGCAAGGCCTTGATCCAAGCTCCTATCACAAGTTAGATGAGGTGATTTCTAAGAAGAACCAGGAAAAGATTAAAGCGAAAAAAAAGAAACGCAAAAGCTTGGAGATGGCTCGTGACGTGCGAAGTCAGTCTATCCCCCTAGAACCGCACCCGAGTCCATCTCCAGGACCCTTAGAAACTGAAATCATGGCGACTAAAAAGCCTCAGTCAGTCGATTTGAGAAAGTACGATAGTTACATTCGAAGTCAGTGGGATGGAACCTGTACGGCTCACGGACTTATTTCTGTGATGGAAAACCTCCTGAATCGGAAACGACCAACAGTCCTATCGACGAGGTATTTTTGGAGTCTGTATAAAAAGTACAGTTGTGATGTTGCAATTCAGACTGCACTTTTAAAGCCGCAAATCGAAGAAAGTCTCTGGCCTCAAGATTCACAAAGACCTGTCATGCCAGTAGGTATGCTTGTGAGTCACGCTAAGTACCATCTAACTTCTCAGCAATA
>CAZIWB010000085.1:0-24863 GCA_964542655.1 uncultured Cellvibrionaceae bacterium
AAAAAGAAAATCGCCTCCCACGGACGGGAGGCTTTTTTTGATTCAACGACACTTCGGCTTTAGCCCTACTGGTTTCAGCGCGAAGAGGGCAGTCAAGACGCGCATCCTTTGATAGGCGAGGGATACGCGTCTTTTTTTGTTTCTGCAAGATGCAGTTTTGCCGCGTCGGTAAAAAAGCAAGAGCCGCTGCACTTGGCTTTGGTCCGTGCGGCGGCTCTCGAAACACTTAACGATTATCCCTACCGCGAGGTAGACCTTTACTCTGCCGAAATTTCTTCCGCAAAGCCATAGTCATTTACGCACGACAGGACGCGGCACTTGGCCGAGCTGTCGGAGTGCTTGATGCACTTGTTCAGGGCGTCTTCCATCGCGTTGTCGTCAAAGCCGAGGTACTGATAGCCTTCCGCGTCGACGGCGATGCAGACGCGGTCGTATCCGTGGACCGAGGGCTTCATGTCGGCCATGGCGGCGGTTGAAAGACCGAGGGCGGCGAGAACCAAAGCAAACTTTTTCATCGATGAACTCCAAAAACATGTTTGAGCGCGAAGCCTATCAAAGCTGCTTCGTCATCCACAAATAAAAAAGGTATGCGGCGCTCCCGAGCGCCAGCGGCATAACGGCCTTGCCGCGAGCAAAGGCGATTAGGGCGCGGATGTTCACTGCCTGCACCCGAAATCTTTGACGTGAAACGTCTGGAGGAAAAGCTGCGTCTCGGTAAGCCCGGGGCAGCGAAACCGTACCACGGCTGAATAGGCCGAGGCGCAAAGACAGGTGAGGATAAAGATCCAGAGCAAGGCTTTCACCCAAACGCCCTCAGTCCGACAAACCAAATCAGCACGCACGCCGTCACGATGATGGTCCACACGAGCAGAAGCTCCACCGTTTCGGCGGTGCGCTTGGTCTTGTCGCGGTAGTAGTCGTCAATGTCGTTGCTCAAAACTTCCTCCCGAAATAATAGAGGTTCCACGCCATTGCCGCGAGCACCAGAAGAAGCAGTAAAACCATTATGACGCTACCGATCAGCGATCGCACGACCGCCCCGCCGCTTATGCTCATGAACATACAAAAGCAGAAAAAGCAGATGACCGTAAATCCAGCGGTAGGTATCCAGAGATCGTTCATAACTTCCCGCACTCCTGTGCCGTTCTATTGCCGTTATACAAGCAATCAGACTGTACGCGGCACGATCGCCCAATCAGCGCCAGCGCGATCAATGTTACTGCAATAGCGACCATAATTATTGCATCCTGAACACTCACGCCGTCACCTCCAGCTTTTTCCACCGGTAGCCCTTCGGCGTTTTTAAAAGCTCGTAGCCTTTCTTTTCTTTGGCAAACCGCAGCGGCACGCCCTCGCGCTCGGCGATTTTTTTGAGCGTCTTAAAACAGGGCTCGCTGCCCTTTGGCGGCTTGTTTGCGGGGTCGCAGCCCGCGCACACCTGAAACTCGATATCGCCCGTGATCGGCCCAGGCCCAAGCCAGCGTTCGGCGCAGATGCCGCACACGCGGTTATAGTCAAGATCCCCCCAGGTGATTGGCGTCACGCTTTCTTGCTCCTTTTCTTTCTGGCTTTCTTTGCCTGCTCGGAGACGCGCAGCTTTTCCCGTAGCCCGCCCATGGCGTGAAGGGCGGCGTTTAGCTCCGACATCACTTCCGCCATCTCGTCGAGCATCATGTTGTCGATGTCGTTTGTATCGACGCGGCCGGTTTCAAACTTATGGGCGAGGCGCTCAAGGGTTGACGCCGACTGCGCCAGCGTTGCAGAAACAAACTCGTTTGAAACTGTCAGCACTCCACCACCTCCTCTCTCATCTTTTCAAGCCGCGCCTTCCAGCCTTTCCACCCGGTAGGGATCGGGCGATCGTTCTCGGCCTGGTCGGTGATCTTGAGTTCGTTTTTCGCGCTGCGGATCACCACTTCAAAGACCGGGGTTTCAGGCGGCACGTTAGAAAACTGTTTTAAGATGTCGCCCCACGTCTGTGGGCGCCAGTTTCCGGCTGCGTCTTTCACTTTTTCGGTGCTCCCAAAGTTTTCATGCACACGGCCAGAGCGTTGGCCTCGGTGTATCCTGCCGACACGCGCTGGCGGTCCGTGCAGTCGATCATCGTGTTCCAACACCCAGCCGCCGCAAGGGGCGGTGGTGCGGGAACGGGAGCGGCCTGCATCTGACACATAAGGATAATGGACTGGAGAAACTCTAGTGAGTAGTGCATCAGGGCACCACCGCGACGGGAGTCAGGACGGTGTGGATAACGTTTTCCATACCGAGAATGTGAAGCGCCCCCTCGGCGGTTTGGAGAACGAGCGCCCCGTCGTCGATCTTAGCTTCAACGTTTGAGACGTTAAGCTGGCCCTGCGTGTGCAAGATCACCGCGTCGTAGGCTTCGCGTTTTTTGATTTTCGGTTCTTTGTCTTTTCCCATGATCATTCTCCTTCGATTATTTGATGGCACGCGCCTTGGTAATCTTGCGCGTGCGTAATTCCCCAATGCTCTGAGAGCCTATCCCAATTCGATCCGACGACCTCTTTCGCGTTGCCGTTGTACATGCAGCACCACGTTACGCGGCGCTCCATGGTTGAGACTAGCTCGGTGACGGCGGGCGGGGTATCTCCAGGAGGACCGGGCGGTCCGGGAGGTCCAGCGTCACCTTTAGGGCCATCTTGTCCTCTTGCGCCAGGTATTCCATCCGCACCTCGCGCACCGTCGATCCCGCGTGCTCCTTGAGGACCTGTTTGACCCGAAGCTCCGGTGGCTCCCACGGGTCCAGCTTCACCGCGATCACCTTTATCACCCTTCTCTCCTTTCTCGCACGCGCACTCCCCAGGCGGCGGCAGCGGCCCCGGATCGTCCGGGATCGGCCCCTCGGCGGTTTGCGGCGGAGGCTGTTCGCAGGCCGTAAGGGCTGCGGTGAATATCAGTTCTTTCAGCCCCACGACAGCCTCTCGGCGTCGCAGCGCTCACCCGTTGGCCCGTTAAAGCGGACAAAGATCGCGCCGTCTTCGCGGAAGCTAGAAAGCACGCCGTAACAGCGTTCCCCGTGAGGATAGGTAAACGTCACCTGTCGCCCAATATCCTCCTGCGTAAGCTCCTTGCCTTGGATTTTCGGCGTTTTTACAGCCGCCGGGTCTTTGATCGGAATGCGCGTCCCGTCGGGAAACGTCAGGTGAATAACCGTCATCGTAGCCTCGTACATTGAAGGGTCACAAATCCTTTCGCGTCTGCCTTCCACGGCTCGACCACGCACGACAGGGTAAACACCGGGTGCATGTAAAGCCCGAGCAGGGCTCCCGTGCCGAGAAGGGCCGCCGTGAGAAACGCCGTCATGAGAATCAGCCAGCGTAGGCTGGTCATCTGAAATACTCCGCCATAAAATCCGCCAGGCGCTGGGCCTCTTTCATTTTCAGTTTGACGCTTCCCACTTCAAGATAGCCGTCCCGCTTTAGTTCGACTCTCACCGGCTTTCCGTGAATGTCGGCAAGTTCCAGGCGCGGGGCATCTGCACCGCTGAGCCACTGTTCGGCCTTGGTTTTTTTCTTAGGTTTTTCCACGGGCTTTGACTTTCCTTGGATCGCCCCGCCGCCGAACAGAATCTTTTGGAGCGAGCCGAAACTCATCCCGTACTTCTGCATGATTCGCCCCATCACAGCCTTCGGCTGATCGCCGCGCTCGATGCCCGTGAAATAGATCGACACGACGTTCTCTTTCTCGTCGGGCTTTAAGCGGATGCGCCGTCGCCGGGGCTCGGCTGAACTCTCAAAAGGGGTAACGTTTTCTAGTTCGCTAAAATTATCCATCATCGTTTAAAAGCCTTTTTCAGTAAGTGTTTCGTCATCTGTTGGGTGACGTAGAGCATCATGTCTTTTCGGTGGCCGAGCATGGCCCCGCGATAAGCAAGGTACGGGGATTTTAAAAGCGTTGGGACATAGATCTTTACCGTATCAAAGAGAATGCCTCCGACGATCCACGTTGCCTTAACGACGAACCAAATCGTCAGGACGGGAATTGTTAGAGCGTGCAGGAAAAAGGAAAGCATCGAGACGGCGACCGTTGTCGGTCGCGCCTCGATTTCTTCTCTCAGGCTAAGATCGTCAGAGCCTCTTCCAGCGTTTGGATTTGACATCGTTCCACGTCCTCCGGTTTTTTAATGCCTGTTTTACTGTAAAGGGCGGCCAGCAGTTTACCGTCTGCGTCCATCATGCCTTGGCGTACAAGGTCACGCATTTTTTTAAGGTCGTCGTCTTTTGCTGCCGCCACTTCAAGCTGGCCCTCGGTGGGCATTTCCACTTGAGGGATGTCCATGAACTCCTCGATCATCTGCGGCGCAAGGCCCTCGTCCGCCGTGCGGTCAAGCTCCATGGTTCGCACAATCTTATCGTAGCCTGGGATCTCGATCGACACGGGAACGTACTTCACGAGTCGGCGCACGACGGTCTTCCGCGACATCTCCTGGGGAAACTTGTTCCACGGCGCGTGGGCACTGTCGTTTTTCTCAAGCGACATCTGACGGATGATCTCCACTTCCTCGCGGCCCATCACGTCGAAAATATATTCGCCGTCTTTGAGCTTTGCCACCGCGTAGACGCACGTTAAGGCTCCGCGATCACCAGGAAACAGAGGGATGTGGCGAATGTTGCCGTCAAGTCCGTACTCGACCTCAAAAACCTTGTCATTCTCATGAACCGTGCGCGACTCCAGTTTCGAGACGAGCCCCGATTGGCGCGTGAGCTTTATCAGCCCCCGGTAGCCGGGGATAAGCTGCACCTCGACGTTGTTTTTTTTCTTGTTATTAAACGGTACGAGATACGCCTCGCCCGTCACCCCACCGGGCTCAAGCCCAAGCTGGCTGCACTGCACCATGGCCGACATAAACGAGACGGGTTCACACCGAGCCAGGAACTCGTTCGTTCTGAGACACGTTAGCGCCACGCTCATCATCCGCTCGGCTGTCATGTGCTGAGGCAGGGCTTTTTGAATCGCCGATTTGTGGCGCTCCATGAGCGTCTGTACTGACGCCATGTTCTGGGCGAGGCTTAACGGTTGTTTTTGCTTTTCGACGGCCATTGTTTTTCTCCGAGACTGATAGGGATTCTTTGATCGTGACCAGATAGCGATTTTTTTCGATCGCCTCGGGATCTTTTTTCAGGATGTTATGGATCACGGCGTGCCCGTTCCCGAGCTTTGCCCATGTAAAGCGGGTCGGCGCAAAGATAAGCGTCTTCAGCTTGCGGCGCAGCGCAAACACATCGTCCGGGTGATCTACGACGGCCTCGATGATCTGCGCGAGCAGGGCAGCGTCGGGCCGATCAGAGATCCACTCAAGCGAGCTTTCCACCGCATGGGGAAGGGCTGCCATGTCCTCAACGTTCGGCTGATCCATCACGGTGTAGCTTGTCGTCTCTTTGATTTTGGCTGTGAGAAAATCGCCCTCGATCTCCTCCACTCCGGCCACGCGCATAGAGCGGATAAAGTAACGGTCCACGAACTTTTTAAAGTCGTTGAGATAGTCGATCTGTTTTTCGTAGTGGGCCTTGCGTGCGGCCACCATGGCCTGGTTGACCTTGTACTGATCGACGTGGGCCTTAGCCGTGGCCCAATGGTGGGCGGCTTCCTGGGGTGACATTTCAACATGACCTTGCTCAACCAGCCACAGGCGGTAGAGAGAATCAGCGAGGGTGCGTTCGGGGAAAAGCGTAGGCGTGACTTGGTGGTCCATCGGGACGGGGCTCCTATTTGGTTTTTGAAACTGCAAGGTTTACCTACCCCAAAACAGGGAAAAGTAAAACACTTAAAACCCCTGAAACGCCGACGGGGAGCGCCCGTCAGAGCACTCCCCGTTTTGCAGTTTCAAAACCCACTCTCGAATCGTCTTAGAGCCCTTCAAAGAATCTTCGACGATGAGAAGGAAGCCCTGAAGGTTTCGATCTATAGCGTTGGCCGGAAAAAGTAAACCCTGAAAATTAGTTAGGTCCCGTAACGCAGGAGTACGCAATGCTTAGAGCAAAACCAATGGACACCGATCTTTTTCTCCATCGCCGACTTCGGATACAGTTTGCCGCACCCGCTGCATTGGATCTCTTTCATGTCGTCTCCTCAAGTTGTTTGATCAAGGCGTCGGCAATTCGGATCGACGCAGCCACGATAAGCGGACAGTTTTCGCCGTTGAAGCAAAGCCCCTGCATCGCCGCCATGGCAAACTGCTCGCGCTTGGTAAGCGGCTCAGACCGTAGCGGCGGGATTTTGCTCATCTCCATGCACGGCAGCGAGCAAAAAATATTTCCATCGACAATTATTTTCAAGTGATCAGGCACTTCCTGGCGGCACTCGGCGCAGTGGGTCATGGCTCCGAACCTCTCAGCGTATCCATTAACTCTTCGTGTGAAAACTGCCATGGTTCGCCGTCTGGTACGTCGCCGGTAAAGGTTTGGGTCGGTGCTCCGTTGAGAAGGTTCCAAGCTTTCACGGCAAAGATGGCGCGTGACATCGGGACAGTACTCCTGTCGCACGCATCGCAGCCAATCACATGCAGTATCAAAAATTTATTGAAGTACTCGCTAATCTCAGATGTCCTCCCGCACTGCTTGCACGGGAAAACCGCGTCCAGAGCGACTCGATACTCAGCGAACGGGCAGCCGAAGTGGCCGATTTCCCATGCGCTGACTTCCGGCTTTTTCGTTTTTTGCTTTTTTTTCTTTTTTACGACCACCGTTTTGCCCCCCGCTCGTTTGCAGCAAACCCTTATAGCGGCCTCCTTGGGAAGTAAACCGGCCTAAATGTTTACCGTTCCTGTCTTGTTTAATTTTTCTAAACACCACATGCAGCGATGATTCGACCAAGGGCGCTATATGTGGGTAATTTGCCCCTATGGGTGCGATTTTTCTGTTTTATTTTCCGGCGGATCAATTTATTTACATCCCACGTTTCCCAAGTAAACCCGTCTTGACCGCCTTCTAGGGTTAGAGAAAACAGTAAGGCCAAATCGCGGAAAGCCCGCGTGAGATGATCCCTCGGAATAAAAACCGGGATGATCGCTAAGGGAAGTAACCGTCTGGGGTAACAAGACCGCCGAAACGCAAATCGGGCCCGGTGACTTGTTACGGCCTCCGAGCCCAATCACGTTGCAGTGATGGCCTACCTTTACTTTTCCCCGAGACAATTGTCCAGAAGCTATGTGCTGGAGAGAGACCAGGAATAATAAAAGTCCGCCGTCTACTTTCTGCGTTTGCTTGACGGGTCTTGCCATCGATTGAACTAACCCCGTGATGAGGGGAGGAACTTTCAACGGCACATAGCGTGGGACATACATAAAAAACCGGGGTGGGCGGACCGCGATATCGCTACGCTCTCTAGTTTCAGAATACCCCGGCTGACAGCGCGACTCTGGGCCATCTACATTGATGGCATGCAGAAGGGGCCCGCTATGGCTTGGGTTTGAGGTATAATGCGTCAAAACACCTTTCACCACTTTTCGGAGCCTCGCTGTCATGCATGAATTAAAAGCCGCCAGTCAAAACGTCATTCTCTGGATCGCCTCGATGGCGTTTGCCCTTGTCCTGCTCACGAGTGCCCGCTTGGCCTTTGGCGAGGAGAAAACGGTCCACCCTATAGCAGGTGTTCCCGTCGCGGCAAAATCGATCTCCGTCGATTTTAAAGCCAACGCCACCGGCCAGCTCGGTGACGATGTGGCCATTCCAGGGAGCGGGTGCAAAGCCACCGCCGACCTCACGCAAGCCAGCTCCAAACTCTCGGGCAAGATCGCCGTTGATCTCATGACGTGTACGACAGGTGCAAAAGAAGAAAAACGCGACGGCCACATGAAAGAAGATTTCAAAGAAGCAGGGGCCGCCGTTGCGGTTTGCGTGATCAAGGATCTTCCCATGGCGGGCGCGGGAACTTTTAACTGCGAGCCCATGACCGTCGGCAAGGCGTCTGTCACCCAGGCGTTTGCCTACCAGTGGAACGGAAGCACGTTAGAGGCTAAAATTGATACCAAGCTCTCAACGTTTAACATTCCGCGACGGACGTTCCTCAATGCGAAGATGCAGGACCCCGTCACCGTTTCCGTTAAGCTCGGCCTGTAAGGTCTGGGCCACTTTAGTTTTTCTAAACATCTGCGGCGGGGAGGCTTTCGGCTTTCCCGCCGCACTGCGTACGGGACGCCCCGCGTGCGCCTCGTGCCACTATTCGCCAAGCGGGGGCGGGGTGATGAACGCCTACGGCCACGAGGCAGGAGACGGGTTTTTGCCGACCTGGAGCTATGACGGCGAGGGGGCAAGTCTTTGGGGAGCCACCGCGGCAAACCCCACCCTACAAGTGGGCGGGGACATCCGCTTTCTGCATGTGCAGCGGCGAAAGGGCGGCGAGTTCTCGGAGAAAAAGTTTCTTATGCAAGCCGACCTTGAACCGGCCCTTGAGATCGGATCTCTGACGATGGTCGGGCAGTTTGGGCTTTACCAAGACAGAAGTTTTGGCGTCAGGCGGTTTTACGGGCTTTACCGCCCGCCCGTGAAGGGGCTCTTTGTGCGTGCTGGGCGCTTTATCCCAAACTACGGGATCAATACGCCCAACCACACGGCCCTCATCCGTGACGCCTTGGGCTTTGGCCAGGGCACGGAAGTGGAGGGAGTTGAGGTCGGGATGATCCGCGGCTTTGGCGAATTTTTCCTGCACGGCTTTAAGGGGGCGCTGCGCGAGGGCGGATCCGCTCGCGCCGGTTGGTACATCGCCCCCACCTATCACGTCGGCATAAACGGCCTGTGGGAGCGCGTGGCCCTTGACACCTACCGCACCGTGACGGGGCTCTACGGCTTTTTAGCGCCAAGCGATAATTTTTGGATCCTGGCCGAGACCGATTGGGAAACCAATTATGACGCCTTTGGCTACTATTCCAAGGGTCGTGGGATCGGCTATCTTTCCTTTGGCCACGATGTGGCGGCGGGCTGGCAGGCAGGTATTACGTTTCAGGGCGTCTTGTCTGACCGCTTTGATACGGTGAGCCGCTACTCGGTGGGCGTGGCGTGGATACCGCGCCCCCACTTTGAACTGTCGATTGATTACGGACTAGCGAAAGAGGGGAACAAGGTGAGTACAAGCTCACTGACGATAGTCCACATCTGGCTCTAATTGACTTCTCTCCTGCGACCGCGTCAAAATTGTAATTGGCGATCACCCGAGTCAAAGACGGTACGAGAAACGAGTCGGGGGATTCGTCCTCAAACCCGCGCCCCGTTTTGGGGAAGGGGATGTCTCGGGTGCTTCGCCACCATTTTTTATCTCACCACGCTCACATGATAAAAAAAGAGCCGCTCCCGAAAGCAGCTCCCAAAAACGTCGGATAACACTTGATGCGCTTGAAATAGCAGGCGGCAAGGGGCGAGGTCAAGCGCGGCAAAAGGGACGGGCACACGGGCGGATTTACGGGCGGGTTTCAAGCGCCGAAATCATGCGGGTCAAGCGGCGGGGGTTCCACCTCCGCTTTTCTTTTTGCCCAAAGGTAACGCCATCCCCAACGGATAGCCTTTGCGATGGACGCCACAATGCCGACCACAAGGCCGACGAGCGAGATCGCCATGATAAAAAAGAAATAGTCGAGAAACACGGGGCAGCTCCCTAAGAGAAGACGCGTCATCGGTTTATCTGCTCGGCTATTTCGGTCGTTAAAAGTTTGGGGTCGTCGCCCAGAAAAACCAAGATGCCTTGGGCTCGGGCTCGCGCCATTTTTTCGGACTGTGTGCGTTGAAGGTCTCTCTTAAAGATAGCATCCCCTGCCGGAGGAAGCCAAACAGCCACCATCTGTCCGCCGTCAAGAGCCCCAAGAATCTGCGGCTCACCAAAGCGGGGGCTCTTGTGGACTGCGTGCTGGGCCGTTTGCACGCTGGCTGTGGGCATAGCCCACGAAAGCACGCCAAGCTCTCTGAGAGCTTCTCGGATCACCGTCACGATGTCTCTGTCAGAGAGCATGTTGCGGCGCACCTCCACAACCATGCTTTTATTTTCGCCGATTTTTTTGCGCGTGAATACCCGCAGGCCGCCAGGAGGTGTTTCGATTTTCATAAAAAGCGGGACTTCACTTAAGCGTTCTCTGGGGTTTCTTTCGCTATAATTATTTCGACGCGGTAGCCGAAAAAATTTGCAACGTCGATAAGGGTTTGGGTTTTGATGGTTTCGTGCGGCTGGAGCCCGCGCAAAAACCGCTTGAGAACGCTCACACTGTGGCCCGTCTTTTTCTCGATCTCGCCGTAGGTGAGTCCAGAGGCGAGCTTTTCCTCGCGCAACATTTCCACAATGTCGATCATCTTCATGGTTAAAACGGGTCCAAGACGGCCACGAGTTTTGATTTCATCATCGGGCGCAGTTTAACAAAGGCATTGGCCGCGTCGGCTGCGGCGAGCGTGGTCGTCTTGCTCCCGCCCCCGCTTGCGCCAAGCGTAAAGCCCTCGTCGATCAAAAGCTCAACGTGGGTAATTTCCATCACGCTTGCGCCGTAAAAACAAAGATGCCCCGCCCCTGGGAGCGAGACACCTTTGGCCTTAAAGCGGTCGTAAAGCCCCTGAGCGGTAAGCCTTGCGCCGCGCGTCAACATACCAACAGACTGAAGCACCTCGGAAACAAAGCCCGAGCAGTCAGTGCCGAAATGATTCTCGCCAGCCCACTCGTAAGGAGTGCCGACGAAGGTCCACGCGTACTGAATGGCAAGGGCTCGTTTATCCACCGACAGTTACCCCACGATGATGGCTTTGGCTTCTTTGATGGCTTCGACAAGTTTCCAAAGGCTTTCGTAGACGACCTTGGAGGCGTCGCACACCGCAGCGACCTTTGCCGGATCGGCGGCGGGAATCTGAAGCTGGGCTTTGATCACTTCGATGAGTTCGGCTTGTTCGGCGGGGTACAAGTCTGCACCTTCCGCGAGAGCCGTTCCGAGATGAACGCCGCCAAGGGTAAGGGCACCCTCGCCAAGACCGAAGAGACTTTTCGCGTCGCCAACAGAAATTGTGCTATCTGCGGTAACTTCAAGAATGGCGTTTGTAATAGTGATAACACCCACCACGCCTTTTTTAAGATTTTCAATGCCGAGTGTACCCGTTTCGCTTGCTTGCATGACTGTGACTCCTCTTGCTGCTGGTTGTTGTTCACTTACAGAAGGCTTTCGCGGCTTCTTTCTTGGATTGATCATAAGGGGCTCCCTGCGGCATGGCGCCGCTCTCGATCAGCGCCGCAACGCCTGGCGCACAGAACGCTTCTTTGGTTTGGAGAAACGGCGCGTTTTGATGACACCGAATACAGTCAGCGCGTGCCGACGCGAGACTATAAGTTCCAGCCGCGGATTGCTGTTGAGGCGCCGGATAGCCGCAAGCCGGAATAAAAGCCAAAAAGCAAAGACGAGCGAGAACACGCGAAGCCATGATTAAAGCCCTCCGCACTTTTCCACTGCTGCCTTCAGGGCTTCCTTGCACTGGCCCGCCTGGGACTCGCCCTTGGTTTCGGGAAGGGTGCCGTTATCGCACGCGACGTTCACGCCGCAGATCTCAAGTCCCGGGGTCGACATAATCACGTCGGCGATAAACTTTTGAGCCGACTGACCGGCCACGTCGACGAGGATGTCGCGGTTGATGATGCGGCCTTTGTTGTCCGTGTAGACGCGCGAGTTCACGCCAAGAAGAATGTGGCGCTCGGCCCGGTTGTCTTTCATCTGAGCCAGCACCGCGCCGCCCGAATCCCCGTAACAAACGGTCGAGATGCCTTGCGTCTCAAAATACTGTTCGCGTTTGGTCTTGCCGTCCTTCCAGAACTCCTGAACCACGACGCTTGAGCCGATCCGAAGCACGCCGTCGTTTCCGCCCGTCCCTTCGATGGTCGTACAGCCGTAGCCGGATTTTAAAACCGTGTCGCCTTTTTTGGCGCCGTAGCCAGCCACGAGCGGGCCGGGAATGGTGATAAATTTCACCGAGTCGGGCACGTCTTTGTCGAGCTTACAAATAGCGATGTCGAGCGCCCGCTCGTCACCCACCATGCAGCTTGCCACGTAGGCCGCGCCGCCAAGGGTGAAGTTCACTTGCTTTGAGGCCGGGATGCAGTGGGCGGCCGTGGCGAGGGAGTTTTTGCCGGTCACTTGCGCCGAGCAGGACCCCTCGTTCGACGAGATCCTCACCAAGCCCGGAAACTCACCCTCAAGGGCCGGGCGTCCGTTGATCAGAACCGGCGCGGTATTGCCGCCCATCTTTACCGATTCGACGGCACCCGTATATTTTTGTTTTTGCAGGATATCGGCTTGAGCCGATGAGGTGAAAGCTGCCACGAGTAAAAGCGGGGCAAGGCGCAGGAGTCGCATGGGGTGGACCTCAAAGAAAATTGGCTATGGATTCTTTGAGGCCATTCTATCCCAAGCTGGCTTAATCTTCAAAAAGACGCAGCTCGGCCACCACCTGCGGGATGGCTTTTTCCACCGCTCCCTGGGTAATGGTGTTGCCAGTGAGAAGGATCCCAAGCTGGGCCCTTAGGTTATTTGACGAGTCGATCCCCACGCGCAGCTCGTCCTCGCTGATCAAAAGAAAGTCGGCCAGCTTTTTGAGCGTCCAGTTTTGCTTGTACGGATAAGTCACAAGCTTATAGGAGTTCCCGTCGCCCGATTTTTGCCCCACTAGTGCCAGCGCGGCAAAGTGGGTTTTATTGTGGCTTGCCATGATCCCGGAAAGCTTGGTCGTTTGCCCATAAATATCTTTGACAAAATCAAGCGTGGCGGTGTCGAGGTTGCCGTTGGATCGGGAATAGAACTCGCCGACCTCGTCCTCGACCTGAAGGAACCCGGAGGAACTGGCTTCGTTTCCGTGACAGCCGTGACAGCTTTCGCCCGCAATAATGGTAGGCGAGGGGTCAAAGGGGTTTTCCGTATCGCGCACGACATCGTTTGGAGCCGCGTCCTGACGCGCGCCACCGGCTGCCCAAAGCCCGTACTCCTGCATGCCATTTTCCATCATGCAGATGGTCTCAGACGCCACGAAATTAAAAAATACGCCGTCGCGCCGCGTGGCAAACGGGTCCATGATGGGGCTTTCAAGCAGGTTCTCGTTGATGTCGTTCGGGTCAAACGTGATCGAACAAAAGCCGTCGTCGGCCTCAAAGAAATAGCCGCCCCGGTGTTTCTGAAGACTGATCGGACTTTTAAACGTTCCGACCGCAACGACCTCGCGCGCGTTAATTTCTTTTACAAGGTCAACGCCCTTTCCCGCGAGATACGCCTGAAGGGTCGCCGGGACCTGGAGCACTTGGTAATATTGGGTAGGTTTCTGAGAAATAATTGAGAGATTATCCCCATGCAGCCACGGCTGGTTGGAGCCCGTGAGCTGACGCAAGATTTTTCCGGACGTCGTGTTATCCACGATCTTGAGTTTGTCGCCCGCAGCAAAAATTTCCCAGTCGCGCGGCGTCCATCCAAAATCCTCAAGCGCGATCCCGCAGACTGACTGCTGGGGGCCGATGGGCGCACAGGTGGCAATGTCGCCTTCGCGCGAGACGGCGTTTAGGGCCTTGTTAAGCCCGGCCCACTGCTTACGAAAATCCTCTTGGCTGATCCCCTCGGCCCGCTTGTGGCTCATGATAGCAAAGCGCACGTTGGCGGTTTTTGCAGTTTTACCAAACGACAGCCCCTGCTCGATCTCGGACGAGGCCAGAGCGATCATCGCAGCGTTGAGTTCTTGGATGCGAAACGACCCGGCACCTGCCTCACAGTTTGCCGCGTCCTTTGGAAAGCCACCGGCCTCCCAGTCGAGAAACAGTTTCGACTCAGCCGAAGGCAGGCGCGAATTGGGCGGCATCACTTCGCCTGCGTTCGGGGTGACGATGCGGTATTTGATTTTCTGAAAGTCCGCTTTCACCGCTTCAAAATTATCGCCCGCCCACTGGCCGTGACAGCCCACGCATTTTGCGTCAAAGACGGGTTTTACCTGCGCGAACGTCACGAGGTTGCACGCGGGAGGACCGCCCGCCGCGCAAGTGTCCCCCGGCACGGGCGACCAAGCCCCGGCAGCCGTACAGACCTCAAACTTTTGCCCGCTCTGACCGGCAGGGCACGCGACGGGGCGCGTGGTGCCCGCCGCCGATCCGTCAGCGCACGCCGTGGCGGGAGCCTGCTCGCTGGCCGCAGGAGTCGCGACAGGCGGTGGAGCTCCGCAGCCGCGCTGAAGCCCGATAATCGCCAGCAGGGCAATCGACGTTCCGCCAAGAAAGATCGGCAGGCGGTGCCACATCGTGAACTCAAGATACTGGAGAATCCTTAGTTTTTTTCTCATCCTTTTTCCCCACGACTTTTAAGTGGCAGCCCTGCGACGCCTGGATTTGTGCGATGTTCTCAAGTACGGCAACGGTCTGTTTTTGGATTTCTGAGATCTGCGCGATGTCTTTAAACATCTCGGTGTGGGCCATCATCTTACTTGCAAAAAATTTTATCGCTTCGTAGATGCCCTGTCCAATAAACCAGATCAGCATCATCTCGTTCGATGAAAGCTCTCGCACGGGCGACCTCTTCCGACGGTTAAATGATGCGGGGAAACTATAGCCAGGATACCAGTAAATGCGGGCGGCTGGAAAAAGGCCCCGGAGAAAACCCCAGGGCCTGAAAAACGGAAACCGGCAGTCTGCAACCCTGCCTAAATTCGCTGTCTATCCTCACGCGCCCGGCGCGGTTAAAAAAAACTACTCGGTCGACCAACTTAATTGACCGTATAGATAGTTAGAGTTTGCCCCGCCGGTGAAAGAGCCTGAGCCGCTTTTTGCGACTAGTAGAATACCCGAGCTATCCATCGCGATTGACACCGGACTGCTAAACGCCGCCGTATTATCGAAAAGATGTGCCGTGCCGTAGACCGTCGATGTCGGACGCGGGACCGCAGCCGGTAGCGTAAATCTGAAATTTGATGCCGCCGAAATAGTAATGGTTTCTAGCCTGAAGAAAATCGTAACGACGTTGTCTATCTTCTTAACCTTGAAAAGGGTTACATCGCCGCTATCAATCGTGCAGTTGGTTTGCGACGTAAGGTCGGTATAGGCAAGGCTCGTCGGCGCCCCGCCGTTACGCACCAAGCCGCTCGTCGTCGCCGTCGCGTACTGCACGCCGGGGAAGTGGGAGCCGGAGATTTTTTTAAATCTAATTATTTGTGAAGCACCCCAATCGGTCGTCCCTTCAACGTATCGCCCAAAATCAAATCGGGAAACGCCGTTTGCGTCATTGCCAACAAACCTCACGCCCGCCCAAGACGTAGACGATGAATTGTAAACGAAAAGATAGATGCTATCGGACCAGCCTGTAGTCAGCGTTTGAATCTCTGCGGTGATGATGTCCCCGTTTTGCGGAGGACTTTGCCACTTAATATATTTTGACCGCGCGTCGCTGAGCGCGGACATGGCCACGCCCTGCGGCCCGTATGCCGTTGCCGAGCCGTCGGTTGCGCTACTCGCGTCGACGGTTCCCGTAAAATAGGCATACTCTAAATCCTGGGAACCAAAATGTACTACGTTGGAGGAGTCGCCCCACTCGGCGATGGGGACGGTGAAGCGAATCGAGAGACTGTCGCCGCTATCCCATGTCCAAGGAACTGTCGTCCCCCAGTAATCGGCTGACGTAATGTCAAGAATCGCAACTGTTGTTGTGGATCTATATTGAGATGTCCCGTATCGGTATGCTGAACCGCTATATCCAGTCGCAATCCCCAAAGCGCCGTCATTCTGGTTTGTAGTCGCCAATTTCGCGGTATCAATCGTAAGTCCTGACGGCAATGAAACGGCGATTGTTCCCGACGCAGAACCGCCTGAATCGACGTAAACATATGCTTCAAGCGTATCGTTAACGCGACGGTATTTTCCGGTGACGGAAGTTGTCGTAAGCGCGGAGATCGTCGGCGTGTATGCGGTCCAGCCGTGCTCGGGCACCCCGCTCGCCTGATCCCCCGTCCCGATCGACACGTTTTGAACGACGATATATTCCGCGCTCGCGTTCGTTCTCACCCAACGGATTTGGAAATAATCCGAGCCGTCCGCATCAAACGTCACCCAGAAATCTTGCGTGGCGCTGGGGATCGCGGTCACGCCGCTCGAATCTTTGTTGAGCGCGTACTCCGTTCCCACGCTGGCGCACGTTGAGGACGTGGAAGGGTAAATCTCAAGGCGCATGTCGCCCGAGTCGTAGCCGCTCTCGACCTTCTGAAATTGATTGAACCGCAGCTTTCGGTTCTGCAAGGCTTCGGGCATCGTCCCGCAATAGGCGATGTACTCACTTGAGGCGTCGGGAACGATCTTGATGCCCGTGGTCACGGCTGGATTAAGCGGCAGCTCGGCAGCCGTGTCGGTACGAATGTAATCGTTTCCCGCCGCGTCGGCGTCGCTATCAGAGTAGCCCGTGAGATCCGTTGCCGCCGTGGGGTTCGTTACGGCATTGAGCCCGCCGCCGCCTTCGCCCGATCCCACTGCTGCGAGCGTCGTGCCGTTATCGACCTTCAGCTTTTTCGTGGTCGAATCAAAGACCACCGTCCCCTCTTTGCGCGTGAGTCCGTCAAGCGTTGCGGTGGCAGCTTTCGGAACAGTGATGCGCGAGGTGTTTGATGCAGTACCGCCCTGAACATCCGCGTTTTTAATCGCGTTGCCCTGCATGTCGATATTGTCGTTCTGCATGCGGTCGCCGTAGGCGAGCGACGAGACCAGAAGAAGGAAAACGAGAAAACGGTTTTTCATGGTATGTAACTCCCGCGTCCTTGGACGATGGCTTTAAAAGTGGCTGTGGTGGTAATGCCGACGCGAAGGCGCAGCGTGGTGATGGTAGGCCGCTCGACAGAGAAATCTTCGTCGGCGTAGCTGCCCGTTGCCTCAAAGATCGCGGGAACCGAGCAGACGCGACTGCTCATCCCGTAAGCGGAAATCGTAAGGTCAGCCGTCAGCGTTGCCGTAAACACGAAATCAAATTCGCCCTGGGTGGTTTGATAAGCGAAAAATCCGCCCGGGACGACGCGCCCAATATTTCCGCCTATCACCCGCCACACGCTCCCGTTTGAGTGGACGGTGACAAATTCATTTATCTGATTAAACGTCACGCCAAACGTCTCGCCGTCCACCGTTTCGCCGCCTACTTCTCCAACCACTCCGACCTGGGCAATCCCTGAGTCCACCTTTTTCACGGTGATCACGCGCCCCTCGTTATCGGCAGCGGTGGGGAGGGTGATCGTGCGCCCCGTACCGCCTGCCGTCACATAGATGAACCGATAGCCGTCTGTATCAAGGACCGTATAGTCGTCCGAGACCGCGTGAAACTTCGCCATGGCGTCACGCAGGGCCGAAAAGTTGGCGTTCACCTCAGCCGATTTTGCGCTTGATCCGGCGGTAAAGGTATTTGGGATATTAGGCCACATTCGCGTACACCTTGCCCTTCTTTATATTGCACACGGTTGCGGGGCTTAAGCCAAACCTAAAAGCTAGTTGGCGCTGAGATATTTCCCCTTCAGCAAGAAGGCGGCGAAGTTTTCGAAGGCTTCGAATTGATAGCTTTGCTAGGTAATGCTTCGGCCCATGGCGGCGAGTGCCGTGTTCTAGCGTTCTCGCCATGTTTTCTTTTCCTGTTTCCCATGTGAGGTTCTCAGGGCGATTATCAGCTGGATTGCCATTAAGGTGGCTGCATTGCAGATCAGGTCGCGGTCTTGGACAAATAAAAACAGACGCGATAATTACATGAACAAAGACATGTTTTTTAGTGCCATCGCTGCATTTTAAAAATACGGCTTTATGGCCGCGTTTTTTAGTATAGGGCCTTAGGGTTAGCGGCTTACGCCCGTAATCAAATTTTCTTCCAGCCCCGACAATCCAATACGAATATACATTGCCGTCACGACCAGCCTTATACCCTGGAAAACCTGGAATCGGCATGAGGTCCATCGCTTTTACGCTTCCACTTCAAAGGGCGCGGGCAGCCGCGCGTTGTCCTGCATGATCCTGTTGGTCGTGTCCACATAGACTGAGTTATCGAACGAGCGAGCCAGAAGATCCGCCTCGCGGGCGCGTTCGAGAAACATAAGCTTCATGTCCTGAGCCTTCGCGCGTTTGGATAGCATTCTATAGCATTCCGCCGTTCGCATAAATACCTGGGCCTGGTTGGGCTTTAGGAAGTTGGCCCGCTGCATGTGTTCAAGGGCCTGCTCGATCTTTTCGTAGCGCATACAAAGGTCGGCGGCGATCATCTCGGCGTCAGGATCATCGGGGCAGGCCGTGAGCATGGGCTCGATAAATACCTTGGCGATCTCTTCAAACCCGATCATGTGAAGCTGGGCGCGTGTCATCTCGTACTTATTAATCCACGCTTGCGGAAAATTCGGCCACGCCGAGATTGCCTGGTCAAGCCGCCCGCACTGAAACTCCTCACCGGCAAGAGCGATCGCGGCCATCCGCGCCTCAACCTCGACCGGGTCGCAGTAGGCGTGCGTGCGGTCGATGGCAAGGTCAATCCCGTCTTGGAGATCCGCCGCGCTTTTTTTGATCAGATAAACCGTATCGTACATGGTGCGGTTTTCCTTGACGACCTCGCCCCCGCAGGCACGGATCAGCCCCTCCACATGTTTCCTGCTCCAGGTGTTGATGTGGTTGGGGTCGTAGTAGCCCTCAACGTCAAAGCCCATGGCACCAAAGTTTTTCATCGACTCAAACCAGATCGGCACTCCCAGGTACAAAAAGCCCTCGTCTTTGAGGCAGTCGATGTACTGCTTCAGGTGAACGTCTGGCTCGGGGATGTGCTCAAGGCTCTTATAGGAGGAGATCAGGTCGTAGCGTTTCGAGGCGTCAAACTCCCGCACGGACTTGATCTTGAAAAGGTGCCAGGCGTTTCGCACAAAGCTTGTCGTAAGCTCAACGCCCACAATGTCGGCCTTCGGAAAAAACCCGCGCACCCACTGAAGGAAAAACCCGAACGCACTGCCAACATCCGTCACCACAAGATCCTCGCGCCCCTCGTCCGTCCACTTCTTAAACAGCTCGCCCAGGAAAGCCCCGTGGTACTGGTTCTTGCGTTGGCTCGTGTAGATGTTCTGCACACCGGGAGCCCTGCGATAATCCTCTTCGTAGTGCTTGAGGATGGCCTCGGAGTTTGCAACCTTCTCGGGATAGGTGACAAAGCCGCAGGTCTGGCAAAGGGCCATCCCCTGGGGCTTAAGCCTGAAGTGATCGACTGGTTTCCATTTGGGCTCTTTTCGACAGATTGGGCACTGAGCGGCGACGGGGCTGTTCACTTTTGGTTCTCCATCATGCGCGAAAGGATCGCGAGTTGTTTTTCGTCTTTGGCGTGGCGGCAATCCCGGTAAAGGACGCCCTCGAAAACCTGGTCGCCGTAGGGATTGAAATGAACTTCCAGAAGCTTGGCCCCGAACACACGCACCGCAGTCTGCGCTGGGCCGGTGCCGTGCATGTGGCAGGAGTAGCCGACCTGCTTTCCGAAAGTCTTTGTAAGAGCGCCGATCCGCGCAAAGTCCATCTCTTCGTTATAGCGGCCCACGCAAAGTATGTTCATCTGACTGACGGCACGCGAGCGCGAGATCACTTCTTTATCGGTCAGCCGGTCCGAGATGGAAACAATCGTCGAGTCGTCGTTATACATTTCAAGATCCGATAGCGCCCAGGTGCGAAACTGGTGGCCCGCGATCTTTGTAATGTCCTCGCGCACGACAAGCCGCGTGGCCTTATCAAAGAAGGAAAAGAAAACGGGCAGCCCCACCTCGTCCCCGTACTCCTGGAGTTCAAGGTACTGAAGCGGCTCAAGAGCGCACATTTTATAAAAGCCTTCAGGCATGGAACCCGAGGCAGGCTTTTCTTTTGAGATAGCCTGAAACTTCGCATAATTTGCGCCGCAATCTCGCGCCCGCACGATCATCTCTTTTGCTTTTGCGAGGTCGCCCAGGTGGTGCTGTCCGCACTCTGCCACTAAACCTGTAATGGTCATTTCCTGATCTTTCTTATGTGGGTCTCAAGCTCGGCGTCCTTGCGCCGCTTGTCGGTGATCATAGCCTTGCTGGCCAGTTTATCGGGGGCGACGTGCAGCGGATTGGGCTCACGTTGGCGCTGAATAAATTTAAGCGACCGCTCGATGGATTTTTGCAGGTTCAAATAAAAGACGACGATGTTTTCGGTGTTGAGCTTTGCCGCGACGAGGTTTTCCATGCCGAGGTCTAGCCGGTGGGCAACGTCAGAGAGCTTCAGCACGTCGCCCCGGCGCTTACAGGTCATCAGAAACGTGTACCAAGAGTCATCGTTTGACGTGGCGTAGAGTTCCAGGATGTCGATTGCTTCGCTTTTCATAGTAGGGCCGTTCCCGTTAGGCCAAGCGCCAGGCGGCGTGCGACTTCGCGCCGCTCCGGGCTCGGGTCTTTGCTCATGGAGTCACTTCGCTGGCGGTAGTAGAAGGTGGCTTCGGTGAAGTATCCAATTCTGAGGCCCGCCTGAACAGCTCGTCGGTAAAGATCTTGCCCCTCGAAATGCCGAAGGCCGTCCGTGAACCGAAGGCGATCGAGAGCCCGCTTCCTAAACATCGCTCCCCCGACATGATGCGCCACCGAAGCAAGATGAGTCGTCCCATCTTGAATAAAATACGGATAGAGCGCGTCAAGGTTGTCACTCTCCATTTTGCGGGCCATGCGCTCCACGACCTTCTCGTTTACGAAAAAATCATCGGCGTCGAGACGAATCACAAAGCGCCCGCGTGCCTGGTCGATCGCGTAGTTGGAGGAGCTGGCTAGGCCAATGTTTTTGACGTTGCGGTACACCGCCGCCTGCATCTGAACGTGCAGCGGGGCTGGCCCCTTGGAGGCGTCGTCCACGATGATGTACTCGAAATTTTGATGGCTCTGCGCGGCCACGCTGGCTGCGGCCCGCTCAAGATATTCCCAGTCGTTATAGCAGCAGGTGTAAACCGACACGTCGGGCGAAGAGTTGCGACGGCGCTTATCGGGGAGAAACCCCACGATCTCCTTTATCCCGCAGAACGGCCCCAGCGTATTCAGCAGGGCCTCGCAGAATTTTAGATCGTCTGGATAGTCGATCAGAAGGCGCAGGGCCAGCCGGGGCTTTGTCCGCTCAAGCCAGGTGCGGGAGAAGTCAAACGCACGCAGGTCAAGCTTTCGATCTGCGGCGACCACTTCCTCCACGGCATAACTTATGTGCTCGACTGCCTTGAAGCGACGAGAGGCGGCGGCAAGGGCCTCCATCGAGAAGATTTCAAAGCCCATGCCGGGTATGAAGTTGGTTGAATAGATATAGTCAAGCCGTCGATCAAGATACGTTGCGACAAATTGGTCGATCTGGCGATAGTCGAGGAAGATTTTGTCGTGGGTAACGCGCACGACGTGATCGAGGTCGTGATACTCGGCTGCCATGAAGGTTCTGAGTAGCGGATCATTTTTGGAGCCGGCAAACACGCGTACATCGATAGCGGGATTTTTAATATAGGTTGCGAGCTGTTCATTATAAAGCGCCTCCTCCTCCTCGGGCACAGCGACAATAATCGGCATCCCTGTTTCTTTCAGCCGGTCCAGAAGGTGCGCGAGCACCGTCTTTCCGCCGACCTTTAGAAACGGTTTACCCGGTAGCCGACTTGAGTCGGTGCGCGAGCAGATGACAATGCCGATGTCGCTATCACGCATTCGCAGGCTCTTTGTAAATGTATGCCCTGACGGCGCAATCCTTAGACTCAAGCAATTTTCTCAGCGCCACGGTGCGCTCAGGGTTGGCCGGAAGGTTGGCGCAAATCAAAGACGCCAGATCGTGAAACGGCTTACTTACAAACTGAAGCTCGTGCGGCAGGTGGGAGAACGCGAAAAATTGCATCAGACGGTCTTGCATTTTGCTCTCTTCTTTCGTTTTTTCTTTTTAATGTGCTTAGTCGCCTCGATCACGTCTTTGGCCTCGGCGTAAAACCACTGCGTGTCGGCGCGGATCACTTCCCCGGCAGCGGTAAGCCTAAGCCCACCCCTGTCCACGAAAAGCTTTTTCCCGCCCCCAACGTCATCAAGGTAAAACCTCTGTACGGCGTGCCAGACGGCGGTGCCGCTCATCCCGAGAACCTCGCCCGCACGGCCCAGTGTTCCCGCTTCAGCGAGAACGTGAAAGACGTAGAGCCTATTGAGGTTCATGCCCTTCACGACCTCAAGACTCCCACGATGGAGTGAATGACTTGAACGTTTCGAATGAGGCGCAGTTACGGCACGGTGATTTCTCAAACGCCTTGAGCGAGAGGAGATCCGCGCGTAGCTCCTTGGCCGCAGGCGAATTAAAAATCTCGCTCACCGTCATCTCGCGGATGTTGCCGAGTTTGATTTCTTCTTTGATGTCCGGGCAGCACGCCATTGCCGTGCCGTCGTGATTGAAAATCAATCGGGCGTGGGCTTGGATACAGCTTTGCCTTTCCGAATAGTCGCGCGTTTTATAGGCGACTTCGGTGAGGTCTCTGTCCACGCGCCCTCCGACCATATCTCGAACTGAGATAAGTGCAGACGGCCATCTTTTGCGAGCCTCTCCAACAAGGTCTTCGTCCGCGTTTCTAGTGGTCCTGACTGCCTGGATAACAATGGCAGTATTTCGTCCTGGCCAGTTATAGAACCGATCAATGTTAGCTGTAGTGAGATCATGGTCCCCACCGGCTCGCTGCGTTTCGAAGACTTCTTTGTTGAACGAGTCATAGCTCACTTTCACCTTAGTTTGATTGGCAAGACCCTCAAAAATGTCGTCGCGCTCGTGCGGAAATTTAAAGTTGGAGTTCGTGAGGCGATCGATAAAGGTGGAGCCCGAGGCGAGGGATTTCACGAGCCGAGTCATGCGAGAAAACTCGGGATTCATCGTTGATTCACCCCTCCAATTTGTCTTAATGGAGTGAACGCCAAGAGCTGCGGCTTGTGTGACGATTTCCTGGAACGTCCCAAAGCTCATGAACCGCTGCTTAAACGGCAGGTTTTTCTTGTCCGCGTGGTAGCAGTAGGTGCAGCGCATGTTACAAAAGCTCGACAGCTCAAGGGAGATATCGACCGGCACCGTCAGATTTAGTTTTGGTGAATTGAGATACTTTTCACGATATGCGGCGTAGTCCGCGCTTGTCGGGCAAGTCATGTGGAGATCCCAGCCTTTTAATTGATCTGACGCGCGATGAACGTCGTCTCTAAATTGTCTAAATTGATTTTGACTGAGATTATCTTAAACGGCTCCGACGTCAAGCTAATAGATCCTGACGCACCTGCATCCCACACTAGCTCGGTGTCCCACTTGTTGAGATCCCAAAGCCCCGACTCGGCCTCAATCCCGCTTGAGTCAAAGGTGATCTCGACGCGATCAAGAAGGTTGAGGTGCGTGATCAAAGACGTCGTAAATTCGATCTGCTCGTCAACGCGGCCAACGGTTTCAAGGATATTATCGGCGACGGCGTAACCGGCTGCGGTGGGATCTGAAACGCCGATCTCGGCAAAATAAGAAAACATCTCCTTACTGCCAGAGGCGCTCCACCCCGTGTGATCGTTTTCAAGCCTGAGCGGGCGCGTGCCGTAGAGGTTGGTGACGGTGGTCGTGGCATCACGCGAGACGGAGTAATCAGCCAGCGGGCCGCCAAAGCCCGAGTCGTGGCCGAAGTTGAGCACCACGGGCGAATGATAACCGGTGACCTTTGGGCCGTAGAATTTAACTTCTTTGATTGTGTGGCCGTAGGTGCCGTCAGGCACTGCCCCGCGCGAGCGCCCGAAAAATTCAAACGATGCGGTGGCCGTGACGTCTTTGTTTCTCAGCCGCCAGGAGCCGTCAGCTTTTACCTGAAGGAAACAATTGAAATTACGAAAGCAAACCTCAAGCCACTGAAGAACCGTAAAGCCTTGGTCCATGGGAGGAATGTAGGTGTACCAGTCGGCAGGCGTCACGGTGTCGATGGTGATCCCGCCCGTCGAGTCGCCAAACAGCGGCAGCGCGTAGCCGCCAGGCAGATCGCGCAGGTAGGTGAAAAAATCCTCGGCGTCGTACCAAGCCCCGTAGCCGATCGCCACCGGCAGCTTCGCCACAAAATCAAAGCTCGTCGTCACCGGCAGCGTCACCTCGGACTTGTCGCTGAGGTTGATGTCGCCCGAGATGATCCCGATAAAGACGGTTGGGTTTGTCGGGTATTCGGTATTTCGCCAGATGCCGTCCGTGCCAAGGTATTGATGGATATAGCCGCACTCGATTTTTACGAGCGTCGTTTCGTAGTCGCCAAATCCCGCCCAAAGAGAATCGGAGTTGGTGTAACGGTTATAGCGCCCCGACTCGTTATCCATCACAAGATTGGTGCCGTGAAAGGCCGTCACGCCGTAGCGTTCGTAATCCACGTTTGAGCCCACCGATCCCCAGCTTTTCACGTCGCCGGTAATCTCGATCCACTCGCTGTCCCACTCAATAAACTGCGTCGCAGGGATACGCCTGCGGATGTAGGCGCGGCGAAACACGCGCGAGTGGTGGCGCTTGATCTCGTCCACAACCGATGACGTTGCCGTATCGTAGGTGCGTGTAATCGTCAAAACGAGGTCTCCGCAAGGTCAAGCGTTCCGGAAAATCCCGCTTCGGCGGCGTTGTCCGAGTAGCGGTAAAAATCAAAAGGCCCCTGCCACACGCACGGAAAGATGTGACCGTCCCAGCCCGTGGCCGTACCAAACGGCACGAAGATCATGTCGGCGTGGTTGTTATAGATTTCTTTTAGATCGTCGCGCACCGACTGCGGAACAAAATCAAAAGAGATCTGCGCCGACCAGCGATCCGCGATGGAGTGGATGCGCGTCCCGCCGTCACTCATTCTGTGCGTAACGGAGATGTCGTTAAGCATGGGCTTATAGCCTTGAGCCGGTGGA
>CAZIWB010000086.1:0-23141 GCA_964542655.1 uncultured Cellvibrionaceae bacterium
TCGCTGTGTCACCGGACGGTTCTACACGTGCAGATCCGTCCGCGCAACTGGATCGGCGCCGTCCCAACCTACAGATCCGTCCGCCTGTCAACCGTTGACATGCGAGCCGTTCCGTGCAAGCCGTCGATCGTGCCCGACTGGAAACAGATCCTCGAGGCGGCGCGCCGGCTGGCGGACGCCGAGGAGAAGCGGCTACGGGCGCCGGTGCCTGACGAGTACGGCTGGCTTCTCTGGCTCGACGCGCGGATGGGCAGCGAGACACGCGCGGACGGCGGCCACGGCGAGCCCGAGACCACGCCATGGTGGCGCGGGTGCCTCCTGGACTTCTGGCGCTCGGATGCCCCGTTCCTGGCCGCTGCCGTGGGTATCCGCGGGACGAAGTCCACCACGATCGTCAAAACCTGCGTCACTGAGACGCTCTGCCGCGAGCGCACCGCGGTCCTGGATCAGGTCGCCGCGTGGGGCATCATGAGCGCGAACACCGCCGAGGCGAATCAGCGCTGCGACACCATCAGCAAGATCCTGCGCGGCATCGGGCTCAGCGAGTGCGCGAAGCTGGATGAGGTGTCCCCGGAGCGGTTCGCCGCTTCGGTCAGCGTCGCGACGGGACGATCCCACTTCACGGCGCTCGACGCGCGCGGAAACAAGGTCCGCTGGATGATCTCGCCGCCGACCAAGGGCGCGGCGTCCGGCTGGACTGGCGCCGGGTTTTTTGCCGACGAGCTTGATCTCTGGCAGGACGGTGAAGGCCAGAACCCGGCAGCCGACGTGCTCACGCTCGCGCATGGGCGCCTCCACGGCCAACGCGGCGCGCACGGCTATCACGTCAGCGTCCCCATGGGGCCGCGTGCGCCCCTGTCCGTCATGATCGAGGAGGCCGAGAAGAGCGGGACCGACGGCCTGCATGTGGCCCGGCTCGGGGAGCTCGGCGCGCGTCGCGACGCCGAGGCGCGCGCCTGGCTGCGAGAGCACTTCCGCAAGCGCGCGCTCGCGACAACGAACGCGGCGCACCGCGCGACCGCGACGCGGTACGCAGAGGACCGCCGCCTTTCCGAGGACGCCGATCCGATGGCCACGCGGATCCCGACGTGGGCGGCGCGCGCCGGAGATCCGGGCGACGAGATCAAGGAATGCTGGCGCCTCGCGTCGCTAAAACTGACGAGCGGAGAGGCCGGCGGCGATCCGCTTGATGTCCTCTTCGCGCGCTACGGCGCGCGCCCGACGGGCGACCTGGCCAAGCGCCTTTTCTCGCCGGCGATCATCGAACAGGCGCGCGCGCTCGCGCCGGTGTGGTGACGCGATGCCGTGGGCGGCCATCGACCCTGGAGCCTCGCGCAACGCCTGCGGCGTCGTCGCCATCGATCGCGACCGCGCTGGCAACTGGGCCCCCATTTACCTGCGAGAGCTCCGCCCGCAGCCCGGGCGCCCGCTCGACCTGCGAAACGAGCTCGTGCCCATCGCGCGAGAGCTTCGCGCCCTCGGCTGCATGTCGTGGGCGACCGACGGGTGGGCACCGCACGACGTGCAGCACGCCGGCGCGGACGGCGGTATCGGGACCGTGCAGGCCACGAGCAAGCTCTCGGAGCAATGGCGCCATCTGCTCGCCATCTGCGCGCGCGGGCGGCACGCCCTCGGCCCGTCGCGTCACGTCTCGGAAGAGATGCTCGAGGAGCTGGCCTCCCAGCTCGGCATGGTCCGCGAGACGTTCGAGAGCGGCCACCGCACGATCAAGATCGCCGAGGTCGGCGGGCTACACGGCGACCTGGCCAGCGCCTACGCGCGCGCCTACTGGCATGCCCGCGCCGCCGACTTGGCCGAGGTCGACGCGAAGCCACCGCGGCAGTTGCGCGGAGCGAGCGAGTACGCGGCCGAGGTCGGCGTGATCCGCGACTGGTAGATTCGCCTTGACTTCCCGCGTGGCATATCGCCACGCTGTAGACACTTGCCGCGCGCCGGGTGCTGACCCTCGAGGCAGTCGACTCCCGAAAGGGAGCGCACCTCCCGGCGCGCGTCGGTACGTGCCGCGCAAAACCAAGCCCGTCCTCCCGCCCTCGAAGGCTCCCGCCCGCGGTGCATCTGCACGTGACGGGCGCGCCGGCTTTGAGGCCGCGCTGAAGGAGCGGATCGGTTTCGCGCCTTACGATCGCTTCATCGACGCCCTGTCGTCGGTCCGGGAACTCCCCGGCGCATACCCGACCGCGCTGACGGTCACCGAGCGCAAGAAGGCGCTCCAGGAAGTTGACAGCGGCCGGTTGCAGAAGGCCGCCGCGCTCACGCGCGAGGCCTGTACCGAGTGGGGCGACATGTTCGGGATCCTGTCGTCCGTGACCGAGGTCATGGCCGGGCTCCCGCAGATCTGGCAGGGGCCGGAGGATCTCGTGGAAGCGCTGCGCGGCACGCCGCAGCAGCCCGGGATCGCCGACGTCATCGTGCCCGAAACCGAGCGCGCCGCCATCGTCAAGACCGGCGTGACGTTGGGCGTTGGCCTTGGCCGCCTGTCGCGAGTCGACATCATGGGCCGGCCCATGCGGCGGCTCGCGCACTGGGACTCTGAGCATCTCGGCTACCACTGGGCCAACGATACATGGTGGGTAAACACCAGTCAGGGTCCACAGTGGATTGACCTGGACGACGATGACGGCGAATGGATCCTGTTCCTGCCGTACGGTGACAAGTATCCTTGGAAGAAGGCGCCGTGGAAGGCGATCACGCTGGCCTACACGCTCGCTCGCGATTCGTGGTTCCAGAGGGCGCGGTATGGACAGGTCATCGCGCCGACGCGCGTAGGGACCACGTCAAGCGAGTCTAACGAGGATCACCGGCACGCCTTCGCCGCGCTATTGGCGAACGCTGTTTTCGACAACTGGATGGTGCTCCGGCCCGGAGAGACGTACGAAGTCAAGGGCGTATCAGGCAGCGACAGCTCGCTCGCCGTATTCGAACAGGCTGACGCGTGGGCCCGTCGCACGATCGTCACTGCCATCAAGGGCGAGACGGTCACTACTGACGGCTCTTCTGGGTTCAACGCTGGCAGCGTGCAGGAGCGCATGTCGGGCGCCAAGCTCGCGTTCTACGCTCGCGCTCTGGCGCGCTTCGAATCGCGAATCTTCTCGTGGGCGTCATACGACCTCACCGGCGCTCACGCGCGCGTCACGCGCACCTACGATACGAGGACACCAGGCGATGCGGCGGCGAAGATCAAGGCGATTGACGACGTAGGCAAGGCCGTTGCGTCGCTCCAGTCGGGCCTGAAGTCTTTCGGGCTCCGGCCACGCATCGACTCGATCAAGGCTCTCGTGGAAAGCGTCGGCGTAGAGGTAGAATCCGTGACAGAGGAGGCCGCCGATGCCGTTTCTTGACGACTGCCGAGCCGCCGTGAGGCGCTGGCTTGGGCTCCTTGGAATCACCGATCGCGTCAAGGTCGAGGTGGGCCAACTCGAGGCCAACCTCTGCGCCAAGACCTGGACGAACCCGGACTATCTCGAGGCGCTCATCGTCTTCAACGATCCAGCCGTGTGCGGACCATACGACCTCGAGGAAGTGGCCGCGCACGAGGTCTTTCACATCCCCATGGGGGAGTTCAGGACCGAGCCAGGGACGCCGGAGCGCAGCGCCGAGGAGCGCTGTGTGGAGCGGTTCTCTCGAGCGATGGTCGCCATGATGCGTGGTACCCAAGGCTTTGCGCGCGTCGCGCTGGCCCCGAAACTTCGCGCCATGATCGGCGCGTCATCACGCGCGCGGCGCGCTATCGCCGCAGGTGGGAGAGCGAAGATGGATGAGGCGACGATCCAGTTGATGATGGCCGCCGGCGAAGCGGCGGGCCGGGAAGATGTCCCGGAGGATGTCAAAGAGCTCCTGCGGAAGCTCGCCGCCGCGGCCGTGACCGGCGAGGCGGAGCCGCTCGAGGAGGTGCCCGCGGCGGCAGCCGAGCCCGAGGCGAAGCCGGAGGACGGTCCGGTGGCCCGCGGCAAGTCCAAGACGCTGGACGAGCTCAGCGCCAAAACGGAGGCGGTCGCGCGCAAGCGCCTGGAGTACGAGACCGCGGCGGCACGTGAGGCCCTGTTCAGGTCGGCTCCGGACGTGTTCCCCGATGCGCTGGCGAAGCGGCGCGAGATTTACAAGAGCGCTCCGCTCGACGAGATCGAGCGGTACATCGCCTCGCAGCGCGTGGGCGGCGGCGGCGACAAGCCCAATACGCCCCGCGCCCGCGAGGCGTTCCGCGAGCCGCCGACGGGCAAGGGTGCGGCGGCGCCCGCCAAGAATGATGGCGGCGTGGTCCTGAAGGGGGGCAACTGATATGGCTCTCACGCGCAACGCGATTCGCAACCATCACCCGATGGGGCTGGAGAAGAGGGTCCTCTATCTCCGCGGCGGCACCGGCAACGTGTACATGTATTCTTTCGTCGGCCAGCGGTGGGGCTCACCGTACCTGGAGCCGATGAGCGAGCGGGCCGACCTGATCCCGCGCGGCATCGCGCTGGACTGCATTCTGGACCCCGGCAACGGGGTCAATACCGAGAAGCTCCCGGTGCAGGCTGGCAGGATCTCGGGCTTCGCGAACTCCAGCGGCAACGACGCAATCACGGCGAACGACTACGGCCGGATCGTCTACGCGGTGGACGACAACACGCTCGCCCGGACCGACGGCGACACGGGCGGCGGGCCCACGCGTTCCCCGGCCGGGTTCTTCACCGGCTTCGATCCGATCGCCGGCGCGGACACGGTCGAGATCGAGGTGCCAGAGAACTTCGACGCCGTCGTGATGCGCCTCCAGGGCTTCGACGTGGGCGACGGCACCCCGACGCAGGATGCGCTCGTGTACCAGACGCGCGGCATCGTCACAGCGAACGTGGCGAACCTGGCGGCCTTCACGGTCGCTGGCAATGACGGGCTGACCTACGCCGAGGACCAGATCGTGTGGCTCGCCGCGCAGACGACCGCCGCACAGGACGGTCCCTACGTGGTCGGCGCGGTGGCCGGCGGCACGGCGCCGCTCACGCGGCCGTCGTGGTGGGCCGCGGCGAGCGTCAAGGCGCCCGGCGCAGAGGTGCACGTCAATGAGGGCACGACGTGGAAGGGCAGCGTGTGGTACTCGACGCTGACCGGATCGATCACGGTCGGCACGTCCGCACCGGCCTTTTACCCCAGGCGGCAGGCCTTCACCACCGCCGCCATGACCGCCGGCGCCGTCACCACGTCAACGCTGTGGTTGCGCAGCGGCGGCAGCGTTCTCTACTCCAGGGCGGTCACCGGCGGCACCGCCGGTCACATCTCGATGGGTACGCCCACCGCCGGCGCCGGAAACGGCGCGGTCACGCTCACGAGCTCCAGCGGCACGGAGACGTCCACCTTTGCCGTAGTCGTCCACAACTGATCCAGGGGAACCATGGCACCTCCGCAACCGCTCTCGACTGACATCTTCTTCCACGAGGAAGCCACCCAGGCGTGGATCACGCAGTACGCGCTGGACATCATCGGCGCGCTTCCGCCGCTCTCCATCGCGACGCGGTGGTGGGGCTCATACGCCTACGTCGCGCCTGGCTCAGCTCCGATCCTGCGCTTCCCGCTGAATCTCCAGGTGCCTCGTATGGCGCCGTTCACGGGGCGCAACAACCTCCAGCGTGGCGTGACCGAATGGCTGGAGTTCCGCCGCGGCGATCCGATGCACATCGGGTTCCAGGCCGATATCGACCGGCTTCGCGCCGGCGACTTCGGCCTGTTCACGCAGCAGCCTGCCATGATCGCGCACGCGATGGACATCGAGCCTGACATGGCATTCGCGCGAGCCCTCAACGCCGGCTTCACCAGCAACGACCTGTCCGGAAAGCCGTTCTTCGTGCTGGACTCCGCCGCCGACGCCGACAAGAAGCCCGTGAACGCTGGCCTGACGGCGCTCGGAACGTACACCAACGCGCGCGAAAACTTCCCGTTCACGAGCGACAACGTCTCGATCCTGATCGGCGATCTGAACCTCCGCAAGGGCATCGACGGGCGGTACCTCGGATATCAGGATCGCGAGGTCGAGATCTGGGTGCCGCCGACGAAGGCCGAGGAAGCAAAGCAGATCCTCGAGCGCGTCGAGATCACGTTCACTTCCGGCACCGGCGGCACCGCGCGCGCGTACAAGCGCGCCAACTACAAGGTGATCCCGGACATGCGCACGGACCTCTGGATCGCCACCGTCAAGCCGCAGAGCCCGCTTGAGCTCCCTTTCGTGCACATGATGGGCATGAACCCCAACGTCAACACCGCGCTGACGGGGCTCCCGGACTGGCAGATCCAGCCGGGCGAGGACCGCACGCCGCACCGGGAGATCACGGTCATCGACACGAACCACCCGCTCTATCATCTGAGCAGGATCGTGGGGTACAGCGCGATCCAGAACGAGACGGCGCACCTGCTCAACGGCATCACGATGGCGGCGGCGTTCACCGGGGCCGCGAGCTGACCCGATGGGATACGCCGAGGAAGCTCAGCTCGCCACGGCGGCGGAGGTCGATGCCCTGGGGCTGCTGCCCGAGTACTTCGCCAAAGTGCCGGCCGACGTGCGCGAGGCGAAGCGCCTCGCGGCGATCGGCTACGTGCTGAGCTTCCTCGGGCGCCGCGCGAAGCGGCCTGTGCTGGAGGTGGGGCCGGAGCTCAAGGAAGCGATGGCCATCCGCGCCTACTGCACATCTGTGCGCTACATCGGATATCCGCCAGCCGAGGGCGCCGACGAGCAATTCGAGAAGGCCGAGAAGGCCAACGACGCTTATCTTGATCTCGTGCGCAAAGGCGACGTCGAGCCGTATTTCGTGGACTCGTCGCCCACCGTTGCCGAGTTCGGACCGCTCGGCGGCACGAGCAAGACGTCCGACGCCTGGGTGTCGCGCAACGACCCGTCAAGCCTGTACACCATGGGCTGCCGGAGGCGCTGCTAAATGGCCTTTTCAGCCGCCGCAAAGTACAAGAACGCTGCTCGTGAGCTCAACAAGATTCCGTCGCGTCTTGCGGCTGAGGCTGCGCCTGCGATCGAACGCATGTGGCGCAAGACGTACCGGGCTGGGCAAAATCCGTACGGGGTCAAGTGGCAGAAGCTGGCGAAGTCAACGATCGACCGTAAGGGACACGACACGATCCTTGTCGAGAGCGGCGACTCATACAAGGCGACCAGAGTGCGGCCGCTTCCTGGCGCTGGGATACAACTCGTAACTGGTGAGAAGCTCCAATGGCATCTGGAGGCAGCGGAGAACCGCCCAGCGCGCCCCGTGCTGCCGCTGAACGGTCTCCCTGCGCCGTGGCGCGAGCGCCTGAAGAAGATCGCCGTGGACGTCGCCAGAAAGGCTGCGCGCCGTGGGTAGCCTTCGCTTCATCCTGGAAAACCTGCGAGCTCAAATCGAGCTCGAGGCGGCGCGACCGCCGAACGACGAAGGGTCTGGAGGAACGGCGTTCGCCGTCGAGGTCGCGATCGACCAACAAGATATCAGTCGCCTACCCGGGGACAGCGGCCGTGTCGTGCTGTCGTTGTACGACGACGGCGAAGATCAGATCGGCGCAGGCAAGGACCTCAACGGGACGCTGCGCGTGCTCTGTACATGGATCCCGGCATTCAGCGCGCGATTGTGGGTCCCCGCCGGCACCGTGGGCGCGCGCAACTACCTTGACAGGCTCGATGCGGTGGAGTCTCTGGTGCGCTGCGTACTCCGCTCGCTGCACGAAAAGTTCCACGGTGCCAACTTGGCTGGGGCGCCGATCGCCGACTCGGCCACGATCATCCGATCGGCGCGCCACCTGAAGAATGGAGAGGCCGCGATCATCCTGTTCGGCGTAGGCGTCCCCATCACCAAGGGTCGCACGCTCACAACGCTTCCGCCTGGCACTGGCCTGGCCGTGAACCTGAGAGTCAACCCGGAGAGCTGAGATGGTAACCCCGAATCAGATCGTCACAATCGCAAGGTCCACGGCCGGGCCGGCGACCGACGCGGCAGAGGCCGCGGCCGTGTTCGCCATCATCGCGCCGGCGGCGAGCGCGCCAGAAGACGACGCGCCGTATCTCGCTCGCAACGACAGGGATCCCACGTCGCGGTATGTCGGCGGCCCGCTCGTCGAGGTGTCCGAGATCGTCATGTCCTACAGCGGCATGAGCTCGATCCTGGTGCGTGCTGAGACAGCGACGCCTGGCGCGTACGGCACGCTGGACGATGACGATTTCGACGGCACCGCGATCGTTGCTGTCGACGCCGCCACGGTGCCATATGTCGACGGCGAACTTTACATCGTATTCGAAACCGGAGGCACGATCGGCAATGCGGAGGACGGCATCACATACCGCACGAGCCCCGATGGTGGACGCACGATGTCAGGGCGGAAGGCGCTCGGGGCCGGCACGTCGGTCACGGAGCCTCTGCTGAACGCCCGGATCACGTTTAACGTCTCCGAAGCTGAGCTCGTGGCGCTCGCCAATGATGAGCGGACGAAGTTCCTCGCGCATCTCGCGATGGGCAGCGGCACGCACAACTCGGCCGACAGCACGAGCGGCGTCGGCATCGGCGCGGCGGCGACCAACCGGGCCACGGCGATCACGCTTCTCACACAGATCCGCGCGGCGGCCCTGTTGCACGCGGCGAACGCGACGGCGCACAATTCAGCGGATATAACGAGCTTTGCCTCGCTGCCGGCGGCGCCCACCACCGCGCCGGCCGCCGTAACCTTCGCGAACGCGTTCGCTGCCGCCTACCCGGTGCACGCCGCTAACACGACCGTGCACGACGGCGCCGACGGGACGAACGTCCTCACGGCGCCTGACGCGAACGAGGCCACCATCGAGGCCGGCGACATCTTGCGCGCGCCGACGACCGGCCCGCGCCTCGACGCCGCGGGGCTCGCTGCGGCGATGACCGCTCTCCGGGAGTACAACGGAAGCCTGTTCGGCGGCGTCGTGGTCGTCGGTGAGTTCGACCCGGCGGCACTGTGGACGCCGTTGATCAACGGGATCGATGCGCTCCGCGAGGACCACAAGCCCGTGGTCGCCGTCGTGGAGACGCGGCTCCCGGATGACGACGAGACGGCGGCCGAGTACCGCGCTTCTCTGGAGGGCGCGTGGGCAGCATATCGCGATGAGCGAGTTTACAGGGTCTCCGGAGATGGCCGGTACGACCCCGCGACGCTCGCGCGCTGCGGCGCGCAGCTCTACCGCACGCACCTGGCCCCGCTCGTCGCACGCCTGGCTGCCCTCGACTTCGGCGAGAGCCCCGGCGTGACCGTGAAAACCGAGCGCACTCGCGGGCGCGCAACGGCGTTCGGCGGACCGCTGGACGGGTACCGGATTTATGACGACTCCGGCAACCGGATCGGTCACGACGAGCGGCGCAACCCCGGGCTGGCCGCTTCCGGGTTCGGCGTGGTGACGAGCTATCCGCGCGTCCCGAGCCGCACGGCCGCCTACGTGTTCGACCCCAAGACCGCGGCGCCGGACGGCAGCACGGCCCCGCACATCACGCACCAGCGCATCGCCGCCGTCGTCGAGGCAGCGATCTACGAGAAGGGGACGGAGCTCGTGCAGACGCGCCAGCTTTCAGAGCCCGATCGGAGCACGCTGCGCGCGGACGTAGCCGACGACATGGAGGCCGGGTTCAAGGAGCGCGTCTACAGCTACACCGGCGATCCCGACCAGAGCACGTCGGCGCGCGTGTCAGCGCTCACGGTCGACGTGAATAGGTCCGCCGAGATCGATGTGGCCGAACCCGTGGTCCAGCTGGACGTGGACATGACCACGCCGTTCTACATCTCGCAGTTTCAGGTTCGCCTGCGCATCAACGGAGGTGCGTGATGCCCGATTACAGCAACACGACGGGTCGATCGTACGTCAACGCGTCCGGCACCGTGCGCCTCAACAACAGCGTGATCACGGTGCGCAAGGTCAAGCCGTCAAAGACGGCTCGCGACACGACGCACGCGTACGCGTTCGGCAAGTCACAGCCGGTGGCGCACGTCAAGGGCCGAGAGACGATCGAGGCCATGACCGTATCGGTTGCTGCCAGGGAATGGCAGATGTTCATCGGCGCGAATCCGCGCTGGAAAGACTCGCCCGTGCAGGCCGTGGTTTCCTATACAGAGGAGACGCTCGGGGCCTTCACGTACAACCACAAAAACTGCATGATCAACAGCGAGACGCCGAGCGAGTCGGACGGCGGGACCACGGGCGAAGCGCTCGTGGATCTCGAGCTGCTCCCCCTGGGCGTGGAGCACGCTGGCAAGACGGGCCGCTGAATCGGAACAGGAAGGGTGACACGACATGGCAACGATCGATGAGATGAAAGCGCGCCTGGAGCGCCTGAAGGCGACCAAGTACACGCTCCCCGCCGACGTGGAGGAGGAAGCGATCGTGGCGAAAGCGATCGTGGAACACGAGCGTCGGATCGATGAGGAAGGCGCCGAGGCTCTCCGCCGGCTCGCGACGCTGCACGAGGCGCGCGCGCTTGCGGCGCTTCCGGAGTCGGCCCGCGGGTCCGTCACGATCCGATGCGTCTACGACTGGCCGACGCACAAGCGCACGATGGCGGGCGGCGACATCACGACCGGGCGCGGGATCATCATCGTCGCCGCGCCCGAGTCGGACGTAGCCGCCAAGGCCGTGAGGAAGCGCAACAAGATCGGCAGTGGCTCATCGGACTTCGTCGACATGTCCCCGGAGACGGTCAACGCGGTGCTGATGAAGGTGACGAAGTTCCCGGAGCCTGACGTGCTCCAACTGATGCTTGCCGAGTCGGAGCCGCTCTGCCAGACGGCTTACCAGACATCGATGGCGCTGTCCGGCACGCTGGCCCGGGAGCTCTCGGGAAAATCGGAGAGCTGACCCGGGCGGCGATACAAGATCCGGACGATGCGGCGTGGTTCCTGTGGGCCGCCGTCCATGATCCCGGGAGCGTAGACGGCGCGGTCGGCTATGTGCTGGCCGCGCAGGGGCTGCATGATCTGCGCGTGCTGCGGCAGTTGATCCAACGGGCCTTGACGAAGGACGGGTAAGCCTGTGGCGGTCACGCTCGAGGAGATGCGGATCAAGTTCCAGAGCGAGATCGCCGCGGTGACCTCGAAGGACGCCGCCGCGCTCGCACGTGTGGACGCCGAGGTGCGGAAGAGCGCGCAAGGCCTGGAGAAGCTCCGCGCCGCTCACGCGAACAACGCCACGGCCGCCAGAGTAGCCGAGCGCGAGCGGGCCATCGCAGACAGCCAGCTGCGCAACGCGCGCCCGGAGGATCGCGCGAAGCGTGAGGCGGCGGCGCGCGCCGCCAACGCTCGCGCGGCGAAGGCGGCTGCCGCCGAGGAGGCCAGCGCGGCGCGTCTCGGCGGCGGCGCCAGTCAGCACAAGGCGCTCGTGGCCGCCCAGCCGGAGCTCGTGGCGCTGGCGAAGCGCAAGCAAGCCGTCATCGACCAGAGCGCGGCTGCGAAGCGCGCGGCAGCGGAGCAGGCGGCGGCGGCGAAGAAGCTCGAGGAGCAGCGGAAGAGCGCCGGAGAGGAGGTCGCCACCAAGAAGATCGAGGCCATGCAGGCGGCGACGCTCGGGGCCGCTGGCGCCGCGGTCACGCTGACCGCAGCCATTGGCGGGTCAGCGGTCGCCGCGGCGGCGTTCGGACTCAAGGCAGCCGACGCAGCGCGCTCCGCACGCCTCCTGGCCGACGCGCTCACGGGATCGAAAGAACTCGGCGCCGAGTTCGATTCCGTCGTGACACAGCTGGCCAGCAAAGTGCCCATGGCGCGCGGGCAGATCGCCGACCTGGCACGCGAGTTGAGCCTGTTGAAACTCGGCCGGCGCGACATGCAGGCGGGGCTGACGGCCATCGCGATCACGACATCGGTCATCGGCGACGCCGCCGGCGGCGTGATCAAGGGCGTGGTCCAGAGCTCCGCCGCGATGAAGCGGTTCACGCTCGGCGCGCGCGACATGTGGGGGGAGTACACCGGGCTCGCAGGCTCCGGCCTGAAGTCCATGGACGTGCTCAGCGCGCTGGCGAAGCAGCTCGGCGTGGGCGTCGGCGAGGTGGAAAGAAAGCTTCGTCTCGGCCAGATCAAGATGAAGGATGGCCTGCGCGCGCTCGAGGCCGCGACACAGGCGCGCTTCGGCAAGACCATCGCCGGGCAGATGCTGAGCATCAACACGCAGTTTTCCAAGGCCGGCGAGAACTTGGCGCAGATGACTAGCGGCGTCGATCTGGATCCGGCGCTCAACGGTCTAAAGGATCTGCTTTCGATCTTCGATGAGAGCACCGTGGCCGGATCGGTGCTCAAGTCCATCTTGAGCGAAGGTCTCGGCGGTCTGTCGCAGGCTCTCGGCGTACTCCTGCCGCTCGGCAAATCGTTCTTCCTGGAGTTCGCGATCGGCGCGATGGAAATCTATCTCGCGCTGCGCCCTATAGGTCGCCAGATCAAGGAATGGGTCGGCCCGTTCCTCACGGCCGAGAACGCGGCGACCGCTGGCAAGGTGGCGATCTACGCGCTCGCTGCGGTGTTCGGCGTCCTCGCCGTGGCCGCAGGCGCCGCGGTTCTGCTGTTGGCTACCCCGTTTATCATCGTAGGGGTCGCGATCTGGGCGCTGGTGAACAACGCGCAGTCCGCGTGGACAGCGCTGTCCGACGGCGCTAAGGCTGCCGCTGCGTGGATCATCGACGGCCTCGTGGGCGGCATCGTCAACGGCGCGTCGCGCGTCATGTCGGCCGCACGCAACCTCGCCGATTCGCTGTCCAAAAGCTTCAAGGACGCTCTCGGGATCGCGTCGCCGTCCAAAGTCTTCTTCCGCTACGGCGTCAACGTCGATGAGGGCGCAGAGGCCGGCATCGAGGCCGGCGCAGGCGGCGTGCAGGGCGCGGTGGACGATATGGCCCCGGTCCCCCCAGGGGGAGGAGGCGGCGCGCTCGCGCGCTTTGGCGGCGGCACCGTCAACGTGTACGTGGGAGACGTCTACTTCGCTGGGAAGAAAGCGACCGACGACGAGCGAGGCGGCTTGGTCGAGTTCCTGAAACAGCAACTCCAGGCCGGCATCAACGCGGGTGCCGCCGGCGAGCCGGTGGGAGCGACCTGATGCCAGCGCATGTATTCACGATCGGTCCGTATACGGTCCCTGGTATTCTCCAGTCGGTCGAGGTGCCAGATCGCGCGCTCAACTGGCAGGTGACGCAGGGGTCAGCCGGCGGCATCGGCGCGGCAACGATCTGGCGCGGCGTCAAGCTCGATGAAGGCGGCGTCGTGATCACGACCCTGATCACCGACGCGAACGGGAGCGTCGAGCAAGACGCCGACGAGGCAGCGCGCCTCTGGGGCGCATTCCTCGGCCTCATCCACCCAAAGGCGATTGCCAAGCCGCCTACCTGGCAGGTGTCGCACCCGTTGCTGAGCGCGCAGCACCCGCGCATTACGCAGGCGGCGCACTCGAAAAACAAGCTCGCGCTATTCGACAAGACCAAGCTTGCGTGGCTCGGCTCGCTCGTGCTCATCGAGTACAAGCCGCTCAAGATCGTGAGGCCGGCGGCCCCTGACCCGGCGCAGCTCGAGGATAAGCAGGCGACGCCGCAGAACGATCGCGAGGCGTACGCGCTTCAACTGGCGGAGAGGATCAAAAACGGTCTATGACGTCGACAGCGAACGATCGTCTGTGCTCGTCGGTCAAGGTCGCGATGCCTCGATACGGAAACTGGACCGGATGGGCCACGCTCGCGACGGCGGACGCGCTCCCGGAGACGCCTGGCGGCGTCACGCTGGCCGTCGCCGGGCTCTCGCTCGTCGGCACGGTGAGGCGCCAGGGGGTCAAGAACGGGCTGCGGTCCGTGGAGCTCGAGGGCGGGTACGGCGGCTGGGCTCGCGCCGTCTCCACGCGCGGCGGCGGCCTCACCCTGGGGAACCTGGTCTCGCTGTCGGCGTTCGCGGCGAAGCTCGCCGAGGCCGCGGGGGAGCGCGTCGTGCTCGCGGCAGGCGTCGATCGGAAGCTCGGCGAGACCACGGCGCGCCTCGGGGCGCTCGATGCGGGAGCGCTCCTCTCCCAGGCCTGCGCGGCGCCCGCGGGGGCGGCGGTGGTCCCGTGGTGGGTCGCGCCCGACGGGACCACGCGCCTCGGGGCGCGCACGGGCGGCGCGGTGACGGCTCGCGCGGTCGACTCCGACGACCTCGGGCGGGCCTACGTCTACGCGGAAGACGACGCCACGAGCCTGCTCCCGGGCGCGACCATCGACGGGGCGCCGATCGTTGAGCTCACGATCGAGGCCGGCGATGGCGTGACCGAAACGGCCACCGTCGCCGTGGGTAGCGAGGACCCCGAGACGTTTTGGGGGCTCCTGCGCCGCTTCGTCCTGCGGGTCATCGGCCCGCACGTATCGGCCCGCACACTCTACCGCTACGTGGTACGCGAGGTGTACGAGGACGGCCGTTTGCGCGTGGCGCCGGTCCGCTCCTTCCTCGCGCCCGACCTCGACCGGGTGCGCGTGTGGCCGGGGCTCGCCGGCGGGCGGTGCCGCCCGAAAGTCGGATCCGAGGTCGTGTTGCAGTTCGCGGACGGCGACCCCGTGGCGTCGGCCGCGTGCATCGTCGGCTTCTCGCCGGCGGAGGTCGGCTCGCTGTCGATCCCGGAGCGCGCCGAGCTCGATGGAGACGAGGTAGTGCTCGCCAGCGGAACGCGCGCGGTCGCCCGCGTGCAAGACACGGTTGGCGCTGGAACGCTCGCGATTTCCGGCGCGGCGAACGTAATGACCATCGTCTACACCCCTCCGTCTGGACCGCCGACCATTTGGTCTATCACGTCTACGATCGTTGGAGGCGCCATCGTTCACGCGGTCACCGGCGGCAGCGGATCGATCGCGGGCGTCATCACTTCCGGAAGAACACAGGTGAAAGCATGAGCTACGCGCGCATCTTTGGTACGACCGTCGTAATATGGCTCGCCGCGTGCGCCAAGCCTTACAGCGAACCGCCAACCATCGCGCCAGACTCAGTGACTTCTGCCGTGTCCGGACACGGAGGGTCCGATGCTGCTGGAGGCTCGGCGGGCGACGACGGAGGATCAGGCGGGCGCCGTGGAGACCCCGGGGCCGCTGCCGCTGGCACCGGAGCTGGCGGCATGGGCGACGGGTCCGGACCGCACAGCGGCAGCGGGACACGCCTGAAGGTCACGCGATACGCCGGGGCCGATGGCTCTAGCTTCGTACAGCCAGAAGCGTTCGACTCGACTCTCGGATTTTCGTGCAAATTCTTGCGAGCGACCGACGGTTCTATGCGTTGCTTCCCTGCGTCGTTCGGCCAGATCTACTACACCGACGACGCATGTTCGATACCGATCGCAGCAATGGGAGAGTGCCAGACTGGCAGCGAGCGACACATAACCCATCTGGTTGGGTCGGTCCCCGGCCTATGTCCGTCGAGATCGCACAGAGCGTTCGCGCTGAGTGCAGAAGATACGGCGTTCCAGTGGGCTTACATCGACGCCGGTGGCGATTGCGTTAGGCTAGAATACTCAGTCCCCATCATGCTTCGCGAATTGACTGAGATACGCGCCGAAGATCTCGCACTGGTAAACTGGGAAGCGGACCCTCTGTGAGCATCGACTTTGACAGCCTGATGGCGCGGCAGTCGATCTCCGACATCCGCACGAGCGTAATCGCCGCGTCCGAGGTCGTCGGCTTCTACGTGTCGCGGCTGCCCGGGCTGTCGCGCCTCCGGAAGCTTGCGCTCGATGTCGTGCCGGCGATCGTGTACACCGCGACTGGCGTTCACGCCGACGCGATCCGCGGCGGGCTCCTGGACTACGCGTCCGGCGTCTGGCTGGAACTACTCGCGATCAACCTGTACGGCATCACCGAAGGGCGCATAAAGCAGACGTTCGCCACGACGAACGTCACTTTCACGAACACGCGATCCAACTCCTACAGCTTCGCCGATGGCGAGGTGATCGTGGGCACCGGATCGGTCACGTACAGGGCCGCGGCGTTCGACCTGGCGCCCGTGGGAAACCCGGGCGCGATCGTCACGGTGAGCGTGACGTGCACCATCGCGGGGTCCGCCGGCAGCGCCGACGCGGGCGAGATCGACACGATGGTCACCACGTTCGACGGGGTGACGGTCTCGAACCCGACGGCAGCGAACGGGACCGACGAGGAGACCGACGAGCAGCTCCGCCAGCGCTGCCGCCTCGCGCGCGCGGCCCTGAGCAACGCCGGGCCGGTGGCGGCGATCGAGTACGTGGCTCGCTCGGCGAGGCGCCCCGACGGCAGCGCGATCGGCGTCACGCGCGTGCAGGTTGTGGAGGACACCCCGAGCATGGGCGACGCCTGGGTGTACCTGGCCGACGCAGACGGCCCCGTGACGGACGACGACGCCGCCACCATCGATCATCTGCTCCGCACGCTCGTGATCCCGACCGGGGTCAACTTCATAGGAGCGTTCGCCGCGACGACCGTCACGGTCAACATTACGCACACGTCGCGCTACAAGGCGAGCGCCGGATTCTCGACCGCCGAGCTCGCAGAGATGGCGGAGGCCGCGCTTGACGTGATGTTTGCCGAGCACCCGATCGGCGGCTACGTGGAGACGCCGCCCAACGGCAGCCTGTACCGCGACGAGATCGCGGCGACCATCTCCAGCGTGCAGGGCGACGAGAGCACGGAACGGCCCATCAAGAGCACCGTCGTCTCGCTCCCGTCTGGCAACGTGACGTTGACGCAGGGACAGGTCGCCGCGCGCGGCACGGTCACTCACAACTGGGTAGCGGTGCAGGCCAATGGGTGAGCCCGATCTTATCGGCTTCGATGACTGCGGCCCCGACTTCGCCGAAGAGGACTCCGACACGCTGGAGCACATCCAGCATCGAGCCTACTGGGCCATCAACACGGGCCGGGGGCAGGACTGGGAGCAGCCCGATCGGTGGCTCGCGTTCGAGGCGTTCATCCAGAGCACGGTCGCCGCGATCGTTCAGGCACACGCGCAGAGCGTCGGCACCGACCTGGCCGAGGTCGACCCGCAGATCGAAAGCGCCGAGTACCGCGTGCAGGCCGGCGAGGTCACGACCTGGACCGCCGATCTCAAGACGGCCCGCGGCACGACGTTCGCGCAAGGCACGCTGCAGCCGCTGCCGCAGGACATCGACGCGAGCGAGGATGACGGCGGCCCGGCGTATCAGGAGCCCGTGGCGCCCGGCGGCAAGACGATCCGGCAAGGCGCGATCGACGGCGGCGAGGTCGCCTGGTTTCCGCACTGGATTCTCGGCCCAAACAGCGGGCGCATCGTCTACTCGTTCGGCCTCGTGCTGGACATGGCGACGGAGTGGCTCGTGCGCGGTATCCAGCAGCGCCTGCCCCTCGTCTGCGAAGAGGGGGCGCTCCCGTACCTGGGGCGGGACCTCGGCATCCTGCGCGGTGTCCGCGAATCCGTTGAAGCCTATCGCAAGAGGCTGACTCTCTGGGCCCCCACGCACCGGCGGGCCGGCACCCCGTTCGCCATCGCGGAACAGGCGCAAGCCTACTTCGCTCCGCAGACGCCCACGGTCTACGTGGTGCAGCACGACCCTGGCGCGGACGGCAAGCCAACCCGGGCCACGTGGAGCATCCGGTACCCTGGGGGCATCGAGACGACGATCGTTGAGCAGCCCAGCAACTGGGACGTGGACAGCGAGGACCCGGCGCGCCCGTCGAGCCTGGACACCAGAGACCCCAGGATCTGGATCATCGTCGAGCAGCCCGCGGGCGGCGTCGGCGGGGTCCAAGGCCTCTTCGCGGCGCGCGCCTCGACGCAGGCGGCTACGCGCGATCCAGATGGGATGAACGGGGCCACGCGGCCCGGCGGCGCGCGGGCGCCCGCAGATCAGTACCGCGACCTGTTGGGCATCGCGCAGCAGTGGCGCGCGATGGGCACGTGGATCGCCGGCGTCCTGATCTACCTCGGGGCCTACAACCCCGGCGCCAGCGATGCGACGCACCCCGACGGGCGCTGGCATGACCCGCTCAACGACGCGCGCGATGGGAATCGTATTCCGTCCGCGATGCGTATCCTGTACTCTAATCGCTATCCGGGCGAGCGGCTGGCCGACGGCGCGACGCCATACGAGGTTTGAACATGGGCTGGAACTTCCGAACGCCGACGCCGCTGGACCCGGACACGGACCCGGATCTGCCGCAGGCCGACAGCTCCCAAGGGCACGACATCCCCACCGGCGTGTCTCCTACCACGGCGAAGCTCCAGGACTGGATCGCTTGGCTGCGCGCATTCGGCGTGTTCTACCTGGATCCGACGGGTAGCCCGGGTCTCATCGCCAACGACATCACGGTCGGAGGCGATCTTACAGTAACAGGCGATCTAGGCGTGGCCGGCGCCACGAACATGGGCAGCACGCTCGCCGTTGGAGGCGCAGTTTCGGCTCCGCGAATGGCGCTTACCGGCACGCAGCCGGCGGCGAGCGCGGACCCCGGGGCGAACACGCTCCACGGAACGAACTTACCAAAGGCGTTCGCGTATCTGACAACCGACGGATCTGGCGGGCACACCATCCAGGATGGCTTCTGCGTGGCCAGCGCTGCGCTTTTCGGATCTTCTATCCGCTTCACGTTCGCCCGCGCAATGGCAAACGCCAATTATACAGTATCAGTTTCGGCGGATGGGCCTGGGGCATGCTTCGGAAGTGTGGCATCGAAGAACGCGCTTTACGTGGACGTGTCCGTGTTCAACGCAAACTCACCATCGTCTGCGCTGAACCCCACGTCCAACACGCTGCGCGTAGACGTTGCTGTCCACGGCAGACATTAGTCGGTTTCTATGCACAGACTGTCGACGCACATGCCACCGTTGCCGCATTCGAAGCCCGTGGGCGTTCCGCGCCTGCATGTGCCGTCTGCTCTGCACCAAGCATTCTCGCATTCGGCACCTGACCGGCAGTCGTCATCGGACAAGCATGTGTCAGGCATGACGAATTCAGACGCGTCTTGCGGATCCGTGGTCGCAGAGCACGCCGCGATCGATGCAACAAGAACCATAATCATGGGCTTCATCCGACAAATCTCCTACGTCTCAATGACGCACAGGCAGTTTCCACAGGTCCCTACATTCAAGTTCACATCCACGAAGCAAGCCGTGCCATCCGGCACGGTCTCGTGTACGCACGCGCCGTCCTCGCATCTGCTGGACGCGCATTGCGACCAAAAGCAGTCGTCGGAAGACGCGCATAGCCGTGGTGCCGCGCCTACGTTCGGGAACGCGCACTGCTCGGGCGCCGGCCCTGGTTCGCCGCCGCCAGACCCGAGCGGCGGTTCGTCAACAGTCGCCGCTCCAGCGCACCCGCAAAGCAACATCGCGGCCGTAATAAATCGCATGTGTGCCTCCTGACGAGGCACAATGCCACATCGGGAAACCTCGTCAATCTGTACAGGAGTTCCTGAACGCCGCCGGATCCATGTGGGAAACTTTAGATACGCACTAGAAACGATAGGGACGCACATATGACGACGCTCAAGCACTGGGATGACCTTCTATCCGGCGAGGTCGCCGGGCCGCCGGGCCCGGATGGAGCTTCACAGGGCGCCGTAGGCGACGTGGATTCCGTCTCGGGCATGCAGAGCAAGGTGGCAGTGCGCGACAGCGCCGGCGACTCGGCGTTTCGAATCGTCGCAGCGGCCACGCGCGTCGAGGTCGGAACGACGGCCACCGGCAAGGCGAGTCTTCAGGTCGCCGCCCCGACCGCCGCTGGCCACCTCCAGGTCGACCCGACGACCGGGATCGCTTCGGTGTACAGGTCCGGCGCGGCACGCGAGTTGACCGACGTGCGATACCTCGCGCCGTTCATGGTCCACAAGCAGTCAGTGGACGCGAGCGCCCTGTCGGTGATTGCGGAGCACCCCGTAATAGATCGTCTCGGTGTTGCCATCGAGCTTACCGGCATCTCGCTCCGCTTCTACGGATCCGTGACTGCCAACCAGTCGAATTACGCCGTGTTCGAGATCAAGGTCCACGCGGCCAATGGCGACATATTGACAACAATCATTGGCGAGACGAACAACGGAGAGACGGGGACCGGAAACATAAGCACTTACGAAGTCGTTGAACTTGACGCGGAGTGGCCCGTCAGTGTCCCATCAGACGGATTCGTGAGTTTCCTCATGTACAAAGAAGGCTTCGGCGTCGAGTTGCCGTCTGGGTGCTGCGCCATACGCTGGCGTCCCGCGGCAGAGGAGTGATCATGTCGAGCAATAAGCTAGGATCGTCTGGGAAGTACCTCGTGATCGACATGGACGCCACGGCACCGCCGTTCAAGTTTTTCGATGCATTCTCCGCTGCGTACCCACGCAGCGGAGCCGCGCGGTCTGCCGTTGCATGCCGCGCCATCGTGGCGATTGATGGCCCCGGGACGCTCACGCTGATTGATGCGGAGGGCGACCACGTCGAGTGGCCGATGCAGGCCTACGAGTTCAACGAGCTCGAGGCCGTCGGCGTGCACGCAACGGATGGCATCTCGCAGATCAAGGTGATGCTGTGATCGGTCTCGGCGGGACCGTCCTCGCGGCAGCTGCTGGCGCGGCGATGCCGTCGGTGCGCCTCGAGCGCGTGGCCGACGATAACTCCCTGATCCCCGGGCGCCTCGACCGACCCTGCTGGCGCGTCATGCGACCGACCATGGCGCCGTCCGTGCGCCCGCTGGCTGCCGTGAGCAGCCGAGGCGTTCGGGAGCTCGTGGCCGTCAACAACGGCCTGTGCCCCCGCGGCGGCGCCTTGCTGCGGCCGGCGACCATCCCGGCGGGCGTCTCGACTGTGCGCCTGGTCCTGGAGGAGGTTGCGCTGCCTGCGGGCATCATCGATACCGAGCCGCTAACGCTCGAGCTCCGGGACGCCACGGGCTCCACCGTCGTCGTGACCACGACGTACGATCCAACGGCGACGTCCGCCGACGTGGCCACGGCGGAGATCGCTGTAACCGCAGGAACCGAGTACATGGTGCGCCTGGCCTGCAACGAGACCGGTCAATCGCGCTTCGTCTGCGGCAGGCTGCGGTTGGAGCCGGTAACGGTCACGGATGCGCGGTGGCGTCGCTTTCGGCGCATCGACGTCGCCGAGGAATCGATCCAGGACTCGGTAGAGTCTGGATACCGCAACCCGAGGTACATCAACCAGAGCCAATTTGCGCACGTCGACCTGCTGACCGACGCCGGAGAGATCGTGGTCGAGGCGTACGACACGGTAAACGACTACTTGACCAACCGCGGCCGATTCGGCGTGTTCGTTGACGGGTATCCGCTCGCGGCGATCGCGACGGACTACGGCAGGACCAACCACGAAATCGTAACCATTCCTGCGGCAGGGCGCCGCATCAAGCACGTGAGCGCCTGGGCAGGGCCGCAGGCGTCCACTGGGCTCACAACGCCCGTGGTCGACAACCGAGGCACGTTCATCTGCGCCGTGTATGTGCCGCTGTCCGCGTACGCCGACGTGCTCCCCGAGGCGCCGCCGGCCGCTGGGCGTACGGTGGCCATGCTCGTGGACAGCAAGGGCAGCGGCTACTACAGCAGTAACCCGGGGATCGACTCACTTGTGCCGATGCTGCGCCGCGCCGGCATCAGAGTCATATCCGTTGGAGCCGGAGGAGACGCGCTGTCATTCGAGATCGGCGCTACGCTCACCGTCGCCGCGTGTCTGCCGCTAGCTCGGAAGCTCCTGAAGAAGCGTCCGGACGAGGTGATCCTGCAAATTGGCCGGAACGACTTCGCCAACAGCCTCATGACAGGCGCCAACCTGATCACACAGCTTGGCAATCTTGCAGACGCGATCCATCAGATCGACGCTCGCGTGCTCGTAACGTTCATGACGTGGACGCGAGAGGTGACGGAGACGTCCAAGGGCGGCGTCGCGTGGGACACGGAGCGTGACAATATCAAGGGACTCGTGTCCACGCGCTCCGACTGGTCAAGGGTCCTCGATGCCGGCGAATACTGGACGTCGACTGATGTCACTTCGTACGTGTCGACAGACACGGTACACCTCAACGATGAGGGACAGGCGAAGAAGGCGCGCGGCATCATCGGCATTGACCATCCGTTTTCTATGTTGCAGCTGAGTAACCTGTTCGCGCTCCATGATGTGGATTACGGGCTTCCTGGCGGCGCACCTGGCACGGTCGTAGCCACGGGGTCAAGCCCGCCGACGGTCACGCTCTCCGGGACATCGTCGGTTACCGGCGTGCTCGTGATCGAGATCAAGGTAGCCGGACAGCGCGGTCTGTCCAAGTTCAGGTGGGGCATCGACGGGCTCGGATGGGCCAACGGAGACCTGATCACGACGGCGGCATCGGTGCTCTTGCCAATCGGCATCACGATCAACTTCTCCACGGGCACGAGCTACCCGAACAATGCCGTCTATACGGCCCCGCTTCAGATCTCGTCGTTCCCAGACATCAGCGGCAACGGGCGACATGCCACGGCGCTATCGACTCAGTACGCGATGTTCGAAAAGACGGCCATGGGAGGCAGACCCGCGGCTCTCTTCGATGCAACGGCCCCTGGCGACAGATATACCGTAACCGGGTTCACTCCTATTCAGGCGCCTTACACTGTTTTCGCAATCGCGCAGATCGGCACCGCTGGCACCCGCGGAATCGTCGCGCGCACGGCGGCAGACTCTGGCTTTCTGATGCATTCCAACGCTGGCGGCACATCGCTCACGGTCACCGACGGAACCTCAACGGTGAACGCTACTGCCACAATGACGAACGCCAACCTGTTCATCGTGCGCGTCAACGGCGCCTCGTCGTCCATCCGCGTCAACGGAACCCAGACGAACGTGACCCTGAGCAACGCGACCCTGAGCGGCTACACCATCGGCAGAGACGGCGTGAGCAGCTCGTTCAGCTTCGACAAGTGGATCCGGCGCGTCGGGGTCTGCTCATCCGCCATCTCGGATGGAGAATGCCGGGCGCTGGAGGCGCTCTGCCGGGCCGAGGGCTTCATCTAGTAGCGGTTCGCGCTTGACAGCCGACCGACCGGAGCGGATCGTTTCCGTATGGCACACACCGATCGTGACAACGAAGAGAGCATCATCCCGCAGAAGCCCCCGCCGCCTCCGCGGCGCGAGGGCGACCCGACCGAGCGCCCCGCCATCGACCCGCAGGCGCCCACCGAGCCCGGTCAGCGTCACCCGGTGCAGACGCCGAT
>CAZIWB010000087.1:0-22125 GCA_964542655.1 uncultured Cellvibrionaceae bacterium
ACGCGGAGCGGAGGACGTCGAGCGCCGACTGCACCAGCGTGAGTTTGGTGGCCATGGTCGAATTCCCCGCAGGCGATACTCAGCCGTGGAAGGACCCAAGGGTTGTCGGACTAGAACAAGCCGAGAAGCTTGGTCGCGAAGTACGCGACACCAGTTGCCAGAGCGTCCCAGTTGGACCTGATGGAGATGAGCACAAGGAAGACCGACGAACTTACTGGAACCCAGAAGGCGAGCACGACTCGTTCGATGGCCAGTAGCGACTTGACGTTTGAGATGAAACTCCTGACATCAGCGATCGCTTCTGCGGCCTGCAGCATAGAGTGGCGGGCTATCTCGGCATGTTCTCGATTGCGCTGCCGCGCCTCGTCGCCGTCCCATTTCACGTTGATGGCAGCGCCTCTGGGGTCGAGCCCCATCAGCTTCGCCCGCGCCGCCATGAGCTGGTCGTCCATCAAGTTTAGATCTTCTGCGAACTCTTCGCTGTACTTCAACTCGTTTACATATCGGATGCAGAAGGCAAGCAAGCAGTAGCAGTAGAAGCCAAGGATCAGAGCGAAGATCGTTCCTCGCGGCACCTCTCCGAGAAACTCTAAACCAAGCAGCGGCACCTTCGTCATGTCGACGTTGAGTTCGGCCACACCCCAGCAGAACACCGCAGAAACGATCATCTCAGCTCGTAGCCGAGTGAAGGTGCTAGTGAAGTCGTTCAGTTTCGATGTCAGCAAATTTCGCCCCCCCCAAGGAGAGAACGAACCACGCCTGCATCATCAGAACAAGATTGCTCGTTTTACCTTTGCCCGGTTGCCTTCTGCAGCTCGGTGTAGAAGTGGCGCTGCCAGTACTGACCGAACACCCGGTTGGCCTTTGCCATCGTGGCCTGGCCGAAGTCGTAGCGCTTGCGGTAGGTCGGAGCACCCGACACGAAGATCATCACCGCACGGATGCGGCTGCCTACCCGCTCATAGATGCCACGCCGGAGCTTCGAGCCCTCGGCCGGTACGAAGTAGCGCGCCCTGCGCTTGGCCCCTGCCCGCTTCCTCGACCTGGTCGTCTCGTTCATCTTGAACCCGACCTCTGCGTACGCACTCAGCTGCGACAGGATCGCAGTGATTGTCGGCCCAGGGATGTTCCCATAGCCGTTGCGCTTGTAGCCGATGGCGATGGTGGCGAACTCATCCGCCCGCATCAGCCCCATCTGGCGCAGCCTGCGCTCGAAAGGCTTCACCGGGCGCGCCCCACCCTTCACCTCGGGGAAGAGATACTTCGAAGGCGGGGTGCCGCCGGCGCTGTCATCCCTGAGGATGATCGTCGCTTCGAGATGGTCCTTCGTCGCCCTGAGGTGACGGGGAAACACCACGGCCCGCTGGGTGTATGGCGTCGGCCGATCGAACACGCCCCGCACCTTGTCCTGCTCGGCCCGCACCGCATCCTCAGCGGTGTCGTTCAAGGCGTTGCGGGTGATCGAGGGGATGCGAACTTGCGCCCACTGCGGCATCTCGGCCGCAAGCGACGAAGTGTCGACCGCGAAGGAAAGGGAGAGCATTGGAGAAACGGTTCCTCCTCGTCACCATTTCCGGCCCGGAAAAGCGAAACGCGCCACCGGTGATGGCAGCGCGTCTGATTCCCCTATTGGGATGCATCACACATGCCGCAAATAGCTGCGTTTTGTCAATTGCGACCGTGGATGGGGGATTAGGGCTCCGACAATCCTTCATCCAAACGGGTCGACGACGGCCCCGGCCTCCCTCAAGCGCCTCGCAGCATCAACGAGCTGGCGATACGTCTCAGCCGTCTTGGAGAACGCTGTCAGTTGCTTCGCTGTCTCTCGCAGCTCCTGATACTCTTTGAGCATTCGCTTAACGGGCCAATCATCGCTGACCGCCGCCAGTTTGTTGCTGGCCCGAAAGTGCATGAAGACGACCCCATCGCTCGTTTTGCTGGGGGCGAAAGTGCAGTGAGCAATCACGTTGCGAACCTTCGCGTGGTCCATAAGCCGAGTGTTGAGAGCGTTGAACTGCGAGCCATCATCGCAGAAGCTGTTCATCGCTCTAAGGCTCTGTACCTTTTCGGCGAACCCCATATTTCTCGTGATAATGGTCCACGACACTATGTCCGTGTCGAGAAATAGCGCGATGGCTCGATTCACTCCGTACTCTACGAACGCGTAGAGGGACAGGTACCGCCCAACCAGGGCGTCTGCACGAGTGCCTCTAGACATAGCCAGAAATCGCTTCGCTGTTTCGATGTCCTTCGCCAATTGCCCCTCCATGCAGAGGAGTAAGGTCATCACAATTGTAGATAACTGTGAATGGACAGCCATAAGAGTGATAGGGCGTTGGGGCACACCCGAGGTTAGATTCCCGGCGCGCCTCCACCGCATTTCGGGCAGCGCCGTTGATGAAAGTCCGAGCCGTTCGCGCCATAGACGTGCCCGCAGCCGCCAAGCTCACATTGCAGCGCCCAGACATACTGGTTGTGGTCGGTGCCCTTGAATTCGGTTTTCTTCAGCAACCGCTGCCCGTTCCGGTTTACGTCGCCTTCTTCGGCCATTCTCGCGCTCCCCTACCTCTGGCGAGACTATCTCGCCGCCTGCTTGGCGTGAAGGATCACTCGCCTCACCGCATCCCAAGGCCGCGCCGCCACGAACGGCCCGATCGCCTCGTGCGAGGCCATCACCCTGTTCAGCGGCCCCACCAGCGCCACCAGCCCCTCACGCCAGAGCGTGTATTCCGCCCGGTGGAAGCGCACCAGCTCGGGCCGCGTGCCCTGAAACACCATCCGCGCCCGCTTCTCGCCCGTCCGGTTCACCGGGTCGGCCCAGTCCCACAACGGCCGGCCCCGCCCGTCGCGTTCCTGCACCCACTGCCCCTCGCCTTCCTCGCACCAGTCCGGCCGCATCCCGGTTCTCCCGTTGAGCAGCACCAGCGCGCCGGCTTCTGGCGGCAGCGCATCGATCGCCTGGCGCACCAGCATCGCGTCGTCGTCGGTCCACAGTGCTGCCGAGGGCGGCGGCGCGCCATAGCCCGAGGTGTCGACGCGCGTGCCGAGCACCATCCAGCCATTGTCCTGCCCGCTGGCGGCGCTCCAGCCCAGCCCCTGCTCCCGCAGGGCCCAGGTGACGAGCTGCTCGATATCCATGCCCTGCTTGGCGACCTCGGCCGGCCTCTTATCCATTTCCGGTAACCCTTCTCCCTCTTGCGAGGGTTAGCGACAGTTGAGCGACAGTTGTGGGTTGGCGAAAGCGATGGTGCGGCAATTGCTTGCGACAGTTGCGAGGGTTGCGACAGTTCCCCTGTGTCACAAGCGCCAGAACGACATCCCGATCATCGCCGCCCGCCGATAGAGCGCACCACCCGCACCCCTCCAGCAGTATACGCGCGCGAAACTGTCGCAACTGTCGCAGAAACCAGCTAACCCGTTGAAATATCGCTTGAAACGCCGATGCGACAGTTGCATCTAAACCCTCGTAAACTCTCGCAACTGTCTACGGCCCGCGCTTGCGCGGGGCGACAGTTGCGACTTCCGTTTTCTCTTCACTCGGAGGGGGTTGGGGGCGCGCGCAAAAGCGGGCTAGAAGTGCTGGCTGCTCGATCTCGGGATGTCGCCGAGCATCACATCGAGGTAGCGGATCTTCCGTCCGCGTTCCTTCTTGATGCCGAGCGCGCCCAGCCGCGTGCCAAACGCGGTCTGCGTCCACGGCTTCAGCCCGTTGGCCTCGCACCAGTCGCTGTAGGCCTTGAACATGTCGCCGGCCGGCACCGACATGCCCTCGGCGTTGATCACGCAGCCGGTGACGAACACGCCGACATGGTCGCGTTCCTCGCGATAGTCCTCGGTGAAGGCCGTCACCGAGGCCGGAATGAACGGCTGCAACCCCTCGTTGAGGTAGCGCAGCGCGCCCGATATCAGCCAGTTGAGGATCCCGGCCCGCTCCGCGTCGAATTTGGCCATCAGCACGCCGAACGGCAGCCGCTCGGCCTCGGGGATGGTCACCCCCCAGTGCACCAGCAGCAGCCGGCGCCAGATGCCGTAATCCGTGCCCGAAACATTGGGCATGTCGTTGCCCGAGAGCACCGCGGTGAACACCGGGTCGAACTCGAAGATTTCCTTCTGCAGGAACCGCGCCACCATCCTGGTGCCGCCGGTCAGCGCCTTGATCAGGTTTTCCTTGAGCGGCGTGCCGCGCGGCAGCTCTTCGATGGTCACGAACCGGCTCGAGTGCAGCCGGGCGATATCGCTGTTGGCCTTGGAGCCGTCGCGCTGCTGCTCGCCGGTGATGGTGTCGGGCGACACCACGGCGCGATACATGTCGGCCAGCCGGCCGAGCGCCTCGAGGAACGCCGATTTGCCGTTGGCGCCGGTGCCGAAGTGAAAAACCAGGCGCTGCTCGTCATTGCCGCCGAGCAGCAGCGCATAGGCGTGGAACACCTGCAGGAATAACCGCATCACCTGGTCGGGCTGCGTCGTGTTGAGGAACCGCTCGAACTCCGGGCACGAGGCGGCCGCGTCATAGCTCACCGCCGCCCGCTTGGTCAGCATGTCCGTGCGGTTGTGCGCCTCGAACTTCGCCTCCCAATGGAAGGTCGGCGCCGCCGGGTCGGAATCGGGGTTCTCGATGCGCACGAAGCGCAGCGTGCCGTTGAGCAGGTTGAACTGCTTGTGGTCGGCATCGAGCGCCGTCGCCTCGATCGATTTGAGGCTGGCCGCCTGCTTCAGCATCGCCTCGGTCTTGCCCGAGTTGCCCGAGCCCACGGCGAACTTTCGCCGCTCCGATCGACGCTTGGACAGCGCCTCGAGGATCTTGCCGGCACGCAGCTGCAGCGCGATGTCCTCAGGCGTCTGCCCGCTCGCCGGCTTTTTCCGCGCTGCGACTGCCGCATCGAGCAGTCGCTGCTGCGCCGGCGAAGCCTCGATCACGATCGCCTCGAGCTTGATCTTGTCGACGAGGTTCTGCGCCAGCAGCCGCGCCCCCAGCTCGCCCTCGTCACGCTGCCAGTGCGTCTCTCGCCAGGTTAGCCAGCCCATGCCGGTGACATAGGCCAGGTTGTCGCCAAACCAGATCAGCAGCCGGCGGCCGTTGTCGCGGTCGTTTTGGTCGAAGTCGCGACAGTGGCGGGCCTTCTCCATTTCCTCGGGTGGCGTCCCTGCTGGCGGCCCGGAATCATCGCCATCCTGCGGCGCATTGGGCTCATGCTCGTGCGCCGGCGGCTCATCCGCGCCCGTCTTCCTGGCGCGCGGCTTCCTGACCCGCCCCTTGCCGCCCTCGATCACCGTGAACGGTGCCTCGGTCACCGGCTTCTTGCCGGCCATTGCCTTCTTGACACGATCACTGGGCGTTTCGTCAGAAGAGTCAGTCACTTGACCTACCCACGGGCAAGGCTGCAGGTATCACCGGTGCTTTCGGGGGGGACAGATGTTCAAAGCGTTCATTGCAATCACGGGATCGATTGCCTTCTTTTGCTTCGCTGCCTGCACTGTATACGCGGCTTACTGGATACCGTGGCCGGAACTTACCTGGACTACCCTTACTGGTGATAAGAGCTTCATTGAGTTGGCCGCCACCATTGTCACGCCGCTTGGCCTCCTCGGCGGAGCTGTTGCATTTGGGGTAAATGCGTTCAACTCGCGGACAACGGCTATGGCGGCGCGGCACACTGAGAATACCGAACGCTTTGTGAAAGGTGTCGAGCTTCTCGCTAGCGAGCGAGAGGTCGCCCAGGCCGCTGGTATCGCGATGATTGCTCGAAGTGCTGCGGTGCCGCCCTTCGACCATCTGAAGGCGGCCAGAGCGGCTTTGTCGACTTACGTCATGACTACGAACCTTCCCCTTGTTGAGAAGGCCCGGGCCGATCTGGCTAATGGCGTGGATTATCGTAGGATGCTGCCGGCCGTACTGCCGGCCAACCGAGCAATATTTACGCTGGGCGCTCTGCATCGTGAAATCGCAGGAAAGATTCCCGACATTCAAAAACACGCCACCATAAATTCCTTCTATTCCGTGAACGTTAGTTTTGATGACATTCATATTAGCAATGTACGCCTCAAGAGATGCCTGCTGATTGGATGCACATTTGCGAATTGCACTTTCAAGGACGCCGCGATTTATGGAGAATTTCACGACATCACTTTCCTGCGCTGTAAGTTCGAGGACTGGGTCGATTTCGAGATCTACGACGATGAAGACACAGTGATTGCCCCTGGGACGCGTGTTCAGTTCGTAGAGTGCGAAGGTATGGAGAACCTGACTATCAACGATCGTCCCGCCGCTGAATGGGTGCTCCCTGACGACGAGGAGACTAGAGCGGGCGGGAATGGCGACTGATCCCTCTGTCACGCCCCCACCCGCACGAGATCGTTGAGATCTCGCCCTTCCCCCAGCGGCGGCACATAGCTCACCTGTAGCGCCGGCACGTCCCTGCCCTCGGCCCGCGCCGCATGGCGCAGCGCCAGGGCGCGGCGCAGCCCGCGGATCACCTTCTCCTCGGTGTGGTTGCTCGCCTCGTCGCTGTCGCAGAGATAGATCAGCTCCTCGCACCAGTCTGGCGGCACGAAGCACTCGACATCACCGAGGTCCGGCTGGTCCCAGATCTGCCCGCCGCTCTCACTGCGCGCCGCCCGGCCGCTCATGTTCGGCAGGTCCACCCCGGCCCAGTACGCAGTCTCCGGCTCAAAGCCATGGGCGAGCGCCGTCAGCGTCGTCTCGATCCCCTCCCCCATCACTATGCGGCGCGGGCGCGGTTGGCCTGGGCCAGAGCCAGCGGGAGAGCCGGGTGTGTAAAGCCGGATCGCGCCGCCCTTCTTGACGCCGAGCACCTTCTTGGTGGGTCGCTCGATCGTCTTCACCACGCCATCACCGTCGACCTGCTCGATCGGCGGCAGCACCAGCTTGCCCTTGGGCTGGGCGAGGTCGAGCCAGGTGATGTGCACCGCTCCGAAGCGACCATCCGGCCGCTGCACCGGAGCGACCATCACTGGCCCCTCGTGCAGCGTCACCCACACATCGCCCTGCTTTTCCTTCCACGGGTGCAGCCGAATCTCGCCGATCCTCAGCCGCCGCTCGACCCGTTCCCGCATCTCCCCGGCGAAGTCGACACCGCGTTTGCGGAGGTACCGCACCACCTCGGTGGCATCGTCAGGGTCGGTAGCCCAGGCCGGGACATAGGCCATCTGCCACACCCGATAGGCGGCCTTGCGCGCTTCCTCGCGATAGCGCTCGGCCTCGGCCGCCCGCTTGGCCTCGGCCGCATCGGCATCGCGCCGCAACTGCTCGGCCCGCGCGGGGTCGATCTCGGTCTCGACCTTCCGCCCGGTGATGATCTCGCAGGCGGCAATGAACTCGACGCCCTCGGTCGCCATCACCAGGTCGATCACGCCGGCGCCGGCGATGCCGCAGCCGCGGCAGTTGAAGGTGTTCTTCCTAGTGTGAATGGCAAACCGATCGGTGCCGCCGCACATCGGGCACGGCCCGGCGCGATCGATGCCCCGCGCCAACACCCAGCGCTTCTGGATCGCCCAGCCCTCGCAACTGGTCCGCATCGCTTCGTCGCGCAGCGCGGCAAGGTTGGGCGGGAGGGTCATTCGATACCCCATTGCGCTACGCCCGGGGTCTCGGCGATTACTGTGCGATGAAGCCGAGCTACATCATCATTGGTCTTGTCGGTGCGGTTGCGCTGGCGTTCTTCGCAATCAACACGGGCATTTCGATCTTCGGTCGATTTGCTGAGCCAGAAGAAACCTTTATCCAGTTCGCTTTCGGCGAGCAGGGCTATGCCAGCTTCATTCTTTCGGCCGCAACACTGCTCGGTGGGGCGATTACGGTCGCACTGTTGCTGCAACGAGCGCGGGTAGACGATGAACAGACCGAGCTTGCTAGGCAAGCCGCAGCTCACGGGCGAATGGCGGAAGTCGCGACTCGCTTCCAAAAGGGTATCGAGTTGCTGGCAGCGCCCGACCCTACTGTTCACCTCGGAGCGATCTACATTCTGCGCGACGTCGCCAACGACTCCCCGGACCTTTACCGCCAGACAGTCGTCCAAACCCTCGTAGGTTACGCGCGCAATCGGTCCAAGGAGCGTGCCAAGTTGATCCCCATAGCGAAGGATCAGTACGATGTTGACGACGAGGCTGACCCTATCTGGGCCGAAGCATTCAAGCCGACAGAACCGGAAGTAATCGAGGCTTTCACCATCGCCGGCCAGCAACGGGCGTTGCTCGACGCGCGTGGACGCAAGGCGACGGAAGTCGATATGACTGGATTGGTTCTTATCGGGCGCCAGATCGAGGGCGCGCACTTCGGCGGTTGCGACTTTGGCGGCGTGCACATATCCGACATGCACTTTCTTGCCTGCACGCTTGACCACGCAGTATTCAAGTTCAGTTCGCGGGAGAGCGTCGAGTTTATGGGGTGCAGTTTGCACTCTGCGCACTTTGAGCGCATCGGCGCCCCAGGGGGGGGCCGTTCCTACATGTCGGCGACGTACTGTAGGCTGGACAGGTCGACGATCAAGGCGGTCTCGCTCACGGTTGTCCTGACGAAGTGTGGCTTCGACCGAGCCAGTTTGCATTCGCGGAGTCTGACCTGTGGCGACTGCTGGTTCGAAACGGTTCCTCCAGACGTCTTCGTCGATGCCAAAATGGGGGTCACCTATTGCTCCAGCGAAGGGCATGGCACCTTCAACGAACTCTACGGCATCGAGATCTTCCAGCCGCGCGCCGATGCAACGCTGTATCGAGTGCTTCCCGACCGTCAGGTCGAGATGATGAGCGGGATACGTTAGCATAGCGCCCGCTTTCGGATGCTCGTCCCTCATTCCGCCCCCTCGCCATCGTCGACGATCTTCTCGGTTTCGAGCGCCCGCGCGTCCTCGCGATAGGCCCGGGAGATTGCCCGATCCCTGTCCGCCTGCGTGCCATGCCGCTGTTTTGCACGCAGGCCGTAGAAGCTGGCGCACTCCCGCAGGTAGAGGATGGTCTGTTTGGTGTCCGCCGTCATTCCGCGGCCACCATCAGCTCGCGCCGGCAGTTGGCTTCGGCCAACCGCTTCACCGGCAGCGGCGGCACCGAGTTGCCGACCAGGTGATACTTCTCGGTCTTGGTCAGCCGCCGCCACTTGCCGTCGATGCAGATCTGGTCCGGCAGCGAGCCAGGCGGGAAGCCGTGCGCAGCCGCGCCTTCCTCTGGCTCGAACATCCGCGTGCCGATGTCGGTCAGCACCTGCTCGATACCGTCGACCGTGACCGTCACCAGCCCATGTCTGGCTTTCCCGGTCAGCGCCGTGAGCGGGTCATGCAAGCACTGGTCTTGACCGCCCTGCCCGAAGTAGCGCTGCAGGAATCCGAGGATCAGGTGAGCATGGTTGCCGCCCGCCGATAGGGCGGCCAAGGGCTCGCCGATGTCACGCCCCGCAACATTGGTGCCGTGCATGTCGCCGAGCGTCGCCGTCACCACGCCCTGTGTTGAGCCCAGCGTGACGATGGTGGAGACCGGCTCAGTCGCCGGCCGCCCCGGCTCTCCCGTGTTGTGCTGGGCGAGGAACGCCGCCACCAGTCGCGCTTTGCTTCCGTCCACCTGCGTACCGGCGGGCTCCGAGAGATCCAGCACCCGCGGCGCCTGCCCGTCCCGTTCGCCATAGCCAGATTGCACCATGGTGGCCGCAACCAGCGACAGTTCACCACGATGCGCCGTCGTCAGCGCCCGCAGCGGATCGCGCAGGTCATGTGGGGGCCGGTTGCCAGAATGAGTGATCGGCACGATAAAGGCCCGCTTGGCCTTGATCACGTGGCGAACGACGCCATGGGCGATCCGCCGCATCGTTGCATCGGCCAGTGATTTCTTCCTATCGAAGATCGAGCGCACCGGCAGCGACCAGTCGACGACGGTGTGCGCGCCGATCCACGCCCTGAGCCCCAGCTTGCGATAGCTCTTGCGCGGCGCATGCGTCCGCTCCGGCCACACGATCGGCTCGCCGTCGGCGCGCATCACCCCCATCAGCCGGGTGCGGATGGTCGCCACACCCCAGTCGGCGAAGTTGACGATGCGATACTCGAAATTGTAGCCGAGGCGCGCCACATGCCGGCAGAACGCCCGCCAGGTGCGGCCCTTGCGCTTCGGGTCCGGCACCAGCCACTGTTCGCGAACCGGCACCCGCTCACCCTTGGCGGCGACACCCCCGTCGAGCTTCAGGACGCGCCCGGTGGCCGGATCGCGCTTGGCGATCAGCGGCCCCCAGGTGGTGATCTCGCGGACATTTTCCAGCGTCACCGTCTCAGGTCTCGCCTGCCCCAGCCACCGGCAGATCACCCACGCCAGCGAGCGTCGGCGCTTCGAAACCGGCTTCGAACCCTTAGCCACCGAGAAGTGGGTGCAGTCGGGCGAAGCATGTAGGTGCCGAACGCCCCGCCCATGCGTCACCTCTCGCGGGTCCGCCTCGAACACGTCGCAGCGCAGGTGCTGGGTGTGCGGGTGGCGCAGCTGGTGCACCGCCACAGCGACCGGGTCGTGGTTGATGGCCACGTGCACGTGGAAGCCGGCCTGCTCGAGTCCGTCGCAAGCGCCACCCATGCCCGCGAACAGCACCACAGTCATGCGATCATCGAGCGACCATGCGCCAGGCGAGATGGCGTTCATGCCTCAGACCTTCATCGGCATGATGACGCGGGTCATCGTGTCGTCGGCGTCGATCATGCGGATCGGGCCGGCCGGGTCCTTGATGCCGAGCTGCACCGTGCCTTCGCAGGCCTTCAGCATGTCGGCGAAATAGCCGCTGTTGAGCCCGAACCGTTCGATGTCGGCTGGCCATTCACCCGCCACTGCCGTGGCAGCCGTGCCGATCTGCGGGTGCCGCGCCTCGAGGATCAGCCCTGCGCCCTCATCGTTCGGGCGGAACACGATCCGCTGCCCGCCACGCCCGATGCGGCTTTCCGATGGAAGGGCGCGCAGCCTCGCCATCCCCGATTCCAGCTCTCGGCGCGACGCCGAGACGGCAGCCGTCATCGCGGTAGGGATGACCCTGTCGATATCGGGGAAAGTGCCCTCGACCAGCCTGGTCAGCACCCGGCACCGCCCGATCTCGATATCAAGCCGCGCCTCGCCGCGCTGCCAGATCACCGCGTCGGCGCCAGTAAAGTGACGGATCAGCAGCTCGACGGTCTTCCAGGGAATGATCCGCGATACCGCCGCCCTGCCCTCTGGCTTGCCATAGGTATACTTCAGCAGCCGGTGTCCATCGGTCGCCGCGAACCAGCAGTCCTTGTCGGTGATGCTCCAGCAGACGCCGTTGAGGTAGTAGCGCGTCTCCTCGCGGGAGATGGCGCTCTCCACCTTCGCCAGAGCCGCGGCGAACTGCCCGTTGCCGAACCCTTCGATCTTCTCGCCGCGCTCGCCCGGGAACGTCGGCCAGCCTTCGACACCGAGCGTGGTTTCGATCTGGTAGGATGCCGCGTTATCGTCGAGCGTCACATGCAGCTGAGTGCTCGGCGTGGGGCTATCCGAGGGCCTCTTGCCCGGTACCATCACCTCGACCTTCTCCAGCCGCACCAGCATGGGCCCGGCGACCGAGGCTATGCCACGCAGCAGCCCTGCATCGACGCAGAGCGACCAGCCGCCCTCGGCGTCATTCACATCGAGCGTCGTGCTGATCTCGATATCGAGGTCGGAAGCGCTCACTGTCAGCGCCGAGCCTTCCAGCACCAGTTTCACCATGCCGAGGATGGGATAGGTGTTGCGACGCTCCACCACGAAACACAGCGGCTTCAGCGCCGCGGCGAGCACTCGCCCCTCGATCGTCGCAAACTGCGGGAGAATTTCGGCCTTCGCGTTCATCTCGTTCCCCTTGTTCAAAGCAACACCCCCTGCCCTTCCCCCTCAGCCGCCAGCAGCAGCTTCCGCACCGCCAGGTCGCGCGACATCGAGATCCGGAGTTTCGCCCCGATCCGCGCCTCGCCCTCAAAGCTGATCTCGCGGCGCGGCAGCCATGCCGTTACCCGCGCCTTGTCGACGACCAGCAGGCTCAGCACCCGCGGCTCGATCACTTCGCATTCGATGACCACCGGCTCGATCATGGCCGCGCCTCGCCCTTACGCCGCAGCGCAGCGAGCACCAGCCGCTGTCGGCTGAGTACCATCGCCAGCCGCATCAGCTCGCGCCGCCGCGGGCAGCGCCAGCGGTCGGTCAGGCCGAGGCCCAGCGCCTTGTCGGCGGCTTCCACCGTCTTGCCGTCGACCAGCATACGCGAGTAGCGGCGCACCGCCTGGTGGGCCCAGACGAAGGGCGACGGCCGCGTGCCGGCGGCGCGCTCGATATGGCTGGTAATGCCTGACAGCACCGTTGTGTGGTCGCGCCCCCCGAGCAGCGCGCCGATCCGCGGCAGGCTCATCCTCGTGTGGGTGCGCAGCAGCCACATCGCGTGATGGCGCGCCGCGCACAGCAGCTGGTCGCGCCCCGGGCCCGGCAACTGCTCGCCGTCGACGTTCCAGCGTCGGGCCGCCAGCTGCAGCAGGAACCGCCACGAGCATCCCGACAGCATGTCGAGCGGCGGATGATCGAGCCGCACGATGCCGCTGCGATCGGTCTTGGCACGGGTGACCGGGCCGGTTTCCTCACCGGTGAAGGCGTCGATGAACATCACGCCGCCTCCGCCAAGCCGAGCAGAGCACGAACGCGAGCCTTCATCTCAGGCACCAGGCGGTACCCGGTGCCCCAGATCGTCTCTATCAGGATTCCGTGTGGCGTCAGCGCCTTGCGCAGATGGAAGATGCGAACATCGACGTTCTTGAGTTCGCACTCCTCCCAGCCGACACACATGGCCTCGAGCAGTTCGCCCTTGCTGACCATCGGACTCCCCATCAGCGCGGACAGCACGCGGGCAGTTTGCGGCTGCAGATTCAGGCACCGGCGCGCCTCGAGGAAGAACTGGTTGGTTGGCGAAAGCCCCAGCCGTTCCTTAAGCTGCCGGTTTTCCTCGCGCAGGAATTCGACTTCGTCGCGCAGATCCATCAGCTGTCCTCCAGGGCGATGAACCGCCGCGCCGTGAGGTCAGGGCCGGAGCGGCCATCCTCGAACGTGACGCGGCGCTTGAACCGGACGATCGCCTGCTCGAGCTGGTCGACCTGGTCGCGCGTGAAGCGCATCGAAACGATGTTGTGCGGCGCCGCCACCTCGAGCGCGTGCGCCCCGTTCGGGTCGAGGATCAGCCCGACCGCGATATCTGCAACGTGAATGCGGGGTGCGGGCCGACCCATCAGATCTCCCCCCGCGCATGCTGTCCGGCGGTGTATGCGCTGGCCTTGGCCCGCTGCCGCTCGCGGCTGCCGAGCTTCAGGTAGCTGGCGCGCTTCTTCGCCTGTTCCTTGCTGCAGCCGATAGTGGCGGCAACGATGGCGAGGTCGAACTGCTCGATCGGCAGCGCATAGGCGGCGCGCAGCACAGCGTCGTCGGCCGGCGTAAAGCGGAATTTGGTTGCCGTCTCTCCGGCTGTCGCGTCCTCTGCGTCGGGCAGACGTTCACCCGAGGCGGCACCAAGCCCCGCCAATGGCTGCCCGTCCGTGGACATTTTGCGACCGTCTTGGACGGAGCCGAGGTCATCCAGTCGTTCCGTTGCCGTTGCCGGCAATTCCGCCGGGGCCTCGTACCCCCACCGAGCCCACCCCTCGCGACGCGCTCGGGCGTTGAGTTCGATTTTGGGCAGCGTCGGGAAATAGGCCTCGATCAGCTCATGGAAGATCGCCGGCTTTTCGGAGTGCTCTCCCACTGGCGCTTCGATGATCGAGCCCCACTGTGTGCCGGGCGCCGGCGCCGGCACATTGCCGCGGGTCCCGACGAGCAGGATTTCGTGATTGATCCAGAACCAGTAGCCCATGCCGTGCCGGGCGCCTGGATAGAGCTTCTTCCAGATGCAGTTGGTTTTATACTCGAACCCCCGGTGCGCCATCAGCTCGATCGCCTGCGCCAGGTGCGGCACCGTCGTCCACATGAACAGCGCGCAGTCGGTTGCGGCGAGGGAAGCGACGTCCCGCTCTTTCAGCTTTGCGAGGTTCGAAACCGGGTAATGGTTCGCCGCAGCTTTGCCCAATCCGGCGTCGGACCAGGGCGCGTGCTCCCATTCGTCATCCGTCAGGATCACCCCGAACTTCGCCTCGGGCAGCGCCATCTGCTTGCGGCCCAGCTCGGCCTCACGCGTCACCCGCGACGCCTTCTTCTGCGCCGTGCTCAGGTCCTTCAGCGGGTTGACGACAACCGCGCCGCCACTCTCGATCTTGTCGCGCACCTCTGCGAGCCGCGCCTCGAACTCGGCGTCACCGAGCCGTGCCCATTGCTGCGCCTTGGCCGACAGCTTCTTGTCGACGCCGACTTCCGCCAGCGTCGCCCGGGTAAACGGTACCGTTTCGGCACCATTCTCCGTTTCGTCGCTGTCGGTGGCCTGCGGCCCGAGGTTGGATTTGCCCGGTCGACCGATGCCCAGCTGCCCGGTTTCCTTGGCGCTGATCAGCAGCACCCCGAGCTTCCGCTCGGCCCGCAGTTGCAGCGAGGTGGCATCGGCGATGATCTTGCGGTCCTTGGCCTGCCGCCCATAAAGTCGCATCTGCTCGGCGACGTTGCGCACGTCGAGCACCTCGTCGACCCGCAGCGCCTCCGCCAGCGCCTCGCGCGCCGCCTCGTAGCGAATGAGCGAGGTCATCGGACAACATCCAGCGGGTGAGAAAACAGGATCTGGTCGCAGTGCGGTCGCACGAAAGCGACATGTCCGCCGGCACCACCCTCTCCGGTGAGATATGCCGCTTCGCCTCCGATGGTGACTGCCACTCCGAAGTCAGCCGGAACGTTGGTTGCCCGGCGGATTGAAGTCTTTCGCAGGAAGTCGCCGAAGCTCAGATCCTCGACCATGCTGTACGCGTGCCAGCAACGGACGCGGGCGCGGGCAGCCGTCGCCGCCAAGAACCGCTTGGCCACCCACCCCTTAACAGTGACGTCGTAGGCTCGAAGGATGAAGCTCATCGACCTTCCCTCCCCGCCTCGAAATCGATCTGCGCTTTCAGCGCCAGCAGCTTCTCGATCGCCTCGTCGATCTCGGTGTCGAGTTGCGCGCCCTCGACGCTGGTCAGCGTCTCGTCCGCCAGCGCCTGCCCCATCTTCGAGAACACGTCGCTGACTTCCTTCAGCGCCTCGGCTGTGATCCGCCCGAGCGGCCCGCGGCTGGCATTGATCGCCGGCAGCGGCACCAGGACGTGGTTGTTCATCCGCGCCAGCTCGCGCGTCACCACGGGCCCGACCTCGCTTTCGAGATCGGCGATCACGTCGATCGGCGCGAAACGCTCGGCATCGTCCTCGTCCGTCGAGCCGTAACGCGAGATGTCCTGTTGGCGGACGCGCGTCACCGAGGCGGCATGGTCCTGCTTGCCGAACTTGCCGACGAGCTGCCGGAAGGCGCTCTTCAGGCCCGCATAGTCCCCTGCCGAAAGCTGACGGGCCTCACGCATGGCGTAAAACTCCCTTGCGGCACGCCGTGACGCGGAAAACCCGGCGAGTCAGAACGGCCCAATGAAAGCGATCCGCATTCCAGTGACAGCGCGCCTCGAGGTTGCCCTCCAGGATTACCGAGCGGCCGGCGCCGAACTGGAGACGGCGGGAGGGGAAGCGGCGCTTTGTCAGGCCGCCCCCCTCCCCAGTCCCGCCGGCAAGGCGAGGGAGGAGGAAACACCTCGCCGACGAACCCGGGAGCCCGAAGCGGCTGGCGTAGCCAGCGCGCGGGGCAAGAACCAAACCGATGTCTGAGGCTGAAGCGCTCATGCCAGCCACCCCGCATGGTCGGCGAAATCCATCACGGCCAGCACCACGCCGGCAGCCGCCAGCCAGGTCGCCGCAATCCAGTCGCCGATGCTCCAGCGATACCGGGGCGCGCTCATGCCGCCGCTCCCGCGGGCTCGGTGCCGTGCACTGCCGGGGCGTCATACTGGGGCCGCTCGACGCCTTCCGGCCAAGCCAGCGCTTCGGGCCAGTTCGACGCGAACCACTGCATCGCCTTCTCGTAGTTGCGGGTCTGGATGTCCTTGCCTTGTGCAATTCCATCGAGCCGCAGCCCGTCGCCGAAGATGATTGTTGAGATGCGCGAGCGACTGCGGCGCACGTGGGCGCAGTACGCATCGGCAGTCCGGATCAGCTTGTCGCACAGAGTGAGCATGCGAGATATATGCGAGGCATATCTCGCGTCGTCAAGAGATATTTCTCTGAGGCATATCCCGCGCAAACAGGATATATTTCTCGCATGCCTGAAACGTTAGCCGATCGCATCCAGCAGCGCCTTGAAGCGCTCAACATTTCCGAACGCGCCGCATCGATCGCGGCGACCGGAAGCGATGCGACGATCCGGATGATCCGGACCGGTAAGAGCGTCAACCCGCGCAGCGACACCATCACCAAGCTGGCGCACGTCCTGCAGACCACCGAACAGTGGCTGCTGAACGGAACTGCCGATGGCGTGACGGTGGCGGCCGAAGTAGCGAAACAACCGACCGAAGTTCGCCTGGCAGATCAGTTCGGGGGCCGGTTCGACGGCGCCAAGGATGTGCCGGTGCTCGGCACTGCCGCTGGTTCAGAACTGGGAAAGGGTGCTTTCCAGCTGACGACGGATGTCGTCGACTATGCTAGGCGCCCTTACGGCCTGATCGGCGCTCCGGGTGTCTATGCGCTCTATGTCGAGGGCGACTCGATGAGCCCGAAGTTCGAGCCGGGCGATATCATCTTCGTGCACCCCCACAGGAAACCCCTCGGCGGCGATTATGTCGTCATCCAGGAGCCGGACTCGAACAACGGCGACAGCCGGGCTTTCGTCAAGCGCCTGGTGAAGATCACCGGCAGCACGATCCGCGCTCAGCAGTACAATCCGCCGGCGACTATCGATTTCATTATCAGGCCCGGGGTCACCGTTCATAAGGTGATGACTGACGTGGATCTCTACGGCAGCTAAATCGACTCGCGCACAGAGGGGGCTCGGCGCATGCGGTTCGCAGGAAACGTTATCTGGTTTATCTTCGGCGGTGCCATTACCGCCTTGTTCTGGCTGCTCGGTGCAGTCGTCTTCGCAATCTCGATCATCGGTTTGCCGCTGACGCGAGCTGCCATCGAGATGGCCAAACTTTCCGCTTGGCCCTTCGGGCGCGAAGTCGTTCACGTGCGCGAGCTCGACGGTCGCGAACTTGACGCTGGGACCGCTTTCACAGGGACAGTCGGCTTCATTTTCAATGTGCTGTGGGCCGTCACCTTTGGCCTGGTGCTCTGCATCTCCTATGTTCTGCTCGGCATTCTGTTCTGCATCACACTCATTGGCATTCCATTCGGGCTTCAGGCCTTCAAGCTGGCCGGCATCTCGCTCTGGCCGATCGGTCGCCGCGTGGTCACCGTGGAACTGGCGCACGTCGCCCGCGAGCACCGGGCGCAGGAGGATTTCGGACGATATCGGGAGAAATCCTGACGACTACGGGGTGAGAGAGATTTCTCGCACGTGTGATTGACGCGTAAAATATCTCGCATTACTCTCGCTTCATCTCTTACCGATGGAGCGCACGATGTTCGCATCAGACCACGCCGGCGCCGCAACCCTGCCGCGGCCGACCTATCCCGACGTTTCCCGCATCGTCGAAACCGCCGACCGCCGCACCCGCGAGCTGGCCGATGCCATGCTGCGGCTCAATGCCGAGCACCCCGATGGCTGCACCGAAGCCACCCTGCTGATCGACGGCTTTTCCGTCCACGAGCAGGCCCAGCTCGGCCCCGTCGCCCGCCAGCTGGCCAACCGCGTCTTCGTCCGAGAGGTCGGCGACGAGGCCTCGGGCCCGGCGCCCAGGGCCGATATCGTCGAGCGCATCGCCACCATCATGGTTCGCCAGGTCGGCCGCAGCGAGAGCGCCGTCGCGGCCCTGCAGCAGGCCGGCTTCTCCGGTCGCGAGATCGCCGCCCACATCGACGCCGCCAGCGCCATCGCCGACCGGCACCTGCTGCGGAAGGCCCCGCCCAACACCCACCTGGTCAACCTCGCCTACGCTATCGGCGCCATGATTACGGCGGGTCAGACCGAGCAGGTGGCGTGAATGGCTGACCGGCCGATCCTGTTCAGCGGGCCGATGGTCCGCGCCCTGCTAGCCGGAACCAAGACGCAGACCAGGCGGCAACTCACCACCGACGTCCACTACACCGAATGGCTTGCCTCCGAGACCATCGAAGACATGGAGTTGCGCGGCTACAGCAGCTTCGACGATGCCGCCGGCAACTGCTTCATGGCAAAGCCCCGGATCAATGGGGGCGACCGCCTCTATGTTCGCGAGGCATGGCGATGCAACGGCTGGGCCACCGACGTTGCCACGATCATGTATCGAGCCAGTGAGGGCGGCGGCTACACCGCCATGACGAAGCAATACCCGATTGCGGGAAAGCAAGCGCAGCGGGTGACAGGGACGTGGCGCCCGGGAATTCATATGCCGAGGTGGGCAAGCCGCATCACCTTACGCGTCACCGATGTCCGGGTGCAGCGGCTGCACGATATCAGCGAGGCCGACGCTCTCGCCGAGGGCATGACGCAGGCAACTGCTGACGCGATCATGACGCCTGACGAACTGGCGCTGTACGCCACGACGCACCTCCTTTGTCCTGATGCCCGCGGCCGCCTGCTCTACCAACACATCTGGGACCAGCTGAACGGCACCCCGAGCATGCGGGAGCCGTGGGCGCTGAACCCTTGGGTCGCCGCCTATACCTTCACCGTCGAGCATGCGAACGTCGATGATACGAGGGCCGCAGCATGAGCATCCTCATCGCTACCCCAACCGGGCTCGTCGATCTCAACGCCCCGGACCTTTCCCGCATCACCCCGCGCGCCATGGCCCACACTCTGGCGCGGCTCAACCGCTGGGCCGGCAACACCGAGCTGCCGGTGACCGATGCGCAGCACTCGGTGCTGGTGCGCGAGATCTTCGTGCGCCTGCACCCCGAGCTGCGCCGCCATGCGATCCACCCGCTGCTGCACGACGGGCATGAGTATCTGCTCGGCGATCTGACGCGACCGTTCCAGCAGGCGCTGGAGCAGCGCCTCCCCGGCTTCGTCCGCCACGTCGAGGCGATCAAGGGCGAAGCCGACACCGCCATCCGCAGCGCCCTCGGCCTGCCCGAACCGTCGATGGACGTCCGAGCCGCTATCCACGAGGCCGCCCGCCTTGCGGCTGCCATCGAATGGCTGAGCTTCATTGACGCCGCCAATGGCCCCTGCCCCTACGGCAACCCGCCCAAGGGCCTCCCGACCCGCGTAAAGGCTCTCAGCTGGCCAGCCGCCGAGGAACAGTTCCTCGCCCACCTCGATCGCGACTTGGCCGAACGGGCTTGGGAAGCGAGGGCGGCATGACCAGGCCGGCCGCCATCCCCGCCGGATCTTGGCCGCGCCGCATGCCGGCGACCTATGCCGCCGGCTATTGTGGGGAGCCGTCTGCTGAGGCCTTCCTCAGCCGCGTCGGTTCGGAATACCCTGAGCCAAGGGTGAACGACGGCAGGCGGAAGCTGTGGCTGAGGGACGATCTGGATCAGGCAATCGGCGTGAGATCGGCGGAGCTGGACGTCGAGGACGCGGCCGAGGTCATGTGACCATGGCGATCGAGCTGCCGCGCTTCGTCATTGCGAAGCGGTTGAAGGACCGTACAGCCTTCTACTGGAGCCCTCCGACATACTGGAAAAAGCAGGCGGAGGCGCTTGGTCGGCGCTTTCCATTCGAGAGCCAGCCCCTCGGCTCGGATCTCAGTTCGGCAGCACTCGCCGAAGCCGCCCATCGCCACAACGCCAGGTTCGATGAATGGCGGTCCGGCGGAGGCAAGGTCGGCCCCGGGCGACCACCTGCCATCCGCCGATACGCCGCACCCGGTTCAGTCGCATGGCTGCTCCAAACCTATGTCGACAGCGAAACCTTCCGGCGTCGCGTGGCTGAACGGTCGCGGGCCGACTATCGCCGACTGTTCGACACCGTGCTGGCCTACAGGCTGAAGACGGGAGGCAAGTTCGGCGAGTTGCCCATTCGCAGCGTGACTCCCGCCGCTGCTGAGAAGCTCTACACTTGGCTGATTGATGGCGACAAATTCCGCCGCGGCGAGAAGGCCATCATGTATCTGAAGACGGCGTGGCGCCTGATGCAGCCGCATCACCCGCGAGAGTTCCGCAAGGATGTGCCCAATCCATGGGTCGGGGTTCAACTGGTCACCCGCGCCAAGAAGCAAAAGCCGGCGCACGATCGCGACGATGTCTACGCCTTCGCATGGAAGGCTATCGAGCTGCAGCAGCCCGAACTTGGCGCCGCCGCCGTCATCTGCTTCGAGTGGTTGCAACGCCCCGAAAACGTCGTCGGCGGCTATGTCCGCTGGCCCGACTATCACCCGGGGCATAGCATCAAGGTCGAACATCACAAGACCGGCAAATCCGTCACCCACCCACTCGCCGACACCGACGCCACCCCGTTCTACGAGGAAGCCGAGGCCGTGCTCGCTAAACTGCCAAAGCGTGGCGTGCCGATGATCCTTCGCCGCGACGGCACCATCTACGAGCCGACTCGCTTCGCTCAACTCGTGCGCAAGGTGGCCGACGCCGCCGGCCTCCCCAAGACCTTCAGCCTTGATGCCTGTCGTCACGGCGGCATGACCGAGCTCGAGGAAGCAGAGATGACTGATGGCCAGGGCCGGGCGCTGTCGGCTCACTCCAGTCGCGCATATAACGGCTATGCCAAGCGCACAGAGAAGCGGATGCTGGCAGCTACCAGGCGCCGCATAGCCTACCGCGCCGGTTAGGACGTGGATAATCGGCCCATAAACATTGACTTTTCGCGGAACGGAAGGTGAACTCACGCCGGCGCTGCGTAAATGCGCTGCGTGGGGCGACCTCCCTTTGAAAAACGTCGCGCCCACGCTCTGCATCAACCCCTCCGAGCGGAGCGGCGTGATCAGTGTAGGTTAGCGTGTTGGCCAATCACGTCAAGCCGCCCGGTCAATCCGAAAGGATCCGACCATGTCCCTAATGGGAATATTCCACAGACTAAAATACGACGCTTCCTATACCGATCGCTACAGCTCGCTGAGCCATGCGGTCGAAGCTCAGACCAAAACTCGATGGTCCAGCGCCACGTCTGCTCACTTGGTATGGATGGATGTCTCGGCGGGGGAAGTTCTCCGCCGATTGGTCACTGGCAGCACGGTTTACCGGAACGGCGAGGACATGATTGCCGTGGTTGACTTTGACGATCGCCAGAACCCGGCGCTGCTTGGCGTACCCGATCCCGACTTACTGCGGTTCGTGCTGCGGCTCCCTAGCGGGGCGATCATGAAACGAGCCAACACCTTGATGGCGGTGCGGTAGACCGTCCGGGATGAGTTGACTGCGGCGGCGCAAAAGGGCTGCCGCAGTTTTTCTGAACTAGCGCAGCGAACAGGCCAATACAGCCCTTCGGCGCCATCCAAATTTCGGAAAATGCTTTGAGAATTGTAGTTCGCAAGTGGATTTGCAATCCGCTGCGTAACCACTCCGCCATGTGGCCTCACTGTCGGCGGTTCATATGGCAGAGCAAGGCTTTAGGCAAGGTGAACGCTGAGCGGGGTCTGCAAATTTCTGAAGAGAATCCGCTTAACCCTTGGCGTCATTCTGAAATATCCCCCGGATTTGTTCCGCCGAGACCATTGCCGGCATGGCGACCTCGGCAGGATTTGGCTGAGTTAGCTTTCTCCAACGGCTTGACGAAAAGTGGGACTTCCTGTGCCCCCGCGGAAATCGGGGACTGCCAGTTGTGATTGTCCCACCGGAAGGCGCCTTCAGCGGACAATTCGAAGACCGCCCTTCCCCATTCCCGCCGATCGACGAGCAGCTGGCGAGGTCGGCGCCGGCGCCTGCTGCTTCTCCCACCTGATCAGCACGTGGTCGGACTGGCATTCCGGACATTTCAGATGGCGCGGCAACTTTGAAAGCGGGAAATCGTACGGTAGCGCCATCAAGAGCGAGTGCACGTCGGCCATGAACTCGCCCGGGCACGCCTTCGCCGGCTTCAGTGATGCGCGGCGTCTGTCGCAGGACAGCCAGCCCACCCAGTTGCCGAGCCGAGCATCCGACAGGGTCGCC
>CAZIWB010000088.1:0-22073 GCA_964542655.1 uncultured Cellvibrionaceae bacterium
GTGACCTGAATCCTGAGCTACCGATCGGTATCATCATGGCCGAGGCTTCTTTCCCAACTAGTCCCTGAACCCTAATCTCGTCCGAGTTATCTACTTCGAGTGAAACGCCATTAACCTGAAGGCAACGGGAAATGTCCTTTAGGATTCTTCTACCATTTTGCTGAACCTTGGTAGTGATGAGGACACTCATGGTTGGATCCTTGTAGATCGCATAAGCCGTTCCACAGATTGTGGAGTACACTGTTTTCCCGTAAGCACGGGCACCCAGTAATAATCTTGGCTTACTTCCATTCATTACGAAGTTCATTATTTCAATCTGCTTAGAGTATGGACGTGGGTACCCAGCTCTTTCACAGAACTCAGTGAAAGTGATATTACTAAGTGTTTTTGGCTCATTTTTCTCAGTAATAATCTCAACTGATTTTCTTTTTGAGTACAAGTATTCTGCGAAAGCAGTGGCTGCAGTCAACCTATGGCCTACTGTAATTGCAAGCTCATGGTACTCCTCACCCTTCGATGAGAACTTTGTTATCGTCTCAGATGGTAGCCCTATAGCTTTCCAGTTCCCTGTCATGATCCAAGCAATTACTTCGAGTGGATCGGCTCCTATCTTGTGAGCTATTCGTTTTGCGTCGAAACTGTCCTTATTGAGAGCCCCTTTCGTCCGAGCCAAATGAATCCCCCCTTATACTTGCTATTCTTTATCAAGTACTCGCAGCTGCGAAAATTACAAGTAAAATCCCCGTGACGAAGCAAAGGCATGAAGCCATCTTGTTATCCATGGGTAGGGATTATCCTGGATTAGATTCAACTAGTCAAATTGACACCTTGCATTCACGATAATGACACTTATCGCGAATCAATCTTTTCCAAATATCCAGGCCAAGACCGAAAGAGTGGTGAGCACTATGATCATACTGATGAAGAAAAGGACACCGGCGGTGAACTGACATGCTTCTTCTAAGATTTTCATTGATTCCCCCTTTGTCCCGATCCTTGCATAATCTAACACAGAGTTCCACGGGGAACGTGGCGGCCGTAATTGGCCCTTGGTTGAATCGAAGTTCCAATGGTGCGCCTTACCCATTACCATGGTGCCCAGAATCGATTCTAGCCCTGTTTCCGTTTGCCTCGTATTGAGTGACTCAGGATATGCGAAGCCATGAAGTCTGCTTCGAGAACATTTCGTCCATCTGAAGATCGTGAAGTGCGTGCCGAATGTGATCTAGGCACTGAACCAACCTCTCGTTGAGTTCCCGTTCCCGTTTGAGGGCGTCCCGGAGTATGTCTATCTCAGTTTGCAGGTTTTCGAGATGGTCCATCGTCTCTCTCCCCGTTTACCATCGAGATGAGTTCATCCCTTGTTGACTCAGTTATCGTGCCCTTGCTGTAGAGTATAAAAATAATCGCCCGTAGGACGACCGATAGTCGGTAGATCCTATTCTGTATCGGGGTCAGCTTCTTTTTGCTTGGCATACCGCATTCCCTCGCAGTGAGGACATTGTCTCAAACGAAGTAGAATCCGGTCTACAACTTTCCCAAGTCCATCACAGAATTCGCAGTATCCATCGGTAACTAGGTTGACTGTTTTAATCAGTACGCCTTTGATCACGCCTTTGGTATTCATCCGTTTTTGTTTCCCCCGAGTCGAGACAATAGAATTTCTTGCTTCTGTTCCTCAGTGGGTGGAATAAACTTCTCTTTCTCTAACATTTTGAGTTTCGGCAGAGCACAACCCAAGCAATGAATCCTGATCTCTTTTTTTTCAACCCTATTCAACTCACAAGATCTAAGCGTGGAGTCAGAGAGAAATACCTCAGCTGCGCAGACAGAACACACGTCTTTCTTTCCTGGAATTCCAATCTCATTCGTGTGACCGCAAACTACTATGACAATCTCCTCGGTGGGGACTTGTGTTGGTTTACTCATCGAATGGCTTCCCCCAAAACATTTACATCGCAAAAACTTCTTTTCGGAGCTGAGAAGGGAAAGGGAATTTCACCGATCCCCAGTCTTTCCTGTAAAGCTTTGCAGCATGCTCTACCTGCTTCCAACCCAAGTCGATTAGGTCGTCAGTATACATATCGAGCTGATTATCTGTAAGCTTCACAGAATAGTACTCAGAGAGTTCTAGAAGTGTCTTTCTGATTCTTTCTCTTTCTTCACCGACAGTATCAATGGCTCTTAACATAATTAGTTTATTCTTTTTTGATGGAAGGCATGAAGTCGCCTAGGTTAACTAGACCCTCTATTTTTGGTTGGTCTAGTTTTGGGATTAGATCCTTACCTGCATTTCGTCTCTGAATCAACCCTATCAAAGCCTTTCTAGTCTGCGCCTGAAAGATCGGTATATCGTCATCACTCTTAACGCTCGTCCTAATTGTTTCCCATCCGCCTTTACTGATTACGTAAGCCCAACCAACTGAACCTATTTTGATTCTAGCCCTCTCTGTTCCTATTGGATCACCGCCGTAGAGTCGGACGGATGTGAATATCATTTCCGATATCCAGGCAGCCTCAGTTTCTAAATCAGGTATGGCCTTAGCCAAACTGTAAATCGTTCCTGGCTTAGGAAAGAAATTACTATCAGGTCCCTTGAGATATCTTTCCACTGCGCTTGCGAGTTCTTCCTCGCTTACATCGGAAAGAACTCTGTCCCATATTTTTATCAGCCCCTCTGTTAGGGTTTTCTCGTAAACCTCCGCAAGACCCCTTAAAGCCATAAGAATATCTTTTCTCATCGCCCACCACTCCTCTCGTTCATCAACTCAGAAATTAGCTCATCGTTATGATCCGCTATAGCCAAAGTCTTGTTTGTATTAAAGCCTTTTCGATTATCATAGGTCCCCTCTAATGCCTTAGCAGCAGTATCAGGAGCTATAAGAAAGTCAAAGTTAGCTACCCACCCTCGATCACCCAGACCCTTACAGAAATCACTCTGATTTATTTTTGTTATGACTTCAGTCCAAAACTCAATCCTCGGATTTTCGTCGAAGCGCGCTTTGCATTTCTTTCTTCTCTTTTCAGAAAGAAATTTCACCCGAGGGAATTTCTGATCGGCAATCTCATTCCAAAGAGAAGCAAGTGGATGTAACTCATCCGCCACGCTCGCGTGTTCGCGTACGTGTACCGTATCGTTTGTTTCGTTCGTTCCGTTACGTAACGTAACGTCTCGTCCCGTAGAGCACGTGAACGTGACGTTCTCGTTCCGTCCTCGTTGCGAGCACGTTACGTGTTTGAAGGTGATTGCCTTGATTTTATTGAGTTTTTGCAGCGCAGTACATAGCTGAATGAGCGATATATTTGCAAGCCTATCTGCGTGATTTGTGTACACAGTTACGCACGAACTGTTCTTTTTGCTCGCAAGACAGAGCAAATAGAGCCACACAATGATGTCAGAATGTGTGAAATCATGAAAATCTGGATGCTCAAATAGCGAGTGATCGCACCGAAACCACGAGTTATGCTTCACATCTTTGCGTGGATTGAACCTCTCCCAGTTTAGAATCTCGACGTAGATCTCAGTGACTTTGGTGTTAATTTTAGTAGGAGTTCTAGCCATATTTACTCTCTCTTTTTTGTGGCTAGAAATTAATTCAGGCTTGCTGATAGAATACCGATCGTGTAGGTTTCGACTATCAGCGCCTAGACTGAATCTCTAGCCGCTTTAGTAGTAAAAAGTTAACCCAGGTCATTCTTTGACTTGGGTTTTTTATTTAAATAACAAGACGTCCTAAATGTATAGTGGTATTTGAAGCGGCCTATAGTGCTTGCGAATAGTTTAGTATCATGCGATATAAGGGCTCCTTATTGCGATATGCGATAAATAGTTGAGGGCGTCTAATCCATCAAACCTCTCTCTCAACCTTTGTTATAAAGTGATTGGTTAAAAAAAGGGAGTTACCTAAGTCAGTATCAGGTGACTCCCTTTCAACCTATCTTCGAGAGGCTTTATATCAGCCTTATTTCACCATCTCAAACTTTTCTTCGTATCCAAAATCACCGGGTTTTAATTCGGCTTTCACTTCTTTTTCTACCACAATGACTTCTTCTTCTTTCTTCTCAATGAGTCCTTCGTCTGCCATTTGTTCAAGGTCATTCTTTGTGTAAATCTCTACACTGCTTTTAACTTCCTTGGCCTTCTCGAAGTTCTGCATGTCTTCAATTTCTTCTGTGGTTTGGAACCCCATGAGGATCTCAGGCGCATAGATCTTTCCGAAGAAAGAAGCTGCACGGTATCTTAGCATCTGTTCAGGCATTGTTTGCCACTTAGATCCTGCCTTATCAACCCACTTCTCAGCTTTAGCCATTGCCATAGTGATCTTGGTACCGTGGAGAGTTTCACCCGTCTTTAGCTCTACAGCGTACGCAGTGCACTCTGTGTTATTTGGATCCATCTTGAAACGTAGAGGCGAGAACTTTCCACAGGAGTTAATAGCAGAAATAATATACTGAGCAGACCACCCAGGTTTTCCATGAACGATATATAAGTTCTGCATGACCATGAGAGCCGATGCCCTGAGTCTTTGAGAGATCTCAAGCGCGATGAGACAGTTTGGAATATTGTTCTGATACTCTTTCGGTATCAACGAACTCTGTGAGAGCGCTTTAGCCATTCTCTGGGCCGCTTCAAAGTTTGAAAGCGACGAGAAAGGGTTACTCATGTTTGGAACCTGTTGCGATTGGCTCTGAACTAACTCCTGGTTTTTTGATTCGACTGCTAGACTCATTTTCTTTCCTCTCGATTTTAATTCTTCGAAAGGGATGATGTTACTTCGTATTTCCATACGCCGCTTGTCATCCATTTCTCGAAATTTAGCTATGGCCTTAATTGCATTTTCTAGAGCTTCACCCGGCCCGGCCATGTTGCCTATGATCTTTTTTCCACGGCTTAGGATGACCTTCCTCACGATGCATCCGTGACTGTGCTCATCCCCGATATCCTCGCATTTCTCACAAGCGGTCTGGTAGAGATAACGGGCCATAGGTTTAGGCTCTAGTCCTTATTTCCAAAGGATTGATCATACCTGGCACGATGCACTATTTGTCGGAAAAATGGAAGTTTTTTCATCCCGGCGGCGCAGGAAAATCTCATCCTAAAAGGGATGTTAGTTGCATGTCTTTACTTGATGCGTTATAGGTCAAATCATGTCACGAAGTTTAGCGCAAATGTTGCCAATACCAGAACTAGAAGAACACAGAATCCAGGCGGACATTCCCCACTCGCTTTTTCAGAAGGCCGATAAGATCAGGCGAGAGAGAAGGCTTAAGTGGAGCCAGGTCATGCAAGCACTGCTAGAGAAGATGGTTGAAGATTTAACGCCGAGACAAAAACCAGAGGGATCTTTCGTTTTACCTAGAACTCTCAATGAGCAGAATGTTTCCGGCTGGCGATAAATGCAGTGGCGGGAATATCAGTGCGAAGCGCGTCTATGACATTTGGGACGCGGATAGTGTTCGGTGTCCCGTTTGGGGCTGCGAAGGAAAAATTTTGCAGCTGAAATAACTCCAAAAAGATGGGAGTTTATAGACTAGAGGGCGGCGTGGAAAGCTGTGGCATCCGTAAGTCAGGCTCTGACTTCGTCCACTGGAGACACGCAATCGGTCTGATAACCTTTCGAGGAAAACACGACCATTTATAGCAGAAGTAGCGCCCTGCCCCTCTATTCAAAAACTTCAACCGCGCCGTTAGCTCCGAATCTGTAGAAACCGTAGTTGCATTTATTCAGGGTAATGCCCCTAGCTCTCAAGGTATCGAGATACTCAAGGCCCTTTTCAACTGTAGGGAATTCGATCACTTCAGTCTTTAATCCTGTGACCAAAGTTTCCCAGTAGTTCAGGATCAGAGTCACGGGTTTTTTCGCTTCTCGGGTTGCATAAGCATTGCCTAATAATTCATCGAGATTGTAGTTACTCATATACCCTAATTATTACATAATTGACGTGTATAGTCAAGTATTCTACCCTTGATATACAATGAGAACAGTTTACCTTCGAGGCTCGGGGGTATTGTATGTCTAAGCCTTTCAAGTGGGTAGATCCGAGCGAGAAGGAAGTAGAGAACGCTATTCTGGAATTCTTAAAGCACCAGGTGGGCGTATTCGCATTCAAAGTGAACACCATTGGTGTCTATGACCAACGGGGGGGCTTCTATAGGAAGCTCTCGAAGTTCGTAATTCCAGGCACGCCGGACATAGTAGCATGTGTCTCAATCGAACCAGGTAAGCCAGGAGTATTCTGTGGCTTTGAAGTGAAGTCGATTAGTGGTAGACAATCCAAAGAACAGAAGGCATTCGAGGAGCGTCTTAAGGAACGGGCAAACGGCTTCTATTTCGTTGTCAGGTCAATTAAGGACGTTGAGGATGCTCTGAGGAAGGTTAAAGAAGAATGATAACTCCAGAACAAGCTGAGATTAATCTACTTCGAGAAAAGCTAGCCCTAGCAGTAGAAGCTTTGGAAGTTTTAATGTCTGATGAAGATAATTGCGGTTGTGAGGCCGGGAATTATTATAATCCAGAGTATATTTGCGGTGGACATAAGGCTTTATTCAAGATCCGAGGAATGAATGCTGACTCCTGAACGTGAGAAAGAGATTAGGGAACAACAAAAAGGACCAGACGGTTGTTTTGAAATTGGAGAGCTCCTCGCCGAGATTGACCGACTTAGAGCCGAGGCAATCGAGCGAGATAAGACTAATCAGCAAATTACAACGGAACTAGTTAGAACCCTTAAGGACCAGAACGGAGACGAATGTGAGATTATTTTTTAACTTGATCCTTTGATCTTTGACCTATCGGTCATGGCCTTCCTCACCATCATCTTTTCATTGTAGGTAAGTCTTTCCACTGAATCAATTAGTTCATCAAGTATCTCGATATATCTATCGCTCAGCTCATATCCATTACGCTTAGAATGTCTATCGAGTTTCCTCAGAATATCTTGGACCCTAACCATTTCTGGACTGATCATTGTCTAGTCTCTCTGAAATACTCGATCAAGTTCAGCATGACAGCCGAATCTAGGTATATAACATCGTGAATCGAGACAGGGCTTTTCGTTTCAGTGGAAACCACCACGTAGGCGTTATCAACTTCCGCGAAAACCCCATCCCCTAGGTAAGTACGTTTCATGGTGGGCAATCGTACTACAATTATTACATAATGTCAATATATTCTAATTCTCAAGCTCGCACGCCTCAAGTCTCTCTTTCATGTCGAAAAACTCCTTTGAGAACATGAGTATGCAAACGAACCGATCTTCTTCACTTGGCTCACAAGCCGAGAAAGGAAGGTCATCGGCCTCAGTGGGCCCTAGCATCTTGCCCTTCGAATAGTCCATCCCTTCCATACCGTAGTAATGGTAGTTGTGGGTTGAGCACGCATTCAGGAATAAAATCGGTATCAACCATAGAGGCCGCCCGGTCTTTCTAAACTGATCTCGTTCAGTCTCAGTGTTCTTCGAAGGTTTTTTCTTGAGTAGCTTAACCAGCCAAAGGATGAGTGCTTTAGACTTAAAGACTCCGATAATAATCTCAAGAATATCCTTCAATTTACACCTTCACTTTACTTAGACAGGACAGACTTAATGTACTTCAGAACGTTCACGATCATCTGAAATACACCGTTTGCTTTGATCGCTGGGATCAAAGACAAGGCTTCGCTAAGCGCTAACAATGCGACCACTGCAGCAAGGGCGATCTCCATAATATACTCCTATTATTTAAAATTGCCCTTTTTCCAGTATTAAAGCAAGTCTTTTTGCTCGGTCTTTCACTTGGATATGCCATTTAGAATCTAGTGCGTGATTAGCTGCACTTGCAAAGTCGCCCGATTCAATACACTTGATCATCTTCTTGAATTCTTTAAATCCATCAAGACCTAGGTTAAATACCATTGAGAGTATAACGATCTTCCGAGGCGTATTAAGATCTTTGAACCATGAGAAAGATCTTTCAACTTTCCTTGTGATATCAATGACGTCATTACGGACTAGCTCGATTGACTCAAGTTCGGTGATCCCTATATCCTCGATATTTCTACCGATCCCGATCGTAAGTTTTCCCTGCTTAGCACAGAAGCATTTCCGAAAGAACTTTCCACAACAATCGAAGTATGGAAGGAGCCGAATACCCTCATCCTGAATTAATAGGTGCTCTATGATTATGATCTCTTCATCCGTGAGAGCCATCTTTTATATACTCCCCCAACTTTACTGGTAGTGCTCCTCAACAATAATCAGTCCAGAACCGCCAGCAAACCCTACAGCTCCTCCAGAACCAGCGGTACCTGCAGAACCGGCTGCACCTACAGCATAGGCATATGTTGATGATGGAGATGTTATGATTGCGTCAACAAAACCGCCTGCGCCACCACCTGAACCTGCGATCGTATTCGTTCCATTGATTGCAGAACCACCGCCGCCTGATCCTGTATTTGCAGCAGCAGCACGACCTGTTAAGTTAGACACGCCACCGCCACCACCCTGACCGCCGAAAGGTGAGGATGCACCTGAACCCCCTACAGAATAAACGTCGGTATTACCACACGCACCACCACCACTTCCACTACCACCTGTTAAGGCAATTCCAATAGGTCCAGTTCCTAAGCTAGAAGAACCGCCCGAACCACCGCCACTGGCGAATACACCGCCACTTCCACCGTTACACGATAAAAGAGTAGTCCCAAAACTTGTAGTACCGCCTGCACCACCGTTTCCTCCACCTGAGGTACCTGTGCCGGAACTACCACCGCCACCACCGACCATTCTAACCTTAATCCATTTAACACCCGCTGGTGTGGTGTATGTACCACTACCAGATGTAAAACTCTGAATCGTAGGAAGTGTAAATGAAGCCTTTGCGCTAGTGATCCCTGAGTCTTTAACCCTCAAGGTACCGCCTGATTCTTCAATGGTAGAATCGTCTGCAGCGTTTTCAATTACGTAGTCTTTAACCTGCTCACCAGTAACTCGATAAGTCTGCACACCGTCTTGAACTGGAAAGTTTACGGTTGCATCTACGTCTGATCTTAAAGTTAAATCTGTGATTTTTTTATCTGCCATGGTTTTAGCTCCCCACCTCAATGAATATCAATTGATCCCCAATGTCTGTAACTAGATTCGATATACCGTCTTCATCCTCAACCAAGATACTACCCTTAGAGAAGAATCCGATCGTGAAACTATACTTGATCCCATACGGAATGATCTCAGCAAAAAGTAACGATAGCTCATACTCCGTTTCAATCCCAGGTAAGCCCGTGAATAAAATATAATCACCACTATCGGTAATCATCTTTGAATCTGTAAAGCCGCCCGAACCCGATAGCTCACGTGCAACGAAGTTGAAAACCTGATCGGTGATCGCATTAATATCAATCTCAAGCATTCCAGGATCAGGAACGGTTAAAAGGATCTCCGATTCAGCCCCAAAGATCTCTCTTAAGATAAAGATCAAGCTATCGAATGATCCAAAGAACGGAAAACGGTCGTATGCAATACGTATGAACTCCACGAATACTTCTTTGGGTATTCGATTCGAAAATGGGATCCTTCCTTCGTCGTAAAGCATGAGTATGAAAGGAGTCAGGTCATAGGCGTTTTCGTAGAAGTCATCAAGGGCGGCATTGGTAGAATCAAATGCCTTATTGCCTGCACTGTATACCTTGAGCTCAGTCTGATCTCCTTTGAAGTACTGCATTTTATTAGCTTTCCACTATGATGATGTTAGCAATACCAAAGTCAAAGACCTCATCAAAGGCGGCATCGTAAACTGTATCGTTCCAAGTTGGAGTTTCGTCTAACTCTCCGTCGGTTACATCATCTGTCCACTCAAGAAGCACAGTTTCAGCCCACGGAGCGTCCATGATAGAGAAGTATCTCTGAGGCTCAAAGTTCATCCCGAGCCTGTACCTAGCTTGAATATTTGCGTAAAGAAGCTCTATGACGTCCTCGTTTGAAAGAACACTGAATTGACTGTTTTCAGAAAGAGAGAGAGTCAGTCTCAGAAAAACTGGGATCTTAACCGGCAAGCTATACCGGAATGTGAAAGACTGATTATTTTCAAGCGTGAAAGTTTCTTCTTCACTCCCTTGAGATACAACTCCAGCCACCACGCAATCTCTCACATACCCACAGATTTCAATCTTAGTATCTGCGTAGTCCTCAACTTCACTATCCACGTCTACACAGATATAGGCTTTCCCCGCGTCTACATCCTCGAGAGGCTTCGTTGAGACAAAGTATCCCTTTGAATCGAAATAATCGAATATCCCTGGGGACGTAGTATTTGGTCTTAAGATCTTTTCGTTAGTGACTCTGAAATAATCCTGAAGCTTTAAAACAATCTCGGAAGTCTTTACTTCGTTTTCCTGAAGCTTCTGAATGAGAGCATAGAAGTATTTGTAGAAGTTCGTTCCTAAAAAGCTATCGGCAGTATAAGTCGTACTAAACTGCTCATTGACTCCCTCACGAACTAGGCTCATGAGATCGGCTACTGTGCTTGGTACATACCCCTGATCAGATGAAAAACTCATATGAGTAACCCCTCTTCATTAGTACCCTTATCGCCCACGAAGTATGTGTACTTATGACTAAATGTATTGATCGTTGTGATGACTTCAGTGACGTTAATTTGGTTCTCAACAATCCTTTGAACCAAGTAACTTCTGAAGCTTTCCACTTGAATCTGAAACTCGCTTGATAAGAAAAAATTAAGATCAACCCCAAAGGACTGTGCGTATTCAAGACTTCCTAGCTGAACTGAACATAGATTCGAGGCCTTCATCACTACCGTATCAGTAAGCCCCAGATCCTCACCGTCATTGAGTTCAATGATATCGATCATCGGAGTGTATCCTTCAAGGTATCGATCTCAGCTTTGGCAGAATTGATCTCAGCAATTGCACTTGTGGCTACAGGGATCCATGTGGCCGTCCCTGGTCCTGCCCCGCAGGTCGTGATCAAGGATCCTACAGTATCAATGGATTGTAGAGCTGACGCGATACTCTCTAGAGCGCTGCTTAGCTTTTCAAGCGTGCTCTTTAGATCAGGAGACGTCTTTGCCAAATAGAATGCCTTGTCTTCTTCCATGACTAGTATCCCAGAGCTAGGCCCAACCCCTTCACTCTGAATCTCAGCACTCGGGACAGAAACTCCATCACACGTTACAACCCCGTCATCACAAGTGGCCTCAAGGATCTTACTCATAAGAACTTCACCTCTGAATATCTGAAGGCTCCAGACTTCCAGTCAAACCAAGCCGTGTAAGATGAAACCTTCTGGCTATTCTGCATGAATGATCCCGGCTGAATGAGCCCCTCTGAGGAATAATAGAAGTCCCCGATATTGAGAGCTACGAAGTTCATTACAGAATCAATGGGAATGAGTATGTTTGTGAGTAGGCTATAGACGAAACCGTTTTCTCGCATGACTTCCCACGGCTCCCCTTCATAGGTCGCAATCGCTGGGAGATTCAGATAGTTTGAACCCACGAGCGAATAATCTTTCGCATCAACCAAATAAGGAAACGTGAAGTAATCCCCGTACGACTCAAGCTCTACACTAAGTGCGGTCATGAAGCGCCCTGCCTCACCCACGAACTCCTCCTCGAATAAAAAGAACCCATGCTTACATTGTATCTTCATGTGGGGGTACCTAACCACACGTCATCGTTTGAATCCACATAGATAGCGTGATCATAGAACTCAAACGGGTTTTGATCGTTAAGATTCAGGCTCAAGAAAACATCATCGTAAAGCATGGAGACATTTATGCCCTTAGTAATGAGTATCGTCTTGAGCCCTAGCCCCTGGAGTGTAATTTCTACTTCACGTGATACAAGGTCCGCATCTAAAAACTCTGTAAGATTAAAAATATTATACCAATTATAAGTCATTGCGTGGTCGCTCCTGGAACTGTGCCGTTAAAAGGCTGAGCGATCTTTGAGACTAATCCCTGTACTGTGCTATTCACTTTCCCTTGAGAAAACTGAATGCTGATATTGTAGAGGTCATTGTCCGAGTTCTGAACCGTCGAGAAGCTGTGGAGTAGGCCATTAAATAGAGTTACTGACTTATTCAGGTAGGTAATGGAATATTTGGTTGTGATCAGAGAACTGAAGATTTTATCACTGAGTACTGTGAGTAGTGCCATTCCGATTGAGTTCTGAGAAGCTATTAGGTTGACTGTTATGATTGAGTTAATATTCTTCTGAAATATCTTAGGGTTAGGATCCGTCGTATTTCCCTCGGTCTCAGTACTCACGTCTATGTTTTTGGTCTGTGAGTCCACATACATTCCAGTCAACTGTTCATCTAAATAAAGTGGAATGCTCGGGAGTTTCGCACTCGGAACGATGTCTTTGAGAACTGGGATTCCAGAAAACACAGAAGCTAGGTTAACGGCTGTGGCTGCCTCAAAGTCAAAGATGATAATCGGTGCAATTCCCCCGAGCATTCAGTTCCCCCCAAACCCAAATATCCTAAGCCCTCTTGACTCGGATATCTTCATGAACAGTGGCTCAAGCTTAGATGCAAATGCAATGAGTTTATTGACTTGTAATAGTCCTTGATCAACTAAGTTCTGTATCTTCTGGATCGATACTGAAGCTTCCTTAAGCGTCTGGAAGTTTTCTAGCTCTAGAGCGTCTTTATTCATCTGAAGCCTTTGAGCCTCATCCATGGCCGTAATCATATTCGCATTGAGCTTGGAGCTTTGGAGCATGAACTGCTGAACACCGCGGGCGGCCTCAAGTGTACGGCTCAGCTCATTGATATTCGAGTTCTTTGAAAAGGCCTCTTGGAGCTGATCACTGTTTTCAACCCCAAGCTTTTTCTGAACAGATGCGAAATCAGTATCGATGAAACGACGTTGAGCCCCAGTTTGCTTCTCACCGAATATGGCCTTCTCGATTACGGCCCTTGTCTCTTTGTCTTTGGTACCTAAGTCCTGAATGGCTCTGAAGAAGGCTGAAGCAACATCGCTTTCACCCACGAAGTTCTTAACCGCTGCTGTAGATCTACTAATTCCATGAGAAGGGTCAGCAAGTTCCTTTTGAGCAAGCTGTATCTTTTCCTGAAACTTAGTGAGCATCTCCTTGAGGCCTGCTTGATCAAGCCCTGCAGCTGCACCCAACTGTTCTAGCTTGAAGAACTTACCCGCAGTCGTACCGAACTTCTCGGCCGTATCTGATATGTTCTCACTCTGTCCGAGGAGCGATTTAATTCTTTCTTCTACCGCCTCGAGGGGATTGAGTAAGCGATTGATTGCAGTTAGAGCGGCTGCGACTATACCACCACCTAGCATAGCTTTGGCTAAACCCTTGCCAAACTTAAGTGCTACCTTTCCGAAACGAAGATTCAGGTTAGACTCCATTTTAGAGAGTTCACCTGAATCAAGCTGAGGCTTAATTTTTACGATCTCGGTAAGCATTGCATCGCCTCGTAAAACGCTAGGTTAATAATCTCTTCAAGCAAACGGTCAGGATTCCTTACAAAGACCCCTCTCACGTCGATTGAGAAGTTACTGAGTTTTTTTTTTCATCCTCAGTAATCAAACTCACTTTGAACTTCGAGATTTCTACACACACAGACACAATACCTTCAACGAGTTGATCCGGTGTAAGATTCTTAATGTTCTCAGACCTGTATGGTATCCCGTTTGGGTCCGAACAAAAACAAATGATCGCTTCCACTTCTTCTTTCGTAAGCTCTACGAAAAGAACCGCCTCGCGTATGATCTTTTCCTGCTCAAGGGGGGGCATCTCAGAAATGCGTGTGTAAAACCCCTCATAGCTCTCAGTCGCGTAACTAGGAAGCATCTTTAAACCTAGTAGAAGCGTGTGGTAAGCCTGAAAAGCTCTGAGGGATTTATACCCCTTAAGTTCTAGTACCTTCATTATGACTTATGGACCTCGCTCACATCAAACGATTCAAAGACGAGTGCGGTGTTCATGCTTTCAGCAGAATCATCCACGTTTAGTTGCACTGGTTCTTGAGAGAGTATGGCGTTTTTGGCAATCTTGGAGGATCCATCCGCGCGACTCACTGCATAGCAATCTAGTCTCGTCTTATCGTCATACGCTTGCTTGAGAAGGTTATGCATCTCAAAGCTCATACCGATGATCGTAAGAGTGATCGTCTTGGCTTCTTTGATGCCTTCTTTATAAATCAAGCCGGTTTTGTTTCCTGCGTTTCCACCGCGTATTAATCTTGTGCGCTCTGGATTTTCGATTTGAAGATTTTCAACATGCTCAAAGTCATAGTTGACGCCGTTTAAGGTCACACCGAAGTCGCATTCGTAAAGTTTAAAAATCATCTATCCCCCTCGCCCCAATCCTTAGAGCGTTTGTCTCATTTCGTTAATCACTCTCCAGAGCGCCTTAGGCTCAGATACATTGATCGCACCACTTGCAACGAAGTTCTCATTCACAAGTGTGATCTCAATGGTGCCCGCGGTAATGAGCCCTGTCTCAATGTAGTCTGCTTTGATCACGTCCTCACTGAGACGGGTTTCAAGAAGTGAAGCTTCTTTCAAAGTGTACTGAGGCTGATTACCTGAGATCCAAGAAAGAGATGCGCTCTGTAGATCAACCCTTAAGTTTTTGAGGATGTATGGAGCGATGATCGCTTTACCACCGACCGCGAATAGTGCCAGCCTGTTTGAGAACTCATCGTCTGTGATGACAAAGCTCACCTTGTCGTCGAATAGAGAGTTTGCGTCTCCTAGGCTCTCAATGTCATCACTGAATGGCATTGAGATATATTGCTGGTTAGACCATGAAGCTGCCGAGAGAAGCTTCCCGAAAGCATAGAACATGTTTTTGGCTTTATTCGTGCTACTCCCATAGAAGGAAACCCTATCTTCTACTGCTGCCTGTTCAGCGCAAACCTCAGCGTCTGAACTGTGGACGCCAATAATTCCATCCCAGCTTCCTACTTGTACTCCGATCTCACTTGAGGTCACGGCGTCCACTCCGCCTGAAAGATCGTCAGATGCAAACGCGGTCTGTGGAGATGATTCCTCTCCTTCTGCTACCGTTACAAGGATCTTTGAACTCCCAGATACAGAGTCAGCAACAGCTGCTGCAATGTCTTCTGCAGTTGAGACCGTGCTTTCTGCGTGAATGGTAAGCTTACTTCCAGAGAAGTGAGCCCACTCACTACCTGATGTCGAATCATCGAGCATCTCTACGTCAAGCGAGTTTCCAGCTGCACCAGGAGTAACGGCCGTAAAGGTGAGGTCACCCTTCACGAGCGTTGCTGCGACTGCAGGCGTTCCAATCACTTCACTGATATCGTCGTCATTGAAGTCATCTGAGATCAGTAAGGTATAGAAGTCGTTTCCAAGACCGTCTGTGAGGTAGGCTTCTAGGTCTAGGTCGTTTGCGAGAAGCACATAGACCTTACTCATTCCGCCATTGAACAATTGCTGAGCGTTCGTGTTATCAGTACGTGCTGCTACCGCCGTCATGCTCGAGCATTCGTAGATATTCCCGACGTTTCCTTCTTGCCCGGACTTGGGTTTTGCAACAACACAGACTTGCTTCAGAAAAGCAGTAGACGCTTCTGGAGTTGGAGTGATTACGCTAATCGGAAAAACATAGTCTAAAAGAAACTTTGCCATTTATCTCAAGCCCCCTCATCGAAGTCTACACTCGTAAGACTTCCACCGTTTGGATCGTATTCGTTTGAATAGAGAAATACAAAATCACATCTACGCTCTACGATATTTTGAATGGTCTTACTGTTCCCATCCATATTGTAGAAATAAAAGTTCTTCGTCAAGGAAGGATCCGCCAGCATAATCTTCTTTGAATAAAACCCAAACGGCATCTTGTCTGAGTTCGCATACATGAGAAGGGTGCCTCTTACTGTAGAGATTTCCTTGCCTTTTTTAATGAAGTTCAGTGCGCTTTGAACATCAATGAAAATACATTCCTGTTCTTGTGACTCACCAGGTAAAGTGAAAGAGACCTTGGTACCAAAGATCCTTTGAACCTTGTCTTTGAGTTCTGCCTCAAACACCTTTAGACCTCACAATCGCTTTCGCCCGGATCGCTTTGAAAAGCTGACCAGTATCGATCATGAATCGATTGAAGCCTTTGATTATTTTGGTGACCTTGGAGTTTGACCCGTAGTCCCCTCTGAGTATTGGGTTACGAACCACGGCTTGAAGCAAGTTCTCAACGCGCTTTTTCTCGCTCTTACCAATTGCAAGCTTGATGAATTCGTTTGCAAACTTAGTAATGTCTGAGGACTTCTTTCTGAAGGGCGCGGTCAGATACTCTATTCCAGTATTCTTCCTTAGATTTTCAGAGACCTCAGAGATCGACTGAGTGGATATGCGAGACTTTTTCCGAACCGGTCCACCTGCATACGAGGAAAGCCCTCTCGTCCTTGAAAGGGCCCCTCTGTGCGCACCGTCGTTCAGGATACCAACTTGAAACTCGTACTTCTCAAAGACCCCTTTAACCTTCTTTTTGAATCGCTTATCAATTTTAATACTAGTACTCAAAGTGCACTCCCCACAAATATCTGAGACCTTGCAGGCTCAGGGGGGGGAACATCTACGCCCTTTGCTTTGAAGTAGTACTCGAGCCGCGAGAGAGAGTCGGATATTAGCTCACGCGACTCGAGCACCCCTAAGAGACTTTCATATACTGCCACCTGATCTTCAGTATCTTCGATGTCAATCCCCCCGAATTCAACGTCAGTCAAACTCGAAGCACCGATGAAAACTAGAATAGAATCAAGATAAGCTCTCATGAATGACCCTTTTCCAATTCAAGTATATTAAGCGCCTTCGTATGATGCAGGAGTACGGATGATCGCACCTGGTGCAAGAACATCAACCATACAAGAACCCATCAGGAAGTTGTGCCATGAATACATCTTCTCATCGTTCACGCCTTGATTCTTAAGCTGAGGCAAAGAGGTGTAATGCAGCTTCACTTGTGGAAGAGTGATCGCCATCCAACCGTTTGCGCCGTTTGGAGTGACATCGCTTGGCATTTCTGCGAATGCGAAATCAGATCCTAACACCTGAGCCAAAACCGATTTAAAAGGCATTGAGCTTGCTGCGTACACTCCATTGAAATAAGGCAGTAACTCTGAGCCGTAAACGACCACAAGTTTTTGGCCATCAATCTGCTTAGCGCGATTCATTGTAACCATCATCTGTCTGTGAAGATCAACCAAAGGATCATCAGAGATATCGCCGTAATCAACTTCTGAGTCGAGTACGTAGTTCGCATCGTTAGACCAGTAAAGACCGTTATTGATCATCGTGGAATCAGAGGTTCCTTCACCGAGTAGAACCAAATCATCCATGTGCTTTTGGCTCTCATCAAGAACCTGGGCAATGACCTGTTCAGTGCGGCTATTGTCTTGGAGAGCGCTTTGAATGAACTGCTTTCCAAGGAAGTACTTCTTGAAAGTCTTTGAGTTTTCACGAACAGAAATCTGATCGATTACTGTGTCCTTTGGGGTGATGTGCTTAGCGCGTAGATCACCGACTGCCTCAAGACGATTGAAAGAAACCTTACCGGCTTCTTCACTGTAAGCTTGGGAGTTTCCCAATAGTGCAGTGTAAAGTGGAGTATACACTGGGCGATAATCCGCCATGAATTCTTCAACTGATCGTAGCATTACCCTGTTAGTAGCCATTATTATTTATCCCCTCTGAATTTATTGAACTTTGGATGATTCTCAAAATCACTGGCCTCAGCCTTAATTTCTTCCTTCTCAATTTCACGAATGACCATTTCAGCATCCACAAGAAATGCCTCAGATTCTTCGAGAGCGCTTGACTCAGAAGACTTTACTTTCTTCTTAGCCATTAAAGACCCCCTGGCATATCAACCAGTGCGCAGTAAGCTTCAGTGCCGTCTTCTTTGATTCCAGTGAGTACACCTGAAACATAGATTGCGTCACTGATAGTTGATCCCGAATAAGGATCTTCTGCTTTTCCAGTCGTGTCGGAGATATAGGCCTTAGAAGCAATGGATACGTAATCAGGCACTCCGTTTCCGCCTTCGAAAACGATTGCGTCATCTGCGACTGTAAGACCAACGGTAGATGTCCCGTTGTCTGTGTATACGCAGTCGAGTGAGGATCCTGCCACAGTGTTATCAATGGCTGTGATCGTGACCACGGCGTTTGTTGCGTAAGCCTTAAAAGCAAGACCTGCTACAGAGTGAGCATTGATCTTGGCTACTAGGTTTGCAGCCGTTGTGTTGTTATTCGTGACTGCTGCGACTTCGCCCTCAGTCGATGCTGAACCTTTGAAAGTAAAGGTGGTAGCCCCGATCTTAAGTGTGTCATCCCCTGCAGCGACTAAGTTCGCGTAAGATGTGATCGTTACCACTTGTCTTGCAGGAGCTGGCTCAAGAAGCACTGGAACCCCAAGTCCATCACGTGCAATGGCTACAGTCTTTGTGCTATCAGAAAGGCCTTTGCCAAGCGATACACCCAACCAACCTCCGTCGGCTTTCGTTACGCTTACTGTATCATCACTCTTAATTCTTACAGCAGTCCCAGCTGGGAAGGTCACGGGACTTCCAACTTTTTCCGTGATCTCCCGGGAGCTAGTCTTTACTGTCCCGAGTAAAACTTTCGTTGCGTCATGAGCCATGATTATAATCCGCCTTGGAAGTCAATGAGAGCGCAGCCGTCAGATACAGTCGCGCCGTCTTCGTCTTTACATGCAAGGACTGCAGACTTATAGATTGCGTTCACTGCAGTTCCGGAGGTCACTGCTTTACCGGTAGTTGTCGAGATCTGAACCTGAGCACCGATCACAGGAGTAAATCCGTTTGTGAGAAGAATTGGGACCTCAAGGCCTTTCCTGCAGATAGCAGTACGGGCTGTGTCCGACTGAGAACGTCCTACAGAGATTCCAAGTAACCCGCCGCTTGCTGCAGTAGTATCAATCGTTTCATCAGAGTGTAGGTAAACTGCAAGGCCTGCAGCCACACTACCAGCTCGGTTAACGATCTCTTTATAACTAGAACGAATGTTCCCCATGTATACAGTAGAGCTTTGACTCATTTACTTTTTCCCCCAAAGAATTTTCTAGCGGCCATATCTGAAAGCTTATTCTTGTAAGCCTGATCAGAGTTCGTGTTACCCCCGAAACCTAGCTTGGCTTTCGCGACCTGTTCTGCTTTGCTTATTCTCTTCGTCATTTCTAGAGAAGGCTCAAGCAAATTATTCCAAATTAATGATGCGCGTTCTTCTTTCCCATTTTTTGTCAACTTATTAAAATCTGCAAGGGTTTGTTTTTGGGATTCTGTTAATTGATCAACATTGGATTGTTGACTGAAGTACTCCTGGATCCAAGCAGACTTGAGCGCGTTAGATTTATTAACTGCAGAATCATAGTTCTCTTTGGAAGAGGCATCCAGAATCTGTTTAAAATTACCGGATAGAATACTTTCGTTTTGTTTTAAAAAGTTTTCAGCCGTAAGATTGAAAGTTAGCGCCTTTTCGAGTTCTCTCGAATCGTTTGCTTTTCTTTCCTGGTCTTCGCGTTCAATCCTCACCTTTTCGTTCAGGCTCACCGGAGCTTGTGCATTCTTAGAAGACCATTCAGCCTTCTCTTTTTCAAGTGCGGCAACGCGTTCTTTTAAGTATTGAACCTCGTCCTGAGATTGCGGTTTTTCTTCGGGTTTATTTTCTTCAGACATAACTCTCCCCTCTCTTATACGTTAGAGTTTTAACTTTGATTCTTTAACCAGAATTAACATTCCACATTTACATCCATAGCGATCCCCTGGCATCTCTCCACGCCCTATCTGATATTTCTTACCGTACTTAAGTTGATGAATTGGATCGGGCTCATCGGCATCGGATGGAAGCCACCTGTAGTATTCCCCACGGTATTGATCTTCTATTTCATCTGAGACCTGAAATAGAATCTCGTTTTGAACCCGGTTAACGAGGAGCTTCTTATCATTGACGGCCTCACTCTTTGAGTCGCCTTCCTTAACCCGTTCCTTGTATCCTTTGATCGTCTTAAGCGCAGTCTTCTCGACTGACTCCTTGGATATGAAGTCTGCATCTGTGAGCATCGATAGAACGGCCTTATTTAGAGTGAGATTCCCGGTCAGTAGTTTCTCGACTTTATTTTTCGGCGCTATCTTCTTTAAGACTTCACTAGGGAGATACTTGATCATTCATCAGAGTCCACGTCGAATAGCTTTGAGATGATGAGCTGTTTATTCTCTTTGGATAGAAGGTCATCACCCACAAGTTCGAAGGTCTTCATGGCCTCAAGCGCTGAACCTATTTGCCTAAAGTCGTTCGACTTGAATGATGTCTTGATCTCGAAAAGTTCCTCTAGTACGGGCTTTAGAATTGAAATATAGTACTGCCTCAGTCCACGCTCTACCGCCTTGGTGTCGGCTTCACCTGTGCTTCCAATTCCAGGCGTCTGCTCACCATTGATGTAACTCAACGGCAAGCCAAGATAGAAGGCCCGCTTTGCGTCTAGGAAGGCGATGGACTTTTCTATTGATGAGATATCAGGCGTCTGAGTCATGATCTCATCTTTCCCGTCGATCATCACGTCATACCCGAGAGCAAGTTGTCTTGCGATTGCAACGGCCTGTTCAGCCACTGGAGCTGAATCAACCAGTGCCACACTCCCCCTCATGTCGTTCATTTTGAATTGAATTGCCTTTGAGAGATTCATCATCTTATTCAAAGAAGCGATTACGCAATATTCCATAGTGCTATAGAGCATCACCATGTCTGTGCGCTTATAGTTTTTGAAGCTGACATAGATCCCTACATCTGATCTACCTTGACTCTCGTAGTCCGATTTAATCTCAATCGCCTCGTCTTGATCAGCTACACGAAGTACATTCACTGCTCCTACATAGACGAGGTATAGATCTTTCTTGTCTGCCATTGCCTTAGCAAGGAGTGTGATGAGCCCCTCGTTTGCTTCATTCTGAAGACAGTTATCCCAAAGAGAGTTCTGAATCTCAGGTGGGATACCCTGAGTCCTATCTACACAATCCGTAAGTATCTTTGAGTAAATAACGATGAGGTCTGTCCTAACAAAGTCCTGTGTTGTTACAGCTAGAGGAAATATCTGTGGCAGTTCAGCTGTAGAACCAGACCCAGGATTAGAACCCGTCAAGAAGTCGAAAAAACCCATGTAATTTATCCCCCCAAAGAATCACTCTACAGGTCCCCACTCGGTTTCTTAATTGCCTTGGGGGGGCGAATCCTTCCGGCCCACTCAAGGAATGTCGCAACTGTATCAGGTGCGTCATCATGTTTAGCGTCGTGTGAGTACTCTAATATCTGGCGAGTGTACTCGTGATTAGAGTCTTTGCAAAGATAAAGAGACTTGGAATATTGAGCCGCTAGCTGAATGCGTGTCTCCTTATTCGAGTGAGTGTACTTCCCTTCAACAGATACCCCGACATCATGTAGGTTTTCACGAAGTACTTGGAGTGGAAGGAGCCCGAACTTGTTTACCTCAAAGGCAAGCTTCTTCACTCTGTATTTAACGCACATGGCCTTGATATCTGGAATGCATAGGTCCCAGCGCTTCTTCCAAGCAGAACCCACGATTGCCATTCCTTGGAAGTGTCCTGTGAATACTCCGAACGCGGTATAGTCCCCGCCATCAGCAGGGTCAATGAATCCGATTGAGTCTTGAACTGGGAACTTCTCAAGGCGCTCTATACCTGCAAAGGACGAGTCGCCCTCTGCGTCAACTTTGAGGAAGTATGATGCTTGGATACTCTTTTCATCCACACCGGATGCACGCTGTACATCGAGATCGTCATCGAGTTCTGGGATAGACCCGTATGGAACTTCCATCGTCTCAATGATATTGCGTAGGTATTGATACATGTCCCTGAAGTCTACGGGTTGACCGATTATTGCGATATTCTGACAAAGCTTCATAGCTTCTGCGTAGACTGTTTTCACTTCCTCACGGTCTGCCTCTGATACCCCTCCTGGAACGACTGGATCCTCAAAGATGATAAGCCTTGGATGGAGTGACCTGAATCCTGAGCTACCGATCGGTATCATCATGGCCGAGGCTTCTTTCCC
>CAZIWB010000089.1:0-21639 GCA_964542655.1 uncultured Cellvibrionaceae bacterium
ACGCCTCGAAGGAGGGCGCGATCTCGTTCAGCTTGACCTTGACGGCGTTCATGCCGCTCTGGGCCATGCTCGCCCAGTCGTAGCGGACCCAGCCGTCCGAGAAGTGGTCGGCCACCTCGGCGCCCTCGCGCTGGAATTCGGCGGCGAGTCCGGTGATCGCCGTCTCCAGGTGGCGGCTGATCTCGACCGGGATGGCATCGACGGTCGGGGCGGCCTGCTCCCAGGCGGCGTTGGCGGCGTCGGTCAACCGGTCCCCGAAGTCGGTGCCGAACGGCCTGAGATCCGGGCCGGGGTCGGACAGGTGCGCCGCGATCTGGACCGGGATGTCGTCCACGACCGGCACGGCAGCCGCCCAGGCCGCGTTGGCGGCATCCGTGAGCCCCTGGCCCAGCGGGGCGCTGACGGTGTCCACGAAGCCGTCTGGCAGGACCGCGAGATGATTGGCGATCTCAGTGGGGATCGCGTCGGCGGTGGGGACCGCCTGCGCCCAGGCGGCGTTCAGGCCGTCGGTGATGGCCTGCCCGATGCTTGCCGAGATCGCGGAGAGGTCGGGGATGACCGCCAGGTGCTTGCCGATCTCGACCGGAATCGCGTCGGCCACCGGCACGGCCTGCGACCAGGCCCCGTTGAGGACGGCGGCCAACTGCTGCCCGAGTGCTGTCTGGGCGGCCTGGAGACCCTCAGAAACGGCGTCGGCCGCCTCCCCGCCCGGGTCGGCCGCAGCGGTGGCCTGGTCGGTGCCCTGCTGGAAGACCGAGGTCAGGATGGTGGCGACGCCGGCGATGGCGCCGGGTGGCGGCGTCCGACTGGTCGTGAGCCCCTGCCCGATGTGCTGCCAGATCCAGTCGGCGGCACCCTTGCCGAAGTCGTGGCCGAAGAGCCAATCGAAGAGGGCGTTGCCGCCCAGCGTCGGGTCCGGGTGATCGGCCCGTGGGCTGGTCGGGATCGGCTGGCCGGTGCCGGGGTCGCCGATGGTCGGACCAGCGACCGGTGGCTGCGCCGGCGGCGTGGTCGGTGTAGTTGTCGGCGGCTCAGGCTGGAAGCCGGGCGGGATCGGCGGCCCGAGCGGGACGTTGCTCTTGAGCGCGGCGATCCGCTTCTCGAGTTGGGCGATCCCGAGCTCCTCGAACTTGATCTGGATATCCAGGCTCGCCAGATCAGTCTGGAGGTCCGCGATGGCGGCGGCTTCCTTGTCCTTGATCGCCTGGATCTTGCCCTCGACGATCTTCTGCTTGCCGTCGAGGATGCGCTGGAGCTCGTCGAGGAAGGTCTGGTCGAACGCGACCTGGGCCAGTTTCTTGGGGTCTTGCCCGGCGACCGCCCGCTCGCGGTTGTCGAGAATGCGCTTCTCCAGGTCGGCCTGCTCGCGGAGCCTGCCGAGCGCCGCCTCGTCGATGACATCCTGGAAGCCCTCGCGCCGGTCGGTGAGGGCGTTGCGCTTGGTCAGGATCTCTTGCTGGAGGGCCAGGATCTGCTGCTGGGCGGCCCGGTCAGCCTCACGGTCCTTCTGCTGCTGCTGGCGCAGTTTCTCCTGGTCGGCCCGGTCCTCGGCTCGCGCCTGGGCCTGGGCATTCCGGAGGATGGCCTGGTCGGCCTTCTCCTCCTCGCGGGCCTGCTTCTCGGCGGCCCGGATCTGGGCCTCCTCGGCCTTGGTCTGCTCGCGGTCGGCCTTCTCGGCGGCCCGAACCTGGGCGTCCTCGGCTTGCCTCCTGGCCCGCTCCTCGCGCTCCTCCTTGCGATTGGCCAGATCCTGGGCGCGCTCGATCTGGTGCTCGCGCTCGGTCCTGGCGTCCTTGTCGCGCTGGTAGGCGCGGTCCTCGGCCTGGGCCTTGCGCTGGAGCGCGTCGATCTTGTCCTGGATCGCCTGCCGCCGCTTGTCGGCCTCTTCCTTCTCCCGGTCGATCCTGGCCTGGATCTCCTCGCGCTTCGCGTCCGCCGCGGCCTGGGCCTGGATGTCGTGCAGGCGCTGGAGCGCATCGGATCGCTCGCGGCCGGTCCTGGCCTGGAGCACCGAGCGCTGGGCCTCGGCGATCGACTGGGCCCGCTGGCGGGCGGCCTCGGCCTTGTTGAACTCGGCCAGCTCGCGGGCGGCGGCGCTCTGGCGCTGCTGCTGGCGCTCGATCTGCTGGGCCTGGTCCTGCAGCGCCTGGATCTCATCGGAGTAGTGCTGCATCCTGGCGGCGTGGGCACGGTCGGCCAGCCTGGACTGCTCGGCGAATGCGTCCCTGGCATCCGAGATCGCGTCCTGCTGGAGCTGGCGCTCCTCATCGTACTGGCGCCGCCGGGTGTCGATCTGCTCGCGGAGGCCATCGAGCGCCTCGCGCCTTGCCCGCTGGCGACCCTCGATCTCCTCGCGCAGGGCGTCGAGCGCCGCCTGCCGCTCCTCCTGGCGGGCGCGGATGATCTCCTGGAGGCCCTCCAGCGCGATCTGCCGGGCCTCCTGGCGCTTGCGGATCTCCTCCTGGAGCGCCTCGAGGGCGACCTGGCGGGCGAGGTTCTCGGCCTGGACTCTGCGTTGGAGCGCCTCCAGCGCCCGCTCCTGGGCGGTGATCTCCTTCTCGGCCACCCGTTCGGCCGCCTGCTCCTCGGCGCGGGCGATCGACTCCGAGATCTCGGCCCGCCGGTGCTTGATGTCGAGGAGGTCTTTCTCGTGCTGGAGCTCGGCATCCGAGGCCGCGATGGCGGCGCGGTCCGCGACCGGCAGATTGTTGGCCCGCTTCTGGGCGTCCAGATCGACCTGCCGCTTGGTCAGCGCCCGCTGCTGCTCGTTGAGGGCGCGCTGCTGGGACTCCAGCGGGACAAGCTGCTCCTCATACGACTGCTTGATCGCCTCGACCAGCGCCTGGAGCGCCTTCTGCTCTTCCTTGATGTCTTCGACGTGCTTCTTCTGCTGGGCCAGCTTGCCGTTCTGCTGGTCGAAGAGTGCGTTGATGGCCTGGGCCCGACCCTCGCGATCCTGCTCAGCCTGGGATGGCCCTGCTGCCTGGGGCGGGACGGGTGTGGCCAGCGCCGTCGCGACGGTCCCGATCGGATTGGCGAGCACGGCCAGCGCCGCTGCGCCCCTGCCCTCGGCCCTGGAGATCCTATCGAGGAACGCCTCGATCCGCTGGTAGGCCGGGATGCCGGCGGTGATCGTATCGTTGAACTTCGCCAGCCCGGACCCGAGCACGTCGAAGACCGGCTTAGTGGCGGCGGCGATGATGTTGTCAAGGTTCGACTTCGCCGTCGAGAGTCGTCCCTGGAAGGTGTCCCCGAGTGCATCGACCAACTGCTTGGAGCCGCCGGCCGCCTTGACCAGCGCAGCGGCCAGTGCCTCGCCAGATAAGCCCAGATCCTTGATCCGCTGGATGTCCGAGGCCGAGACGTTGAAGCGCTCGCGGATCGAGGTGAAGTCGCCCGAGAGCGCCTCGCGGATGGCGACGGTGGCGCCCTCGAGCCCGCCGCCCAGCTTCGGGTTCGGGTTGACCGCCGCCAATTGCTCGGCCAGATCGACCAGCCGCTGCATCCGCTCGATCGAGCCGTTGGCGACCTGGGCGAAGACCGCCCCCGACTGGATCACCTCCTGGGTGTCGAACGGGGTGATGTCGGCGTTCTGGCGCAGTTTGGCGACCGCGACCTGGGCGGCCTCGGCCGATCCCGTGAAGACCTTGAACTGGGTCGAGGCCGTCCCCAGCATCGCGTTGTACTGGATGCCGGCGGCGACTCCTTCAGCTAACGCCTGGGTGACCTTCTGCAATTGCTGGGCGGCGATCACGCCAGCGGCGGCGAACAGGCCGGTGGAGAGGCCCGGGGTGATCTGCTGGATGAAGCCCTGGCCGAACTGGCCGAGGCCGGAGGCGCTCTGTGCGGCGGTGTTGGTGTTGATGTTGACGCGGGCGCCGGCCTTCTGTGCCGCCAGGATGTCGGCGTCAAGTTTCTTGATCAGCCGGTCGGCCTGCTCGACGCTCTCGGCCCTGACCTGGACGTTGATGACCTCGTTGGCCCTGGCCGACCGGAGCGCGGCCTGGAGCTGGGTGACGGCTTGATCCGCCGACTTCACATCGCTCGCGTTGACGGCGAGGCTCAGCTTGACGTTGCCCAGCTGGCGGGCGTTGGCCGTCATCCGGGCGAGCGAGGCGTCGGCCTCGTTCAGGTTGGCTCTGATGGTCAGGACGGTCGGGCGGTTGGTGACCTCCTGGACCTTCCTGCCGAGGCTCTGGACCGACGCCTCGGCCTGCTTGACCGTGTTCAGCAGCGGCGTGCCGTCGGCCTTCAGCAGGATCGGCTGGGTCTGCAGTTTCCCGAGCGAGCCCTGGATCTGATTGCCGATCTGGTCGGCGCGCCGGGCCAATTGCTCCATCGACTGGAGCGCCGGGTTGACGTTCCCTTCGACGCGGAAGCTGAAGGAGCCGAGCTCGGTCACCGTACGATCCCGTACGCCGCTGTTACGCCGACCCTGCACGCCGGCGTGCTAGAAGATGCCGGGAGGCCGATATGTGGGAGGCGTTCCTTCGCGGCGCCGGACTGACCGACCAGCAGGGCAACCTGCTGCTGGTCGGTCTGGTCGCGCTGATCCTCGTCGGGCTGGTCGTGCTGGGCGTGATCCTGGCGAGAGAGGCCGACAACCCGCGCTGGGCACGGGGGCGCTGCCGACACTGCTCCGAGGCTATCCAGGGCACGGCCACAGTTTGCGGGCGCTGCGGCCTCGCTCAGGACCGCTGAGCGCCCATCAGCGCCATCGACTCCCAGTAGGCCGCCATCTCCTCGTCGGACGCCTGCCGCGAGGCGTGCGGGAGCGAGCCGAAGAAGTCGGCCGGCTCGTACGGGCGTGGGTGCTCCTTCGCGTCCCGCATCATGTTCGCCGCCAGCGCCGCCAGCACGCCGAAGCGATGGTCCGAGCGCTGCTCCCTGGCCGAGACCTGATCGGAGAGTCTCCGATAGGTGCGCGGGGTCTGACGCCAGAATCGACGCTCCGATGCCTCGGAGGCGTCCCGGGTGATCTCGACGGCCCAGAACGCCCAGAGATCTAGCCAGCGCGGCGGCGAGGGTTTGGGTCGGCGTCACTGTCTCCCTCGGTCGAGGCAGCCTCGGATGGGTCGGCCTCGGGCATCGTCGCTCCCCAGAGGTCTCCAAGTCTATCTTGCAAATATGCAAAATTGGCCAGGGTCATGCAGGGCCAGCGCTTGACGGCATCGAGGGCGAGGTCGCTCTCCTCGTGCAGGAGGGCGGCCCAGATCAGGGTCACGATGTTCTTCGGGTTGCCGTCCCACGCCTCGCGGGACCAGGCGGACAGGCCGGTGACGCTTTCGAACGCCTCCATGGCGGCGAAGTCCATCACCATCGTGCGGGGCCGGTCGAGCAGGATCTCGACCGGCGGGACGACCTTGGGCTCGGAGCGGACGACCGCCGCCCGGGCCTCCTGGGCCGGGGCGGCGCCGTTGGTGTCGGTTGCGACTGGCACAAAGCCTCCTGGGAGCGTGGGAGCCTAGGCAGATGCGATCGTCGGTGCGCCCGAGGGCTGCAACTGGATCTGCACCTGCATGACGTTGTCGATCGGCACGGTCGGGTTGAACTGGAGCACCTGGGCCGAGAAGGTGAAGACCTTGGTCGGCGAGACCGCCGTCGGCAGGGTCACCTTGAAGACCCGGATCGCCTTGGATCGCTGCAGCGCGAGCAGGCCGGTGCTCTCGTCGTGGGTGGCGTTGGCCGGGAGCCAGTTGATCTCGAAGGTCTGGGCCGGGATGTCGTCCAGACCGGAGACGAACTGGCGGGTAAATCCCGGCGAGTCGTGGGTGGTCACGTCGATGCGGTCGCCCTGCAGCTGCGGGAACGGCAGGGTCCGCAATTCGGCCACCGTCGAGAAGGCGGTCAGGGTCGAATCGGACATCTGGAGCGTCGCGCCCTTGCCGAGGATCGCGCTTGCGGTCATGTCTCACATCCTTTCGTGCGGGTCGGTCCCTACCGCCCGTGCTTCTCGCGCTGGTGGGCCTGCATGTCGGCCTCGTCGGAGGTCGAGGCCCGGGAATAGGTGCCCAGCCAGCAGCGCCCGTCGATGCACTCGTAGTTGGGTCGCCCTTCCCAGACGCCCTCGCGGTAGCCGCGCTCGAAGTCCTTCCGCTCGGCGGCGTCAGGGGTGGCGGTCGGTAGATCTGTCGGCATCGGCCCTCCTAGTTCCAGTCACGACTGGTGACGTAGTTCGTCGCGATGAGCGCCCGCCCGTTCTCGTCGCGAGACAAGAGGAAGGGGCTCGCCATCGGGACGACCTCCTGGTAGAAGCCGGACCCGAGGGTGGCGTTGGCCACCGTCAGCAGGCGCAGGATCGCGTAGGCCCGACTCTCAGCGTCGGCGTACGCCTGGGGCGACGAGCGGACCTGGACCTGGAGGCCCGGACGCTCTCGGCGGATGCCGGCGTTGTCGAGCACCGACTCGGTCGGGCGGCCGGCGTACTGGTAGAGCACCGCCACCACGTCGGGCGTCGGCGGCATGTGGCCGACGTACAGGTTGGTGCCCTGGCCGTTGGCGGTGAGGTAGGCGTGGATGTCGGTCAGCATGCTCACGGCTTGACCTCGCGGAGGGCGCGCTTGAGCACCGACTCTGGGCCACCGGCCGTCCAAGCGCTAAGGGGTTGTTCCAGAAATTTCGACTGGCCTCCGCGAGGATGAGAATATTCCATGTTCTCATGTTGAATAAGGGCGTAATCGACGCTGCCGCCGCCGTAATGCAGGACGACCGAGACCCTGCCACCGTTGACCTCGGGGCGGTCCGTCTCGCCGGAGTCGTGGAGGTCACCAAACTCATACGGGACTATCTTTTGCGACTCTGCCATAACGATCACCATGTCCCGATACAGGGCATCAGCGACCGCGACCGGCAGTCTCGCCGCCAGCGACCCGAGCGCCAGCGCCAGTTGGTCCAGACCAGTGACTTGCACGGGCATCAGAGTGCCCCGCCAATCTGGTCGGTGGTATAATTGACGCATGAAACCCCCGCGACTGTTGGAGCAGTCCGGGGGCATGACACCGAGGAGTAATCTCGATGCAAGACCAGTCTATCACTGACCGTATCTGCGAGTCGTGCGGTAAGTCGTTCTCGATCCGAGTCGCTCGCCTGAAGTTCACGACCGCGCGCTTCTGCTCCCGCGCCTGCAATTGGGCCAGCAATATCAAGCCGCTGGATGTGGCACTCTGGGACGATGTCGAGAAGACGCCCGAGTGCTGGCTGTGGCAGGGACTGCTGAACGACAACGGCTACGGGTACGTGCGCCGAGAGAAACGGATCGTTCGCGTCCATCGGTTCACGCTTGAACGGGCAATGGGTCGATCGATCCCGAAGGGGTACATGGCCCTGCACACCTGCGACGTTCGACGCTGCGTCCGTAACGACGAGCCTGGAACATATGAAGTAACCGGTCGACTGCTGCCGCGCTGGGGCCATCTGTTCCTGGGAACCAGGAACGACAACATCCAGGACTGCATCGCCAAGGGTCGGATGCCAGACCATGGATTCACTGTTCCTGGACACCACGCCGGAGAACGTCACCCCATGGCGAAGTTGACTGAGGCTGATGCCATCGAAATCATTCGACGCTACGCAGCCGGTGGGATCAGCAAAGCAGCGCTTGGGCGAGAGTTTGGGGTGCGCGGCAATACCGTCTCTCGCATCCTGAGCGGCGAACGGTGGGGCCATTTGAGCCAACCGTGATGCCGGCATCAGACGACGCTCCTGGTGGATTTACCGCCGGCGGTAACTCTCATCAGCAGTACACCGCCGTGTGGCGCGAGCCGCCGGGGTCGGTGATCGACTCGACGTGGAGGATCAGCGGCTTCTCGCCGGTCGATAAGGTCAGCTCGCACTGGGTGGTCGGCAAGGGCACGGCACCACCACCCGATGGATGCCCGAGCCAGATGACCGCCGAGGCCACCTTCTCCTCGCCACTCATCGTGCGGACCGCCCGGGGCTTCCGGGAGACCCAGGCCGGGCAGGTGACGGTCGAGGCGCCGACGAACGTCGGGGTGCCGTACATGTCCACCGATGTGGGCTCACGGAGCGTCACGGTGTCCGGCAGGGTCGAGGCGAACATCGTCTCGAAGTCCATCAGCGGCACCCCACCAGGAGACTGACGATGAAGGCGCCAACGAAGAGGCCTGCCATCAAGGCAGCGACCACATCGCCCAAATCGTAGAGATGCTGCGGCGACCTATCGGTGCGCAGGTGTCCGTGCAGATCAACATCCGGCCCTGGCGGCGGGATCACGTTCGATGGCGGGGTCGGCCGACTGCCGATGGTGTGCATGCGGTCGTCGTTGGTCTCGTGTACGAGTCCCATCAGGCCACCGAGACCTTCCGGCTGAACAGCGCCTCGATCTGGGACCAGAGTGCCGGCAGCCTGGTGGTGCCGGGTGCGGACCCGTCCTGCCCGGTCGCGGATGCCGCGTACTCCACCGAGAGGTCGCCGCCCCAGAGGGTGTAGCGCCTGACCCCGGTCAGCGCGGCGGATGACGCCGCAGCACCCGCCAGCGAGAGCGAGAGCATGCCGGCCGCCAATTCGGTCGCGAACTGGGCGATGATCGGCGGGATCTGCTCCAGCGAGGTGTAGGAGACGAGCGCCAACTGGCCTTCGAGCGTCGGGGAGGTGTAGATGTGCCCGAGTGAGGCATCCAGCAATTCCCACTGGTACGGCTCGGTCTGGGCGTAGGTGGTCGATCCCGGCAGCTTGCACCGCACCGACAGGGTGACCGTCTCGTCGGGATCGACCGGCGCGTGCTTCAGCCAGATCCGATTGGCCTGGACGGTGTGCAGTTCGTCGGTGACCGCCTCGCCCGTGACGCCGTCGGTGTCGAGCCAGGAGCGCCCCAGCGCGCCCTCGATGAAGTCGGAGGCGGCAGCGGCCATCAGGTCGGCCTGGGTCTGCTGGTCAGTGGTGAGCGTCCTGCCGAGGTATGCCGCGATAGCGTCGGACGAGGTGTATAGCGTCACTTCGATGGCCTCGTCAGCTTGCCCGCTTCGAGGGCGCAGACGTGGCAGATCGCGGGACCGCCGCAGCGGGCCTTCACGCCGTCCGGGCGGGGCCTGACGTGCCCGTGGCCGCTGTTGGCGGGCCGGAGCATCTTGTCGCCATAGAAGGCGCCTGCCGACGCGCCGCTCGCAGGGTTCGTCTGGGACACGGCGGCCGGCAGGCTGTCCAACTGCACCACGATCAGGGTGCCATCGTAGGACTCGGGGATCTCGTCGAGGATCGTGCCGGGCGGCAGGTACGAGACCACGCCGTCGGGGAGTCCGACGCGCAGTCCGCCCTTGCCGACCCGGTACTGAGCCATCAGGCGGCCGCCCGGGGGGTCAGGACGTGGACGACTCCAGCGCGGCGATCTGCGCCTGCAGTTCGGCCAACTGCTCGCGGAGTACCTTCAGGGCGCCGAGGTTGTCGGCGTTCGTCTTCTTGGCATGATCGCTGGGCGAGAGCACCTGAAGGTTCTCGGGACGATTGTCGTCCTTGACCTGATTGATGTGATCGACGTGCTCGTTCCAATAGAGGAATCGCCCGAGTGTCGCCTCCATCACCATCCGATGCTCTGGTTGCCATCCCCGATATGACTTGTTCGGGTGGTCCGGCTCCCAGATCCAGATATAGCCCTTGTCGTCCTTTCGGACAGGCTTGCCATTGTGGACTCGACCGGTCGGCCTCAGAATGCGACTGATGGCGTGGCAATTCCGAGAACAAGCCCTGATCCCGATTTCTGATGGGCGAACAGGGAAGGTGATCCCGCAGTAGATGCAGGTGTTCTCGATCTGCTGGGCGCGCTGTGCTGCATTCCAGCACGGTTGTGAGCAGTAGCGTCGGTTCTGCTTGATGTAGGCCGGCTGCCGATAGAACTCCTGGCCGCACGTCAGGCAATTCGCGGTGTCGCCGGTCCGTGGCTTCCTGGGCGTGATCGACTGCATCTTGCCCATACATGCGCTGGAGCACATCCAGGGCTTGTCGATGGTCGATGGACGCAGATACCGCGTGAGTGGCTTGCCGCAGACCGCGCATGGGCGAGTTTCCTTCTGGCCGACGTAGGGGTTGTGCGACTTCGCGGCCGGCGGGAAGTGGGAAGTCTGGCACTGGCGCGAGCAGAACCACCGGTCGCCCGGTGCCTGCGATACCAGTTTGGTGAGTTGCTTCCCGCATCCCGCGCATGGCCTCGTCTCTCGTTTTCCGCGCATCTGGTACGCCCTCCTCTCGAGAGAGCGTACCAGAAACTACGAACAATGTCAATGTATCGTCAGATCCCCGTGATCTGACAAAACATAGAGGGTCTCCAGACCACCAAACTTGCTCGCATCTCTGCGAGTATAGTTTGCATGTTACGTACAAACTGATCATCTATCGTCCCGACCCGGACGGCGCTCTGCTCGCGGTCGAAGAGGGAGGCCCCGAGCGCGAAGTCGCCCACCAGGCCGGTGTTCTCGGTCAGGCCTTCCGACTCGACCACCGGCATCCCAAAGACGGTGGTCGGCCCGGCCTCGTTCGGCGGCCCCATCAGGTACTGGCCGAGGGTGCCGGTCGCCACGTTCTCGCGCAGCAGGCGGATCGCCTGGAAGTCGTTCGGGTGCAGCACCACGGCGTTGGGGCGCCCGTGGCCGGTCACCCGGACCTTGGTGCGGCCCTTGAAGATGGCGTCCACCACGTTGTCGGTGCCGAGCGCCTGGGACTGGATGCCGGCGTTCAGGATGCCGGTGAAGTTCTCGCCGGTCCCGTCGCCGCCGATGATCTGGTCCTCCAGCTTGATGTCGAGGCCCAGCAGCAGGCGCGAGTCGATGATCCCGCGCATGGCCGGGGCGTCGTCCAGCATCCGGTTGGTGACCGGAATCCAGTGGGCCAGGGTCTTGACGGTCGCGCTCTGGGTGGAGTAGGCCAGCGCCGACTCGGGCTTGCGGCCACTGGTGCCGGTGGTCGCGCTTGCTTCGGCCACCATCGCCGCGTTGATCGTGTACGTGTCCTCGCGGATGTACTGGATCGTGTCGCTGGTGGTGGTCAGGCGCGGGATCAGGTCGAGCAGGGTCAGCTCGCGCTGGCGGATATCGATGAAGCGGCCGGTGTTGTCGGGCAGGACGAAGGCGCCGCCGCTCGAATCGTTGCCGCCCATCAGCAGGGTCTTCTGCTGCATGCCGGCGGCGTGCTTCCACTCGATCAGCGAGGTGCCGTCCTTCAACTGGACCGCGAACGAGACGCGGTTCAGGTCGGACTTGAACGCACCCTCGCGCTGGTGGTGGCGCCACTCGGAGGAGCGGATGAACTGCTCGCCCGGCGAGAGGATCACCCCGTCCTTGGTGCCGTCGCCCGGCTGCGGATGGACGACCTTGCGGGCCGGCTGGCTGTTCTGCTCGATGCCGGCCTTGATCCGGGCGCGGCGGGAGTCAGTGTCCTCGATGGCCGAGAGCTTCTGCTCCAACTCGTCAATGGTGGAGAGCAGCGCCTTGACCTGCTTCTCGTCCTCGGCGTCGGTGATCGGGCCGTCGGGATAGCGGTTCTCGATGGCCTCGCACTGCTGGAACAGGTTCTTGATCTCGCTACGTGCCTCGGCGGCGGTCATGCTCATCGGAGGTGGTCTCCAGGATGCCGGCGTGGCGCAGGCGGGCACGACGCAACGCGAGGCGCGTTGACAGATCGGTCCGAGGCGCGGCATCGGCCGGCGGTGGGGGCGCCTCCATCGACTCGACCGGCGGGTCGCCGGGAGCGGTGGCGGGGGTACCCTTGATGGAGAGCAGCTCATCCGCGGCAGCACGCACCGTCGTGAGACGCTCGAAGAACGCCGCGCCCGGGAGCCTGCCGTCGCGAGCACGCAGCGACGTGAGATCCTGGCAGCGGTCCATGAAGGACGAGATGGACGTGAGGACGAGGTCGGCATGCTCGTCGAAGCGCAGCTTCTCGGGCAGCACAGCCTGCTTGACATTGGTGACCAGCGCCTCGGGGTTGGCCGGCACGGCCACGACCGACGCCTCGAGGAGGTCGATCTCCTTGAGGATCCGGACCCCGGTCTCGGGATCGAAGTCGAGGTCGTCGATGAAGAACCCGATCGAGAACGAGTCGAGGGCGCCGTCCTTCAGCAGGGTGTGGACGTCCTCGCCGAGGCGGGTCCGACTGATCTTGAAGCGCCCGAACAGGCCGTGGTCGTCGGCCTTGAGCGCGATCGGGACGCCGAGCACCTGGGCCTGGTCGTGGGCGAACAGGAACTTGATCCGACGGCCGTCCGAGAGCGAGCGGTCGAAGGCGCCGGCCATGATGGTGTCGCCCATGCGATCGACCGAGCCAAACGTGCTCACGTACCCGCTCACCTCAAAACTGCCGTCTGAGGCAGCCTTGATCTCCTGGATTGGCAGTGGCTTGCTGTACTGGACGGACAAGGAAAGCGCCCCCTCTCCGACCCGCTCTGGGGGTCGAATCGGGGGCGCTGAACGCCCAACGTATGGAGACTGGCAAGCCTATCTTAGCACAGGTGCCTAGGCAGTGCTAGAAGGGCTCCTGAACTTCTCGGCCTTGCCGTACATCCGACACCGACGATTGGTGCAGCGGCCTCGGAACCACGCCGTGCCGGCCGGTACCGTCCCGACCCAGCCGCCGCACACTTGGCAGCGCGCCTCCCACGGTGCTCGTGCCTGCTGGCTCGCCTGCCCGCTGACTGTGCCGGACATCACGGCGCCACCACGGCCGACTGGCTCATCCCGAGTCTCGCTCTGGTGTCCATCACGATGTCGCTCCAGGCGCTCACCCACTGGTGGACATGCCTCTCCAACGCCCAGTCTCGTTCGACCACCCGCAACATCCACTTCTGCATGCGCCGGCGCTTCTGTCGGTCGGCCAGGAGGTCTTCGATGGCGGCCTCCCAGTCGTCGGTAGTGGATGCCAGCAGGCCCGTGCGTCCGTGGTCGATGATGGAGCCGTAGACGGTCGGACTGGCGACCACCGCCGCCCCGGAGGCGGTCCACTCCAGCACCTTGATACTGCTTTTACAGCGGTTGAATGGCTCCTCCGAGAGCGGGGCACACCCAATGTCCACCCCGACGTAGTTCTTCGGGTAGTCCAGGACCGGCAACCAGGGCGAGAGCACCAGTTGCCGCTCTGGGATGATCTTGTAGATGTCGGGCTGCCAGCCGGCCACCACGAAGCGAGCCTCGGGGTGTCGCTTCGCGACCCTCGCCCACGCCTCGGCCATCGGGAGTGCATCTCGGTCGGGACGCCGGCCGCCGGCCCAGCCGATCACGGGCTCCGGCAGGGCGCGCCTGACGGTCGCCTGGGTCCGGCGCCACCAGGCCAGGTCGATCAGGTTCGGCACCACCTTGACCGGCCGGTCGGTGTACTGGCGGATGACTGTGGCCAGTCTCGGGGTCGAGCAGGTGATGCCGTCCGCGATCTGGACGGCGAAGATTCGGGCCAATCGCTCGGCCTCCCACTCCTCGGCGCTCTTGTTCTCATCGGGGTAGACCTCGGCGGCGCGTCTGACGATCCGCTCGCTGAACACGTCGTCGTCCCACTCGAAGATCATCGCGATGCCCAGTTGGTGGAGTCCCTCGCGCCAGTTCAGGCCCAACTGCTGGTCGCCCTCCTGCCAGGAGAGGCGCGGCAGCACCACGGCGTCCATCAGCTCGATGTACTTCGAGGTCTCCTCGTCCTTGTTCTGGCCCAGGTAGACGGGGTAGCCGCGCCTGAACAACTCCGACATGGGCGACGTGCAACGCCACCAGACGCAGCCGTTGAAGTCGCCGGCAAGCCCGAGAATCTTCGGTGCCTGGGCAGATGGGATCATGGCAATCGGTCCAGATCGAAGCACCCTATCCAGTAGCCCGCCCTGAGACTGCCGGATGACCGATAGATGAATCGCCAGATCTCAATATCTTCGTCATATGGCGATTCATCCTCAAGGTCGGCCAAATCCTTCTCACCACAGTGTGACCGCATGGCTGCCAGCGCACGGTCTGAGGTTGAGTAGGCACCCATGACAGCAGGATGCTCCTCCTGGACCATTGTGAGTACATAGATCTTCATCGGACCCGCTCTCCCTTGAACCCGCCAGGGCACCGGCACGGCTTGTTGTCAGAGCCGCCGCTCTGGTTGTGGCACCAGCAGCGGCGCGCCGAGATGCCGACGCAGGCGCAGTCGATGTCGGCCCGGAGCGCCAGCAGTCGGGCCTCCTCGGCGGTCTTCGGCGTGTGCCCCCGCAACGGCTGTCGGACCAGCCGGGCGCCGGCGTCGCCGGCCTTGTCCACCCGATGCGTAAACGTCTGCTCCGGCAGGAAGGCCCAGCGGGCCCCAGCCGCCATCCAGTGCCGGACCTGATCCCAGTCGGTGCCCGATCCGACGTTGATCTCGAAGCCCCGGTAGTCGAGCAGCTCGGCCCGGTAGAGGGCGTGGGTGATCTGGCCGTACTGGGGCACCGGGCCGCCGATCCAGTTCAGGTGGCGGGTGATCGCCCCGCGCCAGTAGCAGCCCTGGAGCGGGTAGACGAAGTCGGCCTGCTCGGCTTCTGCGAGCGCCACCAGTTTCTCGACGTGGTCCGGGGTGAAGCGCTCGTCGTCGGCGGCCCAAACCAACCATTCACCGCTGGTCAGCCACTGGGCCATCTGGAATGGGACGGCCGAGATCGAGTTGGCGAGGAACGACGACCAGTGCCGGCCGGCCTCGACGAACTTGATCGGGACATCGGTCTCGGTGCGTAACTTCTCGATCTCGGCGCGCAGGCGCGGGTCTGGGCCGTCCGCGACGATGCAGTGCTCCAGCGGTCGGTAGGTCTGCTCGCGGATGTTCTCGACCAACTCGCGGACCATATCGACCCGCTCCCATGTCCCGGTGAGGAAGCTGACCAACGGGCGCTCGTTCACGCCTTGACTCCAGTCGGGAATGGATCAAGCGGCGCCGGCACCATCCACCAGCGGTTGTGGTTGAGGCGCCCGATCCACAATTCCGGGAACCAGCCGCCGGTCACGTCGGCGTACCGCTGCCACCTCACCTGGGCGCCGATCAAGTTGTCGAGGAAGGCGATGGCGGCGGCCCTGGAGGAGAACACGTCGCACCGGCGGACCCAGAGGTGCATCTCCTGCTCCTCGATGCCATCGGGGCGCCAGGGCTCCTGGCGATACAGGAGCCACAACTCGGGGAGTCCATCCGGCGTCGTGCCAAGTGCAAGCCTGTGCTTGACATCGACGGCCACCTCGATCTCGGTGCGCCCGAGATTCGCCATCACCAGCACTCCATCGTCAACTCATCTCGCCAGTCCACCTCGTGGCCGTACTTCTCGGCCGTCTGTCGCATGAAGGTCAGGTCGTCCACCCAGTGCCCGAGCCTCGCCGGATCGTTGGGGCAGACGAACGACTGCCCTGTCACCCGTCCACGGATGAACGCCTGCTCCTGCCAGAGCACCACGGGCTCCGACTGGTCCCCTCGCTGGGGCGCCGGGTGCAAACGGACGCGAAACATCAGTGGATGAGGGGACTGCTGCTCGTTGATGGCGCCGAGCATGGTGGCGAAGGCGCCGGGGACGTACACGTCGTCGTCGCCGCAGTTCAGCAGCCAGAGGCCCCTGGCGACGGTCATCCCCAAAGCTAACTGGGGCGAGCCGGTGTCGTGTCGGCCGGCGTCGAAGGCCAGGAACGTCGCGCCGTACGACTCGGCGATCAGTTTCGTGGCGGCCTGGATCGCCGGGTCGGCCTCGAAGGCGTCGAAGACCGTCAGGATCTCGCAGGGCACGCCCTGGTCGCGGATGGACCGGAGTGTGCGCGCCAGCGTCGTCCGGCCTATCGACGGGATGATCGTACTGAACAGGGGGCCCATCAGACCTCGGCGCTCCTGGTCAGCACTGCCATCCTAGACGGCCTCCCTCTGTCGATAGGGAAACCTCGTCCTGATGTGGGCGATGATCTTCGGTCCAACACCGGGCAAGAGCCCGAGGTCGGTGTCATTCATCGATGCGATGTCGTCATCCGACATCTGGCGAAGATCCAGACCATGTCGGTTCAGACCGCGAATAAAGGCATAGACCACCCACTGCTCCATGCCGTTGAAACGCGCCTGCTCCGGCCACCACCGACCCGCTTCAAAAAGAGGGCGCTCCACCTCAGACGGCCTCCTCGGTCTCTCGGTATTCGAGGATGCCGGTCACCCGGCCCTCATCATCGCGCTGGACTTCCTTTCGGATGACCTCGCGCCTCCTGCCGTCGGGCAGGTAGATGTTGACGGGCGAGGACCGCAGGATCGGACTGATGACGGTCGGCGGGCGATCCTCGACCTCGATGTCCTTGACCCGTCGGAGTCCGGCCGCCTGTGCCCCTGTGTCCATAGGCACTGCCGCCGGCTCGACCGGTGCGCCGATGTCGGCCCGTCTGGTGGCGGTCACCGTCGAGGGGATGTAGAACACATCGCCCTGCTCGGGCGGCAGGGGCAGCTCTCCGATCATCTGGCGGTACTCGTTCACCGAGATGCCGCCCGAGAGCAGATCCTCCGTCGCCCGCTTGTGGAGTGCGTTCTGGTCTTGCTGGAGCGCCCGCACGGTTTCGAGATCCGTGCAGATGGCGTCGTTGCGGTTACTGCTGAACTCGGGCAGCAACTGGTCGTTCAGCTTGTCGTCTCTGAGTCCCCAGAGCGGCGCCAGGGTCTGCTCGACGAACTGCTCGCGGACCTGCTCGAACGAGGCGAAGTTCGAGGTCTGCTCCAGGCCCACGCTGAGGCCCACCACCGCCGGCGGCACCCGCATCACGGCGGCGATGCGCGTCTCGGGGATCTGGTGGAGATCCTTGAGGTTCAACTGCTCCGGGCTGAACCCGAACTGGCTCATGGTGGCGCCGTTGGAGAGCACCCCGACGTTGCCGCGGTTGTCGCTTCCAAAGGCGGCGGCGACCCTGGCCTTGATCTGCTCGGCCTTGGCCTCGTCCATCGACTTGTCGGGCGTCTGGACCACGAGCCCCGGCACGCCGTAGTTGGCGAGCAGGACGGTCGCGAACCGGCTCGCCTCGTCGTCGGCGGCGATGTGGCGGATCAGCCGCTTGATCGGGGCCAGCCCGAGTCTGTGGTCGCGGTCGTCGATCCCGAGCCGGCCGTGGACCATGTCCTCGCGCCGAATACGAACAAACTCATTGGGAGAAACGGTGAACTTGTACCAGTCGATCAGGTTGCCGGACCCCTTCTCGGTCATCGGCTTGATCCTGAGCGGCGACCGGGGGACCAGGCTGATGACCACTCCCGAGGCGGCTCGGACCTTCTCCAGGTAGGCGTTGCCGTCGGCGTTGAGTGCCCAGGCCCACCAGAACCAGAGCTCGCGGCGGGTCAGGTCGGGGTTGGGATGGTCGAGCAGATCCTGGAGGGTGGCGAGCGACCCGGTCGAGACCGGCAGGCGGTTGCCCCTGGGGTCGCGCCGGAGCACCCTCAGATCCGGCTCGAAGTAGGCCATCGAGAGCGCCATCAGGCAGGCGACCACCGCCGAGTTGCCGTCGCCTCGGTTGGTGTAGTTGCCGAGGAACGCCTCGTAGGCCTCGGTGGCGCCGGGACCATGGAAGAGCGGCGGCACGTACTCGGCGCCGTTGAAGGTGACCGCCTTCTGCTCCGGCAGGGCCGGCAGGGTCTCCGCGAACGTCGGCGGGGGATCGGGTCGCTTGACCCAGCCACCGAATCGCCCGACGGACTGGTCCCAGACCAGATCGGGCCGACTATTCTTCATCGTCGTCCTCCGATGGCGTGATGCCCTTGAGTACGGCGAGGATGCGCTCTGGGTCAATCTCACGCAGTTCTGGGATCCGGAGGCCACCCGAGACTAGCGCAATCTGATCGATGGGCATTCCATCAACCGTGACGACCGGGATGCCGAAGATTTTCAGTTGCTCGCCCATTTATGGCCCTCCCTGTCGAATTTCGCTGTTTTTCACCGAATCGGCGCTGAATTCGCCTGTTTTGGTGGTTCCCATGCGGTCGCGTCGCAGTTCTGGCAGGCACGGCGCACCAGTGGCAGATGCTTCGTCCCGCCGAAGATGATCTTCAATCGCCCCAGGTGGTAGGTCCAGCCGAAAACCCGCCGCCAGAGACGATCGGTGCCCAACTCCCAACCGTGCCAGTCGAACCACTGGGAGGACATCCCGGCGCCCCACTTCAGCCGAATCGGCCAGCGGAGGTAGATCTTCTCGACGGGCCAGCGATAGTCGCACGTCCCGCAGACATGGAGCGCTCCTGGGTGACCGCCGTTGATCGTGCCGAATCTCGCCGTCACTACCATCATCGACCTCTAAAAAAATTCTGTGGTGCCGGAGTCGAGCACGGCGTAGGCGGCGATGGCCGCTGCCATCACCTCATCTTGAATTAAGTCCTTGTCGGCCCATTGATAGAGGTTCAGCTCGCGATCTAGTTGCGGGTTGTCGTGCTTGAAGCGTCCCTGCTGGATCAGCAGCTGGAGCGCCTGGATCGCCTGGATCTTGGACTTGGCGGTGGTGGTGAAACGCTCCACGTCCTCGTCGAGGAACTCGATCAGCGGGTCGCCGACGCCATTCGACTCGACGTAGGTCACGCCGTACTGCTGCTTGCGGGCGACGATCTTGGCGCCGACGACAGGGTAGGGGTCGAGCATCCGTTCGGAGACCGCCTCGTGCCAGACGTCGCCGATCCGCCCGAGGGTCTTGCCGACGGTGTGGTCTTTTCTTCGGCCGATGTCCCAGGCGGTGACGTACTCCTCGAAGGGTCCATCCGGGTTGTAGCCGTCTCGACAGCGCTCCAGATCCTTCGGGTCGAAGACGGCATCACCCGAGGTGGCGAAGTCGAGGTCGTACTCCTGCGCGAAGGATTGCCTCGTCATACTCGCCCGGACCTTCTGCTCCCACTCGGCGTCGAAGCGAGGGCAGTCTGACCAGTGGATCTGGTGTCGGCTCCACTCGCCACCTTCGAGCCCTTGCCAGAGGCGGTAGAACATGTTAGCCCGCCCGTTGGGCGTCGAGAGCACGGTCAGCCTGCCGCCGTGGGACAGGGTGCCGAGGATCGACTCGTAGATCAATTCGGCGTAGCCGGCGAAGGCGAACTCGTCCAGGTAGACGTCGGTGGCGGCGATGCCCCGCCCGGCGTTCGGGGAGGCTGAGAGCGAGGCGATCCTGCTGCCGTTCTCGAAGGAGAGCTCGAACTGGTTCTCCTTGATGAGCTTCGGGATCTTGCGCAGGCCGTTCAATGTGTGCTGACAGTACCTAATGAGACCACTCGCAGCCTCCTGGCTGCGAGACACAAACACCTCTGTCGAGTCCGGCCGGGTGATCGCCTTGTGCAATGCTTCGATGGCGACCACGTTGGACATGCCGGTCTGCCGGCTCTTGAGGATCAGGCGGCGCGGGGAGATGTCGTCGAGGAAGCGCTCCTGGTACTCGTATGGCGCGAAGGGCTGCCTGCCCTCGGTCGGGAGCACGATGGTGGCATTGGCTCGCGCCCACTCCAGCGGCGTCTGGCTTGCTTCCCGCTTCGGGGCCTCCTCCAGCCACTGCTTCATCCGGACCCGGAGGATGGCAGCCTCGGCCGGGGTGATGTCGGCGAGCGGGTCGGCGTCCCTCGATGGTGCCCTAGCCACGGATCACCCCCTGCAGCCTCGGCGATGTGCTCGTTGGGTCGCCGAAGAGCAGGAGCGCCATGGCGACCGTCTCCTCGAAGATCTGGCGGAAGGCGATCCCCGGCTCATCCCTGACACGCCGGACCGTCGTCTCGATGATGTAGCGCTTCGCCTCGGGACTGAGGGTGGAGAGTCGGGTCGTCCGTGGATCAGCCATCGACGGGCACCAGCTCAGCGGCGGCGAAGCAATGAGAGGAGAGCGTCCCTCGCCCGTTCGGTCCGGCGACCACCGGGTGCTCCGGCTTGAACCTCACGCAGTATCGGTGCGACGGATCATGCTCCGATGGCGTACATCCGTCGATCGATTCGACGACACCGACGGCCCCGTCAGACTCCGGGAAGTGCTCGGTGCGGTTGCCGTAGAGGTAGCGGAACCGACATTCGGCGGACAGACGAAGCTGCACCCGCTGTCCGATCTCCGGCTGCCACGGCTCCCAGATCTCACTCACCGATCACGCTCCTACGCACCCAGGCTAACGCCCAGATGCGTAGCTGCCCAGGCACTTGCCGCTATTCTAGCGTCTTTTCCTCCGACTGGATACTGTCCCTGTCTTCCCCGCTTAGGATGCAGCCGCACGAACAGTAGACGAAGGTGGTTCCGTCCATATTCTCACCGACTCCCGCCCCACGGGTTGGTATCCCACACGAAGGACATCTCTCAGGCATGTCAACCTCACCGTCTGGCTCAAGCTCTGCTGCCGAGAAGTAGCCAGCATAGATTCCATGGAACGGCTTGTTTGGGACCGGGACGAACTCATGTGTCACCCAGTACGGATGCCCTGCTCGTGCGTGGTGGCCTTCGTAAGAATCCCCATCATCGAGGATCCTGTGAACCTCGCCTACAGGTCGATGATCCAGATACTTCTCCGCAGGCTGATGCGATCCGATCCTGATGCATTCAGCCGAGACCCTCACTCGTACTTTCTGGCCAACGACGGGTGTCCAAGGCTCCCAGATCTCATCCATCCTGCTTTCCTATCTCATAATGTCTGGAATTGAGACTCTCATATTCTGGAGTGGTATGACCCCCCAACCCCCAAATCTTTCGCTTTTGCGAATTCTCACCGCTCTATGACGCGAGAATGTACGTGAATCTGACCTGAATGTGAACACTGACGCGAATTGCTGACGCGTAGAAAAAGTGCCATCTGACCAAAAGGCACCAGAATCGCGGCCTCTAGCGTGACTAGCGCGCGGAATGGATGCAGATTCTAGAATCCATGCGCATGGGCACGAAACGAGCTGATTGGTGCTCGGATTGCACGCGAATAGGGCGGGATGACCAGGAAATATGGCCATATCAAGGGTATGACCAGAATGGCCAGACCATAGACAAGCCAGGACACCAGGATCGGAGCGTACCCTCTCTCCTGGTGAGCCAGGTTCCCACCAGATACAGCGATCCCCATGTACCAGGAGTACATGGGGATCTGAGGGTACGTACCTACCGGTGCTCTACTGCCGTGCCGCGCTCCTGATCTCACGGAGCACCACACGCATCTGATCGATAGCTTCGTCAGGATCGAGGTTATTGGCTACGGCGAGCTCCCTCACTTGTGTGTACACCTCTGTCCGATCCACCTTGCCCCATTCCTTGTTACGCCTACGCTCAAGCCAGAATGCAGCTGCTTGCCATTGTCCATGTAGCGCCGCACTGAGAACGGCTTGCACGGCTTTCCGTTCGGCATCGGACTCCGCGCACGTTACCGATTCAGCGAATTCAGGGTGCCGGTGGAGCCACTGAGAGAAGGTCTCGTGTGAGATCCCGCCCGCATGGCCGGCAACCTTCCGAGTGTTCCCTTCCCTCAGCGCGTCCAGGATGCGGCTCACACGATCGGGAGTGTATTTGGTCGGCTGCCCGGGTCCGCGGCGCTCTATGACGCTCTCAGGCGCCACTACGACCATATCGGTAGCAGGCTGGGAATCCGACATCCTGGGATTGCTCCTGGTGGGATGTGTCCAGGATACCAGGAGAAACCATCTGCTCGGGAAAACCTACGCATCTAGGCAAAATAGTCCGTTTGGGCTATAGATATACTCTCTACGCGGGTGTAGGATAGGGA
>CAZIWB010000090.1:0-21502 GCA_964542655.1 uncultured Cellvibrionaceae bacterium
GTGAAGGTGGTCGTACTGTTGGTGCTGGTGTTGTTGCCAAAATCATTCAGTAATTAATCTGTGTGCGGCAGTGAACTCTGCCGTTTCACATCTGCTTCAGTTATGTTAGGCCAGTAGTTCAATTGGTAGAGCACCGGTCTCCAAAACCGGGTGTTGGGGGTTCGAGTCCCTCCTGGCCTGCCAAATTTCATGAAGGTTTCTTGCAATAATGACCGCTAATACTGAAGAAAAAGTTTACCGACTGGATGCTATAAAATGGCTTTTAGTTGTAGCTATAGTTGCTGCAGGTGTTGTCGGAAACTCTCATTTCTCTGCTGAATCCATTTTGTATCGCGCGTTGGGTTTGCTGGTGCTGGCTGCAATCGCAGTTTTTGTCGCGCTGCAAACTGCCAAGGGTGTTGCAATTGCTGATGTGGTTCGTGGAGCTCTGGTTGAATTGCGTAAAGTGGTTTGGCCAACTCGTCAGGAAACCAATCAGACAACGCTTATTGTAATTGCTGTTGTGATTGTAACCTCTTTTATTTTGTGGTTGCTTGATACCCTCTTCGGCTTTATTGCCTCCAATATCATAGGGTAGGTGAGTATGGCCAAGCGTTGGTACGTAGTGCATGCCTATTCAGGCTACGAAAAAAAAGTGGCGGCCTCCCTGCGTGACCGTGTTGCGCTTTATGGCATGGAAGAAAGTTTTGGTGAGATTTTAGTTCCCACTGAAGAAGTTATCGAAATGCGCGGCGGCCAAAAGCGTAAGAGTGAGCGCAAGTTTTTCCCTGGTTATGTATTGGTACAGATGGAATTGAATGATGATACTTGGCACTTGGTGAAAGACACTCCAAGAGTTATGGGGTTCATTGGTGGCAAAGCAGATCAACCTGCGCCCATTACTGAAAAAGAAGCTGATGCAATTTTGCGTCGTGTTGACGATTCAATTGAAAAACCCAAGCCAAAAACTATTTTTGAGCCGGGTGAAATGGTTCGCGTTATCGACGGTCCATTCAACGATTTTAATGGTGTTGTTGAAGAAGTTAATTACGACAAAAATAAACTGCGTGTTGCTGTGTTGATTTTTGGTCGTTCAACTCCTGTGGAGTTGGAGTTTAGTCAGGTCGAAAAAACCTAAGCGCTAAACAGGTTTTAAATGCCCTTCTTTGCTTTGCAAAGAGGGGTTTTCGTGTCCTTGGTCTATGCCAAGGCGGGGAGCCTAAGACGCCAGATTTTGCCAAAGGTCTGGTTGAGGCGCTAACACCCATAGGGGAGTAATATCATGGCAAAAAAAGTAACCGCTTACGTTAAGCTGCAAGTTGCAGCTGGCAAAGCAAACCCAAGTCCACCTGTTGGTCCAGCTCTTGGTCAGCACGGCGTTAACATTATGGAATTCTGTAAAGCTTTCAATGCCCAAACGCAAGGCATGGAAGTAGGTGCTCCTGTACCTGTAATTATCAGTGTATATAGCGATCGTAGCTTTACTTTTGTAATGAAAACACCACCAGCGTCTTTCTTATTAAAGAAAGCGGCTGGTATCACCAGTGGTAGCGGTCGTCCCAACACCAACAAGGTTGGCAAGGTAACTCGCGCCCAGTTGGAAACCATTGCAACTACCAAAATGGCAGACCTTACAGCAGCTGATATGGATGCCGCTGTGCGTACTATCGCTGGTTCTGCGCGTTCAATGGGTCTGGAAGTAGAGGGCGTATAAGATGGCTAAAATTACCAAGCGTCAACGTATTATCAATGAGAAAGTTGATTCAACCAAACAGTACTCTATAGAGGAGGCTGTTGCGTTGTTGAAAGACCTCTCTAATGTGAAATTTGCCGAAACTGTTGATGTATCTGTCAACCTCGGTATTGATCCACGTAAATCCGACCAATCAGTTCGCGGTGCAACTACGCTTCCTCACGGTAATGGCAAGTCAGTACGCGTTGCTGTATTTACCCAGGGTGCTAATGCTGAAGCAGCAAAAGCAGCAGGTGCAGAGTTTGTTGGTATGGATGAGTTGGCTGCTGAAATTAAAGCGGGCAAGATGGATTTTGATGTGGTTATTGCCAGTCCTGATGCAATGCGCGTCGTGGGCCAATTGGGGCAGGTGCTCGGTCCACGCGGTCTGATGCCAAACCCTAAAACTGGTACTGTAACTCCAGATGTAGCTACCGCAGTAAAGAATGCTAAAGCCGGCCAGATCCGTTATCGCGCTGAGAAGGGTGGTATTGTTCATGGTGGTTTGGGCAAAATTTCATTTGACGCCATTGCTATCAAGGAAAACTTGGAAGCATTGATTGGCGATCTGAAAAAGGCCAAGCCAGCAACCTCCAAAGGTATTTACATCAAGAAAATTTCCTTGAGTTCTACCATGGGGCCAGGCTTGGTAATTGATCAAGCGTCTCTCGCGATTTAATTCGCTGACGCAAACAGAACTTTGGGGTCCGCTTTATTGGGCGGGCCGTCAAAGACCGTAGGTGTCCAATTTTTTACGTAAGTAAATCCCAGGACTTAATGTGAGTCGCCTACGCAGATGGTGAGACCCACTTCAGCCAATTAATGTCGCAGTTTAATGTTACAAATATTGGCGAATGACTTCACCGAATAATGGCCTTGATAATTTTATCGTGGCTGGTAGTTAACGATAAATCCATTTTTGTTTTTATGCGCAGAAGTGATTTATCAATGCAGGAGAAATTCCGTGGCATTAGGTCTTGAAGGCAAAAAAGCGATTGTCGCTGAAGTCCAAGACGCTGCAAAGAGCGCTCTGTCTGCTGTTATCGCCGATTCTCGCGGTGTAACTGTTGGCAAAATGACTGCTCTGCGCAAGCAGGCCCGTGAAGCTGGCGTCTGGGTAAAGGTCGTCCGTAACACATTGGCCCGTCGCGCTGTGCAAGGTACAGCTTACGAATGTCTCGCAGACAAATTCGTAGGTCCAACTCTGATTGCATTCTCTACTGTTCATCCTGGTGCGGGTGCGCGCATCCTTCAGGATTTTGCGAAAGAAAATGACAAGTTCGAGTTGAAAGCTGCTGCCTTCGAAGGTGAGTTAGTGAACATCGCTGTGCTGGCTACGTTGCCAACATACGACGAAGCTATTGCTCGCTTGATGAGCGTGATGAAAGAAGCTTCAGCCGGCAAACTGGTTCGCACTATTGCGGCCGTTCGCGATCAAAAAGAACAGCAAGCTGCTTAATCATTCGATTACTGCTTACTTTAGATTTAACGAGCAATACGCTCCATTAATTAGGAATTGAGACATGTCTCTGACTAAAGACGATATCATCAATGCCATCGCAGAAATGTCTGTTAAAGACGTTGTTGAGTTGATCACTGCAATGGAAGAAAAGTTCGGTGTTAGCGCTGCTGCTGCTACTGTTGCTGTTGCTGCTAGCGGCCCAGCTGCTGCTGCAGAAGAGCAAACTGAATTTGACGTAATTCTTTCATCGGTTGGCGATAAGAAAGTTAACGTAATTAAGGCTGTTCGCGAATTGACTGGTCTGGGCTTGAAAGAAGCTAAAGACTTGGTTGAAGCAGCACCTAAAGCAGTTAAAGAAGCTGTTTCCAAAGCCGATGCTGATGCAGCCAAAGCTAAGTTGGAAGAAGCTGGTGCAGTTGTAGAAGTTAAATAATTCTACGCCTGTGTCAACGTCCATTTGCAGCTTGGACACTGGGCTGGTGAGCATTTGCTCGCCAGCCTTTTTCTGTTTTCAGAATAGTCTTTATTTAACGCTGTAATTGCGCTGGAAAATGGTAAGCACCAGGTGCGCCATTGATTGCTGTTTAAGACGGTAATCACAAGATTGTCGAGATTAAGTTTTCACAAAGAAACGCAATTGCGTTTTCATGGCTGCGATCAAGCCCGATCCGCGAACAAGCTGGGGAATACAGATGGCTTACTCATATACTGAGAAAAAACGTATCCGCAAGGATTTTGGCAAACTGCCGCACGTAATGGATGTACCTTATCTTTTGGCGATTCAGTTAGATTCCTACAGAAAGTTTACCCAGGCAGATACCGCGCCTAGTAAGCGTGATGATATGGGGCTGCATGCAGCGTTCCGTTCCGTTTTTCCAATTGTTAGCTACTCAGGTAATGCGGCACTCGAATATGTCAGCTACAACCTCGGCAAAGCAGCTTTTGATGTAAACGAATGTATTCTGCGTGGCGTAACTTATGCCGTGCCCTTGCGCGTGAAAGTGCGCTTGATTATTTATGATCGCGAATCCTCTAATAAAGCGATTAAAGACATTAAAGAACAAGAAGTTTACATGGGCGAAATTCCGCTCATGACTGACAATGGTACTTTTGTTATCAACGGTACCGAGCGCGTGATCGTTTCCCAATTGCATCGTTCACCTGGTGTTTTCTTTGATCACGACAAGGGCAAGACCCATTCATCTGGCAAGCTGCTCTATTCCGCACGTATTATTCCTTACCGTGGTTCATGGTTGGATTTTGAATTCGATCCAAAAGATCTGCTTTACGTTCGTATTGACCGTCGTCGTAAATTGCCGGCAACAATTTTGTTGCGTGCACTGGGCTTCAGTTCACAAGAAATGTTGGCAATGTTCTTCGAGACCAGCACCTTTACCTTGGGTAAAGATGGCCAGTTCAGTTACGAAGTGGTTCCTTCGCGTCTGCGTGGTGATGTTGCCACTTTCGATATTAAAGATGACAAAGGCAATATCATTGTTGAAGAAGGTCGCCGTATTACTGCGCGCCATATTCGTCAATTGGAAAAAGCCGGCGTTAACCAGATGGATGTTCCATCTGAGTACTTGTTGGGCCGTTCACTGGCAAAAGATATTATCGACACTCGTACTGGCGAGCTGTTGTTTGAATGCAATACCGAAATTACTGCAGATGCACTGGGCAAATTGGTTGCCGCAGGTGTGACTAACGTTGAAACGCTGTACACCAACGAATTGGATTGCGGTGCATTTATTTCTGAAACCCTGCGTGTTGATCCAACTCGCACGGCATTGGAATCCCTGGTTGAAATTTATCGCATGATGCGTCCGGGTGAGCCACCAACCAAAGAGTCTGCAGAAGCACTGTTCCAGAATTTATTCTTCTCGCAGGAGCGCTACGATCTTTCTGCTGTAGGTCGTATGAAGTTCAACCGTCGACTGGGTCGCGAAGCTGAAACTGGCGAAGGTACTTTGTCTAACGACGATATCGTTGATGTGATGAAGACTTTGATTGCTATCCGCAATGGTAAAGGTGTTGTGGATGATATTGATCACTTGGGTAACCGTCGTGTTCGCTCTGTAGGTGAAATGGCTGAAAACCAATTCCGCGTTGGTTTGGTGCGTGTTGAGCGTGCAGTAAAAGAGCGTTTGTCCATGGCGGAAAGCGAAGGCTTGATGCCGCAAGATCTTATCAATGCCAAACCTGTTGCTGCTGCTGTTAAAGAGTTCTTCGGTTCTTCGCAACTGTCGCAGTTTATGGATCAAAACAACCCGCTCTCAGAGATCACGCACAAGCGTCGTGTCTCTGCGCTTGGCCCAGGTGGTTTGACTCGTGAGCGTGCAGGCTTTGAAGTGCGTGACGTACACCCGACCCACTATGGTCGCGTATGTCCAATTGAAACGCCGGAAGGTCCAAACATTGGTTTGATCAACTCCCTGGCGACTTACGCCCGCACCAACAATTATGGTTTCCTTGAGAGCCCGTATCGCAAGGTGATTAATGGTAAGGTCACCAATGAAATTGATTTCCTGTCGGCAATTAATGAATCCGATTATGTGATTGCACAGGCATCAGCAACTCTGGATGACGCGGGCAACTTGACTGAAGAATTGGTTTCCGTACGTCACTTGAATGAATTTACCTTGAAAGCGCCATCAGACGTCCAGTACATGGACGTATCTGCGCGTCAGGTCGTTTCTGTTGCGGCGTCTTTGATTCCATTCCTTGAACACGATGACGCCAACCGCGCACTGATGGGTTCAAACATGCAGCGTCAAGCTGTACCGACCCTTCGCTCGCAAAAGCCGCTGGTTGGTACCGGTATGGAGCGCAATGTAGCGTCCGACTCAGGTGTATGTGTTGTTGCCAAACGTGGTGGTGTGATCGACAGCGTTGATGCTGGCCGTATCGTGGTTAAAGTGCATGACGCTGAAGTGCAAGCGGGTGATGCAGGTGTGGATATTTACAACCTGATCAAATACACCCGTTCCAACCAGAACACCTGCATTAACCAGCGTCCAATTGTCAGCATGGGTGATTCAGTATCCCGTGGCGATATCCTTGCCGATGGTCCTTCTGTTGATATGGGTGAATTGGCGCTTGGCCAAAACATGCGTATCGCATTCATGCCGTGGAATGGTTACAACTTCGAAGACTCGATTCTGGTTTCAGAGCGTGTTGTACAAGAAGATCGTTTTACTACCATCCACATTCAGGAATTAACTTGTATCGCACGTGATACCAAGTTGGGCAGCGAAGAAATTACTGCCGATATTCCGAACGTTGGTGAAAGTGCCCTGAGCAAGCTGGACGAATCCGGCATCGTGTATATCGGTGCGGAAGTTGGCGGCGGCGATATTCTGGTTGGTAAGGTGACACCAAAAGGTGAAACCCAATTAACGCCAGAAGAAAAACTGTTGCGTGCAATCTTCGGTGAGAAAGCGTCTGACGTTAAAGATACTTCTTTACGCGTACCCTCAAGCACTAAAGGTACTGTAATCGATGTTCAGGTTTTCACTCGCGATGGTTTGGAAAAAGATCAGCGCAGTCTGGAAATCGAAAAAGCCCAGCTCGACGAAGTTCGTAAAGATTTGAACGAAGAATACCGTATCGTTGAGACCGCAACCTTTGAGCGTTTGCGTTCTGCATTGGTTGGCCAAGTTGTAGCATCAGGAAAAAATGTGAAGAAAGGCGAAGCCATGACTCATGAAACCCTGAACGGCTTGGAAAAAGACCAATGGTTCAAACTGCGTATGAACGAAGATGCGCTGAATGAGCAGATCGATCGTGCAGAAGAGCAGTTGGCAGAGCGTCGCAAGATTCTCGATGAGCGTTTTGAAGATAAGAAACGCAAGTTGTCTACCGGTGATGATCTCGCTCCAGGCGTACTTAAAATCGTTAAGGTTTACCTGGCGATCAAACGCCGCATCCAGCCGGGTGACAAGATGGCCGGCCGTCACGGTAACAAGGGTGTTATCTCGGTAATTATGCCGATTGAAGACATGCCTTATGACGAGAATGGCGAGACGGTTGATATCGTACTCAACCCACTCGGCGTACCTTCACGTATGAACGTGGGTCAGGTGTTGGAAATGCACTTGGGTATGGCGGCTAAAGGTTTGGGTGTGAAGATCAACAAGTTGGTGCAAGAGCAAAAAGCGATTGCCGACATTCGCGCCTTCCTTGAAGACATCTACAACAAAACCGGTGATGTAGCGGCGAAAGAAGATCTGGCCTCGTTCAGCGATAAAGAGATTCTCGATCTGGCTAAAAACCTGGCTGACGGTGTGCCTATGGCAACGCCAGTATTTGATGGTGCTAAAGAGCACGAAATCAAAGCGCTGTTGCGTTTGGCGGGCCTGTCAGATACCGGTCAATCCATTCTTTATGATGGTCGTACCGGTGATCAGTTCACTCGTCCTGTGACTGTGGGTTACATGTACATGCTCAAGTTGAACCACTTGGTGGATGACAAGATGCATGCTCGTTCAACCGGCTCTTATAGTTTGGTTACCCAACAGCCTCTGGGTGGTAAAGCGCAATTTGGTGGTCAGCGTTTTGGTGAGATGGAAGTGTGGGCGCTTGAAGCATACGGCGCAGCTTACACCTTGCAAGAAATGCTTACTGTTAAGTCGGATGACGTTGCGGGTCGTACCAAGATGTATAAAAACATCGTTGATGGCGACCACCGTATGGAGCCCGGCATGCCGGAGTCCTTCAACGTACTCGTTAAGGAAATCCGCTCTCTGGGTATCAACATCGAGCTTGAGCAAGACGATTAATGCTCAAGCTTACACGCCAGTATCGGCACTAACCCTGTCGATATTGGCCGTAGCCCGGAACCAGTAACACCAAAGAATTTGCCTCGAAGTTTAATGAAAGCTCCCCCGGAGCCAACAGGAGAAAGCGCCTTGAAAGACTTACTGAATTTGCTCAAGTCCCAGGGACAAGTCGAAGAATTCGACTCTATTCGTATTAGCTTGGCATCACCTGAAATGATTCGTTCATGGTCGTTCGGCGAAGTAAAAAAGCCGGAAACCATCAACTACCGTACCTTCAAGCCTGAACGTGAAGGTTTGTTCTGCGCCAAGATCTTTGGCCCAGTAAAAGATTACGAGTGCTTGTGCGGTAAGTACAAGCGCATGAAGCATCGCGGCATTATCTGTGAGAAGTGCGGCGTTGAAGTTACTTTGGCTAAAGTGCGCCGTGAGCGTATGGGCCACATTGAGCTGGCTAGCCCGGTTGCGCATATTTGGTTTTTGAAATCACTGCCGAGCCGTATTGGTTTGTTGCTGGATATGACTCTGCGTGATATCGAGCGTGTACTTTATTTTGAATCCTACGTAGTGACCGAGCCAGGTATGACTACCTTGGAGCGCGGTCAATTGCTCTCTGACGAGCAATATTTCGAAGCGATGGAAGAGTTCGGTGACGAATTTGAAGCCCAAATGGGTGCTGAAGCGATTCAGACCTTGATGCGTGCTATTGATCTGGAATCAGAGATTCAACGCCTGCGCGAAGAAATCCCGAATACCACTAGCGAAACCAAAATCAAGAAATACTCCAAGCGCTTGAAGCTTTTAGAAGCGTTCTTCTTCTCTGGCAACAAGCCTGAGTGGATGGTAATGGAAGTGTTGCCGGTATTGCCGCCAGATTTGCGTCCATTGGTTCCATTGGATGGCGGCCGCTTTGCGACTTCCGACCTGAACGATTTGTATCGTCGCGTAATCAACCGTAACAACCGTTTGAAGCGTCTGTTGGATCTGAATGCGCCTGACATCATCGTGCGCAACGAAAAACGTATGCTGCAAGAAGCGGTAGATGCTCTGTTGGATAACGGTCGTCGTGGTCGTGCGATTACCGGTTCGAACAAGCGTCCGCTGAAGTCTCTGGCAGACATGATTAAAGGTAAGCAAGGTCGTTTCCGTCAAAACCTGCTCGGTAAGCGCGTTGACTACTCAGGCCGTTCGGTAATCGTGGTAGGTCCAACCCTGCGTCTGCACCAGTGCGGTCTGCCGAAGAAAATGGCCTTGGAATTGTTCAAGCCGTTTATTTTCAGCAAGCTCGAATTGCGTGGTTTGGCGACCACTATCAAAGCCGCCAAGAAAATGGTTGAGCGTGAAGAAGCTGTCGTTTGGGATATCCTCGACGAAGTTATCCGCGAGCACCCGGTTCTCCTGAACCGTGCACCAACACTGCACCGTCTTGGTATCCAGGCGTTTGAGCCCGTACTGATTGAAGGTAAGGCAATCCAACTGCACCCACTCGTTTGTTCTGCGTACAACGCCGACTTCGACGGTGACCAGATGGCAGTTCACGTTCCACTGACAATTGAAGCTCAGTTGGAAGCCCGTGCACTGATGATGTCGACCAATAATATCCTGTCTCCAGCATCAGGCGAGCCAATTATCGTTCCGTCGCAAGACGTGGTATTGGGCTTGTACTGGATGACTCGCGACCGTGTAAACGCCAAAGGCGAAAACATGGTATTTGCCGATCCGGCAGAAGTATCGCGTGCCTACTACTCCAAACAAGTTGACCTGCAAGCGCGCATCAAGGTGCGCTTGAGCGAGACCCTGATTGGTGAAGAAGGTGAGAAGACCACTGCGGTTAAATTGGTAAGCACTACTGTAGGTCGTGTCTTGTTGTGGGAAATCGTTCCCCCAGGCATGCCACTGGAAATGATTAACCGTCCAATGGTCAAGAAGGCTATTTCTGCTGCAATCAACTACTGCTATCGCGTAGTGGGCTTGAAGGCGACAGTTATTTTTGCCGACCGTTTGATGTACATGGGTTACGACTTCTCTACCAAGTCTGGTTCATCTATTGGTGTTAACGACTTCACTATCCCGGTAGCCAAGGCTGAGATTATCGGTCGTGCTGAGGCCGAAGTGAAAGAGATTGAAACCCAATATGCTTCAGGTCTGGTGACCCAGGGCGAAAAATACAACAAGGTTATTGATATCTGGTCGCGTGCCAACGATTTGGTTGCCAAGTCGATGATGGAAGGCATCTCCAAAGAATCTGTGATCAACCGCGATGGTGCTGAAGAATTGCAGCCATCATTCAACTCGGTATTTATGTATGCCGACTCTGGTGCGCGTGGTTCGCCTGCCCAGATCCGTCAGCTCGCAGGTATGCGTGGTTTGATGGCACGTCCGGATGGTTCGATCATCGAGACCCCTATTACTGCAAACTTCCGTGAAGGCTTGAACGTACTCCAGTACTTCATCTCAACCCACGGTGCGCGTAAAGGTCTGGCGGATACAGCATTGAAAACTGCAAACTCCGGTTACCTGACCCGTCGTCTGGTAGACGTTGCGCAGGATCTGGTAGTAACGGCTATCGACTGTGGTACAGATGAAGGTCTGACCATGTCACCGGTAATTGAAGGCGGTGACGTAATTGAGTCCCTGGGTGATCGTATCCTCGGTCGTATTATTGCGCGCGATGTTATTCGTCCTGGCACTGATGAGATTCTGGTTCCTGCCGGCACCATGATCGATGAGGCTTGGGTTGAGCGCGTTGAAGCCATGGGTATTGACGAAGTATTGGTACGTTCACCGATTACTTGCGAAGCTCGTAGCGGTATCTGCTCTATGTGTTATGGTCGTGACCTGGCCCGTGGTCATCGCGTTAACGTGGGTGAGGCTGTTGGTGTTATCGCGGCCCAGTCAATCGGTGAGCCGGGAACCCAGCTGACCATGCGTACGTTCCACATTGGTGGTGCGGCATCGAGAGCTTCTGCAGCCGATAGCGTACAAGTTAAGCAAGAAGGTACTGTGCGCTTGCTCAACGTTAAAGTTGTGAGCAACCCTGCCGGTAATCTGGTTGCAGTTTCCCGTTCCGGTGAATTGGCGATTGCTGATGGCAGTGGTCGTGAGCGCGAACGCTACAAGATTCCTTACGGTGCATTGATCACTGTTAAAGACGGCGAAGCAGTAAAAGGCGGCCAAATTATTGCTAAATGGGACCCGCATACTCACCCGATCGTATCGGAAGTGGCAGGTACTGTTGCATTCTCGGGTATGGAAGACGGTCTCTCTATCCGTCGTCAAACCGACGAGCTGACTGGTTTGAGCTCTATCGAGATTCTGGATCCGGCCGAGCGCCCATCAGCAGGTAAGGACTTGCGCCCAGCAGTAACCTTGGTTGATGCAAAAGGCAAAGAGCTGTTCCTTGCGAACACCAATGTGCCGGCGCACTACATGCTGCCAGCGAAAGCAATCTTGAGCATCAATAACAGCGACATTATCAACGTGGGCGACATTATTGCGCGTATCCCACAAGAAGGTTCGAAGACCCGTGACATCACCGGTGGTCTGCCGCGCGTTGCTGACTTGTTCGAAGCTCGTCGTCCGAAAGAGCCGTCAATTCTGGCGGAAATCTCCGGTACTGTGAGCTTTGGCAAAGAAACCAAAGGCAAGCGTCGCTTGATTATCACTCCAACCGATGGTCAGGTATTGGATGATGGTTCAACCCATTACGAAGTTCTGATTCCGAAGCATCGCCAATTGACCGTGTTTGAAGGTGAAATGGTTGCGAAGGGCGAGGTTGTGTCTGATGGTCCAGCGAACCCGCACGATATTTTGCGTCTGCAAGGTGTTGAAGCCTTGGCTCGTTACATTACCAACGAAATCCAGGACGTTTATCGTCTGCAAGGCGTGAAGATTAACGATAAGCACATTGAAACTATCGTTCGTCAAATGCTGCGTAAAGTAGAAATCAGCACCATGGGTGATTCTACGTTCGTTAAAGGCGAGCAGGTTGAATACAACCACGTGCTGGAAGAAAACGAAAAGCTGCGTGCAGAAGCGCGCCAACCGGCTAACTACGAGCGCCAGCTGCTGGGTATCACCAAGGCATCCTTGGCGACCGAGTCGTTCATCTCCGCTGCATCGTTCCAGGAAACTACCCGCGTATTGACCGAAGCGGCGGTAACCGGCAAGAAAGACGCCCTGCGTGGCCTGAAAGAAAACGTCGTTGTGGGTCGTTTGATCCCGGCCGGTACTGGTCTGGCATATCACTCAGACCGCAAGCGTCGTCGCGAAGCTGCACTCACTAACGATGTGGGTGTGAGCGCAGAAGACGTTGAAGCAGCATTGACTGAGGCGCTGAAATCAAGCATTGGTTAATGCTTGGTAAGTTGCTGAAGTGACGGGAGTCTAAAAGCTCCTGGGGTAAACCCGAAGCAAGGCTGGTAATCCCAGCCTTGCTTTTTTATCGGACAATTGTCCATTAAATAAGCGGGCTTTACCTTGACGGTAGTGGGAGGCATCTTTACAATGCGCCACCCACTTTTTCCGAAGTGGGAAGCAGGGCTATTTTTCGTTGTATAGGCCCGCTTTCTTAAACCTGCCTTCAAAAATGAAGGCGTATTACCTGTGGAGTTTGTTTTCATGCCAACGATCAATCAATTGATTCGTAAGCCGAGAAAACCCATCGTAGATAAGAGCGACGTTCCAGCTCTGCAAGGCAATCCGCAAAAGCGCGGTGTTTGCACTCGCGTTTATACGACTACACCGAAAAAGCCAAACTCAGCATTGCGTAAAGTATGCCGTGTTCGTTTGACCAATGGTTTCGAAGTGTCTTCCTATATCGGCGGTGAAGGCCATAACTTGCAAGAGCACAGCGTGGTGCTGATCCGTGGCGGTCGTGTTAAGGACTTGCCTGGTGTGCGTTACCATACTGTACGCGGTTCACTGGATACTTCTGGTGTTGCCAAGCGTAGACAGGGTCGTTCCAAATACGGTGCTAAACGTCCTAAGTAATGGCTGGCGGATTTTATCCGCCGCTGATGCTTTACGTTTAATGTTTTCGGTGTACAACCGAGTAAGGCCAAGCAAATTTCGAAGCAATCGGGCTTCAAATGTTGTCTTGGAATTTTCCTGAAGAGAGGCTTTTAAAATGCCAAGAAGACGTGTCGTCGCCAAGCGCGAAACGCTGCCGGATCCAAAATTCGGTAACGTGACTCTGGCGAAATTTATGAACCACGTAATGATCAGTGGTAAAAAGTCGGTAGCAGAGCGCATTATTTATGGCGCTATGGATATCGTTAAAACCAAATTAAATCGCGATCCTCTGGAGGTTTTCTCCGAGGCTCTCGAGAACATCGCTCCGCTGGTTGAGGTTAAATCTCGCCGTGTGGGCGGTGCAACCTATCAAGTTCCTGTTGAGGTGCGCGCATCTCGCCGTACTGCACTGGCAATGCGTTGGTTGGTGGATTACTCCCGCAAGCGCGGTGAGAAGTCAATGCCTGCGCGTTTGGCTGGTGAATTGATGGATGCTGCTCAAGGCAAAGGCGCTGCGGTTAAGAAGCGTGAAGACGTTCACCGTATGGCTGAAGCAAACAAGGCGTTCTCGCACTTCCGTTTCTAATGGAGGTTTGCTTTACCGCGCCTGTGTTCAGATAAAGGCAGCATTGGCTGCCTTTACCTTTAATGGCGAATTCGTTATCGGGGAATACCGCTGTGGCACGTAAAACACCTATAGCACGCTATCGTAATATCGGCATCTGCGCACACGTTGATGCCGGTAAGACTACTACTACCGAGCGCGTGTTGTTTTATACCGGTCTGTCTCACAAAATTGGTGAGGTGCATGACGGTGCAGCAACTACTGACTGGATGGTTCAGGAGCAGGAGCGTGGCATTACGATTACCTCCGCTGCCGTTACCACTTTCTGGAAAGGTATGGGTGGCCAGTTTGATGAGCACCGCATCAACGTAATTGATACTCCCGGGCACGTTGATTTCACTATTGAGGTGGAGCGCTCCTTGCGTGTTCTCGATGGTGCAGTTGTTGTTTTGTGTGGCTCTTCGGGGGTGCAGCCCCAGACTGAAACCGTATGGCGTCAAGCGAACAAATATGAAGTTCCTCGCATAGTATTTGTTAATAAGATGGATCGTACCGGCGCCAATTACATGCGCGTGGTTGAACAGTTGAAAACCCGTTTGGGAGCGAATGCTGTTCCATTGCAGATGACGATTGGCTCTGAAGATGGCTTCAAGGGTGTTGTTGATCTGGTTAAGATGCGCGCCATTATCTGGAACGAAGAAGATCAGGGTATGACCTTCAAGTACGAGCCGATTCCGGTGGATCTGCTTGCGGCTTGTGAAAAAATGCGTGAATTCCTGATTGAGTCTGCGGCTGAATCCAGTGAAGCATTGATGGAAAAGTATTTGGGTGGCGAAGAGCTGACCGAAGAGGAAATCAAGGCTGGTATTCGTGCGCGCACCCTGGCTAACGAAATTATCCCTGTTATTGGTGGTTCGGCCTTTAAAAACAAAGGTGTCCAGGCAATGCTGGATGCGGTTGTTGATTATCTGCCGGCGCCCACGGAGGTTAAGGCAATTGAGGGTGTGCTTGAGGATGGCGAGACCGTTGCAACGCGTAAGGCAAGCGACGATGAGCCTTTCTCTGCATTGGCCTTTAAGATTGCTACCGACCCATTTGTGGGGACCTTGACCTTCTTCCGCGTATACTCGGGCACCCTGGAATCGGGTGATACCGTCTTGAACTCGGTGAAAGGTAAAAAGGAGCGGGTTGGTCGGATGGTGCAGATGCATGCCAACCAGCGTCACGAAATAAAAGAAGTGTTGGCGGGTGATATTGCTGCGGGTATCGGTTTTAAAGACTGTACTACGGGCGATACGCTCTGTGCGCTCGACAGCATTATTATCCTTGAGCGCATGGATTTCCCTGAGCCGGTAATTCATGTGGCGGTTGAGCCAAAAACCAAAGCGGACCAGGAAAAAATGGGTGTTGCCTTGGGTAAATTGGCCCAGGAAGACCCTTCTTTCCGAGTGCGCACCGACGAAGAGACTGGCCAGACCATTATTGGTGGTATGGGTGAGTTGCACCTCGACATTATTGTTGATCGTATGCGTCGCGAATTTGGCGTTGAAGCTAATATTGGTAAGCCGCAAGTGGCCTACCGGGAAGCTATCCGCAATACCTGTGAGATTGAAGGTAAGTTCGTGCGCCAGTCGGGTGGTCGTGGCCAATTTGGTCATTGTTGGATTCGCTTCTCTCCTGGTGCTGACGAAAGTGCAGAGGGCCTGGAGTTTGTGAATGAAATTGTGGGTGGTGTGGTTCCCAAGGAATTCATTCCTGCAATTCAAAAAGGTATTGCTGAACAAATGCAAAACGGTGTTCTGGCGGGCTATCCATTGCTTGGTTTGAAGGCGGTTGTATTTGACGGTTCATACCATGATGTGGATTCGTCAGAAATGGCGTTTAAGATTGCTGCATCTATGGCGACCAAGAAATTGGCGCAAAAGGGTGGGGCGGTATTGCTTGAACCGATCATGAAGGTTGAGGTGGTTACTCCAGAAGCAAACATGGGTGATGTGGTTGGTGACCTCAATCGCCGTCGGGGCTTGATCCTGGGTATGGATGAGAGTCCGATGGGGAAGGTGGTTGACGCTGAAGTTCCGTTATCGGAAATGTTTGGTTATGCGACTGCATTGCGCTCTGCAACTCAGGGTCGCGCAACCTACACCATGGAATTTTTGAAGTACCAGGAGGCTCCGCGCAATGTCGCTGATGAAGTGATTGCGAAGGGCGGAATGCAAAGAGACGAAGAATAGTTTCGATATTTCATCTTTATATAGAGGAATTGAAAAGTGGCTAAAGAGAAGTTTGAACGTAACAAGCCCCACCTTAACGTGGGCACCATTGGTCACGTTGACCACGGTAAAACCACGCTGACCGCCGCGTTGACCCGCGTGTGTGCAGAAAGCTGGGGCGGCGCATTCGTTGCTTATGATGGTATCGATAACGCGCCGGAAGAAAAGGCTCGTGGTATCACCATCAACACCTCTCACGTAGAGTATGACTCGGCAATCCGTCACTACGCTCACGTTGACTGCCCAGGCCACGCCGACTATGTGAAAAACATGATCACTGGTGCTGCGCAGATGGACGGTGCGATCCTGGTGTGTGGTGCGACCGACGGTCCAATGCCGCAAACCCGTGAACACATCCTATTGTCTCGTCAGGTAGGCGTTCCTTACATCGTAGTATTCCTGAACAAGGCTGACTTGTTGGCAGAAGACTGTGGTGGTGTAGGTACCGAAGAATACAACGAAATGTTGGAATTGGTAGAAATGGAGCTGCGTGAGCTGCTGTCCACCTACGACTTCCCAGGCGACGATACTCCAATCATCGCTGGTTCTGCCCTGATGGCATTGAACGGTGAAGATGAAAACGCTCTGGGTACTTCAGCTGTGCGCAAGCTGGTTGAAGCACTGGATAGCTACATCCCTGAGCCAGTACGTGCTATCGACCAACCATTCCTGATGCCAGTAGAAGACGTATTCTCTATCTCTGGTCGCGGTACTGTGGTAACTGGCCGTGTAGAGCGTGGTGTTGTTAAGGTCGGTGAAGAGATCGCGATCGTTGGTCTGAAAGACACCGTTAAAACCACCTGTACTGGTGTTGAAATGTTCCGCAAATTGCTCGACGAAGGTCGTGCGGGTGAGAACGTGGGTGTTCTGCTTCGTGGTACCAAGCGTGATGACGTTGAGCGTGGTCAAGTATTGGCCAAGCCAAACTCAGTAACTCCGCACACCAAGTTCCAATCCGAAGTGTACGTATTGTCCAAAGAAGAAGGTGGTCGTCACACTCCATTCTTCAAAGGCTACCGTCCACAATTCTACTTCCGCACCACCGACGTAACCGGTGCTGTTGAATTGCCGGAAGGCGTAGAAATGGTAATGCCCGGTGACAACGTGCAAATGGTTGTTACCCTGATTCACCCGATCGCGATGGAAGAAGGCTTGCGCTTCGCTATCCGTGAAGGTGGTCGTACTGTTGGTGCTGGTGTTGTTGCCAAAATCATTCAGTAATTTTGCTTGATGAAAGGCGGGCCTTCGTGGCCCGCTTTTTATTTATGGTGGGTGTGATAGCTGGTTGGTCAAATAATCGCAAAACTGCGGTTTATTTGTTGACAGGTCATAAAACCGCCCTTAGAATTGCGCCTCCTTTTGCCGGGGTACTTTTACCCTTGCGCATTGGAAGTTCTTTAAAACAAACAATTGGAGTTTGGTTCACATGCAGAATCAACGCATTAGAATTCGCCTGAAGGCTTTTGATCACAAGCTTATTGACGCCTCTACCCAAGAGATCGTTGAGACAGCAAAGCGTACAGGTGCTCAAGTGCGCGGTCCGATTCCGCTGCCGACTCGTAAAGAGCGCTTCACTGTATTGATTTCCCCGCACGTTAATAAAGACGCGCGTGATCAATACGAGATCCGTACACATAAGCGTTTGCTGGATATTGTTGAGCCTACTGAAAAAACTGTTGATGCACTTATGAAGCTGGATCTGGCTGCTGGTGTTGAAGTTCAAATTAGTCTCGGCTAAGTAAATGTTTAAGGTTCGGGCGCACTGGGTGTCCGAACTGTGTAACGCTCTGAAATGGGCGGCCATAGCGGGTAAAAGCCCCGTACACTAAGAGGTTAGTAAAATGACGATTGGTATTGTCGGCCGCAAAAGCGGTATGACTCGTGTATTTACCGATGATGGTGTTTCCATTCCTGTCTCTGTGATTGAGGTTGAGCCTAATCGCATCACTCAGGTTAAAAGCGTAGACACTGATGGCTACTCTGCTGTGCAGGTAACTATTGGTGCTCGTCGTGCCTCCCGTGTTACCAAGTCCGAAGCCGGTCACTTTGCCAAAGCTAATGTTGAGGCGGGTCGCGGTGTTTGGGAGTTGCGTAACGAAGCTCAAGAAGCTTTCGAAGTTGGTGCAACAATTACTGTTGAGTCTTTCTCTGCAGGTCAAATAATTGATGTTACCGGCACATCTAAAGGTAAAGGTTTTGCTGGCAGCATTAAGCGCTGGAACTTTGGTATGCAAGATGCGACTCACGGTAACTCCCGTTCGCACCGTGTGCTGGGTTCTATCGGCCAGTGTCAATCTCCAGGTCGCGTATTTAAAGGCAAGAAAATGGCTGGTCATATGGGTGCTGAGCGTGTAACCGTTCAAAACCTTGAGATTGTCCGTGTCGATGCTGAGCGCAATCTGCTTCTTGTTAAGGGTGCTATTCCTGGTGCTCCAGGTGGCGACGTTATTGTGCGTCCAGCTGTTAAAGCGCGCACTAACGGTTAAGTATCCGAGGGGAATCGACCATGGAATTAAAAATTGTTAGTCCCGGTGGTGCCCAGGGTACAGTTTCTGTATCTGAAGTCGCCTTCGGTAGAGAGTTTAACCAAGACCTGGTTCACCAAACTGTTGTTGCCTATATGGCTGGTGCTCGTCAGGGTACTAAAGCGCAAAAAACTCGCGCCGAAGTGTCTGGTGGCGGCAAGAAACCATGGCGTCAAAAGGGTACCGGTCGCGCACGTGCTGGTACTATCCGCAGCCCAATCTGGCGCGGAGGCGGTGCAACATTTGCTGCTAAGCCACGTAATTTCGAGCAAAAACTTAACAAGAAAATGTACCGCGCTGCACTGCAGTGCATCCTGTCAGAGTTGAATCGTCAGGAGCGTTTGATTGTGGTTGAAAGCTTTGATGTGGATGCACCAAAAACCAAATCATTAGTTCAAAAGCTGGCTCAATTTAATTTGACTGATGCTTTGATCATTACCGAAGAAATGAGTGAAAACTTGTTTCTTGCATCGCGCAACCTGTACAAGGTTGGTGTGATCGATGTACAGGGTGTTGATCCTGTAAGTCTGATCGGTTTTGACAAGGTGATCGTTACTGTTCCTGCTCTGAAAAAATTCGAGGAGATCCTGGGATGAACCAAGAACGCATTTATAAAGTGTTGCTAGGTCCTGTGGTTTCTGAGAAAGCAGCAGCAGCCGGTGAGACTGGTAACCAAGTGGTTTTCAAAGTATTGGCTGACGCTAATAAAGTGGAAATTAAAGCCGCAGTTCAAACACTGTTCAGCACTAAAGTTGAATCTGTTCGTGTTTTGAACGTTAAAGGCAAAACCAAGCGTACACGCTACGGAATCGGCAAGAGAAGCGATTGGAAAAAAGCGTATGTACGTCTTGAGCAAGGTCAAGAAATCGACTTTGCGGTAGCTGAGTAAGGGGATTGTTGCAATGCCAATTGTAAAATGTAAACCAACCTCTCCAGGTCGCCGCTTTGTAGTAAAAGTTGTCAATCCGGATTTGTACAAGGGTGATCCTTACGCTCCTCTGCTGGACAAAAAGTCCAAATCAGGTGGTCGTAACAATACCGGTCGCATTACTACTCGCCATGTTGGTGGCGGCCATAAACAACATTACCGTGTAGTTGATTTCCGTCGTAATAAAGACGGCATCCCTGCAACTGTTGAGCGCATTGAGTACGACCCAAATCGTACTGCTTATATTGCTCTCGTATGTTATGCAGACGGTGAGCGTCGCTACATCATTGCGCCCAAAGGTTTGAGCGCTGGTGACAAAATTGAGTCGGGTAACGCTGCGGCTATCAAGCCAGGCAATGCTCTGCCAATCCGTAACATCCCGTTGGGTAGTGTAATTCACTGTGTTGAGCTCAAGCCTGGTAAGGGTGCTCAAATTGCTCGTTCTGCTGGTGCTTCGGCTCAGTTGGTCGCGCGCGATGGTGCTTACGCAACTTTGCGTTTGCGCAGCGGTGAAATGCGTAAAGTGTTGAGTGATTGTCGCGCAACTCTGGGTGAAGTCTCTAACAGTGAGCACAATTTGCGTTCATTGGGCAAGGCTGGCGCCAAACGTTGGCTTGGCATTCGTCCTACTGTTCGCGGTGTTGCGATGAACCCGGTAGATCACCCAATGGGTGGTGGTGAAGGCCGTACTTCTGGCGGACGTCACCCAGTTTCACCATGGGGTACTCCAACCAAGGGTTACAAAACGCGCAAAAACAAGCGCACCGATAACATGATTGTTCGTCGTCGCGATAAGAAATAAGCGCCGACTTAACAGCTGAATAGAGGAAGAGACAGTGCCACGTTCACTGAAAAAAGGTCCTTTTATCGATCTTCACCTGATTAAGAAGGTCGAAGCTGCGATCGCGAGTAATGATCGTCGTCCAATTAAGACTTGGTCGCGCCGTTCCATGATTATGCCGGAAATGGTGGGTTTGACTTTGGCTGTGCACAATGGGCGTCAGCATGTTCCGGTCCTGGTTAACGAAGAAATGGTTGGCCATAAGCTTGGCGAATTTGCAGCAACCCGCACTTATCGTGGCCACGCCGCTGATAAGAAAGCGAAAAAACGCTAATCGAGGTATACGATGGAAGTAGCAGCAAAATTAAGCGGTGCTCGTCTGTCGGCGCAAAAAGCGCGTTTGGTTGCTGATCAAATTCGCGGTAAAGGCGTTGAAGACGCGCTTGATATCTTGGCCTTTAGTACAAAGAAAGGCGCAGAGATCATCAAGAAAGTGCTCGAATCTGCAATTGCAAATGCCGAGCATAACGAAGGCGCTGATGTTGATGAGTTGAAAGTAAAAACGATTTTTGTTGATGAAGGCGTAAGCCTGAAACGCATTAAGCCACGTGCTAAAGGACGTGCTGATCGTATTACCAAACGCACTTGTCACATCACCGTTAAAGTAGCCGATAAGTAAGAGAGCGCGTTATGGGTCAGAAAGTACATCCAAACGGTATTCGTCTGGGGATCATCAAAAAGCATACTTCTATTTGGTATGCCGATGGCACCGATTACGCAGACAAACTCAACATCGACTTGAAAGTGCGTTCGTACATTCAAGAGAAGCTTGCTAGTGCGTCAGTTAGCCGCGTTGATATTGAACGCCCCGCTAATACTGCGCGCATTACTATTCACACTGCCCGTCCAGGCATTGTGATTGGTAAAAAAGGCGAAGATGTTGATAAGTTGCGCGCTGAAGTAAGCAAGCAAATGGGCGTGCCTGTTCATATTAATATTGAAGAGATTCGCAAGCCCGATTTGGATGCAGCTTTAGTGGCACAAGGCGTGGCTCAGCAATTAGAGCGTCGTGTAATGTTCCGTCGTGCGATGAAGCGCGCGGTGCAAAATGCAATGCGTCAAGGTGCTGAAGGTATCAAAATCCAAGTGGGTGGCCGCTTGGGTGGTGCCGAAATCGCTCGTAGTGAGTGGTATCGCGAAGGTCGTGTACCTCTGCACACTTTGCGTGCAGATATCGATTATGCAACAGCAGAAGCGAGCACCACCTACGGTATCATTGGTGTGAAAGTGTGGATTTTCAAAGGCGAAGTTATCGGTGATGTTACTGAAACCGAAGCAGCGTCCAAGAAAAAAGCTGCTAAATCCAAGTAAGGGGTACGCATCATGTTACAACCTAAGCGTACAAAGTTTCGCAAGCAGATGAAAGGCCGCAACCGCGGTCTGGCCCAGCGTGGCTCCAAAGTTAGCTT
>CAZIWB010000091.1:0-2031 GCA_964542655.1 uncultured Cellvibrionaceae bacterium
ACGCTCTCTGAGAGGAACATTCCATTTGAGCGTTCATGGTACTCGGGACGTGTCAGAAGCCTCTCAGCGGGGCTGTATGAGTCACTGAGGATATACTCATTGATATTAGCCCACGACTTGGGGGCCAGACCATGCTGAGAGAGCAACAAACGGAACGCCCTCTTGTCAGAAGTCTTTTCGATGGCAGAAGCCTTGTTGATTACCTTGGTCTTACCGGGATTACCACCTGTCGTTCCCCACCGAAAGCAATAGTCGTCGTCTTGCGGCAGGGATTCATCACTCAGGAAGATTTTCATACCCTGATTGACTTGTTCAACGATGATAGGAGTGGTCTTTGCTCCCATAGCACTGCGTCTTACGATATATGACATTTTAATCTCCTTGTTTTAAGGGTTGTTCCGGTGTTGGGATGGGGGCGATCTGGACCCACTCTTTCGTGCCCATTACTGGTGCGGCTTTTAGCCGTAGCTTTTCAACAGCCTCCGCCGTCACATCATCGTCGTAGTCCACCTTACCGGCGTCAGTGGGAGTGACGAGGGCGCTCCTGATGCGCTCGTTGAAATGCTCCTGGCAGTATTCCTTAGCCATATCGACGCTACCAAAGATGTTACCCCAATCCATCCCATTAAAGGTGGGTTGGTAGCTCACTTCCTCATCAGAACGAGGGGAACCGGGGCCATTGATTGGTTCGCTCATGATCTCGTCGATCTTGTAGCAACCGAACGGGGTTTCGGCCCACATTGCCCGCCACTCAAGCGGCTTGATCTTGATTTTACTGATCTGCATTATTGTGTCTCCCTCTTGAGAGCGTTTCGGGTTTCACCACATGGGTAAGTCATCACATGATCCACGGGATTTCATCTGCTGCGAGGGACTTCGATGCTGGCCACTCAAGCAGGGGTTGGTTAAACTTCAAGGAAGGATGTCTGGGATGAATTGGTTTATCACGCCAATACTGATCACACCCAAGATAAATCCATGCCTTCACGGAGCATCTACCCTTGACAAGAGGGTTCTTCTGTTCATCCATCCAGAGCCATGTCTGCATCCTCTTGAACATCTTGTTGTTGTCCATCATCCTGTCGAGGGTGAGCAACTGTATCGGATCGATGATATGCAACTCACCACCAAGCTTCCCCTTAGGAAGGACTGACTTGGGATCAACCTTGAATGCAACAGGTTGACGAAGGAGAAGGTCTTCCTTCATGGCGAAGTTCTCTACACATGTCCTGCACTTACCCAAGTAGTCGGCACCCTCGATTACAGAGTAGTACTTTCCACCCACTTGGAATCCATTATACAGAAAGACTGGGATATCGTACTCAGCTTTCCTGTCGAGATAGTCAGGTGTATTGTGATTGAACCGACGGTGTAGTACCGAAGCAATCCTGACTTCAGAGTATGATGTCACTGGTACACTCGCTTTCTTAGCTAGCTTACGCTGCTTTTTCGTCATCTTTGGCACGATAGAAATCCAATTCCTGCTGGAGACTTGCTACCAACTTGCTTGCACGATCATGCTTGGCCTGCACTTCACCCATCTCTTCATAGAGCTTGGCATAATCAGAGACAACAAGATCGAACACAAACATTGCATCCGATTCACTCTCGAAGAGTTCCTTGATCTCTTCCTGCGTCATCGCCCCAAGAGTAACGCAATGATCACGATCGTAAATATCCCAATCCATGAGTACATTCTTGAAGTGCTCATCGACTGTGAAGAATCCCCCGACTTTCTGGTTGAGGTTGGGGAACTTGTTGATGCTTGACAGAGGTGGTTTGTAGGTAGAAGTCGTCGTGACTGTCGTAACCGCAGTCGTCTGAGCCTTTTTGCGACTTTCTTCCCTCCGGGTAAACTCGGGTCCACGAGTCACCTTGTCAAAGTAGTCATCATTGGCAGTCTTGTACTTACCACCAGCGTCATCCTCACGTTCCTTCCATTCGCCCAGATACATGGGGTCTTGGTCGTTAGCAATGAGGATACCACGGTTGTTCATGGCCCAGTGAGAGCGGATTACACTACGTACCCAC
>CAZIWB010000091.1:2131-3263 GCA_964542655.1 uncultured Cellvibrionaceae bacterium
GTCCCTGCCGTCATGTGACGTACATGAAGGATACGACGATACTGACGATCACGAAGCAACAGGTTCCAGATAACCTCATTGCTCATCTCGTCCTCTTTGGTGAAGGCCTTCTTGGTGGTATCAAGCTTGCCATCAATCATTGTGACCAACCCGAAAGAGTGCCAATTATTCCAGCACATATTCTCAAATTCGTCACGCTTGGGCATCTGGCCCGGTTCAAGAATAATGATATTGCACATTCTTAGATTTCCTCTTCGTCGTCGAAGTCAGGGATGTGGAGTAAGCCGGGTTCACCGAACTCATCGGTAGCTATAGTCGTCAGGCTAGCACCAAGTGTTACAGTGGGGAAAGTCTGCCAAGGGGCGGGGGGTGGTTGTAGACCAGCAACAAGAACTTCAAGTGTGGACTTCTTCTTCTGTGGTGATACTGACACCTTTTGAGGGATTTTAACGTAAGCCATCCCGAAGGTCTCCCAAGAGGCAACAGACTGTGCAAGATTCAGAACATAAATCTGAGACCTGTCAATCAGAGCATCGAGGTGAGGTGTCTTGAGTTTTACTGCCAGTTCACCGAACACATAATCGAGGATACTGGTGTCATACTCACTGAACAACTCAAGGAACTTGTCGGGGTTCATTCCCGGAACCTTGGCCATCTGGTAGATTTTGTTCAGAATAGATAACCACTCTGCAATCTCATCAGTGTCAGTTGTCCCACGCATGGTCCTGAACTCAAGAGACCCAAACTTGGTCAACGTGGCGAGGTTCAGGGCACAATACTTCGCAGATTTCTCCGGGAAAGAGATTGCACCCATAGTCCCTGCCTCCAGACTGGAGAAGAGTTTCATGTAGTTGTCCTTGATCCCCTCCGTTACACGAGTCGGAGCAGAAAACAGAGAGGATCGTCGTGTGGGACCACAATACTCAACAAGGACATTCTCGAAGAACTGCCAGATGAAGACGACGTTCGCCAAGGTCAACGGGGTCTCATTGAGCATATTCATGTGAACATGTACAGAGGTAGCCGGAGCACCCTTGATGAAGGGGACATCCTTCAGTGATTCCTTGAACTCGGCCAGAGCATCCAAGGCTTTATGATAGGACAAGGGCTTCTTCAGCACATACTCGACACC
>CAZIWB010000091.1:3363-9606 GCA_964542655.1 uncultured Cellvibrionaceae bacterium
CTGAGAAGCCTTTCGACAACCCAACGATACTTGTTATCTGCCATATTGATCTTCATCGAATCAGATGTCATCCATCCTACCTTTGATTGACGATAGTACACGAAGATGATGTCAGTCACGTCCCGAACAAAGCACACATCCTGAGAGATGGCCACCATGTCACGACTACGGGAGTTGATCAACTGCAATGCCTCTGTGGCACTCGGGAAGGCACCCATGAGGGAAGCCCTCACACCCTTGGGGATACTGTCGTAGATGTTGACCTGTGTCTGGGAGCCCACCTTGAACAGATACAGATTGGTTAGGGCAGCCTTGTATTGCTTGCTCGGGAACTTGAATGCGTACAGGACATGATCCTTGTACGGGGGTTCATCGATGTTGCAGTAACCCAACTCCATCATAGAGATGTCGAAGTCTTCATCATCCACAGTAACGACAGCAATTTTTGTCTTGGTGTCGCACATATCGTACAGATGCACCGACATACCCTGAGTACGAACGAAGTAAGGAACGCCCTTATACCGGCAATAGGTGCCGTTAAGACGCTGGTCTACGTCACTCGGAGTGTCATAGGTACATGGCATATGCTCTTCATATCTATTCATTCTAGTACACCTTCTGATCCTTCGTCCAGCCCTTTTCTCCAGAGCCATCGATATTATCCCATACACCCAGAGAATAAGACTTCTTGGAGTAAACGATATCATGAATCACCCACGGAGCTTTCTCTTTGTCAGCCGCTACGATTTCATCCAAGTGAATCTCATACAGCTTGTCCGGTTGGAAGTAGAAGGAATGGATTTCCTCATGGTTCCTGTCTGCTGCTGCATGAAGCATGTAGAACTCCGACGACCAGTACAGCATCCCGAACTTCTTGTTCAGGGCACCATATAGAGGACGGTGCTTGTTACGTGCAAGATACAGCTTCCTTGCCTTCGTATCGTAGACAGAGATAGCGAATGCAGAGTTGGGGCTCAGTCCATTCAGTGTCTCAAGTATACCAATCTCAGACATATCCCTGAACATCAACTCGGAGTCAGTCTTGCCCTTGTCATCGACATTGGAAGGCCATGAGTACTTGATGTCAGCCAGAGTACCGTTGTGCATACCTACCAACCCCGGAACTTCGAAGGGGTGGGCATTGTCAACAGTCTTCTTACCTACAGTGGCATACCTTGCATGAGCCATGTAGATATTGGCCTTGGTATACTGGAGGATACCACCTGTGGTGTTTCTCTTTCGTACAAACTCAGCCGGTGCCTCAAGGGCCTTGTCCACGATGTAGTGGTTCTTCGGACGATTGGTGTTAGCAATCATAACCCCTGTCGAGTCCTCACCACGAAGGCCAGACATATACAGGAGTTCATTAAAAATCTTCAGGTCAGTGACGTAGACACCGTTACCTGCCATCCCTGTAAGTCCACACATCATACAGCCTTTCGCGAGAAGCCAAAATACTTCTCAATGAGCTCAAAGAAATAGTCTTCCGTACCCTTGTGACCCCACTCGGGATGCGGTTGGAAGCAGAGAGACTTTGTGTCCTCATACACTATCGCATAATCAGGCCACATCTTATAGTCGTCCTCGTCATCCCTTTCGTTCCACGAGAGAAGGCCATTTCCAATATCATTTGCGGCAAGCATACCCTGATGATGATCAACCCTCATAATTCGATGTTCATCATCTCGTGCAAGGTTGGCTGCGACGAATACCTGAACATCACCTGAGATAGTTTTACCCAGATGCTGAATCATCTTGCCCCCATTGAGGACATTCAGTAGTTGACCACCACGGCAGATACCTACCTTTGGGACATCAAGAAACTTCCTGAAGAGTGCAACCTCGACCTCATCTCTTTGTCGATCAGGAGACTGAGTATGTGGACCTCGTTCCTCACCGTAGATAGCTGGGTCAACGTCAGTTCCTCCAAGGAAGCAGATGAGATCAACTTCCTGATAGTCCTTGACAACCTCAAATCCTGCTCTTTCGAACATGTTGATTGCTGCATGATACGAGTCTCCCGGTGCTATGAAAACCTTAGTCATTCGAACATCTCCAAGACTGTTCTTATACGGATTCGGTGCTTAAGCCCCGTTGATGACGTCTCTGAACGAGCGTGGTTTGCCGCATCAGGAAGGGTGTCAAATTCATCGTCATAGGCCCACTCATGATGGATGAAGTACTCGACCAGATATTTCTTCATACCGACACCACCGGAGTACCGTACTTCTCATTCATGTACTGCAAATAGTCCTTGATCATGGCCGATGATAGGACGACACCTTCGTGTACTGCCGTGACCATCTCCTGAGCATAACCATCCTCGTACAGTTTGGTATCCTGATTCAACAGAAGATCAGAGCAATACATGGTGATATCGAACACCGAACGCTGGATTTCCTTCGTCTGGAGGTAAGCATTCGACATCGGACGATATTCTACTCCGTAGGACTTGGGGCGAAACGCACCGATCTTCCCATAAAGGGACCGTCGTTTATCGTCAGAATCCCAGAGAAGTGAGGAGAAGTAGAGAACAGTATCGAGCTGCTTGACAAGATTCCGGCAGGGTTCAAAATGTCCCTCAGTCGTGACACGGAAACCTCTTCCCCATCCAACGTGCATGTGACCAGCCCCTGTGCGGAAAGGTTCGTCAGTTGATGGAGGTTCATTCTCTTCTCCTGTGTATGCATTGAAGTCAGGAGTGCATCCCAACATCGTTGCTTCGATTGGAAGGGTGTCGAAGTACTCCCTGTCGAATGTCGCCGTGGGCGTGATGGCAACAGTGAGGTCAGGACGCAACGACTGGAACTGCTTCGTCATTGCAGAGATGACTTCATCGATATTGTGGATGAACTGATCCGCCGTCTGGGCAGGTGCCGTATTGAATTCAGCAGCCACACCATCGGGCTGGATTGCACCGTAGGGTACTGCATGTGGTTGCTTCTTCGACCCCGGAATGAGGTCATGTGCAGAAACGAACTTACCCGACTGATCCTTGAGGAACAATTCCGGGTCTGTGCCGAGAGTGATGTTGAGCATTATCAATTCTCCAGTGTGATTGTTCCACGAAAGTCTGAAAATTCCCTCGGGCTCCAGAGTGAAGTGTTCTGTCCAAGGATGGTTGATTCACTAACACGAGACTGGGCAGAGGCATCAACATAGACCACCGTCCCTATCTTAGGGGAGGTGAACAAGACCACAACCCCACTAGTCTCGTGGACCATCATTTTTGGGAAAGGCTTCGGCTTCAGTTGAGCTGGAGAGTTCATTACACTCTTCATGTCATGCTGCCTTCTTGATTGCTGCCTTGAGGGGATGAGGAAGTTCCTTGCCCGTTGCATCACGGTACTTATAGGGTTCCTCGACGACTTCCTGTTCATTGGTCAGTGCATCCGCAAAGACCTTGGTTGCTGCCTTGACAAACTCTTCCGGCGTCACCACGATAGGTTCGAAACCACCCCACGAGTTCGTCTTGTGCTCCTTGCCAGAAGCCTTCTCCATTGCATCGGACCAGATGATACCACCCTTGTCCACGTCACCGAGCCAGATATCCGAGACGTAGGTCCTGTTGTAGTCGGTACGGTCACAGTAGTAACCACCAGACAGATCATGTGGCTTCTTCTCGAAGTAACGACGGGCAGAGAACACGGCGGGGAAGTGGTATTCGTTGGTCTGTTGGATGTACCCGGCTGATCCACCGTTCAGGAACAGGGCTGCAAGAGCCTGATCTTCGGGCATACCGAGTTCCAGAAGCTTGGTGAAGTATCCACTACGAACCGACTTGTATGTATTGATCGCCGAGATCATGATCGTCGGATCAACCTTGAGGTGGTTGACACCGATGACGACACCGTAGGCGTACTTGTTCTTGCCCTTGGTCAGGAACCGGACATTGTAGGAACCACCATGACCCTTGATGAACGGGCTATTGTCGGAGAAGATGTACCGGAGAACCTTGTCACCACTCTCATCGTTCTCAAGACCACCCATAGGGAAAGAGATTGCCTCGGGACGACCATCAGGGAATGGTGCGTAGAGATCACCCGGCTTGCTGTTGTGCGGCTGAGTGCATTCCTTGGGGTGGGTCTTACTGTACATACGGGTTTCACCACCTTGGCATGGCTGGGCGATACGGGGATAAATCCCGAAGTCATTACCGCCAGAGCCGAGGACCGTCCTCTTCATCAGAAGAAAGAACGATGTGCCGTGGGAATGCTCGCTAGCTGCTGCCAGCATATCAATGAATTTGTGTCTGTAGGCCGACATTTCAGTATCCTTTCTTCTTCATTGCGACATGTATCGCCTTGGTTACGTTGTCTCTCTGCTCTTTGACACGCTTGTATGCCGCCAGATTAACGACGACATTACTCTGAAGAAACGATGAAACCATCGTGTCCAGCTTGCGCAACGTGTCATGCGCTCTTGCTACTGAATCATCCATGATAGGACGCTCCCTAGAACACGTTCTTGACGTCTACAAAGAGACGTGCATTCGGATGCAACGGGAGGATATGCACCTTGAACCAATTGGTTGCATCCTTACTCGGATGGCCAGAGGTAATGGACTTCCTCCAGACTACCTTGCTATCTTCAAGTGCAATGTAGTATCCAGTGAATGTTGTCTTGACTGCCATGTCAACCTCCGAAAATCATCAAAAGGGCATTACCGATAATGACACCGAGTGTAGCACCAATGAGTGCGCCACCCAGTATGGCGAATATTGAGAGTACAACTTCCATCACACACCACACCTTTTCCGGTACAGACGTTCGATCCATCTGCAAATGAACAAGTCATTCGACTTGATGATCTGTCGGTACTCCTCTTCGTTGATCGTAAAGATTAAACCGTTATCACGGTTATACAGGTCATAAGACCGGCCACCATGACTTGTCACACGGTACATCGCGATATTCTGGATGTCGATATTCATGGTATTATCCCTCCTTCAAGGGTTATCCATATGGTTACACATGGAATTAAGTTAATGCAAAAGCGCCTGTTATGGGCAGAGTAATGAATCCCTACCCAAAAAGAGCCTTTACGAACGAGGAGACCACATCTCATGTGCTACTGCACCTTCTCCGCCACGACATTGCCATCCGTCATGGTCATCTTGTATGTGCCGAGGAAGTTTTGGGGTAGGGTTCCGTTGTTACTAATCGAGGCCAATGTCGCCTTCTCCAAAGTTGAGTGATCCACGCAGGTCACTGGCTTCGTGTATTTGCCGTTACGATACATATTCACATACCAGACATGCACGACGGGTTCCTTGTGTTCTTCCCAATAGGAGATGTCTTCGATAAGACACGGGCTCCCGCGATCAGTCTCTAGGACAGCGTAGTCCTCCCCCACATACGCACAAGTCCTGATGAGCTTGTTATCAAACTTGAAGATATACTTCTTTCCAACTTCGAATTTCATTTGAATGTCCTTTTTGATATGCTCATACCGAGCCGTACAAGCCCGTAGAGAGCGATTGCGTTACTTGCTAATGCCAGTACCCAAAACATGCTAATGGCCTTCCTTGGGCTTGTGTGTCCGATTGTGGTGCATCCGACAGGATTTGAACCTGTGACCTTGGGTTTAGAAGACCCCTGCTCTGTCCACTGAGCTACGGATGCATGATAGGAACAACACCAGTTGGTGTCAGACTACATCCCAGCCCTTGGCAGACTTTTCGTCATATGCCTTGGCCAATGCAGCGACCATCGGAGTGACTTCCGACTTGGAAGGCTTGAATGCCGACGACTGCATGACGACGAACCCCGACCCTTCAAACTCATTGCGGACCTGCCTGACAGCATCCGTGATCGTATTGGCACTGACCACACGATTGCATACCAGTTCGCCGGACTGACCCTTGACCGGACGTACGATGGCGAGAGAAAAAGTTTCCATGATCTTATTCCTTTGCTGAGGTGAGATACCCTATTGCATAACACCAATAACCCCATGAGTTACGAGTTCATGAGGTTAGAATTGTTATTCGCACTTCATTCGAAGTGGTTCCCGAAACATGATAGGGACAGGATAAGGATCATTGCCGATGACCATCCAGTAGCGAATGAACCCCACTCAATCCATGCAAATGTTTCCATATCAGTCGTCCTCGTTATCGCGGCATTCATCGCAATAGAATGATCCGCAAGGCCCACAATCGTTCATCCATCCAAGGTGGATAGAGCACACGCTACAGAAGATTTTCCTCATGCACCTACCTTTGCCTTGCGTACCTTGCC
>CAZIWB010000091.1:9706-11296 GCA_964542655.1 uncultured Cellvibrionaceae bacterium
TTCGTTGAACACAAATAAACCCCGCAAGAAAACCTGCGAGGCTTAGACTTATTCAACTATGTTGTGGTCTACTTATTCCAAGCATCAAGCATGACTATGGGCTTTAAGCACATACTTTCAACTAAGGAACCATTGGGTGACGCAATCAAAATGCCGACGCTCTCTAAACCCTTTGGCACTGTAAACCAATAGGAATATATCCCTTATCATCAGGACTACATTCCTACCAGTTCCAATCTTATATTTATGGTGCCTAGCCCCTCCTAGGTATCAAGCCATGCTGTTAGACATGGATCAACACAAGGTCGCTCTGTCTTCCCCAGCCTCATGCTATATGCATGTCAATGGTTCCGTATAGCAAGGTCTCTTTCCCTTGCTGACAGGCCAATCTTTTCAATAAGTCAGCGCGATTGGAGCGCCCGTCACTCCCCTAGCATTAGCGCATCATCGGAATGTCAGATATCAGATTGTGAAAGAACCTAGACCACGGGACAAGTCCCTAACCCCGTCTAGCACTTTAGCGATTGTGTCGTGCCGCAAACACCAATGACTTACAAGGATTGTTAGATACTAAATCGAAGGGCTTGTAAATGGCCAATGACAGGTCATTAGGTAACATAATATTACAGTGTGTAACAATCCGTGATCTCGTATTGATCTTGGGGAATGAACACATGCGCGAGAGATTATGATAGGGCGACAGTCAAGTAACATAGTATTACACTCTGTAACAATTCGTTACCTAATTGAAATAGAATTGCTTGACTATGCCCTAAGCAAGCAAAGGTATCCTAATTAAACAGACAGAAAGAGAATATAATACTCTGTTGTATATATGTCACATGCCACTCGCTGACACAAGGATGGCCCTAGGATGGGCGAGAGTAACAGGATGATGAATGCACCATGCCAGAATGATTGCAGTCTATGGGCTTCTATGTGTCATACAATACCTATGTTATAGTATTACATCTAGGGGCTAACAGGCGATAGTCTATAGAATAGATAGACTATGAATAGTCTATAGATTTAATGGGTTATACGTGCCGGATAGCTAGTTGTGATGGATACGTGTTGTGAGGCACTAATTTATCATCTCATTATCATGTCATACCACCTAATCATCATGTCATCATACCAGTTGTCAGTCATATGGTATAACGTAACGTTAGCACGCTACTATTACAGAAGAAAAAGATATGGTCCCTCACTATTCCTCAGAGGGGTAGCAGGGGGAATGGGGGGCTAGGGTGGGGTAGTGTATTAGACCAAGAATCATTCTCCAAAAAATTACAGCATTCCGAGAAGAAGCCCTAGTACAGTAATACGTAACGTAATTCTGCTAGAATACTTAAAATAATCTTTAAGTAAAATCAATGTCAAGTAGTTGCACAAAATAAATAGTGCTTGACTTTTGCACCAAAATGTGTTATGGGTATACTATAGAGTAACCAATAAGAATACTATAAGTTTTACTTAAGGTATTCACTAATAGTTTTGATACCTAAGTTATACTTAAGGTATTACATAATAGGTTCTATTATAGAAACCCTTATAGTCTGATACCTAAGTTATCCTATAAGAATTACT
>CAZIWB010000091.1:11396-13725 GCA_964542655.1 uncultured Cellvibrionaceae bacterium
AGGAGTATTCCCCATGAGAGACTACGGTAGATTCAAGAACGAGATCGGGGGCTATCTCCTGAAGCCAATCTTCTTCGAGTACGATAACTCGGAGCACAAGTACACCATCTACACCACCAAGAATTATGACATCGAATGGAACGGCTCTCCTGTCCCCTCCCTGCGCCGACTCTATGTCGAGATGGAAGACCCCACTGAATACGAGTTCGCTCTGGAGTATCTGGACTCCTGGGCACACTGGAAGAAGCTCACTGAGGCATCCTTCTTTCAAGAGCATCTGGCAGAGTGGCGGGAAGAACTTGAGGTACGTCTCAGGGCTAAGGCTCTCAACAGGATCAAGATCAGGGCTACTGGTGCTGACAAGGATTCCTTTGCTGCAGATAAGATTCTTCTGTCAGGTGGCTGGAAGCCGCAGGGTGATAAAGCTCGTGCAGGACGCCCTACCAAGGAAAAGATCAAGCAAGAGGCCGAGCGCCTCTTCCAGGAACAATCCATTTATGACGATGACTTTGAGAGGGTGATGAATTGATCTATGCACCAAACGGCTCAGTCAATATCATCTCTTCTGTAGACCTTGGTCTATATTCTCCTGAAGGCTACTATCGTTACACGGACGCTACACTGGAGACAGATCATGTTGGTATCTATGCACCAGATGGTTCTTGGAACTTCACCGTACTTACCGACGAACTTACCCGAGTTCCACTCTACGCTCCTAATGGTTCGATCCATGTAGTTGAGGGTGCAGGAGAGGGACGATACTCTCCCTGTGGAGCATGGAATGTCACTATCCAAACATGACCAGATCAGGATGGCCGCTGAGGCTGACCTTGAAACATTTATTAAACTAGTTCATCCCCAGAGGGTTCTAGGTTCTGTCCACAAGGAGCTACTGGCGTGGTGGGGCACGTCTACAGCCCTGAGCCATCAATTGGTTCTTCTGCCCCGTGACCACGGCAAGTCTGCTATGGTGGCCTACAGGGTAGCGTGGGCACTGACCAAGGACCCTACCCTCCGAGTCCTCTACATCTCTTCTACTGCCAACCTCGCAGAGAAGCAGCTAAAGTTTATCAAGGATATCTTCACATCCAAGATATTCCAGAGATACTGGCCTGATCACGTTCATCCTGAAGAGGGTAAGCGAGAAAAGTGGACCAACTCTGAAATCTCCCTTGACCATCCTCGCCGGAAGGCTGAGGCTATCCGAGACCCCTCCATCTTCATCGGCGGCCTGACTACTGGCCTCACTGGTATGCACTGTGACATCGCTGTCCTCGATGATGTGGTGGTCAAGGAGAATGCCTACACAGAAGAAGGACGGGAGAAGGTTCGCCAGCAATACTCCTTGCTTGCATCCATCGAAGCAGCAGATGCACGAGAATGGGTCGTAGGAACCAGATATCATCCCATCGATCTGTATAACGATCTTCTGTCCATGAGCGTCGAGCAGTATGACGCGAAGGGTGATATCCTCTCCGAGGATCGACTCTACGAAGTCTTTGAACGACAGGTCGAGGATGTAGGTGATGGCTCTGGTGAATACCTCTGGCCCATGCAGGTTCGTACCGATGGCAAGAGATTCGGATTCAATCAGGCTATCCTAGCCAAGAAAAGGGCACAGTATCTTGACAAGACTCAGTTCCGCGCTCAGTATTACAACGATCCTAATGATGCTGAATCCGCTCCGCTCAATAGAGAACTATTCCAGTATTACAACAAGAGCCTTATCCAAAGGCAGTCTGGAGCAGTCTACTACAATTCAAGACGACTCAATGTCTTTGCTGCGGTTGACTTTGCCTACTCCTTGGCTAACCGTGCTGACTATACAGCAATTGTGGTTGTCGGGGTTGACTCGTTTAATAACTATTACGTACTAGACATCGAACGATTCAAGACTGACAAGATCAAGGAATACTTCGACAAGATTCTTGACCTCCATCAGAGATGGTACTTCCGTAAAATCAGGGCTGAGGTAACAGCAGGTCAGGCGGTCATCGTCAAGGAACTCAAGGATAACTACATTCGTCAATGGGGTCTTGCTCTGTCAATCGATGAGCATCGTCCATCGCGTCACATGGGAACCAAAGAAGAGCGCATGTTCGCTACGCTTAACCCTCGTTATGAGAACCAGCAAATCTGGCACTACAAGGGTGGTAACTGCGAAATCCTCGAAGAGGAACTTGTTCTTCAGAACCCCGCACATGATGACGTAAAGGACTGCCTCGCATCCTGTTTAGAGATTTGTGTACCCCCGACTGGCGGGATCGCAATGTCTAAGACTAAGCCTTGGGAAGGCAGAACACACGCCCGTTTTGGGGGGATTAGCTGA
>CAZIWB010000091.1:13825-19213 GCA_964542655.1 uncultured Cellvibrionaceae bacterium
AGCTGATGGCCACAAGTAAGTTTGGGCAGGCATTTGCTGCAGCCCGTAAGTCAGGTAAGAAAGAGTTCAAGTTCGGTGGTAAATCATACAACACCAAACTGAAGGAAGATGGGGAGGCAAAGCCTAAGAACGTTCCTACCCCCAAGGCTCGCCCAGTAGAAGCTAAGGCATCTGCATCGAAGTCCAAGCCCACTGAGGCTAAAGCATCGACCAAGGCTGAACCCAAGTCAAAGAAGGTCATTTCTCTTGCAAAGCCTAAGTCTTATGCTGAGCGTAATAAGGAAGCTGATAAAAAGAAGGCTGAGGAAAAGCCTAAGCCCAAGGGCGATGGTAAAATCTTCTCTCTGAAAAAGAATCCTTCCTACGCTGAACGTAACAAGAAGAAGTCATCTACTGGTGGTGGAGGCGGTTACTAATGAAGGTCAAGGGTCGCCGCAAATCAACCAACGTTACTGATCTACGTGGCCCTACTGCTGGCTATGCCAGTCGTCTGGTGGCTGGTTCTAAGAACAACACTAAGTCTGGTGACGGAACAAGTAAGTTGGCCAAGGAAGCTGGTTCGGACAGCATAGATAAGCTAGCAAAGAAAATGAAGAGACTTCCAACGAAGTCCCCCAATGTATTCGGGAAATCATCGAGGAAGAAGTAATTGGTCGGAAAAGTTTTGAATCTTGAGGACCTAATTTCCAAGGATACTCTTGGGTGTGGTATCGCAAATATGTGGACCACTTGGAACAATGGTCGTCAGATGAAGATGGGCGAGTGGAAAGAACTCCGCCGATACCTCTACGCCACTGACACTACCCATACTACGAATAACAGACTCCCTTGGTCTAACTCAACGACTCTCCCCAAGCTTACCCAGATCAGAGATAACCTCTATGCCAATTACATCGCTACGATGTTCCCAAAGCGCAGGTGGTTGAACTGGGAAGGTATTAGCTCAAAGGACGAGTCCAAGGACAAGACAGAGGCTATTAAAGACTACATGATGTGGGCTGTTAATCAACGACAGTTCAAAGAGGAAGTTAAGAAACTTGTCCTCGACTATATCGACTTTGGTAATTGCTTTACCACTGTGGAGTGGGTTGATGAATCCACTGAGAATAATGACACAGGTATCAAGTCGGGGTTTATTGGTCCTCGTGTAGTTCGCATCCCTCCGCAGAGTATCGTAATGAACCCTGTGGCAGCATCCTTCAGCAATGCCCCCAAGATTTGGTCATCCCTCATGACTATCGGAGAGGCCAAGGAGATGCTGGAGCGTATGACTGCAACTGAGACTGATCGGCAACTAGCCAACGAGGTATTCAATTATCTCATGGAAGTCCGTAGTTCAGCTACAGCATACGGTGACGGAGAGATCGCTTACACTGATGAGACCTTCGATGTTGACGGGTTTACATCTTTTAGACATTATCTGCAATCGGACTATGTAGAACTGCTGACCTTTGTCGGGGACATCTACGACCGTGAGCAAGGGACGTTCCTCAAGAACCAACTTGTTGTTGTCGTTGACCGACACAAGGTAGCAATCAATAAGCCCTACCCCTACCCTCTTGCAGAGATTCCTGTGTATCACGCCGGTTGGCGAGTACGTCAGGATAACCTTTGGGCGATGGGCCCATTGGACAATCTCGTAGGTCTCCAGTATCGTCTGGACCACATCGAGAACATGAAGTCTGACATCCTCGATCTCGTTACTTATCCTGTCCTTAAGATTAAGGGCTCTGGTGCAGTAGGGGACTTCGAGTGGGGACCGATGGAACGCATCTACACTGACTCTGACGGGGATGTGGAAATGATGGCACCTGATGTAAATGCTTTGAACATGAACATCGAGATTGCAACTATCGAATCCCGAATGGAAGAAATGGCCGGTTCTCCGAAGGAAGCTATGGGTTTCCGTACTCCGGGGGAGAAGACAGCATATGAAGTCCAACGACTTGAGAACGCTGCATCACGTATCTTCCAGAACAAGATTTCACAATTTGAAGAACAGATCATCGAGCCCCTCCTGAATGCCATGCTTGTCTTGGCCAAGGAGAATCTCACTGAAGCCTCTATCCGAACCATCGATGATGAGTACGGTACAGTAGATTTCAGGGACATTACTCGTAATGATCTTTCTGCAAATGGGCGTCTTAAGCCCGTCGCTGCGCGTCACTTCGCAGAACAAGCGGAGATGATCCAGAATATCAATAACTGGTCGCAGAGTCCACTTGGACAAGACCCTGAAGTCAAACAGCACTTCTCCTCAGTCAAACTGGCAGAGCTTGTCGAAGATGTCTTGAACCTCCAAGATTATGATATCGTCATGCCTTATGTCCGTATCTCTGAGGCCGCTGAGACACAGCGTCTTACACAGTCCGCACAAGAGGCTCTAGTAAGCGAGGCAATGGCCCCTACTGGCCTCACCCCTGACGACTACTCTGATCCCCAGCCAACCGTGGAAGGTATGAATGCAGAAGCTCCCGACAACTTGGCTCAAGGGTAAATCACAACAGGAGATTGAATCACTAACCAGTCTCCTGTCCAATTCATCTACTCTGATCAACGCACTTCTTGATGTCATCAACCAAATGGAACAGGAAGAAGTCAGAGCGGAAACAGTATTGACCGAGTACGATAGTCCGTCTTGGTCCCACAAACAGGCTGATCGAAATGGTGCTCGCAGAGCCTACCGAAAGATTAAAGCCCTATTCCCCCAAATGGAGACCACCCATTGAGTAATATTTTTGACGTAGTAAATGACGAAGACGTCGTAACCATCGATGAGAACGTAGACTACGTTGCCGAGCTAGTCGGTGATGGTAAGAAGTTCAAAGACCTTGCAGCCCTCGCAAGAGGTAAGGCAGAGGCAGATAAATACATTGAGCTTCAGAACAGGAAACTTGACCAGCTCAAACAGGAGTTGAATACTCGTACGTCCCTCGAAGGATTCCTCGAAAAGATGAAGACTCCGCAGGAACATCAGCCTCCCCAGCCAGTTGCTCCACCGAGTGATGCGCCGGTCATGCTAGACGACTCCATGCTAGAAGCTAAGTTGGCAGCACTCCTTGAAAAGAAGTCTGCTGAATCGAAGCAAGAAACTAACTACAACAAGGTCGTTGATGTACTCGTAAGTCAGTACGGAGACCAAGCTAACCTAGTAATCAATCACAAAGCCAAAGAAGTTGGAATGACCCCGCAGGAGCTTAAGTCTCTCGCATCTCGGTCCCCAGAGGCCTTCTTCCGTTTGACTGCAATCTCTACTGATGCCCATCAGGGCTCTGGTTCTCCTGTCCCCCGGTCTGGTCTCAACACCATCGGTAACACAGGCTCTACAGTACGGAATGCAGCCTTCTACGAGAAGATGAAGCTTACAGACCCCAAGAAGTATAATGATCCCAAAACTGCTTCTGAGATGATGAAAGACCTTGCAGAGTGCAGGGCCAAGGGACTTCCTTGGTAAACAGGAGTTAATTAATGTCTGGTGTAATGACCACTACTGTAGATCACCTGATCCGTTCGGAGATTTGGTCTACCCGGCTCAAGGACATCTTTGAGTCTGAACTGTTCGCAATGCGCTACGTTGATATGCTGTCGGACTTCCCTGACGGTGAAGTGATCAACATCCCCTCCATCGGCCAGATGGATACGTATAACTACGAAGAAGGTCAGGCAATCCGCTACACTGCGATTGATACTGGTAACTACCAGTTCCGCATTACGGATTACGTAGCTTCGGCCACCTACATCACCGACAAGATGAAGCAGGATGCGTTCTACACGTCCCGTCTTGAAGCTGCCTTCGTTCCCAAGCAGGCTCGTGCCATTGCTGAACGTATGGAAGCCGGTGCTCTGGCTATCGGTCAGCCCGGTGGTCTCTCGGGTGCTCAGACGCCTAACTCGACCAACACCATCAATGGTGGCGAACATCGCTTCGTAGGTACGGGTGCAAGTGGTGCTATCGCCCCGCAGGACTTCGCTAAGGCCAAGTATGCTCTCCGTAAGGCTAACGTCCCGATGACTAATCTCGTCGCTATCGTTGACCCGTCTGTTGAGTACACTCTCTCGACTCTTACCAACCTTGTCAACCTTTCGTACAATCCCAAGTGGGAAGGTATCGTTCGTGATGGCATCGCAACTGGTATGCAGTTCAAGATGAACATCTTTGGGTTCGACGTCTATATCTCCGACTGGCTCTCCAAGGGCATGAACGAGACTATCGATGGCGATACGACGACCTCTGGTGTTGCCAACCTCTTCTTCTCGACTGCTGGTGATGCAAATCCGTTTATCGGTGCTATGCGTCAGGCTCCGCGAGTTGAGTCCGAGCGCAACAAGGACTACCAGCGTGACGAATACGTTACGACTGCTCGCTGGGGCTTCGGCTTCTACCGTCCCGAGGCACTCGTCACTGTCCTCACCAACACTGACGTTGTTGAATAATCTAAAGAAGGAACGTATATATGCCTTGGACTAATGCTGACGGTCTCACCGTCTTTTTTCCGGATGACAATGCAGATCGCCTTGTCTATGGTGGAGAATATCCGGGTGCTGGCGCTAACCGTGTGATCGAGGTTGAAGTAGACCTTGCTGATCTCACGACCTCTGCCCAGTCATTCGGCGAACCGTGGATTATCATCCCGCGTAACTCGGTTGTCGAGTCTGTGGAAGTTATCTCGGAAACTGCTGCTGTTGGTGGCACCTCGATTGATATCGGTCTCATGCGCCTTGATGGCACGACTGAACTCGATTGGGATGGCCTTGTTGATGGTCTGGTTATCGCCAACCTCAATGTCAATGGCGAAAAGAATGTCCTGACTGCTGGTGTTACGTACGCTGGTGCTCTGGTCGGTACTGAGACGGCTTACCCCGGCTACATTACTGTACTTGAAACGGGTACGTTCTCCGCAGGTCGTGTTGTTATCCGAGTCAACATCTATGTCAAGGATGCTGACCAGAACCCGACCAACTTCTAATCTCTCTGGCCCCCTTCGGGGGGCCTACCAACTTAAGGAATCAATATGGCTGTTTATCCCGCGCACATGCGTGAAGATCACCTTGGGCTTGAGATTGAGGCGGATTACTTTACTGGTACTCTGAATGGCGAAGTCGTCGTTGCTGACCTAGCTGCTGTAGCTGCACTCACAGACTCAACGACTGGTACGGCATCGACTACGGCTGTTGCTGCTATTCCGGCTGCTACTGCTGCATCGACTGATGCTACAGCGGCTTCTCTGACATCTGTGAACGCATCTCTTGCTGCACTCCGCAATGACCTAGCTACTCTTACTGCTAAACTCAATGTTGTTCTCGCTGCACTCAAAGCTTAAGGATTAACCGATGCCTGCACACTCAACACTTACTGGTGCTGATCTTCATGAACCGAAAGGTGTTGAC
>CAZIWB010000092.1:0-19150 GCA_964542655.1 uncultured Cellvibrionaceae bacterium
GGGCGGTACTCGATGAGCTCCAGCACGGCATTGTACGCGACGACCGGCGGTCCCTCTTTCCACGGCTCCACGCTGTTCGTCTTGTGCGCCGCGCGCCCCATGGGCGGGTAGAGCACGCGCAGCGTCGGATAGTCGATATCCCACGCCGGCGGCGCGCTAGTGGGTCTCGGATCGATGGCGCGCATGAACGCCATCCACTCGGCCACCACGGCGTCATACTCTTCTTTCGTGCCGCCAGGCTTCAAGAGCATCGTCTTGACTTTGAGCGACTCGATCAATTTCCTGCCGCGGTAGATGGTGGCCGCGCCGAGGCCAGCCACGCCCTGCTGGACCTGCCAGTTGATCTCACGAACAGGGCTCGAGACGCTCTGGAGCACGCCGGGCACCGGCAGTGCGCCCACGACGAAGCGGCTCATGTCACTCGTGTACAGCATCAGGAAGTCTCCTGCGGCACGAGGAAGCCGAATCCGAATAGTTTAGCGAGCACGCGATCCGCCACTGCCTCAGGGTCGCCAGTGCCCTGCACGATGATCTGGACGATGCGTCCATCGCCTTCGCCGCCGCGCGCGGCCACGTTCACCGTGGGGCCGCCGACGCTCACGGACGGCTGCCCCGAGCCGAGCGCCGCAGTGGCCTCGGCGGCCTCCGGCTGGCCCGCCTCGATCTGCTGCACGTAGCCCTGCACCGTCCAGTCGGCGAACTTGCCGAAGAGCTTGGACGGCGAAGCGATGCCGAGGGCGCTTTTGAATGCATTTGCGGCGCTGGTCGCGAGGTTTCCGACGGCGTCGGCGACGATAGATGCACCGTTCCGGAAGACGCCCACGAGAGCGTCGATCGCTGCCATCGCGAGCCCGTCCCAGCCAAGGCGCTCGAACGCGGCGCTTACGCTGTTCACGGATGCGATAACCCATCCAACGGCCGACAGAACCGCGCCAGCTCCCCACTTGACGCCTTCTACGAGTCCGTAGATCGCGGCTCCTACCAGCACGAACGGAAGAGCGGCCAGCGCGAGCGACACGGCCACGACGCCGACGGCTCCCGCCAGAGCGTAGAACGCCACCTTGCCCACGTTGACGGCCGTGAGCCACTCGGGCTTTTGCTTCATTCCCAGGAAGTCGCGCACGCTGTTGTAGGTCGGCTTGATGGCGATGTACGCCTGCAAGGCGGCAATCGCCATGCCCTGAAAGAACTTGCCTCCGGTGCGAGCGCCAGCGCCGAGCCCGTCGACGATGGCCTGTGTGCCCGTGGTGAAGATGAAGCGGAATGCCTTGCCGGAAACGGTCGACTCGTCCAGCAGCGTGCCGAACTCCTCCAGTCCGGCGAGCAGAGGCTTGACGCTGATGTCACGGAACATCAGGCCGACGCGCTCTTTCATCTTGTCGGTCTGGACGCCGATCGACTGCATCTGCCCGGCGACGGTGTTCCCGAAGCGCGAGCGTGCCGCCGCCTCGAGCGCGCGCAGGCCGTCCTTGAGCTTGACGCGTCCGAGGATCAGCGCCTTCTCCACCTCAGGCGCGCTCTTGCCCATCTGCTTCGCGAGCGCGCCCACGACGTCGGCCTTCGTCAGCCCCGTGCCGGCGAGCCCCGCGAACTCGCCCCACATGTCCCTGGCGCCCAACGTGAATCGGCGCATGGCGGCGCTCTGCTGCACGATGCCCTTGACGGCCCCGCCGGCGCTGTCCCCGAGGGCCGCCGTGGTGAACGCAGCCGCGGTCGCCGCCGCCTGCATGTCACGGCCCCCGAGGCGCAGAAGCGCCATCTCTTGCGCGAGCCCTTGGAGCTGCGCGCGCGCCGTCGGCACCTGCCCGGCCAGCTGGTCGACGACCGCGACGAACTCCTTAGCTGGGCGACGCGACACCCCGGAGAGCGCCTCCCCGAGGCCCATGCTCTGGCGCCTCGCCTCAACCGCCGCCAGGCCGAAGCGGGTCAGCGCGGCAGCGGCGGCAGCGGCGCCGGCGACGAGCGCCACCGCAAGCGCCGCCGTTCCAAGGCCTACGATGGCCGTGGCGCTGAGCTCCGCCAGCGGCGCGAGCCCCCCGATGCGCCCGGAGAAGCCAGCGAGGGGGCCGCCGAGCGCCTGCAAGGCGGACGACACCGACCCCGTGGCGCCCGCACTCTTCTTCTGCGCCACCGCGGCGCGGTCTGCTGCCGCGCCGAGCGTCGATGCGCCCTTCGCGGACTTCGCGATCGACTCGAAATGTGCCCGCTCGGCCTTGGACGAGCCGACGAGCGCCTTCTCTCCGGCGCGGAGCGCGTTGAGCTTCTGCTGCTCGGCGCCGAGACGAGATTTCGCGGCGCGCAGCGCCTTGGCGTCGAACGCGTCCGGGCTCGCCGTGCTGAGCTTGTGGACCTGCGCAGCCGCTTCCTGAACGGCTTTCGCCTGCGCCGCACTCGACGCCGCAGCCTTCATGGCGGCGCGATCCAGGGCCGACAGGTTCCGGATGGCCGCCGCCATGCTCGCGTCCAGCGAGCCCAGGACCGCGTTATCCCGGCGTGCCACCGCGGCGATGTTCGAGTTCATCTTGATCATGAACTCTTCCGCGTTGACAACCGCCATGGTCAGCCGCTCCTGGGTATAGCCTTATCGATCCGCTCTCTCAGAAACCGCACATCGTCAAGGAACTTAGCGACGATGTGGAATCCAGCGACCCCTTCCGGCGAGTCGGGGTCATCGATCATCTTGTACAGCGCGAGCGCCGCCGCAGGGACATAGCCTCGCCGGGCCCTGTCGGTCAGCGCGCGGATTTTCCCTCGACCTCGGCTGCGCCCGCCCCGCGCATCTCCTCGACCAGCGCGAAGCAAGCGCGCGCGAAGGGCGGCGCCTTCGTCAGCGCGTCGGAGTAGTTCTCGAGCTTCTGCGGCGCGCGCACGATGGCGGTGCTGACGTTCGCCGTGATGATGTCGATGTCGTTCGCGGCGCCCTGGAGCACGTTCGCCGTCGGATCGAACGTGCCCGTCCTCTTCAGGGCCTGGATGGCGTAGCCGACATCCCCAGGGCCCAGGACGAGCCACCCGAGGCCGCAGATCTTGTGGGCGTGGAGCGACACGATCGCCGTGAGCGGAACGCGCGGCGCTTCGGCCTTCGCCTCGACCAGCGCGATCTGTGCCTCGGCGTTGAGCTTCTCGAGCATCTCCGCATCGGCGCGGTCGTTCTCTGCGTCGACCTGCCGCGCGATCTCGGCCTCCTCCAGGAGCTCTGCCGACGCCTTGTTGTTGACGTTCTTCGCGGCCTCCAGGCGCGCCTTGAGCTCTGCGATCTTGGACATGAACGGTTCCCTTTCTAGAACGTGTCAGTTGTCGACGAGATCCTTCCCGTCGATTGTCATGCGTGTGGGAAGCCATTTCATGGAGCTGTTGAACTCCGTGGCCTCTCCCGCCTTGAGCTCCGGGTACTCGTCTCCCATGGTCCCGCACTGCTCGTACGCGAGCGTGATCGTGGGCAGACCGGGCTCCATGAGGACCGCGGTGATGGTGATCCGCTGCGTGGCCAGGTTCGCTCGCGACCTGTTCCACGTGGAGAAGCTCAGCGGATCGAACACCGTTGTCACCTCGCGCGGCTTAACTGGGCCCGTGACGATGGCCACGGGCACGCGCGACCCCACGACGAACACGTGTTCCTGCGTCACCTCGCGCCCACCGGGCGAGACGCTGCGAAGCTTGAGCGTGTCGCCGCCGATCGTCATTTTGAGCGACGCGACAGTGTAGGACTTGCCGGAACCCTCTACGCCTCTAAAGTCAGCCATGGATCAGCTCCTCACCGCGTCGTGTTGATCTGCAACGTGCCATCCCAGCCGGCGATCCAGCCGCCAGTTTCGATGCCGCCGAGGAACCGGATACGCGGCGACGGGACCGACACGTCTGATCCCTGCACATCGATTGCGAAGCGGAACGATGAGACGCGCCCCGAGAGCTCGCGCTTGAGCTCCGCGGACACCTGCGCGTTGAGGTCCGTGGCCACCTCTTCAGCCATCGTCGTGCGGCCCTGCTCTCGCAGCGCGTAACCGCCGATCAGGCGCGTGAGCTGGAAGTAGGCGATCCGCTTGTAGACGTTGGCGATCCTCCTGATCGGCAACAGGTACACCGTGTCGCCGTCGGGCGCGCGCGTCTTGGGCTCATCGACGAAGGCGTAGTTGCCTTCCTGCGGGTAGCTCGTGCTCGTGACGAACAGGAGATCCTTGAGCCCAGGATCCGCCGCTTCATCGTGGCCGACGCGCTGACTGTTCTCGTCGTAGATCTCGAATCCGCGGAGCGAGCCGCCGAAGATCGACGGGGCGCCGCCGGCGCGCGTAATGGGCGTCACGAGGCCGTGTGACTGCTCGTAGGACAGGCCTGCGTGGCGCGCCGCGAAGAGCGCCAGGCCGGAGCGCGTGAGCCTGTAGCGGCACTGGGGCACCTCGCTCGGCTTGTACCTGCCGCCGCCGGCCCAGACGGCCACACGGTTGTCCCTGCGCCCTGCCCACGCCGTCTCCATCGCCGTGCGGTAGGCGCTCTCGCTCTCGCCCGCGTTCGGGAGCCGCGTCTCCAGGAGCGCGCAGCACGAGCGCTGCCGGAGCTCCAGCGCCGCCAGCGCGTTCAAAATCGCCGTCCAGGAACCCGCGTCCGGGATGGCGCCGACGATGACGATGCCCCCGAACGGGTGGCCCTGGTAGTTGACCAGCGACGTCAGGGCCGCGGCGAGGCCGGCGGCGTCCCACATCGGCGCGATGGTCGGGACCGTGGCCGTGTCGCCGGCCAGCAAGGTGCCGGCGGCCAGCAGGAAGCGCGCGCCCGTAAACGGCTCGTCGATCTGTACCGCCGTGCCGAGCGCCTTGACCTCGCTCCACGTGCGCCCGCCGTCGGGGCTCGTCTGGTAGGTGATCCCGGCCGTGCCGCGGGTGCCCGGAGCGATGATCTTGAAGGTGGCGTTGCCGTCCTGGATCGGCTGCGTGCCGGCGTCCGTGGTGACCACGCTGGTGCCGGCGACACCGGTCGTGACCAGGGTCCCGTAGGAGCCGTTGACGGCCGACGCAGCGCGCACGAGGACCACGGGCTGCTGGCCCTCCCCCACGACGATCGATCCGACTTCGACCAGGCGCCCGGCGCCGAACGTCTGCGCCGGCTGCGCGTCGTTCCGCGCAGGAGTCGGCGTGGCGATTGGCCCGCTCGTGGCGGTGCCCACGATGACCAGCACCGCCTCCGCGTTCGCGGCAGCGTAGTTGGGTCCTGCGGTCGATTCTGCGATGCTGACGGGCAATGCCATGGATCAGGCTCCCCACGCGGAAAACGTGTTGACGTTCATGACCGACCCGTCTCCCTCGACGGCGGCCGCTGCGTTCTCGACCGGCTCCAGCGTGGGCCCGTAGGTGACGGGGCGCCCGAGCTTGAACAGCGCCACGGCGGCTTCGCCGAAGCGGAAGATCTCGACGTCGCGAGAGATGGTGATGGGCACGTTGAGCGGCGTGCCGCCGCCGATCGACCCGTGGGTATTCGAGTACACCGCACGGCTGAGCTCGTCCAGCATCGTTTCGAGGTCGGCAAGCCGTGCGACGTCGCGATCGTCCTCGCTCGCGCTCGCGCTGTACTGCGCGATCCAGACGTGCGCCTCGATATCCCAGACGCGTTCGGCGATGGTCGGCGGGTTCGTGTTCAGGTCACGCGGCGGGCGCTCTTCGCCGGTCGCGTAGCAGAGCACGATGACAGGAGCGCCGACGTGCTCCGAGAGGTTCTCGTCCCCGATCTCGACGCGCGCGTCCGACCAGTGCGCGACGAGCGCCAGGCGCAACGTGTCTCGGATGGCGGCGAGCTGGACGGCGAGGCTCATCGCCGCGCCTTCGCTGCGGCCTTGAGCCGCCGTTCCACGATCTTCTTGAGCTCCGCGCGCCACGTTGCCGGCAAGCCGTGCGCCGGCATCACCTTGCGCGCCGGCCGGTTCTCGGTCGGCTTCATGTGCCATTCCGCCTTGTAGCCGGTCGAGAGGCCGATGCCGGCACCGGGCAGCGCGCGAGCCTTCGTGTCGCGATACGTGTCTCCGCTCTCCCACATCTTGCGATCGTGGCCCTTTCGGATGATGGTGGAGCGCTTGAGCTTCTCCCATTCCTTCCCGTACGGGTCGAGCCCTGCGCGGTAGTTGCGCCGCCAGAGACGCTCGATCGCCTTGGCGCCGTCGGTGGCGGCGAGCGCTGGCACCTTGAGCAACTCCCGCAGAGCGGCGCGCACCCCGTCTAGCATGAGCACTTCACGCGCGGCGAGATGTATACCTGTGGGTAGCCGCCGCAGACTCCGGAGCGCATCTCGTCATCCGAGAGCCGCACGGACCCGGACAGCGGACCCATCTCGTGCAGCACGGGCGATGAGTCCTGGAACCACGCTTCCGTCTTGCCGGTAGCGACCATACCGAGCCATTCCTTGACGTCGGCGAGAGCAGTGGCGAGGATTCGCTCATCCTCGCCACCGGGTCTCACGCCTCGGCCGATGATGGCGGCGTGGAGCGCGAACACGATCGCCGCCCGTTCGAAAGAAGCGTCCCACGCGACCACAGGGCGGAGCGCTCTTTTGCCCAGGAACCCGAGGACGCGATCCTGCCCGTACCGGCGCATCGCATCTCGCGTCTCCTGTGGAATGCGAGCGATCGTTTCTTCTCGGACACCGAGGAGATGATAGCTTGCATCTGTCGTGAGCGTTTCCTCGCCGGGAAGCATGGGACCTCCTTACGGCGCGACGGCGACCGCGATCGCTTCGTTGCGGAGCAGCGCGATCCCGAGGTCGCGGACGATGTCGTAGCCCATCTCGAGCGCCTGTTCGAACAGCGCCGAGTCGCGACCCCAGGTGTTGAACTCCTCCTCTCCCTCGATGACACCGAACACCGGAAAGCGGTCCTTGATGGCCTTCTCGTCCGCGATGCCCCACCGCTTCGCGGCCAAGTGCTGGAGCGGCTTGACCTCGAGGCCCCACTTCAGGATCGGGTTGGTCTCGCCGCTGGCCAGCCGATCGTTCTTCGCGATGGACAGGGCCGTCGGGTAGAGCTCCGGCGACGTGAACAGCGTGTCCGGCCGGATGCCGAGGTTCTCATTCGAGAAGCCGCGACGGGCCACCATGTCGGCGATGATGGCCTCGACGTTCGCGTGGGTGAGCGGCGTATTCGGCCAGAACGTGCGGAACGTCCGGGGGACAGAGCTCTTGCGATAGCGGTTCTCGCGCACCGTCGCCGAAAGAAACGTGCCGTTCCAGCCGGAGACGTTCTCGCCGGTGTTCAGGAGCTCCGCGCCGTTCTGGCTGGCCCAGATCTTCGTGAGAAAAGAGAGCCGCTCCGGCGCGGTGCCGAAGCCCATCCAGTCGAGCGCCGCGATGACCTTGTAATCCTCGCTCTCGCCGTACTGAAAAGGCTTCTTCGTGAGGTCCACGAACGCCGTGGTATTCTTCTGGAAGATGCGCCGACCCTTGAGCTCCCTGAGCTCCGCGGCCGAGATCGGAACGACGATCCGCACCTTCTGAACGCTCGGGTCGACCGCCATTGTGGGCGTGTACATCCACGAGCGGAGGTAGTCGGCCGCGCCTACGTCCAGGTTCTGCGCGTCCACGAACTTCGTGTCATAGACCAGCAGCTTGGCTTCGGCCTCGGCGGCGAGCTGCTGGAGCACGGTGATAGCTTGGGTCACAGGCGCTCCTCCTCGAATTGGACCACGACGCCCTCCGCCGTGACGTCAAAGATCTTGCCGGCGGCAGATCGCGTGTTCGTGCCGTTGGTCAGACCCACCGTGTCATCGTCGATGACGTAACAGGTCTGGAGGCGCTTCGCCTCGGTGATGAGATCGCCGCTCGTGCCACTCGAGAAGAACCCGATCGTGCCCGGCTGCACGATCACCTGCCGCGCGCCGTCGGCCAGGCCGGTGGTGGTCAGCGGGTAGGCGGCGACGCCGACGGTGCGGAACGTCGTCCCCGGGACGCCGACGTAGGCCAGTCCGTCGGCCGTGTTGAGCACGACGATCGAGCCCTTGCGGAACACCTGATTGGCCGCCGCGTTGATCGGGTACTTGGGATGCACGGGCCCGAAGCACGCGCGCGGAACGTCCTGCGTGAGCGCGGCCATCAGCGGCCTCCGTTCTGGCGCGTCCCGACGCGCCCGTGCTTCATGCGCTCACGCGAGGCGAGCATCTTCTCCGGCGCGATGCCGTTCGCCGCCGCCTGCCGTTTCTCGGCCTCGGTCAGCTCAACGTCAGCGCCGCGCCCGCCGGCTCCGCCGCCGCCCGCGGGCTGGTCGGCCCCGCTCCGGCCGTGCTGCCGCTTCTCGGAGCGCCCGAGCTCAGCGAAGATGACCTTCGCCGTGTCGACGTCGCCGCGCGACATCAGAAAGGTCTCGGTCTCCTTCGAGATCATGTCGGGGTTCCGGTCGATGAGCGCCGCGACGCGCTCCTTTCGCACCTCGAGCTTGGCGCTCTCGCCGGCCTCGCGCGCCAGGCGCACGGCCTCGATCTCGCCGGAGGGCGCCTGGAGCCTCGCGTGCTTCTTGAACGCCGCCTGCACCGCCTCGTCCACGGCAGCCTTCACGGCGGCCACGTCGCCCGTTCCGGAGGGCGTGAGCTGCTCCAGCGCGGCGAGCGCCGCCTTGACCTGCTCCCAGTCGCCGGCCTCGACGGCGGCCCGGAGAGCTTCGATGATCTGATCCATGCGTTGTCCCCTGCTGTATAGCCGCATTTGCAGCGGCGAGAGAATGCGTCCTCTGTTCGTGGCGCCCTCGAAACAGAGGGCCATGCTGTAGAGCTCGACGATCTCCGCCGTGCCCTTCTCGACGGCGAATGCCGGCGATACCTGTCTGCGGTCTCCTTTCAGGATCTGCGCTCGTGCCGTGTCGGTCCACTGGATGCGCGACGACCAGAGCTCTTGATCGAAACCTTCGCCGGCGCCGTCTGCGCCGCGCAGCTCGATCGTCGAGAAATGCGCCGATGCGCACCCAAACCCAGAGCTCGCGGACGCCTTGCGCTCCTCTGGCGGCACCGTGCTCTCGTGGTCGTAATCCCACATGAGCGGCATGCCGCGATCTTTGAACGCGGCCATGATGAGCATCGCGCTCTTCGCCGTGAAGAAGACGGAACCCTTGGTCGACTCGTTTTCGCCGGGGCCCCAGATCTTGATAGCCGTCGGCACGCCTTCGGCGTCGAACTCGACGCCCGAAGACCCGGGCGTTATAGGCCTTGACCACCGCCTGCGTTCAAGCATCGGCCGCACCTCCGAAAGGTCCAAGGGCCGCCGCGGCAGGTGCCGCCGGGAGCGCAGGCGCAGGCGCAGGCGCAGGCGCCAGCTTGCGGCGGATCTTCAGACCCGAAGCGCGCTCCACGAGCGCTTGAATCCCGGCGTCGTCGGCGATCTCAAAGCCGAGCTTGTCGAGTCCGACGCTGAGCTTTCCGAGCGAGTCGCCAAGGGCGCCGATGCGCGTCACCTCGGCGTCCTTGTCCTCCGGCGGGTCCGTTGCGCGCTCGCTGCGCGGAGCCTCAGCGGTCGGGTAGTTAATCTCAGTCCACGGGACGAGGCCGTGTTCGTACTCGTGATCGCACCATGTCTGTGCGTAGAACCCGCGCATCGACGCGGAGACGCGCTGCTGAAAGTCTCCCTTGGAGAATCCAGCTGTCCCCTCAACAAGGACCTTGTTTCCGGTCAATCCGATCATGACGTCGGATACCGAGTCCTCGATCATCTCGCGGTAGACTTGCCGGACGTTGCCCGTGCTCTCGACGATCTTGTACTCGAGGCCAGGAGGCAGGACGAACCACGCGTGACGGCGCATGGTCTCGATCTCGCGCGCGAACTTCTTCCGCATCGGCTCGGTCGTGCCTTCCGGGACAACGCCGACGCGCACCGGCGCGAGCATCTGAGAATGGCGGGAGCGATCGAACATGCCGTCGCGCATGAAGATGAAATCAAGGACGAGATAGGGCCATTTGCCCCACTCCCACGGCTTCACCTCTCCATACGGCGTGAACAGGCACCATTCGCCATCGCCCGGATCGATCTTGATCTCGCCGCGTGCGGTCTGAAGGTGCCATGTGTCGTCGTGCCACTGGTGCCTCAGCCAGCGAGGATCCCAGGCGCGCAGGCAAGGCGTGTCGTGCTCGCCGAGCGCGCGCCCGGTCGGCGTCGGCAGCATGGGCACTCGGAACGATCCATCCGGGATCGGCTCGGCCAGGATCGGATCGGTGCGCGCGGGCGGCTCCAGGACACGACCGCGCCGCTTCCGGTCCACGAATTGACCAAGGCCCACCCCGAGCGTGATTCCCCACGCCATGACGCGCTTAGCCTCGGCGCGAGGGTACAGGCGCGCGTGCTCGCCGCTGCCGTGCTCGCCCTCGAGCGCGCGCCTCACGCGCTCGTCGCCGCCGACGAACGACAGCGGGAGCGAGAGCGTGCCGCCGGTGATCGTGTCCAGGATGCCTGAGACGGTGCCGCTGCACGTGATGGCGGCGCGGGTCAAGTCGGCGGCGCGACGGAGCCGCCCGCCATCCGACTCTGCGAGCGCGCTTCCGAGCTCTGCGAGCGTGTACTCCGACGTCGAGCGCGTCGGCATCTCCATCACGCCAGCGTCCAGGACGCCGGAGGCCCTCGCTGGACGCCGGAGGCCCGGGCGCGATAGCGCGGTGCTGGAGGTTCTGGACTTGGGCGCCACGGATGGGTTTGCCGGAAAACAACACAAGTCCGGCGGCTCCCTACCGGCTCGCATGGGCCAGCCCGCTAGTCAAGCGTCTGGTGGATCTTTCTCCCTGGTAGCCGGCGATCCAGCTACCGCCAAGCGCGCGGCGCCATCCCGTCGCCGCCGCGTGCGCCCGCGGTTCGGCAGACCTCGCCGTAGTCGGACGGGTCGATCGCCTCTTCTTCCGGTTCGGGCACGTCATCTGCCGCGCGTGCCAGCCAGAGGGAGCGCGCCCACGCCACCGCGAGATCGCCGTGTAAGCCGCCGATCTCCGGGAGCGTGATCGCCCACTTCCCTTGCCCGGCAGGCTTCCGCATGACCGTGGCGAGTTGGCTTCGCAGCGCGGCCAAGTCCTCTTCGCTCGGGAGCTCAGGGTCACCGGACCAGCCGAGCGCGCAGCGTCCGCGGCTCAGCGCCGCCAGGCTGTGGCGCCAGTGCTGCCACTGATCCGACGTGGCCGGAACCGTCTGGATCTCGTGCTTGTACCCCACGAGCTTGACCTGATCGATCGCGTAGGAGTCCGTGGCCCATGCAGTAGCGCCCCATGTCCGCATGATGCGCGCGGCCTCCGGCAGGACGCGCAGGCGCAGGTCCAGCGGCAGGCCAGACGAGGGGATCCACTGTCGCAGCGCCAGCGGGATCCAGACGCTGTCGGCGCGGCATCCGGAGATCGCGAGCGCGCACGCGTTGCTGCTGCTGCCGGTGTCGAGCGCTGCCGAGATCAACACGAGATGACCGCCGGGCGCTGAGCGGCAGCCTCGAGCAAGACCGGATCGTAGAGGCGCCAGCCGCCGGCGGCGTAGGGGCGCGCGCCGTAGCGCGCCAGGAGCTCTATCAGCGCGTCGGAGCCGTCGCGCCCGGCTTCGTCGGCGGCAAGCGCGTAGCACTCCCGGATCGCCCCCGCCGGGTCCGGCCCATCGCCGTTCTCGTCGCTCGGGTTGGCCACCCAGCTCGGGATGTGGATCGCGTCCGGGTCCGCGCGCTCGTGCAGGCGCCGATCGGTCGCGTACGCGAGGTAGCGCGTGCGTTCCTGTTCCCCTGTCGCGGTCGCAGCGCGGGCCGCGAACAGATCCGCCAGCGCCGCGCGCGCCTCCTCATCCGTGCGCGCACCGTCGCGCCCGAGACGGGCCACGTGCTGGAGGTCGGTGTCGCCCCTGCGCGCCATCTCCGTATGCGGTCCGCGTTCTCCGAACGGCGCACTGAAAGCGTAGAGGTGCGCGTCACGCTGGCCCTTGAGCGTGGGCCTCAGCATCTTGAGGACCATCGGCGCGGGGTTGGCACCGCCGTCCTTGTCCTGCCAGAGGTCCATCTCATCGACCGTGGCGCCGATCGCGGTGTAGCCGCTCGCGCCCTCGACGGTGCCCGGCATGATTCGGAACTCGATCGGGTGGTCGTCGGCGTCGAGCAACAGGATCTTGCTGCGCCCGTACTGATTCGGCTTGGTCGCCCAAAACGTGCCGATGTCGAGATCTGCCGCGCGGTCGACCGCGCGCAGGCCGACCGCCAAGAGGAGCGCTTCGAGCGTCTTGAACCGGCCGTTGGCCTCGGCCATGTCGCAGCTCATGAAGGGCCAGGCGAGCTCGGTTCCGGGCTCGGGGCGCCGAGGTCGCAAGATTCCCTCGCAGACGGCGACGCGGCAGTTGCTGCTGCTCTTCGTGCCCCGCCGACCCACGCTGCCGGTCATCTGGCGTTTGCCGCTCGTCCAGAACTCCCTGTAGGCCCATTGCCACCACAGCGGCATCGGGCGCCACGGCTTCGCCGTCTCGCTGGCGAGTCGGTTTTCAAGCCAGAGAAGCCACCCCCATTCCGGTTCGTCCGGCGCCAGGTTGCCGGCGGCCTCGCGGACCTTTTTCCAGTCGGGCACGATCGACGGCTTGCACAGAATTTACGTCCTGTCAACGCTTGACACCGGCCGCGCGCTGTCGGTTGGGACGTACGCGATCCAGTTGCGCACGGAATTTCTGGGGCGTAAAACTGTCCGGTGACACAGCGACGCAGGGGCCGCCCGAGGGGCCCGAGGCGCGAGCCTTACCGGACGACGCTGCTACCGGCGGCGCGGGCGGAGCTGACGCGACGCGCCGTCGAGATGTTCAAGTCGAAGCGTGCGACCAACCGAGTAATCGAGGAAGCCATGGGATTCGCCGTAGTACAGCGAAGTGAGACAGAGGATGTCGACATCACAGTGGACGATGGCGTCTTCTACGGCGACGTTCACGTGACCGTGGAGCTCTTCCCGGACACCGGCGAGGCGCGCGTGGACTGCGCCAACTACAACGGGGTGCAGAAGATCCTCAGCGAGGCCGACGAAGAGCGCGCCAAGGCTGCGGCGTGGCGGAAGCGGGAAGAGTCGTGAGGGTCCTCATCGTCGATCTGTCGCACCTGTTCTGGAGTATCGCGCTCGGCGGCCAGCTCAAGAACACGAACGCGGCGCGCGACATCGCAATTGGCGAGATCAGAAAGTTGGCCTCGCAATACGACCGCGTGGCCATCGCGTGCGATGGCCCAGGTCGTAGCTTCCGCACGGCTCTCTGGCCGCGGTACAAGGCCGACAGGGCGCAGCGCCCGGCGCATCTCTGGTCCCTGCTGGACGACACCATTGCGCACGCGGCCGCGGCCGGCTGGCACGTGTTTCGCGCTCCGGAGACGCCGGACGGATGGTACGAGGCCGATGACGTGGCCGCGACAATAGAGAACTGGTGCGCACAGCACGGGCACGAGGCAGACATCATGTCTGGCGACTCGGATCTCGCGCAGCTGGTCAACGACCAGCGGCGCACACGTATGCTGCGCCGATACAAGGGCGTTCAGACTCTCGACGAGGCCGGCGTGCGAGCGTGGCTTGGAGTTCCGCCTGCGGCCGTCCACAGCCTTAAGGCGCTTGCCGGCGACGCCGGCGATGGGTATGGAGACATCTACCCTGGGATCGGCGAAAAAACCGCGATCCGCATGCTTGAGGCATGCGGCTACAGCGCCGCCGAGGCCGTGGAGCGCGCCGCCACGTCAGAGAAAGAGACGGCGGTTGTCAAGGTGATCCGTGAGCACGGACCGGAACGCCTGCACATCGGCCTGTGCCTCGCAACGGTTCGGCGCGACGTTCCGATCGACGCAGCGGCGTTGCGCGACGCGCGCGAGCCGTCCGCGCCGCCGGATGAGTTTGGAGACCTGATGCCTAACGAACAAGTTCCCGATGCCGAATTCGAGGCCCCGGACGCTCCGCAGAGGCCTGCGACGCAAGAGCATCAAGCCACGGGCGCGCCCGTGATGCCCGGCGCTCTGGTGCGAGCGGACCCGAGCATGAAGATGCTCGCTCCGGCCGCGGAAGCCTACAACCGACTCGTGGAGTTCAAGGCGTTCATCCGCCAATGTTTGACGCAGAACGTCGACTATGGGCGCATTCCTGGATGTGACAAGCCTGTTCTGTTCAAGCCAGGCGCCGAGAAGCTTGTTGAGATTTACGGACTAGCTCCAGAGGTCGAGCTAGTCCACGCGATCGAGGACTGGGAGGCGCCGCTGTTCGTCTACAGGACGAAGTGTCGACTGGTGACTAAGGGCAGCCGCGCGCTCGTCGCCGAATGCATCGGGCTATGCAATTCCAGGGAAACGAAATACGCCGGGCGCTGGGTGTACGAGCGACAGATTCCTCCACATCTCGACGCGTCGAAGCTCAAGACGCGCGAGTTCCGATCGAAGAATCCAGACAGCAGGGGCGAGCTGGTAAAGCAGTTTCGAATCCCCAACGAGGATATCTTTGACCAGGTGAACACGATTTTGAAGATGAGCCAGAAGCGCGCCGTTGTCGGCGCTGTCATCATGGCGACCCGCTCCGGCGGCATCTTCGCGCAAGACGTCGAGGATATCCCGCAGTCTGCATACGGGACCCCGAACGACACACCGCAATGGCAGCAGTAGAGGAGGACAGCATGGGAAAGAAGGACGAGAAGAAGGGCAACGGCGCGGCGACCATCCAGGAGACGCCGGCCGAGGAGCAGCGGCAGCGGGCGCCGGAGGCGGAGCATGCGGCGGAGGAGTCGCAGCCGGGCGCCCCCGTGGGCGAGACGACGGCGACCGAAGCGCCGACGGAAGAGCCAGGTCAGGAGGACTTCGAGCGGCATAGTGGAGCGCGTCTGGTCGAGGACCACGCGAAAGACCTCGCGCTCCAGGAGGAGATCAAGAAGCGGATCGCCAAGCGCGAAGAGGTCATCGCGGCCAGGGTACGCGCGAAGGGCATCAACGCCACGGTCTTCATCGCGGGCCAGGAGTACACGGCTCGCCAGAAGTCCAACGGCGGCGGCAAGCTCGGGCTGGCGAAGGTCAACCCGCGCGTCCCCACGTCGATCGACATCTGAGCGCGCCGCCCGGCGTGCTACCGTTCGGCCATGCCGAACAACCAGCAGAACCCCAAGCCCGACACCTCAAAGCAGCCCGCGCCGCCCTCTCCGGAGGGCGCTGCGTTTCCCGCCGAGCAGCGCCAGGTCGGCCCGTCGCCGGAGCTTCGCGCGGCCCTGACGGCTCCGCCGGGAGCCCCGTCTGCCGACGAGCTCTGGCAGGTGCATCGCGCCGCCCTCGGCGGCGTCTCGAGCGCCTCCGGTCAGCCCCTTCCCCAGAGCCTCGCCGAGGCGCCCGACGGCGCGCGCAAGGCGCACTACGCGCTCGCGCGCTACGTGGCGCAGCGCCTCGGGATGGCGCCTGCGGACGCCCCCGAGCACCTGCCCGAGGGCGCCGCCGATGAGGTAACGCGGCTGCTCACGCCGGAGGGCTGAGGAAGCTCCACTCGGCCAAGCCGAGCATGTCGGCCTCTCGACCGTGGACGGTAGACGGGTAGGATCCATCGGGCGAGAGGCCGATGTCAGGGTCGCGGCCCGTGAACGTGACGATCTCCCGCACCACGAGCTCTCCCTCGACTCCCACGCACGTCCAGCGCTGCCCGATGGCGACGGCGGCGGGCTTCTGCGTCGTCGCCTCGGCCGTGACACGCAGGTGCTCATCGACCAGGCGCAGCACCTCGCGCGCGACACCGGGCCCCCTGCGCTCGCCGTCGGACGGCTGCGAGAAAGCCTCGACGATGGCGTGCTCGATGCGGCCCGCGAGCGCCTGGAGCGGGCCGGGCGTGATGGGGTAGAGGCGCGACGCGGCGGGCTCTCGCCCAGTCAGTTCGCCTCGCAGGCGCCTCTGGAGATCGCCTCGCAGCCTGAGCATCTTCTCGTCGGGTACGTCGAGATAATCGGTCATGACATCGATCGCGGCCTCGGCGAGTTCGGACACCTGCGGGACCGGGCGGTGCTCAAGTTCCGCGGCCATGTCCGCGATCTTGGCCTCGCGCTGGACGGCGCTCTGCTCCAGACGCTCGACGGCGGCGCGCGGCCACTGCATTTCGGCAGCGTCGTCCGCGACACCTCGCTCGCGCTCTTCCTCGCTGGGTAGCCCCAGGAGCTCGGCTACGGTCGCGAGCACGGCGCGCGGGTCGGCGTCCTTGGGCATCGCGAGGCGCACGCCGGCCGATTCGCTGTGGAGCACCTGCGTCTTTTCGGGGTGGCGCGCGCCCGGCTCGCTCAACATGTAGTCCCTGGCCGCTGCCGCGTCGCGCGGCTCCTCTGGATCGCCGTCGCGCTTCGGGCCCTGCGGCGCCGGCGCGGTGCCGAGGAAGGTCCAGGCGTAGCCGTCCAGCAACTCGGCTTCGCTCGAGCCCGCGTATCGCACCCCCTCACCCTTCAGGTACACGGCGCGGTCTTGATCTACGGCGGTCACATCGAGCTCGAGGCCGGCCGGCGTTAGCCACCGCTGCCCGACCTCGACGCGCGGCGGCTTCGGGAGCGCGGCGTCCCTGTTGGCGAACGCGCACGGGTGAGGGTTCTCGTCGGTTCCGAGCGGCGAGCCGCACCCGACGCAGCGCGGTCGCCCTTGCTTCTCCACCTGCTCCTCTGGCACGCTGTCCTTGCCGCTCGCCGCGTTCTCCTCGCCACCCGAACCCTTTCCGGGTGGTCCCATGTCCGCGGCGGGCGGCGCTTTGCTTCGGATGTCGCGCGCGAGTCCCTGGAGCAAAAGAAGCCCGTGCGGTCGACTCGGGTCGAACACGGCCCCGATCGGACTGCGCCATCTACCATCCGGCTCCTCGCGCCATCCCACGCCCCGCAGCGTCTCGGCGTCCTCGGCGGAGAGGTGCGCGGCAGGCGCGCTCTTGCAAACCGCCTCGATGTGCGCGCGGAGGCTGCCCGGATGCACGCTGTTGAACCACGCCACGCCCTCGCGCTTCGCCAGCCGCAGAACCGCGCTGTGCGCCGTCTCCGGCGCGGCCCCGCCTTCCTCTTCGGCGATGCGGACTGCGGCCTCGGCCCGGGCGGCGGGGATGCCCATGGCCAGCAGGGCGCGCGCGGTCGCTGCGCATCGGGCGTCCGCCATGTCGGGCCTATGCGGCGAGCCCTCGCCCGGATCGGTCTGCGGCTCGGCGGAGAGCGAGAGGGCGCGGATCTCCTGATAGGCATGCCAGAGCGCGGACGCTTCGAGGTGCTGTCCGCGCTTGTCCTTCCGCTTCGCCTCCGCGTCGCACCATGCCGCCGCCCGATCGCGCATCTCGGCGGCGCCGCCCGCCGCACGCTGCGCCGCCTCTAGCAGGGTCTCGCCGCTGCGGATCTCGAGCGCATCGTACAGCTCGTCACGCTCCGCATTCATCGCCTGGATTGTCTGGTGTGCCTGCTCAAGATCGACGCGCTGACGATCGGCGTCGGTCTGGAGGCCGATGACCTTGGTGCGCGCCTGCTCCAGCGCCTCTTTCGCCTGCTGGAGCTCGCCGGCGACACGGCGCGCGGCGTCCTCGGTCGCTTCGGTCCTGCCGGCGCCGAGGTGTGCGCGCGTCGTGCCAATCTCCGGGTACTTCAACACGTGCTCCGCCGTGGAGAGCGCCATGCGCAGCCGCACGATCTCGTCCGCCGCGGCGTAGCACAGCGAGCCGCCGCGAGCGTCGACGAGCTTCGCCAGACGCGCCTGCGCGTCGGCCAGCTGCCGCGCGTCGCGATCCTCGGCGTCGCCGTCGGGCTCGTCGTTCTCCTCCACGCTGATGCCGAGCGAGTCGATCGTGACGTCTAGATCCTGAATCGTCTTCAGAACCGGGCCGTCGCGGCCATCGCGCACGCCGATCGCCGCCGCCACGATGTATTCGTCTGGCGTCTCCGCTTGAACATCGCCAGTTGCCCACGCCCGCGCGTACACGCGAAACCTTTTGAATCGGTCCATGTCTTGTCTCCTCACTTGACACCCGGCAGCGTCGGACCATCCGTCGCCGCAGGCCCTTTCTTCGCACGCTTTTGCGGCGCGCGATGCTTGCTCTGCGCCTTCGTTTCCGACGAGCGCCGCGCCCCTGCCGCAGCGTCGCTTGCTGGTCCCACTGCGGCCACCCGAGGTCCCGGATCAGCCACGGGTGCCTCCAGAACCACGGCGCCCCTCTCACGACTCTCATGCTGCATCCCCTCCGGTTTCTGCATCGCGCCGCACCTCTCGCACGGCGGCGCCTGTGTCTCCCCCGGCAGCGTCACCCGCGTGCGCAGCCCGCAGCCATGGCAGACGCCGATGCGCGCGCCGCAACCGGGAAACCGCGCACCCGAGTCCCACCGGATGCGCACGCTGCACGTAGCGACGTTCTCCCGGTCGAGTTCGCCGTAGGCCACCGCGTCGGGCGCGTCGGTCAGGCAGGCGTGCGTCGGGAGCAGGATCACGAGCGCTTCCCGGCAGGCAGCGCCTGAATGCGCTTGGCGCCCTGCCATGACGCGTCCGCGCCGACGAGCTCGGAGAGCTCTCGGTCGGTGGCAATGAACCTCGACCGGCCGCCGGGCAGGTGCAGCACCCATCCGCCGCTCGGCACAGGCGGCGCCACGGGACCCAGGAGGCCGTAGCCGAGCGAGGTGCGCGGCTGGAGCGCCGGTGCCGTGGCCGGCGAGCGCAGCGCCTCCAGTGCGTCGATAAGCGGCACCTCGGTCCACGTAGGTGCCGCGCGCGGCCACCTGTAGCGGGAAGCCTTGACGGCGCCGCTCATCGCGCGCCCTTCCGCCGGAGCCGCGAGCGCGGCTTCATCTGCATGTTTGCGTCGAGCCTAAGCCTGCGCGCCAGTTCCAGCGCGGCACCCTGGCCAGTGTACAGGTCCACGATGCCGGACCACGCCGCGCCCTCGCAGCGGGCGGCGGCGTAGTCAACGCCTTCGATCCCGGCGCGATAGGTCAACCTCTGCTCCCGCCTCGACAGGCGCGTGGGTCGGATGCGGCTCACTTCGTCCTTCCGATCGAATCGGCCACGCTCTTGACTGTAGCCAGGACGAGCACGAGGGCCAGAAGACACCAGCCGATGTTTTTGTCGAGAAAATCGTATAGTGTCATTTGGTACCTTTCTTCGCGTACCGCCCGATTCCGTACCGCCGGAGGTACGTGCGCACCTGTAGTCGCGTGGCCTTCGCATCGCGCGCGATGGCGGACACGTTGTCGCCGTGCGTCGCGTACAGCGTCTCGAGGT
>CAZIWB010000093.1:0-19123 GCA_964542655.1 uncultured Cellvibrionaceae bacterium
CTTGCTGGCGCCGCTAAACCAAATGACCTTTGCGCAGCAACACTCTTCGCCCTCATCGAAACCGCACCACCTCTCATGGCCGACCCACCAGCCCCGCAAAATCTCCTGCAGCGTTTCGACGGCGAAAGACTGGCGCAGGGCCAACTCATCCATGGGCAAAATCATCTGCGCCCGTCACCTGTTGGCTTTTGCCCACGCAAGTTGGCCAGCGCGCGCGCTTTGCCTTCCTCCGTCTTGGGCCCGGTGCTGCACCCGCCATGGAAGCGGCACCGACGCTTGTCCGGCTCGCTCTTGGCCTCGCATGGCTGGCCGTCGGTCTTGCGCCGAGCGCCACAGACAACGCGCTTTTTCCGCTCTTTGCGCCGGGTCGCTTTGCGCTCCGCCCTTTGCCTAAGACGCTGGCGCCGCTCTTTCTCCTGGAGCAACGCCAACAATTCGATCTTGTCCTCGGTCGATAGCGCCTGAATTTGCGCCAGGCTTGGCATGGGAGCGTTCTCATGCATCGGCGCCGCCTCGAGTGGCAGCCTTCCGCTTGCGGGTGACGTGGTAGGGCGTGAGGACCGCGTGCGCCTTCATGTCGGCGCTGGGCTTGGCAATGCCGCTTTGATCTTTCCAGACCTTGGGCGTCAGCTCTCCCGCCAGCGCCAGCGTGTCGCCTTTGGATGCGGCCAAGAGCGCGGCGACGGCATCCGCTTCGAAGGCGATCACTGAGACAGACAGCGAGTCGTCGGCGTTGGTCTGCACGTAAAGCCGGGCCGTTGCGTAGCCGTTTCCGTTGCTGGAAGTGCCGGGCTTCGGATCAGCCGCCAGCCGTCCACTGAGAAGGGCATCAATCATTGCGAGTCTCCTGGCGCCAGTCGGCGCATCGATGGGTTTGCATGGGGTTATGGCCTCCGTGTCCGACCTTGCATGTACCGCCGCCAGCGGTCGGGTTATGCGGAGATGGCTGAAAGTGCTGGCACAGCTCGCAGGTGAGCGCCGGCCTGGCTGTTGGTCGCTTCGCACGACGGTTCCAGCACCAGGGGCACGCTTTCACCACTGGTGGACATGACGCCCACAGCTCGACCGAACCACAGCCCTCGCACCAGCGCGGCGCCGGCTCACCCCAGGACAGCGGGGTTTGCCCGGTGCGCATCCGCTCTTTCCCTGCGATGGCCAGCAGGTAGGCGCCCAACTCCAACGGGGAGCAATCCGCGCAGGCGATCAGTTCAGAAGCCGGTAGCGCATGCACCAGCGCGGGTGGGTGGCCGTGTTCTTTCGCCAATTCCAGCAACCGCGCGCGAACCGCTGCATGCTCTGATTCGGGGGCGGCTGGTCTGCTAATCCTGCTATTGCTGCTAATCGGCTCCGGATTCGGTAATGAATTAGCGGAATTAGCAGGATTAGTCAGGGGTGCGTTTTTAGATTCGCGTTCCTGCATGGTGCTGAGAAAGCCCATCAGTCGGCCTCCCAGTACATGCGCCACACCTTCCTGCGGTGTGTGCCCTCCAACTCCATGCCGTCCTTGATCAGCAGCGCCCAGCCGGCACGTTCCAGCTCCGTCATGGACGCGTGGAGGGTGCGCGCCTCTCGGATCGCGCTGGGGCCTTTCTGCAGCAGCTCACTGGAATGCACGAACTCCTTGCCGTTGGCCTTGCACCAATCCCGGATCGCTTCGGCGTTCTTGATTTCGGGGCTCGTCGTCGCGCTGCCCACCAGGCGGTTGGCTTCGTCCAGAAACCACTCCATGAGGTTGGCTGCCGCGACAATGGCGGGCTTGGGGATCTGATTCGCCCCACTGTCTTCCACCAGCGTCAAGACGCCGGCGATGCGTGCGATCTGTTCGGCGGCTTTGCTCGCCCAGGGCTTCACTCGCGCGTAGTCGCCTTCGGGGCCGTTCAATGCTTCGATGGCATTGGCAGTTCCAACCCAGAACTCTTTCGCTTCTGGGGTGAGCTGCAGCGCGCGTGGCGCCAGTTCGTTCCGCGTATCGGGCAGCAGCGGTGGCGCCGTTTCCAGCAGGCGGCGCATGCCCTCCCAATAGGCTTGCATGGCCGGATCACTGCACAGGTTCGTGCTGTCATAGATGCGGCTGCCGGCGGTGCCTGCAGGCCAGGCCATCAGCCCGCGAGCGAGGAAGCCCTGCCCAACCAGCGTTTCATTGGCCAGCACCATCTCCGCAATCACCGGCTGCATCAGGGCATGCATCGCCAGGCGCTTGCCGTACATTTTCGAAGCGCCGTCCCCGGCGCGGATGCGATCGATGGCGGCGCCATCCCAAAGCTTCGACATACCCGCGGCTGATTTCGCAACGTTGTCCTTGTTCATCGCGTGTCCACCGAACAACTGGCCAGCCTCGTCGGTGAATACCCCCAAAGAGGGATGACCGTTCTGCAGCAGCTTGTGCAGACCCTCCAGAGTGGGCTCACTGCACAGCAGGTTTGGGATCAGCGGCATATCCGGCGGCGCGCCGACGTCCTCCAAAACCTGCATGAATTGCTGCCGGCTGCGCTTGGCATCGCCCTTAGTTCCCTTGTGCGAAGCCTTAGCGGATTTCACTGCCTCCTCATGGGCCGCAAGCTCTATCGCGTATCGCTTCATTTCGTCACGGTGGGTCTGTACCCGCTCGCGTTCGAACTCGACATGCGCCTGCAGTGCCAGTGCGTCCACCGCGCTTTTCCGCTCGCCGGACTCGGCGACGGTGATGCACCAGAGGGAAAGCGGATAGCGCCGGCCATCTATCTCCACGTTGGCCAGGCCCTGCACCGCCAGCGAAGCGGCGGCCAGCACAGAGGATCCGCAGATTGCGTCGGGCGCTTTAACTACGGCATGCAGCCTCGCCCCCGCATCCCCAAGCAATGGGCCCAGGTGCTTCATGGGGAACGGTGCCGCCGGCTTAATCGACCGGCGCAGAGGTTCAGGGCCTTCCATCAGCACCGAATGGGCCGCGTTGACACTCGCAGCGATATTTAAGTTTCCGTCATGCATTGGGGTTCCCTCCGGCGCGCGCTGCGTCGTTGAAGTCGTTGAAACCGGCAGGTGGGATTGCCACCTTCCCGCCAATCTCGGCGGCTGCGGCATTGGCTTTGCTCAGGCCCGGGTTTCCCTCGGTCTGTTCGTCGTTGTCGGCGCAAATGGTGATGACGGCCTGCGGGTACTTGGCACGCAGCGTTCGGGCAACCGGGGCAAGGTTCCCGGCGTCGAATGCCACCGCCACCGGCTGCCCCGTCGCCGCATGCACGCTGGCCGCCGTAGCGAACCCCTCGGCGATGCACAGCTTGTCGACCACGGGGCCGCCCAGGGCGTAATACAGCCCTTGCTTGCGTCCACCGGTGCGGAACCGCTTCTCCCCGTCCGGGGCGATGCTCTGGAGGCTCCAGAGCGTCCCGTCAGCGTCCCGCATCGGCACCAGCAGCAACCGGCCCGCCTGCCGCAGCCCGTGCGGCCTGACGCCCTTCCGGGTCAGGTAGGGGTGTTCTGGGTCCGCAGGGTGGGAGTCGTGCCAGGTGGCCGCTGCCGTGTCCCTGGCGGCCGCCCAGCGTGCGGCTATCTGCTCCTCCCGCTGCCGCTTGGCCTCTACGATGGCGGCATTGATCCGCATCCGCTCAGCCGCCGTCATTCGCTCGCTACCGCCGGCACTCCACGTCTTTTCTAAACCGCTGCGCCAATGGCCGAATGCACCCGCCGGCACGCCGTCCAGGTGAAGCAGATACCAGCCGTTTCGCGTGCTGCGCTTGTCACCGTCGAAATAGACCCGGTGGATAGCGCCGTCACCGGTTGGTGTGTCTGGGAGCACTAGACCATGCTGCCGGCAGACGTTGGCGAACTCGACTGCGGCGCCGGTGCCATACAGGGCACTTAGGGCGCTGATTTGCTGGCGAGCGCTCATGAGCGGCGCTCCGGTCCTGCGCTATACTTCGGTTGCACCCAGCCCGCCAGCCTGTGCCCGTTGCCCGCCTTGTGCGGGCTTCGTCGTACTGGGCTCATGGATTCCCCTTTGCGGGCATCAGCCGCAGGTCCGCCAAGACGACTGCCAGCGCCACGGTCAAGACGGGAAACCCCAGGCGCTTCTCGCCGCACTGCACTGCCACCGCGGGCAGTTCCACATAGCCGCGCATGGGCATGTGCTCGCATCGCTGCTGGTTCAGGCCTTGGGCTGTCATGCGGCGCTCGCCTGTGCGCCGGGGGCGGTGCTCTCGACAAGCTGCCTGATGTCCTCACATCGCCATGCGGTGATGCGGGCACCCAGAGCCCTAGTGGGCTGGGGATAGCGGCCAGTGCGCACACCGCGCCACCAGGTGGTGCGGGATACCGGGATGATTGCCGGAATTGCCGGCGCGTGTTCGGTTGCCGGACGTCCTACGATTTGCTCAATGCGCAGGTAACCGGTTTCGGGAATGTGCATGCGGTGCCACCCTGTGTCGTGAAGAACCAGGGGCATCGTCTGCCAATCGGCACGGCTTGCTAATTACGCGAATCGCGCTTGTTTTTAGCCGTTTGGCTGCATGTAGTGAACAGGCCGAAAATTGAGGCGGCTGGACTAAGGTGCAAGCTGCGCGATGGACGCCTCAGTCATGGATTCGCTGTCCTCAAACAGCGCCTGCACGATGGCCAGTACCGTGCCGCGCAAGGGCTGGCCCAGCCACATTCGAAAGGCGAACGTCATGCGGTTGATGAAAAGGGTGCGCGCAGCATTCGGGTGACCTGGCTTATCGATCACCGGTTCCTCTGCGGCCCACGTCGCCACGTCTTCCACCATTGCGTCAAGGATCCCCTCAAAGCTCTCCAGGGCGTGGTCTGCTGCGGTGTAGCTAATCGCCACTTCCTCCGGCGTAACCACGAAATCTCGTCCTTCGAACCGCATTATCTGCCATAGGCTTTTATCCACCGCTTGGCGCCCATAGGTCGCAATGGCGCTATCCCGGCGCAGGCGGCGCAATTGAAGGGTCGTGTCTTGGGTATAGGGGGCTATCGCCTCGGCGAGTTTGTCGGCAGCCTTTTTCACTGCGGCCAAGCGCTTGGTGCGTACGCCTTTCGTGTCGGTAGGCACCTTCTCAGAGCGCGCCTGGGTGATGAGCCCGATCAGAAATTCCGCCATGTCGCCGATGTTTTGGCCTGGCGATCCATCCCACTCCGGCTCGGGGTTTCCTTGCTTCGCCCGCTCCATCGCCTCCAGTTCTAAGCGCAGCAACTTCTGACCGTAGGTCAGCGGCTTGGTGGCGCTGGCCTGCTCGGCCCGCTCGAGCATTGAGCGTTCAAATGCCACATCGTCCCAAATGAGTTGGCGGCGGGTTTTAGCATTGGGATCGCGGCGCGCTTCCAACGCCTTCCAGACAGTCTCACACCCAGGCGAAGCGATCATCGCCTCCAAAATGGCAAGTTCTTCCTGTGCGAATGTGTCATCGCCAAGGTAAGGCCCTTCAATCGCTCGGCGGGCATCGTTGTTTGCTTTCTCGTCCTCTGCAGCATCCCGCAGCATCGATAAAAGCTCTTGCAGCCACTCACGCATAACACGCCCCCAAGGCGTCCCAAAAAGATCCACACCAAGCCGGTTGGGTACCCGGCCTTTCGCCCCGTCGGGCTAGGTGTGGGTGTTTGATCATTCTACCGCTTGCGCCCGTTCGGCCATGATCTGCTTGGCGCGATTGGCTATTCGCTCCGCCAATGGGTCCATGGCCAGCTCCAACGCGCTTTCGGGTTGCTCAGTGCGCGTCGGTGCAGGAGAGGCCGCGTTCGATTTGCGGGCTCCTGGCCGGGCACGATCAGCAATCATCTGAGCAAGCTTTTCAAACTGAACCTCATACTCTGAAAGCGGCGAATCATTTGCTACCGGGGCGAGCGTTGCGCGCTTCCATGCCACCTCCGCACTCACCCTGCGCCGACCTTTCCCGACTTCCACGGCGAAGCGCTCGGCAATGCGTTTCTGCTCCGCTGCGTTGCGCACGACGCAGGTTGCCGGGAATGGAATCAAAAGTGCGCTCATGACTGGTCCCCCAGCGCAACCGCCCCGGGCGAGTATCGGGCGCGAGCCTGCTTTGCATGCTTCAACTCCGGCGCCGTCGGCCCCGCCATGGCACCGAACGCGCGCAGCTTGGCCAACGTCACGCCAAGGTCGGCAACCGCATGCGTTGCAAAATCACCGCCCTTTTCTGTCTCCCATGCCAATGCCTGCGACAATCCGCCAAACCTCGCCAGGACGCCGAATGCATTCAGTGTTTCCACTGCCAGGGCCAAGGCTTCGTCGCGCTGGGAACTGTGCAGAACGTCCGCCCTCGCTACCGTGGCGATTGCTTGTGTGTAGATCGCACCGCCGTGGCCATAGTGGTCTGTCGCAATGCCGTACAGGCTGCCCTTGCAGAATGCGATCGCAGCGGTACGCACGCCTTGCAGCCAGCGCATGAAGCAAGCCGACTCCCGCCTATCGCTCTCGGCAAAGCTTTGGGCGAACTTCTCCACCAGCGCCTCAGAGTCGGACATGAACCCTCCGCGAGCCGCCGCCTGCCGCTTTCCGTCGTGGATGCGCGTCGCGATCATGATGGCCAGTTCCCGCAGGCGATCATCCGGAATCGGCGCGCGCAGGACTTCCTTCTGGGCCCCTCGTTTCCGGGGCTTCTTTGCCTTGGGTGGGGATGGGAACTGCAGGATGGCACTCATCCCTCACCCCCTGCCCGTTGCTGAGCAATTAGCAGGTTTAGCGGATTAGCAGCGGGCGCACCGTCTACCGAGTAACGCCTGGCTTGCTGGCGTTCTTCGTCGGTCCAGGGGGCGCGGCGGCTGGCCTCTACTGCGGCGATAAACGCTTGGAAAGGATCGAGTTTGGGGGCAATGACTTTGGGGAACTGGATGATCTGCGCGCCCATCACCGCACCCCGCACTTACCGGCCAGGACGTCGCTGACGGTTTCAGCGGCGGCAAGCAGATTGTGGAGTCGGTTCAATGCGGGCTTGAACTCCTTCGGTATGTCTTGAATCTCGCCGCACAGCTCCGTATTCATCACTTCCAGCAGGGTCTCTAACTGGTTGATATGCGACCACAGGTCGATGAAACAATCCGGTTTGCGTTTGGCGCTCATGGCTGACCTCCCGGGCTTTGCGACTTAACTGCCTCCAGTGATTGCTTGGCGGAATTCAGGCGCTCGAACGTGACGAAGCAGACACGCTGCAACATCTTGAAATCTTCCACGTTCCACTCCGGCACGCGCCACGCCATTTCCATCATGGCGATGCATTCTTCGACCCTGGCCGCGGCGTCGTCGAAAGCGTCCACTTTGTTGGGTGCGTCGTTACTGGTCATCGGTCGGCCCTCCCATGGATCAGGAATTGGCTTATGACGTCAAAGAATCCGGTGGTAGTTCCGCACGCCTGATCTGGCCAGCGCTGTGCCCATTGCCGCATATCCCGCGCAACGTAGCTCACTATCTTTTCCGGGAAATCAGCGGCGGGGTTATTGATCAAATCCAGGAGCGCAAACGCGTGGGCGCGCCCGAGCATTTCGTGGACGTGCCAGTAGTCGGTTTTTGGCGGAGTGAAATCCCACCAGCTAAAGCGGTCCTCCCCCTTCGACACGAATGGCAGGTCATCGACCGTTGCCGGTGCATTCGGTCCTACGTACCACTTTGTCCGCTTAACGCGGAACCCGTCAGTGAGCGTCGCGACATTTCGGCCCTTGGATTTCGTGGCCGGCCTTTTTGCCTTCTTGGTGGTCGCGCTCATGCTGGCACTTCCTGTGCGGCTGCCGCCTCATTGAAAAGGCGGCTCATCTGGAAAAGCATGGTGCTGGCGTAAAGCAGTCCTATGCCCTCCAGGGCGCGGGAACCTTCCTTATTCCCGCCCCCCATTTCCACCCCGGCCAGGCCATCGTCCAGCAGGTGTTGCGCCACTTTGAACAGGAATCCGCCACTGCTGCGCAGGTCCTCCGGGTCACATGTCCTGTCCACCTGAAACATCCCGTTTACTGCGGGAAGGTGATGGAACAGGCCCTCTTGCGGCCTTACCCTGGCCCTAGAGTTTCTGCTCGCCGCGGTTGCCTCTACACTTCGTGTTGCCATGATCGTTCTCCTTCATAGAACGGTTGTGGAAGGCCGGCCGGGTGTTGACGCACCCGGTTCGGCCGCTTTATTGGGGCTTCCCCCAATTCTCTAGGCGGGTCGTCACAATCGCTGCGCCCCGCTTCATTTCTTCACCTTGCGGCGGATCGGCACCACCTTCTGATCGTTGACCCGCAGCGCGTCCAGGCAGTCGGCCCAGTCAGCCATCATCTTCCGGCGTTCCTCCATGTACTGGCTGCGGTTGTAGGCAGCGCGCACCTTGTCCTTTTCGATGTGGGAGAGCTGGCGCTCAATAGCGTCAGGGTTCCACCCGCGCTCATTGAGCATCGTCGACGCCAGCGCGCGGAAGCCATGGGCCGTCATCGTGGTCTTGTCGAAGCCCATACGCCGCAGGGCAGCATTGATCGTCATTCCGGACATGTGGCTGCGACTGCTGCGGGCGCCGGGGAAAACGTACTTGCTGCGGCCGGTGAGCTTGTGCAGCTCTTTCAGGATCGCCAGTGCTTGCGGCACCAGCGGCACCACATGGCCAGGGGTCGACGGGTTTTCCTTCTGCGCCCTTTTCAGCTTGCGACGGGTGGCCGGGATCGTCCAGACCGGGGCTTTTCCTTCCAGCTCGAACTCTGCCCATTCGGCGGCGCGCAGCTCACCAGGGCGAACGAACCACAGCGGCGCCAAACGCAGGGCAGCCCCAACTGTGTACGTTCCGGAGAATCCATCGATAGCCCTCAGCAGCTCGCCGGCGAGGGCCGGGCTGGTGATCGCCGCGCGCGGGGTGGGAATGACGGGCTGCAGGGCGCCACGCATTTCGCTGGCGGGGTTGTGCTCGGCCAAGCCATTGACGATGGCATAGCGGAATATCTGGGCGATGCGCTGCTTTAGCCGGTGCGCGGTTTCATGGGCGCCGCGGCCCTCGACTCGGCGCAGGACGGCCAGGATTTGGGGCGGCTTTATGCTGGCGATCGGCATGCTACCGATCCACGGATAAGCCCACAGGGTCAGCATGCGGTCCGCTCGGGTGATGGTCACGGGCTCGAGCGAGCGCTTTTGAGTTTCCAGCCACGACTTGGCCACGACTTCAAAGCTGTTGGCGGCGCGCTCGGTGCCGGCGGCTTTCTCGCTCTTGCGGTGCAGGCTGGGATCCACGCCAGTCGCCAGCAACCGGCGGGCGTCCTCGCGCTTCGCGCGCGCTGCAGCTAGGCCGGTGTCGGGATAGGTGCCGAATGACAGGCGCTTCTCTTTCCCGCCGTGCCGAAACTTCCAACGCCACCACTTCCCACCCGCTGGTGATATCTCCAAGTACAGGCCGCCGCCATCAAATAGGCGTTGCGTCTTGTCTGCGGGCTTGGCGTTGCGTATCGCGGTATCGGTGAGTGGCATTTTGGGGGCATGTGGTCATGGCGGATCGCCGTTGCCCCCATATTTGCCCCGCATTGGGGGCACATTGCAAGACCCCTCTTGGCACTGCATGGCACACTAAAAAGGCCCAATCCCTTGCTACGCTTGGGGAAATGGGCCTTTATGGCACTTCGTGAAACGGGTAAATGGTGCCGGAAATAGGTGCCATAAACCGGCCGGAGAGGCCCAATCTGCGCGGATTTGCGCAAAACCCTGTTTCCGGTTGCCCCCAAGGTTGCCCCCAGTCGGTTGTCGCTGCCCTCCCATGGATCGAACGGTGCCGGCGGCGATCCGTTCCTTTTGGTGCCTGACAAAACCCCACCGACGCGGCGCCCATTGTGACGCACCACCTGGCCGGGTGCCGGGATGGGAATCGAACCTCATACCGCGCGCGCCTGCCCGCGCGCCGTCGTGTCCATTAACCGTGGCCGCAGCGTTTCCGCCAGCAGATTACTTGCGCCTTCGCGTACGCGCGCGATGACCCGAGAAACCTTCCCCGTGATGCTTGCTGCCCTGCGCGGATTCGAACTCTACCCCGCGCGGGCGCGCCATCGCGCGTACTGGTCTAACAATACCCCTGGGCCACTCATTGAGTCCTCCTGGAGCGCTCCGGCACTTTTCGGCACTTTGCCGGCTCCGGGCTCATTCCCGATGAAAGGTAGTTGACTTGTGACTAGTCACAGTGGCACTCTACACGCATGGAAGGGCGGCAGCCCAAGCGGTAAAGCAGAGAGGGGTTCGACTCCCCTCCTACCGGGGGTCCGGTGACTGGTGAAGGCCAGAGCGATCAACAGGGGTTCGAGTCCCCATCCTTCGGCAAGCTGCCTCCCCTCCTTCAAATTCCAACGGAGCGACACAACATGATCAGCAATACCAGGCAGGCATGGGAAGTGGGCAATGCGGTCAAAGTGGGCTTTCTGACCTTGATCGTCGCGGCCAAGATTCCGACCCCGGGCGATTACCTCCCCGATGCGTACGTGCTGACGAATGCCGGCGCGACGAAGTTCTATCGCTTCGTTCCCCACAATGGCCTGACCCGTTGCGACTCGTTTGCCGACGCTGCAGGGGTTGCCGGTGCGGCTGTGTTTGTCGGGCACGATGCCGACGGGATGGCCTGCTATCGGGGCGCCAGCCTGTGACGGGCGATCAAAGTGCCGAACGCCAAGCCAAGAGCCGGGCAGCGCGCGCCGAACAAGGCGGGAAGCAGATCGCGGTGATGCTCACGCCGGAAGCGGCCGCCAAGCTGGCCAAGTGGGTCAGCAAGGGCGAAACCATCGCCGCGGTCATCAATCGGTTGTTGCTGCGTTCCAAGCCATAGCGACCGGCCTATCGGGTCAGCCGCTCTTGATCGTCCCCACTACGCCCAAGAAATCCCGCTTGCGTGGGCTGCTGCAGGTGATGGTCCGCTGCCGGAATTGCCCCAGCCGGTCGAAAACGATGCGGGTTCCATACTCGCCTACCTTGCCGATCGACTCCTGCCGCCAATTGGACAGATTGTGACCCCCGTCATCGGAATAGCGTATGCGCAGCCAGTGGTCATCCGAAGGCGGCGCGGTCGGAACCCATACGAACGCCATGGGATAGAACGGGTAAGCCGCGGCGCTGTCGTGGATCGTCAGCGTCCCGCGCGCGGCCGGCCAGGTCAGCAGGGTTTGCACGTTCGCCGGCACCGCTTCATCGAATATCAACCCGGCGTCTTGTTCCTCGAACGTCACGCGGATATCGCTGGGCTCGGTCTGGCCGGCGTACCCGATCAGGAACAGGCCCGTCAGGGTATCGCCCGGGGCGTAGTCGCCAACGTAGCGCATGCCAGTGTTGCCCTGAAACAGCGTGTCCTCGTATTTCTTCGTTGCTGGATTCCATGCCATTAAGTCGATCTCGGAGGCGTTCGTCCAGCCGTCGACGTTGTTCAGGATATTAGCCATGGGCCCGCTTCCATTCGGCGCCGGCGGCGGTCAGGTCGCTCATGATCATTTTCTTGGCCTCGCTGAAGTGGTTTCGGTAGACGTAGACGCATTCGGAGACGTCGATCACCTGGCTTTCGTCCTGGCAAGCTAGCCGGCGCAATCTCACTTCGGGCGCCACACGGTAATCGGTCAGGTCAGCGGCTTCCGCAATCGATCGGCGAACGACGGTCATGTTGTGGCGCGCGTGGCGCGGCTTCAGGCGTCCGGCCGTGTCCACCAGTTCGCCGGTGAAGATGGCCGCGGGATCTGCCTCCAGCGCCGAGCGCAGGCAGGCGAAGGCGTTGGGCATCAGATAATCGTCATCGTCGACATAGGTCACGAACGGATGCGTGCCCAGGGCGAAGGCAGCTACCCGGGCCTGACCGATATGGCCACGGATGCCGCGCACCTCGCTTACCGTCACCGGGAAGCCTGCCTCATGGGCCGCCACGGCGATGCTGGCGCGGCGCTGCTCTACCCACGCTGCAGGCGTGCCCGGCAGGGTCAAAACGTGGACGTCAAGCATCGTCCAGGCATCCCGGGAATTTCTGCGTCAGAATGACCACGCTGCTAATCCCGCTAATCTGCTAATCCGTAGCCGTCCGGCACTGGGACCGGATCGCGTTGTTTCAGGGGTGGAAGAGGCCCGAAAGCTCGCAAGGCGCGGCTTTCCACCCGGTACTTTCCAGGAGGAGAAATCACATGCAAGAGACCGCCCCCAATCCGTTCGCCAGGGTCAATGCGCTGCTGGCTGCCGGCTACGAAGTCGACCCGAGCGGCATTCGTGCCGACAGTGACGCGGTATGGCTTGCGCACCCTGGCGGCAATCATGCGGAGCATCCGGCCCTGATCGCCTACTCCAATGGGCTGGTGGTTGGCACCGCCAAGGGCGACGGGTCGCAGCTCCGGTTCGCGCCCGAAAGCGAAGGGCCGTTCGCTGCTTTCGTTCGGGCCGTGCCGAAACCTCACCCCTTCACCGTGCGAGCCCGCATTCCCGTTTGGGCGCTGATGATCCTCGGCGCCGTGCTGCTCACGCTGCTGCTGGTCTGAGCGCGCTAGCTTGCTGACGTGATGATGGCTCATCGGTGATCGTCGGGCTTCCACCCATTGCGCGCCGCCCAGTCGGCTCCGGCGGCGGCGATCTTCGCATCTAAGTCGTCGTCGCTTAACCCCTTCAATGGGGCATCCGGATCGCCAGCAAGCACGGTCCGCTCGCAATACTCGGAACGGAACCGCGCGGCCATCTGCTTCGACCAAAGCGCGGCATTGAAGCGATTGTCTCCTAGACCATCCTGCCCCTTGTTCTCGAACCACGCCTGCGCCAAATCTCGCGACCACGCGATGGCTTCCGCAAACTCAGCGTGTGCCGCTGCCCAGTTGTGCAAGGTCTGCCGGGAAACGCCCAGGTCCGCCGCAATCTGCGCGTGACTCTTGCCATCACGGCCAAGCGTGAGGACGCGCTCGCAATACTCCGGCCGGTAGTCCGTTGGACGTCCACCGCTCATGGATTCGCTGCCTCCATCGCCGTCACTCATTGAGCGCCCATCCCTTCCAGTTCGTCGGCTACCTCGGCAACTGAATCGTCGTCGGTTTGCTCGGCGATTCGGCGAAGCATCACCACCTGCGCAGGGATGGAGCTGACTGGCATCTTGGTCGATTCGGAAAGCCAGGAGACAAAGCGCGGATTAGTCATCGCCCGGCTCATACCATTAAGTGCCGTAGTCCCAGCGATTGCCCCACCAGCGGCCACCGCGGCGGCGCCTGGCATTCCAGCCAGGAGCAGGCTAAACACAGTTGTCGCGGTGCCGGTAACCGCGCCGATCAAGGCATTGCGTGGGCCTGTTCCCGAAGGGTTCCGAAACACTTTCGAGCCGTCCCTGATCGTGTCGGCCGCCTTTGCAATTTTGCTCATGTTGCCGCTGAACCCCGGGCCCTGAGTGTCAAACAGCGCGCGCTTGGCTTCCGGACTGACCTTGTTCCAGTTGGTCAGAAACGTCTCCATGCTGAAAACGTCGCCAACGTCGTTTTGATTGCTGGGGTTGGCCCGGCCCATGCGACGGATGAAAGCCGCGGTGAGTTCTTTCCGGCTTTCGTTGGGGATCGATCGAACCACCTGGCGCAAGGTAGTCGCTCCCTCACCGGTGCCGCTGAGCGCGGATAGATAAACCTTCTCCGGCCCTCCATTCCTATCGATGACGCGCTCCAAGGCTTCGACTCGGTTGCCGGACAGCTTGTGGTATTCGTTGGCGCGCTTCATCGCGCGCAAAGCGTCCGGGCCTTGCTGGCGCGCAGCATCCTCCATGTCTTTGGATAGCGCCCCGTAAAGCTGTTTGTATTGCGCAGTCGGCTTGTCGGTCAGTAGGCTAAATTCCTCCAGTTCTTTGCCGATTCGGCTCCGGACGTCCTGAACTGCCGAATAGGGCATCCCGGCCGATCCTTTCGCACGCGCAGCCATAAGATCCTCGGCAACATCACTGGCCATCGCAGCGATATGCGGATTGATCAGCCGGGCCGTAGTGGACTCCGCCCCAGGCGTTAGTGCAGTGAGTTGCGTCAATGCGCGCGTGGTATTCGAGAGTGGCACCTGAGTCGTGGGCGGAATCTGCTGATCCGCCTGCCAGTAAAGAGCTTGGCGCCGTGCTTTGATGTTCTTGGTAAAGGTATCGACGCCCCTCACGACGGCCCGTCCAGCGCTTTCCGCGGTGCCGCCGGCGCGGCCGCGCGGTGACAGCCCTGCTGCCATGTCGTCGACGCGGGCGCCGAACTCATTGGCCTGACGCATCGCCTTGTCCGCCATCGGCCCTGCACCGCCAGGCATGGAGGACAGAAACGTTTCGGTGGCCTGCATGCGTCGATTGCCCGCGGCCTGCCCCACAGTCGGCGTGCTTCCTGCTGCGCGGAATGCGTTGATGTTCTCCTGCATGCCGGCTCCCGAAGGGCCACGCGCCACGCCGCGAGTAGTTGCAGCCGTGAGCGTGCTCGCTAGACCAGGGGCAAGGCCGCCGGCGACACCGATGGCTGCCTGCTGGCCAGGAGTTGCGCCATTCTCGCGTGCTATGCCAGCGGCACCGGTGCCGGCGACAGCAGAGGCAATCTGCGTCTTGGGTTGCGCGGTCAGCATTTGGGCAAAGGCATTACGCATCGTTGGTGCCGCAGCGGGCAGTTGATTCGCCTGCAACGCGGAGCCAAGGCCCATGGTTGCCATCGTCCCAGTCAGTGCGCTGGTTATATCGCTGCTCACCCGCTCCTGTGGCGTTTCCGGGCGTGGCGCGCCCATCCTATCCATCAGGTAATCAGACGTTTCAGTGATGGTTGCCTGCCTTGGGAAATAGCGCTCTGGCTCGCCCGTGATGAGGCTTGCAGTGGTCGGCCCTTTCTCGCCCAACTTGTTCAGGCCAGCCGCAAGCGGCGCAACGACAATATCCGGGATCGCTGCCAGTCCTCGCCACATCGCGCGCCCACCGACGCCGAGCGCGCGGCCGATACCTTCCTGCGTATTGAGGGAATCTAGCCGGTTCTCATAGTCCAGGCTTTGGTCGGCTGCATCGAGCAGCGCGCGGCGGTCTGACTCGCGCACGCCTGATTTGCCTACCCGCTCCCCATTTACAGTAGCGCTCACGCCACTGAAGTCAGCGAGCGGCATGACCTGCGACAATTTCAATCGGGACGGCGCTGGGCCGCCTCTGATTTCGCTGAGCTTTGGCATTACTGCACCTCTTCCACGTCTGGGTCGTTGGGGTCTCCGCCGGTAACGCGGTAGCGCTTTCCACTGGCCTCAATGATCTGTCCCACCTGATAACCACCTCCATTGCTGTCGACGCCACTTTGCGTGGTCTCGCTCGCTGCGCTTGGCTGCCATGCTTTAGTCCTCTCCAAGGTGTCGCGAATGATTTTCAGACTGCTTTTCAACTGAGCATTGGAGATGGAATCCGACTGCAGGGTGGCAATCGAGTTTTCCAAGAGCTTCAGTTCTGGCGCAGTCAGCGACCCAAAGCCAGTGGCGCCGGTGTTCGATAGCGCTTTCAGTCGCGCCATCGTCGTGAGCGCTACCTGGCCGGCCACGTTTTTCAGTTGGGAATCGGCATCCTTGGCGGCATTGCGCACGAAAGGCGTTGCAAGCTTCGCATCACCCCATGTGGTCCCGAGATCCGCGAAGCCTTCATGCTTCGTCAACGTATCGATGGCAGTAATGAGTTGATCTGCGGCGCTAGTCGCCTCGAGCTGCCTTGCCGTACTGGCCTGGCGTTTCTGTTCCGCTTTCGCGTCCTCAGCGGCCTTGCGAGCGGCTGCGGCATCGTCACGGGCCTTGTTCGCTATCTCTGCGGGGCCTCCCGGTATGACCTCCAGGCCTGTCCCATCCGCGCGCTGACGGTAGCCGGACGGGATGCCAGGTCCTGGCACCGGCCGCGTTGCAGCGGGACCGGTAGAGCCGCCAGTGGATGGCGCTTGGGTGGGCGGCTGCGGCGCCGCGGTCTCCGGTGGCGCGGGCGTGGGCACAACGTCCTGCTGCTGCTCAAATGCGGTCATGAGAATCTGCTGCTGCTCAGGCGGCAGATCCATGGCGCGCAGTTGTTCACTGAAAGCCTGCAGGCGTGCGGCAACCGGGTCAGCATCCGAAACTTCGCCCGCGCGCGGCGGAGCGTAGGTAGGCGCAGGCGATGGTGGTGCGGCAGGGTCGCCCGCATTAGTGAGTGGTGTTACGTTGCCCGACTTGTCCACCACGCCAGGCTCTACTCCCGCCACGTCGCGGAACCACGCTTGGCGGTCCGCCTTGATTCCGGTGTCCACCACCGTGCCGTCCGCCATGGTGTTCGCAATGTTGCCGTTGGCGAGGATCTTCTGAGAGAACATCTTCTGCGACCCATCGATATTGCCCAAGGACTTCACGATGGAATTGGCCGCGCCCATGATCGTCGGTGCGGACGCCTCATCGTAGGCCGCCGGCATATCGGTCATGCCCAAACGCCCCAAGGTTGGATACATCTGCTGATACAGACCTGGGCGCGCCGCCTCGGGCGCGTTGGTGAGCATCTTTGCCATGTTCACCATCGTGCGCGTGCGTCTGTCCTCGGATTGCCCCAGGTTCTGCTCCATCGCGAACCCCGCTTCAGGATTCACGGCCACCGCTTGCTGAATAATGCCCGGTCGGTCTTGCGGTGACGCTCCGTAGCCTTCGCTGGCCAGCTTCGCGAAAGCGTTCTGATCGCGCACCTGCTTGATCTGTTGGCCGAACTGGAATCCGTTCTGCAGCGCGTTAAAGAAATTCTGCTGATAGTCCGCCATGTCAGTAAGTCCCCGGTCCGAAATTCCAAGATTGGCCGTTGCTCGGCTGGATCATGTTTGCCCAGTAGTTGGTCGGCTGCTGTGGTGCGAAGGCGCCGTAATTGGTGGGGGCATAGCTGGAAGCCCTGGGGCCACTACCACTCCCAAAGCCACCCATGCCGCCACCCGCCCATGCGCTCGCACCGCTGGCCAGGGCGTTCCCGTAACCGGCCTGCGTCATCGGGCCGGCGCTCGCAATCATCCCGTTGGCGTTGCCGATGTTGTTGGCTTGCTGGCCATAGTTTGCGGCGTAGTTCTGGCCGAAGTTGCCCAGTGCATTCGCGGCATTGAAACCGCTATTGTTCATCGCCTGCAGACGCGCGTAGTAGTTGTTTCCGTACTGCTGCGCGTTGTCTTGGCCGAAGCGCAGCAAGTCCGCGGCGGTGCCGCCACCCGACAGGTTACCGATGGCTGCACGGTTCACCGCCTGGATGCCGCCACGCTGCGCCGCCAGGTAGTCGGCCGACTGGTCGAAGCCGGACGTATCGCCGCTCAGGTAAGCGTTCTGCAGATCCAGGGCGTTCCTGCCTGAGGTCATCCACGGGTCAAGGTCCTGGCGCGTCTGGTCGTACTGCTCGCCGAACATGCGCTGCGCGTCCTGTGCGCCTTCCCGTTGAGCACGCCCAGCGGCTTCCTGCGCGGCGCCTTGTCGATTGGCCGCATATGCGGACCCTGCGGCGACAACCACCGCTGCTGTGATTGCTGCCATTAGCTGACCCTCTTGGTGTAGGAAGATTCGGTGTGGGTGAAACCCATGCGTTCGTAAATCGCCGCGGCTTGCGGCGGGCTGCTGTGCAGGTGAACCATCTGAATCGCTTTCGCGCCTTTCGCTGTGCAGGCGGGCTCAATTGCCGCCAGTAACGCCTTGCCGATGCCGGCGCCCTGGGCCGATGGATCGACCCACCAAACCACTTCATAAGCGGCGGTCACCTGCACGTTGAACATGTGGGGAGCGACGAACAGGCCAACCATGCCGGCAAGCGTTCCGTCCGCATCCGCCACCAGCATGACGTGATTGGTCAGCAGATTTTCCGCCAGCTTTCCAACGGTGTCGGCGTTGAAGTCGGCCCACTCGGCATAGCTGGTGGTGGAATAGAACAAGCGCGACATTTCCACGATGGCTGGGATATCAGCCGCCATTGCGTTTCGAATCATGGGAGGGCCTCAGTTGAAGAAAGCGACGACGATTAGGCGGCCGTCATCGGGGCCGGTCCCGAAAGCAGCGAACGGCCAGCGGGAATGGAACAGCGCACTTTCATAGATCACGCCGCGGTTGAATTGGATGGGCACAAGGTGACGCATGTGCCATCGATCGGCGGCATCCCAGTCGCCATCAATCGCCGCCAATAGATCGAACTGGCCAGGATCGATGCGATGCGCGCCGGTAGCGTTGTGCCGCCAGAAAGCGGTGCCGCCCTCTCCGTCGGAGAGATAGAGCACCAGGGCATGCGTGCCCCAGCCAAGATCAGAGTGGATTGCCGCGTTAGGCATCTCGCCGGCATAGTTCAGACGGTAGCCCATGCCAAGCATTTGCACGGGTCGGCTCATGGCCTGTTCAATCGCCGCCTGTACGCCCGGGATTTCGGCGAGGCAAACGCGCTTGTAAAGCTGGCCGTCCTGGCCCTGCCAATCGATAAATGGGGCAGAGATTCCGGCAAAGCGGACGGGGGCAGGATCGGCCAGGAAGTTGTCGACCACCAGCGGCAGGTCGATAGATTTGGGCATGGCTTTGCCAGCGGCTGCATCATGGGGAGCCGTGTGAACCTGGGCCATGTGTGTCCTGTGGGTCTGCATCATGCAGCCCACTTCAATTCGAGCTGCTGCCCTGAACCCGGGGCAGCGCGGGAGGCATCGCTTGGGGGCGTGATTCCTATTTTTAATCGTACGCTTTTGCGGTCATGAAACGTTCCGGCGACAAACCTATCTCGCGCTTCAGCTAGTCGCCCTTGATACATTTCGATCAGCACGCTTCGCAACTCCGAATACAGCGCATTGCGCATCCCCAGTTGCTTGGCCCGTGCGCCCACCGGAAGTGCAGCGCGGCGGTGAAGCATCACGCAAAGCGCGTCCACCGCTGCAGATTCGTACACCTCCGGGAGGTACTTTTTTCCACGCTTTGCGGTCCATGCCTGCAGATAGCACCGACCGTGGCGAATAATCGCCTCCTGCTCCACCACGTCGCCGGCATGAAACAACTGCAGGAGGCCCGGCCGAATATCGTGCTCACCCTGCCGAATGAACGCCAGGGTTGCAGCTTCTAGTGCTAGACCTTGCCGGCACCATCGCGCCAGCGAATGTGGATCCATCATCGCCCCCAAGGCATCGTTAGTGAACCGGGTACATTTCGTAAATCAGTGCTGCGTGGACGCCGATAACCTTGCTGGCGCCGCTAAACCAAATGACCTTTGCGCAGCAACACTCTTCGCCCTCA
>CAZIWB010000094.1:0-18332 GCA_964542655.1 uncultured Cellvibrionaceae bacterium
CTGCGATGTGAAACGTGCCTCGCGAAGCGAAGAAAGGATCCGTCATGACACCCGAGGCCGCTCATGAACTCGGCGAGGTGATCGTCGCTGTCGACAGCAACCCGCTCGCCGCGATCCGCGTGCTCCGCAAGAGCCTGCCGCGCTTCGCGCTCGACTTCGTTCGCGGGGGCGTCTCGTGAGCCTCGACATCGGGACCCTACGGCGTCAGCTACGCGAGGACGAGCGGCGCGCGGAGCGGCAGATCATGGGCTGCGCTGGCGGAGTCGCGCTCATGCTTCTCGCCGTCATCGCGCTCGTATTCGTCGGCTGCCCGGCGGCCGTGTCTTACGGCATCTCGCGAGGGTGCGCGGCTGGTGCGGAGGTCGGCCGATGAGCCTCATCTTCGCGATCTCGCAGGAGGACGGGCGCCGCGGCTGCGCGTGGGCCTGGGGCGTGCGCGCGGCGCACTGGATCCTGGTCGACGCGCTCGAGGAAATCGGCTTCCGCCAGCACGAGGCCGCCGGCATCGCGCACCGGATGAGCCACGGCGGCATGTTCTCGGAGCGCGCCGAGGCGGAAAGGTGGATCTCATGAGCCGCGCGATACGTCGTCGATGGCGCACAGCTCGAGCGCGGAGCAAGGCCTGCGCGCTTTGGTGCCGAAGGATGGGCAGGCGCAGGGGCGGGTTCGCCATCGTGCCGGTTGGCGCGGCGGACGAGGCGCGCGCCGAGATCCGAGCTTGGGGGATCCGCGGGATGCAGATCGCGCGCTTCACCAACCTTCCGATCGGCCTTCGAATGGCCTTCGAACGGATCAGCCGATGACCGCGCGCGCCGCTGGGTGGGTTTACGAAACCGGCTCATCGGAGCCGGAGGGCTACATGGAGATACCACTGCGAAGGTGGCGCGCTCTCGAGGCCGAGGGGAAGGCGGAGCAGACGGATACGGGGTGGAGGTTCACGCTCGACGGCGGCGCTGCGCTCAGGAAGCGCGCGGCGGCTGCCGAGAGGAAGCGGCGAAGCCGCGAAAGAAAGGTGAAGTGCGATGTCAAGAAGAAAGAGGAGGCGGTCGGCGGGTCCGTGGGCGCAGCCGATCGGGGTGCGCGCGCCGGCGCCGACGGACAGGGCGCCGCCGATGGCGGAGCCGCAGGATCGTCGCTCCGAGCTGGAGCGCGAGATGGACGGCAAGATCGACCAGCTCCGGGCCGACGCGCAGGCGCTGGAGACGGCTGCGCGGATTCTGGATGCCTTCCCGCCGCTGCCTCGCGCCCGGGCGGAGCAGACGGCCGAGGCGCTCTTCGCCATGGCGGCGGGGATGCGCCTGGCCGCCGACCGGATGCCGCACTCGAGCGACTGCCCGTTCTGACCGTGGACGACAATGGACCGAGTCGATCTCCTGGCGTCCCTGTCGGCGCGGATTCTGGACGACCGTCTGAAGGCGGAGCGCGCGCGGAAGCTCGGCGAGATCCGGAAGCGCTGGCAGCACATCGGCCGGGCGGAGGCGATGGCCGAGATCATGGTGATGCTGGGCGGCTCGCCCCCGCCGGGCAGCGTGACCTGAGCGTGACGACAGAGCGTGACATCGGCGTGACCGTCGAGACGCCCACTCTCATATCGCGCGCCCGCGCCCGGAGATCTCTCTCTCTTCTCTCTGAACGTGATCTCTGCTCTCGCCTCCTGAGCCCTCCCCAGAAGCTCCTCGCTTCGCTCGGAGCTGCGCGCAGCGAAGCCGCGCGCTCCCTGGGTGGGCTTGCGGTGGTCGACGGGACCACGGCGCTCGCCGCCCTGCCCGCCCCCGCCGCGGAGCCGCCCCCGCCCCGAGCGGCGTACCTGACCCGAGGGGGTGGCGACGAGCCGCCCCGCGCCGGCAGCCAGCCGGCTGACCGTGGGGCGGTCGCCCCCCCGGAACGCATCCTCGGATGCTCCGAAACTGCGACGCGCTCTAGACCCCTTCCCGTGCCAGCAAACGGCACTCTCGAGGTTGCGTATGGATTCGTACAACATCCCGGCGCTGGGCTGGATGGCCCTGGGCCTGTGGTTCGTGATCGTGACGGTGGCGGGCGCGATCCTGTCACGCGATGTCACGCCCCCGGAGCTCCCCCCGGTCACGCCGCGGTCACGCCTGGGGCTGCTGCTGGAGCCGGCCCGGCTGCGCCTGTGGCGGTGGGTGGCGGCGACCCTGTGGCGCGGCGGCGCGCTCCTCTCAGGAAACCGGCGCCGCGCTCTCGAGCGCCGCTCCCGGCGGGCGACGGCGCGGGCCAACCGGATCGAGGTCGAGCGGAAGCGCCGCATGCTGGCGGCGTGGCGGCTGGAAGCAAAGGCGCGAGCGTGGGCGCAGCACATGGGCCTGATCCCCGGCAGCTCTCCCTGTTCGCCTCCGAGCCCGCCGCCCTCGGCGCCGCGGCCGACGCTCGACCAAGCGGAGGAGCCGACGCGCCGGTGGGAGCGCACGATCCCCTGGGGCACGCCCTCGCCGCTGGTGACGCGGGAGGGCCTCGGGAGGCCGTATCCGTTCGTCCCGCTGGCGCCGCCGCTCCCGCCGAGCTCGAGCCGCCGCGCGAGGCGCAACCCGTAGCAGGCGCCGCAGCGCCGGAGGGCGTGACCGATGATGACCGTGGTGTTGAGGGGCCGCCGGGCCAGACGGATGGCCCAGCATCCAAATCCCATGGCCACGTGGGGCGGCCCAGTCCACGAGCGGTCGCCGTGGCAGGCGTGGGAGGAACAGGGCAGCGCGAAGCCGGGGCGCGGCGGGCGCCGGAAGCGGAGGAGGCGCGCGGCCGGGTCGAGAGCGTTCATCGAGTACAGGATGACGGGTCGCATGGCGGCGCTCGAGCGGACGTGCTGCCTGCTGCCGCTCTCCGGGGTGGACCCGTCGGATCTGGGCCGCCGCGAGCGAAGGCGCCGCGCAAAGCTCCGGCGAAGGCGAGCGCGCCGGCGCAGCGGATGGACCACGATCCCGATGGGTCCCGGGATGTGGCGCGCGCTCGCGCTGCACTGGATGTTCAAGAAAGAGACGCAGCGGCTTCGCGAAGAGATGCTGACCCGCTGGGCCTGACACCCGAGGCGCCGGCGCCGGTCGCGAAGAAAGCGCCGAAGCCCAAGGCGCCGCCGGACCTGGGGCATAAGCGCTGCATGGACGCGTACCACGACGCCTTCCTTGCGTGTGCGCAACAGAAACCGATCATCGGCGGCGCCGAGGGTACGGCGATGAAGCTCCTGCGCGAGAAGTTCGGAGCGATGGATGCGAAGCGCACGCCGGAGCAGCGCGACGACGCCGTGATCGAGTTCCTCAGGAACTTCTACGCGAACGACTGGCGGGCTCCAACGACGTCGCTGCGTCGCCTTGCATCGGACCCAACATGCTACCTCGTGCCGCAGAAGCGCTTTGTGCGCACTGAGCTCGGGGCCGGTATGCAGCCGGCTGACGACAACATGCAAACCCGTTACTACAAGGATGATGACTTCAAATGAACCTGAGCGCCGAAGACATCATGAAGGAGCTCGATCGCATCCCGCACGGCGCGACGCTGCGTGACCACGAACCGCGTCGACGCGGTGGACCTCCGGCAGCTCCACGATGGGAAGGCGTCATCCCGCCGCCGCTGGATCTTCCGTGCGCCGCCGGTTGCAACAATCGAGTGGAGCATCCTGGGATCTGCCATAGGTGCGGAGCGGCGCGCGAGGACGAGGCTGCGCGCGCGGAGTTCGCGGAGGCGCTCGAATCGATCCCCGAGTGGTTCCGCTGGACGGTCCCCGGCGCGCCTGAGCTCGACACGCGCGTCTCGGACGTGGCGCACACCGGCGCACGGCCGCGCGTCATGGCCGAGCGCGTTGCCGCCGACATGCTGAGCGGCGCGGCAAAGGTCGTGCTCGTGCGCGGTCCGCGCGACGCCGGCAAGACGTCTTTCATTTGCGCGGTCGCTCAGATCATCGTGAGCACGGCGCGCGACGAGTGGATCCGGTTCGGGCGCCGCGTCCTCGGCGGGCGCACCGACTACCAGGAGCCTCGGATCTGCGGGATGGCGCGAGGGCTCTTCTTCGCGGCGGCGCGCGATCTGCTCCCACCGGATGACCGGGGGGCCGACGCGCCGCAGCCGAAATACGGGCGCATGATTCGCTCGCGCATCGCCATCATCGACGAGCTCGGACAAGAGATCGAGGCGCGCGACGACACGGCAGCGACGAGCAAGAGGCTCAAGGCTACCAGCGACATAATCTGTCATCACTGGGACGTCGGATCTCCGTTGCTCGCGGCGACGTGGATGTCAGACGCTGATATATATAAGTACTACAAGGGCGGCGTGCAGAAGCGGCTTGTCAAGGCGGAGCAGGTGCGCGTCGTCGAGCTGAAAGGCAAGGTTGCTTGAGATGAACGGTTATCCTGCACATGAAGGCTGCGGCGGACTCATGATGCTGCCCGCGGCCGTGGGGCTCCCGATGCCGCCGGCGGCGAGCGGCGTCGTGTTCTGCACGACGTGCTTCCCCAAGGTCGGGCTCATCGAGCCGGGTTCGTCGGCGTTCTGGAAGGCTCGCGAGGCCTCGCGCGAAGCCGGCGTGGTGGACCTGCCAGGAGAGATCGGCGGCGGGCACCTCGGCGCCGCCGGGCGCCTCGCGCTTCATCTCGCCGTCTGCGGGTCCGACGCTGCGGTCCGGCGTTCGCGCAGAGCTTACTCGCTGCTCAAGGCGCTCCTGCTGGTCGACGCCCAAGGGCGCCCGACGGAAGCGGGACGGGCGCTCGCGGCGCGCATCGGGCTCTCGGCGGACACGCCGCCGCGCGCGGCCGACATCGAGCAGCGCGAGCTCCCGATGGACCTCACGCTGCGGAAGCCGGGAGAGGCGCTGGTCATGGCCGTTGCCGCGCCGGCGAGCACGAAGGAGTCGCGCGAGGAGCTGGAGGTCGAGCCCGCCCAGGCGCGCCCCTTCGTCCGTTGGCCGGGCGGGAAAGGGAAGCTTCTGCCCGGCATCCTCGCCGTGATGCCCGAGAAGTTCGGCAGGCTGCTCGTGCCGTTCGTGGGCGGCGGCGCGCTGCCGTTCGCCATGCCCGGGCGCGTCGCCTACATCTCGGATGTGAACACGCACTTGATCAACGCGTACAAGTGCGTGCGCGGAAGCGTGGATGAGCTCATGGACGCTCTCCAGGAGCACAAGAACGACCGCGAGTATTTCCAGCATCTGCGAGATGACTTCAACAGAGGATATGGCGACTCTGTGTGGAGAGCCGCGGCGTTCATCTACCTGAACAAGACCTGTTTCAACGGCGTCGTGCGTTTCAACAAGAAAGGCGAGTTCAACGTGAATTTCGGCGATAACCCGAACGCCACGCTGTGCGACGAGCCGAACCTGCGTGCGTGCTCGGTCGCGCTTCGAAGCATCGAGATCGCGGAAGCGGACTTCCGTGCCGTCGAGTCGATCGCTCTACCTGGGGACTTTGTGTACCTTGACGAGCCGTACGTGCCAGAGACAAAAACCAGCTTTACCAGGTACACCAAAGACGGCTTCTCGGCGCAGGACCACGAGGACGTCGCCGCGCTCTTCCGGCGCCTCGTCTCGCGCGGCGTCCACGTGCTCGCGAGCAACGGCGACACGCCGAAGGTCCGCGAGCTCTACTCCGGTCTCGAGGTGCGCACGCTCACCCGGTCCAACAGCGTCAACAGCAAGGCGAGCGGACGCGGGGGCAAGAGCGAGCTGTTGATCCTCGGCGGCACGTGGACGCCTCGAGGTGCGACGTGAGCGCGGCCGCCCCCCTTCCGCTGCGGCCTCCGTTCCGGTTCACGTTGCACGCGACCGACCGCTTCATCAAGCGCGTATGGCCGAACATCAGCGACCGCCCGATCGCGGATGATCGCGAAGCGCTGATGCTGCTCGTGGCCGCCGCGGAATCCGCCGAGCTCATGCCTCGTCGCACGAACAGGGGGCATGCGGTGTGGGCAATACGTGACCCGGCCATGCGCTGGATAACGAAGCCCGACGAGTACCGCGGCCGCCGCGTCGCGTTCGTGGTTACGGTGCTCGCCGGCATCGAGGATGCCGCGGCGGAGGAAGACGCGGAGCTCGAGGTTATCGACGCCGCGCGCCGGCTCGAGGCCGTTTCGGCGGTTGGGCGCCCGGAGGCTACATCGCCGCCGCCTCCGGATCTCGACGGGCTCGCGCTCAAGGCCTACCGTGCCTGGGGCGAGGTCGAGAAACAGCGGCTCGCTGTGGAGCGCGCTCGTCTCAAAGCGCTTGCAGCGGCGTCTGCGCCGGCTCCTGTTCGCGTCTGCGCGCCGCGCCGCGACCCGATGGCCGAGAGGACCGAGCGCATCCGGCTGCACCATGAGGGTCAGCGCGCCACGGCGGAGGCCCACGAGCGCGGCGTGACCGAGCGCCATCACCTGAGTCTCGCTCGCGACGCGATGCTTGTAGCGATGGTGGAGCGGCTCGCCGAGGTCGACCCGGTGGGGTCAGCTGAGCTTATCGAGAAGGTGAACGCGTTCCGCTGCGTGCAGCGGGTGCGAGAGGAGAAGGCATGAGAACGACGACGTTGCTCGAGGTGATGGCGGAGGTGGGCGCGCTGGCGCGGCACCATGCTGACGTCTACGACAAGACAGGGCCGACTGAGGCGCTTCGCGTCCTGCGTGACCACGTGAACGCGGCGCGAGGCAAGGCGGAGCACGATCGGCGCGAGCACCTGACGCAGGCTGCCGCCTGGGCAATCCTCGCGCTTCACGCCCACGACGTCGAATCGGCGAAGGCGGACGCGTGAGGGCCCGCGGCTATGACCCTGGCCGGACCGTCGGGTGGTGCGACGTCGAGCGCGAGAGCGCCGGCGTGTTCCGGTACGTGGCGAGCGGCACGTGGAAGGCCTCGGAGGTGAAGCGCGGCGTCGGGCTGCCCATCGACGCGGTGGGCGTCGCGCTCCACGCCATCGAGACGCCGGAGGAGATGCACGCGAACGACATCCGCGCGGGCGTCGCGCACGGGTTCGGGACCGTGGTGCAGACCATCCGGAACCTGCTGGAGACGCGGGCGCTGGCCGAGCGCATCGCGAGCGTCCTGGCGATGGACGGCGCGCGCATCGTCGAGCCCACCGCCGCCGAGGTGCGCCACACTCTCGGGGTGAAGCTCGGGGCGCAGCGGGGGCGCGGACCCAAGCTCACCGTAGACCAGCAGATCGCGCACATCATCCCGCTCGCGATCCGCGGCTGGCCCGCGCGCAGCAACCCGCACGTCCGCGACGCCGGCGCGGCGGCGCTGTGGGCGCTCCAGCAGGCGGAGCTCGGCGAGGCCATCCGGCGGGCGCCGCACGAGGCCGCACGAGGCTTCACGGTTCCGCCGCCGGGCACGTACGGACCGGGCGACTACGGCCCGGATTCGTTCGGCGGGAGCGACTTCGGATGAGGGCCACTACGTCCTGCACGCCGTTCGCTATCGAGGCCGGGGCGTGCTCGCTCTGCGGCGCCGTCGAGCGCGAACCTTGCGCCGGCGTCGGCCCGCCTGCTCTCGATGGACTGGCGGAGGTGCACACCGAACGGTTCCGCGCGTTCGATGACTGGGTGAAGGCGAGGACCCCGCAGGCGAGCCGCGCCTGGACCTGCCCCGGCGCACGAGGCTCGGCGCGGCTGTCGCTCGCGCAGAAAGAGCTTGACTGCCTAGGCAGGCGTGGTAGGTTCATTCTGTCGACGGCGAGGGGCCGGACAGGAGGCGGGAGAGTCATCATGATCGCCTACATCCGCAGCCTGATGCCCGGCACCGCGCTCCGGGCGGAGGTCGTGCGCCGCGTTTTGTGATGGTGGCCAGCGATGCAGCGCCAAGCCCGCCCCGGTTCGCCGCGGCGGGCTTGGAGCGTTAGGAGGCTGGAGATGGAGGATCGAGAATTCTGGTGCCGGGCGTTCCTGGCGGCGATGGGAGCGAGCTACGTGGATGAAACGCGGCGGGGCGTCGTGCATTCGCAGATGGCGGACTACGCCGGTGCGGCAGCCGACGCCGCGCTCTCCGTGGCCAGCGAGCGGGGGATGGTGACGGGCGAGCCGGCCGGCCGGCCCGACGTGGAGCCTCCCGAGGCCGAGCGCGTCGAGTTCACCGCGGAGCGCGACGGCGACATCTGGACGATTCGCGGCGGCCCGCCCTTGGCGAACGGCGTGCAGGTGCGAACCGGCGGCGAGCGGTACCCCGTTGGCCCACTCGACGTCCTGTACGTCAAGTGGAGCGAGACCATGCCGCCGAAACCGATCGAGGTGTGGTTGGAGCGCGGCGGGAGGGATGGGGCATGAGCAAGCACCGGGCCAACATGAGCAGCGAAGCACTCGCGGCGATGCGCGAGCAGGCCATCACGACCGGGCAGCGCATCGCCGCGAAGATGTTCGCGAAGCGCGGCAGTAGGGTAGAGCTACACATCGACCAAGCCACCCTTGCCGCGGCGCTCGCCGTGGCCTTCGAGCAAGGGTACGAGGCGCGCGACGCGGCAGAGGCGGAGCGATGACCCGCAATCGCGGCCCCCGCTGGTCGAGCCCTCGCAAGGCGGACCGCGGGCGCCCGGGCCGCATGGTGTACCTGCCGCGCGACCTGCACGCGGCGCTCGACTGGATGCGCGAAGCCAAGGTGAACGTATCGGCCCTCTCTGAGGAGGCCTTGCGCGCTCACCCGAAAGTGGCCGAGCAGCTGGCGGCGCTCGCCGCGCGTCCGGAGATCGACGGTATGCTCGCGCGCGGCCTGATACCGTGCGCCTCGTGCGACGCGTCCGGCCATGATCAAGTTCGGTACCGCCTCGGCAGCGGCCTCGTGGACTGCAAGGCGTGCCACGGCCGCAGGCACAGGTGACGGCGTGATCCTCCTCCCGACGCACGCGTGCAGCGGCGACGACGGGCTCGAGCCGGCGTCCGAGCCCTACGGCGAGCTGGACGCGCAGAACGTGGCGACGTGCAGCGCGCGCATCCGGTGGGGCTCGGCGCGCTGGGAGGACGTGCGGCTACCTGGCTGCGGCGCGCGGATCGGGGTGTGCCACGGCTGCGGGCTCCGGACGCGCGTCACCCTGCCGGGTGAGGTCGAGGCGCCGCCGTGTCAGGCATGCGGGGCTGAGCGGAAACCCGACGTCATCGTGGCGCCGCCAGTCGAGCGCGAACGCCTGGATCCATCAAGATCCATTGCGCAACACGCGCAAGCGGAGGATCATGGCCCTTCGGCGAAGGAGAAGCCGGCGAGGCGAGCGCCGGCGCGACGGGTGAAGAAAGGTGCGGCGCCCGAGGCGGAACTGCCGCTGTTCGGAAAGTAGGAGATCGACATGGCGACAAGGCAGCAGGCTTTTACGGTGTACAACGTGGCGTACGGCTGGAGACAGCCAACAACGTATCAGGATGACGCTCTGACGCTGGCGTCCGCGTTAGGCGTCATCGACGCCGCCAGGGCATTGCTACCTTCGGACATCGGCGACCTTGAGCGTCGCCTGCGCGACGCCGGCATGCTTTCGGACTCCGGCGCGGACGCCCGGGCGGTCGACGCCGCCGAGGAAGACGCCGCGCTGACCCGCGCTGGCGCCGCCGAGGTGCGCCGCCAACTCGACATCGCGCAGTCGCAGGCGCGATCGAACCGAGAGTTGCACGAGGCGGCCGTGGCGGATGTCCTTGAGTTGCGCTGCGACCGCGACGACCTCCGCTTGTTGCTCGCCAACGTCCGGGATGCGCTCGGTGCGCCGGCCGGCGAAGCGCTGACCATCACGGCGGACCGCGTGATGCGGGAGCTCCAGAGCGCGCGGACCATCCGCGCCGGCATCGAGGCGGACAGGGACGTGGCGGTCCGTGCGCTCGAGGCCGTGCGCGCGGCGCTCGGAGCCCGCCCGGCGGAGCCCGCCGAGGCCGCGGCTCGGCGGGCGCTGGTCGAGCTTCAGCAGGCGAAAGAGGCGCTCGTGCAGGCGCGGGCGAAGTGCGACGAGCTCCGGCGCATCGTGACCGGCGCCGAGGAGCGGCAGCGGCAGGACGATGCCGCCATCGCGCACCTGCGCGGCGAGGTCGGCGCTCTCGGGCGGCAGGTCGCGTCGATGAACAGCGAGCGGGACGCGCTCATCAGGACGCTCGGGGTGCGCAGCGGGGAGACGCTGACCGAGGCTGCCGCGCGCGCGATGGGAGGCGCCGCCGACATGCGGGAGCGGGCGGCCATGGTTGCGCACGACGCGCGGAGCCTCATGGACGCGGAGCGTGACATCCGCGCTCTCCCGCTCGACAGCGCCATTCCGGCGGAGGAGGTGCGGCAGGGCGGCGAGCGCCCGGGCCCGTGGTTCCGCTGCGACGTCAAGAGCCAGAGCGCCGCCGAGGTCGAGGCGCTCCGGAGCGCCGGGTTCACGTGGACCACGCCCGGCGGCTGGCTCTGCCCGCGCGACGGGCGGCAGGTGCTCCGGTGGATCGCGGCAGGCATCCTGGCCACGCGCTACGCCGTCGACCCCACGGCGTTCTGGCAGGCGCAGCGCGCGGACACGCCCTACGTTCACGACACCGTCCATGCGAGCGTCCAGCCAGCGGAAGGGCTCTCGGCCGAGGACGCCGAGACGCTGCGGGGCGACGGCTGGGCCGGGCAGCACGACGGCCTGTGGTTCAAGGCCCACGCGCGCGGCTGCGACCCGATGGATCACGGCCTGTTCGACCCGCGGTCGCCGCAGGGGATCAAGGCGCTCCGTGAGCGGGCGGCGCGCATCCGTGCGAGAAAACCGGCCGCCGCGCATGGCGAGCCCGAGGAGAAAGGCGAAGCCCCGAGCGGAGATCACGCGGCGACCGGCTCCAGCAGCGTGGCAGAGCAGCAGGGGGCGGCGCAAGGGGAGCGTTGCGAGCGGGTCTACAGCATCGGCGATCCGAAGTGGGTTGGCTGCATGACGCACGCGGAGCCCGACTCTACATGCCCGATCTGGAAGATGCGCCGCGCGCCCGAGGCCCAGTATGCCCCGCTCCCGAAGCCGTCGCGCGTCGAGGTCGGGCAGCGGTGGCAGGTCGACTACAGCGACCTGGGCCAAGGGGCCACGGGCTGCACCGTCGACATGACGAACGACACCCACGCGCGTCTCCAGGGTGACGACGGCGTGGTCCGGTACAGGGCGCAGTCCGAGATCCTCACGTCGCTCCGTTGGATCTTCCTCGGCCCCGCTCCAGCCCCGCAGGGCCCCGATGGCGCGCCGGAGGACACCGCCGGGGATAAGGCCACGCCCATCTACGGCAAGAGCAAGGCGGCCGGCTTCCACGCCGCGACGATCGCGCCCCCGTGGCACGGCATGGAGCACGAGACGCAGCCACACCGGAGCGATCTCGACACGTGGGTTGTCGAGGCCATCGACATGGCTGGCGAGGGCGCGATCTACGCGGCGCACTTCTCGGGGCCGCACGCCGAGGCTCGCGCCCGCGAATACGCCGCCCTGATGAGCGCGCCCGTGCCGCCGAGCGGTGGCAAAGACGAGCTGGCGAACCTGAGCGAGCGGCGGCGCCGTGCGTACGCGGTCAGCAGCGCAGCGGCCGACGCGACCGAGCCCACGGCGCGCGACGCGGTGGCCGGGATGCTGCTGCGGTACGGCTTCGATGGGCTGGCCTGGGACATCGCATGCGACCGTCCGGCTCAAGAGGTCATCGCGGCCATGCGCCGCGGCCCGATCGATGATGCGCGCGTGCCCAGCGCGAGGCCGTGCATCGCCGCGCTCGAGGCGCTGGACCGGGGCGAGCTTCGGGTAGGTCCCGGCTACGTCTCCTGGAACTTGCTGCGTACGGCGATGCGGCGAGCGCTCGGGGCCGGCGAGAGTGAGTCGACCGAACTGGCCGCCGAGCGCGTAAAACGAGAGCGAGACGAGGCGCGCGCGGAAGCGTCGCTGTGGGAGGCGCTGTGCCTGGAGAACAAGGCGAAGGCGGAGCGCGCCGCCGCGGAGCGTGACGCGCTACGGGAGCAGTTGAGCGCGCTCGGCTACGGCGTGGCGCGCGAAGGCCAGCCCGGCACAGAGACCGTGTTCGACGTGAACCGCAAGACGCGGCTCACGTTCCCCCGGGGCGCCGGCGCTCGCGAGGTGCTGGCGACCGTGGTCGAGCTCTTGGGCATCACGGTCACGCCGGCCGGGGACGAGGATCGCGATCTCGTGCGCACGGCAACGCCGGAGGAGCTCGAGGCGGAGGCCATGCGTCGAGCCGTCGCCGTGGAGCGCGGCAGTGGCTGGCTGTGGGGGTGCGCCGCCGGCATCCGAGAGGGCGAGCGCAGGGCGCGTTCCGCTTTGAACGTGGTCGCGCTCGAGGAAGCCTCCCGCGCTCTCGGTGTCGAGGAAGGCAAGGCCCTGGTGCGCGTCGAGCTCGACGAGCTCAGGGATGAGGTGCGCACGCTCAAGGGTGAGATAGAGAGCCGCCGTGCGAAGCTGGACGAGCTCGACGCCGAATGGCAGCGCGTGACGGGGTGCGCCTCGCCGGGGGCGTTCCGGGCGGCGGACTTCGGGAGCGCGGTCACGGACGCCGACGTGGAGACCCTCGCCCGGGGCGCACGGTACGGCGCCGACAAGGCCGCGGCGCTCGAGCGGGAGAAGGCGCGGGCGACGGCTCAGGGGCTCGTGGACAGGTGGGAGGGGCTCATAGAACTGGACGCGCGCGACCTTGAGCACGGCGACGAGGACGCTGCCGCCAACGCGCGCGGGTGGGTGCGATGCCGCGGCGTCTGCATCCGCGACCTCCGCGCCGCCTTCGGCCTCGCGCCCGGCTCTGGACCCGGCGGGTGCGAGCGCGAGCCGGCCAACTCAAGCGACCCCGCCGACGTGTCTCGCGAGGAGCTCCGCGGCCTCGCCGACATGTGGACGCAGCGAGCCCAGCGACAGGGACGCGACCCCGACGCGAACTCGCTCGTCCCCGGCGACATCAACGCTGCGCCGTGGCGCTCGGCCGCGCCGGCGCAGCCGGAGCTCGGGGCCGGGCAGGTGTGGCGCGACCGAGGAAACTTTCGAGTCACGATGAGGAGGCGCGCCGACATCAGCGCTGGCTTCAACCTCGATGCCGTGTACGACACCGGGGTCTTCTTGCAGTTCAACGCCGGCGAGCGCGCGCCATATGGCTGGATGCTCGAGGGTCACGAGCCGCGCGAGCCCGACGACGTGAAGGTGTTCGTCAGGCCGGACGGGTGGTTCGGTCTTAGGCCGGCGGCGCAGCAGAAAGAGGCGCCCGTGTCAAGTGCGACGTCGGATGTCGGAGACGAAGTGGCGCGCCTGGCGGGACTCGCGCTCTCCGAGCCAGACCCGGAGAGCGATTGCCTCTGCTGCGGTTCGTCGATGTCTCGCCCGGAACCCGAGCTCGAGCCGACACCGCTGTGCAACCTGTGCGCGCAAACTGTCGTGGTCGCGCTCGCGGCCGAGGTGCAGCGGCGTGGCGGCGCCGGTCCTGTGCCCGAGGTCGAGGCGCCCGCTCCGCCCGACCGTGAAGCGCTCGGGCGCGCGGTGCATGAGGCCGCGCAGACGTCGATCGTCATGCGCGCCGACTGGGAGCATCTCGCCCCGGCTTCGCGCGAATGGCGCTGCGAGGTCGGAGAGCACCTCTTCGCCATGGGCGTGCGCTGGGCAGAGCGCGCCGGCTGCGGCCCCGCTCAGGATGCGATGATAGACCGCGTGCGAACCGCCCTTGGGGCCGGCGAGAGCGAGTTGACGTTGGTCGCCGCCCGGCGCGTGGTGAGCGAGCGGGACGCATTTCGACGCGCGGCAGCGAGCGAGAAGCCCTGGGTGGACGGCATCGTGCGCGATGTGCGCGCTGCGCTCGCTGCCGTGCCAGGGGAGGACATCAGGGATGCAGCGGCGCGTGTTGCCCGCGGGCGCGACGAGCTCCAGCGCAAGTTTGGTGCTTCTGGGCAGGGCGACACCGAGCTCGCCGAGTTGGCGCGCCTCATCGACGACGGGCGCCACGCCGAGGCCTCGGCGCTGATCGAGCGCGTTGCGGCGCGCAGGGGTGAGGAGGACGCGCACGTCGTGGCAGCGCGGTGGGAGCTCAAGATCGCGAGCGCGCCCGCTGCGGCCGACCCCGCCGCCGGCATCTCCCGTGCCACCGCGCTGCGCCTGGCAGAGGACTGGGCCACGCGAGCACGCGCGATCCAGGCATCGGCGCCCGACAACCCGCATGGGCTCTTGCAGGTCGGCCGAGGCGACGGCTTGGTTGTCGCCGCCAACGAGCTCCGCGTGGCGCTAGGCCTCGAGCCGGGCTCTCGTCCGGACCCGGGGGAGGCGCGCCGAAGCTTCGCGCGGGCCATCGTCGGGCGGCTGATCGGTCGTCGGCGCGTTGACGCAGAAGATGAGCGTGCAGCTACAAGTCAAATCAACGCCTCATACAACTGCGGGCGCAAGGATGCGCTTACCGTGGCCATCGAGATGATCTGCGAGGCCGCCGGCCTCGAGCCGGTAGAGGGGCACAGCGGGCTGGATCGGGGCGGGATGAGGTCGGATGACTCGCCGCAGTGCTGCGGCGAGTGGCTGTCTGGATCGGGTGGGCACCGCATGTTTGGAGGTGGCTGCGACAGGCCCGTGCTGTTCAGGGACGGGGGCGCCGATGGTGGAGTGTACTTCTGCGAGAAACACGTGGAGCAACTTGATCCGGAGGACCGAGAGCGGATCGGCGCGACCGATCTCGAGCCCGACCCGAAGCCCTGCGCCACGTGCGACGGCTCCGGCGAGGTCAGCGGCGATGACCCGATGATGACCTCGGCCACCAACGATGCGATCGCCGAGGCTGTGGGCCGAGGCTCGCTGGTGGCGACGCCCGGCAGCACGTCGCAATCGCCGACGCAAGATGGATCTTCGGTTCCCCATGGATCCGACAGCCACCATTCCGGCGATGGCCACGCGAAAGGTAGGGTGTGAGCATGGCAGATGAGAGAGATGACCTCCGAGAGGAGTACGAGCGGCACAGCGCCACATGGGGCGCCTGGCTGGCCGCGCTGTCCAAGTTCTGCGCGGAGACGGACCGGCACCGCGCTCACCTGCTCGCCGCCGAGGTTGGCGAGCGCATGCCTGCGGCCATCCGCTCGCGCCTCGCCATGGTCGAGCTCATGCCGTACGAGTTGCGGCGCAGGGAGCTCGAGGCGCGGAGCATGGTCGTCAGGATGGTGCCGGCGGCCGAGGACGTTGCGCGCCTGAACGAGTACAGCGACAAGAGGGTGACGTGATGGGAGACGGGAGAGACGACGTGACGTGCGGCGAGATCCGCCCCGCCGATGGCGCCGCGGCGGAGCGGGCGCGCGCGGAGCCCGTTGACAGCGACAGGACTCGTCAGATGCAGGCGGTGTGCGATGCCGCGGTCGCGTGGGTGTCCGGCGCTTCGGGCGCTGAGCAGGCGCTGCGCTCCGCGGTGGCGCGGTGGTGGGAGGCCGAGGGCAAGCGGCTCGACGCCGCCATGGCGGAGGAGCGCGCGACCGAGGCGCATACCCACCCGCTCGACCCGGCAACGCCCGAAGCCCTCATCGAAGAGCAGTGCCGGGCGCTCGGGCTCGACCCTGCGGAGCTCGTGGCCAGAGGTGCGGCGGTGGCGCGCGAGTTGGCGAGGACCCGCGACGGTCGAGGCCTGGACCAGCGCATCGGGGACCTCATCGTGGGGGTCAAGCCGTCCGAGCCCGAGGCGCCTCCGCCCGCCGACGAATGCGGCGCCGTTGACGGGGTGTTCGGCCCTGGCCTCGGCCCGGTTTGCACGCGTCCGAAGGGGCACGACGGAAACCACATGGCCACGTGCCCGGCGACGGGACGCGAGGTGTCCGCTTGGGATGACATGCCCGGCGACGAGCGCGACATGACCCCCATCTGCAACGGCAGCGGCGGGATCGATTACTCCGACGGCAGCGACCGTGCCTGTCCAGGGTGCGCGGCGTGCGGACCGGATGAGGAGCCGCCGGAGCAGGAGCCGCCCGCCGACGGGCGCTGGCAGCCGGGCGCCGTGTGGGAGCACAGCGTGTCGACGGCGCGACGGCTCGAGGTCCTGCACGCCGACCTGCACGGCATGGCCCAGCTCCGCGTGCAGGGCTCGTGGAGCGCGATGCAGTCGGTGCCCATGGCCGACATGACCCCCGAGAACGGCTGGCGCTACGTGGGCCGAGCGGCGGAGGCCTCGCCTGGGCCCGCGCCGCGGCGCTTAGCCAACCAGATCGAGCTCGAGCGCAAGGTAGCGGCGTCTGGGCAGCAGGGGGCGCAGCACGATATCCCCGCCGCCGTCCGCGCGCTCATCCAGGACTGGGCGGGCAGGTGGGCCGACGTGGCGAGGCTGGCGCGCGACAGGCGCGACGCGCGAGGTGCTGTCGAGGACGAGGCGCGGCACGATGCGCTGACCGAGCTCGTGGCCGTGTACGAGCAGACCACGGCGAACGGCATCCCCGCGGGCGCGCTCGACAGGTTCAAGCTCGGGCCGGAGTACGGCGAGGCGCAGGTGCGCGTGTTCGCCGAGGCCGGAGAGGCGCTGCTCGCGGCGCTCAACGGGCCGGCGGCTCCCGAGGTTCAGCCGCCCACCGCCAGCGAGGTCGTCACCGCCTGGGCCTGCCGGCGCGAGGACTGCGACCGCGTGGGGCTCAGGGTGTACCGCACGCCGGCCGAGGCCTCGGCGCTCGAGAACTGCTGCGCTTGGTGCGGCGCCCAGCTCGAGCGCGAGGGCGAGGCGAGGGTGCTCGGGGTGGGCTGTGGGGGATCCAGTTGACGGTGGTCTGACGGTGGGCCATGGTTTAGCGCATGACCGATAGCAAGATGCTTTTTGAATGCGCGCCGAGCCGCACCTGTCCGGACGAATGGGTGGTTGAGGCCATCGACCACGCGTCCGAGGGCGAGGTGTACGCCGCGCTGTTCTCGGGGCCCGGAGCCGAGGCGCGGGCGAAGGAGTACGCCGCCCTCAAGAACGGTGCCGCCGCACAGCAGCCCCGCGACCTCGCCGGCCGCATCCGCGCGCTGGTGCAGGAGTACGCGGGGCGGTGGGCGGACACCGATCGTTCGGACGTCAGCGCCCGCGACATCTTCATGGAGATCATGCGCGCCCTGCGGCAGGCACTGTGCGATGCGCGGTCCGGCGCCGACCCGAGCCGACGGGCGCAGACGCTGCGAGAGGAGGCGTTCGGCGATGCTCGAATGCTCGAGGCCATCGTGCGCGGAGAGGGCGCCGTGCTCGAGCTGGCGGAGCAGGACCGATGAGCCCGCGCGTTCGTGCGTGGCTGGCGTGGTTCATCGGCGCGGCGCCCGCCTACGCCGTCGGCTTCGCGTGCAGCGTCAAGGGCGTGTCGCTCTGGATGGTCGTGCCGGCGGCCGCCTGCGTCTGGATCGTCGCCGAGCGGGCCGCGCTGCGCCTGCTGGGCGCTCCGGGGGCGTCGCGATGAGCCGCAAGCGCCCCGCCAAACGAGCCCCCATCCCCGTGGGGTTCGCCGCCCTCGTCGAGCTCGACCTCACCAACGGTGCCCCATCCCTGGCCGAGGTCCACCGCGCCGCCGTCGAGCAGGTCGGTCGCGCATACCTCGAGGCGCTCCATCGCGAGCACGGCGACAACCTCTCCGCCATCGCCAGAGCCGCGCGGGCGACGCGGCTCCAGGTCAGGACGTACATGCGGCGGTACAGGATCGGACCCTTCGCACAAGGGTGAGCTGAGGCAGAGACGATTCCGCTTGCGGGAGTTGCGGGGGCGTGCGAAGGTATGGGCATGACGACGACGCGCCCCGAGGTCCTCCGGTACAAGCTCCGCGACGCGGAGGACGATACCTCATGCCGCTGCTGTGGCCGCGCAATCCGTCGCGTCGTCGAGATCAACGGCATCATGCACGGCGAACGCTGTGCCAAGAAGAAGTTGAGCGCGCTGCGCATCGAGCGCGCTCCGTGGGCAATGCAGCTCATTCCTGGCGTTTCTGCTCCATCCGGCGATTATGCGCGCCTTGAAGGAGAGGTTGTGCGCGTCGAGTGGGTTCGCGCTCCTGGCCCGCTGCTCGTGAGCGAGTGCTACGCCGTAGGCGCGGAGCGCCGCTACATCGGGGCCAACATTATGTGTCGTTTTTACTGGGCATCATGAACAATACATGCACCCTGACGGGTCCGCTGCGCGCGTCCACCGGACCGAACGATCACGAAGGCGAAGGACGTGAGCGCTTCTGGGACATGTCTCCGGAGCAACGATCCGCGAATCTGTCTCGAATCGTACAGATGACGCGTCCGGAGAGCTGTGGGCAAGACAAGGCATTCGCGCGCGGGTGGCTCTCGGAGCACGCGCGTATGACCACGATCGAGTCGACGTGAGGCCGCGTCTACCAGTGACGGTGATACGCAGACGATCCAGTTGACGTGACCATGGCACCATGCCAGGGTGGACGACATGGCCACCCAGGAACACCCACCGCCTCGATTCAGCGAGGCGCGTCAAGCCGCAGTCGACGCTTTCGAGCGCGACTACTT
>CAZIWB010000095.1:0-18189 GCA_964542655.1 uncultured Cellvibrionaceae bacterium
GAGCCGGGACGGAACTTCGGCGCCCACGACTCCTCGACCTTGATGGGGTCGCCGGACTGCGGATTCCTCGCGGTGCGGGCCGGCTTGTGGACCATCTCGAACGCGCCGAAGCCGGTGATGGACACCTTGTCCCCAGAGGCGACGGCGGTCTGGATGGCGTCGAGGACGGCGTTCACGGCGTCGGTGGCGGCCTTCTTGTCGTCGAGGCGCTCGGCGACGGCGTTGACGAGGTCCTTCTTGTTCATGGCGTCTCCTGTGATCGGTGGGCGCAGCCTCGGGTGGCTGACAGCTCCGGCAGTCCCCGCCCGGCGAGCGGGCGGGAACCCGCAACGGTCAGCGCTTACGACCACGTGCCGACGGCAAAGGGCTGGGCCCAGGGGATCTTCCTGCGGCGGTCGATGACGATCTCGCCGTTGTCCTGCAGGACCACCTCGTCAGGGGTGAGGTTGTCCTCGGTGAACTCGGCGGCGACCTGCTCTCTGATTCGCCGCTTGGCCACCTCGTTGCTGCTCTCAGTCATCGCGTTCTCCTCGGATCGGGTTGGTAGAGCAGTTCGACTGCTCAGGCCGTCTCGTTCTGGGCGTCCTCGTCGTCCTCAAGGTCGATCGGGGCGCAGTGCAAGGTGTTCACCTCCCTTCTCGGGGCGACCGCACCTGTGTCAGCGGGGAAGCTCGACCCCGATGGCATCGGCCCACCGCTGGCCCTGCCGCCCGGTCACCGCCGAGGCGGGCGCCTGCTGCAGATCCCAGGCGAGCCGCGCCATGTCCGTGTGCGCGCGGGCCGCCGTAGCGAGGGCGGACACCTGCGGCCAGTCACGGTCGCGTCGCGCCTGAACCATGTCGGCCAGGCAGGACTGGGCTTCGTCGATGTGCTCCGGGCCGGTCAGGTTCTTCGCCATCACGTCTCCTTCGGTCAGTTGGGGGCGAGCTGGTACACGTCGCCCATTTGGCGGACGGCGCCGGAGGTGGTGAGCCGGCGCAGAGCGGCGGGGACCTCGCCGAGGGGGATGTCGGAGCCGAGCTGGCGGCGGACCTTCACGACGACCTGCCCGACCTCCATCGGCCCGGCGGTGAGGGCCTGCTCGACGGCGGCCTGCACATCAGCGGAGGTGTGCCGCGCCTGCTGCTTGTGGGCGGGGACATCCTTCGGGTCCCGTCCGCGGTCCTTGTGGTGCTTGTACTCCTCGATGAAGCCCTTCGTCCGGTCGCACAGCCCACCAGCGGGAGGCTGGGAGGCGATACCGAAGGCGTCCCGTACGGGCATGGCCCGCCATGAGGCGGCCGGCCGACGGTCGACGCCCTTGAGATAGCCGAGCCCGGCTGTCTTGTCGCCGTTGCGGAAGTACGCCGGAAGCTTGGATGGGTCGGCGTCGAGGCCGATCGTGTGATGGTCAGTGGATGACCCGGTGCGGAACGCGGCGACGCTGCCGGATGCGAGGTTCGCACGGAAGCTCTGGCTGTTGCCGAAGTTGTCCAAGCCGAGGTTCTGGTTGAACACGATGAGCCCGGCACCGGCCTTCCGCCAGGTTCGTACGGCGGTGCCGAGTAGATCCAGGGCGTCCTTACCGAAAGGGCTGTCGAGGAAGAACCGCAACTCCTCCAGGAACACCACCAGCATGGTCATGTTGTCGAGGTCGGGATCTCCGGGGAGTAGGTAGGGCTTGCCGTTGCGTTCCCGGCCGTGCTCGTCCACCCACGGGACGTGCGCGATGAAGTCAGCTTGCCGCTTCATCACGAAGTCGATCATCTGGAGTTTTTCGAAGCAGTCCTCGTGGCCTTCGCCGTAGATCTCGGTCTTGCCAGCCCAGTTCGGCTGGGATCCGCCGCTCTGCGGGTCTAGCAGTGCCGTAGCCGTGAGTTCGCTCCGGTGGCACAGCGCGATGAGGCCGGATCCGTGACCCGACTTCCCGGATTCGGTGTCGCCGACGACGATGCCCATCTGCGCTCCGCCCGAGGGGGTGAAGAACTGGCGGTGCGCCGGCTGCAGGTCGAAATACCGGCCAATCTGCGCGATGCCGGTCTTCGGGTCGATCGAAGCGTCGGAGTCCTCCAGGAACATAGTTTTCTGAAGGTTCGCGTCAGATCGAATCACGGTGACCCGGGCGCGGGAGGCGTCGCCGTTGTCGGCTTCCTCAATCGCGACCTGGGAGACGCGGACCTGGTTTGCGGACGCGACGGTCTCAACAGCGGCGTCCGCAGTCATCTGGGAGAACTTGGTGCCGCCAGGTTCTCCGATGACGAGCCCCGTGTACCCGTCGGGGACACGCTCCACCTGCTCCAGCCGGGTCAGCTTGTACGCGGCATGGTTGGGCACCACACGCTCGTTCCACAGGCGGGACTGCGCCGACAACGACGGCGCGGCCGGCTCCGCCTGCTCGATCTGCTTCCGCACGGGCCGGCGGGGGCGGCGCAGCACACCGACCCAGAACGGGATCGCCATGATGACCCCGGCGATCCACAGCAGCAGCGCCACCCACCCGTACGGGCCGAACACCGCGGCGGCGACAGCCCACACCACGCCCGCCGTGACGGGCACGACCGGGAGGTCCCGGCCGCGCCGCTCGGCCGTACCGAGCACGGCGGTCGCCGCACCGACGATGACCGCCGCCTTGATGAGGGGGTGGGCGTGGGCGGCGTCGGCCGCCCACGCCGTGCAGTGGAGGGTAGCCAGCCACGCCACGGGGGTCAGCAGCGCAGCCTTGTGCCGCTCGTGGTGGGCGACCCTGCGAACTGTCCTGCGGACCGCCGCCGCGAGTTCCGACTGCGCAGGCGCGTCGGTGGGGGCGGGCTCGGTGACCGCGGTGTCGTGGCTGGACATCGGTATGGGCTCCTTCCTTGGGCTAGTTGTTGGCGACTTCGAGGGAGCGGTTGGCGATCTCGTCGGCGATGCCGGCGGCCTGGTTCAGCAGGTCCTGCAGAACCGCGGTCTTGCCGATCAGGTCGGAGTGCTCGGCGAGGGTGCCGCTCATGGACGCGGCGAGGCTCTCGCTGCCGCTCATCTGGGTGCGCAGCTCGGCCGCGAACTGCTGGTGCGCGGCGGCGTAGCTGGTCAGGCCGGTGGCCTCGGTTGCTGCCATCTCTTCGGTTCCTTCCGGTTGCGGCGCCGGGGCGGCGCCGGGGGTTTCGTCACCGGGCGAGCTGGTGGGCTCGTCCGGGGTCGTGGCGAGCACGGCATCGTCCGGCGGGTCTTCGGGCATCAGCCGGACGAAGCGGATGGTGAAGCCGCATGGGCAGGTGACGCTGAGTTCGTCGTCGTCGGGGTGCATCTCGCCCTTGACGAGCTCACCGCAGCGGGGGCACGTGGCCTTGACGATGTCCGGCGGCAGGTCCCTACGCGGGTCGGGCGCGGGCGCCTCGGTGTCCTCGACCACTTCGGCGTCGATCGGCTGCGCGGCCTTCCACTCCGTGTAGGAGGCGCGGGCGCCCTGCCAGGCGCGGGACCGGATCCGGTTCGCCGCCGCGACCGTCTGCACCCCGCCGTACGCCCCGGCCAAACCCCACGAGATCCAGCGGCGGGGGTTCTTCCACGACGGGTTCCCGGCACGGAGACGCTGCTGGGCGAAGCGGTAGCCCTCACGGAACTCCTGTACGGCCTGCGTTTTCCCGGCCTGCCAGGCACCGGAGGCGGCGGCGCGGGCGTCAGGCCGGCGCCACATGCCGCCGCAGATGACCGCGGCGATCACCATGGCGACGATGAGGGCCATCACCGCACACTCCCAACCTGCTGGGAGATCGTGTTGGCGTTGCGCTGCACCTGCTCGGTCAGGTACCCGACCGTCGTGGAACCGGTGAGCAGCACGACCGACAGCAGCGACGGCAGCAGGAACAGGTTCCACGGGTAGTCGAGCTTCTTGTCCGACAGGTCCGCGGCGGTGGCCATGGCCATGCCGGCGAACAGGACCAGCGCGATCCCGCCGACGATCAAGACGGAGGTGAGGCTGGTCGCCAGGCGGGTGACCCACATGACGACGCCGATCATCCCGACCCCGGCGAGGGTCATGAGGATGCCCAGCATGACCGGCCACTTACGGCGCTTCTTCAGCTGCAGGGCGGGGTAGAGGAACACGGCCGTGGTGAACAGGCCGCCGAGGACGAGGGCGATCATTGGTGTCTCGCTTTCACATGAACAGGCTGATGAAGACCACGATCAGGACGGTCCCGGCCAGGAGGCTGGGGTAGCTGATGACCAGCAGCAGCAGGTGCGCCGCCGCGGTCGCAGCGATGACGGGGGTGCCGTAGATGGCGTAGGGGATGCGCAGGATCAGCGCGTCCCGGATGTACGGCGGGGGAGCAGTCCAGAACTGCCGGACCAGGTCCGCCACGGGGCGGGGCCGCATGCCGAGGATCCCGTCGCCGACCCAGGCGGCCCGCCACCCGGTGGCGAACCGCTCCACCGCGGGCTGTAGCCGCTCACGCAGCGCCGGCCGGGTGGAGGTCTCCTCGACCTCGCCGGACTCGGCGGGCGCCGGGTCGGCGGGGGTGGGGAACTGCACCACCACGTCCCGCGGTTGGGGCTCGTCGCCGGGCAGGTCCAGCGTGAAGATGGGGTCATGCGCTGACACGGGCCCTGCCTCCCTTCAGGTGGGCGTGGTGCTGGTCGTTGAGCCCGGTCGCGAACTTCACGAGCTGGTCGGCGAGTGTCGCCCCCTGCTCGTGCGCGCGGGCGGCGTCCCGGCGGCCCAGCGCCTTCAGCTCGGCGGTCACCCACCACGCCGCCCACCAGAACCGCATGACGCCGCTCTTCTGCGAGCGGATGCGGTTCAGGTGGAACTCCCGGCGGGCCTGCGGGCCGGTCTGACGCTTCTCGGACACTGGGTCTCCTCGGTGACGATCGGTGACCTTGACAAGGGCCGGTAGAATCACGCGCGCGTTACGCTCGGGCGCGCGTTACGTAACGCATCCGCGCGTTGGGGCTCCGATCGGCGGTTCCCTCGCCTCCCCGGTGCCCGGCGCGAGGACTCGGACGGTTTTCACAGAACGTCACCGCCGCGTGCTCCGAGGACGGTCGCGAGTTCGGCGTCCCAGTCGATCCACTCCCGCTCGCGGTGCATCGGCACCAGCCAGTAGACGCGGGCGGTGAAGTTCATGACGTCGTCCCGGGCGATGTACACCTCGAACGGGTATCCGTCGTCCTGCCGAAGGGTGATGACCAGCCAGTCGGGCTGCTCGTGCGGTGCGACCGTCACATCGCCCTGGCCGGCCGTCTCGTCCAAGCCGTCGGCGAGGAGATCACGGGCGAACACGTAGGAGGCGGTCTCCCGTGAGCCGCGCAGGAACGTCAGGCGCACCGCGTACGGGTCGGACGGGGTGTAGGTCAGGACGGCCGTGATCGGCTGGTCGGGGCGGTCCGCGGCCCACAGGGTCACGGCCCGGGTGATCGGGCGGGCCATCACTGGACCCCCACCGCGGTCATCGGAACGTCGTCCGCGTGTGCGCTCTCGACGCCGTTCACTGTGTTCTGGTCCGCAGGCGGGACAACGACATTGCCGGGGAGGAAGCGGTACCCCTTGGCCGCCATCCGGTCGCGCGTCATCTGCACTCGGGACCGCGCCCAGGTGCGACTGAAGCTGTACTTCTCAGCGACCTCGCCGTACGTGGGCAGCCGGCCGCTACGGATGCAGTCGCGGATCCACCTTTCGGCGATGCGATTGTCCTGCTCATCCGGGCGATCACGACCAGCATCCCCCGTCTCGCTTGACGCCTCGGACATCTCGTCATCCGCGTCCTCGCCGCTGACGAAAGGTGTGCTCGCGGGTGTGCTCGCGAGCAACGCCCGGGTGTGCTTTTCGTCAGACACACCAGTGGCATGCGCAGTCGTCGGCGTCGCGTTCAGTGCGATGCTTTCGATGTCGACGGAAGGCGTGCTCGCTATCGACGGCTCGGTGTGCTTTCCATCGGGGCTCTCCGCCGCCCAGAACGGGGCGGGTGCGGCTTCGGTGAGGCGGCTGATGGAGCGGGCCACCCCGATCTGTGCGAGCAGGTACGCCTGCTGCGTGTCGTCCTGGGACACGGCGGTGTGCTCCACCATGTGCCGGCCGTGCTTCTTCAGCTTGCCCAGGGCCTTGCGGTGCTTGCGGGTCCCGGGCTCCAGCTCGGCGACCTTGTCTGCGGCCAGGGCCACGCGGGTGAGGCGCCGCTGGGCGTCGACCTCGGACGCGGTGCGGTCCTGCGCTTCCGCGAGGCAGAGCCGCACGAGGATCCGTTCGGGGGTGAGCCGCCAGTTGATCCGCTTCTTTCCGCTGAGTCGCCTGCGCTCGATGCTCATGCCGCGCTCCCACAGCCACGCGGCGACGAGCGGGGCGACCAGGCGGAACAGCGCCTCGGGGAGGGACGCCGCTTCCAGGGCGGACAGCAGCGCGGACAGGCTGGTGATGGCCCACACGGCGATGCCGTCCACACCGGCGGAGTAGTTGTCCCGCATGCTGCGGCGTGCCCGTACGGCGGAAGTGACGACGGCGACTTCGAGGAAAGCGAACCCGAGCGCCCGCAGGGACCAGTGCAGGTGGATGGTGCGCTCGATGAACTGCCACATGCCCTGGGCGCTGACGGCGGTCGCGATGGACGCGGCGACCCAGGTGAGGGCGTCGGGGGCGCTGATGCCCGCGGCGCTGCGCTTGAGGGCTCGCATGCCGGCCAGTGCGAGTGCGGCGGCGATGACGGCGCCGAACGTCCACCACACGAAGGTGGGGACCACGCCGAGCAGGTTGTTCAGGGTGTCCATCACGCGACCTCCTGCCGGGCGATCAGGCGGCGGTGCAGGCCCATCTGGTGCCGCTGCCACGGGGCGAGACCACCACGGACGCCGTGGACCCAGGACCGGGGGAGGGTGGCCTCCTCGTCGAGGGCCAGTTCCAGGCATTCCGCCTTGACGGGGCAGCTGGCGCACAGGTCGGCGGCGACGTACTCGTAGGTCGCCTTGCGGGCCTCGTACGCCTCCTGCGATTCGGCGCCGCCTTTGCGGGGCTCGTCGGGGTGCCAGGCGTCGGGGTTGGGGGAGCCGACGCAGTCGCCGTCTGAGCGGACGATCCTCGCGAGGTCGGCGGCCTCGGTTTTGGTGAGCATTGGTGTCACTCCTGGTGGTCAAGGTTGGGTCTGGCGTTACGTGTCCGCACCGAGACTCGAACTCGGGAAGCCGCCGACCGGCCGGACTGGGTTGTGCTTGCCTTGGGGGTGTGGTTCTCGGGCCGTGTGTTCCGGGTCACCGGCCCGAGGACCGTCAGCGGGTGAGGGCCTCGCATCGTGCGGTGATCCCGCCCGCCCACACCTGGTGCAGGCGGCGGATCGCGGCGATGTCCGGCAGGTCCTTGGGGCGGCGAGCGGCTTCCTTCCACGCCAGGACATCGCCCAGGCGCATGAACGGGATGCCGTCGATCCGGTCGGCGGTGGCGATGAGGTGGTCGGTGCACCAGCCGGGGGTCCACCGGTCGACGAACTCGATCGCGTGGGTGGGGTGGTTGACCCTCCACCCGTGGCCGGACAGGGCCGGTTCCGGCATGGCCAGAGAGATGGCGACCTGCCAGGCGGCGCCGCGGGCGAGGACGTCGAGGTCACCCATGCGGGTGCGCAGGCCCCGCACGTACAGGGCGGCGGAGCCGCATAGCACGTAGTCCCCGTTGGGGAGGTTCAGGCGGGCGAGCTCGGCGAACAGGCCGTCGGGGTCGGTGACGGTGACGGTCATGGTGTCACCTCCTTCGCTGGTCAGAGGGTGATGATCAGTGCGGTGATGAACAGCCAGCCCACGTGCCAGGACTGGTCGAGGGCGTGAGCACCGGAGCCGAGGTGGCCGGCACCCATGCGGTAGAACTCGGTCTTGCCGAGGCGGTCGGCGAGGCGCTGCAGCGTGACCCTGCGGTCGGCCCAGTAGTGCGAGGCGGCGTCCACGGCCAGCCCGGCGAGCAGGGGCAGCAGGTGCAGCGTCATCCCGGTCGCGAGAACGACCAGGGCCAGAGCGACGGTTTTGGTGAGGGTGAGGGTGACGACGTGGCTGGAGCAGGCGATGCGCCCCTCACGGCCCGGCTTGCCCTTCGAGCAGGAGTCCCCGTGGGTCTGCACCCAGTGGTCGCCCACCATGTGCGCGGCGTACAGGGCTGCGGACACGGCGGCGAACGCGGCGGGGGAGCTCACCGGGTGTCCTCGGTGTCGTCGTCGAGGAGGGCGTTGAGGGCGTCGGGGCGGCTCATTGGGCACCGTCCGGCTTGGGCATCGCCCGGCACTTCTCGGCGTGGGACTGCGCCCACGGGCGGACCATGAACTGCAGGTTCCAGTCCGACTTGCTGGAGCCGAACTTGTCGGTGCAGCCGGTGCAGGCGGTGACGTAGTCGTAGTCGTCCGGGTCGCAGTCGTCCTGCTCGACGCGGATGTCGACGGTGGCTCCGCCGACGGTGAGGTAGCGGGCGATGACGCCCTCGGGCCACGCGGTCTTCTGGGTGCTGGTCATCGGATCCTCACTTTCCGCCGCTTGTGACGTTGTCGTCGCCGCTGGTTCCCTTGCCCTTGGGCCACCTGGAGGAGGACGGCGCGGGCGTCGGCTTGGCAGGCTTGGTCTTGATGTCGTTGGCGCCGGCGGGCCACTGGCCACAGGCGTCGGGGCTGCGGGTCATCGGGTCACCGCCGGGCGGAACTCGGTGCGGATGTCAGCGGCCCACACGGCGTGCTTTTCGGGGCAGCGGTACAGGATGGGGCCGCCATCGAGGACCTCGCCGTCGTGCTCGGGGCGGGGGCAGGTGTGCTTCACGACGCGGCCCCCCACTCCCCGAGCTGGTCCGTGACGGCGAGGATCGCCCAGGCGAGCTGACGGGCCTCGGGGACCGTGAGCTCCATCCGCGTGTTGTAGAGGCTGACCACGGTGCCGTCGGCGATGTTGTAGCCGAGGCCGAGGCCGACGAACGCGGGGTTCGGGATGGTGGTCTGGCAGATCTGGTCGTCGTCCTGAGGCCAGTGGTTGGCGGGCGTGCCGTTGATGTGGTTGGTGCACCACGACTGGCATCCCTGGACGGGGGTGGCAGGGATCGGGGTAACGTGGGCCATAGCAGATCGGTCCTCCTGATTAGGCCGGGTGGATCATCGAGGGCTCGTCCTGGTGCTTCACCACCGGGGCGAGCCCGCTGCGCTTCACGGGCTCGGCGGGTGCGATGTCGTCGGCGAGCATCGCCTCGACCTCTGCGCCCTTGAGTCGGTACTGGCCGCCGGGGGTCCGGGTGGCCTTGATCCGTCCGGCGCGTATCCAGTTGCCGAGCGTCTTGGTCGTGACGCCGTAGAACCTGGCGACCTCGGACGGCTTGAGAAGGCGCTCGCGGAGTGCTTCGCGCTCCAACGGATCAGTGATCACCTCAGCCTCCAAAACGGACAAGTAGGGAAGTCGCGGTAATCCAGGTCTCTGGAACCGCACACAGGCAACTCTACTGCTGTTCGCGAAGAGTGGCAATGCTGTGGGTGTAGCTGACCAGTATCAAAACCCTTGCCACACCCCGGATAGAGTGGAGAACCCGGCCTAGAGGATCAAGGAGCACCATGCCCGACGCCAGATCCGCCCACCTGCGCATCGCAGCAGACCTACGAGCGCAGATCATGGCGGGAACACTCACACCACGCGAGAAGCTCCCATCAACGTCCCAGCTCATAACGCGCTACTCGGCCGCCAACGCCACCATCCAGGCCGCCGTCCAGGTGCTCAAGGAAGAGGGATTCCTACGCAGTGAGCACGGCGTCGGCGTCTTCGTCAGAGACCGCCACGTCTTCGCGATCGACCCGTCCGCCTACTACGACCCCGCCACGCGAGGGGTGACATACAAGATGCTCGACGTCCGCGAGGTCGAGCCGCCGGCCGACGTCGCAGCGGCCCTCGGAGAGGACAGGGCGGCCCTGCGTCATCGACGGACTGACCGGGGAAGCGATGCCGTAGAGCTGTCCTGGTCGTACTACCCGTTGAGTCTTGCCGCCGGGACGCCTCTTGCCGGGCGGGCGAAGATCCCGGGGGGCGCTCCCAGAGTGCTGGCCGAACTCGGGTATCCGGAGCTGAGCTTCTCTGACCGGGTCACTGCTCGCATGCCGACCACGGAAGAGGTCGAAGGTCTTGACGTGCCGCCGAACGTGCCGGTTCTCCGGCAGTTCCGCACGGTCTACTCGCATGACCGTAGGCCTGTTGAGGTGAGCATTATCGTGAAGCCCGCACACCTGTACGAGTTGAACTACGAGCGGGACATCCCCTCGGAGTAGCCTCTAACGATGAAACCCCGGCGACGGAGGCAACCGTCCCGGGGCATGGCCAACCCTGCACGAGAGGATTGACATGCACGAACTTACCACCCAGCCTTCGGAAGGATCCGAACCGTCCTCGACCGATGTCGAGGATGGCGGGAGCCAGGAGTACGTCTATCTCATCGGGTGCGCCGAGAGCGCCCTGGTGAAGATTGGCCGATCAGAGGACGTGAGCAGACGGCGCACCGAGATCCAACGCATGTCGCCGGTACCGCTCACGGTTCTGTGGAGTCATCCGGGTGGCGCGGAATTGGAAACGCGCCTGCATCGATGCTTCGGCCATCTCCGTTCCCACGGCGAGTGGTTTCACTTCGGCGAAGAGGACCCAATCGCGTGTGTCCAGAAGGTCGTCGAGACAGGAACTTGGGCGCATCCAACACAGGCGGGAGACCTTGCGCATATCCGCGCTGAGTCGTGGTGGCAGTACGTCGAGCTGGTGTCCAGCGGGGCCACGCAGGCGGCGATCGCAGCTGTGACTGGCGTGGACAAGGTCACCGTGTGGCGCTGGCGAGCCGAACGGGCGACTCCCAAGCCGGAGGTCGCGATCCGGCTCGCACGCGCCTACGGGCGTCCGATCGCAGAAGCTCTCGCCGCGTCTGGAGCCATCACACACGACGAGGCGGGCATCACCGAAGTCGTCGTAGAGAGCACCCCGTCCGACCTCGATGACGAGGACCTCATCACAGAGGTACGCAGGCGAATGACCAGACACCGCAGCCACGCAGAGGAGTACGAGCACGTGCCTGAGGAAGCCGCCAAGCCCGAGCGCCCGCCCGTCGTCGCCGCCATCGTCACCTGTGAACGCGGCGTGCTGATCGGCAAGCGGAACGACGGGAAGCCGCCATGGACGTTCATCGCCGGCGAAGTCGAGCCGGGCGAATCGCTGGCCGACGCAGCGATCCGTGAGGTCAAGGAGGAAACCGGCCTACGGGTGGTGGCGGCCGAGCGGGAGATCGCGCGGCGGGTCCACCCGAAGACGGGCAGAACGATGATCTACCTGGCGTGCTCGCCCACCGGGAACACCGAGGTATTCGTGGGCGACACCGAGGAACTGGCCGAAGTCCGCTGGGTGCGCCTGGCCGAGGCCGAGGAGCTCCTACCGGGGCTGTTCGAGCCGGTGCATCGCTACCTGGTCGAGCAACTCAGCGTGGCCCAGTAGCCAGGCATGACGAAGGGCCGCCCCGATGGGAGCGGCCCTTCTGCTTGCAGGCGACGGCCCAGCCGTACACCTGTGTGACGCGCATTCAGCGGGCGGGGTTCACTTGCCGAGAGAGTCGACCTCGACGCGGCACACCCCGTACGGGCCTTCGCTCTTCGCTTCCCGCACGGTCTTGCCATCGACCTTGATCCGGCAGGTGACGGTGCCCTTGTCGTCGGCGTTCTGCACCCACAGCGACACCGAGGGCGTGTCGTCCCCAGCCGTGACGGTCTTGGAGTACGGCAGGGGAACGCCGGCGTCCTGCTTGATGTCGAAGCCCACGTTGGTGGTGACGTTGTTCGCGGAGGTGGCGCCGCCTGAGCCTTCGGCCTCGAAGACCACCTCGTGGTCTCCGGGGGCGGGCTTTCCGCTGGCGGTGACCTTTGTCCGCTCGGTAGCGGAGCTGCTCGCCGTGTCGGCGCCGATCCCGCCGACCCCTGCGACGACGCCGGCGAACACGAGGATCCAGTAGATGATCCACAGGCCGGTGAGGATCCACCCGAGGACCAGGCCGCCGATGGCCATGCCGCGGCCGTCGGTGTGGTCGCGGCGGATCTGGCTGAGGGCGACGTGCCCGAAGACGACGGCGAGGATGCTGGTGAAGCCGCAGGTGACGAACCCGGTCAGGCCGAGGACGAGGCTGGCGACGGCGAGGCCGTTGGTCTTACGCTCCGGCGGGGTTGCGGGGTAGCCGTAGTGGGGTGGCTGCGGTCCGCCAGGGCCCTGGTACGGGTAGGGCTGCTGCGGGTACTGGCCGCCGGGGGGTTGCTCGGTCACGGTGAAACTCCGGGGAGTGGTTGAAACAGGAACGTTCCTGGGACGGATGATCCACCCGTGGGGGTTACCGATCACTAGGGGGTGATCGGATCGTGATCCCGTAGGCATGACAACGGCGGGCACTCCATCCCCAGGGAGTGCCCGCCGTGTCGTTCAGCGGTGCGGGGGCGCGGCCCGCGCTAGGCGCACCCCCGCACCTGTCTATGGGTGGTCGGGTTGATCGGGGTGGTCTGCCCCGTTTCGGCTCGTACATGCTCGTTCATGCTCGTACCGGAATGAGTCACCATGACCATGATCCATTACGGTCGTGTCATGATCGACTTCCGGCGTGACGTGCCTGTTTGGAAACAGGTCGCCGAAGAACTCCGGCGCCGAATCACCAGCGGCACCTACGCCCCGGGCGCGCCAATCCCGTCCGAAACTGCCCTCGTGCAGGAGTTCGGCATCGCCCGCGGAACCGCCCGGAAGGTCGTCGCCGCCCTCCGTGAAGAGGGCCTGATTTACACCGTTCCACAACTCGGGTCCTTTGTGGCCGGCGGCGAGTAACATCCCCAGGGCGGTCATCGCCTCAGCAAGCGCGGGTTCGGTGTCGGCGGTGATGGTGAGGCCGGTCTCGCGGTGCAGGGCGCCGCATTGGGTGTCGGATCCGTGGCGCCAGATGAGCCACTGCGTGTAGTCCTCGCTCAATCTGTCCGGATCTGTCATCAGTAGCTCACTCCGGGTGCTGACATTCGGGTTTTCCCATGTTGGTCTGGGTGTGCTGGATTTGCAAGATGTGAAATCCCTACACTCGGACATACCTCCGCCCCCACGCCTGGAGACCTGCGATGACGTACAGCCCCACAATCCGTAGGAAGCGGTTGTCAGCCGCGTTACGGCAGTTAAGACGCGACACCGGACAAACCGCAGAAGAGGTCGCCCGGAAACTCGGTTGGGACCCGAGCAAAATCAGCCGCATCGAAAACGGCGACTGGAAACTCCCCCGCCTCGCCGACATCGAACGCCTCTGCCAGATCTACAACGCCCCACCCAAAACCTGCGAAGCCCTCCTCGCCCTGGCCAAACAGTCCCGCGAACGCGGCTGGTGGGAGCAATTCAAGGACGTCCTCGGCGGCGCCCTGCCCGGCCTGGAAGCCGAAGCCGTAAGCATCTGGACCTACCAGCCGCTGCTCGTCCCCGGCCTGCTCCAGATCCCCGACTACACGCGCGCCCTGTGCCGGGCCAGCATGATGGACGACGCCGAGACCGAACGCCGTGTGCAGGCCAGGCAGGCCCGGCAGCAGGTCCTCGACCGCGAGCGCCCCCCGCTGCTGTGGGCCGTCCTCGACGAGGCCGCGCTACGCAAGCTCGTCGGCGGCCAGCAGGTCATGGCCGCCCAGGTGGCCCACCTGCTGGAGATGTCGACCCGCGAGAACGTCCGCCTGCAGGTCCTACGGGACGAGGTCGGCGCCCACGCCGCGATGTCGGGACCGATCGTGGTGATGATGTACGACCACGACCCGACGATCGTCTATCTGGAGAACGCCGGCCCCAGCGACTTGTTCCTTGAACTGCCGGAGGAGGCCCGCGCCTACACCGAGCGCTACGGGCATGTCATGGCCGCAGCCAGCGACGCCCCCACATCCAGGGAGTACCTTCAGCGGTGGTTGGAGCATCTCAAGGAAGGCAGGGAGGATGACCGATCAACCGGGGGACTTGATCTGGCGTAAGGCCAGTCAGAGCTCCGCTCAGGGGTCGGACTGCGTGGAGGTCGCCGAGCTCGATGACGGCGGCCGGGTGGTCCGGCATTCGCAGGACCCGGATGGGCCGCGGCTGCGGTTCACGGCCAGTGAATGGAAAGCGTTCATCGCCGGTGTGAATGTCGGCGAGTTCGACTGACAGCGTGACGAGGGGCCCCCGGCGGTGTGTGCCGGGGGCCCCTTTGTGCGTCGTGGTGCGTTGGGCGTGCGTTCGGATCTTTGGATAACCCTGGATTGTCCTGGACCGTTCGGGACGGAAAAACCAGGTCATTCCCCATCGCAACGCCCTGACCGGCACCCCGCTAAGAGTTCACACCGAAGAGGTCACTGGTTCGATCCCAGTATCGCCCACCAGCATCGCAGCAGGTCAGAGCCCGGATGGCGACACAGCCACCGGGCTCTTTTTTTGATCGTGCGTTGCTCGTGCGTTATCGCGTTCGCCCCACGCCGCACGCACCGCGTCGTGGGCGTTCGGCGCCAGGTGGGCGTACTTCTGCGTGGTCCGGTGATCCTCATGCCCGAGCAGGTCCTGCACCACGAACAACGACACCCCTGCCTGCACCAGCCACGAGGCCGCGGTGTGCCGCATCACGTGCGGCGAGTGCCGCGGGATCATGTGGGCGCGGTCCTCGCAGAACTCCGCCCCGCACGTCCCCGGAGGCACCGGCTCCACCGCAGGGGAGTCGCACGCCGCACGCCGGCCACAGGTGCGGGCCCGCTCCACCGCCGGGTACCAGACGCGGGTACGCCATAAGTTGTCACGGATCATGCCCCCTTCGGGGCTGGCGAACATCAGCCCCGGGCACGGCCCCCGACCGGGGGTGATGGTGCGGTCGGCGTTCACCGTCGGGCAGGTGCACGTCACGTCCCACGTGGGGCGGCCCTGCCGCAGCATCGACATCCGCTCCAACAGTTCCGCCGGCACGGGGACCGTCCGGTTGGACTTCTTGCTCTTGGGGTACTCCCGCAGGCCCTTACGGGTCATCACATGGGTGACGTGGACCTGCCCCCGCATCCAGTCCACCCGGCTCGCGTGCAGCCCGTACAGCTCGCCTGAGCGCAGCCCCACGTGCGTGCCGAGCTCTACCAGGATCCGATTGCCCAGCCCCGAGTGGCGCTCCACCGCCTCGTACAGGGCCTGCGCCTGCTCCAGCTCGTAGAAGCGGATCACCCCCGAGGCGATCGTCGGGAGCTTCAGCCGGTCGAACGGGTTGGACACCACGATCGGCGGGTGCTCCTGCATCGCCGCCGTGTACAAGCTGGTCATCACGTACACGATGTCGTGGATCGACTTGGCCGCGATCAGCGGCACATCCTCGCCGTCGCCCTCGACTGCCCGGCCCTTATGACGTGAGCGCTTCGTCGCCTTCAGACGCTCCACCCACGCCTGCGCCTCCATGCGGGTCACCGCATTCATCGGCCAGCGGGCCCACGCCTGCTCGCAGTGTGTCCGCCACAGGCTCGCGGTCTTGTCACGGGTGGGCAGCTCACCGCCGCGGGCGTTGAACCACCGCTCGTACCAGGCGCCGATCAGGATCTCGCCGGCGCGGGGGTCGCGGGTCTCCCCCCGGTTGTACGACGCTTCCAAGTCCTTGGCCCACTTGTCGACGAACGACTTCAAGCGGTGGGTCTTCGTGGTGCGTTTCCCGTTCGGCATGTAGACGGTGGCCTGCCACTTGCCGCTTTTCAGCTTGCGTAAGTACGCCACAGCGCTCCTCCTTCACAGGGCGGGAGGGGTGAACCTCTGGAGTATCCGGGTGACGTGCTCACCGTAGACGGGCAGGATTTCCGGCTTTACGAGGTCCTTGTCGATGAACCCGTGGATCTGCCCCTTGTCGATCTCAACGGCGACGATCCGGCCGCCGCCGACGTCGCTGACGGCGTGGACGCGGGCGATCGTCTGGGGAGTGATGAGGGGCACGTCGAGAGGTTCGATCGTGCCGAGGACGCCGGTCCCGAGGCCGTCCATGAACGGGAGAAGCGCCGGGTCGATCTGCGACTCGTCGATGACGATGTCGATGTCCCCTGCGGGAGTTAGCCGGATGGATACGGGGCCGTAGGGGAGCAGGGCGGGACGGACGAGACGGTGGCGGAGCGTTCCAACCATGTTGTGTGCCTTGGGCCTTACTGCGCGGGCTGTGCTGGTTGTGCCCCAATGGGACGGCACGGACAACAGGATGGATTACGTTTCGGATGAAACGTAAGGACTTGTTACGGTCTCGTTACATGAGTCCTTCGGACAGGTCTCGCGCCATCTGCTCGGCCCACTGGCGGATGCGGTCCCGCGCCTCGGGGGTTAGGTTCGGGGGCACGCTGACAGTCACGACATCGCCGGAACTCGTCTCAACATCAAGGATTTCAGTCAGGTCCAGCCACTGGGCGGCGGTCAGCTTCTTGATGATGTCGAGCTGCTCGCGGTACTTGGCGGAGTCAAGGGAACCAGTAGGAGAGGTGGACATCGCCGCAGCTAGGGCCCGTAGTCGCCACATCTCCGGGGCCTTGTCCGTCAATTGCGCATTGGTCAAATTGATCAACCACTGGACAAGGATTCGCTGCCCGGTTTCAGGGTCACGGGCGCGGCCGGCAAGGCGGTTAGCGCTTACGTCCTCGCGCTTCATGTACGACTTGACGTAGTCGCTGAGGGGTGTGCTTCGACTACCTGTGGTCATGTCAGATCGCGGCGGCATGTAGTGGTCGCCTCTCTTGTGCCCTCGCCTGATGGCAGTGCCTGTCGTCTGATTCACCAAACAGGGGCCGCCATGCCGGTGATACCCCAAGGCGAGTCAGACAACAAGATGGGGATATGAAACCAGATCCGGGAGGCTACAGACCATAGTGGTGCCGGATGCTGGACAGGACGGTCCTTCATCGCTAGTGTTTCTTCTGAAACAGAAACCGTCCAAGAAGATCCAGTGAGGTCCATTGCTGTGGTCGGGCGTCCACAACGAGTGCTCAGGAGCACCACCTTGTTCCGGGAGCTGATGAAGGGGCGGCACGACACCGTCACCCTGGCGACAGCGACGGGCTTATCCAAGCAGCTCATCGGCTACCTGTGGTCGGGTGCGCGCACCTCGTGTAGCTCCCGTACGGCCCGTCTCATCTCGGAAGCTCTCGGAGTCCGGGAAGACGCACTCTTTTGTACCGAAGTTTCTTCCGAATCAGAAGGCGAGAAGTGATGTGAACGATTCAGGTGAGATCAGGCTCCTCAAGGTCTCTGAGGCGGCCCGGGCGCTAGGGGTTGGGCGTTCTACCGCCTACCTCATGATTACCGATGGTGAGCTGCCCGTGATCGACGTACGCCGGAAGGGCTCGAAGATCCCCAGGCTGCGTGTCGATCCGGAGGACCTGCGGAAGCTGATCGACAGCCGGCGGCTGGCGGCGGCATGAGCGACCTCATCCACATCCCGTTCCATGGCGGCGAGGTTCTTATCGCCGATGAGGACGGCAAGCCGTGGGTCGTCCTGAAGCCGGCATTCGAGCACATCGGCCTTCAGGCGGACTCGCAGATCGCCCGCGTGCAGGAGCAGCCGTGGGCAACCACTCGCGTAACGCGAGTAGTTGCCGCCGATGGCAAGACGCGCCAGATGGTCACCGCCGACCTCCGGACGTTCCTGATGGCCCTGGCGGTCATCCCCGTGAAGCGCGTCAAGGAATCGGCTCGCGAGCTGCTGTCGGCCTACCAGTCCGAGGTCGCCGACGTCATCGAGGCCCATTGGACCCGTGGCCACGCCCTTGAGGGGGACCCGTTCGCCCCGGTCACCTGGACGTGGGATGAGGCGCGGGTCGTCATCCGCCAGCGGTACGGCGTGAACGCCCCCGTGATCCACCTCCGCCGCACGCTCCGCACCGCGGGTGTCCTGCGGCAGACCGGTGAGCCGAAGACCCGGTACGAGCACTGGTTCTGGTTCACCGGCACGGCGTGGGAGATCCTCCCGCACTACGTCCCGGCGCTGCTGCGGAAGTACGAGGACACGATCCGCGCGCTGCGCGGGCATCAGCAGGGCCGCCTGAATCTGGCCGGCGATGAGCTGCCGTTCGACGGCGGCGACGTCATCGAGCTGCGGCAGGGCGGTGCCTGATGACCGCCTCGAAGCCCTCTGAGGCCGCCGCTCCCGCCGTCCTTGAGACGACGTTCGTGTGCCGCTCCGGTGCCGTGCGCTTCACCACGCAGGGCTGCACCTGCCCGTCTCGCTGAGACGTAGAAGGCCCCGACCGTCGC
>CAZIWB010000096.1:0-17885 GCA_964542655.1 uncultured Cellvibrionaceae bacterium
CTTTTAGCCGTAATCAATAACAACAATATAGGATATATTGTATGTGATGTTTGATGTTAAATTGGAGAACATATTTAGCGTCTTCGCCAGGCCGTCGTATTCGTGGAAATATACCTACAACAATACGTTTTTCTGTATTGTTGAAGACAATATAGCCCGCCCGGCCCGTATTGTTCCTCGGCCCGTATTGTTGTAGGTGATATTACGCGACCGTTTTGAAGGCGTGGCCTTTCCCCCATTTCATCAAAAAATGACATCGAACAAAACAACAAAACGAGCGTTTAATGTAGTATAAATAATTTCCGAGCGTTAATAAAATGGAGATCGACCATCACATGGAAATCGAAATTGAACCGTGGCAGAGATTTGACGACGAGGGTAAGGTTGTATTGAACCGATTATCCAGCGGTCAATTATATAATAAGCAGTGGTTCGATCCGAGGCCACACCCGCATAAATTGCCTCAGCTTCTTTCGTGGATCGAAACATCGCTCCGTTCCGGAGATTATTTTACGAATTTCTCGGTGGAAATTTTTCCCAACGACGATTTCTTTTTTAGAGAAAATCCCAACCCGCCCCCGATGACAGTTGGGACGAACTTGCATTTTTGTGTCCATTTTGTATATAGTCCCCTTAGTACCCTTAAATCTTGGACGTATTCGATGGATGCATTATATCATCGAAACGAGGAATTATACCAATTAGACTATGCATTTATACGCCAGATCGCATATCTTATCGTTGCCTCCATCGGAGGAGAGCGTATAATCTACACAATCACGCAACCCGCACACGATCACGCACACGATCACGCATGGGATATTCATGATTTTAAGAACGACACGATGGTGAGATTCTGGTTTGATCCTCCTGAAGAATCAGAAATAGCAGAGGCCAGATGGCGCATATATTTTAAACCATCGTTGTTGGATTATCTCCTCGAATCGATTTAAAAAACATGTATCACACGATACATGTGTCATTCTTTATTGTACTATTAAACATGAGCATACGCAACCTCCCTAATTTTTTAATCGGTTCTTCAGGAGGTGGTACTGGTTCAGCAGGGGTTGAACAAATCATAGCTGGAACGAATATTACCATCGACCCTCCAGATGGACTCGGAGTTGTAACCATTAACTCCACTGCCGTGGCTCCCACCCCAAGTAGGGAGGCCTTCTGTGCCACTCTAGAAGCCGACTTCAGTGCTGGAGCTGATGGGTATAACGCTCTCTTTCCCCTCACCACCACCCCCGACACCACCACCTGGCCGTCTATCAGTGGGGAGACTATCTTCAACAATCTAACGGTTGGTTCCTTCGACAATTCAACCGGTGTCTTCACCTGTGGTATTGGTGGGGATTACGTTCTAACGACTAAATTCGTGGTCAACGACCTTGCATTTCCCTGGGATGGCGTGGGGCTATCCTTGGTTGATCTCAGCATCAGTGTTGGTGTCCTAGCCCTCAACATTGCCGATAATCTTCCAGGAGCGCAGATTGTAAGCCTGGTTGCAGGTCGCGACTACCAGCTATCCTTGTGGATAGATTCAACAGACCCTCCACCCTACGCCGTCCCCAAAAGTAACTCCGTTTTGAATATCGACTGGCCCCGATTCCTTTGGGGTATGTCTCTAGTAGCACCAGGTGCTAGCTCTGGTGGAACTCCCGCGAGACTAACTATGGCTGTGATTCAAGATACTCTTTTCACGGGAGATGGAGCAGAGATTCACGGAGTGTGGGATGTGGGACTAACAGAACCCCAGCTATCCAATATCAGCCCTAACGCTTTAGGTGTCACTCCTGGCTTCACCTGGGCTCCAGATGGTACATTCAGTGTCCCAGCCAATGGAACCTATATCATCGACTTCGCCTACACTTCCGACGCTAGTTACTCGGGCTATTTCTTCGCGGCCTGTATTTGTGTGACCGACAGCAATGTTATGGCTACCTCCCCCGCCACCGCCGGAGAATCCATCGGGTTCGTTTCTGTGGTAGATATGGTTGCGGGAAAGGTCTACCAGGTTATTTTCAACAACAGCCAGGATGAGACGTTCACTGTTCCGTTTATTACTCTCATTCCCCAGGCTGACGCTCCCTCTCCGCAGTTTACCACCTATCCAGCATTTCTATTCAGTTGTGTGGCTATTAGTGGTGGCAGTGGTGGTGGCGGAGGTGGAGTGGAGAGTGTGGTAGATGGAACCGGAATTACCGTAGATAACACAGACCCTGCGAATCCCATAGTCAACAACGTGGGAGTCCTGAGTGTTACTGCTGGAACTAATGTTACCGTAGACAATACCGATCCTCAGAATCCCATAGTGAGTTCGAGTGGAGGTGGCGCCAGTGAAGGATTCAGGGCTGAGATGACAGCGGATAACAACGCTCAGGCCTCAGGGGCTATCCTCGCGACAAATTGGACGGTAGGTAATCCTAACTGCTTCAATACCGGCGGGATGTTTAACACCACTACAGGGGTATTCACTTGCCCTACCACTGGTCTATGGCTTTTTTCCATTACCGTCGAAATGGCGGCAAATGTAGGGGTTAAGGTGGCAGGACTTGCTTTGAATGTCAACGGTAATGACCGCATGGTCTACGATACAGGGACCTTTCCGGTGGGGCAGTACTCGTGCCCTATCTCTGGGATAGTCCAGATGACCGCCGCACAGCAGGCTTGGTTAACTGCAACATCTGCAGATGGCACCACCACCGTGACCGTGAACTCTAGTAACTTCCTAGGATCTACTACGTGGTTCTCCGCTTGTAGAATCGGTTAAACGGTCTATAATTTAATTTAGCATATTAAAATATACAATGCCTCGTACTAAGAGCTGGGCGGTTGTGCCATACTTTGAACAAAAACATTGTCGTAGACTATACCGGGAACGAGAACTGTATCATGAGCCAGGATTGCACGAGTTAAAGAAATTGTTGAGACACAACGTACCGACGGACTCCCATGTAAGAATGGAATTGCATGGGTCAACGTTGCCGTGCTGGTACGCAATCGCTGGGTTTGCTGATTTTGACCATCGCTGGTCAACCGAAATCACGGGTTTGGCTGCGCGCTATTTGATCGCGTGTAAATTCCCGGCCTATAATATCGGATATAGAAGTGTACCACGGGATAGAAACAGTGAAATGATAGTACGCCAAGGAGATATTGTTTACACGGATGGTAGCCGGTATATAGAAGGGGTGGATCTAGAACTGATCGAGCAACTCAAGTATGACGTATATTTTGCGCCATCTCTCCTAGACTATCTGCTCGATTATATGTAGAAGCGCAGCTTCCGGAACTAACGGTTCTAGAATCATATTCGATATTTTATCGAATATAAAAATGCCACCAAGTCATCGAGATTGCCTTCGACCCAGGGGTCCAATAACAAGACTGTTCGGGAGAAGCGGTGCTCGAAAACAAGATGCAATTGAATCAGAGGCGAGCTCTAGCGAACCAGTGGTTCCAGATCGAGTCTATGAAATCAAATTGTTCGTGAATGAACAGAGCGAATCCGGACCAGAAAAGCCCATCTCTGGCTGTTTTGCCCGAGCGGCGACAACATCCGTTTCTTCAGGAGATCCTATTTCGTGGTCACAATTCGGACCCGAGAAGGGGTGGGCTACACCCGGATTCTTTACTTCGGCCACAACGTGTACCACCCCCTTTAACGGGTTATATTTAATTCAAGGGTCTGTTAGCGGGGCACCTCCACCTGGGGGTGCATCGTTGGGATTGTGCGTGAATGGAGTTTCGAATCTAACTATACCGCAAGTAGCGGCAGCAGTAAATGCGATTTGGTCGTGGTCGGTTACATTGAGATTGAATGAAGGAGATGTAGTGGAGATCGTCAACAATGGAATGGGAGCTCTAACGGTGGTCATTGGGGATCCGAGCTCTCCGACTTCGTGGTGGTGTCTTTCTGCCCTGACATAATCGTCCACATATCGGGATATTCGGGATAGTGTCTGATGTGGTAAAGATGATCTTTATTCACTTTATGGGCTACGTGGATGACTACACATCCTGTGAGAGCTAACTTACAAATATTTGTCACGACCGTTACTGATGACATTTTATATATATGCCTAAATTTTTAGACATGTATTTCTTTTATTTCTTCGATAACATCGATGGTAAAACGATGTCCGGGATAGACCTTGTGGAATGCCTTCTTTGCTTGGAAGGGTCAACAGCTTTATCAGCCCACTTATCTCGAGATGTTTTTCGTGATTTGAGCACGCGCTGAACGCCCATCACGATTACCTTCAGCATTTCTTCGTGCGTAATCTTGATGTATGATTCCCCATCGATTGTGACGGGACAGAGATTAAAAACGAGATTGTCAGATTGTGTGTCTGTCATATTTTGATATATGTATAATAATTTTATACATGTATTTAGTTTTTTTAATTAATCTGTAGAATCATCCAATGGCAGAATTTTCTGCAATTGCAGCATCTTCCGAGCTGCAGAATCATCCAATGGCAGAATTCCCTGCAATTGCAGCCTCTCCCGATGCTGAGTATAGATAGGAAATGTTAATGCCTGCTTTCCAGCGGCACTGATACAGTTCAGAATACGAACATTTTCGAGAAGCATGAAGTAGCTCGATTGGTCCCCTGCGGGGAGGTCGTACGTAATGGTAGCTGTATTACAATTGTATTCGATTTTCAGCACTAGACGCTGCTCTGTAATTTCGATAGTTCCGGCAAACCCCCGATAACAACTCCGTCCCGTCTCGTCAGTGCAATACCGAGAGATGACAGAATATTTGTTTAGCACAAGTTCCCATGCTGTCGGCCTACTCGGGGGTGGGCCTTGGTGGCGAATGAGATCGTCCAAAATAGAAAGGATGACGGCGGGGGATTTGCCCTCGACGTGATACGGGGTTGCAAGTGTTAGTTGGGTGTTCATTTGTTAACCGGATGATAATTTTTTTTATACTTTCTCATTCTTATCACATCTTTTTTTTATACTCCCCACCCACACTCTCCTCGATATTAAAGTTCTTTTTTTTCTGACACACACAGAATTATATCGATATAATTTTTTGTGTGCTAATAAAGAATATGGAGGGAGAATGTATTCCAGAAAGAATACATATTCGAACCAGACAACGAAATGGCCGTAAATCGTGGACCTATGTGGAAGGTCTTGATATTCCAACCGATCCACATCACATCAAGCGTATTCTATACTCGTTTTGTAGAACGTTTAATTGTAGAGTTACTCTAGTTGATGGTGGCGTACTCCAACTGCAAGGAGACAAACGCGATGCGGTTTTCGACCACTTGATCAAAAATCGGTATGTCCGAAGAGAGGATATAGTACGTCATGGGTTCTGAGTGTCATGACAAATAAATTCCCATCCTTTTACGATATAATTTTTGTGTGGGATATGCTCTTATTATTATAATATAACTATCTAAATATAATATGTCATAATATATCTATCTAAATATATTATAAAAAATTACAATTCCCTAAAAATGGGAAGTGTCTTTTCGAGAGCCCTCGAAGCTATAGAAGTTTTTTAATTCTTCTTAAATATATAACGTATTACATTATCGATAGAATCAGCTCCCAGATTCTTGATGTCTATTTTTAATGCGATGGGTCCCTCTAGTCCTACAAGGTCACGAAACCACTCCCTCATATCTCTCTGGACCTTCTTCCAATCGAAGCCTATCCTTACCAGATGCCCATTATCCTTGACTAGTCTCTCGTATGCCATCTGTACGAGTGCGTGATGATGTACGTATCCTTTCTCGTTAACTTCAGTGCTTCCAAGCACATTAACATCTGGTTCCTTTGCAAGCGCCCTCGCATCTTCAACTATGGTGTTTGCAAGCGTCCGGTCTTCAAACCACTTTTTAGCCCGCATGTCAAGATATCTCTTATATTTCTCGAATTCCTCACGACCCATATATGTGCAATCATACAGGAATACAACGGTCACTAAAAATGCACGACTCGTAGTCGCGGATTTCTTTGTATGAACATCTCCTCCGGTCATATCTGCCCACTTCACCTTGACTGGCATTATTTATATTTTATACCGAATTTCTGGATTGTATCGATGTTACATTTAACAAAACTATGACGCGGAACATCTCCTCCGCCTTTCGTGCTCTGGTCATAACAAATGAATCTGTACGGTTCCTCCCACGCTTGTGTGGTCATCATCCGTGCGATCTTTTTGTTTTCGAATCCTAGCATTCCTTCCAGTTCTTCTCGATGTGTATTGCCGATGATAGAACTTACGATACATGATGCTTGAACTCGAATAGTTGGATTCGATATCAAGGAATCCTTGATATCTTGAGTTAAAACGATGATCGAGATATTGACATGTCGTCCCGAAGTCGCCATTTGTTTCATCGTTCGTTTGAATGACACTGCTTGCTTTCCCTCGAGGACTCCCACACAGTCATCCACAATCAATAATATATGTTGACGGACGGCTTCTGGAATCTGTTCTTGGAAATTGATCAGCCATTCCAGGAACCCTGAATACTCCTCGGGGTCGGTCATCACATCCTGAACTGGAAGTGTTCCCCAAAATTTGCTTTGCAATCTTCCGGTAGGAGATAGAACAACTATTTTTGCAAATGCTGGTGGTGATGCTCTCATCATTCTGCTGATGGTATCATAAACCAAAGTCGTTTTTCCAGAATCGGTTTGTCCTGTAACCAGAATAAGTCGATTATATATGGGAAGATGTGTTAAATCCGTGCATTGCGAAACCTTGATTCCCGCCATTTTTTAATGATGACTAAAAAATGGAAGCTAATGAACCTATTGCAGAACAACAGACTAGTCCGCCTCTCGTGGCTCCATCGCCTACTCTGAACATCCCGGTTAAAGCTGTAGATGATTTTCACCGCGAGTGCGAAAATTGCAAGAAAGTACTCCCCAAGGATGCTCGATATTACGAATCTATCGGTAGAGGTTATTTTAGGAAAAAGTGTCTCCAATGCACTCATGAACTTCATCTGGCCAATGGTCAGCCTACGGTCGACCCTAAAATGGGAATGGATCGTGCAGAATGGAGAGTTTGGAAGAAAACCCAACAATTCAAAAATGTGGCTGGTTCACCAGGGGGAGGTTTAGTTCGATCTATGACGACCCCCTCTTGGTTTGGATTTGATACGGTTGTGGACAAGAAGGACCCAACCGTCGAAATCGAAGGACAAGAACCAAAAGAACCAGAACAGAAACCTGTAACATTCAGTTTGGATTCAAATCAATCCAAAAAGAACGGGATTGTGTGGATTCGTATGAACGATTATTTTAAGGTCGTCCCGAGCACTCTACCAAAGACCAAACCTAAATCTGTATCATTCAAATCTGAACCGGAGATAAATTATATCCCCGCCAGATCCCAGCAGCCCGCCCCGTCAGACGATGAGGATGAGGAATCAAGTGACGACGATGAGGATGATGAAGACGAGGACCAGGAAGGAGTTACAATCTTGGATCTCAAACTCAAGCTGATTCGAAATATTACTATTTCATCCCACCTTGGGACCTTACTTGGTATTACTCCTGCCATGGTTCACGAAATGACCCCCGAAGATGTTGTGCGATACAGTGAGCATGCGAATTCACTTAAGGGGATGCTATCAGTTCATGGGCTTTTCAAGGGCGCACTTAGATCCGTAGCTGAGGTATGCGAACATACTACCACAGCTAACCCTAAATTGAACGAGAGAATGCCGCTGGAAGGGTATGGACAGGATGTTAACAATAACCAATCGATAGATGCGTGTCTGTACGAAGTCATCGATCAATATCAGGACGTTGTCGAAAACATCACCCCCGACTGGAAATTAGCATTTTTAATGTTAGCTCAAATGTCTGAAACAACAACGAAAAATCGGGAGAGAAGAAAACATGAGCGCGAGCAGCGGCAAGCAAGGTCAAACTGATCAAAGAGCCCCCGGGGGATTAGATATGATAGCAGACGCTACTAGATATGGAGCGAAGATGAACATGTATAACGAAACGATCGCTTCCGTGCTAGCATCCTCAGAAAGAATTATACCTCAAGTTTCACCGGTGGTTCGAGATGTGATAGATATGGTAACCTGGCGGGTGCTTATAGGTTTTACTGCATATTATTTTTTCGCGATGCTAGAAAATCTAGCCCTCTATGTCTCTTAACAAGTTGCAAATGGTACAAGCCGGTAGCTCTGCTGGACTCGCAGCAGCAGCAACATACATCCCAGTTTCATTGAAGAAAGCCATTCCCGTAGCGGGAGAAGGTCAGTCCGAAACTCCGAAAAAGAAGAAAAAGTACATGGTTGCACTCGAGAATGCAGCAATTCAAGGAAGCGCCAGTCTTTTGGTTAATATTTCGGGCGCCCCCTCCGTAGTAAACTCGAACGTCGTGAACGTGACTGACGTCTCGGATGGATTTCTTACTACAGGGGCGGTGCTCGAAGGGCTCACTGCATTCGGTGTTAGATATTTTTCGGGGAAATCGAAGAACAAGCTATACAATGTCCTACTTGCGATTGGAGTTGCAACAGCCGCCCGCCAAGTTGTTGCTCCGTGGATTATGTCTCAAACGAGCGACTCTGGAGCCATCCCTGCCGTTCCTGGAGATTCTAGCCGCACCATGACTGGGGGCTCTCCTGGATTCTAATTTCATTGAGTTATTCTACGATAGTAGAATAACTGTTTACTTCTTTCCCTTTCCCTTTCCTTTCTTTTTCTTGGGTTTACTTGAGAATAAGTCAGAGAACCAATCTTCAACTGCATGCACATCGTCAGTTGCTTCATTCCATGCGGAACGAGCTCCATTTTCAATAGATTGTTCGACACTTGATGCTGTGGATGAGATGCTATCGATAATCGAATTTCCCTCATCAATTACAGCCTGTTCCGCTGCGGAAATCGTGTCCATACCTCCAGTATATACATTCTCTACACTTTGCAAAATTTGACGCCCTTCGTCGGCCACAGCGTCAAATGCAGCCGCTGTGGCATTGTATGCCGAAGTCGCTTCGCCGGAAACCCAATCTTCGGCAGTGTCAACTTCCGTACTTACCCAATTTTCAGCAGCTGTTGCTGCATCGGATATATCCGTAGAGAGACCTCCATGTGCCACATATTCATATGCGGTGACAGCATCAGCTGAGACCTCATTGGCCAATTTAGCTGTATTTTCAATAGCAGGGCGAGCCTTCCACCAAAAATATCCAAGAGTACCCGCAAGCAATAACAATAACTCGGCTTGAGATCCACTTTTCAGATTCATTTTAAGTACTCTCAAACAATTTGTAGAAGGATTTCGTAAAATGAAGTATCATATCCAACATAGGGGTATACTTGGCCCCCTCTAACAAACCACAACGAAACGGTTAATTGGGATAGGGTGGGACGCTGCGATAAAAAACAGTCTAGCTTCCCCAGACTCCCGATTGACGCTTGGGACTGTGAAGGTGTTGCACCGGTTAGGGGATATATGAAATGGAACGACTGGCAGCAATAATTAATGGTATTATACGTAGGGATTTCGTTAATTCGCACTAATATGCTTTGAGGGCCTGCAAGATTTAACGGGCCTGAACCAGTGATAGTGGTTATACCTGTATATGTTCCTGCAGGAATACCCAATTCCCAAGTCGGACTGTTAACTCCCATTTCTAGGGTAAACGGTGTGGCGTTAGCGATTGTCAAGAAAAGAGATGCTGCATCGTAAACCACAGTAAATCCTGGTGTAACCGCATTGAATAATCCCTGAAGGGTAGCTGCTAAAGTAAGGGCATTGTAATTTCCAGGAGGGATAGTTACGAGAGTCGAATCGATAGTAATTTGGTTATTTACCAAGCCACCACTAACAGATGAATTGTCGACGATAGCATATACATCATTGGATTGGACCCAAGATTTGATACTATATTTCACCACACCAGTAACAGAACTCGGAAACAACGACGATGGATAAACTACTTTGTGAATTCCCAATCCAGGGAACCTCGTAACCCCTGTACAATTAGGGTTCAAAACAATATAATATCCTCTGGGTGGTTCAATAGTCGAAACATAAATCGCCGATAACGAATCACTGCTTGATGACATTTTTTATTCGCGATATAAAAATGTCAGCGACATCACCATTATATGTTACCCAGCCTAACGGTCTGCCCGTTGCGACTCCGATGAAAATCGCGAAGATTGCACTAGACAACAAAGATCTCTCTTTGATCAAAGACAAGGATGGAAAGAATCTTATGGTATCTGATTCAACTATTGACGGGGTTGCATCTGGAATTTATATGACTACCCGCCAAATCCAAACCCAAAGCAATATTTCTGCCATTTTCGTGGGTGGCAATATCCAGGTTGACATGAAAATGACTGGCCCCACCGTGGCGATGGATTTTATTACATTGGGCACTTATGATCTTCGGCTCGAAGTAGCTAACCCCGGGGTGGCGGCGGCACAGGTACTCCCGATCCCCTACTCCATCGATCACTTCGAATTGGTGATCGATGGAGGAGTTGTTCTTACGTACAATTCATCGCGTATGCTTGAGCGACGCTTGCTGGGAACTATGGCAAGAGCAGAGTTTAACACGAAATATTCGCTAATGGGGTACCCGACAACGACATTCGATCCTACGGCAGCGGCAGCGGGAATCACCATTCCCGCTGGTGGGCGCCGAATTTTTCATCTCCCCATGCACCATGTCGTCGGGTTCTTGAAACAACTTCCATGCGTTCAAGCAATCACGTCAGAAGTCATCTTCAGATTTTATTTCAAGCAAGCTGCTAACTGGTGTGTCTCCACTTCGGTCCAGAAATCGTTGATCTGTACCGATTGTAGGATGGTCCTCGGTGGGCACATCATGGAAGGCGCAGCTGGAGCGGCCCTGATTGCGGCTTCGAGGGCATCTCGTGTTCTCGTGCCTGCCATCTATCCTCAGAATAGGTCGAACACATTTGGAGCCGTTGCTGGTAATGCAACCATTGCCCGATATGTTCTCCAACAAACAGGGTGGATTACTCAGCTGAGTGTGGATTTGTACTCGGATACGGTCGTCGATCCAGAAGACCAAATCGGTCTTCTGAGTAGTTTCCAGAAATTCTCATTCTACAATGGAGTCGGTACTCTTATTAATAACTCGTGCGAGAGCTCGGAAGCGTTGTATAATTACAACTCGACGATTTACGGCGATGCATCCCCCCCTGCGATCCTTCCTTTGACGATTGCTGACGGTACGGTTGCGGGGTATGTTGCACCTATCCGATACCCCGATATCGGACCAAATTTCCCGTTGTGTGACAAGATTACAGACATTCTCTCAGACGAGAAGCGATTCGGTTCGTACCTTTTCCGAGGACAGGAGATGGTTTCTATTCAGGCCCCCGCTGCTGGTTATACTAGTTTGACGGCGCAGTTCTACTTCGATCAGCTCGCCACGGTTCAACAGGACCAGGAAGGAAAGCTTCAATTCATGGTTGCCGCTTAAAAATGGGATATTAAAGAAAACATTCACGTATTTTTTACGTGAATATTAAACATGTCATCCACACCGAAGAGGAAGGCCAAACGGTCGAAGCCCGTTCATCCCGGGCTTCGCAAACTACGTCCGATAAAGCGTAGAGCGGGAGAATCGGAATATGCGTTCAAGAAGCGGAAATCCATGCGAAAGCTCGCGCATATGTCCAAAGTATATAACTCACACTTCGTCCCCCCTGCTGCTGTTACCAATGAGTACAACAAATGGATGAAAGCAGCGCAGAATGACATTTACTATTACAGTGACCACCCGTACCCCCCACGAGGAATTCTCGAATTGGGTCGGGCAGGTTCAATGGCCCATCCAGAGCGAGCCCATAGGCATTTAGTCGAACATTTCGATAAGGCCTCCAAGCAGGTTTTTCTCTTGGAAGAACGAAAGGGTAAAGCGGTGATACCCAAATCTGTTCCTATTAATATTCGCAGGGCCGCTACTCCTTCGAGACCTGCTACTCCTCGCCGTGCAGCTACTCCTCGTCGTGCAGCTACTCCTCGTCGTGCAGCTACTCCTCGTCGTGCAGCTACTCCTCGCCGTGCAGCTACCCCTCGACGCGTGGCTACTCCTCGCCGTGCAGCTACCCCTCGACGCGCTGCTACTCCTCGACGGGCTCTGAGTCCTCGACGAGCTGCTACTCCCCGGCGTGCTATGACTCCAGGAAGAGTCAGAACTCCTCGACGTGTTGCTACTCCCCGCCGTGCTATGACTCCAGGAAGAGTCAGAACTCCTCGCAGAGCGGCTACTCCCCGTCGTGCTGCTACTCCCCGCCGAGTTGCTACTCCTCGACGAGCGGCTACCCCCCGCCGTGCTATGACTCCAGGAAGAATGAGAACTCCTCGACGAGCGGCTACCCCCCGCCGTGCTATGACTCCAGGAAGAGTCAGAACTCCGGGGCGAGTCAAGCGGCCGGCCGTAGATAAAGCGAAATATTATCGCTATGTTATCGATACGGCATCCCGCCTTGGATGGCCCGGGCTCAGTAAAAGCGCGACAGTTAAAACCAACCAGAATAGAGCCAAATCCGGACGAGTTTGGTTGAGAAACAATGGACTTTCAAGTTCCCTACTTCCGTATGATAGTTGGATCGCAGGATCACCATCCGCCATGTACGAAGTTCCGGCTCGTCCCGCAAGCTCGAAACCTGCCACCATTGCCCCCCTTCGGACTATTTCTGGGGTAAGGTCGGGTGTACTACCCATGTCTCCTGCACGTCCCGTAAGAATCCCGAGCACAGTGAAGTATACAGGTCCGGTTCCCGTTGTAGCCCCCGTAGGAAAACCGTATAGACCGTACAGCGAAACAGGCGAAATGCCTGTCCCCTACAGTAGGTCCTCTTTGTCAGACATCGAAAGGGATATCGAAGAAAGTGAATTGTAAAAACTCGTTTACGAACGAGTTTTTTAGTAGCCATATCGACGCATAATGTCGGCAAGTTCTTCTTCATCTACGCCAGAAAAATCAGAGTCATCATCTGATATCGCAATGGACGCTGACGAAGGGGGTGCGGATCGAATTAACCTCGGAGACGGAACAGGACTCGGTGTTTCAGATCGAATTAACCTCGGAGACGGAACAGGACTCGGTGTTTCAGATCGAATTAACCTCGGAGACGGAACAGGACTCGGTGTTTCAAATCGAATTAACCTCGGGGATGGAGCAGGACTCGAGGGCGCGGATCGAATTAACCTCGGAGACGGAGCGGGACTTGGAGTCGTGGATCGAATTAACCTCGGAGACGGAGCGGGACTTGAAGTCGTGGATCGAATTAACCTCGGAGATGGAACCGGACTCGGGGTTTCGGATCTGGTTAACCTCGGAGATGGAACTGGACTCGGAGTTTCAGAACGAACCAATCGCGGGGAAGGAAGGGGAGGAACGGACGATGCAGCAGCGGAACGGCGACTATCCAGCCAGCCAGACACCACGGGGTTGTTCTCAATCTTACGTGCAACCAGGATTTTTCCCACCCATCCTTGCATCTTAGGAGGTCCCCACCGCGTTGTAAATATTTCCTCCACATACTTATCGTTACTTTTGTGTTTCAACCCCAAATTTCCGGTTTCTTCACACCATTCTCGAAAAGCCTGGGCAAGCTCCTTAGATGTAAGGACAGAACTTTTTCTCGGGTCATCAGAGATATGGGCCGCCTCAAATTTAACGCAAGGATCGATATTTTCCCAATATTGCTGGGTAACATCCTTCATTATTTTAACATCAGGGAGTCCGTCTCTCGCGTATCGCTCGAATGTCTGGAACATGATCCACAAAAGAGGTTCGCAGTACGATTGGATCGTATTCTCGAAATTCTTATCTGCTTTGAACATGCGCTGTGCGAATTGTTCTTCAATGTCATCAACTGCTTTCTTACTCCATCTACCCTCACAAGGAAAAATACGGATTCTGTCTTTCAACGCTCTATCGGATTCGAGAAACGCGGGAACCTTGTTTATGGTCATCCATAATTTGAACGTGACAACCAATTTGCTCATAACGAATTCGTACCCATTCCTGAAGGATTTAGTATCACCTCCAGTCATTAGCTTAATAAAATGACTGTGGATTCTAGCAGCAGCTTCAATTTCGTCGAAGCAGACAGCCCTGGCTCCAACCATATCCGCAAGCTCAGGAGCGGCTTTCTTCGCTGCTTCTGGTTTCTCCGTAATCAATCCATTATCCCCACGCCTAAAAAACCCACCAAATGTGTGCTCAAGCAACTTCATAAGCATGGATTTGGAATTCTTACCAATTCCAGTGAAGATAGGAAAAATACGATCAGGATTCCTCGCATACAGGAACGAGCTTAACCACAACAGAAGAAAATCGAGCAACCCCGGATCTGCCACGCTTATCTGTCGAAGCCACAACATACACATAACCACCGAACGAGATTCCCATGTCAAGTTGAGATCAAGTTTAGTAGGCATGACATTAAAAGAATAGTCCTCAGGGCGAGCAGGGCGAAATCTAGTCTTTCTTTCTTTGGTGTCGGGATCATCATAAATTTCAATGATACCGTTGGCAACGGCCGTAAGAAATTCGTTGGTATCAAGTTTCGCTTTGAAGCCGTGAATACACAATTTAATTTTGAGCGATCGCTTCACGTCTTCTCGATACCTTGGATTTGCTGTCTTACCCATCATCTTCGCGATTCCATCCAACACCACCTTCATATCTTGATGATCCTTTTCATCCACAATCATCTTCTGATGCAACCTTTCGAGTTCATCCTTCGATTCTGGCTTTCGCTTGAGTTCGGAACAACGAGCTTTCGCGTTCGCGTGGTTCCTTTCGATCTCCTGGCAAACAGAAAATAATCGTTGATGGTACTCTGGAAGAAACACATTGTAGATATGTTGGATCTTGCCTTCCAATGTCGCCCCAAGAGCATCCACAATCCAATGGGTCTTATCATAGTAGTACCATTGATTAGAATTTGGATCCCACACATGGCCAAGCCACAAATCCCCAAACAGAATTTCTGCAATTGCATCAGCAGATAACCTGTACCCCAGAGCAGCTGCAGCAAAATTAGTCTTCTCTTCTCGCCTAACCTCCAGCCACCCTCTATAGTCACCCGGGCTGTCTTGAGACGCGAAAAATGCTAACGTTCTAATGGAAGAGCCTACTCCAGGAATGACCTTGTCGTAGAACCCTCTCCATGTCTGATTCCAAATCACATATGCATCGCCTCGCAATCCGATGATATCCGCCAAACACTCAAATCCAACTGTTCGCCCCCCATATGCGTCGTGGACGGCCTGAAGAATGGGTTCGATATCTTTCTCAAACCTAGCAGGCTTCAGCAGCTGAAGAAAAGAACGAGCGTCGGCCTCTTTAATGATAGCTAAAGGCAGCTGTCCATAGCAAAGGTCGTGGGCTGTTCCCCTCACTGATTCCTTAATTGAACCTGGGGTGGTGCTGGATTTCGCGGGTCGTGGCATTTCTTTTTCAACGTTCGGAAAATTGTTTATACAACAATAAACACTCGTTTTGTTGTTTTGTGTTAAAAACAATGCTTTAATAGCGTATTGTAACGCTATTAAGTTTTTTTAAGTGCAAGTTATGGGTCCGATGGTGGGGATAATACAACCTTGTGTGCAGGATGTCCAAATACCCCTACATGTTTGGGTGGCACTGAACTAGGAATTTGTTGTTTGAGGGTCATTTCAGAGATTATCTCAGGAATCGTAACCATGGTCGATAGGGGGGATGGCGGTGCCGGTGGTGTTGGCGGGCGAAGTGAAATTCCAAAATAGCACGTTTTCCTATCTGCTTTCACGCAGACTTTCTTGGTTAATTTGATACCCTCTTGTTCCGCAGCGGCGGCCAACAATTTAGGAAAAGTGCACGTGCGATCCAATTCTTCGTCAATAAAATCCTCGAATGCAGATTGAATCTCGGGGACGGGGACCATCTCGTCCGGACCTTTGTAACAAAAGTCACGAACAAATTCCCTCATACGAATAAGGCGTTCTTGAAATTTCGCTTGAGCTAGGGTAGGCTTAGGTGTAGGTCGCTTTGCCCAGCTACAAGCGAACGGATCCCCATCTAATGGGTTCACGTCGAAAGGTTCATCACCAAGATGTAATTTTGTCTTATATTTTTCGTCTCTGGCTGAAGCTATTTCTATTAATCTAATAGCCTCATCAAAAATGTCGGCGGGGGTCGGTTGCTTGGCGGCCATGTCTTTTTTTTGGTCCAAGATTTTTTTATACAACAAAAAACGTCTTTATTGTTGTTGCGTATTCGGTTTAGACCCAGTTAAAAATTTAAAAATATACGTATTAAACGTATATATTTTTTACAGCACCTCAAGTAGCATATCAAGCAGGCACACTTCAAAGTAAGTCATGAAGCGATGATAAAGACGTATTTCGACGTCAGCGTCGGTCATTGACCTGGGACTATTCCATTCACGTATGGCAAAGATCAACTCACTTACGATGTGTAGTTTAAGCTTGTTCTCACCCGTAATTAGATGCGGAAGAGCAGGTATCCAACGTACCACGGGCTCACGTATCAGGACCAAGTCCGCGAAGTGCTCATCATAATAGAATGGGATGGGATCCGCACCCCCGCGCATAATATACCGGATGTGGCGTTCGTAGTTAGCTTTAGCTAACCGCTGGGGTGCGAAGAGATCCACACCCCAACGGATAGCAGTCCGGATGTGGCGTTCGTCGTTCGCGTTTCGAGCATGCCTCATAATCTGTGTAATTGGGTAACTGGGGTAAGAATCAAACGGTTCCATGATTTCATGGATTCTATCACGAAGGCCCAACCCACACGCAACCTCAAATAATCCGTACGTTAAAAGCATATCGTAAATAGTATCCATCATTCGAATTTCATATTCCCCTCCGATATCACACGGACTTGTCTCCAATTCGCAATTGATAAATTCTACCATTACGGGTATCTCCGATCCATCTTTCATCATATCCCTAACGCATCGACAAATTCTATCGAGATCGCGGGATCCCCATCGTGTATAGTACCCTTCAATTGAATTTTCGGGTTCCTCTTCATCGGGTACTCGATCCAGAAGCGCTTCATCAAATTCACCCATATCATCGTACGCCGCAAATTGATGACCATAGGGATAAATATCATCGTACGTTTCAAATTGATATGGCAGCGTCCCATCGAAGTCATCCATATCATCGTACACCGCAAATTGATGACCATAGTACTCAGCATCCCCGTCAGCGATTTCGTATTCGTATTCGTCCATTGTTATTTTCTATTCCTGAAAATTTCTTTAGACAACATTACAAAAATGATGTTTTGTATTGTTGCAGTGTTCATTGTTACTAGAACAAATTTGCCTACAACGGCCCCTGAATAAATCAACGGTTTTATTTGCCATCAATACTGACAATACATCCTATGTTGTCAGTATTGCAACAACAATATAGAAAAACGTATTGTTGTAGGTATATTTCCACGAATACGACGACCTGTCGAAGACGCTAAACGGGTCCTCCAATTTAATATCAAACATCACATACAATATATCCTATATTGTTGTTATTGATTACGGCTAAAAGCGGGGACGAAATGGGGAAGGCCACGCCACCAAAACGTCCACGTAATATCCCATACAACAATAAGAGATCGAGAGACAATACAGACAATACGGGCTATATTGTCTGTATTGTTTACAACTAAATACCACGCCGAAATGGGGAAGGCCACGCAGTCATAATGATCATGGTATATCTCATACAACAACAAAGCCGTTAGTATTGTTTCTCCCCCAAAACAAGCGATAAGCGGCAGCGTGGGGTCCATGAATATCTCCATCTATATTTCTAACAACAACAACAACAATAACCTTCTTTGTGG
>CAZIWB010000097.1:0-16829 GCA_964542655.1 uncultured Cellvibrionaceae bacterium
TAAACAAAATTTTGCTACGCAATATTTTGTTTACTCTCGGCACACCTTACAAACTGTCCAGCGCACGAAGTGCGCGAGTTGCAGCACTTTGTTAGTTTTCTTGTGGTGCATTAATGAGAATATATTTGCTAGCAACTTTAACAAGGGCAATTCCTGCGAATAAATACAATGCTTTATCGAAATATGCCTGAACCGGTTCTACCTGCGTAGATAGCACATAAGAAAGCAGCCCCATACTGCCTGAAACAACAAACAATCCGCCCCAGATGTACACTAAAGATTTAATCGGGCCTTTGCTAAAAATTAGACATAATAAAATTGCCAGCTTTAGTGCCACACCAAAAAGCATGATAACTTTCATTGGAGCCGCTATTTGAATTTGCTTTCCAAAGACTGCCCAAAGCCCATATGCATCAAGGGCTAATACCAATACGAGTATTGACCACAAAACTATGCAAGCAATTTTCGATTTAAATGTAAATGGCAATTTATGACTCCTAAAAAAACTAACGCCGTGTACAACGGCAGTTTTTAAGTTGTGGATTTGTGGGTTACTTTTGCGCAGCAAAACCACAAAGCCGCGACTTAAAAACTGTCCAGCGCACGAAGTGCGCGGGTTGATACACTTTGTTAGGCCAAATTTATTAGCCGAAGAAACTAATTATTTTCTGCTTTTACAAAAATTAGATTCTTTTTTGCATAGTAATAAGACGATAATGTGATTCCTAAAACAACCAGGACGAAACACCCAATATATGGAAGGAAAATTCCGGTAGATAGCGCCTTGTACATTAGCAGTGCAACTATGGGTGTGCTAATTAAAAAACCAATTTTGCCAGAAACTCTGGAAACCTTATCTAAGGATTCTATTTCTGCCTTCAAAGTTGACTTGCAACCATTGCACCTAAATGAACTCTTTTCAGTAGCTAGAGCGAACTTATTAGATAGCTTCGTTCCACATAATGGACATTTCATTACTTCTGGCAAAATAACCTCCTTTTTGGTAAGCCTTTATTTGTATACCGCGCATGCGCGTTATCTAACTTTAAACTTTCCTAAAGAAAGCCATTTATTTTATTGAATCTAATAGCCTTTTGGACAAGCACATCAGACCGGCCAAAAAACAAATCAGGCATGCGCATTATCTGCCATCCTTCGTGCGCAATATCATTTTGCTACTATTCTCAACTCCCTGAATATAAAGACACATTTATATTTTTGGTAGCATTTTTTGAGCACTGTGGAGAGAGGAAACGAGCATTGCTCCTATTCACCATGTTAAAGAAAGGGAAACCACTCCCCCTAGCGACAAAGTCAATTAAAAACCATAGCGACTTCCAACGCCAGTATGAATTACAACCTATTACCACCCCGCGTTGACAACCCTACCCTCATCCCCTAACCTGCCCGCGCTGTGGTAAAACCCGCAGCCGGGACTCTCACCCCCGTTTTATTCCCAATTCGGCACAAGGCACGTCGCGGTGTTTTGTGTCCTCGCACAGTTACGCCTGTTGATATGGCGGCTGGGCGGGGCCGCCCTCGGGCGGGCCGGTGTTGAATTGGGACCGGTGGTGAGACCCCTGCTCAGTCCGCCCCCAGAAATCTCACCTCATGGGGGGCCGGTTAAAACCCAATTCAACGAGATTTCAATTATGGATAATGTTACCTCTCCCCCCGCGTCACCCACCTCCTGCGTTATTAAACTCGATCAATTCCAATATCTATTTTTCCAACAATCACGACTGGAAATTCATTCGCCTGATGGCAATTTCCTTACCGCTATTGCCAAACCTTTGCCGAGCAAAACGGATGATGATGCAATTTATCAGCTGTATTGCCAGGCGCATTTGTTGGAATTATTGTTTGACCAAATTAATGAACGAATAAAATTACCGCAGCAAGCAATCAACAGAATTGCATTTGTGCTTGGCAGGATTGACAGGCATCTTAAGAAACAGGTGTCAATATAGAAAAACAGCTTGTGAGATAAAAAAATAACAAAAAAGGTGGCTTGCGCCACCTTTTTTGGATGTACTCATCCCTTCTCCACCACCTACTTTTTGCAACTGTGCAGCTGATGTTTGCGGAAGCGGAGCACAAAGCCAAATAGAGCAGCGCCTAATAACAATATCGAGGTAGGTTCAGGCACCGAAGACTGGCGTACTGATGCGGTGACCTCTGTAATATGCATATGAACATATGCATAAACGAACTCACCATTGAGCGTGTAATTGTGAATAAAATCACCGTACCCACCCGGGGTTTCCTCACTCGGGCTAACCCAACTGAACTGCTGTTCCAGACCAGTCCCGTTAATAAAGTCTGCAATCCCGTCAAAGATATAGAAGACGCCGGTAGTTTGGACATAATCGGAACCCACATTGCCAAGGTTCAGGCTATCCAACAGCAAGAAAAAGTCGTAATTATTTTCAGGCACGGCCGGATCGCTATCTTGCACTACCACAAAGTCGCTCTGGGAGTCGGGCGCAAGGGTATCAGTGTAGTCGTGGGATATATCGAAGGAGTGCCCGGCAATATTGAAGGTCATATTTACAAAAGTGTTGCTGTAATTGAAATACCTGACTTCCTGCGGCTCAGCGACAACGCTTGTTTCATATAATGCAGTATCGTACGAGAATGCTCCTGTTATGGTCTCACCTCTAATATCACCCCATAGGCCTTCATGTGACCCACTAATATCGGCCACCTTTGCTTTAAAGGTACCATCAATGATCACAGCGTGAGCGCTTATCGGCAGGGCAAAGATTAAACTGGAGCAAGCGTAGAAAAAAAACTTTTTAGCATTCATCGTAAAGTTTCCATTTATAAAATTATTAGTCGGCACTTGTCTATTGAACAAGTGATGCCAGCAAAATATACCGTTAAAATATGCTTTCGCCACTTCTTTTTTTTGGAAAAAAAACATTGAAGAGACAATAAACAAAACTTAACCCGAAAAATGCCGAGACAAGACATAGATAAAAGTGAACTTTATTAGTGATCAACAGGCACCTTAAGAAACAGCTGTCGATGTAAAAATACTTAACAAAAACAAGGTGGCTGCTGCCACCTACCTTGTTTGGCTGTAATGCCTTAAAATTTGCTCTGCTGTAGTTCGTAAGCGGAACACTTTACGCAGCAACGCCATGGGAGCCCCCAGCCAAAGCCATGACTTACAAACTGTCCAGCCACGCAATGGCATGTTGCCGTGCATTGTTAGGATTTTTGCCTTTTCAATTTTCCTTGAATGTTTAAAAACCACGATAAAACACTAAAACATAAAACCAAAAGCCATTGGCATATGGGTGTGAATACAAAAAATATACCTGTCTTTTCACCACTAGTGGTAGACAATGCTGACCAGTACCAATAAAAGCCAAAGAATGAAATTACTGTGCTTATGAACACTGCTCCAATTGTTTTATTTGACAAATAGCCAGTGAATACTTTTAGTAGCATAGGTGATAAATATGGAGACAAAGCAAATATAAAAATTAGCCATGCCTCATATTCAGAAAGAGGTACCAAGCTATAAAGAGAGAAAAAAGCATACGCAACACTAATAATTCCTAGCGCAAGAATGCTGTTTGAATATATAGCCAAAGCCTGACTCCCTACACTGGTATTACCCATATAAACTATCCAGCGCACGTAGTGCGCGGGTTGAAGTACTTGTTATGACCTATTTTCTTTTTTGAGAAAAAACCAATAAACAAAATAAGAAATTAACAAGTAAAGAATTATTGTGATCTCATTTCCAAACGGATAAGCCACATAAAGCAAAACAAACCAGACAACAGGAACTGTAGATGCCAACGCCCCCAACCAAAGAAAAACTTTAAACCGTTTGTTTTTCAAACGCAGCAAATATGCAGCCATGACGAGTAACGATGCAAGGCCGATAGGGAATACTTCAACTGGAATGGAGAAGTATCGATTTCTGTTAAGATCAAAGCAAAATAAGGCAGCACACAAGGCCAAAAGAATGCCCCAGGTTGCATATCTGATAATTATTGAATTAATACGCATACACGCCCTAACGATGATCTCACATTGCTGCCCCTAAGGGCTGTTGGGATTCGTAAACTCAGCCTGCGCGGCCCACCGCAACCTATGGCAGATTAGAACTTGCGCTGTACCGGCCAAGATAGGGCTGGCGCCCTCCTACCCCCCTTTACCACCATGCCTTTCTAAAAAATTCAAAATCCGATTTAAGTCCTGGGCCAAACCCGTCGCCTTTAAGTTTCAGCAGGCAAACAAAGCCAGCTCCAAACCGGGTTTTAACTGAACATTCATGTTTACATAACACAGGAATACTCTCATGGCTCTGTCAATCCATACCAACTACTCTTCATTGGTTACCCAAACTAACCTGACCAAAACCAATAGCGCTTTGTCTACCAACCAACAACGTCTGGGTACCGGCTTCCGCGTAAACACTGCTGCTGACGACGCGGCAGGTTTGCAAATCGCGGTGCGTTTGAACTCCCAGTCACGCGGTATGGAAGTAGCAATTCGCAACACTGGCGACTCTATCTCCCTGTTGCAAACTGCTGAAGGCGCATTCAACGAAATGACCGACATCCTGCAACGTATGAAAGACCTGGCAACCCAAGGCGCGAACGGTACTAACAGCGCCGACGACCTGGACTCATTGCAATCTGAATACGATCAATTGGGCGAAGAATTGGCGAACATCATGGACAACACCAGCTTCGCCGGTGAAACCCTGTTCAGCAAAGACAACAGTGCCGGTAAATTCGCAGCAGCCGTTGATTTCCAAATCGGTGCTACTTCTGCTGAAACCATGACCCTGGACCTGACCGCTGCCGGTACTGATGCGATCCAAACCCTGACTGACGCATTGGATGGTATGTCTACCGTGTACACCGCTGGTTCTGCTGCTACCGCTGGTACTGAAATCACTGGTGCCGCTAACGCGACTATCGACCTGGTAAAAGACGCTTTGGATGCAGTAGGTACTTTGCGTTCACAGTTCGGTGCGACTATCAACCGTTTGAACCACACCGCGAACAACCTGGCCAACATGAAAGACAACACTGACATGTCTAAAGGCCGCATCATGGACGCTGACTTCGCGTTGGAAAGTGCACAAATGAGCAAAAACTCCATGTTGATGCAATCTGGTATCTCCATGTTGAAACAAGCGGGTCAAATGCCAGGCATGGTGATGTCACTGCTCGGCTAATCCGGCTAGAGCCGCCCTGTCAGTCCTGCCCGTCCGGGGGTTGGCTGACAGAGCACCAGGGATGGCAAAAGACGATAAAAAACGCCTCAATGACCTTGGGGCGTTTTTGTTTGGCATATCGGCCTGCATAAATCACATTTTGCTATATAAGAAAAAATTCTTATTCCCATCTTATCAAAAATTAACACGCCACCTTGAGTAGAAACCCTCTAATTTGATGGCTTACGGCTGAAACGCAGCTATGATTGCCAAGATCACTTTTTTTGTACCACGCATGGGTACCTGAACCAATTCCTCCCTTAACAGACAATAACTATCAATAACCATGGGTATGATCCAGATCGACAACGTAATGAATGCCTTGGCAGAATCGCGGGCTGCCAAATCGACAGATAATCCCACCTGCCTGATTATTCGCACCGGCGATGCCGATTGCATTGCGCGCTTTTATCCTGCGCTCTACCAGCTCACGCTGGTTAAGCACGGGATAGAGGAGAAAGTAGACCTGGGCTTTGCGGGTGGCCGCTTGCTGGAGCGCCTGGCGCGCAACCCCGGGGAAGTCGTGGATAGGGAAGAATTAATGAACCATGCCTGGCCCGGCCGGGTGGTGGGCCAAGGCAGCTTGAACCAGCAGGTGTACACCCTGCGCCAGATCCTGGCGGATGAGAGCGAGCGGGAAATTATCCAGACCCTGCCACGTCGTGGTTACCTGCTTAATCCCAACTTTGTTGATATTTCCCTTGAAGCAAACCCGGTTGCAGAAACGCCTGTACCCGGACCAATTGTCTCCCCTACCCCTGTAGCAACAAGGGTTGTAACAACTCAAACAACAACACCGATAACGCCTATCGCCAAACCCTCCGGTTTCAACTGGCGAATACCGGCGCTAGCCGGATGGTCGGCCCTGCTGGTATTGGGTGCCGTCTTCGCCTACAACCTGGCCACAGCAACAAAAATCCCTGCCGCTAATAGCAACGGCAAACTGCTCACGATTACTTACGCCCCCCAGCATCCCGAAGACCTGGTGAAGCTGATCCCACATGGCGAAAATATCGAGCGACGCCTGACCGCTAAAGTCAAAACACCTTTGCATGTCGTAGTGGAATTGCATGAAAGCCAATTGAATGTGGTTTGCCTGCGCGATGGCAACGCCCGCACATTGCATATTGCCGAGGGCCATCTCGATCAGTTAACCGACGCCGATTTAGCGCCCTGCCTACCCTAAACGCAAAAAAAAGCCCCCTTTCCAGGGGGCAAAATTGAACCATTTTTTCACACGCCTGATAAATAAATTACAGAGTTTGCTGCGCTTCTGTTGAACTGGCAGGAATCACCAGCTCGGCTTTTTCTCCTGAATAATCCACACGTGCTTGCTGCTCGCCAAAAATTTCGCGATACAAACCTTCAGCCTTGGCCGTTAACAATAAAATTTCAATACGACGATTGGCTCCATCTTCCGGTGCATCCGGGCGCAATGGCATCACATCAGCTTGCGCAGCAACTTGCAGCACCGAGGTGGGCGCTAAACCTGAATCCACCATCACATTGCGCGCACGCAAGGCGCGATCACCAGAGAGATTCCAGTTGTTATAGCCTTTAACCGCTTTGTAAGGTACAGAGTCGGTATGGCCGCTGATAATCAATTTATTGCCCACTTTTGCCAGCACACCGGCGAGGCGCTCCAACAGCGTGGCAAAGTGGGGATTCAATTGCACACTGCCGCGCTCAAACATAAATCGCTGCTGGTCGTCTTTAATCAAAATACGCAGACCTTGCGGTACCACTTGTACTTCCACGTTAGCTTGCGCATCCAGTTCCAATGCCATGGCTTGCATTAAATCCGCCAGCTCTTTTAATTCAGCGGGGCTGCTGTATTTCACCGGTTCGACCTTGCTGGTCTCTTTTGTTTGTTCGCGCGGATCGGCCTTATTTGGCTGCACTGGCGCAGCAGGCATTTCCAGCGGCGTTTTGCTATTGCCATCAAATACCCCGGCACCACCATCCACTAATGGATTGGTAATTTGTTCAGCGGCAGCCGTTTGTTTGGGATTTTGCGGGGTGATCACCCAGAGCACCATAAACAGCGCCATCATCGCCATGGTGAAATCGGCGAAGGCGACTTTCCAGGCACCGCTGTGCACCTCATCATGGCCGGATTTTTTGCGGCGCTTGACGATCACCTCAAAATCTTTGTCGTTGCGTCTTCTCATGGCACCCATACTTTTTAAAAATTCCTGGATAAATTAAACCGCGTCGCGCTGGTCTTCGTATTGGTTCACCCAGGTTTCCAATTGGCGGAACGCGGGTTTTACATCCTGCTCAATTAATTTGCGGCCGGCGTCTACAGCGAGTAGTGTCGGTTTGCCGGCAACGTGCGCAACCAATGTAGTGCGCACACATTCCAATGCCGACAATTCAGTTTTTACCCGCTGCCCCATCGCATTGCTGAGCGGTTCCATCACGCAGTAGCACACAAAAATACCGAGGAAAGTTCCCACCAGCGCAGCGGCTACGTGCGCGCCAATTTCGGCCACTGAGCCATCGATATTCCCCATGGTGATCACAATGCCCATAATCGCCGCGAGAATACCGAAGCCCGGCATAGACTCGCCAATTTTGTGCAGCGAGCGCGACGGTTGCATCAACGCATGTTCCATCGCCTCCAATTCCTGCTCCAGAAAACCTTCCAATTCATGCGCGCTGATTTTTCCCATCGCCATCAACCGGAAATTGTCGGCAATAAATGCCATCAAATTCGGCTCTTGCAAAATTAGCGGGTAGCGGGTGAATAAATCGCTTTGCTCCGGATCTTCAATATGCGCATCCAACGCTTTAAGGCCACCCACATCAACCATTTCCAGCAATTCATACAACAGCATCAACAACTGACGCTGGAACTCTTCACCGCGACGGGTATATACAAACACGCCTTTAATCTGGTGACACATTTCCAGCAAAACTTCTTTGGGGTTGCCCACTACCAGGCTGCCCAAACCGGCGCCCAAAATAATCAGGATTTCCGCAGGCTGCCACAGCATGAGCAACTCACCCTGTGCCAGGCGATAACCACCTAACACACAGCCCACGATAATGATTGCACCTAATAATTTCTGCACGATAAATTCTCTGTAGTAATTCCGTTAGATAACCCGGTATTGGGGTGACTTGCTATTGCGATTCGCGCATAAAGCGACTGGCTTTTTGAATCGCCTGTTTGCTCAGCTGGCACACACGCGCATCGGTTAAATCCAGCACCAGGGCGATTTCTTTCAAACTTAATTCCTGCTGGTAATACAGCATCAATACCAAACGCTCGCGCTCGTTTAATGTTGAGAGCGCCTGCGCCAACATGCGCTCGGTAATTTCGCGCTCTTCCAAACCCGAGCCACCATCGGTAAAAATTTCGGGGCCGTTCAACAATAATTCATCCAGGCTTTCAATCGCTTCGCAGGCATCCGCTTGCAAATAGGCCTGATAATCTTTTTCGCTCAGGCCGGTATAAGCCATCACTTCTGCATCTTGCGGCACGCGCCCGAGGCGACGACTCAGCTCGCGAATGGCATCGCGAATTTTGTGGGTTTGCTGGCGCACCTGGCGCGGGCGCCAATCTTGCCGACGCAATTCATCCAGGATCGCACCGCGAATACGCAGCTTGGCAAATGCAGCAAAATTTTCATCCGGTTGGCCATAGCGACGGAGGCTTTCCAACAGCCCCATCAAGCCGATCTGCTCCATATCATCGCGATCCATCACCTGGTTTGCTTGCAACGACAATTGGCGAACAATGCGTTTTACCAGTGGCAAATATTGGATCAGCAATTGCTGTTCCTGGGCGGGTGCAAGTGGGGTCGATACCGCTCCCATCGCCGCCATGCTGGATGCGTAATCCATAGTATCAGGCGTATTTATTACCGAGGCATTCATGGCGGTAGCCCCTATTGCACAACCAGTTTGCTAACCAGCACATGCGCAAACGGCTGGACTATTTGACGGCTGGAAAAATCCGCCTGCACCACTTTCTCCAGACTAGTTTGCAGTTCCGCGATGGGCATGGAGCGCAATTGGTTCACTGCCATGGAAGACAAATGTGCAACGACAGAGTTGCGCACCATAGGATCAATTTGCTTGAGCTTTTTGTGGTCGGTATCGACATCGGCTTGCAGTACCAGATCCAGTACAAAATAGTGTTCGCGACCATCGCCCTGCAAACTGACAATCACTTTTTCAATCGGGAAAAACATATATTCTTCTGCTTCACCGGAAGTGGCCGCAGGAGCTGGAGCCTCATTGCCTGCCTTCGCAACAACTGGCGTGTTAGCTGCTTGCGGGCGCGACAGCACTTTAAAACTGATATAAGCCGAGCCAGCGGCAACCAGGGTATTAACAACCAGCAGGGCCAAAATGATCCGTTGCATCATGATTGAGTATTTCCTCTTGCAAAATTGTTCCAGCTACACGCCGGAACCTTCAAAAACAAAATTCAAAAACGAACTTCAAAATAAATCTCAGATACAAATTTGAGAAATAAATCTCAAAAAAACAAATCAAAAAAAATTAAATCGTAAAAAATTTAATTTTTTAAACAGTAACCAACACATCAGCGGGGCGTTTTGTTTGTTGGTCGCTGCTAACAAATTCCTGTTCGTTGGCGAGGATACGTTCATCACCCACAAAGCGTTGGCGTTCGCGCGATTGTTGCTGGCCGGATTGCCCCTCTGCCGAGGTCTGGATATTTACCTGGGTAAATTGCGGACCCGATAATTCCTGGCGCAAACGGTCACTGGTGTGCTGGATCAAACGCGCCACATCGGCCTGGCTTGCAGTGATTTGCACATGCAAACGGCCTGACTCATGACTGATATAGATTTCCAAGCTGCCCAGCTCGGGCGGATCCAGGCGAATAGTTGCGTTTTGGATTTTTTGCTGGATTTGCACCTGCACGTTATCGCGCAAGGCATGGAGTAATTGCTCGCCCCATTTGGCTTCGGGCGTATGCAAATTTAATTGCGTTTGCACGCGCTGCGCGTTGTCAGTGCCCGATGCAGTCAATGTCGCAGGCGCCAGTGTTGATGAAACAGAGTCGCTCGCACTTGCCTCGCTCATTGCCGTCGCTGTCAACTGCGCAATGCTGGTGGCCGAGGAATGTATCGCCGACGAACCATTAGCTGCATTGTTTGCTTCAGTGGCAGGAACAGCATTAGCCACTACGGCCGTTGCAGAGGAATTGGAAATTACTTTTGCAACTGGCGCAAAAACGTTATCGGTTGCAGTTGGCGAAGCTGCCCGATCAGCCTGGATAGCTTCCCGATTTAATGTCATACCCAATATAGATGCATTACTTGCATCACGTGTTGCATTGGAAAATTTTTCTAGCGTAATCGCTGAAACTGTTTTTTGGATTGGTGTAAGTGTTGTTGCATTAATTGGTGATGGGACCCCGGTGCTAGCCACTACAGCTACTGGCGCTACAACAACTGGAGCTACAGCAGTGACAGGAGTCTCAGCCGTGACAGAAGCTGCGCTATCGCGCGCTTCTAATTGCAATTGCTGCTGATCAAGCATTGCCTGCAACCAGGCTTCCGCATTTGGTTGTTCCTGATTTTGCGGCTGGCCCGGCTGTTCAACACCGGATTGATCTGGATTCAGCGATGCAACTTGTTCATTAGGGATTTCCGTAGCTACTGACTCGGCCCCCATTATTTCAGAGCCTGTCATTTCAGAACCAACTAATTCAGCACTCACCAATACATCGCCCAACTGCCCGGCAAATAATTCAGCTTCCTGCCCAGTACGCGCATTGTTTTCCGACGAATTATTAAGCCCGGTTGTTGCAGCAGAGTTGGTAGCTATTGCTGGAGCTGGCTGATTCGCCGTGCTATTTATTAGCGGTGCGTTAGTACTGGATTGAATCGGGGCTGACAACATTATTTATCACCTTGCAGTAGATCAGTGCGCAAATAAGCCGAGCGCGCTTCGGTGTAATCAACATGCGCCAGCAGTAACTGCCGCATTTTTTCACAGGCATCTGCATAAGCTGGCAACACACGCGCATAGAGTTGTTGTAACTGTTGTTTGGCGGCTTGCACTTCCGGACTGATGCTTTCCATGCTAGCTAATTCCTGTAAGCATTCGCGAATGCGCTGATCAATACCGCCTACACTGTCCCAATCCCGAGCCTTAAGGGCGGCGGCCATTTGCTCACCCAAGGCAACCAGCTTGATTTGCTGGTCGCGATCAGGCGCGCTTGGCATTGACACCGTCCCATCCCTCGCGCACCACGCCCAGTAATTGCGTCACTTCATCCAAACCTTCCAGCGATAAACTCACGCTGACATCGGACAGGCGATAAATGCAGTAGTCGTACAAACGCGATAACCCCTGCACCACTTCGCCGCCGTTGTCGTAATCCAGCGCGCTGTTCAGGCCGTTAATAATGTTCATGCACTTTTCCAATGAACGGCCTTTTTCCTGAAACCGTTTTGCTTCGATATGGCCGCGTGCGCGCGCCAATTCATCAATGAGGCCATCAAACAATACCAGCACCAATTCATAGGGCGATGCAGTGGCGGCTTTGGCTTCCAGATCAATGGAGCGATAGCTGTCATAACTTTCATGCGCGAGATAGAGATCGTTCATCGGATCTATTCCTGTTTTTAATTCATGCTTGTGCGTTAACACTATTCACTCGTTAGAACATTCCAAACGTTTGTTCCATCGCCGACATGGTTTGCATCATGTTGGTGTACTGCTTCAGATAACGGGTGTAATAGTTGTCGTACTGTTTCTGGATGCCATCAAACTGGTCATCCACGCGGCGCAACATAGTGTTTAAGGTTTCTTTGCGCGCTTTCATCAAATTGTTCGGGCCCGAGGTATACACAGCGACGTTTTTGTCGATGGTGTCGAGCAGTGCATCCTTCGCATTAAATAATTTATCCAACCCTTCCGGATTTGCGGCTATGGCCTTTTCAAAGCGTGTTGTGTCAATCGTTAACTTGCCGTAGCGATCGGCAACAATGCCCATTTCCATCAAAGTCACACCGCCAAATTCGGTGCGCAATACTTTGTTCAACATGCCTTCAATCGAACGAATACTGGAATCGCCCGCCAACACACCGCGCGTGGATGTTTCACCGCCGCTCGCGGTCAAATTATCGAAGGTGCTGAACAAACTATTAATTGCATTCACAAAACCCTGTACCTTGTCTTTCGTCGCCTTGTCATCGCGACCGACAGTGACCGACAAAGGTGTTTCACCAGCAGCGTGGGCTTTGGTAAAACTCATGCTCACACCATCGATAATGTTGTCGAAGCTATTGCTCGAATTAGTGAGCAACATTCCGGTTTCGCCACCCAAACGCACCTTCGCATCTTTTGCGCCGCTGAGTTCACGTGGAGCACCAACCGCCGTATCAAATGTACCGGCAGCAACACCGCTGGTGGATAAACTGATCGCATTAGCCACACCGGTTTTTTCACTCGCGAACACCAGTGACACATTGCCGTTGCTGCGCACCAGGGTTGCGTTAACGCCGGTGTTATCGGTCGCCGCGTTAATGGCTGCGGCCAACTCCGCGAGCGAATTACCTGCGGTGCCATCCGTGTCGATGCTGCTTAAATCAATACTGAAACTGCCTGCGCCCTGCCCGATCACCAGATCGCCACTGGTGGGAATATCCGCATCGGTCAGGCCTTCCAGTGCAACCTGATGGGCACTGGCCAGTTGCTCTACAAAAAACTGGTAATTGCCGGCTACAGCCGTAGTCCCCACCTTGGCGGTCGCAAAACCTTCGCTGCTAAAAGTAGCGGTATTGGTCAGCACACTTTTATCCACGCCCTTCAGCCCTTTTACCGAGGTGCTAAAGGTTTTGAGCGCGGTTTCCAGCGAACCCACCGCCGTCAATCGCGCCTTGTAGCTGGACTGGTTGCGATTCGCCTTGGTCAGCGACGCCTGTACCTCATAACTGGCCAGTTGGGTCGCCATCTGTTTGACGTAATCAGAATCTATAGCCATTACAATTCTCCTCCGGAGGGGTTTAGCAACATGAATGCCAATCAGTAACTCATTGTTTTAAAAGGGTTTACAGGGAAATCAGGGTGAAAAGGAACTTCCGCATAGCTCCAGGAAATGGGCCTGCGGAAACACAAGGGGAAATCGCCCTTCCGCATAGGCGCCGCAGCCGATAAAAAATCGACCCAGCCTCAGGGTATAAAGGCGACGGAAATGGGGGATGGATTAAATAGGAGGAGAAAAATGGCAAATGAAGCAGGTGTTACTAGCGGCTTAGCCCCTAAAAAAGCTATAGTTGTACTAACTATTAACACAGGAGAAGACCATGCCTAGAACAACTAGCGTCACCATAGGCCCCCAACTGGACGATTTTGTCGGGAAACTGATTGAATCAGGTCGTTACGGCTCAACCAGTGAAGTAGTACGCTCCGCCCTGCGCTTACTCGAACAACAGGAAAATCAATTAACTGCCCTCAGAAACGCAATCGAAGCCGGAGAGCAAAGCGGAGAAAGCGACCTGTCACTGCGCGACATTGCAGCTCAAGTCAAACAAAAGCACCATGTATAAGTTATCCAATCTTGCGGTAGAGGACTTCACCGCTATCTACGAATACAGTTTGCTAAATTTTGGCGTTACCCAAGCGGATACTTACACTAAGCATCTGGAAAGCGCTTTTCACCTTCTATCCAGGAACCCGTTGATGGGACATGCATGTCCCGAAGTAGCAGAGGGAATACGCCGTCATGATCACCAGCGACACGCTATTTTCTACCGTCAACGACAAGGGGATATTTTTGTTGTCCGTATACTCCACCAGCAAATGGAACCTATGAAGCATTTCTTCGAATTTTAAATGATTCAAGCATAACTAATTTTATTTATTAAGAAATCTCAATCGCACCCTTCCACAATCACTATATCCAGCTCCGCTGCACCAGCCCGATAAGTTTTTGCGTCCCGATACTCCGGCGAACTCCAGCAAGCCAAAGCAGATTCATAGGAAGGAAATTCAATAATGGTATTCCTTGAACGGGTATTACCTTCAACTAATTCATATTTACCCGCACGCGCCAGAAACTTCCCGCCAAACTTTTCAATCGCCGCCGGTGTTCTACTGGCATACTCTTTGAATTTTTCCGTATCTGAAACATCTGCGCGCACAATCCAATAACCTTTACTCATGTTTGATCCCTCTCGAAAAAATTATTTACCAGGGTAAGCACAGGAAGGTCGCGCTTACGGCCTGCTAACGGCGTGTTGCTGAGCCTTATCAGTTATGGAACTCTTGAGCTTCCAATAGTAGTACTCGCAGGGTTCGACTTTCTATAGCGAATTCAATCTGGACAATTGATGCACCACCTTTAGATGTTAAAAAGTGAGGTTTTCGATAACTTAATAGCTTATATGAAACCAAAAAATCGATATCGACTTTAACCCGATCCCATGTACTTGCTAGCATATTAGCTCGGAAATATTTTCCGGAAACTGCGCCAGTCAAGCTAGACCAGAAGTCGGTAGTACCTTTTAATTTTAAAAGTGAATCCATAACTTTGAATTTTGTAGCAGCATCTAAATTAACTTCGGGTTCAAACTCATATACCACTTCACTTAATTCAGCACTTTTTTTCCTTTTTAAATTTTTGCCAAAATATATTGCCACAGCAATGGCGATAATTGATAAGAGCGCACTTAATGGATCGATGCTAATCATAGGATTGCCAACACCGCGGTAAACGGTAGAGTTTAAGTTACGGTTTTGTAGAATACTTTTACGCAGCAAAACCATATAAGCGCGACGTACAAACCACCCAACCCCGTAGTGACGCGTTGCTGCGCTTGTATGTGATTTACTTTAGTTGCACACACCGGTAGTGCATGGCGACCACACCGTTGCGGAGCGGCGTCGATGAAACCAGCTCAAGCCGTCGCGTGCTGGGTAGTCCGCTCTGGTATAAGGTCGGACCGTGACCAACGATCCTGGGGTGGACGAGGAACTTGTACTCGTCGATTAGATCCAGCCGATCCAGCTCGGTCGCGAGCTTGCCGCTACCGAGGAGCACGCCGGCCGGGGTCGCATCCTTGAGTTTCTGCACACTCGTGCGCAAGTCGCCGGCGATGTGGTGGCTGTTGGCCCACGGGAAGTCCGTTCGCGTCGACGACACCACGTACTTCGGCTTGGCCTCCAGCTTGACCGCCCACTCGCGCATCACTGGCGGCGCCTCTTCGTCACCGCGAGCGACCATCGGCCAGTAGTCCTCCATCATCTCGTAGGTGACGCGGCCCCAAAGCATCGCCCCGCCCTCGTCCATAAGGCGGGTGAAAAAAGCGTGTGTCTCGTCGTCGGCAATTCCCTCCTGGTGGTCAACGCAGCCGTCCAGGGTGATGTTGAGGCTGAAGGTTAGAAGTCCCATGCGAGTTTACTCCGAGTTAGGCGTTCCGCTGGATTGTCGCTTGTCGATGAGCACCTCACAGCAGCTAACGCCAAGTGCACCTGGCACGTCTGGTTAAATGATTTTCAACTTGCTCCGCAAGAAATTGGCAATAAAGTAAAGCTTTTCACTACTTAAACCCCAACCAAAACTCAACCGGGAACTACCCTCAAGTGAAATATTTTTATATTGCGTATTTGTTATAGTTTCAGAAACCCTGTCTATTGAATTCCATTCAAAACGACGGTACCAACCAATTTTTCCAATACCAATAAAAATAAGCGCCTTGCCATTTTCGTTACTAATAATAGTACGACCAAATAAGCTCATTAATGTAAATGTAACCAGAACAATACTACCGATGATAAATGGTAGGCCAAACAATGCCTGCTCTAAATCCAGCTCGCCTTTGGCTATTTGAGAACCATATATTCCAGATAGCGAACCGCCAGCCCATATGGCAGTAAAAATAACCAAAAATATAGCCATTGGCGAAAGGTGACGAGCCTCAATCGACCATGAATAGGATTGGTCATAAATCTTAATTCCACCTTCTGGTTTATTTTGATTGAAACTAGCACTTGCAGCCGAGGAAACCAATGCAGATAAAGCCGTAACGTTTTCGCAATTTGCACAATATGCGGTGTCTTTAGATACATTTATGTTTTCAGGTTTTATTTTGCTTTTACAAGACCTGCAAATAACTTCCATAATTTCATTCCTGAGACAATTTAACGTTGCGAAACAGTAGATTTTAAGTTGCAGGTATTGAATTTTTACCGCAGTCAATTGTTAAGCCTTTTTGAAAAAATCTAAGCCGATTGAACATGGCTTGTAGTGACTTCAGCTATTAACTTTCCAGAGGTATCAGTAACAACTGTTTTTACCACACTAACTGTACGGCCTTTTTTGATATAACTGGACTTTGCTATGAACGCCCCACTTTTATTATTGCCTAGCAAATTTGCATTAATATTGATTGCCAGAGGAAAACCTTTCATACCCTCTTCAGGATTAACACCTTCAAGAACAAGTACAGATGCGGTTACATCGGCGAACCACAAAGTAGCCCCAGCATTAACAGTGCCGAAAGGATTTAATATGCCGGGTTGGATTGGCATTTCGGGACTGTTAAAAATTCTGTGTCATTCCAGTAATCTACGCAAAACAGGAATGACA
>CAZIWB010000098.1:0-15936 GCA_964542655.1 uncultured Cellvibrionaceae bacterium
CCCATGAAGTCCTGGGCACGACGACAAACTGCCCCCACATCTTCCCTCACGACACAACGCGCCACACCCATGCAACCGAGGGACCAGCCGCTGCGGCCGCCGGTTACCACCTAGCCCCTGGCGCTGATCGAGTGAGGGCTAACGTCGGAACAACGGCATGGCCTGAGGGCGACCCTTGCCATCCACACACACGGCCCACGAATGAAGCCGCCACCCAACCTGCTCCACACCGTCAATCATCACAGCCCAATCATCAATGCCACTAGACACACCAGGATGTGAACCAGGCAAGTTGAAGATGGGCGTGAACGCTGACCGCCCAGACTCCCACGCTTTCAGCGCATCAGTAGCAACAACAGCGGCCTTCGAGTCCTTAATGAATCCCATAGCTGCGAGCGTACCCATGGAACGCCACGTCGTCATCCTGTGCGGCCCACCAGGCGCCGGTAAAACCACAGCAGCCCACCAATCAGGGCTCACCGTCTACGACCGTGACGACCCCCAATGGGCCACCGAACAACAGTTCATCGACGCCATCAGTGAGCTCGCACACCAAGGCGACGCTCGAGTAGTCATCATCCGCTCAGGCGCCACACAACGAGCCCGCGACAAATGGGCCAGCATCACCAACGCCACCCACGTGTACGTCATCACCACCGATGCCGCCACCTGCAAAGCACGCGTCACCCAACGAGGACGGGCAGACCTCAAAGCCACATACCCAGCCATCACCCAATGGTGGGCCGACTACCAACCAGGGCAACCCTTCCCCGGCTGGGATGCTCACTACGGCGAACACCGAGACGAGGACGACTGGTGACAGTCCGCGATCATGCACGACGGTACGGGTCAGACCACCGCCGCCGACGTGAGGCATGGAAGCAACGCATCGCCACAGGCCAGGTCGTGTGCTGGCGGTGCGACATCACCATCGACCCAGACGAAGCATGGGATCTCGGGCACCTGGATGGCAGCCCCACCTTGTATGCCGGACCGGAACACGTGAAGTGCAACCGCGGAGCAGCGGCGAGGCTAGGCAATCAGCGCAGACGACGCGAACAATTCGGTGACGAGTCCGACTGGTAAAACCCCTGGCAGATAACGTTTTTTGGCCCGTATAGCGCAGCACCCAGCGCCCTTGTCACTTTCTCTCTCTCCATTTCAAAAAACCAAAGCCGCATCGGAGGCGAGATGTCTCCTAAACCAACGTTGCATGTCGCCTCCGATGCGGATGTGGTGAAGCGCAAGGTCACGATCTCGGAGACCGCTAACGGCGAGGACCGGCGCGAGTTCCTGTCGGCGGTCCGTGCACGACTGGCGAAGGCACTTGATGACCCGTCCACTCCGGCGCATGCCCTGACTGCTATGGCTCGTGAGGTGTCGGCCGTGGACCGTGAGATTCGCACGTTAGACGAGATGGCTGAGGACGATGCCCACCAAGAGGAAGCCAGTAGCGCAGACTCAGGCGGCGAATCCTTCGACGCGACCGCCGTCTGAGCGTCGTCTCAGTGAGGTTGCTCGCCACGTCGTTGTTCCCTCGGGGATTGTCGCGACTGGTTGGGGCGAGGTGGAGGCGCGCTGCGCTGAGTTCGGCGACTCGTTCGACCTGTGGCAGAAGAATCTTGGCGGTGTCGCACTAGGCAAACGTGCCGATGGTTACTACGCGGCGACCATTGGCGGCGTCACGTTGTCCATTCCCCGCCAAGTTGCCAAGACATTCATCGTCATGCGGATCGCCTTTGCGCTGTGCACGCTGTACCCGAACCTCACAGTCATCTGGACGGCGCACCGCCAACGGACTGCGACGGCAACATTCCTCAAGCTCAAGGCTCTTGCGTCACGCAAGGCGGCGCAGAAGTACGTTGACAAACGGGACATCCGTTCAGCCAATGGCGAGCAGGAGATCAAGTTTCGCAACGGTTCGCGGATCTTGTTTGGCGCTCGCGAGCAGGGGTTTGGTCGCGGCTTCGATGAGGTTGATGTCCTTGTGTTTGATGAGGCGCAGATCCTCACGGAGAAAGCGCTCGAGGACATGGTTGCAGCGACGAACCAGTCACGTTTTCCGGCTGGTGCGTTGCTGTTCTACATGGGCACACCGCCGCGACCTATTGACCCTGGCGGCGTGTTCACGCAGCGCAGGGCTGAGGCGCTGGCTTTTAAGGCTGATGGTGAAGCGTTTGGTGCGCCCACCGTGGGCGAGGACGCGTTCTACGTTGAGTGCAGCGCGGACCCGAACGTTGGCAAACCGAACGGCCCGGCGCTGGATGACATCAACCAGGTGGCGATTGGCAACCCGTCGTATCCCGAGCGGACACCGCTGGTGTCGATTCTGCGACTGCGCAAGAACCTTTCCTCCGATGAGGGTTGGCGCCGTGAGGGTTTGGGCGTGTGGGATGACCCGCATGACGCCTCACTGGCGGGCATTAACCCAGCCAATTGGGAGCGTCAGGCGGCACCGAAGGCACGCTACACGGGCACCCTTTCCATCGGCATTGACATGGAACCGGACCGTTCGTCCGTGTCGCTTGCGTGGGTTGCCGCGCGCGATGGTGAGGACGGCCTGTTGGGTCGCCTCATTGACCGCCGTCAAGGTTCGCAATGGGTTGTTGATCGCCTCATGGAGCTGGTCAAGAAGTACTCGCCGGCCGCTGTGGTCATCGACCCGCACGGTTCGGCGTCCACCCTCATTGCTGAGATTGAGCGCGCTGGTGTGCAACTGACGCAGGTGAACTTCGCGGAGTACAAGCAAGCGTGCGGGAACTTGCATGACCTCGTCGACCAAGGCGATTTGTGGCATGTCGATCAGCCCATTCTTAACGCCGCTGTTGCTGGCTCTACCGCACAGATCATGCCGTCTGGTGGGTGGAAGTGGAAGCCCCGCGGCGACGTATCCATTTCCCCCTTGAAGGCCCTCACTCTCGCGCTCCACGGAGCCACCTCAGCCGAGGCCGCGAACCCCGTCAACAACGTCTGGTAGGTGTCCCATGTTCGCAACCGTGATTGAGGTGACAGCCGTGGCCGCAGTTGTGGCGGGGGCAACGCTCGCCGGTGGTGCGGCGGTGGGTCTGGTGGTGTACGGACTGCTCGTGCTGGGCTTGCGTTTCGCTTCTGAACGGGGCAACGAATGACGATCTTCCGACGCTCTGAGGCGAACATTACGCCCACCATTTCCACCATCGGACCGTCCCCGTTTGACACTGCCGGGGTCGCTGTCACGTCACGTTCGGCACGCCAAAAGATCGCGTACCAGTCGGCAGTGAACCTGCTTGCTGGCATGGCATCCACACTGCCCATTGGTGTGTATCGGCGCACGCGCGGAACCATTGACCCGCGCCCCGCACCGGCCGTGGTGTTGGACCCTGAGGGTGCGGGCTACGGCTGGTCCGACTTCGCTTACAAGTTCGTGTCGCAACTCACCACCACAGGCAATCTGTTCGTGGTGCCCGGACCACTTAAGGGTGCCCGTCCCACAACAGTGTCCATTGCCGCGTCGAACAACACCATGACCCGCAAGGTGGGTGACGAGTGGTGGGTGCAGGTTGGCACCAACCCTGCCCGCCCGCTGTATGGCGCGGCACATCTTGACGGCATCAAGCACGTTCGCGCATACCCGTTGGCCGGTCAGTTGCTGGGCGATTCACCCATTGCGAACCATGCCCGGTCGCTTGGCGTGGCACTCGCAGCTGAGCAGTTTGGTGCGGACTTCTTCGCCGCTGGTGGTCACCCGAGCGGCATCCTCACCACGGACGCGAAGATTGATGAGGCTGGCGCGCGCACCATCAAGGACAGGTTCGTGGCCGCCATTCGCGGATCCCGCGAACCGGCTGTGCTGGGCGGTGGCGTCGAGTATCAGCAAGTCCAGATTGGTCCCGCAGAGTCCCAGTTCCTTGAGGTGCAGAAGTTCTCCTCAGCGGAAATCTGCCGCATCTTTGGCCCTGGTATTGCGGAAATGTTGGGCTACGAAACGGGCGGCACCATGACGTACACCAACGTCCAGTCACGTTCCCTGCACCTGTTGATCTACACGCTCAACCCGTGGCTTGTGCGCCTCGAGCAGTTCGTCTCTGACTACCTGTTGGAGCCTGACGAGTACGCACAGATTGACCGCAAGGCGCTCTTGCAGATGACCGCCACTGATCGTTGGAACGTCACCAAGACCCGCCTCATGACGGGCGCCACAACCATCAACCGTGTGCTCGCCGAGGAAGGCGAGCTTCCTGTCGAGTGGGGTGACGAGCCCTACCTGCCGTCGTTCCTGTCTGCCGCCGCCATGGTCACGCAGCAGGCAGAAGTTGTCTAACCAGCCCCACCAAGCAAGGAGCCGTCATGACTGTGACCGCAACCCCCGAAACGCGCGCCGAGTTTTATGACGCAAAGCCCCGCGAGTCTCGCTCCACCGTGGGCATCTCGGTGCGCTCAACCACTGACGATGAAGCCACAGGCGAGATCATCATTGAGGGCTACGCCTCAACCACTGATGACCCTTACGTGGTGCGTGACTGGTTGGGCGAATACCAGGAGATCATTGCGCGCGGCGCGTTCGCTAAGTCGTTGCGCGAACAGGATGATGTGCGCCTGCTCGTTAACCATGAGGGCATCCCGTTGGCGCGTACCAAGTCCGGCACCCTCACGATGCGCGAGTCCACCGATCCTGCCGCTGATCCCCAGGGTGCGAACCAGACGGGCTTGTGGACTTCTTCACGCCTTGACGCTTCCTCGCCGTTGGCGCAGCAAGTGAAGTCTGCGATTGAGCGCGGCGACATGACAGAAATGTCGTTCGCTTTCGCCGCGACCCGCCAGGAATGGAACGAGGACTACACGGAACGCAAGGTGCTTGAGGTGCGCCTGTATGACGTATCTGTCGTGACATACCCCGCCAACCCTGCCACGTCCGTGTCTGTCGCTTCCGAACGGACAGTCACCGTCACCGACACCGACACTGACCGCCGCCTCGCACACGCGCTCGCTGTTGCCGCCGCGCGTGACGTAGACGCCGCCTAACCAATCTTCCGCACAACCGTGCGGACCGCTCACCGCATCACGCCGGAGTTCACGCCGGAGCCCATTCAGGGGTCACCACCTGCGCCACCACCTGCTGCCGAGCATCCACAACACCACCAACCCCACATGGGGAGAATAGGAGTCCGTCATGGCAACCATGACTGAGATTCTCGGTGGGCGTCGTGCGAGCCTCGTGGCCGAACGCGATGCCCTCCTGGCCGTCGAACCTGACGCCTTCACGTCCGAGTCGGAGGCCCGCGCCACCGACATCAACACCGAGCTCAAGGAACTTGACGCCCGTATCGCTGACGCCCGTGAGGCTGAAGCGCGCGACGTTGAGGCCCGCAAGTTGGCCACCGTAACCGAGACCCCTGTGGTCCGTGCGCAGGTGACCAGCGAAGCGAACCCCGTCTACCGCAAGGGTGACTCGACTGGCCCGTCGTACTTCGCGGATCTGGCCGCGTCCCAGCGTGGTGACCGTGACGCCATCCAGCGTCTTGGTGACTCGCAGGTTCGCGCGCTCACGACCGCCCTAGGTGATGGCGGGGAGTTCGCTCCCCCGCTGTGGCTGACCAGTGACTTCATTGAGATGTCACGATCTGGTCGCGTGACGGCTGACCTCGTGAACCACGAGGTGCTGCCGCAGGGCGTGTCGTCCGTCAAGGTTCCCAAGATCGCCACCGGCACCGCCATTGGCATCACGGAAACCCAAGCGAGCGCCATCACCCAGACGGACCTCACCACCACGTCGGTGTCGTCATCCATTGCCACCATCACCGGTGGTCAGACGGTGGCCATTGAGCTCCTTCGCCAGTCGGGCATCCCGCTCGACTCCATCATCCTGCAAGACCTCGCCCTCGCATATGCAACCGGTGTGGACTTGCAGGTGCTCGCCGGCACCAACGCCAACGGACAGCTCAAGGGTCTGTACACCGCTGGTACCACGCTCACGTTCACCACGTCTGCACCCGCAGTCATCTCCACCACCGCCGCGGCCTCGTTCTACAACAAGGTCATCAAGGCGCAGGCGGCTGTGGCGACGGGGCGGTTCCTGCCTGCTGACACCGTCGTCATGCACCCGAACCGTTGGGCGTGGGTGCTTGAGGCGCTGGACGGTCAGGGCCGCTTGCAGGTCACCCCGAACGGTCCGGTGCTGAACGCACCTGCCGTTGGTGGTGCTGTCACTGCTGAGGGTCTTGCCGGTCAGTTGGCTGGCCTGCCAGTGTTCGTTGACCCGAACATCGCAACGAACCTCGGTGTTGCCACGAACCAGGATGTTGTGTACGTCCTGCGCCGTGGTGACCACGTGCTGTACGAGACGCCCGTTGAGGCCGCCTCGTTCGACGCGACCTATGCGGCATCCAACGCGGTGTTCTTCCGCGTGCTGGGTTTCGCTGCATTCCTGACGCGCCACGCCGCGTCGGCGCAGATCATCGACGGAACCGGCCTCACGGCTCCTTCGCTCTGATCTCTCACGTCACCGCCCGGTGCACTGGTCCTTTGCGGCCGGTGTGCCGGGTGGTGGCCCACCACTCGAGGAGGATGTGTGCGCAGCAAAGATCAGGTGACTATCGCCTGGATCGACCCCGGCCAAGTGGACGGCCTGTTCGCGGTGTCCATGCTGGGACTGTACGGGGCGCGCACCAGTCGCATCTCGACGGTGATTCGCATTGGCGGGTCGCTGCTGTCACGTCAACGCAACCAGGTGATTACCGCGTTCTTGGATGACAACACTGCTGAGTGGTTGTTCATGATCGACTCTGACGAGACGATCACCCCTGAAGCGTTCGACAAACTCTGTGCCGCCGCGCACGAGACGGAACGCCCCATTGTGGCTGGCATCTACTTTGGCGCTTGGGAGTCTGCCGGACCGTACCCGCGCCCCATGCCCATGATCTTGCGTCTCAACGAGCGCGGCACGTATGACGCCATTGACGACTTCCCTGCTGACCGCACCATCCCCGTTGACGCTGCAGGCACAGGCGCTCTGCTGGTTCACCGCAGTGTCCTTGAGGCGATGCGTGACGACTCCAACGCGGGACCGATGGCCGCCCATGAGGCAGGCAAGTGGTGTTGGTTCCGTGACCTTGCCGCCGGTGGCGAATGGGTTGGTGAGGACGTGTACTTCTGCCGCAACGCCAAGCGCCTGGGTTTCCCCATTGTCGCCGCCACGGGCGCACGTCTTGGCCACCACAAGTCGTACTGGCTCACCGACCAACATCACGCGGCTTACCTCGCGCAACAGGAGCAGACATGACGGACCTCACCACTTTGCAGAAGCTCGCGGCCGCTCGCGAAGCGCGCGGACTGTCCTGGTCCGAGATGGCTAACGAGATTCGCGCCACGGACCCAACCCTTGCCGCCGAGTGTGAGCGCATCGGTTCCCTCGCTAATGCCGCGCGCGGTGACCGTCACGACCGTGAGACCGCTGTTGTGACCCCGATGGAACGGCACTGACATGGCCTGGCTACCTGACGTTGAGGATGCGAAGCGTCACCTCGCTATCGGCGCGACACTGACTGCCGACCAGGAGGCTGACCTGGAAGAGGCGCTTGCCACAGCCATCCTCATGATCGAACGGCGCACGGGTCCGCTGACCCCCAAGGCTTTCACCCAAACCGTTCACTCGCGCCGTGGCTCTGTGCTACTGGACAAGCGCCCGGTTATCAGCATCGACTCGGTGACGGCCCTCACTGGTAGCGCACCAAGCGCAGGCGACCTGTGGGCCGACCCTGTTACGGGCGTCGTGTCTGGGCGTGACGGTTCGGGCGTGGTGGGCGACTTCACGCTCACGTACACCGCTGGCCGCAGTGACGTGCCAGACAACATTCGGCGCGCTGTCCTGCGCACCGTGAGGCACCTGTGGAACGTCCAGCGCGGCAACACTCGCAGGCCCACCGATGACGACTCCATGCAGTCCACGTCCGGCTCCGGGTACGCGCTCCCGTGGGCGGCAATCGAAATGTTGGGCTCGGACGATCTTGTGCAGGGCACAGCATGACTGGCGCCGCACTTCCCGATGTCATTGACTCGCTGGTTTCCTTGCTCACGGCGGCGCTGCCTACCGCGACAGTCACTGACGGCCCGCCACTCGAAGACGGTTATGCCGCCCTTGAGGTGCATGTCGGTGCGCAGCTTGACGACGCGGACGCCCCGGCCGGTTCGTCCGATCTGGCGTGGGCCTGGCTTGGTCACGTGCAACGTGACGAGTCCGGTTCTGTGCAACTCGTGGTCACCGCCTGGACTGGTGACTCCGCATTCAAGCCTGCCCGTGACCGCGTGTTCGAGGCGTTGGGCACCATCGAAACGGTGATTGCCGCCGACCCATCGTTGGGTGGCGTCTGCATCAACGTGACCAGCGTGACGCTGGGCGACCTGATTCAACAAGTAGATGCGCAGGGTGTGCGCGTCTACATCACCCCCACCATCAACTACCACGCACGCCCGTAGGAGAAGCCATGAAGATTCGCAACATTTCGGGCGAAGATCTCGCCGTCCCGTCGCTGATGCGCGTGGTGGAAGCCGACGCCGTTATTGATGTGCCCGACGCTGACGCGGCCGGGTTCACCTGCCAGCCCGCCACCTGGGCAGCCGAATCCAAGAAGGAGAAGTAAATCATGGCTATTCGTTCAGGCTTGGCCGCACAGGTTGGCATGTCCACCGAATCGACGTACGGCACGTTTGCCACCCCCACCAAGTTCCTGCCTGTCACGGGCATCGACCTGAAGAAGGTCAAGAACGTGGCGCAGGCAACGGCTGGTGCTGGTGCTGGTCGCATGGGGTTGCTCGCGTCCATGCGCGTCCCCACCACGAAGGCCGCCGCCGGCTCCATTAAGGCTGAGCTGCTGAACCGCAGTTTCGGGATGCTGTTGCAGGCTCTGATGGGTACGACTGTTACGCCCGCGCAGCAGTCCACCACCGCCGCGTACTTGCAGACGCACACGCTCGCGGACCCGTTCGGGAAGTCGCTCACTATTCAGGTGGGCGTGCCTGACGCGGCTGGCACGGTGCGCCCGTACTCGTACCTTGGGTGCAAGGTCACGGGCGCGGAGTTCTCCATTGAGGTGGACAAGCCCGGTGAGGCGACGTTCGACATTGACGCCTGCGATGTGACCGAAAGCGAATCGCTGGCGTCAGCATCGTTCGCCACGAACCTTCGCCCGTTTGTCGGCACCGACATGGCAGTGAAGGTTGGCACGTACTCGTCCGAGACGAGCGTGTCTGGCATCACCAAAGTGAACGTGAAGATTGAGCGCGCATCCAAGACGGACCGCTTCTACGCTGGCGGCTCGGCGCTCAAGGCTGAGCCGATCCTCAACGACTACTGGAAGATCTCTGGCACCATCACCGCGGACTTGCTTGACAAGACTGTGTTCGCTGACCGGTTCGCGGCTGACACCCAGTTCTCGCTCGTGGTGGAACTGCTCGGCCCGATCATTGAGTCCACCTACAAGGACACGTTCCGCATCACGCTGCCTGGTTGCTTCCTTGACGGCGACACGCCAACGGTTGATGGGCAAGACGTGGTGTCAGGGGACTTCCCGTTCACCTGCCTGTTCGATGGCACGAACCTGCCCGTCATTGAGGTCATGTCGCGCGACACGTCTGTGTGACCCATGCCCGCCCCCACCGCCCCACCTTTCATCATCAAGGAGATCAAGGGGCTGAAGAAGGCCACGGCGAAGATGGATCGCATTGCGCAGAACAAGATGCAGGCGGCCATCAATAAGTCACTCCGGCATGCAACGAAAGCAACCCGCACGGAATTGAAGAAGGCACCGCTGATGGCGCTGCCTAAGAAGAACGGGTTGAACAAGTGGGCGGCTCGCACCCCCACGGTGCGCATCAAGCTGCAGGGCCGCGCCACGGGCGTGAGTATCAAGATGCAACGCACCGGCCATGACCTTAAGGCGCTGAACCGTGGGCGCGCCCGTCACCCCGTCTTTGGTAACCGCAAAGTCTGGGTCACCCAACAGGTGCGTTCCGGTTGGTGGGATGCCGCAACCAAGAAGGACGGCCCTCGCATTGTGCGGGAAGTCGAAAAGGGCATCTTCGATGCCATCCAAGGTGAATGGGATAAGCAATGAAGATCAGCGTGGATGGACGCACGACCGACTTTGACGAGGCACGCATGTTGTTCGCGGAGGCGCGCGCCATTGAGAAAGTCACTGGCACCACAGTCACCGAGTTCTTCGAGGCGTTGCAGTCCGGTAAGGCATCGGCCACGGGAATGCAGGCTTTGGTGTGGGTGGCGTTCAAGCGCGAGGACACGTCATTGCAGTTCTCGGACGTGGACGAGTGGGACATGGGAAGCCTTGAGATTGAGAGCGACGAGGACGCCACCCCTGCACCAGAAGCGGACCCCGACGACCCTTTTGGTTCCTCCGAGCCGGAGGGCGAGACGGACTAGGCACCGCCCTTGAGGACAAGCGCGACAACTACGCGCTCGCGCTGTCCTTCCATTTTCATGTGCGCCCGTGGGAGATCGACCGTTTGACGGTTGCCGAGTTTGACGCCATGTGTGACGCCGTTGACCAACTGAACAGAGAGGCCGCAAAGTGAGCACCACTGCCCTTGAGTTCATTATCAAAGCGAACGACCAAGCCTCGGAAGTGTTTGGCCAGGTGTCGGGCTCAGCGGACGGCATGGGCTCGAAGCTGGGCAAGGTGTCGGCGGGTGCGAAGGTGGCGCTCGCTGTTGCTGGTGTCGCGGCTGTGAAGTTCGCTGGCGATTCCATTGCGGCATACACGGACGCTGAGGAGCAGCAAGCGAAACTTGCTGCCGCGTTTGCTAAGTATCCGGCGCTCGCGGACTCTAGCCAAGCATCGTTGCAGAAGATCAACTCAGCGTTGCAGGACAAGACTCGTTTCGAGGATGACTCCATTGCCTCAGCGCAGGCGACACTCGCGACGATGGGTCTCACTGGCAAGCAGTTGGAGGAAGTGACGCCACTGCTGCTGGACTATGCGACGGCGACGGGCACCGATGTCAACACTGCTGCCGAGCAACTGGGCAAGTCGTTCAACGGCCAGACTCGAGCGCTCAAAGAGGTGGGCATCAACTACAAGTCCACGGGCGACAAGGGCCAGGACTTTGCGAACATCACGGACGCTTTGAAGGACAAGGTTGGTGGGTTTGCGGAGACGGCTGGCGGTACGGCGGCGGGCAAAGCGGAACGGTTGAAGAACAAGTTCGGTGACCTCCAGGAAACCGTGGGTTCCAAGTTGGTGCCAATCCTCTCCAAGGTCACTGACATTGGCTTGAAGATGGTGGACTGGATTCAGAAGAACCAGGGCGCCGCCATTGCCATCATCTCCGTTCTTGGCCTGTTCGTTGGCGCATTGGCCGCGGTGTCCGTGTCGCAGAAGATTTTCGCCGCAGGGCAAGCAGTGATGAAGGCCGTCACCCTCACGTCCACTGCCGTGCAGTGGGCATGGAACGCCGCCCTCACCGCGAACCCTATTGGCCTGATCGTTGCCGCCATCGCGCTACTTGTGGCGGGCTTGGTGCTGTTCTTCACCAAGACGAAGATCGGCAAAAAGATTTGGTCTGCGCTGGTTGATGGCTTCCAAGCTGGGTGGAAGTGGATCAAGGGCGCGTTCACCACCGGTGTGGGTTTCGTGAAGGACAAGTTGCAGATCGCTTGGGACTTCATCAAGAAGGTGTGGAAGTTCTCGCCGCTCGGTCTCATCACCGAGAACTGGGACAAGATCATGAACTTCTTTGGCGGCATCCCCGGCAAGATCAAGACCATTTTCAACCGCGTCACGGACGGCATCAAGAACGCCTTCAAGGCTGCATTCAACTGGGTCGGTGACCTGTGGAATAAGTCACTTGGCAAGGTCCACTTCGACATCCCGTCATGGGTACCGAAGATCGGCGGCAAAGGTTGGGGCTTCCCACAGATGCCGCACCTGGCAACAGGTGGGCGTGCCATCGCCCCCGGTCTCGCCCTGGTTGGTGAGCGTGGCGCCGAGGTGGTGAAGCTCGGTCGCGGCGACACGGTGTACCCGCACGGCACCATGCCCGGCATGGGTGGCCGCATGCACCCACAGGACATCCTTGCGCTCGCCAACGCCATCGGTGAACGTATCGCCGCAGGCATCCACAATGGCGCACAACGCGCGCTGGACTCGGACGCTCGAGCACGGGCCAACGCTCAACGGGGAAGGTTCGCATCGTGACCGTCGCTCTCGCCGCAACGTTGCTCACCGCTGCCGACCCGCAACCTGTTCAACTGGTGCTCAGTGGTCTTACGGCCGCTGACACGTACCGCGTCGTTGGCACGTGCGGCGACTGGCAGTGGTCAGTCCCTGGCGGCATTGGCACCAGTGTGGACGGGTCGAACATTGTTCTCATTGACAACCGTGCGCCGCTCAACGGGGCTGTCACCTACAGCGCTTTGGTCAACGGCACCGAGGTCACGTCCGATCCGGTGACGGTCAACTATGCGGACGGCTACGTTTTGCAGAACCTACGGGGTGACCGCTTGGCGGCCGTGTTCGTGGACGGTTACGAGGACGCACGCGAGATGGGGATTCGTGCCAACATCTTCCGTGTCGCTGGCCGTACCGACCCCGTTGGCCGCTATGACGTGGCCACCAGTGACTCGTTCTCGTTGACCATCCACGCGCTCGGGACTGACTCCGCAACAGTCAAGGCGATGCTGAAGGCTGGCGGGCCCGTCGTGTTGCGTCGCACCGTTGGCGACCGTGACGTGCCACCCACCGAGATCCTGCTGCCGCTCGCAAGCGGCAATCAACTCATGGGCCCCTTGTCCACGATGCGTGGCTACAACCTGAACGTTCATGTGGTGGGTGACCCGCAACCGTTCACGGCCCTAGTCGCTTTCGACTGGGACGACTTCGACACGTTCTATGGGTCGATGGACTGGGACGGCTTTGATGCCGCCTGGGCTGGCCTCACCTGGGACGACCTTGACACTGCCGATTGGGGCGCGCTGTGAGAGACGGTGCACCCTCTGAACTGGTTGCCGGTGTCGCGCGCTACTGGTCAACGGTGGACGTGTGGCGCGGTGGCGAGCTGCTGGCCGAGGACATTCCCATGCTGTCAGGGTCCACCTCGAAATCTGTCACCGATGGTGCCTTGACTGAAACGGCCAGCATAGATGTGGCCCGATTCGCGGACGGTGTTGACTGGGCGCCGCAGTCTCCGTTAGACCCGCTTGCCCCCGCAGGGCAACGCCTGGTTGTCAAGACGATCATGGCTGACGTGTTCGGCGTGGAGTACGAGACACAGGTTGGCGTGTTCCGGTTGGAAGTGACAGACGAGAAGGACGACGGCGTTCTGCAAGTTGACGGCGTGGGCGTCTTGGCCGACATTGCGGACGGCCGTCTCACCGCCCCATTCGCACCGCGCTCGAGCGGCACGTTGCAGTCAGAAGCGCGGCGTCTGGTGCCACCAGGTTGGGGCATTGAGTTTGATGGCGCGCTCGTAGACCGACCCTGCCCACAATCGCTTGAGTGGTCCGATGACCGGCTGGGCGCGCTCGCCATGATTGTCAGCGCATTCCCGGCCCGTCTCCGTGTGGATGCGAGCGGACAGTTGCGAGTGCTGCCCCCACTGGGTGACGTGCCCGTGGACACAGACTGGACCCTTACGGACGGCGAACGCGTCTCGCCTGATGCGATAGCCACTGTCGTGAAGGCCCCCCGCAGGTGGACCCGTGACGGCATCTTTAACACTGTCGTCGTGCGGGGTGCGGCAACTGACGATCCCGCCAAGCCCGCAGTGCAGGGTGTGGCGCAGAAACTAGCTGGTCCGTATGCCGCCGACTGGGGCGGGTTCGGTGTCATCCCCACGTTTCCCACAAACCCGCTGATGACCACGCGCGCGCAAATGACTGCCGCCGCACAAGCAATGTTGGCCGATGCGCTACGGCCCGCCAGGCGAGTCGTTGTCGAATGCGCGTCAGATCCCCGCATTGATGTTGACGATTCGGTGACGGTGCGCCGCGGCGAGAAGGACGGCGCGTGGGAAGTGAACACGCGCGGGTTCGTTGTGGGCTACACGTTGCCGCTCACGAGTGAGGGCACGATGCAGATTGAGGTGGGCATCCCATGACGGCTGACCTGCGCACCCACGTTTCTGGTCTGGTGCTTGCTGTGGGCGCATCCCGCGTCACGATTTCCGTCAATGGTTCTTCTGGGGCCGACGTGCCGTTTGTCGGAACAGGTTACGCCGTGGGACAAACCGTCCTGGTGGCACGCAACCCCCACGTGCCAGGCGGCGACTTGTGGGTGCTCGGCATCATCGGCACCCCAACCGATGCGTCCACACCTGACGTTGGCACCGCGCCGGCCACCACCACGACCGCAACAATCACAGTTGCCCCAACGTGGTCAGGAACATGGCGCGCCGACCGTTCCGCATATGACCGATGGAACACGTCCACGTATGGCGGCCGGTCCACCCTGTACCAGGATGAGGCGCACAGGTCCGGCGCACTCACGGGGCTAGCTGTCTACGGCAACCAAATCACGTCCCTGGGCGCCACGGCCATCACATCCATGAAAGTCAAACTCATTGGTGCTGGTCTTAATGAGGCCTCCTATCCGACGATCACGATACGGGGCGCCACCAACAGCAAAGCCAGCACCAGCGCCCCATCCGTTGCTGGCTCCACGTTCAACGGCACACCTGGCAAATCCGGCACTGACACTGTGACCCTCGACTCGACAGTCCGCGAAGCATTCCGCGATGGGACATACAAGGGCCTCGCGCTTGTCGGATCCTCTTATGGCGCGGTTCGTGGCACGTCCAAGAGTGGCGCGATGCTGCTCACCATCACCTACACGAAGGACAACTAATGGCTACCGATGCTCGCGGTCACACTGTTCCTGGCGCGGGAGATGCGCCAGCGAGGGCTGCACTCACTGACCTGTCGCTGTCTATCCGAGATGTCGCCTACGTGGCTGACAGCACTGGACGTGCAACGTTGGTTTCGGATCTCGCGACGGCAGGCAAAACAGTGTCTGCTTCCAACCCCCTGTACGTTCACCGCGCTGACGCCACCACTGGCCGCAACCTTGAGGTGACGGTGGACGGCTCCACATGGAACACCATCGACGCCCGCACCACGGACCTCACGACCACGGGAATACTTACGGCCGCAACAGGCTGGTCGATCACCACCCAGGCGGGCGTGATCCGTGGCGGCGTTGTCTTCCTACGCACCGAGTTCACGCGCACGGGCGCTGACATTACGGTCTCGAGTGCGGGCAACATCGCCAACGTTAATATCGCAACCATCGCTTCCGGTTGGCGACCGAGCTCATCGTTCAACGCTGGCATGAGTTCAACGGGTACGGGCGTGGTCGCTTCGGGGGATGTCAATGGCGGCGACACGATTCGCCTCACGGCAGTGGCGCCCGGCGCGAACATTGCCACGTCGGATGTGCTGTCGCTGTACGGCACCTGGCCGCTGGCGTAGGGGCATCACCATGAACGCACTCAATGATCGACAGGTGACGTGATGCCTGGCTATGGCGTGCTCCTTTACATCGGGGCGGCGGGTGTCGCTCTCGGACTTGCTTGGAGGCTCATCATCCGACCCATGGCCCGCCTCGCCCAACGCATCAGCCAGTTCCTTGAGGACTGGGCTGGCGAACCTCCACGCCCCGGCCTCCCCGATGGCCGTAAGGGTGTTCTTGAGCGTTTGGATGCGCTCGAGAGTCGCACCAAGCGCACCGAATGGCATTTGGGCAACGGTGACGCAGAGCGCATGCGTGACGTTGTGAATCGAATTGACGCGAAGCAGAAGTCAACCGGCAAAGCGGTGAGTGAAGTCGCCTCAACGGTCGCACACATTGACGAGACGGTTACGCCGGACTCGTCGCCGTCGCAGTAACCAAAGCACGGAGGCACGGCAATGGGACTAGCAGCACCGGGCACGATTGAGGCAGTACCGACGCA
>CAZIWB010000099.1:0-15694 GCA_964542655.1 uncultured Cellvibrionaceae bacterium
TCATGATGCCCGTCCTTTCAGGGGGAAAAGCTGCTCTTGGAGCCGAAGGCGGGGATTGAACGGCCGAGGTCAAAGGAATGTCGTTCACCATCGTCCGAGCCTCCGTTCGCGTCTCTTGCCGCGGTTGGTGACCTCGGCTCCAAGGCGTCCGCCGTCTCTGCGGTTCTCTCTGCGGTGTTGTGGGCCGAGGTTCGAGAGGGCGTTGCTGCCGCCCCTCACCCCGTCCGTGATGTGGCCGACGTCGAACGGTTCCCCCTCGGCGATGAAGATGGGTCCGTGGCAGCGGATGCAGGTGGCGACCTGCAGGCGTTTCGTAGCTGCTCTGACGAGGGCGGCGTTCTTCCGGTACTCGGGTGTCTGGTGGCGTGCCGTCATGCGACCGCCTGGAGGTGTGCTGCGCGGGTGCATTCGGGGCAGCGGACGGTCTGCCGGTATTGGCGTCCGTGGTTGATGGTGATCTGTTGGTCGGCGAGCCATACGCCGTCGCATGCGGTGTGGGTGCAGCGGCATGTGGGGCTGGTGCAGGAGGTGAGGGCGCGGTAGTCGTCGCGGTTGCGGGTCTGCTCGAGCTCTCGAGCTTCCCGGTACCGCTTGGCGTTGCGGCGGATGTGTGCCGGCTGGAGGTAGTCGCCGGTGGTGCGGAAGTGTTCGGTCACAGCGTCGAGGCAGTCCTGATAGTTCAGGTCGCCGATGACGTCGTGCCAGGCAAGGACGGTCTCTTCGGTGACGGTGCGCTTGTCGTAGACGGCGATCTTGCCGACGACGAGGGCGGTTTCTTGGATGTTCATGCGGTGAGCTCCTGGGGGCGTGCTGCGAGGCGTGCGCCGATCTGGGCGGCGTTCTGCACGCGTTCGGTGTCGTTGAGGCGTTGGGGGCGGCGTGCGGCGGTCTGCTGGTCGCGGCGGATCCAGTTGCGCCATGTTGCGAGCCAGTCGAGCTTGGTGGCGTTGCGGCCTGTGGATGCTCGGAAGTGGTCGACGAACATGCGTGTGGCGAGGTCGACGTCTACGGCGGGGGCTTCGGTTGCTGCCCAGTGCCTCATGTCGGCGGTGAGGATGAACGGTTCGGGGATGCGGGTGCCGCGCGTAGCGGCGCCCTCTCTCTGATCAGGGTTTGATCGAGTAAGAGATTTATCTCTTACGGGGTGTGACTCTGAGTCACCCAGATCGCGATTCTCTGCAACGTTGCTCTCTGTCACGTTGCTCTCTGCAACGTTGCTCTCTGTCACGCACACCGTGATGGTGTCGGACGTCTTCGAGCCGTTGCTGCGGTCACGTGGTGTGCGGACGATGAGGCCCGCGGCCTCGAGGATGCCGAGTGTGCGGAGCACGGTCGCCCTGTCGCAGCCGAGCATGGTCGCGATCGTCTGTTGCTTCACCGTCGTCTTGTGAGTGCGGTCACTCGTGCGGTGGCAGACGGCCGCGAGCACCGCGGTCTGCGTCAACGGGAGCGGGAGCGTGTACGCCCACTCGGCATCCTTGAAGCCCATGGGTTACGCGTTCACCGCCTCGAGCTGCTCGGCGAGGTCGCGGAGTGCCTTCGCGAGCTTGCGCGGGTCGCCCTTGTGCTCGCCCTGGTCGAGGAGCAGGTAGGGCTTCTGGAGCCAGTCGAGGTGGCCGTCGTGGTGGCGGGCGCCGACGACGATCGATCCGAGCGCAGCGACGTACTCGTAGGTCACGAGCGCTTCGTTGGTGCCGTAGAAGTCGAGGTCGATGTCGATGTTGGATGCCCAGGCGGGCTTGGACGCTTCGATGATCGGGTACTGGGCTAGGTATGCGGCGTCCGCAGCCCGGTTCTTCGCGTTCATGCGTTCGAGGGCCTTGTCTGCGGTGAGGAACTCGATCGCGGGCTCCCCGCTGAGTGTGGTTTCGGCCATGGCGTAGTACGCGCCGCGGGAGACGTACAGGTACTTGTCGCCTGCTCGGGCGATCGCGTTCGGGTTGGTGGCTGTCGCGTAGCGGTCGCCGTCGAAGTTGGGCGACCACCGGACCTCGTTCGGGACGGGTGCGCCGTCGAGGTAGTAGAACTCGACCGAGCGCGAGTACTCGTACTCACGTGCCGCGATGGACTCGCGGAACTTTGCCACCCGGTCAGGGTGCAGGAGCGACACGGGGCGAACACGTACGTCCGTCGGCTCCTGATACCACATGTCGCCGGGCTCGAGGATCTGCACCTGCCCGTCCGGGGTCGCGTCGACTCGCTCGATCAGCTCGGCGAGGCGGGTCTTCTGGGTGGTGTCGGTTACGATGGTCATGACGGTTCCTTTCAGAGGGTTTCCTGTCGCGACCGCCGAGCCGACCAGGGCTTCGGCGGTCTTCTTGTTCCCCGACACGGTCGTGTCGGAAGCGTGGGTGGCCTCAAGGGCCTGGTGGTCGTACCCGCGGGAGCACGTGCATGGCACGGTGCGGGTCGTGGGGCCGTAGAGCGTCTCGTACATGTGCGCCTTGTGCGGCTCGCGTTCGGCGAGCACCTCGTCGAGGCAGGTGTCGAACTCCTTGCCCGTGACTTCGGAGCGGATCTCAGCGAGACGGATCGCGAGATTCGACATCGCGCTCATCTGGTCTCCTTCTTGATGGCCAGGACGGCCGGCGTGTTCGGCCTCTCGGGGTTGGTTTGGCGGCGTAGCCACTCGGCCAGGGTCTCCGCCTTCTCGGGCGCGTTCCGCAGCGACGGCTGCATCGAGGTGATGTAGCGCCCCATGGGCTAGACCGCCTTCTCGCGGCGCGACTCGAGCCACGCGTTCAGGTCGTCCTCGTCAATCAGGAAGCGGCGCGGCGACACGACGATGCGCGGCGGGGCCTGCTTCCTGAACACGAGTTGGTTGAAGTGGTTCCGGCTGATGTGCAGTCGCTCGCACACCTCCGTCACCGTGAGCTTCTGGCCCATCCGAACCCTCCTAAGCGATTCTGGTGATCGACGTAACGCCAGTATCGCTTAGATCGTTTTGGAGTGCAACAGGTAGCCGTTTCGGCGTGTCGGTGAGTAGAGTGACAACATGGCGCCACGCGAGAAGGTCGGATTCGCGCGATCGGACGAGGTGTTCGGCAGTGCGCTGCGGAAAGCCCGGGAACGCCGAGGCATGACACAGGCGGAACTCGCCGAGGAGATGCACTACCGCGGTTTCGATTTCCAGCAGCAGACGATCTACAAGATTGAGGCCGGCAAACGTAAGGTCACGGTCGGCGAGGGCATCGCCCTGGCCGACATCTTGGCCGTGCCGCTTGAAATGATGATCGAAGCGGATAACTCATCGCTTCGGTCGCTCGCGCTGGTCGCGCGGGGTGCGGCCGAACAGGTCGTGGCGGGTCTCGCTGAGGACGCGTACAGCCTCGCCCAGAGCCGGGAGTCGTTCCAAGTGCTGCGGGCGCATCTTCGCCAGTACTCCCGAGCGGTGGAAGCGTTTGGTGAGGACGATCAAGACGCGCAGCCGCTCGTTGAGTTGCTTGAGCCTGTGCTTGAGTTCGAGGGACTAAATGCGTTCGTCATGGCGTGGCGAACCCTCCTCGAGGATTCTCGCTTTCCGAAGGTCCTTGCCGAGTTGCATTACGACGTCGAGGAGACTCTTGACGAATGGCGCCGGGTGCTCTGATGGGTAGCGTCGAGCCGTATGAGACTCGGGCTGGGCGCCGGTACCGTGTCCGTTATCGCGACCCTGACAGGAAGTCGGTCGAGAAGGCCGGATTCCGCACCAAGGATGAAGCGCTCACTTACCTCGCTGAGAAGACCGTCGAGATCAAGCGGGGCGAGTACGTCGACCCGCGCGCGGCGGTAGCCACGATCAGCACCTTGGGCGCCGAATGGTTGGCGGGTCAGTCGCACCTGAAGCCGTCCGCGTTCCGGCCTGTGGAGATCGCGTGGCGAGTGCATGTGGAGCCGCGCTGGGGGCGTCGCAGAGTCGGCGAAATCCGCTTCTCGCAGGTTCAGGCGTGGGTGACCGATTTAGCGGCTCAGAAGTCCGCCACGACCGTCCTGCGGGCACACGGTGTCCTCGCCGGCATCCTCGAGGTCGCGGTGCGGGACAGGAGGATCGCGTCGAACCCTGCCCGTGGGGTGAACCTGCCCCGGAAGAACCCGAAACGCCGCGAGTACCTCACCCACGAGCAGGTGGAGCTGCTCGCGTCCCTGTCGCGCGAGCACGGGACGCTGGTGCGGTTCCTCGCCTACACGGGTCTGCGGTGGGGTGAGGCGACCGGGCTCCGCGTGAAGCACCTCGACATGCTCCGGCGTCGCATCCTCGTGGAGGAGAACGCGGTCAACGTCGGCGGGACCGTCGTCGTCGGCACCCCGAAGTCCCACAGCACCCGCAGCGTGCCGTTCCCCAAGTTCCTGCTCGAGCCGCTCGCCGCGCTCTGCGAGGGGAAGGGGCGTGACCTGCTCGTGTTCGGCAACGGCATCAAGCATCAGCCTCCGCCTGACAGCCGCAAGGGCTGGTTCGTGTCCGCCACGACCAGGGCCCGCGAGGTCGACCCGGACTTCCCGACCATCACCCTGCACGACCTACGGCACACCGCCGCGTCTCTAGCGATCAGCTCGGGCGCGAACGTGAAGGCGGTGCAGCGGATGCTCGGACACGCCTCTGCAGCCATGACGTTGGACGTGTACGGCGACCTGTTCGACGACGACCTCGACGCAGTTTCAGACCGCCTAGACGAGGCACGTGCTCAGAGAGTTGTGGGGATTCTGTGGGGACTCGGAACTTCTGGACAGTGAAAAGCCCCGAAATCGTTGAGATTCCGGGGCTTTTCCTGGCGGTACCGGTGGGATTTGAACCCTAAATCGTGCCCTTGAATCGCGGTCAGCGCCGACTGAATCCCCGTACTTACAGGGATGTTCGACACTGTTCGGTTACTGTCCCCACGCTTCCCCCACGGCAGTTGTGGGGCTTTTGTGGGCACTCAGCCGTTGAACCCCTTGCTCTCACTCGGCATCGTCCCGGCGACCGTTGCGTACGCGTCAGCGAGCGCCTTCAGCTCCTCGCCGGAGTAGCTGTTGTCGGCGCTCTCCGTGATCCGATCGAGGAGCTTGTAGCCAACCTCGCTGAGCTTCTCCGTCTTCTTCGACATGATGAATCCTTCCTAGGTTCGGGTGCGAGAAGCCTCGCAGATGCCGCCGACAATCACGCGGCGATGCCGTGCGCCTTCTTGAGGTAGGTGACCCCGCTCCGGGTGATGCCGTAGTCCTTCGCGATGTCGCCATGGCTCTCGCCCGCTCGTAGTCGCGCGATGATCTCCTGCACCTGGTCGTCGGTCAGCTTCCGGTTGTTGCCGGCGTTCCCGCGTGCGGGGCCGCGACCGTTCGCACGGTCGAGTATCTCGACCATGTAGCTGACGTCTGCGTGGTAGTTCGCCTGGACATACGCGAGGTACGTCTCGACGTCACACCCGTAGGCGCGCCGAATGCGATCGACTACTTCGGCAGGTGGCTGCCACTTCGTGGGCCTCTGGGGCGCGGCCTCAGGAAGCGAAGTGTCGACTGTGAGGCGGAGCGCGTGCAGCTGGACCCGCTCTGCAGCCGTGTGGATCGCGCGGTGGACCACGCTGACGGCGCTACCGCAGAGTCTCGCGATCTTCGTCAGGGGAAGTTCCTCGAACACGATGAGGGCGAGGTAGAGCCGTTCCCGCAGATGGAGGGTGGCGACGTAGTCGGCGAGTTGGTGGTGGAGGATCGAGTCCGGGTTGTGGATCCGGAGCACTGATCGGGGCTGGCCGAACTGATCCTCGATGCCCTCCTCACCGCGTGGCGCTCGCCGCTCGAGGTACTGGAGGCAGTCCCACCCGATGCGGCGCTTCACGAGCGTATAGAACAGGGCGTTGTCGGGGGATGAGTAGCCGTGGCGCTCGCACAGGTCATCGAACTCGTTGGCGAACTTGACGAACGCCTCGCTCGCTTCCGACAGGAGTTCGTCGAGGTACGGGTGACCGCGGAACCTTGACGCGGTGTGCGCTTGACTTATCCGCCACAGTCTCTCGAGGTCGATGTCAGCCATCAGGCGCTCACTTCCTGCCATGCCCCGTCAACGCCGACGTAGGGTTTCGCGGGCACCCACACACCGTTCACGCCGACGTACACCTCCGCACTCACCCACGCGTCATCGACGCCGACCTTCGCCCGGTTGCGGTTGATCTTCGGCAGCGCGATCGAGGTGGAGAACGACGCATCTCCGAGCGGGCTGCCGCCGCTGTACGAGGCGGCGACCGTGATCGACTTCGTGCCGTCCGCGTCATGAGTGACGGTCGTGGAGCCGGAACCGATCGGGATCACAGCATTCGGCGGCCGGAAGTCGTAGGAGAGCCCGCCCGACGAGAACACCACCCCGCCGACCGTCGCGGACGCCGACGACGTCGCGTTGAGGTTGAACGGGTTCGCGTTGGTGCGCTCCTCCATCCGGAACGCCCACCCCAGAGTGGTCGTGTTCGCGACCGTGTTCTGTGAGATCACCCACACCTCGAGCACGAGCCAGATGCGTGCGCTCGTGCCCGGGGTGGTGAACTCGGACTCGTAGATAGCCATCAGAGTGGCTTGAACCAGATTGCACCGTTCACCACGGCGGGGGTGGTGGCGGTGATGAACACCTTCGACGACGGGAACGCGGCCGCATCCCCAGCGATCCGCGCGTCGATCTCGGTTGCGAGCTCGTCACCGCGGATGTTGATGTCGTCGTAGCCGATCTTCACATCGTCGGTCTGCTCGACCACATGCAGACCCTTCGCGGCTGCGGCGTCTCCGTTCGCCATGCTCACACCTCCGGTGTTTCGTACTCGGTCCAGTCCTGACCCTCGGGCACGTCCTCCCACGCGTAGCCCTCCGGTTGCAGCGCCCACGCCGTCTCCGGGGTGTCGGTGAGGCCACGCGACCCGACCCGCATCGTCCCGTCGTCACGGAACTCCACCGACGACACGACACCGGCCTGCACGGGCGCTCCCGGGAGGGTTGCCACGAGGGTCTTCCCTGGTGTCGCTGCGAGGTCGGTGAGGGCTTCCAGGGCGAGGGTGCGGCCCTTGCCGCGTGCTTTCCGGTATGCCGCCTGAGCGGCCCCGAAGCCGGGGAAGGGGCGGTTGACCTCGATGAGGCGCCCGACGCCGTGATTCTCGCCCGCAGCGTCGTAGGCGACCTGCTGCACCTTGTCGGCATCCGTCCACCGGTAGCGGACCACGATGGTCTCCGCATACCCGGTGACGCCACGATCACCGGCCGACAGGTCGATGGTGTCGGATGCTGCTGTCGCGTTCGTTCCCTCGCTGATGCGCAGCGACCCGGGCACCGTGTAGCCGGCAGGGTCGACCAGATACCAGTGGCGCTGCTCGTCGCAGAAGAGCCGCAGCCCGGCCGATTGGACGAGGCTGTCGAGGAAGTCCCACGCCCGTTCACCCGGCTCTCGCTTGAGGGCGTCCGGGTCGCGGCCGTCCTCTGTCAGCGTGAAGTCGGCATCCGCGTCACCCGGCTCGAGCGACGTGTCGAAGGGGATGAGCACCGAGTTCACGATCGCGCGCAGCGACCCCTGGAACGCCTCCGCGGACGCGTCAACCTCTGTCCCGCCGAGCATGTCGTCGATCAACATGGCTTCGTCGCTGCGGCACACGAGCGTGACCGTGCCGGCGCCCGCATCGAGGGTGCGTGCGTGCAGGTACAGGTCGAACGTGCGCGACACCGTTTCGCCGGCCGGGACGATCTGCTGCCGGGTCAGGGTCACCTTCACCCGCAGCCGCTCGCGAGGGTCCAGCAGCTCCAGCGCGAACTGCGGCGGCAGGTAGTAGACGCTGTAGAACAGCGCCCCACCCGGATCCCCGAGCGGGTACTCCAGACCGCCCCGGTGCGGGTCGATCAGCTCGACCATCGCCTCATCCGCAACGCACGTCAGCTCCGCCTCGATGAACGGTGTGCGGGCCTCATCAAGCAGCAGCGACCACCCCACCGGCTTCATCGTGAGGTTGAACGCCGGCACGTACACGGTCACCGAGTCGGTGGCGATCAGCGACGTCACGCCGCCACCTCCCGGAACTCGGCCGAGATCAGCCACACCTTCCGCGTGTCGTCCAGCCGGGTCGTCACGTCACCCGACACGACGAACGACATGCCCACGGGCTGCGAGGTGGAAGCGAGCGCCAGAAGCTCCCCAGCGCACAGCATCCCCTCGATCGACGCGGCGAGGGCGGCGTCCGTGCCGACGACGATCTCAAGCTTCCCGGAGCGGAGCCCCTGCGGTCGCAACGTCACGGCGGGTTCGTTCGTGCCGAGGATCTGATGCACGATGGTGCGGGCCTCGCGGGTCGCCTCCCACCCGTCGATCAACTGCGGGGTGAGGGTGTCGGTTCCGTTGGTGATCGTCGTCGCCATGTCAGTACCGCCCGTAGCTCTTGCCGTCGATGGTGACCCGGATCGTGCGGTCCTTCTGGATGAGCTGCTGAATCTTGCGCTCAGCGTCTGCGGTGTCGACGGTGAGCTTCGTCGGCACCTCCTTGGGCACCTGCATGATGTGCCGAGCCAGCGCCTCGTAGCGCTTCTGGTCGGCGGTCGCGGCCTCGCCGGTGGCGTCGCGGTACAGGTTCGCCTTGTCGACGGCGCGCTGCGCCTCGGAGTTGATGCCCTGGTAGGCCTCCAGCATTTCGCCGTACTTCGCGTTCACACCGTCGATCCGGCGTGACTTGCTTTCAAGGGTGTCGTTCGACTTCTCGATCGCGTCCAGCTCGGCCTGCCGCAGATCGTTGCCGGTGGCGAGAACCGTGTTCAGGTCAGCCTCAGAGCCCGCCGTCGCGCGCAGCACAGTCTCAATCGAGAGGCCGAAACGCTCGGCGTCCTCCTGGGCCTGCGCAAGCTTCCCGTCGTCACCGATGATCGCGGCCACGCCCTTGTCGATGAAATCTTGCGAGAGGAACGCCTGCCCGCTCTCGGTCATGTCCTCGTACATCTCATTGATGCGCTCGGCGGTCTCCTCGGCCTGCTGCTGCACGCTCTCGAGAGCGCCGCCGATGAGGCCGATACCCGCGGCCGCGACACCCGCCGCGATCCCCACCCCAGGAAGACCGGATGAGGCGAGCCCGCCGAGGGTGCCCTGCGCGAGATCCTGAATCGACGACATGCTGCCGTCGAACGACGAGGTCACTTCGGAGAAGTTCTGCAGCGCTTCTTGCTTGAACTCGGTGCCGGCCTCGGATGCGCCTCGCATCCCGTCGTCGGCGGACTCCTTCACCTCACGGTAGGCGCGCTTGTACTCACGCTCGATCGCGTCGGCGGTCTTCTCGGTGTCCTTCTTCAGCCGCTCGGTTTCGTCCTGCGCGTCCTTCAGCGACCGCTCGAGCTGCTCCGGTCCCTTGTTCTTCCCGAGCTCGGTGAGTTCCTTCTGGGCGTCTTCGAGCGGTTCGACGAGGCCCGCGTCGATGGCCTGCTTCGCGGCCTTCGTGTCGACGCCGACACCGATCTGATAGTTGCTAGCCACGGTTCGCCCCCTCTACCTGCTCGGCGAAGGTGCGGATCGCGGTCTGCATCCACAGCGACGCGATGCGCGGGATCACCTCGGACGCGGCCGGGAACACCACGTAGCCCTTGCTGCGGGGCAGCTTGAACTGACGGCCGCGGCGACGCGTGTAGGTGGTGCCCTTCCGGTTGACCTTGATCTGCTTGTCAGGGTTCGCGCCGAACTCGGCACCCGGCGCCAGCACCGACGCCGGCACACCGCCGACCCTGCCGATGGTGGCCGACTTCAGCATCACGTTCTGGTCGCTCACTGCCACACGTGCCGTGTCCGACAGGGCACGCACCTCAAGCGCGGTCTGCGTGCGACCGCGAACGGCCTCTGCCCACACCGGCTCCACCATGGGCTTCGTGAACCGGCGAATCTGCTTCCGCATCTCGGGCTCCGCCTGCGCGAGAGCCTGGATGAGTACCCCGAGGTCTCGCGAGACGAGAACGCTGATGCGCCCCGTCCGCGACGCCATCAGTCGCCGATCGGGGTGGAGACGGGCGCGCCCTGCACCTGCAGCGTCTTCGTGAACTGCGCGGGCGTGTTGATCGTGCCACCGATCGACACCGCAGCCGCGATCACCGTGGCGGCGTGGGTTGCCCCAGCGAACGGGAACGACACCTCGATCTCCTCGCCCTCGTGCGCGTTGAGGTACTGCGAGAGGCTGTTGACCGTCTCCCAGTCCTGCAAGCCGCCGATCTCGAACACCCACCCGGAGTCGCCACCGAAGTTGGTGACCTTCCCGTCCAGGTCGGTGAAGCTCGCGGTCGGCTGCGTGGGCACGAACTCGGCCCGGTTCAGGTGTGCCGAGTACTCGTCGGTGCCGAACGACACCGGCGCCTTGAACAGGACCGGCTTGGCTGCGATCTTGGTCATGATCTACTCCTCTTCGACGTCCGGCTCGGGGTCCGGCTCAGGTTCGGGGTCCGGCTCCACGTCCGGCTCCGGGGTTGCTGTCGTCCAAATCTCGATGTCGTAGCCGAGCGGGCCACCCTCGCCAAGGGCGACCTTCTGCGCCGACGTCCACGCGATCCCGTCAAGCCCATCGAGGGCCGAACACAGGTCCGTCACGGCGTCGTCCAGCGCCTCCTCCGCGCGTGCGATGTCCTGGTGAGGGGTGCAGACGGTCAGCGTCCCCTCGACCCGCACAGCGCCCAGCGGCGCCTCATCGAGCGGCACGATGCGGGACTGCTTCCAGATGACCGTCACCGCGTCGAGCGTGTCGACGTTCCGCTGATACGGCACCCACCGCCACCCCTCCGGGAGCAGCGGCTTCAGGTTCTCGTCGAGCCATTCCCTAACGGACACGAGGCACCCCCGTCCGGGGTCGGATGATCTGCTTCACCATCCAGTCGAGCGGGTGAGGCCGCACGATGAACGTGTCCTCACCCATCCCGCCGGAGGCGGCGTCGACCTTCTGCGCGTTGAAGATGTTGCGGGCCTGCATCAGCTGCGCCACGCGGAGGTTGGTCGGCACCTGGTCCGGTTCCGCGTCGTCCGCCTCGAGCGCTTCACGGACGCTCTTCGGGGCGTAGGCGACAACCTGCTGGCACGCCACCGTGAGCAGCTCCTCGAGCCGCCCGTCATCGAGAGGCGCGTCGACCCACCCGTCGCGCGCCGATTCGATGTCGTGCCATTCAGCCATCGCCTACGCCCCCCGTTCCGCTTACGCGGCCTCGTTGACGACGACGGTCGGCGGCGTCGGCTCGGTGTAGTCGGTCGTGTCCACGATCGAAAGGCCGAGGCCGGAGTCGAGCGTCGCGTAGTACCCGTACAGGGCACCGTCCATCGCACCGTTGTGCACGGCGAGAGCGTCGACACGGATCGGGGAACCGCCGAGCTCGAACACCTGGAGGCCCTGCTTCGCACCGACGAGCACCTTGCCCGTGCCGACCGCGCCGGGCAGGATCTTGAACCCGTCGACCGAACCCGACTCCAGACCGAAACCGGCCTGCAGGTAGCCGAGCACGTCGGCCTGACCGACGAGGGCGATGTCACGCCACAGCTCGGGCGACACGACGGCGAAGCTCGGCGTCGCCTCCTCGGAGAGCACCTGCAGCGCGCCGTCGACGATCGCGGCGATCGCGACCGGCGAGTTGTACGGGTACGTCTTGCCGGAGACCGAGAGCTTGGTGCCCGCGGCCGTCACAGCGGCGGCGAGGGCGGCCGTGTCGGTGAACCGCTTGTAGTGCTCGGCGAGCTTGTTGAAGTAAGACGCGATGACCTGCTGGTCGTTGAAGTCCAGGTAGCGGCGGTCGAGGCGGTTGCCGCCCGCGACACGCGACGCGGTGACCTCGACCGGGATCGTGTCGAGCGCGTTCGAGTTGACCTCGCCCGCGTTGCCCGCGTAGGCCGCGACCTCAGGGGAGTTGGCCGGGTCCCACTTCCAGCCCACGGCCTTCCAGCTGGTGAGCGGCTGCACGTCGAACAGCGACCAGAACTTGCGCACGTAGTCGTTGCCGTCCCAGATCTCACCGAGGTAGCCGACCTGCGCGGTGTCCGCGCCGATCGTCACGGTCGAGGGGCCCGACTGCTGGAGGTTCTCGATCGCGAACATCGCGGGGCTCTCGGGCGTCGAGAACGACTTCATCGCGTCGAAGTCGCGGGAGGCGATCGCGGCGAACAGAGCCGATGCGGTCTTCTTCGGAGTGACCGGGGCGTTGGTCCCCGGCGTGACGGTGGCGTTCGTCATGGCGAACTGTCCTTCCTGGTTGTCCTCAGCCGGGGCGGCGTCGGGGGTCTGGTTGAGGCGATCGACGATCGCCTCGGTGATGGCGTTCACGAGAGCCGGGTCGGCCTCCGGAGCTTCCTCTTCGACCGCCTCTTCGACGGCGTCCTCCACCTGCTCCTCCTCGCCCTCTGCGAGCTCGAACAGGCCAGCGGAGGCGAACGCACCCATGCCGACCACAGCGGCCCCGGTGAGGCGTGCCGTGGCCTTCTGCCCGCGACGCACGAGATCGGCGACCTCGGCCGACAGGCGCGGCCGCTTGTCGGGGTCGTTCGCGCGCAGCAGCAGATCGTCACCCTCGGGCGTGTTAGCGACCCTGAATGCCGCCTCGATGCCCTTCGGCGTCTCGGTGAGAGTCACAGCCCGCCCGACCGGAGCGAACTGCGAATGACCTTCGTTGAGCGTCACGATCTCCGGGTCGCGTGGCAGAGCCACATCACCCACCTCGAACATGACCGGATCGGTGGTCACGCTGCGGCGTGACAGCTCACCGTAGGGGAGCAGCATCCCCCGCACCGTGCGGGTGTCGAGGTCTGCGAACAGGGCTGTATCCATCGTGTCTCCTAGTCGTCGGTGACCGGTGCGGTCACGGGCTGCGGCAGCCGGATAGCGGAGGTCCGGTCGAATCGGATCGCGACACCCTCGGGACACACGTCGTCCTGTGACAGGCGCGCCTCGATCGGTGACGTGTAGGCGGGGACCGTGAACGCCCAGAAGTCGTTCTGCTTCCCCTCTTCCGTGGAGTAGGTCAGCGTTGCCGTCGACATCGAGCCGTCGAGGATCGCCGCGGGCATGTTTGTGTGGCGGGCCAGGTCGAGCACTGATGCGTTGCGGGCACCTACGAACAGGGCCGCATCATCCGACCCGCTGCTCCCCGGTGTCTCCAGGTTCACCCCGGCCGGGAGCCACCCGACCGCACCGGTAGGTGAGGTGCGCGCTGCGGACCACGTGTCGACCATCTCGTCGATCTCGTCATCCTCGATCTGGGTGTCTTCGGTGCCGTGGAGCACGATCAGTGGGAGCGGGTTCTGCACCCGCCCCACCCATGCCCGTTCGATCGCGCGGGCACCCTTGATCGAGGGGCCGCCCTTCAGCAGTAGCCCCTCATCGACGGCGGGGATGTAGAGCACCTGGTCCGCGGGTACGGGCGCCGAGTCGACGAGGATCTCGTCGTTCGTCGGGTCGATCTCCCACCGGTCACGCTGCACTCGTGCCGCGTCCACGACGACGCCGTTCTCTCGCTTCACGAACCACAGCGACGCGCCCGAGAACAGCAGGTCGTCGAGCGTCCACGTCATCCGGTGGAACGTGGGCGTCGGCCCGGAGGTCGAGGTGAGCCACTTCGGCTGATCCAGCAACGGCACCGGGTCGCGGCCCTCGAGGTCTGCCTGCGCGACCTCGGCCGAGTCGTACGCGCGCAGCGGCAGCGGCGCCACCACCGACACGAGCACGTTGCGAGCACGCGAGATAGCGGGGATCTGCATCGCCGCGGACCGGGACGACTCGGCGATCTCACCCTGGAAGAAGTCCGCCCACACAAGCTCGTGGATCGACGTCGTCGGGCCGCCCATGGGCGACGAGATGCCCACACCGAAGGAGCTGCTGATCTTCGGCAGCTTCCCGGTGAAGAGATTCGATAGGGCACCCATACGGTTAGGGTCAGCCCGATTTATCGAATCTCAGGCCCCGGCGTGTCGCGTCTCGTAGTACGCCAGCGCGGTCGTCGCCTGCGTCGCCCCAGGGTGCGCCCGCAGCTCGTGATCCCGGCCCGCCTCCCACGCCTCCTGACGGGTGAACCGCAGCGCATACCACCACTCGCAGTCGTGGCACTTGATGAGCACCGTCGAGTCGGTGACATCGACGTAGAGCCGCTTCACGTGCGCACCACCGGCCGGAGTCGCTGCTTCGGTTTCGTCGCGTCATACACGAGCAGCGCGAGCGCCCACGCCTCCGCCGCCGTGATATCCGCATCCGGGTCGGTCTTCGGGCGACCCAGAGCCCAACCCTCCCCGGTACCGCCCGCGCGTTTGACCGCAAGCCGTACGGCACTGTCAAGGTCGTCCTGCCGGTAGTGGAGCACGTTCCCGCGGGCCACCTCCTGCACCACCAGCGAGGCCCCCTTCCTCACGTCCATCCACGTCCGCGCCTCGAACCTCGGCCGCGTCTGCTCCCGGTTCAAGCGGTCGATCACGTTGCGCGCTTCCTGCGAAACCGAGTCGTAGACCACGGGCACCTTGTACTTCCGGGCGATGTCGTGGAGCACCTTCGGCAGCCACTCCACGCCGGTTCGGTTCTCGAGCAGGAGCGGCACCGCACGGCCATCCACGTCACGCCACGCCGCCACGATGGACGCCTTCAACGCGTAGGGGTGGATGTGGAACGCCAGACTGAACCGCTCCGGCAGGGCGGGCGGCTCCGCGCCCGTGCCGGCCGCCGTCCACCGCTCCAGGTCGAAGATCCCGGCCGTCCCGCTGACCGTGCCGAACAGGCCCAGGTACTCGAGGCTGAACTGCTCCAGCTTCAGCCCCCGGTAGTTCTCCTCGATCTTCTCCACCGTCGTCAGCCCCGACACGACGCCCGGGTGCATCCCCTCGACGAGCTCACGCACGCACGCGTCAGGGTGCTCCTCATCCGGCTCCCACGCCTCGAGCTGCTCTGCTGACACGTCATCCCGAACCGTGTACCGCAGCCGCCCCGCCTTCGGATCACTCAGGGTGTCGTAGAGGATGTTCCCCTCCCGGTACTTCGCCGCTGTCCCTGCCGTGATGAACTGCCCATCCGGGCGGGTGTCGAACGCCGGCAGCACCGCCGAGGTGATGTCGTCACCCATCTCCGGCGTCGCCTCACCGCCCTCATCCGCGAGCAGGGTGTCGTAGGCACCCGACCGGAACGCCTCCCCATCCGGCGACAGGACGCTCAGGATGCTGCCGTTCTCGAACTCCACCCGCTCCGTGCCGTTGCCCTTGTACAGCTTCACCGGAGCATCCGGCCCATACACGTGCCCGTTGCCGTCCGTCGTCCTCGGCCACCGCCGCGAGATCGGCCCGTACACGTCAAGCCGGAACCGCTCCGACGTCTTCTTCTGCGTCGTCAACATCGAGTACCCGGCGATGTGCAGCTCCTGCATCCAGCACCGCCCCAGCAGCACACACCACAGCGCCGTCGTCTTCGACGATCGCCGAGGCTCGATGATCGCGTTCTTGAACCGGCCCGCCGCGAGCACATCGACCACCTGCAGCATCTGGAACTTGATGTTGTTCAGCAGCCCACCCTTCACGCCCCGGTCGAGCAGCCACGCACCCACCAGGAACTCGGCCCGCGACTCGAACGTCGTCACATACTCCGACCGATCCAGAGGCTCAATCCCGCCATCCCGCAGCGCCACCCACGCCGCCTCATCGAGCAGCGGGTGCGCGGCCACCTCATCAGGGAGAGAGTGCCCTGGTAGAGCCTCAGGCGGGGATTGAACGGCCGAGGTCAAAGGAATGTCGTTCACCATCGTCCGAGCC
>CAZIWB010000100.1:0-14369 GCA_964542655.1 uncultured Cellvibrionaceae bacterium
GGTATAAGGATGATATGGATCTCTACAGTTATGTGGGAAATGATCCGGTTAATAAAAATGATCCGACTGGGATGTACGGTCAAGGCAGCGGGTGGACTGGTGATCAGTGGAAAAAATTTGACAAGGCTCAACAAAAGTCTGCAACCAATATGGAAAATCGTGCGGGAAAATTAGAGAAAGCTGCAGCAACACTTGCCTCAGGAGGGAAGCTAGGATTTTTCCAAAAAATGGGCTTGGGAGGTTTTGGAAAAGTTGCTGGAAAATATTCTGCTGATGGACTTAATAAAGCAGCCGGAACTTTGCGATCAGGAGCTGGCGCATTGAGAAGTGATGGTAGTGATGGACGAGTTGCAAATTTGGTGAGTTCTGCCGCTTATCAGGGCTTGGGTGGAGGTTCAAGTGGAGCAGCGTTTATTAATGGTGCTGGTGGCTCCATCATGACAGTTAACGGGGGAAATCAAGCTGGATGGGCAGATATGGCCCGTGTTGTTGGACATGAATCTTTACACACTGCTGGCTTGTCTGATCTTAGAGGTTCAAATGGTGAAAAAGCATACCAGAAAGGAGATAGTGATCAACGAGATTCTTACAATGAACTTATGGGTACGGATCGAGCGCTTGATAATCCTGACCATCTTATGGATTTGGTGTATTAATCATGAATAAGTTTATTTACCTATTGTTGTCATTTGTTATTGCTGGGTGCGTAACAAAATCGGAAATCGTTAAAATACAATATGATTATTTTGATAATCCGAAGGAAAAAAGACTGGATCTTGTGTACCGCAATACATCAACACATGCAATGTGCATTCATCCAGATCATTGGCCGAATGTTGCTGGAAAAATTGATCAAGCAGGCGATTACGTCTATTTGATTGTTAATCAACAAAGGTTCCCTATTAAAAATTTTAATACGGGTTATTGCCCTGGGTGTGCAACTCGTGTTGAACCCGGAAAAGAAATTAGAGCGTTTATAAGTTATGAAGATTTTAATCTTCCAGAAGCATTTCATGAAAAGGTAAAAGTTTTGGATTTCCATCCTAATGGACATGCATGCACTCATGGGAATAAGTAATTAAATTATTTTTAATTAGAAAAAACAAAACCCCGGCCAGCTCGCTGTTCGGGGTTTTGTTTTTTAGTGATTTGTTTTTCTCTTAGCTGCTAAGCCCGCCAATCATTTGCTTGGTCTGGTACTTCACAATCATGCCTTCGAGCAAGGCTTTCACAATCTTCTTCTCTTCTTCCGGCATACGGGAAACGGCCTCAAATTGCAGCCGTAAATCATCGGTGGGGTCACGTTCGCCTTCACCAAACACCAATGAATCAATGGTCACATTCATGGTGAGTGCAATGTTTTTGAGTACGTCCAGTGAAGGCTGGGTTGCCCCGGCTTCATAGCGCCTGATCTGGTTTACATGCACGCCGATAGCATCGGCCATTTCCTGTTGCGTCAGGTTGCGCTCGCGGCGTAATTCGATGAGGTGGTCTCGGATAGTCATAAGCCATGTCCAGTGGTTGAACCGACCCATAATGTATCTCCTATAAACCAAAGTAGGTTGCTCAATATACCATTAGTGGTGTATAAATAAAACCCATACTGGGTGTTGACGGGTTTTTTACCAAACGGGGGTTTTATGGCGCGGTTTGCGGATGAGGTGATCGAACGCATCAAGGCCGAGGTGTCACTGGTGCGGTTAGCGGAGAGCCAGGGATATGCACTGGTGAAACAGGGAAAAGACGTTGCCGTGTGTTGTCCCTTCCATAACGACAAAACCCCGTCCTGCATTATCAGCCCATCATCCAACCTGTTTAACTGCTTTGGCTGCGGTGCTGGTGGCTCAGTGATTGACTGGGTGATGAAAACCCAGGGTGTGAGTTTCCGCCATGCGGTGGAGTTGTTGAAAAATGATATTGGTGTAGTCACTTCCTCCTTAGTCGCTGAATCTCCTGTGAAAAAAACCACGGTTCCCAAACTGGCCGCGCCGGTGTCGAGCAGTGCTGACGATGCAAAGTTATTACGTGACGTGGCGGATTATTATTACGAGACGTTATTGCAATCCCCAGAGGCTATCGCGTACCTGGAATCACGCGGGTTAAATGATCCCGAGTTAATTAATCACTTCAAGTTGGGTCACTCCAATCGCACGCTGGGTTTACGTCTGCCACACAAAAACCGCAAAGCCGGTGCAGAATTGCGTGAGCGGTTGCAGCGTGTGGGTGTGTACCGCGAGAGTGGTCACGAACACTTGAATGGTTCGCTGGTGATTCCCTTGTTGAATAAATCTGGTGATGTGGTTCAGTTATACGGCAGAAAACTGTTAAACAATTTACGCGAGGGAACGGCGTACCATTTATATTTACCGGGTGACCATGCCGGTGTGTTTAACCTGGATTACTTGCAACAAAACCCGGTTGAAGAAATTATTTTATGTGAAGCGCTGATTGATGCACTGACCTTCTGGCGCTGGGGATTTAAAAATGTCACCAGCAGTTACGGTGTGAATGGCTTTACCGAAGCGTTATTGCAAACGCTGAAAGATCTGAAAATAAAGCGCGTGTTGATTGCCTATGATCGCGATGATGCGGGTAATAGCGCTGCGGAAAAAGTCGCGAAGCAATTAAACCAGCATGGCATTGATACGTTCCGGGTGTTGTTCCCCAAGGGCATGGACGCGAATGAATATGCGCTCAAGGTAACGCCACCGCAACAAAGTTTAGCGCTGGTGATTCGCAAGGCGGAATGGCTCGGCAGTGGTGAGGCGCCGCAGATCACTACAGCATCGCCATCACTTCCTTTAGCTGCTACGACTGCAAGGATGCAGGAGGTAGAGCAACGCATGGAGCAGTTGCCGAATGCTGCTGATGTTATCGAATCTGCGGAACTCGAAATCCAGCACGATACTGTCAATGAAAAATCTTCACCTGTATTTACCAATAATCCGCTGGATCAAGTTGTAACACCAGTTCCACCATTACCCGCCGCACAACTGCTACTTGAAACCCGCGACGATGGTTTATATGCGCAGTTAGGTGAAGGCAATCAGGCACGTGTGTATCGCGCGCGTGGCCTTGAACAAAACACCAGCCCGGAGCAATTAAAAATCCAGTTGTATGTACAACGCGGCGAAGGCTTCTTTATCGACAAGCTGGATTTATACAGCAGCAAGCAGCGGCAAATCTTTATTAACCAGGCGTGTGTAGAGTTGGGGTTAAGTGATGAAGTCATCAAGAAGGATTTAGGTAAATTGCTGCTCGCCCTGGAGCAACAGCAATCAAAAAAAGAAAATACCGATAAAACGAATCCTGCCACTGCTGTGCAATCGCTCTCGAATGAAGAACGCGACGCAGCCCTGGAATTGCTGTGTGATAAAAACTTGCCGCAACGCATTCTAAATGACTTTGCGTTAGCGGGTGTTGTCGGTGAAGAAACCAATAAGCTGGTGGGTTATCTGGCTGGTGTATCACGCAAGCTGGATAAGCCCTTGGCTGTTGTTATCCAGAGTTCCAGCGCGGCCGGTAAAAGTAGTTTAATGGATGCGGTACTTGCGTTCATGCCGGAAGATGAGCGGGTGCAATACAGTGCGATGACCGGCCAGAGTTTGTTTTACATGGGCGAGACACGGCTTAAAAACAAGATACTGGCGATCAGTGAGGAAGAAGGCGCACACACGGCTAGCTATGCGTTGAAGCTATTGCAGAGCGAAGGTGAAGTGACGATTGCCTCCACCGGTAAAGATGACTCCAGTGGCCAATTGGTTACACGCGAATACAAAGTAGAAGGCCCGGTGATGCTGTTCTTAACTACCACAGTCATCGACATAGACGAAGAATTATTAAACCGCTGTTTGGTTCTCACCGTGAATGAAAGCCGCGAACAAACCGAAGCGATTCACCGCGCCCAGCGATTAAAGCGAACCTTGGAAGGGCTAGAGTCCAAAATAAAAAAAGAAAAGGTGTTGCAGTTACATCGAAACGCACAGCGCCTGTTAAAACCGTTAGCGGTCATCAATCCCTATGCCGATCAATTAACCTTCCTGAGTGATAAAACGCGCACGCGCCGTGACCATGAAAAATATCTGACGTTGATCGACAGCATTGCGTTGTTGCATCAATACCAGCGTGAAATAAAAACGCTGGGCACATTGGAATACATCGAGGTCACCGCACAAGACATTGCCCTGGCTAACCAGATCGCCCATGAGGTGTTAGGCAAAACCCTGGATGAACTGCCACCGCAAACCCGAAAGCTGCTAAAGGAAATCCAGGGCTGGGTGCAGCAGTGTTGCACCGTGGATGGTATCGAGCAGCGCGACTTCCGCTTTAGCCGCAAGCAGTTGCGCGATGTCACCGGCTGGGGCAACACCCAATTAAAAGTGCATCTGGCGCGATTGGAAGATATGGAGTTTTTAGCCATGCATAATGTCCCGCGCAGTAAAGCGATTGCTTACGAATTGTTGTTTGATGGATCGACTGATAACGACACTCCACACTTGATGGGGTTACTGGATGTAGATTGCTTACAAAATAATAAAACCTGTGTATACGACAAACAAAAGTCGGGGCAAGAAAAAGAAAAGCCGGTATCTGGTCGGCCTCAAGTCGGTGGGGTGTCAGTGTTAAAAAATCCGTTGGAATCCACTGATAGTGCGGTTCACAGTGAATTACAAAAAGATTGGGTAGAAAACGCCTATCTGGCTGTGTAAAAAAATAACGATAAAAAGGAATCATACACATGGCCGTCAAACCAAAACGCACGATGAAACACAAACGCGCACCCATCGCGATAGAGCACACCGCATTTTATCCTTACTTCCTGCGCTACAACGAGGCTATGGCCGTGCGCAATTACTCGGAGAACACCTTGCAGCGCCGTGAAAGCAATCTGCGCCGCTTTATTGCGTGGTGTGATGATCGCAGCATTGCGACCCCACAAGAGATCACCAAACCCATGCTGGAAAGCTATCAGCGTTATCTGTACTACTACCGGCAAGATAACGGCGAGTGTTTATCAGCGGGGACACGCAATCACTACATCAGCGATATCAAACAGTTTTTTAAATGGCTCACGCAGGAAAATTATTTACTTTATAACCCTGCATCAGAGTTGATTGCACCGCGTCAAAGTCCCGCACTGCCCACAGTGCTTAGTCCGGAAGAGATTGAAATGCTGCTCAGTAGTGTGAATACGAATACCGATACCGGCATCCGGGATCGCGCCATATTGGAGGTGCTTTACAGTACCGGCATTCGGCGCAATGAATTATGCAATCTGCAATTGCAAGATATATCGCTGGCACGCTTAACGCTGTATGTGAAAAACGGCAAAGGTGGAAAGGACAGATTGCTTCCTCTGGGAGCGCGTGCTGCTGTATGGATAAAAAATTATTTACAGCAGGTACGCGCGCAACTCGTTATCGATGAACACAATCACGCCTTGTTCCTGAACGATTACGGCGAAGCCTTTAGCGATAACAAACTGGGAGACAAGGTAAAGCGCTATTTAAAAAGTGCGGGCATTGATGCACCGGGTGCTTGCCATTTACTCCGACACGCGATGGCGACACATATGCTGGAAAACGGTGCCGACATTCGCTACATACAAGCGATGCTTGGTCATGCCGACCTGGGCACGACACAGATTTATACGCACGTATCGATTCGCAAACTGCAAGAGATCCATGCCGCGACACATCCGGCCAAGCTGGAAGATCGAAACGCGCTGCTGGAACAGTTACAAAGTGAAAGTGATGCAGAGTTGGACAGTGAGTAAAAGAAAAAAGGTTGCTGCACACACATCACTGCTTGTCACACTGTTTGCAAAAAGCAAAGACGCAAACAGTGCGCCAATCAGTCATGTGTTTAGCTGCCCTGTTGGTTTATCGTCCCCCGCGCTTCCAGTCGTTTCTCCTTGCAGCACGCGCCCCAATCCTGGGGCTACACCACAACAGCACCACTTAACATAACGTGAGAATTATGCGCAGTGTTTGGTTCGCGTTGCCAAAAAGCGGCAACGCCAACCAAGCCACTGTCCGCGCTGCGCGCCGCATAATTTACGCTATGTTAAATGCCGCTGTTGCTACAAGGTGGCGGCAAGCCGCAAGAAATAACTTAAAAACTTTACCCTGTGCACGCTGTAGAAACACCGTGCACTACGCGCGGAACAAGCTCACCTCTCCATCAAGTCCCACCGCCGCGCGTGGCCATCTGTGCGCGTTGCCGTGCGCTTCGCGCACACCAACACGCCCACGCGGCTGCAAAAAATCCCTATAAAAATAGACGGTTAAAGCCCATTTCCCGCAAAGTTGCATGTTCTGAAAGCCGTGTTACGTTGGTTCCAACATTCAAAAAAAGGGAGGAGTCCCAATGCTGGAACAACTGACTGGGCTGCTGGCTGCATTGCAAGGACTTGATCCTATGTTCGTGATCGCCTTTATGCTTTGCCTACATCTGTTAATGAAAAGACGTTCCTGATAAGCCAAAACCGCCTTGGGGTCTGTGTGCAAAAATCCGGGGGTTCTGCTAGGCTGTGCCTCGCTGTAAGTCGCGCCGTTGTTGGGCTGTGAGGCATTACCGATACGATATCCGCGCAGGCGGATGTTATGTGGGAAATGATCCGGTTAATAAAAATGATCCGACTGGGATGTACGGTCAAGGCAGCGGGTGGACTGGTGATCAGTGGAAAAAATTTGACAAGGCTCAACAAAAGTCTGCAACCAATATGGAAAATCGTGCGGGAAAATTAGAGAAAGCTGCAGCAACACTTGCCTCAGGAGGGAAGCTAGGATTTTTCCAAAAAATGGGCTTGGGAGGTTTTGGAAAAGTTGCTGGAAAATATTCTGCTGATGGACTTAATAAAGCAGCCGGAACTTTGCGATCAGGAGCTGGCGCATTGAGAAGTGATGGTAGTGATGGACGAGTTGCAAATTTGGTGAGTTCTGCCGCTTATCAGGGCTTGGGTGGAGGTTCAAGTGGAGCAGCGTTTATTAATGGTGCTGGTGGCTCCATCATGACAGTTAACGGGGGAAATCAAGCTGGATGGGCAGATATGGCCCGTGTTGTTGGACATGAATCTTTACACACTGCTGGCTTGTCTGATCTTAGAGGTTCAAATGGTGAAAAAGCATACCAGAAAGGAGATAGTGATCAACGAGATTCTTACAATGAACTTATGGGTACGGATCGAGCGCTTGATAATCCTGACCATCTTATGGATTTGGTGTATTAATCATGAATAAGTTTATTTACCTATTGTTGTCATTTGTTATTGCTGGGTGCGTAACAAAATCGGAAATCGTTAAAATACAATATGATTATTTTGATAATCCGAAGGAAAAAAGACTGGATCTTGTGTACCGCAATACATCAACACATGCAATGTGCATTCATCCAGATCATTGGCCGAATGTTGCTGGAAAAATTGATCAAGCAGGCGATTACGTCTATTTGATTGTTAATCAACAAAGGTTCCCTATTAAAAATTTTAATACGGGTTATTGCCCTGGGTGTGCAACTCGTGTTGAACCCGGAAAAGAAATTAGAGCGTTTATAAGTTATGAAGATTTTAATCTTCCAGAAGCATTTCATGAAAAGGTAAAAGTTTTGGATTTCCATCCTAATGGACATGCATGCACTCATGGGAATAAGTAATTAAATTATTTTTAATTAGAAAAAACAAAACCCCGGCCAGCTCGCTGTTCGGGGTTTTGTTTTTTAGTGATTTGTTTTTCTCTTAGCTGCTAAGCCCGCCAATCATTTGCTTGGTCTGGTACTTCACAATCATGCCTTCGAGCAAGGCTTTCACAATCTTCTTCTCTTCTTCCGGCATACGGGAAACGGCCTCAAATTGCAGCCGTAAATCATCGGTGGGGTCACGTTCGCCTTCACCAAACACCAATGAATCAATGGTCACATTCATGGTGAGTGCAATGTTTTTGAGTACGTCCAGTGAAGGCTGGGTTGCCCCGGCTTCATAGCGCCTGATCTGGTTTACATGCACGCCGATAGCATCGGCCATTTCCTGTTGCGTCAGGTTGCGCTCGCGGCGTAATTCGATGAGGTGGTCTCGGATAGTCATAAGCCATGTCCAGTGGTTGAACCGACCCATAATGTATCTCCTATAAACCAAAGTAGGTTGCTCAATATACCATTAGTGGTGTATAAATAAAACCCATACTGGGTGTTGACGGGTTTTTTACCAAACGGGGGTTTTATGGCGCGGTTTGCGGATGAGGTGATCGAACGCATCAAGGCCGAGGTGTCACTGGTGCGGTTAGCGGAGAGCCAGGGATATGCACTGGTGAAACAGGGAAAAGACGTTGCCGTGTGTTGTCCCTTCCATAACGACAAAACCCCGTCCTGCATTATCAGCCCATCATCCAACCTGTTTAACTGCTTTGGCTGCGGTGCTGGTGGCTCAGTGATTGACTGGGTGATGAAAACCCAGGGTGTGAGTTTCCGCCATGCGGTGGAGTTGTTGAAAAATGATATTGGTGTAGTCACTTCCTCCTTAGTCGCTGAATCTCCTGTGAAAAAAACCACGGTTCCCAAACTGGCCGCGCCGGTGTCGAGCAGTGCTGACGATGCAAAGTTATTACGTGACGTGGCGGATTATTATTACGAGACGTTATTGCAATCCCCAGAGGCTATCGCGTACCTGGAATCACGCGGGTTAAATGATCCCGAGTTAATTAATCACTTCAAGTTGGGTCACTCCAATCGCACGCTGGGTTTACGTCTGCCACACAAAAACCGCAAAGCCGGTGCAGAATTGCGTGAGCGGTTGCAGCGTGTGGGTGTGTACCGCGAGAGTGGTCACGAACACTTGAATGGTTCGCTGGTGATTCCCTTGTTGAATAAATCTGGTGATGTGGTTCAGTTATACGGCAGAAAACTGTTAAACAATTTACGCGAGGGAACGGCGTACCATTTATATTTACCGGGTGACCATGCCGGTGTGTTTAACCTGGATTACTTGCAACAAAACCCGGTTGAAGAAATTATTTTATGTGAAGCGCTGATTGATGCACTGACCTTCTGGCGCTGGGGATTTAAAAATGTCACCAGCAGTTACGGTGTGAATGGCTTTACCGAAGCGTTATTGCAAACGCTGAAAGATCTGAAAATAAAGCGCGTGTTGATTGCCTATGATCGCGATGATGCGGGTAATAGCGCTGCGGAAAAAGTCGCGAAGCAATTAAACCAGCATGGCATTGATACGTTCCGGGTGTTGTTCCCCAAGGGCATGGACGCGAATGAATATGCGCTCAAGGTAACGCCACCGCAACAAAGTTTAGCGCTGGTGATTCGCAAGGCGGAATGGCTCGGCAGTGGTGAGGCGCCGCAGATCACTACAGCATCGCCATCACTTCCTTTAGCTGCTACGACTGCAAGGATGCAGGAGGTAGAGCAACGCATGGAGCAGTTGCCGAATGCTGCTGATGTTATCGAATCTGCGGAACTCGAAATCCAGCACGATACTGTCAATGAAAAATCTTCACCTGTATTTACCAATAATCCGCTGGATCAAGTTGTAACACCAGTTCCACCATTACCCGCCGCACAACTGCTACTTGAAACCCGCGACGATGGTTTATATGCGCAGTTAGGTGAAGGCAATCAGGCACGTGTGTATCGCGCGCGTGGCCTTGAACAAAACACCAGCCCGGAGCAATTAAAAATCCAGTTGTATGTACAACGCGGCGAAGGCTTCTTTATCGACAAGCTGGATTTATACAGCAGCAAGCAGCGGCAAATCTTTATTAACCAGGCGTGTGTAGAGTTGGGGTTAAGTGATGAAGTCATCAAGAAGGATTTAGGTAAATTGCTGCTCGCCCTGGAGCAACAGCAATCAAAAAAAGAAAATACCGATAAAACGAATCCTGCCACTGCTGTGCAATCGCTCTCGAATGAAGAACGCGACGCAGCCCTGGAATTGCTGTGTGATAAAAACTTGCCGCAACGCATTCTAAATGACTTTGCGTTAGCGGGTGTTGTCGGTGAAGAAACCAATAAGCTGGTGGGTTATCTGGCTGGTGTATCACGCAAGCTGGATAAGCCCTTGGCTGTTGTTATCCAGAGTTCCAGCGCGGCCGGTAAAAGTAGTTTAATGGATGCGGTACTTGCGTTCATGCCGGAAGATGAGCGGGTGCAATACAGTGCGATGACCGGCCAGAGTTTGTTTTACATGGGCGAGACACGGCTTAAAAACAAGATACTGGCGATCAGTGAGGAAGAAGGCGCACACACGGCTAGCTATGCGTTGAAGCTATTGCAGAGCGAAGGTGAAGTGACGATTGCCTCCACCGGTAAAGATGACTCCAGTGGCCAATTGGTTACACGCGAATACAAAGTAGAAGGCCCGGTGATGCTGTTCTTAACTACCACAGTCATCGACATAGACGAAGAATTATTAAACCGCTGTTTGGTTCTCACCGTGAATGAAAGCCGCGAACAAACCGAAGCGATTCACCGCGCCCAGCGATTAAAGCGAACCTTGGAAGGGCTAGAGTCCAAAATAAAAAAAGAAAAGGTGTTGCAGTTACATCGAAACGCACAGCGCCTGTTAAAACCGTTAGCGGTCATCAATCCCTATGCCGATCAATTAACCTTCCTGAGTGATAAAACGCGCACGCGCCGTGACCATGAAAAATATCTGACGTTGATCGACAGCATTGCGTTGTTGCATCAATACCAGCGTGAAATAAAAACGCTGGGCACATTGGAATACATCGAGGTCACCGCACAAGACATTGCCCTGGCTAACCAGATCGCCCATGAGGTGTTAGGCAAAACCCTGGATGAACTGCCACCGCAAACCCGAAAGCTGCTAAAGGAAATCCAGGGCTGGGTGCAGCAGTGTTGCACCGTGGATGGTATCGAGCAGCGCGACTTCCGCTTTAGCCGCAAGCAGTTGCGCGATGTCACCGGCTGGGGCAACACCCAATTAAAAGTGCATCTGGCGCGATTGGAAGATATGGAGTTTTTAGCCATGCATAATGTCCCGCGCAGTAAAGCGATTGCTTACGAATTGTTGTTTGATGGATCGACTGATAACGACACTCCACACTTGATGGGGTTACTGGATGTAGATTGCTTACAAAATAATAAAACCTGTGTATACGACAAACAAAAGTCGGGGCAAGAAAAAGAAAAGCCGGTATCTGGTCGGCCTCAAGTCGGTGGGGTGTCAGTGTTAAAAAATCCGTTGGAATCCACTGATAGTGCGGTTCACAGTGAATTACAAAAAGATTGGGTAGAAAACGCCTATCTGGCTGTGTAAAAAAATAACGATAAAAAGGAATCATACACATGGCCGTCAAACCAAAACGCACGATGAAACACAAACGCGCACCCATCGCGATAGAGCACACCGCATTTTATCCTTACTTCCTGCGCTACAACGAGGCTATGGCCGTGCGCAATTACTCGGAGAACACCTTGCAGCGCCGTGAAAGCAATCTGCGCCGCTTTATTGCGTGGTGTGATGATCGCAGCATTGCGACCCCACAAGAGATCACCAAACCCATGCTGGAAAGCTATCAGCGTTATCTGTACTACTACCGGCAAGATAACGGCGAGTGTTTATCAGCGGGGACACGCAATCACTACATCAGCGATATCAAACAGTTTTTTAAATGGCTCACGCAGGAAAATTATTTACTTTATAACCCTGCATCAGAGTTGATTGCACCGCGTCAAAGTCCCGCACTGCCCACAGTGCTTAGTCCGGAAGAGATTGAAATGCTGCTCAGTAGTGTGAATACGAATACCGATACCGGCATCCGGGATCGCGCCATATTGGAGGTGCTTTACAGTACCGGCATTCGGCGCAATGAATTATGCAATCTGCAATTGCAAGATATATCGCTGGCACGCTTAACGCTGTATGTGAAAAACGGCAAAGGTGGAAAGGACAGATTGCTTCCTCTGGGAGCGCGTGCTGCTGTATGGATAAAAAATTATTTACAGCAGGTACGCGCGCAACTCGTTATCGATGAACACAATCACGCCTTGTTCCTGAACGATTACGGCGAAGCCTTTAGCGATAACAAACTGGGAGACAAGGTAAAGCGCTATTTAAAAAGTGCGGGCATTGATGCACCGGGTGCTTGCCATTTACTCCGACACGCGATGGCGACACATATGCTGGAAAACGGTGCCGACATTCGCTACATACAAGCGATGCTTGGTCATGCCGACCTGGGCACGACACAGATTTATACGCACGTATCGATTCGCAAACTGCAAGAGATCCATGCCGCGACACATCCGGCCAAGCTGGAAGATCGAAACGCGCTGCTGGAACAGTTACAAAGTGAAAGTGATGCAGAGTTGGACAGTGAGTAAAAGAAAAAAGGTTGCTGCACACACATCACTGCTTGTCACACTGTTTGCAAAAAGCAAAGACGCAAACAGTGCGCCAATCAGTCATGTGTTTAGCTGCCCTGTTGGTTTATCGTCCCCCGCGCTTCCAGTCGTTTCTCCTTGCAGCACGCGCCCCAATCCTGGGGCTACACCACAACAGCACCACTTAACATAACGTGAGAATTATGCGCAGTGTTTGGTTCGCGTTGCCAAAAAGCGGCAACGCCAACCAAGCCACTGTCCGCGCTGCGCGCCGCATAATTTACGCTATGTTAAATGCCGCTGTTGCTACAAGGTGGCGGCAAGCCGCAAGAAATAACTTAAAAACTTTACCCTGTGCACGCTGTAGAAACACCGTGCACTACGCGCGGAACAAGCTCACCTCTCCATCAAGTCCCACCGCCGCGCGTGGCCATCTGTGCGCGTTGCCGTGCGCTTCGCGCACACCAACACGCCCACGCGGCTGCAAAAAATCCCTATAAAAATAGACGGTTAAAGCCCATTTCCCGCAAAGTTGCATGTTCTGAAAGCCGTGTTACGTTGGTTCCAACATTCAAAAAAAGGGAGGAGTCCCAATGCTGGAACAACTGACTGGGCTGCTGGCTGCATTGCAAGGACTTGATCCTATGTTCGTGATCGCCTTTATGCTTTGCCTACATCTGTTAATGAAAAGACGTTCCTGATAAGCCAAAACCGCCTTGGGGTCTGTGTGCAAAAATCCGGGGGTTCTGCTAGGCTGTGCCTCGCTGTAAGTCGCGCCGTTGTTGGGCTGTGAGGCATTACCGATACGATATCCGCGCAGGCGGATGTTATGTGGGAAATGATCCGGTTAATAAAAATGATCCGAGTGGGATGTATGGTCGAGGTACTGGATTCACAGATGAACAATGGAAGAAGTTTGATAAGGTTCAGCAAGCGGCAGCTAAATCTATGGATAAAACTGCATCAAAACTAAATGATAAAGCAGACGATTTGGATGCTGATGGAAAGCCAGGAGGCGATGCCTTAAGAGAAAAAGCTGGAGCTCTTAGTGCCGGAGCAGCCGCACTAAAAAGTAATGGATCAGATGGAAAAATTGCAAATGGATATAGCAAGGAAGGGTACGCACAATTACCTAAGTCAACGGCGAATGGTGCGGCGTCTGCTCCAGTTGGTGGCAATGTTATGAATGTTAATCTTGGCGCCAAGATATGGACAACCAACAAAGATGTTCAAACTCAGCGGCAGTGGGTTGTAGGTCATGAGTCCCTACATACTGCCGGTCTTCATCACCAATACTTCAACAATCAACTAGGATATAAGTTTGGATCGCCTGCAGAAAAAGAGGCATTTGATGCTTTGGAAGGAACAACCAATCCGGATAATTTAATGCAGTTGGTTTATCCAAAATTTTAAGGTGTGATGAATAAGATGAAAAATTTGTTATTGATTATTGGCCTTGTGGTGTTATCTGGGTGCAGTTTCCAAAAATTTAGTCGTTCTGAAAAACCAGAAATTAACAAAGACTATAATTTTTCTTATGCAGATAATCCGCAAGATAAAAAAATTTCAATTGAGCTTGAATCCAACAGCAGTAGCTCTATGTGCATGACCAATTCTACTTGGCCATCACAGAAGGGTCAGTTGGATGGTGCTGCGTACAGGGTTTTTATTATAGTGAAGGACAAAAAATATCCTTATAGAAACTATGAGATGAATTATTGTCCATTTCGAGAGTGCGCAATTACAGTGAAAAAAGGAGAAAGAATACAAGCGGAAATTTTCTATGAGGATTTTGAGCTTCCTGAAAGTCTTTATGGAGAATCCAAAAAGTTGACTCTTGATACTGAACCGTTTTGGTGTGATCAAGGAAAATGGATGGATTAAATTCCACACTTACTAAGTTTTAAACCCCGGCCAGCTCGCTGCCCGGGGTTTTGTTTTTTTATGAATGTGATTTTGGTTCATCACTCCGCCGTCAACACCAAACACCCTTGCATAACCCGAATCGTCACCGGCGT
>CAZIWB010000101.1:0-14341 GCA_964542655.1 uncultured Cellvibrionaceae bacterium
GAAGCGCCGAAGAAGCGAGCGAAACGTCTCCTCGTCTTCGTCCCCGACCGTGACCGTAGCGATCTCGGTCACGCGCTCGCCGGCCTCGATCGTGAGCTCGACGATCACGCCGTCGTCGATCGTCGCGCCCGGGAGCAGGCCCGTGGCGTCGTCCTCGGCGTAAACGTAGGCCCGCCCGAGGTCGTCGGCGTCGACAGCGCGCGCGGTGACTGCGGCGCCCGTGCGCGCCCCGAGGCGCGTGGTCCCGTCGAGGTCGACCCACCACGGGACCACGGGCGCGCCCGCCGGCGCCGCGCAGGCCTGGGATAGCAGCGCCCCCGCGTCGAGCGCCCCGAGGCGCGCCACGGTCTCGCCGAGCTTCCGATCGACGCCCGCGGCGAGCACAACGCGCTCCCCAGCGGCCTCGGCGAGCTTCTCCGCGAACGCGGACAGCGAGACCAGGTTCCCCAGGGTGAGGCCGCCGCCGCGCGTGGAGACGGCGCGCGACCAGCCGCCGAAGCCGCCTTCAAGCTCTACGGACCGCAGCCCGTTCTTGACCCCCTGCCGCTTCACCGTGCCCACGAGCGACAGCCCCGCGACGACGAGCGTGACGCCGCCCGGCGTCTCCGGAAGCGCCTCCTCCGTGGCGAGCGTGACCCATCCGGTCCAGTTGCCGTAGCGAGGCATCGAGACCTTGACCGAGGAGCACGTGCGGCCGTTGGCGGTCGATGTCATGTCCCGTTCTTGATCCTCTCTGCGAGCTGGAGCGCGTACGCCTCTCGGTCGTTCTGCGGCGTCACCTGCTTGTCCTCGAGCTGCGCCGGGTCGGGCGCCGCGGGGCGCACGATTTTCAGTGGCTTGTACTCTATGAGCACGATAGAGCCGAGCCACGCAAGCTTGGACTTGTCGAACAGGGCGAGCTTGTTTTTTGAGTGCGCGGCCTGCGTGATCCTCGGCCGCTGCGCGCTCAGAAGCGGGTGCGCCACCTGCCAGGTAGGCGGCTTGGCGATCGCCTGCGGGTGGACAAGATCGATAAATCCGCCCCAGAGGCGCGCCGCCTCGTCGGCGTCCTGCTCGACTGCGCCGTTTGCGTCCGTGATCAGGGTCGTGATCACGATGCCGCCCTCGTCCAGCTTGACGCCGCGCCAGATCGTCGCCGCGCCAACGCCACCGGCGGACCCCTGCGTGACCTGCCAGTTGAGCGCGCGGTCGGGGACCTCGACGGATTGCAGGATCCCGGGGACCGTGTAGGGGCCGATGGCAAAAACGTGAGCAGGCATCAGGCAGGCACCCCCACGGGCTCGCCCGCGGCGCCCGCGTTGATCCCGGCCTGGAGCTGCTGTTTCAGGAACTCGACCAGCCCACCGCGCTCCTCTTCCATCGCCTTCCGGCCGCCGAAGTACACGTCGCCCACGTACACGTTGACCGTGCTCCCGCCGAGTCGCGCGAGGCTTCGGCTTCCTCCGCCAGGAGGCACAGGCGCCATGTCGTCCACGGCGCCCTGCACGTCGCCGGCGCCCGCTTCGATGCCTGCCTCTGCGCCCTCGTCGACGTTGACGCCGTAGCGGAAGAACACCTTGGATGGAGAGGCGATCCCGAGCGCTGACTTGAAGCTGTTGGATAGCGAATCAGCGAGATTCCGGGCGGCCGACATGACACGAGACGCGCCGTTGACGATGCCGCCGACGAGACCGTCAATGATCCATGCCGCGGCAGCCTTCGCGCCGTCGCCAAGCGCGGTCCACGCGGCCTGTGCGCCTCTCACGAGCGCCCAGATCGCGACGCCCACAACCACGAACGGCAGCACGAGGAGCGCGACGGCTGCGCCGGCGGCCACGGCGAGCACGCCGAACGTCGCGGCGAGCGCGTAGACGGCAACCTTCCCAGCGGTCGCCGCGTTCTCTGCCGTGAGAAACGGGCCGACCCATTCGCGGATCTGCCGGCCGATCGGGCGCAGGGCCAGGTAGATCTCCATGGCGCCGATCGCGAACTCCAGGAAGAACGCTTTGCCGAGCGGCAGCAGCACGCCAAGGCCACTGGAGAGCCCACCGAGGCCTTCGCCGATCAGGGCCTTGAGCACGGCTCCGGCCGCGGTGCTCTCATCGAAGATCGACAGGAGTTCCTTGAGGCCGTTCAGAGCAGGCTCGAGGTCCACGCCGCTCGTCATCTGCGCCAGGTTCTCCTGCGCCTTTGAGAACTGCGTATTTATGCTCAGCATCTGACCGGCAATCGTCTTGCCGAATCGGGCTTGCGTCGCCGCCTCGAGCGCGCGCAGCCCGTCCTTCATCTTGATCTGGCCCAGTCGGAGCTTCTTTTCGACCTCTCCGACGCCCACGCCGAGCTGCTTTGCGAGCGCGCTGAGCACGTCCATGGACTTCAGTCCAGAGCCTGCGAGTCCGGTGTACTCGCCCCACATGTCGCGCGCGCCGAGAGTAAAACGCTTCATCGCTGCGGAGCTCTGGACCACGCCCTTGATGACGCCTCCGGCCGCGTCGCCGATGGCGGACGTCGTGATCGCGATGGCGGTCAAGCCGGCCTGCATGTCACGGCGGCCGAGCTTCATCAGGCTCAGCTCACGGGCCAGGTCAGCGATCTGGCTGCGCGCGAGAGGCACCTTGCTGGCCAGCTGCGTCACCACGGCATCGAACTCGGCCCCGAGCTCCTTCGAACCGGTGAGCGCGTCGGCCAGGAGGCGGGCCGAGCGCGCCGCGTCCGCCGCCTTGAACCCGAAGCCGGCCGCGGCGATGCCGGCGCCGCCGATGGCGGCCGTCAGCGTGAGCGCCGCGCCGGCCGCGCCGAGCGTCGCGGCCTGCATGGCCTCGATCTTCTTGGTGGCCACCTCCTCGCCCGCGCTCTTGCGCTGCTCCTCGAGCTTCTTTGCGGCAGCAGCCTGCTCCGCCGCCGCCCGCTTCGCTGCGGCGCTCTGGTCGATCACGGCTTGCTTGCGCTTCGCCAGCGCGACAAGTTCCGGCTGGGCGGCCACGAGCGCCTTGTGCTGGCCCGCAGCGCCCCCGAGGCGAGCCGCGCTGGCCTCCTCCGCTGCCGCCGCCTTCGCCGCGCGCGCGTTGGCGGCGCGGGCCGCTGCCTCGCGCTTCGCGCGGTCCTCCGGGCGCGCGTTCCGTAGCTGCGACCCGGCGATCGCCTGCTCGCGCTCCGCGGCCCGGGCGGCGGCGGCGCTGCCAGCGTGAGCGGCTCGGAGCTTGTCGAGGTTCTGCGCGCTCTTTCTGACCTCTGCGTCTACGCGCGCAAGGGCCGCCGCGTCTTTCGAAGTCGCCGAAGCGATCTCGCTCTTGAACTTGATCTGGAGTTCCTCGAGCGTGACCGCCACAGCGTTACCCGTTCTTCGTCAGAGCCATCTGCACCAACTGCCTAAGCACTCTCAGATCGTGCAGCGCCTGCGCCGCAAGCACGTAGCCCACTGCGCCATCGACGCTCCCGGGATCGTGGACGGCGGCCCATAGGTAATAGGCCGCATCATCCGGATCCTGCACAGCCGCCCGGGTCAGCTCTCCGATTTTCCCGACAGCACCCGAGCCAGGACGCCGGACAGCCCCATGGCTTCCTGATACGCGCCCTGACACATGGCCTCGGACTCCAAGAGCATCACCTGGAGCACGTCCGGCGCCGGGTAGCGCGTCACCTTCATCAGGACGCTGTTGACCGTCTCGGGGGAGAGGTCCACGAATTCGGCCGTGCCGCTGCCGACCTTGTTGCGCTTCCGCACGGCCTTGGCTGCGATGTCGGAATCGGGCGCCGTGACGATGATGATGCCGCGGCCAGTCGTGATGTCGCCACCGGTCATCGTGCGCTTGTGCGTCGGCCAGTCGTATACGCATCGCACGCTGGCGTTGCCATGGCCAGACTCCGCCAGCGCCGCGATCACGCGCGCCTCGTGCATCGTGGCGAGCTTGCGAAGCGCCTCTTGCCCCTCGTCGTCGATCCGACGCTCCTGCTCCACGATAGACTTCGCCAGCGCGGCCTCTTCCTCCGCATCGGGCGGCAGCTCGTGCTTGGTCTTCTTGAGCCGCTCCAGTCTCGCCTTCATCTCGTCGATGTTCGCCATGAATCGATCTCCTGTCCGTTGCCTTTCAGCGTCCGGTCTTGCCAGCGTGCTCCACGCCCAGCGGGAGCAGCTCGAGATCCACGAGCGCCTCACCCGTTGTCCCGCCGTCCGACTCGCTCGGGGTCTCGCTGTTGATCATGCAGTTTTTGTGGTTGTACGTGAAGGCCCCGAGGGCCTCCTCCGTGTACGAGACCACGGCCTGCACGAGCACGTCTTTCCAGCGCGGATTCGCGCCGATGAACATCTGCCATTCGCGAGCGGCGACCGATACGGTCATGGGCTCGATGGTCTCGCGGCCCTTGACGTGCGCCACAGGCTGCGATTTGCCGAACGCGTATGCGTGCGTCGTATCGCGCGCCGTCTTTGACGGCTTGACCTTGCGCACCGTCAGCACGCTGTTGTTGAACCGCACGGTCCCGGACGCGTTGACGTACGATCGACCCGTCGTGTTGCTGTAGTCGGGCATCACGCACCTCCGTTGATGCGCAGGCGAACCTGGAACTGCGAGATGTAGAACGGCGTGGTGAGGTCGACATCGAGCTGTACGACGGGCTCGGCCACGTCGATCTCCGCCGAACGATTCACGTCAACGGTGAGCGCCGACAGGCGCGCAGAGGTGCTCTGGTCGGGGTCGCCCGTGTAGCTGTAGACGCGCTCCTTGAAGCCTGCCTCCATGTCGTCGGCCACGTCCGCGCGCAGCGTGCTCCGGTCGGGCTCCGCGAGCTGCCGCGTCTGGATGAGCTCCGTGCCCTTCTCGTAGATGGCCGCCTCGACCACGGCGGCGATCCTCTGGTGCGTGATGTGAGGCGCCGTGCTGCCGTCCGGCGCCGCCGTCTTCGGCTCGAACACGTAGGCCGCGGTGCGGCTCGGGACGCGCGTGTAGCTCGTCACCGTGCCGAAGCCAGCGGCGTTCAGGCCGGGGTTGACGCGCTCGTCGTGGCCGATCCTGTTGCCGGAGTCGTCGTAGATGCGATACCCGTCCAGCGGGCCACCGAACGACGTTGCGCGCCCACGCGTGCGCTCGGTCTTGACCGTGATGCCGGGGCTCTCGCCGAAATCGAGGGCCGCGAGACGCGCCGCCATGGGCGCCAGGTGCGACCGACGGAGTTGGGCGCCGCACCGCGCGAGCGTCGCGGGGTCGTAGCGGCCGTCCCCGGAGACCCTGTACACGCGCTCGTCGCGGTACGCGGCCCACGCGCCGTCCAGCGATGCCCTGTACGCGGTCGCCGTCTCGTCCTCATCGGGCAGCCGCGTTTCTACGAGAGCCACGCCGATCGGGATCTGGTTTTCGCGGAGCGCGTCGAGGCCGTTGATCAGGGGCGTCCACAGCGTCGCGGGGTCGAATTCCCCAACGACCACGATGCCGCCGAACAGGCTGCCGTTGTACGCGACGAGCGCGTCCATGGCGGTCGCGAGCCCCGCCGCATCGAGGCGCGGCCCAGTCGTTGCGGCGCGGAGGATGTCGCCGGCCACGATGGTGGCCTCGAGCGCGTCCGCCGCCGTGATGACGTTGGTCGCGTCGGCGGCATCGTGGACGGTGGTGTTCGCGGCGTGGACCGCGTAGGCGGCCTTGAACGCGTTGGCGAACGCGACCGCGGCCGGAGCGCTCGCCGGGGCCGCGGGCAGCGCGGCGAAGCTCGTGGTATCGGCGGAGTTGTGCGCCGTGGCGTTCGCCGCGTGGAGTAGCGCGGCCGCACGGATCTGGGCGAGCAGCGTGATCGCGGTGGCCCGGTTGGTCGACGCCGCCCCGATACCGACGCCGCTCGTCGTGTCCGCGGAGTTGTGCGTCCCGCTGCCCATTGCGAGGTGAGCCAAGAACTTCGTTCGCTCGTCGTTCGCGAGCGCCACGAGCTCCGCCTCGGAGACGTTGAGCGTGACCCGCGCGTTGAGCAGCGGCTCCGTGATCGTCGTGCCCGCTCCGAGCGCCTTGCGCCCCGACATCGTGCGCCCCCCGTCGGGGCTCGTGCGGTACGTGATGCCGTCTTCCGCGTCTCCGAGCGTGCCGCCGGTATCGAAGATGATGTAGAGCTCCCCGTCCACGTAGGGCACGGTCGCCGCGTCGGTGGCGACGATCGCGGTACCCGCGAAATCGGCGTCGTCCAGCGAGCCGTACGCGCCAGGAGTCGCCGTCTCGGCGCGCACGAGCACGGCGCTCATGCCGCTGTATGACATGACGATCTCGGAGACCTCGACGAGCGGTCCGCCGCCGTATCTCGACGTCGGGTCGCGGTCGTTGCGGGCGAGATACGGGCCGTCGTCGTCGGGCTCGACGGCTGCCGGTGCGATGATGGCGAACACGGCCGCCGCCTCTGCTGCGTCCGTTGCCGGTCCAGCCGTGGACCTCGCGATCGTAGTGGTCTGATTGGGCGTTACCATTCAGGTCTCCGGGTTGACTCTCAGGTTCACGGCCAGGCCTGTGCCAGGCGGAAGAGTGGTGAGCGGCCGGCCCTTCACGATGGGTATCCCGACCGTGAACAAGACCACGGCCGCCTCACCGTGTCGCAGATGGCGCGGCGACCGAGACACGGTGGCAGAGTCGGCGATCGGAGCGTCGGCCGCGTTGGCGCCGTGAAACTCCTCGTGCAGCGAGCGGACCACGCACTTCGTCAGCGCTTCGATCGCGTCGAGCCGGTCGAGGTATTGCCGCCCGCCCGCCTCCCCCACGGGAACCCAAAGGCTTGCGGCGAACGTCGGTTGCCACGTGCAGAGGGCGCGCAACGTGCCGTTGAGCACCTTTCCCGACGAAATCGCGTCCTCGCCGTCCTCGTGCAGCGCGAGTACCACGCGCCCGCGTGCCCCGGGTAGCTTGCTCAGATTTTCGTGACCGAGCAGCACCTCTACCTCGAACGGCGTCCCGCTCGCGCCAGCGTCCACGGCCGGGCGCGTCGCCTCGGTCGCGATCCGTTCTTGCAGCGCCAGGAGCACGGAACGTAAGCTACCCACGGCGCACCGCCTTCTTCGCCGCATCCACGGTGATCTTCCGGATGCGCTCGCGCCACGGCGCCGGCATCCCGTGAAGCGGCATGGCGGGGCGCGCCGGGCGATTATCCGTCGCCTCGAGATGCCACTGGAGCTTTTCGCCCGTCACGAGCTGGATGCCGGCGCCAGGCAGCGGGCGCACTCGCGTGGCCTTGTAGGAGTCGCCGCTTTCCACGAGGATAGTGTCGAAGCCCTTTCGGTCGATCGTCGACTTGGCCAGTTTCGCCCACGGCTTTCCGTACGGGTCTTGCTGCGCACGGTATGACTTGCGCCACATTTTCTCGATGGCGGGCGCGGCCTGCGACGACACGCGCGCCGGGATCTTCTGGAGATCCCGGGCTACGTTCGCGTACTTCGCAGCGGCGGAAAAGGCCATTACGGGTCCACCCATGCGTCAGCGGTCTGGCTCGTCCCGCCCATGGGGCCGAACTCGGCAACATTGGGCGTGCTGTCCTCGAAGTACGGTTCCACGTTGCCTTCGCGGACGAGCTTCAACCACTCTTCGTTCTTCTTTTCCGCCTCCGAGAACTGGTCATCTGACCCGCCTGCCGGGTAGCCGATAAACCGCAGGCACTGGCCGTACGCACGAACGATCATCGCCTCGCGAAGCGACTCGTCAACGAACGTGACGGGGCGCTTTGCGCGGCGACCGAGGAAGGAGAGCACGTAGTCGATTGCCGCGGCGCACTTGGCCGCGCGCACGCCTTCCGGCACCTGAGCAAGGTACTCCGGAAGTAGACCAAGCGTGTCCAGATCGGACACGACAATCAGGCTCTCCTCCTCGGGCAGCGGCATGTCAGCTCGCGCTCCCGGTGTACGCCATCGCGAGGCCGATGCCCGAGAGCAGGTGGTAAGACTCGTTGAGCCAAGCCTGAAATCCGAGCCAGCCAGCTGTCTGATACAGGTAGTGGGATGTGTCGATGATTTCGACGCGCCGGTGCGGCGTCGAATCCTTCCCCTGTTCCAGCTGGAACTTCGGGAACCCGTTGATCGCCGTGTCGCTGTTGGGGTTTGCCCCCATCATGTAGAGGAACGGGAGCTCCCACGGGCTCTGCGGGATGATCGAGATGCCCCACATATCCGTGCGCATGTCGGTCACGACCTCGTACGGGATGCGCTTATAGGCGCGCGTCGTGCCGCCGTCGCCGTCGGTGACGCTCCACTCGATGCGCTCGAAGATCTGGTGCGCCTCCTCCGCCTTGGTGGGCGGCACCAGCGCTTTGAGTTGGCGCTTGTCGTTCCGGAGGTACCGGTTATCGAAACCTTTTCGGCTGTTCAGGTCCTCGATCAGCGTGGTCACGTTGTCGCTCGTGAACGCGAAGTTTTCCCGCGCGTTCGTGTACGTGCCGAACGCCGACATGCCCGGGTTAACAGGCTTCTTGTCTGCGTCCGCCGCGCTGTTGAGAACCAGGAAGTTGGTTCCGGTCCAGTCCGTCGTGGTCAGTCCTCGGCCGAGCGCAGCCCCGAAGCCGATATCGGGTTGGTTGTCGATGGTCGCCGCGATGAGACTCGGCGCCATCGACAGGGCGCCGAAATCGCCGCCTCCGCGGATCTTCTCGATCGGCTGCACGTAGCCCATGTATTTCGGGTCGTCGCGCTCGAACGTCGCGAACGCCGTGGAGCTCATCTGCGGCTGGTTGCGGCCGTTGTCCTCGCTCATGGCGGGCACGACGAGCGGGAACGGGATCGTGAGCTTCTTCGGCGCGTTCGGCACGATGAGGGCGAAGTTCGCCCACCACCGCGTTGACAGGCTGAAGAGCGGCATGGCCTGAGCGATCTCGAGGCCGTACCCGGTGATCCACGCCTGGACCTCTTCCGGGTTGAAGAAATTGACGTCTGCTGCTTTGGGGAGGCTCATGTCAGTTCACCACCGCGTAGCTGATCGTGGAGGTCTCGTTGCCCGTGCTGGTGATGACCGTCTGGCCGTCGCCAGCCCCGGCGGTGTCGACGCGCGACAGGTGCCCCGGCGTGCCGCCCGTCGTCTTGCGCGAGTAGATGACCTCGCCGCCGCTGCGAAGCCACAGCCCGGTGATGGTCACGGCTCCGGGGGTACCGGTCATTGCGGAACTCACGCCCTTCTGCACGCGCGGGTAGAAGGCCGGCGCCGTCGTGTCCACGGTGATGGCTCCGGCCACGGTCGCGAACCACTTGGACCCGCCGAACACCGTGCCCGCGTTGATATTGAACTCCGACGACATAGCCTGAACGCTCGCCGCGGCCCACCAGGACGGGCGGGTCAGGGGCGCGACGCCCGCGTTGACAGCCCCGACGACGTAGGGCCCGCTCTGAGCGCCGGTCGTCTGCGCGGCGAGGAGAACGATGTCATCCTCGAGGTAGGTCACGCCGTCGCGCCCGGAGCCCGACACCGTGAACGCGGCGAGGCTGGCCACGTTGCTCGTGACCACGCCGCGAGCCGTGTGGAGGATCGACGCCTGCGACGGCGACGTCTCCGCCGCCGGGCCGAGCTCCTGAAGGATCGACACGGCCGTTTCGAAGTCGTCGGGGACGACGAGGACGAGCGTGGTGACGCCGTTCTTCGTCTGCGTGCCACCGTAGAACCCGGCCGGGGATCGCGTCGGGCCGCCGCCGGTGTCGCCGTTCGTCCGCGCCAGCGTGTTCGTATCGACCGCGAACACGAGACGACCGTAGTCGTTCGCGGTGATCGCGTCGTTGCCAGCCGAGTTGTCGAAGCCGGCGATCCTGCCGGCGATCATGGGCACCCTGTTTGACGTGCTGCTCGACGGGTTGTCGAACTTGGCGAGGGCCACGCCGCGCACGATGAGATCGGCGCGCTCGGTCACCGGCTCGCACAGGTCGGATCCGAATCGCTGCGCCACCAGCGCGTATTCGTGGATCGTGCCCGTAGAGGCGCGTTGGTAGAGGTAGCGCTTCTCGCACCCCTTGGAGTTGACATCCCTGGTCGTATTGCGAACGAGTGCGGTCATGACACCCTCTTGTTCCCACCGGCGAAGATCATCAGGCCGCCGGGATTGGTGATCTGGGGCTGCTCGGGGAGCGGCTCGCGCGGCTCGGGCGCGGCCTGGCGGCTCCTCGGCGCAGGCGCCGGCGGCGGGCTCTGCGGCGGAGCGGTGCGCGCGCGCACCGCCTTGATGTGGCGCTCGATCTCCTCGGGCGATGCGTCCTGGTACGCCTCGCGCGCCCGCGGCATCGCCGCCGGGAACACGTCCGGAGCGCCGGCGAAGAGCTCTTCGCGGTAGCGCGTCTCGGCGGCCTTCTTGGCCTTCGCTGCGTAGGAAGCGGCCGCCTCGGCGTCCTTCCGCGCGAGCGCGGCGATGGCGTCGATGGTCGCGCGCTGCGGCGGCATGGGCTGGTCCTCGACGGCCGGCGGCGGCTCACCCGGCTTGTCCTCGGGGTCCTCGGAGGCGGGCGGCTCCGCCTCTCCCTCTCCGGCCGGCGCGGCGCCAGTGGCGACCGCAGCGGCGAGCTGGCCGAGGAGCTCCTTGACGTCTTCCGGAACGTCCTCTCGGCCCGAGAACTCGCCAGCCTTCAACAGCAGTTCGAGCAATTTCGGATCCATCCTGTATCTCCTGTCGTTCATGGCGCGGCGAGCGCGCACCGTTGCGCCCACCATGGCGCGAAGTCTTTCCGATATGCGGGCCTGCGACATGCCGGGGTTTCCGCGGACGATGCGCAGCATCGAGCGAGAGAAGCGCTCCACGAGATGCTCCTCGAGGTTCCGCTGCCACGTGCCCGCTTCGGTCTCGAGCGCCGAAAACGGCAGGTGCGCCACCTCGTGCGCGACGACCGCCTCCAGGTCGTACTCTCCGCCGCGGAACAGCGAAGGGTCCCTGTACCTGATGAGCGCTTGCAGGTACTTCCAATCCGCAATGCACTCGCCGAGGTTCGGCCCGAAGTCGCCGACCTCTACAGCCACGTTCCAGTCTCCCAGGCCGAGGTAGTCGAGCCACTTGGCGGTAAGCGTCTTTGCCTTATCCAGGAATGTCACGTCGCGACCTCCTGCACAGCGGGCGCGGGCGACGGCTCAGCGGATCCAGGAAGGTCCTCCACCTCAACACCGATCGAGTTCATGATCGACACTACCGATTGCTTCGCGAGGCGCTTCCCTACCGTCTTGAGCCCAGACTCTACCTTGTCCAGCGCGGTTCCTACCGCCTCAATCGTCTTGACGCGCTCGAGCGCGTCGGCTGGCGTCGCCGTCTGGTAGAGGCGCGTAACGCGCGCGTGCTCTCCGGTGAGGTCGTACGCTGCCCAGGAGAAGATCTGAGACTCGAATCGGCTCCACGCGCGTGCATAAAACGACATCTTCGCACTCGAGATGCGCTCTTGTGTCGCGTCTGAGGAGAAGCCTTTGCCGCCGTCGGTCGTGACCGTCTCACCCTTCAACGCCGTGATGACGGTTCGACGCGCCCAATCGATGATGCTGGCAAATACGGCGACCGACTGATCGCCTCCTGATACGCCCTCTACCTTGTACGTCTCCCCGGGCCGCAGCATCAGCCACGTGTCAAACTTGGCCGCTGCGAGCAGGGCCGCGAACTCTTTACGATGCTCCTCGCTGGAGTCCTGGCTTGTACCGCCTACGCGCGTCGGCGTGATGGCCTGGGAATACCTCGACCTCTGAAACCAGCCGTCGCGCGAAAGGACGTAAGCGAGCGTGATGGCTTTCCAGGGAGAGCGCTTCCAAGGGTACTTTTCGCCGTACGGCAAAAACAGCACCCATTCGCCCTCGGTCACATCGTGCCACTCGGCGCCAAGGTTCGTACTGATCTGCCATGTGTCAGACGCCCAGTTATAGCGCAGGTGCTCACTGTCCCAGGCATTGAGCCGGCGCATCTGACGTCCACCGATCGTGAACTTGGAGAGGCGCCCCAGGCCCACGCCGAACGGGATCCCGGCGCGCATGATCGCCGCCGCCTCGGTTTCCGGGATGAGCGAGTCCGCGAGCCCGGGCCGCGTGTCATCGCCGCGCAGCGCGTCGACTACGGCCTCCGGCCCCTGCCATTTCTGTGGCAGACCGAACAGGGTATCCGTGATCGTCCCGAGAACGCCGTAGACGTCCCCCCATTCCGTGCAGGCCTCGCGCGTCAGGATCGCCGCGTTGCGGAGGTTGCCGGTGTTCGCCTCGCGAAGCGCGTTCTTGCGGTCGGTCGCGGTGAGCGTCTCCGGGTAGTACCCGGGGAGCTCGCGCGTAGACCGCAGCGCGTCCAGGAAGCGTTCGAACTCCGGGAAGCCGGTGCGCGCGCGCGCGTCATCCGCCGGCGTCGCACGATGGCGAGCCCGGTCCTTGGATGCGCCCGACGCTGGGCGCGCACGCTTTGCGCTTGGTTTTGCTCTCGGCACTACGAACCGCGCGCCGGGGGATCGCTCCGTCAGGAGTCGCCCGCCACGAAGGGTCAGGACCCGGCGCGCGGCAAGTGTCTACAGCGTGGCGATATGCCACGGGCAAAGTCAAGGCCAATCTCTAAAGTTCTTGGATAGACTCCATCTCCCCCGCGTACTCGGAGCGCCCGCGGGGGCGGGGAGAGGGCTCCGGTGGTTCCGGCGGTTCCGCCGCACGCGCCAGCCACAGCGCCCGCGAGAACGCCACGGCGAGGTCGCCGTGGGCCCCCTCGACCTCCGGGAGCGTGATCTGCCACTTCCCCTGCGACCCTGGGGTCCGCCGAACCGTGGCGAGTTGCGAGCGGAGGCGCGCGAGAACTTCAGCGCTCGGGAGCCTGGGGTCTCCGCTCGGCGACAGCGCCACCTGTCCGCGGCCCACGACAGCGAACACGTGCCGCCACTGCTCCCATGTGTCCGCTCCGGGGACGAACGACAAGCCGAGGCCGTGCTCTGCCGAGACCAGGCGCGTCTCTCCGGGCGCAAAGGAGTCGGTTGCCCACGACGAGCACCCCCATCCCTTGACGACGCGCGCCGCCTCCGGGAGCACGACGAGTCGCAGATCGATCGGCAGTCCGGGAGCGGGGATCCATTCGCGCAGCGCCAGCGGCACCCACAGCCCGACCTTGTTCTGTCCGACCACGGCGAGGGCGCAGCTGTTGCGCGTCGAGCCCGGATCGATGGCGGCGGCGATCTTTAGGGCCACGTCGCGGGCCTCTGCGCCGCCGCGTCGAGCAGCGTCATGTCCAGCAGCCTGTGCCCGCCAGCGGCGTACGGCCGCGCGCCGTAGCGCGCCAAGAGCTCCAGAAACGGATCGGCGCCCTCGTCCGCGCCGGCGGCGGCGAGCGCGTAGCACTCGCGGATCGCGCCGGGCGGGTCCGGACCGTTCCCGTTCTCGTCGGTGGGGTTCGCCGCCCAGCTCGGGATCGCTGTCGACGCGGGGTCCGAGGCTTCGCGCAGCCGCGCGTCCGTCGCGTGCCGCGCGTACCGCGCGCGCTCCTCCGCGCTCGTCTCCGACAGGGCGCGCGCCGCGAACATGTCTGCGAGCGCCTGCCGGGCCGCCTCGTCGAGCGCCGCGCCGTCGCGCCCGAGACGGGCTACGTGCTGGAGATCGGTGTCGCCGCGCTTGACCAATGCCGTGTGAGGACCCCTCTCGCCGAAGGGGGCGGAAAACGCGTAGATATGAGCCCCGCGCTGGCCCTTGAGCGTCGGGCGCAGCATCTCCAGGACTTGGCTCGCCGGGTTCGCGTTGCTCGCCTTGTCGTGCCAGAGATCGAGCTCGTCGCACGTCGCGCCCAGCGCGGTGTACCCGCTCGCGCCGTCGATGGTCCCGGGCATGATCCTAAAGTCAAAAGGATGCTCGTCGGCGTCGAGCAGCATGATCTTGCTGCGCCCGTATTGGTTCGGCTGCGTCGGCCAAAACGTGCCGATGTCGAGGTCTGCCTGGCGCCCCACCTCGCGCAGACCGATGGCCAACAGGAGCGCCTTAAGCGTCTTGAACCGGCCGTTCGCCTCGGCCATGTCGCAGCTCATGAACGGCCATGCGAGGTCTGTCCCGGGCTCGACGCGCCGCGGTCTCAGGATCGCTTCGCAGACGGCCACGCGGCAGTTGCTGGAGCTCTTCGTGCCGCGCCGGCCGACGCTCCCGACCATCTGCCGCTTCCCCGACCGCCAGAAGTCCCGGTAGAGGCGCGTCCAGAGCACCGGCATCGGGCGCCACGGCACCTTTTTCTCGTTCGCCAGCGTAGCCTCGAGCCACAGCAGCCAGCACCATTCCGGCTCGTCCGGAAACATGTTGCCGGCCTGCTCACGCGTGCGCTTCCAGTTGGGCACGATCGACGGCTTGCACATAACGGCTCGCATGTCAACGGTTGACAGCCGGACGGATACGTCGGTTGGGGCGGCGGCGATCCAGTTGCGCGGACGGATCTGCACGTGTAGAACCGTCCGGTGACACAGCGA
>CAZIWB010000102.1:0-13927 GCA_964542655.1 uncultured Cellvibrionaceae bacterium
GAAGTGCATCGGGCGTTTGGATAAATCAGTGTCAACGTATTTTAGGACTGGACATTGCATCTATTAAATATTGGTACCATCTTAGCGACTGCCTCACAACCAAGTGTTCTAACCAATCGGGATTAATTCCAAAACACTTGGCTCAATCATTTGAATCCTCTCTATACTCCAATTAGCAAGAGTTAATTGCTAACAGCTCTATCAGCCCATCCCTTTAACCCTTTATTGATTGTCCAACAAAGCGATATTTAACGAATAATGTCCAACTCTTTTCTCTGCGCATTTCGCCACAGGAGATATTTGTATGGGTGTTGCCGCAACGGTAGAAAAATATTTAAAAGCAAAACAAATCGACTTCACGTTACTAGAGCATGCTTATTGTGAGGGCTCTTACAATACAGCACGCGTTGCCAGGATCGATGACCACTGCCTTGCCAAAGGTGTACTGCTACGCGATGAAGATTTCCATTACACACTTTGCGTATTACCAACACGCAATAAAATCCTGCGCCACACGCTGAACCAAATCTTTGACCGCCATATGGAGCTTGTTGAGGAAGAGGAACTGACCGAAATATTTAAAGATTGTGTAGAAGGGGCAATACCGGCATTTGGTGAGGCCTATGGTATTGATGTTATTTGGGATGAGGAGCTAATGGGAGTAGAAGAGATTTACATTGAAGCAGGCGATCATCGCCACCTGATACGATTAAAACAACCCGACTTTGCCCAGCTAATGCAAGACCAACTTCACGATCACTTCAGTGCCGAACGCCCCCGCTTCAGCACACTTCCTAAAAAATACATCCGCCAGGAGTACGAATTCTAAAACTACTCAAGTACGTAGACATAAAAAACCGCCTTGGACAGGCGGTTTTTTTATTGCACATAAATCCATTATTCACCCTTCAATGGCACCAGGATCACATCGGGAGCTTTTGCTTCGCGCGCCGCATCTGCAACCGCAACATAAGTACCCGTATTGGCTTCACCACTCGCCTGAATAATAACGGACGCCTTGGGCAGCTCTGCGCGTAAACGTTCAAGATTTGAACGCACGGTATGGATATCGACACGGCGCTCCCCTTCTTTCTCCAAAAGCCAGATTTGGTTATCCGCAGAGATGCGGACCAAAATGTTTGGCTCGGCATCATCAGCAGAAGAATTATTGTTTGGCGCGGGAACATTAGGGTTAATTCCAGCCTCTTTCACAAAGGATGCAGTCACAATAAAGAAAATCAACATGATAAACACCACATCGAGCATAGGTGTCAAATCAATCCCGTTAGTGTCATCGTCGATATGGCTTTTTTTTCTGCGGCTCACTGTAGGTACCCTCGTGTTATTCGGAGCAAGCGTAAGTCTTGGGGGGAAAGAACCAATTTTAGCAGCTTTGCCAAAGCAAACATCAGCCGTTTATCCAGTACTCACCATGCGTTTGCATGAAAGCTTAAACCCAACAATCACTATAGGTACAGATTAACTAATACCGCATTTGCCATTGCCCAGAAACATTAACACCTTCGACAGGAGAATAAATAAATCCCCCTATAACGCGGCTTGCCAAATAATTCCTGTCAAAACAGAGGAGTCGCTCATTGTCGACACTCTACTCAAACAGGTTGCGAGCTTAACGACGACACAAATGAAATCACCGGTGAATTGAGCTGATGCAAATCATTCAGTTCGCTGGTCATCACTATTACATCCACAGCCAATGATTTGATTTCGCCTCAAGAGGGGAAGTTGTTGGGCCAACGCCCCCCAAGTAAAACCTCTCTCTATTCCAAAATGATTAACAACCCAGGGAGGTATGCGGGGCTGCAAATAGCCTTGGGCACTACAAATAGCACCAGCGAGATAAATCCACTGCGATTACAGCTCCGTTCGTGCAGCAACACAGAAAAGCATCTCCGCCAGCTAGCAATGGGGATATTTAAAATAGCGGCTCAATAGCAAATGTACTTACGCAAAACCATCTTCATCAACGTACACACTCTTCTTCATCCCTTCTGCCCCCACAAAACCAGAAACTGACAAGACACCCTCGCATGGTTTCAACGTAATGCATAAATAGTTTTTTACGCGCACAGCACGCCCGCATAAACAAACTGATACGGGTTGAAAATATGCATTCCACATTCGATCAACATGGTAAATGGCCGGTGTTGGCTTGTGAAAGGTATCCACAGAAGTGTCAATCGTTAACTTATTCACACTCAACATTTCTAAAAATACCCGCTTTCAAATAATTGCTGCGTCACAAAATCAGCCTCATAGAAACCCGAACTCCACTTCAAATAAATTTAAAATGGTCATGTATAACCTAAACACAACCTGAAAAATGGTTTGAAAATAGAGAGACCAAATAAATTTTTGCTGCTGTAGAGACAAAAAAAGAACCCAATACAAAGTTCATTTTTTTTGAGCATGGAGTGTATTCAACAGAAAAACTTTCCTGAATTTTCGGAAAAACACATTTTTTTACTAAAAATCATCAAAAAAATGCATTTTTATTGACTATTTCACGCAAAAAACTTGAATTTTTTCAATAAAGTTTTAACTTATACATGTTGGACTTTTTAATCCATTTATCGACCTTTCGAAAACTATAAAGGAAGCACACCATGGCTGCACGTAAACAAACCGCTGTTAATACTGTTGCAAGTTTGGAACAGCAATTGGCTCAACTGAAAGCGCAACTGGCAAAAGCTCGCGCAGCTCAAGCGGCAGATGCCGGTAAAGCTGTTGCTGGTTTGGTTAAAGATGCTGCGAAAGCAACGGCAGCATTGAAAGCCGCGCAAAGCAAATTGGCCGCCGCTGCTAAAAAGAAAACCCCAGGCTCAGCTAAACAAGTTTCTGCTGCTAAAGCTGTTGTTGCTTCTGCCAAGAAAGAAGCCGCTGCTGCTAAAGCTAAAGTCGCTGCTGCGAAGAAAGAAGCCGCTGCTGCTAAAGCTGCTGCTAAAGTTGCCGCGGCTAACGACAAAGCCGTTGCAAAAGCAGAATCTGCTGTTGCCAAGCGCTTGAAAGCGTCTACCAAGAAAGCCGCTGCAAAAAGCAAAGTTGCTGAAAAGAAAGCCGCTGCTAAAGCCAAGTTAGCAGCCAAAAAAGCAGCTGTTAAAGCTAAATTGGCTGCCAAGAAGCAAGCTATTAAAGCTAAAGTAGCTGCTAAAAAAGCAGCGCTGAAGAAAAAAGTAGCTGACAAGAAAGCGGCAGTTAAAGCTAAAGCAGCAGCTAAAAAAGCAGCTGTAAAAGCTAAAGCAGCTGCTAAAAAGACCGCCGCTAAAGCTAAAGTAGCTGCGAAAAAGCCAGTTGCTAAAAAAGCAGTAGCTAAGAAACCGGCCGCGAAAAAAGCACCTGCCGCGAAAAAGGCTCCCGCAGCTAAAAAAGCACCGGCTGCCAAAAAAGCAGTAGCTAAGAAACCGGTTGCGAAAAAAGCACCTGCCGCTAAAAAACCAGCTGGTGCCGCACCTGCTAAACGTGGTCGTAAGCCAAAAGCTGCGGCTCCTGTAGCTGCTGCTTAATTACAATCGCACCAATAAAAAAGGCACCCTTGGTGCCTTTTTTATTGTCGACAGAAACGATAACCCTATCCCACCGAGCTTTCCTGTAACGCCATTTGATTAAACACATAGGCGTACATCACCAAACGTTGCTCATCAGGTTGATTGATGAACTCCAACCCATAGCTGACTAAAACACCTTCACTGAGATTGTCCGTAGGATCAACGCGTGACCGTATTATCCCGGTAAGCACTAGCTCCCTCTTCACATCACGAATATCTACCTGGGCCCTAAGCATCAAAGTATCCCCAATTTCAGCGATGTCATCCCCCAATTCGATTCGGGTACCACTGATGCTCATATCCGATATAAATCCGGAGACTGTGGGTTTGCTCTCCATACTCAGATTGGTAACTTCAATTTTTTCGCGCACGGCAACACGTGTTGCACCACGAATCCCCTTAAAAGTCACTGATTCGGGATAGCTAAGATGCAATATGGCGTAAGGATCCTGTGTTTGGCTTTCAACAACACCGGCAAAAATACCAATACCGTTGTCGATCATTAAGCGGACCACAATTTTCTGCCCTACCCTGAACCTGACCAACTTACCAGCCTGTTTTGGTACTGAGAGTAAAATGCTGCGGCCGGGCAAACACCCAATTAATCGGCAGGAAAAGCGCTCCGGCTGCCCGGACAAAGTGGCAGTTTGCAACTGTAATGGATAACCATAGGTGAGTTTTAACTCTTCAAATTTCATTGCCACTGCTACGCTAATTATTGGTTTGTTATTGTGATGAGTGTAGCAGTAGAAAATATAATTGCTGCGGGGCTGTGCGGCAGCCTAGGATTCGCGCTCTGCAACATGGCGGTTTTGATTTAAGGTATCTGCTGAAAGCACACCAAATTCCTTATTCCATTCCAGGAGCAATAGTGCCAATGACTGGGATTGCTCATGAAGCGATACCAACTCTTCATGTGTATCCTTAGGGCCGAGATAAAGTTTTATTTGGCGATGCTTATTCGCCAATTCATGATGTAAATGCTGGGACCGATATACCTCAAGTTTCCAGCGCAGGTTATGTGCTGTATTGCGGTAGTAAGCGAGCTTGGTTTGACGAGAGATTGGGCTTACCGAATTGAGTGGCCCAAACACGTTGAAATCCAATGCTAACACCATGGATTCTTTGGCTCCCTTATCAGCAATCACTGTTGCAGTACGCGCCTGCCCCATCAACTGGGCCAAATCACCAAATACTTCACCGGGCGTAACATAATTAACGAGATCACCTTGTAAAGCTTGATCTACGTACACTGCCAGTTTGCCTTTGAGCAAGAAATAGAGCCAATTTCCCGAGTCACCTTTTTGCAGGACAACCTCACCTGGAAGATAGGAAACCACACGCGATGCTTGCAGCAATAGATCAAATTGTTTCAGGTCTTGCTGCCTGACAACTTTAAAAAATGGTATACCCGACAATAAATGTTCTAGAGTATCTCTAGGTATCTTATGCAGAGGCTTCGTTTCCATCATCTACCCGTATAATATATGTTTTTATAACGATGATTCACTGCCGATTAGGCTGGCGAGAGCAATCCTGTCCCAACAACTCCTTGGGGAAGCATGATACTACTGAAAATCTATATAACAACTATAGTCAAATTATCACCGAGGTACGCTATGGCACTTTTTTTCTATATGATACCCCTGTTCCATCCCTAGATTCAGCTTACCCTACTGGGCATAAACTAAACCAAGACAATAAAGTCCCTAAGTATAGAGAGTAGAAAGAATATGCGCTTCAACCACCTATTCCGCGTTCTCATCAGCATTTCACTATTAATTTTATGCCAAACCACCCGCGCTGAACCTATGCTCAATGGTATCGGTGTGCATCAGGAATTGGGGAAGGAGGTCTTTATTGGTGCACTTTATTCTGAATCGCTCAGCAATAATGCCGACGCTCTCATGAATACTACCCAACCCATGCGCATGGAACTGAAAATAGTCGCGCCAGACGGTTTAACCACCCGCCGCTTTAGCCGTATGTGGATTGAAGGCATGGCGGTGAACAGCAAAGCCGAAGCCCTCACGGCCCAGGCCGATAATATGGTGAAGTTTGACGGGATGTTTAAGGGACGTTTTGTAAAAGATGACATTATCAGTTTTTCAAATAACCCCGGCAAAGGTGTCGATATTGCAGTGAATGGTGTGGTGTTAGGCAATATTAAAGACAACGCATTTTTTTCCATGTTGCTATCAACCTGGATAGGAAAAATTCCGCTGTCATCTGACTATCGCGATAGCTTGCTTAAAGTGGGCGCGGTGAACGCCGGTTTAAATAGCCGCTTTGCAGCCATCTCGCCAACGCCAACACGCACCGCAGAAGTAAAGGCATGGACTGGCGCGCAAGCTTCATCTGCCAAATCCTCAGCACCTGCAAAAGTAGCTGAAGTAGCTGCAGTAGCTGCGGTAGCCGACAAACCTGCTGTAGAAACTCCAGCAGCGAAACCCGCCGCCGTTGCCGCCGCAGCCAAACCTGCCACACCACCTCCAGCCAAAGTTGACGATGAAGATGATGGCCCGGCACTCACAGCCCAAAGCCTCTTGGCTCGCCAGTTTTATGTATCGGACGCGATTAAAAAAATCCGAGGCAAAACCAAATACCCGCAACGTGCATTGGATCGCGAGCAAGCAGGAAACGTGCGTGTATCTGTTGTGATAGATCGCTCAGGCAATATTGTGGGCAGCAACCTTTTGGAAAGCAGCCAGTTTGATTTGTTAAACAAAGAAGCTCTTGATGCGGTAAAACGCTCAGCACCTTTCCCTGCATTGCCAGCGGAAATAGCGGGTGGCCAATTTGAATTTACTGTGCCTATCCGCTGGACCTTACCTGAATAAGGGTTACCCTTCCCCCCAATAAAAAAGCCATCCGTTGCGATGGCTTTTTTATTGGCGCTAGCGATTCGAATTAACCTGCAAACAAAAGTACATAATTAATTGAGTTGGCGCAGTCGCTGTTCAATCACTTTGTGGATGCCACTGCGCTCCAGGGTAGAGTGCTCAGTCAAGCGATCCAAATGTATTGCATGCAAATGCAAACAGGGAGTTGAGGCATCCAATTCACGCAGGTCCCCTTTCATCAAAACAGGCAGGAAAGGTTTATGTGGTGGTAATTTTTGTCGGACTATCGTCAAGCCCATTTGTAAGGGCACCGAACGATACTTCACTGTGCCACTGCGGAAAGGTATACGCAAAAACAAACAGGGGCGGGATTGGTAAACACCGGGAATAATTTCCATCCCGGTGGGGGTAACTGCACTAGTGGGGATGCCATTAAAAGTATCGTGCGGCATATAGGGATTAGGCAGAATCACCAACTTCCGATCTTCTTCTTTGGGAAAAAAAATATTGTAGTTAGTGTAAAGCTGATCCACCGAGCTGGAATATACACAGAGTTTATTTTCAAACCCCATAACAAAATCCACCGCCCGCTGGCGCTGGTTAAAGGCATCCAGATCCCAAATAAGATCCTTATTGTCAGAGGTTGATGTCAAAGTGGAACCTTTTCGCTAGTGGTTTTAAATAAACTTGAGTATAGCCGAGCGCGGCATAGCAAACATCCTGGTTAAGACTCCAGCCGCATCCCTCATCCAATGCTTACATGCCAATCCGTTTCAATCACCAGCAATCCCGAAAAACTACCGACGATTAATGCTCGCGAGTTGCGCGGAAGCTAACGTCCGGATGCCGTTCTTGTGTGAGTGATAAATTTACTCGCGAAGGTGCGAGATAGGTGAGGTGGCCACCGCCATCCAGCGCGAGGTTTTCAGCGCACTTGCGTTTGAATTCCTCCAGCTTTTTCGGATCAGTACAATCACACCAGCGCGCGGTGGTTACATTGACAGGTTCATAAATCGCTTCCACTTTGTATTCATCTTTCAAGCGATAAGCAACTACTTCAAATTGGAGTACACCGACAGCGCCCACCACAATGTCATTATTGTTGACGGGGAAAAAAACCTGGGTCGACCCCTCTTCCGACAATTGTTGCAACCCCTTTTGCAGTTGCTTCATTTTGAGTGGATCTTTCAAGCGGATACGGCGAAATAATTCAGGGGCGAAGTGTGGGATACCGGTGAATTTCAAGCTTTCACCTTCGGTAAAAGTATCGCCAATCTGGATAGTACCGTGGTTGTGCAAACCGATAATATCGCCCGCAATTGCTTCTTCAACCGCGCTGCGATCGCCAGCCATAAAAGTCACCGCATCGGCAATTTTGACTTCTTTGCCCAGGCGTACATGTTTCATTTTCATACCTTGTGAATAGGTACCCGAACAGATGCGCATAAAGGCAATGCGGTCGCGGTGCTTGGGGTCCATGTTGGCCTGGATTTTAAAAATAAACCCACTGAATTTCTCTTCAGTTGGTTCAACTGCCCGCTCATGTGTAGCGCGCGCACGTGGTGTAGGAGCCCACTCGACGAAACCATCGAGCATTTCACGCACGCCAAAGTTACCCAAAGCAGTACCAAAAAATACCGGAGTCATACGCCCGGCAAGATATTCTTCCAGATCAAATTGATGCGTCGCGCCGCGCACAAATTCGATTTGATCACGCACATCCTGTGCGTAAGCACCGAGCAATTTGGTCGCTTCTGCGCTATCCAAACCTTTTATCTGGATATCATCGGGAATGGTATGTCCCATTCCTTGTTGGTAGACATGGATAGTGTCAGTGTAAAAATTATAAACGCCGGCAAATTCCTTGCCGCTTCCCAATGGCCAGTTGATCGGCGCTGCCGTAATTTTTAATACATTTTCAATTTCATCAAGCAACTCAACCGCATCGCGGCTTTCACGATCCATTTTGTTGATGAAGGTTAAAATAGGCGTATCGCGCAAGCGGCAAACTTCCATCAATTTAATCGTGCGATCTTCAACACCTTTTGCACCGTCGATCATCATCAATACCGAATCCACGGCGGTGAGTGTGCGATAGGTATCTTCAGAAAAGTCTTCGTGGCCAGGGGTATCGAGCAAATTGACGATGCGCCCGTTATAGGGGAATTGCATCACTGACGAGGTCACCGAAATTCCACGCTCCTGCTCCATCGTCATCCAGTCTGATTTTGCATGGGGGCCGCGCTTGCCTTTCACTGAGCCCGCTAATTGAATGGCATTACCCCACAACAACAATTTTTCAGTGACCGTTGTTTTACCGGCGTCAGGGTGAGAAATAATCGCAAAGGTACGACGCTTGGCGAGTTCAGTAGTTAAATTAGTCATAAAAATATCGCGTTAAAAGAGAGAAAGAAAAAGTGCAGGAATTATACCCCGTGCGCTACCGCTTGGTGGAAATTGCCAGTTCAGGTCAAGTCACTATTGCCAAATCACTATGGCTCGGCGGGAGCCGCTTGCTGGTGAATATGTTTTTTCAGCCACAGCCATGCCCATAAGCCCAACAATATGTTGGCAAGCGCCGTGGCGATAAAAAGGCCGGTTATACCCCACCAGTATTGACCCAACCAAGCGAGTGGCAAATACACATAAAGCACACGACCAGCCGATATCATCATCGCTGGCCAGGGGCGCCCTAAACCATTAAACGCTGCATTGACTGACATCACTAAACCATAGGCACCATAACTGATCGGCACAATCATGAAATAAATTGCCGTAATGCCGACGACTTCCGCGTGATCACCAAACAAACCGGCAATCTCGTCACCCAACAGCCCCAGTAGCAATGCCAAAAATATTCCGAAGGTCAAACAAAATACCGTCAATACCCGTAAGCCTTCGTGTAAGCGCCCAAACTTTCCTGCTCCAACGTTTTGCCCGAAAAATGGTCCGACTACGCCGGAGAGTGCATAAAAAACGATAAGCGCTAACGGTTCGATACGCATGGCAATTCCCAGTGCGGCCACAGCATCTGTGCCATAGGCTGCCACCATCGCGACCACAATCGCACTCGCGAAAGGGATAATCACGTTGGCAACCATGGCAGGTACGCCGACTTCCACAATCGTCATCCAGGAGTTTTTTAACATAGACCAAGGCAAAAACGGGTTCACCAGCATGCGAACACGCGCATGCAAAATATAAAGTGCAACGATTAACATCAGGGCGCGAGTAATCAAGGTAGCCAAGGCTGCACCTTGCAAGCCCAGGGCGGGAAAGCCCAGCAGGCCAAAAATCAGAATGGGGCTCAGCAACACATTGAGCAGAGCAGCACCGCCCATCAAATACCCCTGTATCTGGCTCATGCCCATCGCCCGCAGTGCCGACAAACACACCATGGGTACCATCAGACAGGGCGCACTGAAATACCAGATCGACATGTAGGAGCGGATAAGGGGAATCAGATCCTGTGTAGCGCCCAAAGCAAGGAACAGAGGTTCAAGTGTGAGCCATCCCAGCAAACAGACACTGGCTGAGATGATAAAGGTGAGACTCATGGCATCAGTGGCGAGCCGGCGCGCCCGGTTTGAATCGCCTTCACCGATTGCCCTGGCCACAGCTGAGGAGGTACCTGCCCCCAAACCAATCCCCAAACTAGTGAGCACCATAATGACGGGGAAGGTAAAGCTCAGTGCGGCAAGTGGTTCACGCCCCAAGTGCGCGATAAAAAAGGTTTCTATCGCGTTGAGCGACATAGTCGCCATCAAGCCCCAAACCAAAGGTAGCGCCAAAGTTTTTAGCTGTTCAGAGACCCGTCCTTCGGTAAGTGTTGCGTGTAAGGGGGTTGACATAAACAGCGCCGGATAATGTGGTCATATTGGGCAATCAAAGATGGCGTGCAGTATACACCAGTCCCCTCGCGACTCCCGCGTCCAGCTTGTCCAGACGCGACAAAGTGTCGCACCGTCTGTGCGTTTGTTTAGCAGTTTGCAGAACATGTGTTAGTTATAATCATCGCTCATTACCGCTAATTAATCCGACATCCGAGCCTGGGAATACAATGATAAATGCACCTTTCACATTGGCGGGACATGCCCAGCATTTGGGCTATTGGGTCATTATCCGCACCCTGATTTTGATTTGCCTCGGCATAGCGGCCGTTATCTGTTTGTGGGATGGTACAGTCAATCTACCCTTTACGGAAATCCTGATCGCCCTGGTTATCCTCACCAGTGTCAATCTGCTGACTTTTATCCGGTTGCGCAAACCACTGCCGGTAACCCAGTTGGAATTTTTTATCCAACTGTTGGTGGATTTAATTTGTTTAAGTACCGTATTTTATTTTAGTGGCGGCGCAAACAATCCTTTTGTCTCCTATTTTTTAGTACCTATCTGTATTTGCGCAGCAACCTTAAGTGGCACTTATACGTTAGCGATAGCCAGTGTCAGTGTACTGAGCTATTCACTGCTATTATTTTTCCATATTCCGCTACCCATACTCTCACCACATCATCACCAGGCCGATAACTCGATCAACCTTCATGTGCTGGGTATGTGGCTGAATTTTTTTATCAGCGCCTGCTTGATCACTTATTTTATTGTAAAAATGGCGCGCGACCTACGCGCGCAAGAGGCGCAACTAAATCGCTGGAGGGAAGACCAATTGCGCGATGAGCAAGTGATGGCCGTCGCCACACTTGCAGCAGGAACTGCCCATGAGTTGGGTACCCCCTTGTCAACAATGAAACTTTTGCTCAGCGAATTGCGCGATGAATATAGCGAATTGAAACCACTGCAAAAAGATCTGCAATTGTTACAAGAACAAGTCAATCTCTGCGCAAATACCCTGCGCGAATTAGTCGCCACAGCAGAACAAACCAAAGATGGGCAAATGCCTGAGGAAAATATTGCCGACTACTGCACTACATTAATCGAACGCTGGAAAATAATGCGCCCCGATGTCATCGCAAGCATAAATCTCGTCGATAACCAGGCAAATAGGACTGCGCAATTTCATCCAACTATCGCCCAGGCAATTATTAACCTATTAAACAATGCGGCCGATGCCAGCCCCGAGGATATTGAAATTAATATCCATTGGGATGCAAAAAACATACAGTGGATTATTAAGGATAGGGGACCAGGTATCGATGAGGATATTACATCGCACTTGGGAAAATCTTTTATATCCACCAAAACCAAAGGGCTCGGTATTGGCCTGCTGCTGACGCAGGCTACAATTAATCGCTATGGCGGCACAGTGTCACTTCACAAACGCGCACAACAGGGAACTATTACCCAGCTTGAACTTCCTATCACATTGGCATCACCTTCAGGTTCAAATGCAGTATGAATGAAACAGCCACTGATTTTTTAATTGTCGATGATGACCCGACGCTCGCCGCCATGCTTGAGCGAGTATTGCAAAGACGCGGTTTTTCTACCGTATCGGCAAGCAATATTGCCCAAGCATTACAGCTTGCCAAGAGCGCCATCTTTGCCAGGGCAATTGTCGATTTAAAACTGGGAAGCGACTCAGGCCTACAATTAATCCGCGAATTAAAATTGCATCAACCCGAAATTGCGATAGTGATGCTGACCGGTTACTCAAGTATTTCAACAGCGGTTGAGGCAGTCAAACTAGGAGCAGTGAATTATTTATGCAAGCCCGCAGATACGGATGAAATACTGGCGGCCTTTACTGAACAAACAGAGCAACTATTAACAGATACGACTTATACACCACTCTCTATTGATCGTTTGGAATGGGAGCATATCCAAAAAATACTGCAGGAGAATAATGGCAATATTTCAGCCACCGCAAGGGCGCTCGGCATGCATCGCCGCACCTTGCAACGAAAACTATATAAGCGCCCTGTGAAGCATTAGGTAATTATTGGCAACAGGCTAAAGCTGTCGCGCCATCAACAGTGCATCTTCATGACCATTAACGGTAGGGTAATAATTTTTTCGCTGGCCAACTTCAAAAAAATCTTCTTTTTCATAAAGCGCTATCGCCTTTCGGTTAGACACGCGCACTTCCAAAAATAACATATCGGCTTTTTCTTTAACGCAATTCACTGCATGCGCCAATAAACATTGACCAATACCTTTGCGTTGATAACTTGGCGATACCGAAATATTCAGCAATTCCGCATCGCCACCACCATGAGTGACAACCACGTAGCCCACCAGAGCACCCTTATACTCTGCCAGCCAACATTTTTGCCGGCCATTCAAACAATCCTCGAAACTGGATTGCCGCCAGGGATGCGAGTGAGCAGAACGCTCCAACGCCATTACCTGTGGAATATCGTCAGCCCCAATTAAGCGGAATTGCAAAACCAAACCAGTGTAAGTTGCACTTGTCAGGGAAAAGTCTTCTGTCATTCTTTTAATTTCGGATTAATTGCAATGAGGATGGAAGGTTATGAAAGGCAAGCCCAAAGTCTGGATTTTTCCAAGGGCTTTTGCAGAAATTGATTAAGACTCGGTAATATAAGCGCCTGCAATGGTAAATCCTCGATGGATTGTTTTGTCCAATACAGCTGTTGCCAATCACTTCCAGCAGCAATCCAATAACGCGCCGCATTTTCACCCATCAGCCAAAGTTTATTAATAGGCCGCAACTCATTTTCAACTGCAAGCCAAGTCTGCAGCTCATTACGTGCATCATTTTCAGTGCGCGATACAAATCTATTTTCAACCATTGGCCAACGCAGCACTTCTTCACCCAACACAAAAGAAGTGCTGCCCAAATGTGCACGCAAAAGATTATTCAGCAATACCTCTGTAGGTAAAGCTAATCGGGTGTTGCGCGAATCGATAATCAGGACTCCTGGCAGAGGTCGATAAATACTGAGTGAAAATGGCTCTACAACAGGAGCCTTCTTTTCCTCCAGTTGCTGCAAAATCATCGCAGCCTTCACTGCCGGAGGCGCTTTCTTCTGCTCCCCCAAATCGGCAATGGTATTTAATAAATTGGGGGATGTATTTTTATTTTGCTGCAGGTTTTCAGTAACAGTAGCTATAACAGATACAACTAATGGCTCGGCAAGAATAGGTTGTATCGGCATGACACAAGCCACTGACACAGGAGCAGCTGGCAAAAACCAGCGCGGGGCATAATTCTCAATGCCCAGCGCGGATAAATAAGCTTGCCGTTGCAGTTCATTCATAGTCAGGTCAAATTTTCCATCGTGTAGCGAATGTACTTTGTCAGCATGCCACCTCATAAACGATTGAGTGCAGTGACCATTAATTACGCATCAGTATCAAAGAATGACAGATTATCTCTTTGAAACAGAAACGAAACACCAAAAAATCTCAGCCAATTATAAATCAATGGCAATGTGAAAATGTGAAAGTCTTCGCCTCCTGGACGGATCATCAGAGCAGGGGAAAAACACTCTGGAGACTTGGAAGCTAGCCCCTTAGTACGGAAACACATCGAATATATACGCCAAGCCAATCGAAAGTCAGTGCTGTGAACTTCAACCAGGAAGCAAAATAAAAAAT
>CAZIWB010000103.1:0-12246 GCA_964542655.1 uncultured Cellvibrionaceae bacterium
TTGGTTTCACTACACCGCGAACCGTGGCATTCCCACTCAAGTCAAAGGTGATTCCTGGATTCCCGTTTACTAGCAATTCCAATGTTTTACCCGCTATACTCCCAATTATCGCTTTCCCTAATGCACCATCCCAACTTAATACTCCATATCCAGCAACTGGGCCAGCATTATTCCCCCAATAAACGTTTGTGCTTGAATTTACTTGAAATGAATTATTGAATGTTTTAGTTCCCGCCACCGTTTCGGTTCCGGTAGTATGAACAACATTTGCGTCTAATGCCCTTAAATTTATTGCAGTAGCCAACACACTACTATCGAATTGCACTTTATTTTTTCTTGCGTATGGACTAAATGCTGCCGATGTGTCGCTTAAATTAAATTTCAAGCCCAATGCTGCCTCCACGGCTGATGAAATTGGGGAACTACTTATTCTATCAGTTAAAAATTGCTCGTCAACTAAAGTGTTATTCGCCCTCCAATTTGTAGTGTCTCTTGAAGCTTCTTTATAACTTAATTCAGGCATATTTAAATTGTCAAGAGAAGATATTACTCCGTGTATTGTATCAGCCCCTTCTATGACTAATGTATCACGAACAGATAAAGGTGATTCTGCATAAAAGTTAGTATGATAAGAAGTGTCTCGCTTTTTAGCCAATTCATTTGATAAAAAAGGTTTTGATGGTATAACGACTGTATCTACACTTCCTGTAATATTCGGTGTGGTTGTTGGATTTGTGATTGTAGATGAATAGCCATATCCATCTGTTTTGCTTACTGACTTAACAGTTCCATTTCCACCTCCACCACCTTGCACCTTCCATGTTTGTAAAGTACCTGCTTGCTTATCCTGTGCTAAAGTTATTTTAGTAAAGAATAAAAGAGGTAGTATGTATATTAGTTTTTTCATTTCTTATTTTATTTTAATCTGCTGTTGTACTTACTTTTTCCCATCCGGGTGTATTTGCGTTGTATAGGCTTAGATAAGTGCCACCTGTTTCCCCTGTCACCTCAACTAATAATCCATCCGCTGGTGGATTCGCTTCTGTAATTGTGTAAGTAAAGCCACTACCGCCGCCCGAAGGTGATGCAGAAAGCACATCGCCAACCACATATCCAGACCCTATGCTTGTTATCCAAACGTTAGTAACTACGCCACTTACAATATATAAATCAGCTACCGCTCCTGTTCCGCTACCTCCAGTTAAAGGCACCCTTCCTCTTGCCCCTGTTCCGCCAAGGGCGTAGCCGCTTCCTCCTGATATTGTACCTTTTAATGATGATATAATCGCATTCCTTTGCGTCTTTGTCATGCGTGGGATTAATGCGCCCATTGTTGTGCTTCGCATTTCTACCAGTGCTGATTTATTCACTGAATCGCCAACGCCAAACCCTGACCTATCTACTCCTAAAGAATTGAATCTATTTTCACCCCACGTGTTTTCATAGCCAACAACATTAGTATATAAGGACGTAATATTTCCAGACGGAACAGTCGGAGTGAGGTAAGCCAATCTATATGTTTTTAAAGCTGTAACTGTGCTATAAGAGAAACTTGGTGCAATAGAAAGCCAATAAGCATCGGACGTAACGCCACCTGCGACGCTATAAGTTCCTGTTATTTTTCTACCGATAACAAAATCTGTTCCTGTGAATGTTGTTGCAGTAACTGTATTCCCGGTCATAGCATTGAACGTAGTAGTCCCTGACGAACCCATTGTTATTGGCGCTGAATTAGCTACACCGTTTATAAACGGAACAAAATAAAGTGTAGAAGTTCCGTTACCTGTGGTTGATACAGCAGAGCCAAAAATTCGCCATTCAACAGGAACTTGAAGGCCTCCGGAAGCGGTATTGTATGTAGTTCCTTGAAGAGACAAAGCAGGTGTGAATTGAGGGTTACCCGAAGTTGCCACTTTATTATTCTTTAATATTAACGCCGGAGAACCATTTGCTAAAGCAGCCGCCGTGTCATTATTAATTGTTACAGTTCCTGAATCATGTTTTATAGTATTTGCAGCTGTTTGCACCCAATAGTTCAATACATCTACTGCAATAGTAGAATCATTTGGTTTATACAAAGGTGAATCAACATAAATTCTTCTTACTGTATCTGCGATAAGTTTTCCATTCTGCCCAATCAGCACCCTTGCGTCTTGAGAGAAGGAAAAGAGAAAAGAAAGAGAAAAGATGACTGATACTAATATTTTTTTCATTGCTGTATTATTTTAGAAGTTCCAATATTCAGATAAGCAGGCGGGAAAGCCGTTCCATCGTTCACCGTTGCTTTAATTAATGTTACTGATTGATAAGGTTCAAGCGTTACGAAATTCGTGTACGATGTGCCGTTAGGTGCGATATAAGTTCCTAAGATTCTGAAAGTTTGTGGAACAGATAAAGTGTTTACAAGATATTGAACAGGCCACTTATTCACACCTGTTGGCGTGATGGTAGAATGTGCGTCAAGCCCTGTTCCTGTTTGCCATTGGCTTAAACTCCAATAAGAAGTGCTATTAATATTAAACGAATTGCTTTCATTGTAAGGACGGCAATAATAATTGCTGTCCATTGTTCCAAGATAAGTAGATGCAAATATTGTATGCTGCCCGTTTGCGTTAATAAGAAGATCAGCGTAAGTTCCGTTAGGGCTATTCGCACTTGAATAAAATGAATTCTTAGTTACATACATATTATTGGAGGAAGTCTCGCTCATTCCAAGAAAATAAATTCCACTGTTATTATTAAAAAGATTATTATTTCTGAAATTTATATTCGTTGATTCGTGAAAAAGCACTCCTGACATTGCACAGTTATAGATTGTGTTGGAATCAATATCCATATATCGCACCATGTTATCGGTGTAAATTCCATATGCTTGGTGCCCTTGCGATGTTCCCGCTTGTGCATCAATTCCATCATGAACAATGTTTGATATTATCTTCGAACTATCACTTACACCAAGAGGCAAATAAGAAGTATTTGAGACGGTATAAATCCCACCACCATCATTTTTTACAAAACAGAAATTGCTTACAATATTGTTTTTAATCAAAGAGTATTTGCCGTGAAAATCAATCCCGATATATCCCACGCTATCAACACGATTACCAATTATTTGCGGCCCAAGATTTACGCCTTGAATATAAATCGCGTTATATCTTGCATTCCCGCTTTCGCCCATGCCCGCATAGATGCCGATATTTTTAATAGTACTATTTGTTACAACCGCTGAATCGCATTGATTAACGGGCGTAGTATAATAATCTAATTGCCGGCCATAAATCCCATTGCTATAACAGTTTTGAATTGAATCACTGTTAACGGTAAGCAGGTTTGATTTTAAAGCCAATATTCCAAACGCACCTGAATAATTTAAAGAACAGTTCTTTATTGTAATTCCTCTTGCTGTATCAATTTGAAAAATGTTTTTATTCGCTCCGGTAAAACTTAACCCATCGAATGTTATAAAATTATTTTTGCTTAAAAAGACAAGTGTGTCAATAGTAGCAATTTGAACGACTGGCTCTGCATTTGCATAAATGTCAAGTTTTTTTGTGGAATTTTTAAAAGACCATTCATTCAGCGTGTCAATAAAAGTAGAATCGTTTTGAAAGAAATACCCATTACCTCCGTATTGTGGGATATAAGTCAACGGTTTGGTGAAGGTCAATTTCCCTCCAACCTGTGTTGCGACTTCTCTTTTATCCAGTACCCACGGAACAGTCCTGATTACACACTCTTTACCTGCATAACTTGGTGTTCCTGTCAATGAGCCTGTGATGTAAGAAGAATCAGCGCCGTAAGAAGTGAAAGTTAAATAACCTGTATTTGGGTAACGTGCTTTATAAGCAGTGTTCCCATTTATTAAAATTAAGTTTAGATTTAAAACAGAATTTGTCGCAACAGCTGTCCAAATATTTCCTACGTTTGTAAATCCTGAAAGAGATTGAAAGCCTGTGATTAAAGGCTTATCGCCAGTACCATACGAACCAATAATAATCGGGCTTGCTTGCGTACCAGATGAAGTAATTTTTAATTGCTCATTCCATGAATCCCCGCATTTAAAAAGAATCTGATCGCCGGGCAAAAAGGGAGATGAATTTACTTTCGCAATAGTCTGCCATGCTTGCAAAGCAGATGTACCCGTTTGCCCGTCATCCCCTGTGTTTGAGACATAGTAAATAGTAGCGTAACAGTTTGTCCAACAAAGAAATAATATCGTTAGAATGTACTTCATTTTATCCCTATGAATCTTATTTTATCACCCGAATCACAAGTGAATCCTGTAAATGTTACGTCTCCCGTATTCACGGTATAATCAGATGGGTTTATTGTCACTCCGTTTCTTGTTACTAATATTTCAACGGTGTAATCTGTGAGCGTATATGGAAAAGTGAATACTGTTTGCCCTGCGCTTGTGGCTGTGTTGGTTGAATCTACGCCTGTTGCACCTGCACTTCCTCCACTTGCATTAAAAGTAATATTTGGGTAAGTACCACTTAATGACATATTTGTTCCTGCTATTGGATTAAATTGTGCGGGGATATCTGCTCTTATGGCTGCCGAAGTATCGTCTAATTGAGATTGCGAAATACCTGTAACAACAGGGTTTGCAGGGTCGGTATTATCAACAATATTACCTGTTACTGATTGGACACCGCTACCCCCACTTCCGTCTCCAACAATCTGCGTACTATCTAATGTTCCACAACTATCTCTAACAAAATAAAGACTATCAGAGGTTACATAAAATGTAGTACATCCACTACCACCTCCACCGCTACCAACTTTAACCCATTTATTTTGACTAACGCCGTCATATTCTCTTATCCATTCCCCTACATTAACACCACTTCTTACATATATTTTTGAACCAACAGAATCTAACCCATTTGTACCTGTAAAGACAAGTGTATCTGAAACTATTGGAAGCCCAAATAATTGATTAACCCTTGTAAATTGGTCAACAGCAGTAACAAATGAACCACTTCTATTAGAAGGTGCTTGTGCAAAAATTATATTTGCTGTAATTAAAAACGATAGAAAGAATATTAGCTTTTTCAATTTATTGTGTAATTAGAAATGAGAATATACAAAAAGTTGTTAGCATCAAAGCCGGGGATAATTATTATAAATCCTGATGCTGTATATTGTAAATCTGTTGGTGCAAAATGCCATTGGTCATCATAATTAGCCACATAAATCATTATATTATACCCTACGATACTTTGATTAATATAAGTCACACCATCTGCTTGAAAATCACTTCCTGTTACTTTTATAGGGAATGTTACATTAATACCACTTGGAGGAATTACTCCCGGAACAATACCGCCCGGATTCATTTGATTATTTGCTTTTAAATAATAGTTACCGCAAAGTGCAATCAGAAAGTTTGTAGTAAATTCAAGATAACTTTCTGTTGTGTCTAAATCATAGGTATTTTCTATGCTTTTTCTGATACAGTATATTTTTCTTGGTAAAGGAATATTTTGACCGCCTCCCCACAAACCACTTTTTTTTATATCAATCAATGAATATGCTTCACAAACTGCACCAATCGTTATTTTTTGGAGTATTGTAAGTGGTATCATTTATTTAGGCATTTTGATTGAAGAAATATTGAGATGAAACTCTAAGGTTTGTTGCTTCGTCATAGCAAACTTGTGCGGAATATTGATCGCTTATATCTGTTATAGCATTATTTCCTGCATCTATAAATGTCCGTAAAAGGCTTTTATTCCACCAGAAATTATTATCATTAAATAACGAAGGATTTGCAGCAAGTACTTTTGTGGTACTATAATCAAAATCTTCATTGTAGCGTGTCATTCCCGCTAATAGTTGATAATCGTAAAGAATATTACCGCCTACATCCAACCATTGCACTGTTATTAGTAGCGAATAGTCTTTATCGAGCATATCAAGTGCAAGAGATGTATCCGCTAAAGCCCAACCAATATATTCTGTTGAAACACCACTTGGAACTATAAAAGTTCCATCATATTTTGCGAAATACGCCCGTCTTGCTGTAATGGCTGCATCTGTTCCCGTACTCACATCGGTAAGGGTTACATAAGAAGGATTCCCTAAAGTTTGGGTTGCCGTGAATAACGGTGTGAATGCCATTGACTTATTTTTTAATTGTTAAAAAAAATGGAGTAATACAAACGTACCCAACTCCCTCATTGCTTTTTAAGGCAAATCACAACCAAATCAAAATGTTAAACCGTTACAGCTTTTTCTTCTGTAAGCGATTGTAATTTCTTATAAATAACGTCCGTTTTCTTACCTCCCGCTTCCAAAAATTCAGCAAATTTTTCCATCCAATTTTTTGTCCCTGTTGGCGGCAATATTGCTAATATTTGGTTATTGCTTTCCCACATAACTTTATATTCTGCGGGGTCATAAACTATAAATCCTTTATCAATTGCTTTTTTAACGATTGATTGATATTTTAAAGAACGACTTGCTACCAAATCATTAAAGAACTTAGGGCTTTTTTCTGCTAACGCTTCCACTTCATTTCTTAATATGGATATTTCCTGTGAACTTTCCCACTTAGGTTCTCCGCTTCCACTCATCGCATCTGCAAATTCAATCACTTCTTTATCTGTCATGTTTTCTGCAATATCCATTGCTTTCTTTCTTGCAGAACGCTCCTTACGCTCTTGGTCTGCTGTTGCCTGTTCGTCTATCCTTGTTGCTACTGCAACTTTATCCTTATCCTTAAATTGACCTCCCGAAAGTTTAGGGTGTAATTCCAAATACATTACACTCTCTATATCTTCCGGCTTGTCCATGTCAAATGTCACAATGCCTTTTTCCTGTTGGCGAACTCTTACACGTCTGAACCTTTCCGGCTTACCGTCTTTATCAACACTTTCTACAATTCCAATTTTTTTTACTTTCTGCTTGTCTTTTCTATCTTCCAAATTATCTACAATCGTGAACGTTATCGGTTGTAACGTGTAAATAAAAGGATAAAGCCACTCGCCTTGTGTTTTTTCGGGGTCTGGATTCTTCCGTTTTATATCGAAACGATACCGAACCTTTTTCCCGAACTGCAACACTTTTGCTTCTAACTGTTCTCTTAATTTTGGAGACAGGTCATTGTAAACACCAACTGCTTCTAACATGATAATTGATTTTGATTGTTATAGATTAAAGGGTGTAGGACAGTCCTACACCCTCTTTTAAAAATTATACTACTCTGTATTTCTGGAAATGGGTAACTGCAATACATTCCAAACCTTGCTCTGTGTACCAATCGGTATGCAATTGAGCTACAGAACTTGTTGGGACTTCTGCAAGCGCACCTGTTCTCCATTCTTTCATAATTCCATCGGAAGAACCGTTAGAACCCATGAAAGGTGAAGGAGTGTAACGTATCTGCATACGTGGCGCACGTCCGCCTCCTACTATTTCCACTTGGTCTTTAGGTACAAAATAAATTGACCCTGTAATGTCAGGCGTGATAGTACCAAAGATTTGCGGATGGTCTAAGATTGGAAGATATATAAAGTCAATTTCGCATCCACGATAAGAAATATGGTCAACTTGTAAGTCAATTGATCGCCCATCAATATTCATTCTTACGGATGTCACACCTGAGCTTCCAAGATTCTTAAAGAACCTATCCAAAATACCTTTTGCCTTAGACGCAATAAATCCCATTTGATCTTTTGGTGCTTTGTTGGCAAGCCAGTTATCTACGATAACATCCAATTCTGTAAATCCAAATGTACCTAACGCTGCGGCTGCATCTGAAATACCATAAGTTTCATCATACCAATCCAAGCCACCTGTGGTTTGTACTGGATTGCCTGAACCATCTGAAAGGAAAGGGTTTGCATCACTGAATGAAGTAGATGATTGAACACCCGCAATCATCTGTGCGGAAATATCAGCATTCAATTTTACTACTTTATAAATATGCTGAATAGGAAGCATCCCATAATCGCCGCCGGGAGTTGTGATTTCGATTTTGGCTACTTTCTGTACATCAGTAATTTCGTCATCTTCGCGGAATATTTGTGTTTTATTGAAATACTTTGTAACACCATACCTCCTGTTTGTAGGGGCATCTGATTTTTCAGATTGCGCATTTGAAACAAAAGAAACCTTATCTCCCACTGTGGCATATAACTGTTCATCATTTCCACCAACACTTCTTACAGTGATAGCGGCTGTTCCTGAGGCTGGAACTACATTTGTTACAAGCCCTTGTTTCCCTACGTTATTTACGTTATCTGATTTCCAAAGGTCTGTTTTACGCGGGAACCCACTACCTGTGCTGATAGTGAATGTGATTTGGGCTAAACCTGTTGAAGATACAGAACTAATAACACCTGTTTCATAAACATCATTGTTTACAAAGTTGTGATAATTGTGCTGTCCTGTGGTAATTGGTTTTCGCCTGTTAACCAATTTCATTATATCGGTTAACGCCCTATCTCGGCTTTGGTCATAAAGATTAGGGTCTATTTCTCTTTGATCGAGAAAGTCTATTGCGGACACAAACGCTTTGTTCATTGTCCCTTGTGATACTGTCATTGTCGTTGAATTGTAAGATTAAATAAAATGGTTTCTTACAACCCTTTGACTTTGATATATTAATAACCGTCTGTTATCGTTCCTCCCTTTGCCATCGCCTCTGCCATTGTTTTTGGCAGTTTATCGGCTACGGAAGTTCTGGTCGTCTCTTTCGGTTTTGCGTTTTCTAATGGTTCGATGGCTGCTTTGCCTCCAATAGCTTTAAAATGTTTTGCGTAGTCTGATAAGAATTTTTTAGGATTCTCTGAAAAAATAGCAGTTAGTATTTGGTTTTCTACTTTCGGTGTAGATTTTTTTATTGTCCCGTCTGGATTCCGTTCAATATCGAACAGATTTTCAGCCCATTTGGAACTATCGAATAAAACACCTTTTACTGTTTCAGGGTCAACGGGGAAACTAAAAGCATCCTCGCCTTCACCTATAATTATTTTCTTACTGTCAAATATCTTTTTAGAATAAGGGTCTGTCTCAATAGCAGACTTATACGCTTCAACATTCTTTTGCTCTTCAATCTCCTGACTATTATCAGGGATTTCTTCTTTGGCTTCCGGTACTTCGGGGAAAAGTTTTGTTTTTTGATTTTCAATCATTTTAGCCCGGTATCGCCCTGCTTCCGCATCCAAAAGCAATTTGCCTTCTTCAACTTCATCGGGGTCTTCCGAATCAAGATTGTACTCTCCAATAACTTTTTTCTTGTACAAGGCGTTTAATTGTGCATCTGATACATTTGGATAATCTTCACGAAGCTGATGTCGCATCACTTCTTCGGGAGGCATCTTTGAGTAATCAGTGGACAACTCTTTTAAATAACCTTGCAAATTCCCTTTTGTTTTCCACTCATTAATAAGATTTGAAAAGAAATCAATCTTCTCGAATCCGTCTAACTCGTTTAGAACTTTAAGCACTTTGTCATCGTAACCCAACGCTTTTAATACGTCTGTCTTGGGTTGCTGTTTTAGAACTTCTTGCAATGAAAGTGTCGGCTTCTTCGTTTCCTCTATTGGAGGATTTTTTGATTCTACCTTTACTTCTTCTTGCTTTTTTGGAGTTTCTAATTCGCCTTTTTCAACGTCTTTTGTTTGAGCAGTAGTCGTTTCGACAGTTTCCTCTCCCTTATTCTCGTTCTTAGGTTCTTCTTTTTTCTCCGATGATTTGGTTGTGTTATCTATCGGTTTAAAATCCGTTTCTGTACTTTTTGTTCCTTGTTTAGCCATAAATGCTGCTAAACTTGGCTTTTCCTCTGAGGCTACTTCCGTGGCAACTTCCGGCTCAATACCTGCTGCTACGGATTCCTCTGGGGAATAAAACTTTTTGGTTGTTATAAGCATTATTTAGTTTTGTTAGGTAAAAATAACATTAAATTTTAAATTGCCAAAAATTATTTTTCAGTAGCCACTGGTTTTTCATTTGCAATCTTTTGCTTTTCAGCATTATGCAATCCTGCTAAATGTGTTTTTGCAATATCAGTTTCACCTTGCATAGCTGTTGAAATGATTTTAGCATTAGCTGTTTTATCTGCTACGCCTGATGCAGTAAAGTTTTTATTCATAGCAATTCTTTCTTCACTTTCTATCTTCATTTTTTCTTTTATTAAATCCGTTTGTTGCTGACCGAAAGCTATTTTTTCTTTACTTGCCAATTCTGCTTCTAATACTGCTTGCGATGCTTGTGCAGCTTGTGCGGCTGCTGCCTGATTTCCTTGCTGTGCCTGTGCCTGTAACTGCATTTGATTATTCTGTATCTGCTCTTTTGCTTTTTTAACTTTAAAAGACAAAATTTGCATAGCTTGTTTTGCATTATGCGTTTCGATTATGAGTATTGCATCGGATGTATCTAAAAGTTGGTTAGCTATGTCTTGCTGTATTTGCTGCATTATCCAAGCCTTTTCTTGTTCTGTGCTTTTCTTTTGCAATTCAATGCCATAGTCTCTTTCGCCTATTCCTTTGTCAATAGAAATAAACTGCAAGGTATTTACACCTAATGCCCCTTTATACGGTGCATACCCTGTTACCTGACCCCTTTTGATACCTTGCTTCATTCTACACAATACATCTCCTGCTAATGTCTCCGTTAAAATGCTTTCAGCAAATGCTAATGGATATAAGGCATTATTGGTGCTTTGATTTGCAAGATCATACCCCGGCACAAGTGTTTTTGGATTTGGATTTCCACTTGTTATTTCATTAAATCCAATTATTTTTTCAATAGATGCCACTATCTGTTCTATCTGTTGATAAAACATAACCACTTCACTTGCGGCTGTATTTTCGATAGGTATAATAGGTTTCCAATTTGGTGAACGTGGATTACCTGCTGCATCAACACTTCTGCCAACCAACAACCCTGTTTCCATAAACATTTTTATTAGTTCTTTCGATTCCATGTTTTTGCCGCCTTTATTTAAAGCAACATTTTCAAGGGCATCTAAATCAATCCACCACCCTGACGGTACTGCGCGGTTGTTAAAGTTTTGGATTTTAAGTTTCAATAATTGGTATTCATCTTCATAAGGGATTAATTTACTCATAAAAGATTGAGATACCATTTGGTAAAAGTTAGAAGAAATAAATTTCATTGGCAAAGACGTTTCTGCTTTCTTTGACAAATCTGAACTACGTTTTTGGTCATAGCACATACCCCAATCATAACATTTATCTGTACCTACTATCCAACTACATTTGTACACATATTTTATTCTTTTCCTTGTATATTTATCTGACTTTTTACCACGTCCATAATCTGCTTTTCTAAAATCTATATTTCCTTCTGCATCTACTGTTGAACGATAGCTATTATCATTGTAGGTGTAAAAATATATTTTAAGAACGTTGCACTTAAATTTATCATAAGGTCTAAGCCATTGCTGACTTCCTGTTGCAAGACCCATTGGATTAGAATATTTACCTATCAATGAAGATGCAAATTCTTCTAATTCTTTTTCTGTAAAAAGAGCATTCCCATCATCGTCTGTAAGACAAGCCAAATCAATAAGCGGTACAGGAACGACTTCTCCTGCATGGCAAATATCCCTGAAATACGCATTTTCAGAATAACTAACTACAACATTTTCAGGATTGACGCGTCTGAATTTTGCTTTATTATCATCACCAAGCCATTCATGATAACCCGCTACACCAAAATCAAACAAATCTTCGTATATCTCTTTCCTGAATGTTGAATAATTATTTTCATACATCCCTAATTCAATCGCTAATTCAGCATCTTTACTTCTATTAAATTGCTCACCCATCGTTACACGCATTTGCAATTCCTCTAAGTCTAATGGTTCTCCTGATTGAAGTGATATTAATGGATGTGATGCTAATTCAGGATTCTTTTGAAGCATTACCTGACGTAAAACAAGACGTGATTTTAAATCATTATAAAATTCATCCATTTCATCTTTTGCTAAGGCATCTACTGGCGTTGCAACAATAGAATAATCCTGTTCCATTAGTTTAGAAATAACTTTATCTCTATACCCTGAAATAATTGAACGGATACTCCAATCCACTACAAGCCATGTATTTTTGGTATTCATGTCAACACCCATCCATTTTTGATACTGAGCAACAGGTTGTTTGCCTAACGCATAAAGACGATTCTTTTGATATTGACCACCATTAGACGAAAACACACCTTTTGGATAATTAAAATTAAAATCATAGTAAGCGGCTTTCGCATACGCCATAC
>CAZIWB010000104.1:0-11805 GCA_964542655.1 uncultured Cellvibrionaceae bacterium
CTTCAAGCCTTTCCACCTTGCCGTGAGCGCAAAACCTACGCTCATCCGCGCCGACCGCCTCGATAAGCTCGCGGAGATAAATTGCCTGATCCTCGGTGATAACCTTAGACGCGCCGGCCGCCTTGCCATCATCATCCTCGCCGCGACTGGTAAGGTTCAATAGCGCGCCAGCGGTGTAGCGCTTCCCGTAGCTTGTAGACGATCCGACAGACTGGACAGCGTTCTTGCTTCCGCTCGCGTCTGTCGGCAACTCCAGCGTCGTTTCCTCACGGTGACCTGCGCGATGCGACAGGACCGCTGTTACAGATATCTGCCCGTCGCTTTTCCCTGTCCGGAAGCTGATTCCGAACCCATACTTGGCAAGTACTGGCTTGATGGCTTCGTTGACATCTTCCCAAAGTGCATATTTGCTTTGGATGTTGCCGTTCCGGTCCTTGATGCCGCCGCGCTCGACGATGACTGGAAGCTCGTGCTGCATCAGGGCGAAATCGGCGTCATATTCGGCCTTGGCATTTCGCGCCAGAATGCGCTCCTGCATCTGAAGAAGGCGTTCCATCTTGTCGATATCGACGTTCGGGTTCATGGCCGCGCGTTCGATAACCTGGATGATAGCCGTGCTTTCAGAGACAGCCGGCGCCGGAGCGTGCTCGATTGTTTTAACGGCGGTAGACATGCGTTACCTCCTGTTGGTCAAGATTTTGAATTCGGAAATGTTCGTCCGCCATGGAGCCGGCGGCGTAGAAGATGAACCCGAAGACGATACCGACAAATGCGCAGACCATGAGTTGGTCACGAACGCTAAACCGGATCGGCGCTTCCTTAGCCTTAGGCTTTGCTGCGCGGCATTCGGTTGGCTCGCAGGTGCATTCGATGGAGCGGAGGTGACAATCAATCATCGTCATCCTCCTGCTCTTCGGACGGCTTCACGCCGTTCCAACGATTGACAAGGTCGTCCTTGTATTCGTCGTGCAGATCGACGCCGCAGCCGGTGCAGAAGATTGAATAACTTGCGATGTAGTCGCAGTCGTTGCCAATCACGAGATTGCCCATGAAATGCAGTTTCTCGTCATCAGTGCCTAGCGTGTGGCAGAAAGGGCAGTCGCGAAGTGTCGGGCGCGCTTCGGGGCTCATGCCACGTCTCCCTTCACCTGCAGCGCAGACTGGAGCGCTGGCGGTTCGCCGTGGAAGTCGGGGGAAGCATCGTCAGCATCGAGAGCGGCGATTGCTCGTTCCCAATATGTTTTGGAGCGCTGTGCGTTGTAGAGCGCGAGGTTGGCGGCCGAGAGAAGCTCTTCGTAACGGGCGCGGATATCCTGCTTGGCATCGACGGTGAGAATGGTCATTTCACACCTCCGCCTTCGCAGCTGCGACGCTAGCTCTGTACGCATCACATATGCGCTTAACCTCTTCGTCGGCCTTGTCGCTCCATGCCGAGCCGTGCTCCAGCACCAGCAATGTCAGCCAGTGTAAGACGTGCGCCTGTTCGTCTTCGGCTTTGGTCGGGATATCAGCCCCGCCTAGCCTAAGAGCGCGCGCGATCGTCCCTGTGTGCCACATCATCATGGAAAGAACATCGCGAAGTTCTTCGGTCAGTTCTCGCGGATACGTTAGGGTTTGCATCGTACCGGCCTCCTCAGCCGTTATTGGAGGGGCGGTTAGGCGGCGGTCGGGCCGTCGTCTTTGTCGATCAAGGTTTCTTCGTCGGTGAGGATTGCCTTGACGAGATCGGCCAGCGCGTCGGCGGCGTCCTCGTGAGCCATAGTACCGGCCTCTGCTCGCTCGACTTTGTTGGCAAGCGAGAGTAGTTTTTCGCGATCTTCGGGGTACGTGCTGAAAGGCTTGAAATCGCCTTCCTCATTCGCAACGTCGTCCATCATGCTTGATGCATTGGACATTTTGCCGATCATGCTCTTATCGAACCGAAGGGCCATGCCGATCGCAGCGTTCAATGCCGACTGGATCGCCTCGAACTGCTTTTCGCTGAATCTATAGATCGTCATCGCCTTACGTCCTCTAGTTTATTTCATCTGTTGTGGGGGGTGGGTGGCGCCGGATCGAAAACCCCTTGGTACGGAGACATGTCTCCATCGTAGGGCGTTGCATTCGATTGAATGGGCCCGAGGCTCACGGTGCATTGTCCGCATCGGTAAGCCTCATGGTCGAGACACATTCCGACGCGATCGAATATTGACGCCCACGATGCAGGAGCCTCAGGGCGCATGAACTTGCCGCAGGATGAACATTGCGGATTTTCCACCATCGCCTCCTATTCGGCAGCCAGTTGTTGAGATGCCCAACGCTCAAGACGGGCGGCGCTGGAATGCCCGATGCCACGAAACGGAAACGCAACCAGTTCCCCGCCATGCGCCGCGATATCGTCCGCAGCCTCGTCAAGCTGGTCGTCGTCGTACTTGAGTACGTAACTGTCGCAGGGGTCCGATACCCATTCGAACTGGTTGTTGCCGTAGTAGGCGAGGTAGAGGATTTCGTAGCCGAAGAGGCGCTCGATGGAGTGGGTCATGCTGCCGTCTCCTTCGACTTGGCGAGGATGTCAGCAACAGCCTTACGGTCGAACCAGACAACGAGGCCGAGCTTTTCCATGCCGTTCGGTCCCGGCATTACATCCGTACCGAACTTGATGGCCGTACCCTTCTTGTGGTGGTAGTCGATCGTAGATGCGCACTGATCGAGGTTCTGGATCTGAACCTTGTCGTCGCCGTATGCTGCGATCAGTTCTGAGAGCTTCAGTGCCATTCCCGTATTCCTCTCTTCACCCAGTCCCCGGCCTTCGCTTGGAGCGGGCGGGGCGGTGGGTGGTTGGTCGCTTTCGAAATCCGCCGGGTGAGGGCGGATGCCGAAGGGGATCAGGACTTCCTTGATGAGGTAGCCGTACCTTCCGCGATGAATTCGGAATGGCTGCCAACGGCACGCAGCGCGGCTTTAAGTTCCTCGGCTGCGTCTCCGCCCATGACGTAGGCCTCAATAACCCTCTCGGCAGCCTTGCAGACAGCTTCGAGCTTCTGCACCCTGTCGCCAGGTAGGAGGCGAGCAGCAATTTTGGCGCGTTGCGCTTCACCCAAACCAGCGATCATGCGTTCAGCCGCAGGAACGACGTCCCATGCAGGCCCGCTACAAAACGGGCATTGTTTCTTTTCCTCATTCATCTTCCGTCTCCTCTTCCTGATGCTTCCCGCCGGTTCGCTGCTTTCCCGAAGGAGGCTGATCGGCTTTGGTCTGATGGAGATAGTTATAGCGGTAAAAAAACCGATTTGCAATAGACGGCGGTAAAAAAACCGACTAAAAGTGCAGGCATGGATAACACGCCTCGCAAAGAACTATCGCTGTCTGGGATTTTTTACCGCCGTAAGGACGAGTGGATTCGCCACATCCTCAAGCGGCCCAAAGCGGAATATTCGTACGTAGAGAAGCTGGTCGCGATCTACATCGCCGAAACCATAAACCCGGCCGACCGGGAATGGATCACGTCACAAGCGCGCATCGCTGAAGACCTGGAGGTAGGGATCAGGATCGTGAAAAGTGCGGTCGCGAAATTGCGCGATGACGGACTTTTGAAGATGCGCAGGGTCAAGCTGCTCGGCAAGCCGAAGCGGTTCAATTCCTATTCGATCGTCGATGTTGAAGATGCTGTTTCGGTTCGTAAGGTGCATCCACGTGCACCTACATAGGTGCATCTACGTGCACCCATAATAACAGATAGCTTTAGAACAGAGTTCTATCTTAGGGTTTAAGATCTTGCTCTGAGAGGAGTAATTGGAAGGGTGAAGAGTTCGTATTTGAAATGTTTCATAACAGAGCGGCCGAACTCGATTTTTAACCACCTTCTCAAAAATGAATTTGTTGCGATAATTCTAAAACAGCGCCAACTTGATTGGCTAAGGGGTCGGGCGGCTTCTGACATGAGAAAAAATTCCCGAGTTTCACTGCAGTCGGCATTGCGTCCGGCGACAATAAGAAGATAATCCTATTTTGCCTTACAGGGAGGAAAAATTGGCCATCATCCACCAGATCCGCCGTAATAGCGAAGCCGGCAACTCAAGCGGTGTTACAGCACTGCGCCGCCTGACAACCTGCGATACCACTATTGATCCTTCAACGCGTATCGACAGAGCTGCCACCAGTATCGCTACCGAGATGAAGAAGCTTCACGGCGGGACTTGGCATACCCAGATTGATCATCAGCGCCGTCTGGTGATGGTTTGGGCAATCGACTCGTAGCAAGCAGATGGTTTGATATCACGCTGAACGCCAGTTCGACGCCGCGAGCATCCAGCCCCTCGATCCTACCCAAAGTCTCGATTATTTCGTCACCCGACCGGATCGGCGGCTTTGCGTCGCCAAGCTTCACCTCCACACCGATCGCAGCCAGGATGGCCTGCACGTTCTGAAACGATGCGCTGCCATCGACGCCGTCAGCAACGCTGCGGCGCCAATTCCTGACCGTGTCCTTTTTCCCTATCGCGCGGCGCGCCAGCTCGGTCATCGTCTCGCCCGTGCGCTTCTCGTGATCGTCTATCAGAGACAGGATATCGTGGATCGTGATCATGCGGTTAAAATACCGTTCCATGGCAATTTTCGCGAGCGGTAAGAAAACCGTTGACATCGGCGGTAAAATAACCGATGGTGGGCCATGCTCAACACGAAACACCTACTCAAAGTCGCCGCTACATACGGCAAGCTAACCAAGGTCGAAGAGAAGACGGTTAGCAGCCGCGTCTTCGCCGACAGCAAGAAGCTCCGAGCGATACGCGACGGGGCGGATATCACGGTAGGTCGATACAACGCGGCATTGGCATGGTTCTCGGAGAACTGGCCGGACGGCAAGAAATGGCCGGACGATGTGCCGCGCCCTGAGAGGGAGACGGCGGCATGATCTATTTCCTCCAGAGCGGCGAAGGTGGCCCGATAAAGATTGGGCACACGGAAGGCCACGTGAACTGGCGGCTTCGATCTCTCCAGCACTCGTCTCCATACGAGTTGCGTATCCTCGGCGTCGAGGAAGGTGGGCGTAATATGGAGCAGATGCTTCACCGCCAGTTCAAAGCATATCGGTTCAGGAGCGAGTGGTTTCACCCGGTCCAAGAACTTCTCAAGCATATCGATGACATCGGCGGCGTGGAGTCGTTCAGACGAATGGATCGCACGGATCTTCGGGACGCCACAGCAGTAGATGCGCGGCGTCTTTGGAGTGTGGAGGTGCGCCGGGAGTTCCGAAGCGTTACCGATAGGCTCGGTCGCGAATATTCGGCATGGCGTGAGTATATGGCAATGCCGACGCCAGCAGTATGCAGCGCTATCGAGGCCTTCCTCAATCATCGCATCACCAGAGCCGACCAGCTTGCAGCCAAGGGCAGGGCGCGCGCCATCGAATACGGCACCACTGCCGAAGAGGTGGCGGCATGAAAAATCTCCGCCTCCTTGATGTTTATCGTGATGCTGCTGCCGGTAGAGCTTTCTATGGATTTTCTGGAGATGATGAATGCGGAGTGTTTCGCGTTCCGTCTCTGATCGACAGGGCGCAGTTGCTCATCATCGCATCTGTAGGAATGGGCTGGGATCATGTTTCGGTTTCCCGCCCGAACAGGTGCCCGAACTGGCCAGAAATGGATCATGTGAAGCGTCTGTTTTTCAAAGACGATGAGACGGCCATGCAACTTCACGTACCGCCGTCCGATCACATCAGCATTCATCCGAACTGCCTTCACCTGTGGCGCCCCCTAGACGCTGAAATTCCGCGGCCTCCCTCAATCATGGTCGGTCCATCCGAAAAAGGTGCAGCATGACCTACTGGGAACAAGCAACACAGGAAGAGCGCCTCAAGCAGATCGACGGTGGAATTGAATGCGGCATGACATCGAAGCAGATCGCCATGTGTCTCAGGGCCCCGATCTACGGACGCGACGGCCAAGACAACGCCGTCAAAAGGTTTGGCAACCACCACGGTCGTCATTTTCCGACGCCACCGGTGACGGCAGGGCATCGCGCTGGAAAATCAGGCGGCCGCATCTCGACCGCCATCAAGCTCCGCAACGCGGGTTGGTCTGATGTCTCCCACAAAGACGCATTCTCCATTTTCGGCACCCCTGAAGAACCCAACCCCTTCGCCTCCCTGTCTCAGCACGAGTTCGAGGCCTAACCCAACATCGAGGGGAACAACATGAGCGACGAGAAACCATCAGATCTAGTCAAAGCCCTCTCAAGGTTGGCCGGCAGCAGGTGCGGAGACGGCACGTCATCGTTGGTGATCCGAGAGGACAGAGAGACGATAATCAACGGTTGCTATGACATGATGATGGCCCTTCGAGCCATTTCTGCCCACACAGACGGGAACGGCTGGCAGGACATCGCCAGCGCTCCGAAGGACGGAACCTGGATCATCGCTCTTCGCCCTCGTGCGCCAATCGGGCGGGCAACGCGCGTAGAAATAGTCCGTTGGGGCGATGAGCAAGGTGCATGGATTTGGGCAGACCATTTCGATGTTTTCGAAGATGACATGGATGAGCAGGATGAGAGAGGTTTCTACATCCACGATCCATACGAAGACGTTGGATTTACTCACTTCATGCCCCTTCCCAAGCCCCCTGTTTCCCCAACCATATCCGAAGGAAAGAGCGAATGAGCGAGTTCCTCCAAGGCCTATTGGCTTGCATCATCGCGGCCGGCTTCCTTTCAACAGCATTCCTCTGCGCCTCCTGCGCCCTGTCGGGCCGCATTACGCGCGAAGAGGAGGCCAGATCTCACGTCCGTCCTCCCTCGGGTACGTGAGTGAATGCCGACGCGGGTCGCCCCTCCTCAACCAGCCCGCGTCGGCAGCTAATTCTGGGCAGCTTCCAGCGCCCGACCAAACGAACTGCGACCTCGCCGACACTCTCAAACGTAGACGGCAAGGTCGCTTCTTCCAGAGCCAATAAGGCGGCGGCGGATGGCCTGGAATTGGAAAACTGAATTACGGAACCCGCCGGTGCGGCGGACTGAGACGAAGGGGCTAACTGGCCTCCCGCATGAAAGGCAGCGGCCCCTTCGTCTCTCTCAGAATGCTTCGTGTGCATCTGTCTCTCCTTGGAACGAGATGACATTCGCACAAGGGCCAACAAATGAACGGAAATAGCGTTTCCAGATCCGGAAAGAATGGTTCCGAAAACATGACAAGTATGGCGTTGATTGAAGCAAAAGGCTGGGCCGACCAACTCATGGACAGTGAGTTCCGCGGCCGTGGCGATAAAGAAAAATCAGCACGATATCGGCTCTCCAAAAAGACCGGAGTGCCGGAAAGCTATCTCTTCCGCCTTCAATACAAGACGGCAGAGATGAAGGACGTGGCCGGCTCTGTCTATCGCGCTCTGATGATCGCCTATGACACCGCCTGCCGCACGAACGAGGACGCGGCGGACAAGTACCGGGCTCAGCGCCTGGAACTGCGAGGACACCATGAAACGGCTGACGAAAAGCCTGCTTCGGCGGGCTTGGGAATGGATTCGTCTAAGAATTGAGAAGTGGACGCGGCGATGACTGCATGGAAGCGCAAAGAGCAGATCGGCGATTGCACGCTTTACCTCGGCGATTGCCTTGAGGTGATGTCCGCCATTGATCCTGTCGATGCAGTGGTGACTGATCCTCCATATGGAATAAACGCCGCTCGTGACCGTAATAGCGAGAAACACGGTTGGCGAGATTTCCCGGTCACCGGCTGGGATAAGCAGCGTCCATCTCCAGAGGCATTCGCCGCGGTATTGAAGGTGGCAAAGCATCATATCATCTGGGGAGGAAATTACTTCTCGGATCTATTGCCGGCCTCTGACAAATGGTTGGTATGGGATAAATGCCAGAGCGAATTCTCCCTGGCCGATGTTGAGCTTGCGTGGTGTTCCTTCAAAGGAGCGGCGCGCCGGATAAACTACCCGCGCTCCAAAGCCCTACAGGACGGCAAGGTACATCACACCCAAAAGGCTCTTGAGGTCATGGAGTGGTCACTAGCCCAGTTGCCTAAGGGGCTGGCGACGGTTCTTGACCCGTACATGGGGTCTGGAACGACCGGAGTAGCATGTGCCAAGCATGGGTTCCGCTTCGTCGGAATAGAGATTTCCGAATACTATTTCGACATAGCCTGCGAGCGTATCCGCAAGGCTTATGCCCAGCCCGATATGTTCGTTGAGCGCGCTTCTGAGCCAAAGCAGGAGGCGTTCATATGACCGACACCTCCCTCTACCAAACACCACTACGCCTCTTCCGAGAGGGAATGGACTACATCGAGATTTCCGAAAAGCTCGGCATATCGGTTCCTGACGTAGAGCGCCAGATCCATCGCCTCCGCAACATCGAGAGAGGCGACACCACCCACGACGATTACATGGAGCAGCGCCGCGCCAACGATAGGCGGTTCCGTGACAAACATCGCGCTTATCAGCGGGAATGGCAACGTGAGCGGAGGGCGCAGGCATGATGGCGGAATTGTTTTTGCCGTGGCCCGACAAACGACTTTCGCCAAACGCTCGTGTGCATTGGTCATCACTAGCGCGCGCCAAAAAGGCAGCTAAGCGCACGGCATATTACACGACGCTGGAAGCTGGGATTGGCAAGATCGAGGCCGATACCCTTTCCGTCAAATACTCGTTCTTCCCTCCGGATCACCGTCGCAGGGACGCCGACAACATGTTGGCAGCATGCAAGGCCTACGCCGATGGGATCGCGCAGGCGATAGGCATCGACGACAGCAAATGGAACATCGCCATTGCCGCTCGTGGCGCTGTGGAGCGCGCCGGCATGGTCAAGGTCGAACTGGAGTGGGCTGAATGACAAAGGAAGTTATGGACATCCTGAGCCCGGCGCTCGGCGAGGATCTGGCGAAGGACATCATCGCCCATCGCAAGGGCCTCAAGTGCCCACTGACGGGCCGCGGCGCTCGCGCTCTTCTGAAGCAGTATGAGTTAACCGGCAATGCCGTGGCAGCTGCGGAGCATCAGCTGAACATGGGCTGGAGGGGCTTTTGCGCCGAGTGGATCAAGAAGAAGGGCAGCGGCTTCACAGATCCGCACAATCCGATGCCACGCCAGGAAACGCGTGAGGAATACATCGCGCGCCATGTCCGCCAGAACGCAGACGATTGGGAAAACAACGAGCGGGCTGCTGCAGCGCGCCGGATCATGGCTCAGGCAACACGTCAATGATTGACCATCGCCTCAGACAACAGCAGATCGTCGAGAAGGAATACCTCCATCTCGTAGAGGCAGGAATCAACCAAGAAGCGTGGATCTTAGGCTGGAAGCAGCGGAAGTGGCCGGCAAAGGCTCGGTACTTCTATGCTCTGCAGGCGGTCTACGCACCGAGACAGGAAAGGGAGGCCGCCGAATGAACGATGGTCCTGTTTTAGCCGATGTCATAGGCGCCATCAAGGCAGCGGTAGCGTCCAACAGAGCGTTGGATGCCGATGCGCAAATTTGCCTCCATAGGAGCGCTGGCCGGATGTCTCAGAGAATGAAAAGCGATCTTCACTTGCAGGGCCTCTTCTATTTCGAGACTGGCCCATACGACCTTGACGGCGAACCATCCGAATGCGGGCTAGCGAGCGCCGCGGATTTCACCAGCACAGAGCAAGTGCGTGAAGCGGCTTTGCAGGCCCTCAGAGTAATCCCAGAAACCAGTAACGAGTGAAAGTTAGGGCACCAAATGACACTGCATCTCCCAGAGCTGAGCAAACAGGCCCAGCACTATGCCGATATCAGGCGCCGGCTCCTATCCCCAGCGGCAAAGCCGAAGCCTGTCAAGATCGAGGTAATTACGGCCCCGGTCATACGGGCGCGGCAAATCCCGCCGATGTGGAAGTCCGGCAATATCCACTTCGATGCTCATGTGGTGACGTGGCAGTCAATATTCCCGCACCAGCGTATCGCCGCACTGCTGGCAGAGAACTGCAGACTCAGGGAAGCGCTAAGGATCAGCAAGGATGATGAAAGTCTCCTCGATCTCCCGAAGCGGCCGGCGCGCGAGATAATCGACGACGTTCTTTCCAAATACCCAGGCGTCACCCTACGCCACATCAGGACACGTCGCGCAGCGAGAGCGGTTATAGAGCCACGAGACGCTTGCATTGTCGCCGTCCATGATGAGCGCGCAGACATGTCTCCAAAGCAGATCGGCGATCTGTTCGACATAGACAGAACGACGGTTAACTACGTTGTCCTGAAGGCAGCGGCGGAACGCGGCGACCTCGATGCGCAAAACAAGGTCAAGCAGAAGAAAGAGCGGGCTCTCGACTGGCATCATCAATACGGGCGCACTGGGAAGCGCGTTCGCAAGGCGGCATCACAATAACGAGGCAGAGAATGGCAAAGGCGGCAAACACCAGCAAGGCAGCAAAACTCAGGCTGAAGCGGGCACGCGCCGGCAGGCCACGCAAGGAAGGCGTGGAGCGCTACGCCAGTGGCGATATCAAGAGATCGGAAACGCAGCGCGAGGTGATGTCTGTGGCGATCGAAGCCCGGCGCCGGGTTGACGGTTGGGGCGACAAGGTGAGCGACGACACGGTACGCGGACAGCTGGCCGGCTATACCCTCGGGAGAATGAGGCTCGACGGGAACATCACCGAAGAGCAACTGAAGGCCGGTGATGAATACGCCGAGATCATGGCCAGATACTATCGGCTGGTGGGTGTCCCGTTCCCGTCAGCGCGGGCGCAAACTCTTTTTGGCATTAAGGGGCACGACGGCGACGTGACGGAGAGCGTCACGGATCGCGCTAGACGTGCGAGCAATGCGATGATGGAGGTGACTGGCATTCTTCTTCGCTGCGTGGACGGGCCACAGGTCAAGCAGATCATTCATAACCTGGTGGTAATGGACATCGAGCATCTTCGTGGCGTGGGGCCTCAGCAACTGTTGTGGATTCGTAGGGGGTTGTCAGCACTTGCCGATCGCAAGCAGTTGCATGGAAGTACCAAATCAGTTATGGGTGTTGGTAAATTATATGATGAGACTTTAGTCTCCTGAATTTGGAATGGTAGCGCGGAACTGGACGCAAACGCCTAAGTGCCCTGCCGGAATAAGGGTGATGCCATTCCAAATCCCATTGCTACACGCGGGTGTAGCCTTTCCCCTCACTGGGGTGCCTTTAAACCAACGATATCTACCTTCCATCGGGGCCGTTGGAGCCAATTCGAGTTTGGAATGCGTAAATGGTCCCGGATTCGGGTGCGAACGTCCTGCTTTTAAGGACTGCCATCAGGGTACTCGGTAACCCGCGTTTCCGCTCCGTAACCAATCGGCAAGCATTGCGCTTAACACCGTCGCATTCCAAAGCCAATTCGCCGCAAGGCAAAGAGATCGGGAAGCTGGTTCGGAATGCCGCTTACGTCACCGCTTCCGGTGCTTGTGACGTACTGCAAACACCCTGGCTGAAACCGCCTAAACGCTGGCATTCTTCCCGACCACACCCCCACCCATCCGGTAGCCGGGGATCATTCAGGAGAGCGAGATGAGCTACACCGTCGTCATCGACGAACGAGAGCGTGATCGCCGCTTCGAAAACAGGCTGAACGCGGTTGTGCGCCATTGCAGGATCGGAAAGGTGACGAAGAAGCAATCGCCGCTCGCCCCGCTTCTGAGCCCGCCCAGCGAGGAATTCTACGAGGCATTGCGCCAGCCAGTGTCGGCACATGATTTCCAGCGCCGTTTCCTTGTTGGCTCGCAAGTATGACCCCTCAAACTGAACGCCGTCTCACCTGGGCAGCATTCATCATAGCCTCAATCCTCCTCGCTTCCCCATTCATATACCTCGCAATAGAGGGGTGAAGAC
>CAZIWB010000105.1:0-11404 GCA_964542655.1 uncultured Cellvibrionaceae bacterium
CGATAAGCCGGGTTCTGTCGTGGACAGTCATTCATCTGGGACCAGCGTCACCGCTGGCCTCAAGCGACCTACCCGAATCCGATGCGGGCCGCACCAATGGATTCCTATTTGGTCTTGCTCCGAGTGGGGTTTACCATGCCGCAGCCTGTTGCCAGTTGCGCGGTGCGCTCTTACCGCACCCTTTCACCCTTACCGGCACTCTTGCGAGCGCTTAGGCGGTCTGCTCTCTGTTGCACTTTCCGTAGGCTCGCGCCTCCCAGGCGTTACCTGGCACTCTGCCCTATGGAGCCCGGACTTTCCTCCCTGATGCACCAAACAACACTCTTGAGAGTTATCCAGTTAACACCAGAGCGACTGTCGGGCCGACTCCGAAGCGGCACATTACCCCCCAACCTCGCCAAGTGCAAGCTAAGCTCTTACGCAAAGCCCCATTTTTTGCGAACTTCGTCACCAAAAGTGTCAGCCTTATTTCCATCTTGGAGCAAAAAAGCTTAATAACTGGTATTTTTGCCACATTAAGCTATTAATTAACAATTATTTATTGCTCCAATATTGTCCAATTTAGCTTTTTTCATGCCTAAAACTTCACAATAACAAGGAGATCCTCCGTGAAAGTTCACAAACAAAACCTTCTTTCCATGGCGATTGCCATATCACTCGCCGCGCCTGTATTCGCTCAGGATAGTGAACCTGCGCTGGAAGAAGTATTGGTTACCGCGCAAAAACGAACCCAAAACCTGCGCGATGTACCTATTTCAGTTAATGCTGTTAGCGGTGAAAAAATCGAAGCTTCTGGTATTACCAGCGTCGAGCGCCTTGCCGATTACATTCCCAGCTTCAATATGACCCAAACCGGGATAGGCACTAACATTGCCATCCGCGGTGTCAGTTCGGGAGTAAACCAGGGCTTCGAGCAATCTGCCGCCCAGTTTGTTGATGGCATCCACTATGGCCGCGCCCAGCTAGCACGCGCGCCCTTTCTCGATATCGCGCGGGTGGAAGTGTTGCGCGGCCCGCAAAGTATTTTGTTTGGAAAAAACTCTACCGCCGGTGCAGTGAGCATTACCACCGCCAAACCGGGCGATAAACTTGAAGGAAAACTCACCGCGCTCTACGAGCCGGAACACGGTGAGCAGGATGTGCGCCTGGTTTTGTCAGGCCCCATCACCGATACCCTGGGCGGTCGTCTGGCAATCATGCAAAGCAGTATTGATGGCTACATGGACAACACTACCCTCGACCGCGACGAGTCCAATGATAAAAACCGCGTGATTCGCGCCACCCTGGAATGGCAGCCAAGCGAGCTGTGGGACATCACCCTTAAAATGGAAGATGGCTCTTTTGATAGTAACGGACGCAATATCGAAGTCTCGCACCCGGTCGAAATTCCCAACACCAATGGCCAATCCGTATCCTATGCCAATGCCTTGGCCTTCCTCACCCAAGGCGCATACCAGCTCGATACTACCCATGACTGGAACCGCCAATCCAATGGCGATTACAGCTACAACGATACAGACAACGTCACCCTGTCGATCGAGCGGGAGCTGGGTGAGTTCACCGTGACCTCAATCACCGGTTACAACGCTTACACCTACGAGGAACTCTGTGATTGCGACTTTACCGGCGCATCCGGATTTAACATTCTCTCCAACGAAGAATACAGCCAGGTCAGTGAAGAACTGCGTATCGCATCACCTGAAGACCAAAAAGTCAGCTATTTGGGTGGCGTTTTCTTCCAGGGCAGCTCACTCGATTTCCATGACACTGTAGGCGTCCCGACCGACAGCTTTATTGCGACGGCATTCACCCCCATTTTGGGAGCAAACGCCGCCAATCTCCTGCGCGGCGCTACAACCCAGCGGGATTTTGAACAAGAGACAGACCTCGCCGCCATATTTGCCCAGGCCACCTGGAATATGACCGACATGTCCCGCCTCATCTTGGGCGCCCGCTATACCGCCGAAAGCAAAGATGCAAGCCGGCACCAATACCACGTTAGCAATACCGGGGTTGTTCTCCCTGAGGGCGAGCCTACAGACCCTTACAATATTATCTGGAGCCAATTCAAAATCGATCCACACTCGATTGAAGGCAACCGCGATGAGTCAGCGTTTTCGCCACTCGTTACCTTCCAGCATGACCTCAACGATACCGATATGCTCTACGCCAGCTATACCACGGGTTTTAAATCCGGTGGTTTTGATGTGCGCGCCAATGCCGCCCCCAACGAGCTGGGTGGTATTTACGACAACATCGAAGGTACTTGGGAGTTTGAAGAAGAACAGGTGCAGAACTACGAGCTGGGCGGGAAATTTGTCTTCGCCGATGGCAGGGCCGACTTGAATGTCGCCATCTTCCGCTCGGAGTTTGAAGACATGCAAACCAGCCAGTTTGATGGCAGCTTAACCTTCAATGTCACCAATGCGGGTGAAGCCGTAGTGCAAGGGGTAGAGGCGGATGGACGCTGGGCGCTTACCGACGACCTGCTCTTCCGCGGCGGTGCAGCCTATATTGATTTTGAATACACCGACTTCCCCAATTCACAATGCTATTTCGGCCAGGTCGATAATATTGAACCCATGGGTGATGGCGTTTGTGACGCAACTGGCCAACGCCGCGAATTTACCCCGGAACTCCAGGGCAATGTAGGCCTGGACTACACCATCAACTTCAGCAATGGCCTGAAACTGGTAAATACCCTGGATCTGATTTACAGCTCGGAATACCTGACCACTCCATCGCTGGATCCAAAATTTGAGCAGCCGTCCTATACCAAAATCAATGCACGTATTGCTTTGAGCGGCAATGACGACATGTGGGAGCTGGCGTTAATCGGCAAGAACCTGACCGATGAATCCATAGTGACCTATGCCAATGGATTGCCGGTTTCAACGGTTATTACCGGAAGAACCGGCACGGCTTATTACGGTTTCTACGAGCGCCCAATGAGTGTTGCATTACAGGGAACGGTTCGTTTCTAAATTCGTAACACGTTGACTAGTAACAAAAAGGGCGTCCATAGTGACGCCCTTTTTGTTCCCAATGTTTTTATCCCCAACAGGTCACTCAGCTTGTTGTAAGGCCCAATCATAGAGAAAGTTTTTCTTCAAACCAGTCAACCGCGCACCAATGCTCGCCGCCTGTTTTACCGGCAGCTCTTCCAGCAAAACCTTCATGATATGCACCTGTTCAGGCGTGATAGCGTCATTTTCGGGCTTGGGAGCACCGTGTACCAACAACACAATTTCACCGCGCTGCTGGTTACTATCACTCGCCACCCACTTGGCCAGCTCACCCACTTTATCGCCCTTGACGGTTTCAAAAGTTTTGGTCAGCTCACGCGCCATGACCACCTCGCGCCCGGCACCAAATACCTGCTCCATATCCTGCAGGGTTTCGAGGATCCGATGCGGCGCCTCATAAAAAATCAGTGTGCGTGGATCTGCTGCCAAGGCCTGTAACTGGGCGCAACGGGCGACTTGTTTGGCCGGTAAAAAGCCCTCAAAGGCAAAGCGGTCCGAGGGTAAACCAGCGGCGCTGAGGGCGGCAATCATGGCGCAGGCACCGGGCACAGGTACCACCTGGATACCGGCTTGACGCGCGCTGCGGACCAACCGGTAACCCGGATCGGATACCAGCGGTGTACCCGCATCCGAAATCAGGGCAATAGAATCGCCTGACTGCATCCTGGCGACCAACTGGTCCACACGCTGCTCATCGCTGTGGTCGTGATAGGCGATACAGGGGGTTTTGATATCAAAATGGGACAACAGGCGGGAACTGTGTCGCGTATCTTCAGCGGCGATCAGCGCTACTGTTTGTAGTGTTTCCACCGCTCGCGGTACCATATCGCCCAAATTCCCAATCGGGGTCGCCACGACATAGAGAATGCCTTGATGGGAGGCTGCTGTTGTCATACCGAACTCCAGAAAAAATTGGGATCAAGCCAGTTTTTCTGGCTCTCGATGTTGAATATTCACTGCTGGTTTTTTACCGAGGTTTTCATGCCGATATGGCCCTTTTTGTGCACTTTATCGACCAAGTGTCGCATTTTATCGACCAACTCCCTTATTACCCTGATGATCGCAACGCTCGCCTTGAACCTGGCCAGTTGCAGTAGCACCCCACCCACCCCGGGCAAACATAAACAACCTCCGGCCAAGACCCAAGGCTCTACCCTCAGCGCCAGTACACTGCTGGAGAAGGCTAGCCAAGCGCAATCACCCGAGCGCGAAAACCTGGTATTGCAGGCCGCGCAGGTTTATATCGATACAGGGAAATCCGGCCGCGCGCGCGATCTGCTGGTCAAAATGAATACCGATGAGCTGCCCGATCAAGCCTATATCAAACACACAGATCTTTTCAGTACAGTCGCATTGCAGGAGGGTTCCAACTTTCTGGCGCACGGCATTCTAACCAAGCCACGCCTGGAACAACAATGGCCAAATATGGAGCCGCAAACCGAAGTATCGCTACGCGAGAAGCGTGCACAGGTGTTTGCACTTTTGGGCGAAGCACAAAACAGCGTGGCCGAGCGCATCCAGTTGGCCAGCCTGATCGACAATAAAAGCCAGCTCCAAGCCAATCAGGATGCATTGTGGCAAAACCTGATGAGCATTCCATTTGCCGAACTGCAGCAATTAAGCCAGGACGAGCACGGTCAGGCAGCGCGCGGCTGGTACAGCCTCGCCGCGATCAACAAAAACAATCAGATCGATTTGGAACAACAGCGTGAACAATTGCAACTCTGGCTGCACGACTGGAAACAGCATCCCGCACACGACAACCTGCCTGATGATTTGCGTTTATTGCAAAGCCTGATTGAACAACAACCGCAGCAAATTGCGTTGTTATTGCCGATGCAAGGCAAACTTGCTGAAGCGGGCGAAGCTGTGCGCGATGGTTTTTTTGCCGCTTATTTCCAAGCCCTCAGTAATGGCCGCCACACGCCAGAAGTGCGCCAATACGACAGCAGTGGCGATGCTATCACCGCGTATCAACAAGCCATTGCGGATGGTGCTGATTTGGTGATCGGCCCTATCGATAAAGAAAAGGTTACCGAATTAAGTTTGATGCCTTCGCTGGAAGTACCCGTGCTCGCCCTGAATTATCCCGATGCACCGCCCGCCGAACCACTCAAAGGTTTTTACCAATTTGGTTTGGCAGTGGAAGATGAAGCGCGGCAAGTTGCGCGCCAGGCATTCCTGGAAGGGCATCGCCAAGCGATGGTGATTATTCCCTCGCAGGAGTGGAGTGAACGCAGCGCGCGCGCCTTTACCGAAGAGTGGGAAAAGTTGGGCGGCATAGTGGTAAACCGCACGCAATTCCAGGCCGGGGCCAATTACTCCGGGCTGGTAAAAGATGCGATGCTGATTGAACAGAGCCAAATCCGCACACGTGAAATGCAGGAATTATTAGGCATTCCATTGCAATCATTGCCGCGCAGCCGTAGCGATGTGGATATGATTTTTTTAATCGCAAATCCGGCGCAAGCGCGCCAGATCAAACCGGCGTTTGCCTTCCACTATGCCGGGAAAATTCCGGTGTATTCCACCAGCCAGATCTATTCCGGCCAGCCCAATCCCAAAGCCGATCGCGATTTAAACGGCATTCGTTTCAATACCATGCCCTGGCTGTTTGATACCACCAGCAAAGAAAAACAAGCCGTCGCGCAATACACAAAATCAGCCGCCGTTTATGGCCGTTTACACGCATTGGGTGCCGATGCCTTCCGCCTTTACGCCCGCTTGCCACAACTGGAACAAGTGCCGGACATGCGTATTTATGGCGCAACCGGTGCATTGCATATGCTGGATGACAGGCGCATCGAACGCGAGCAAATCTGGGTGAGGTTCCGCAATGGCGATGCCCAACCACTACCAACGGTCATCAATACCAATGACACACAATATTAAGGATTAATAATGTTCAAGCGCGACAAGGATGATGCTGCATCGGCAAATAGCAACGCAAATAGCCATACAAAAAGTAACGAGACAATCAACAATACCATCAGCATAGGTGCGCAAGCAGAAGCCCAGGCTGAAGCATTTTTACAGCAGCAGGGATTGATCACGCGCGCGAAAAATTATCGCTGCAAACTCGGTGAAATCGATTTGATTATGCAGCACAAAACAGCGCAGGGAACTTGCCTGGTATTTGTCGAAGTGCGCCTGCGCACTAACAAACGTTTTGCTCCGGCGGTGGAAACAGTGGATTATCGCAAGCAGCAAAAAATTATCCGCACCGCCACCCGTTTCTTACAGGAACAACGGCTGTTTGATAAAGTGGCCTGCCGTTTTGATGTGGTAGCATTGGACCAAACCGGCACGGCTCCGCCCATACAATGGATTCAAAATGCATTCGGGGCTTGATGTAAAATCGCCCTGATTTTTTATTCATCGCACCAACTTATACAAAATCATTCACACAGAACACCCAACAAGTAGAACTGCTATGGATCAACGCGTTATCACCCTGTTTCATGAAAGTATCGAAGCAAAAATGCATGCAGGAGAAGAGCTCGCACCACTGATTGCACAAGCCAGCCAGATAATCGTCCACGCGTTGCTCAGTGAAAAAAAAATCCTCACCTGCGGCAATGGCATTTCTGCTGCACAAGCGCAAATACTGACGGCCAGCCTGATCAATCGCTTTGAACAGGAACGCCCGAGTTTACCCGCATTCAATTTAGGCTCCGACTTCACCACCCAAACAGCGATTGGTAGCGACTACAGTTTCAATGACATCTATGCCAAACAAATTCGCTCTCTCGGACACGAGGGCGATGTCTTGGTGTTGCTCACTAGCACCGGCAAAGCAAGCAATTTATTACAGGCTATTAGCGCCGCGCACGATAAAGAAATGCAAGTGATTGCACTAACTGCAGGTGACGGTGGCGATGTTGCCGCCCTGCTCGACCGCCGCGATTTGGAGTTGCGTATTCCCTCAGTGGCCAAGCCCCGCATCCATGAAATCCACCTGCTCAGTATTTTTTGCCTGTGTGATCTTATCGACCAGCAACTTTTTGGCGGTTTTTAATGGTTTCACTACGCATATCCAATTGCTACCCCAACCACTAATAATGCAAGCCATCGGGCGATAACTGACGCTTGTCGCCCCGCCCATCCAACCTCTGGCATTCTCCTCACATCCTGTTAGTATCATGCGCACCGCAATACCGGTTTGGTAAAACGCAGCAGGTTTATTTCATCCCACACGCAAAGGAACAAACTATGATTTCCACTATCATTTTTCTTGTGATTATTGCCGCATTGGTATTTTACGTGATCGGGATTTACAACCATCTGGTTGCGCTGAAAAACCGTTTCCAAAACGCCTTCTCCCAAATCGAAGTGCAATTGAAACGCCGCTATGATTTGATCCCCAACCTGGTTGAAACCGCCAAAGGTTATATCAAACACGAGCGCGAAACACTCGAAGCGGTCATCAGTGCGCGCAACCAGGCCATGAATGGTTTGCAAGCAGCAGCGGCCAACCCTGGCAGTGCCAGCGCAATGAGCGATCTCGCCGGCGCAGAGAGTTTACTCACCAGTGCAATGAGCCGCCTGAATGTGGTGATGGAGGCCTATCCCGATTTAAAGGCATCACAAAATATGATGCAGGTATCAGAAGAGTTAACCAGCACTGAAAATAAAATCGCCTTCGCACGCCAGGCTTTTAATGATGCGGTTACTGCCTACAACATCTATAAACAAAGTTTTCCACCAGTCATTTTTGCCAAAATGTTTGGCCATATTGAAGATGCAAGCCTTCTTGAGTTTGCAGATAGTGCCGAGATTCAAGCGGCACCCAAAGTACAGTTTTAGCAACGTGCCCTGAAAAATCTTCCTTCTATATATAGAAGGAAGATTTTTCACGCTGATCCCCACCACCAAGTCTTCCTTCTATATATAGCAATTACTCACTTTTTATTGACAGGTTGCGCGCATGAATTTTTTCGAGCACCAGGATCGCGCCAGACGCAACACCAAACAGTTGATCCTGCTGTTAATACTTGCCATCTTTTCCCTTGTTGCCATTACAACCTTGTTATTTGCTGCGTTCCTCTATTTTGTCCAGGAGCATAAGTCCACACACCAATTGGAATCGCTCGGCGTGTGGCAAGGAATTTCCCAAATGCTCAGCCCGGAAGCATTTATCTGGATCACCCTTGCTGTCAGCAGCGTGGTGGTGTTGGGCAGTTTATTTCGCCTTGTCCAATTGCGCGCTGGTGGAAAAGCCATTGCCGAGGCAATGGGTGGTCGGTTGTTATCCGGTAATACGCGCGATGCCGATGAGCGCAAAATATTGAATATTGTTGAAGAGATGGCAATCGCATCGGGTGCAGCGGTGCCACCCGTATATTTAATTGAAGAAGATGCAATCAATGCATTTGCTGCAGGTTATCACCCCCAGGATGCCGTCATAGGTATTACGCGCGGCTGCATACAAACACTTAATCGCGATGAATTGCAGGGCGTAATCGCCCACGAATTCAGCCATATTTTTCACGGTGACATGCGTATCAATATGCGTTTGATCGCGCTCTTGTACGGCATTTTGGTAATCGGCCTGATGGGGGAGTTTTTAATTCGCAGCGCGGGCAACCGCAATATCAGCCGTTCCAGCAAAGATAATTCTCCCATCGCCATTATGGGGTTGGGGCTTGGTTTGTTAATCATTGGTTATAGCGGAATATTTTTTGGCAACCTGATTAAAGCGGCGGTGAGCCGCCAGCGGGAATTCCTCGCCGACGCATCAGCCGTGCAATTTACCCGCAATCCGGACGGCATTGCAGGTGCGCTCAAAAAAATTGGCGGCAGCATGCACGGCTCACAATTACAAAATCAACATGCGGCAGAATTCAGCCACATGTATTTTGGCCAGGGCGTGCAATCTTTTTTTAATCTCATGGACACCCATCCACCACTGGAGGAAAGGATCAAGCGCATCCAACCTCATTGGGATGGTGAATTTGCACAAGCTACATATATAAGAAGCAAGACTTTTGTGGACGCGCCCGGTGTAATGGAATTGAGTGCAGGAAATATTGCCGATGATTATCCCAAGACAACTAACAGTATTGATATTGATGCGACCCTGAATCAAATCGCACAACCAACTCCGGCACAAGTTGGTTATGCCCGCGATCGCATCGCCGAAATTCCCACACCATTAAAAGAAGCAGCACAGGAACCATTTAGTGCGCGTGGATTGGTATTTGGATTATTGCTGGATCGCCAGCGAGACTTACGCGACCAGCAACTTGTATTGCTCCGCGAACATTTGACCACAGCGGATATGAATGATTTAACCAATATCATTACCAGTGCTGCCGATATTGATGCCAGCCTGCGCCTGCCACTGATTGAATTATGTTTAAGCTCACTCAAACAATTATCGCCAGACCAGCAGGGTAAATTTATTAACTGCGCGCATCTACTGATCAATGCCGACCAAAAAATCAGCCTGATGGAATGGGCGATTTATCGCATAGTGCTGCACAACACCCGCATCAATAACAAGCTGGTGCGCAATCACTCATTGCGCGACATGAAAACTGAGTGCCAATTATTGTTATCCCTGCTGGCCTATGCTGGCGCCCGCAGTGAACAAGATATCCATGCAGCATTTGCGCAGGCACAAGCGATCCTCGAGTTTTCCGATTTCACATTATTGCCGCGCAGCAGTATTGCGTTGGCCGATGCTGATCGCGCACTGGAAAAACTCAACCACACCAAACCACTGCAAAAACCACAACTGCTCAAAGCCATGAGCCAGTGCATCCTGTATGACAGCCAAGTCACTATCATCGAAGCCGAACTCTTTCGCGCCATGGCGGATAGCCTCGATTGCCCCATACCGCCACTCATTACCAGAGTGCGCAACTAAGCGCGTGTTTGTAAGCAAACGCTCTACAACAATTATCCTGCGAGCGGTTATAATGCGCCGCACTTTAGCTTGCTAACTGAAAGAATCCTGCCAACTAAATTGAGGTACACACCTTGCAACTGGATAACGCATCTGTAGCGCAACTGCGCGAATGGGAAAGCCAACTGACTGAACAATACCAAGCGATCCTCGCTAAAAAACTCAATCTCGATTTAACCCGCGGCAAGCCTTCAGCAGAACAATTGAACCTGTCCGACGAGTTGGATGGTTTACTCAAGGGCAACTACATTGCCGCTGATGGTACCGATACCCGCAACTACGGCGGCCTCGATGGCTTGCCCGAAGCTAAACAGCTCGGTGCCAATATCATGGGTGTTGAGCCAGCCAATGTATTGGTGGGCGGTAGCTCCAGCTTGACCCTAATGTTCCAGGTGATGCTAACCGCACACCAATTCGGCTTGAAGGACGCCGCCAGCGCCTGGAAAAACGAAGGCGAAGTGAAGTTCATCTGCCCGGTTCCCGGCTATGACCGCCACTACACGGTGTGCGAACAGCTCGGCGTCAAGATGATCAACGTACCTATGACGTCTACCGGTCCAGACATGGACGCGGTTGAAGCTTTGCTCAAGGCAGACAAATCCATCAAAGGCATGTGGTGCGTACCCAAGTACTCCAACCCTACCGGTGTGGTGTATAGCGATGAAACCGTTGAGCGCATTGCCAAACTCGGCCAAATCGCCAGCGCAAACTTCCGCGTATTCTGGGATAACGCCTATTCCGTTCACGATTTGACAGCCAATGCTCCCCAACTGGCCAGCATCCTGGAAGCCTGCCGTCGCAACGGCACTGAAGATTCCGTAGTGCAATTTGCTTCAACCTCCAAAATCACCCATGCGGGCTCAGGTGTAGCATTTGTCGCCGCCAGCGCAGCCAACCTTGCCGGCTTTAAAAAGTTTTTGAACAGTTGCACTATCGGCCCGGACAAAGTAAACCAAATCCGCCACACCCGTATGCTGCCAACCAAAGAAGCACTGATGGCACACATGGGTAAACACGCCGCCTTGTTGAATCCGCGTTTTGACGCAGTACTAAGTGCATTGGGCAAAGCGTTTGAAGGTACAGATTTAGGCGCATGGGAAAAGCCTGTCGGCGGTTATTTCGTATCATTCGATACCCGCAAAAATTGCGCGAAAGAAACTGTTCGCCTTGCCGCCGAAGCGGGTGTGAAATTAACACCGGCAGGTGCGACCTACCCCTACGGCAAAGACCCGGAAGATCGCAATATCCGTATCGCCCCCTCGGTACCTACAGTGCCTGAAGTGGTTGGTGCCATGGAAGTATTTGTAACCTGTGTCAAACTGGCTTCGGTAAAACAACAGCTGGCTAGCCTTAGCTAAATATTTATCCGCCAAATAACAAAAAGCCGCTTTTACAGCGGCTTTTTGTTTTATTGTGCCCCGTCCTAAATAAAGTTGACACTTTCTAATCCCTATCGAGGAAAGTGTTA
>CAZIWB010000106.1:0-10401 GCA_964542655.1 uncultured Cellvibrionaceae bacterium
CCTACACTATCCCCCCATTTTTGAAACGTCAAAATCACTAAAACGATCGACGTCGTCTCAAAGCGATGAGGGAGCAAGCAAGCTTCACAAAAACAACAACCAAATGGAAACGACCGTTGTGCAACTTTCAAACGCGACTGAATCCAAAACGAAAAAATACTATGCGGGTGGAATAAATCTCGACCTCATGGCTGACGATGTCGAGTTTGCGTCGATAAACCCCTGGAACACCCCCTCCAAGTTTCAGCTCCGTTTGGAACCTTGTGAAACGGATTTTATTGAACACCGGATTGAGAAAATAACAAAATCGAAAGCGACCAAGGCGCCTAAGGTAAAAAAGCCGTCTAGAGCGAAGATGAGATCTAGGTCGAAGATGACGTCTAGATCGGCCATGATGTCTAAAGCGGCCAAGGCGTTCAAAGCGGTCATGGCGGCTGAAGTGATCGTGGTGACACTCGTCATAAATAGTTGGCGACACCGAGTGACATCGAACGGGGAGAGAGTAGTCGAGATTTCGTTCAAAACTCAAACCTTCGAAGGCTTTACGTACGTGTCCCCGGCGATTTCGACAACGATATTGAAAGGTGAACTCAGTGCCTCCATCTCGTTCGTTGAAGACGAGGTTGTGGAAGTGCGCGGGGTCGTTGACGAGATATTTTTCAAGCCGTTCAACGGACGCCGAATGCCGCTTGCTCGGTTCGTTTACCTGAACGCCTTTCCTCGCGCAGACTTGAGCCGCAAGTGTAAAATATTGCATGCGGATGGTGACGTCTTGAACAATTGCGCTTCCAATTTACGAAACGGACAAGAAGAGATGACGATGTTTAATTTTTTCGACGTGTGGGAAGCGCGAAAATCACGCGATGCGACCGAGTCGGATTCGGAAGCGAAAAGCGACAAAACCGTATCCGTCATCGAAAAACCCGAAACGAGTCGAGTCAAACGCATGCGAGAATATGAAACCGAGAGTATCGAACGCGTCAAAGCGGATGCGTTCAAGTCGGCGGAAAGTAATGCGAACGCGGACCCGACAGCGGCGTGTGAATTGCGCGTCGAGAACATTCGGAATGCGACCATGAGGTACGCAGTGGTGAAAGTCGATCGTCACTTCCTCGACGATCTCGTATCGTATCGTTGGAAACGATGTGACAAAACCCAAATCGTCGTGGGAAAAGTTGGGGATTTCACGATTCCACTAGCGTACATCGTCATGGGCCGCCCGCCTCATCCCGGAATGTCGATTCATCACAACAACGGCGACCTTCTCGATCTTCGCGCCTCCAATCTACGCTGGAAAGGGGGTAACGACGTCTTGTCGTCGGCGTCGTCGTCAAATTTCTAACGCATCGTGGGGAAGTGCGAGTAGGCGTGCGCAGCGTCTTGAATTTATGTCGAAGGATGATGTCGAAAATATTCAAAAAATAAAACAGTTCATACGATCGAAAATAAAAAGCGTAGTCAATATGACACTTCACTCACAATCACAAATTCATGATGGAAACATCCACGAGACAAAATGCAAATGCGAACGGATCGGCTTTAAGTCAAGGTGACAAAAATCACAAAGAAGTGAGCGCACTCGAACCCGGTCGTGCGTGGCACGACGTATTTGGCTCAATGATCCCCAGGAACAACTTCGACGCGCTCAAAAAGCGCTTGAAACCAGATGGGCGCGAATTTAACAGCTCCGTGCAGTCAAGAACGAAATGGGTGAATGGAGGAACCAAAGAAGTCGGATTACCGCCGTTGTTGAAACGCTGGCGTGAACGAGAAACTCATGACGGGGTGAAGGTCACGGAGATTTCATTCCACATGAAACACGGTCGATGGGGAACGACGTACGTTTCACCCGAGATGGGTTCCGAGATTTTGAAAGGCGAATGCGTCGCGGAAACCATCGACGTGATGGGTTCAAATATGAAAGTACACAAAGTCGTCGACGAGGTCTTCTTCAAACGACGAGAGAACGATGAACCCGTTCCTCTCGCGCTTTACATCTACATGACCGCGTTTCCCAACGCCGATTTAAGCGCGAATTCCAAAATTTTACACGCGGACGGCGACCTCATGAACAATTGCAGCTTCAATCTTCGAAACGGCGTTCCGGAGTTGTTGATGTTTCGATTTTTCGATATGTGGGATGCGCGAAACCGAAATGAAGACGCATCGAAGACGCGAATCCTCAAATCCGACTCATTGCGAATCAAACGCTTGAGGGAACGTGGGATTTCCGTGGATGATGACGACGACAGATTGTCCGGAACCCAAACGGTTAACATAGACCCAAATGCCGTGTGTGAGTGGCGTTTTGTTCGTTTTGATCATTACGGCAATGCATTAAACGATCACATGATCGTCAAGTTCAATTATCGACACTTCTCTGATATGTCAATGTTGACGTGCGAACGATGTAAACCAAGTCAAACCATCCAAGGTGTGATCGGCGGATACTCGGTTCCATTGGCATTCATCGTCTTGGGTCGACCGCCTCGTCCGGGTATGCGAATCGAGTACTTGAACGGAGACGTTCACGACATTTGCGATTCGAACGTGCGATGGACGAACGAACCCATCTCATCCTCGTTTACCACCTCCTCCACCTCCACCTCCTCATCATCATCCCAGACGACGAGTGCGAGTGAATGAACGCATTTAATTCTAACAGATCGCGTGGAAGTGTGTGTGTGCGCAAACGAGCGAACGAGTGAGCGTGCGTGCGTGCGTGCGAGCATTGATATCTTTTACGAGAGACCGAGCATCATTAAACACAGAATAAATAAATAAATGGCGACGACGACGACGTTGACGATCGCCCCCGTCGTCTTCGACCCCTCGACTCGAACGGTGCTTGCGATCGTGAACGAGGAGACGCGGAATGCGAATCTCCCGACCTTCAAGATCGAGTCGAGCGGGAAGTGTGAGATGGACGACGTCGAGAACGGCGACGCGAGTGAATCCCTCCGCATTCTTCGTCGGGCGGTGGAATTCGTGTGTAACGAAATTCTCAAGGTGAAGTCGTTATCCGTGCCGATGACCTCGGCTTTCGCTTCCGAGAACGTCCAACGCCTCGGTGCCGACGTCGTGGTCGTTCATCTCGCGATTGAGTTTTGGATTGAACATTTCAGTGGACCGTATTCGAACGTTTCTCTCACGTCCGACGACGTCGATCGCCTCGTGATACCGGGAACGGGGTATCGACGAACGTTTGAGATTGCGAAGAATCTCTATTCGATCAACGAGACTCACGTGAAACCTCGACCGGCCGTCGTGTCGATGTTGCCCCACGAATCGTCGTTGAAATGGGATTATCGTCCACACATGGGATGGTTTATTTCACCGAAAACATATAAACACCCCGTCGAACGGGAGATTAACTGAGGAACATACGCGGAAAATGTCGGATCAGTATACGGCCGCGATATGTTGGTTCGGAATCGCGAGTTTGTGCGCAATCTCGTTGGTCCGTATTGGGTATCGCGGGACTCGCGATCCCGCTGGGGAGTACAAACGTCTACTACCGTTCAAGGAATCCATCATGTTGTTTCCCGTTCCGTTTCTCGTGACGTTTGTTTATAACGTCTTGGCTCTCTTGTTTTTGGAGGGGGATTACAAAATCGCCCTCGCCGTCGTCTTTTCCATCATCAGTTTCATCTACGTCGTGTTTTTCATCGCGGTGTACAGAAGGCTGGATCACTTGTATACGGATCATACTTCGGGCAGTTTGGGGGCTGAAGGTGGGGCGGAAACCAAGATTAACGAGGGCGATGTGAAGCGTAAGAAACGGAAGACGGATAAGAAGAAAAAGAAAAAGGTGTCAGAAACGCCAACGGCCGATGAACTAGATGTTTAATGAAATATACGGTTATCAAAATACTGTTCTTCTTTTCCTTCTTCTTCTCACCACACCGAAAGAAAAAACTGTCTCTGTAACCAGCTCCTCGCCGTTCTTTCAGCTACCAATTTCTCCTCGCGTTTTGCATTCGGTAACTCTTTCGGTGACTCTTTCATAGCGTCGTGACGATGGGAATGGGTCGGTTGAGCGACCAGGTTCCACACAGCGTCTCTCTCCACGATGAAAATGGTGATGGCGGGGACGACGATGAACACGGAGATGGTCGAACTAAATTGTGCGATGTTTGCCGCATCCCCCGTGTTGTAAGAGAAGAAAAGCATGACCGAGACGAAAAACATGAGATAAAAGAGAATTACCGTCGCAATGTAGTATCCGTTGGAATGCGTCATTCGGAACCATGCCGATTTGATCGGCTCTTCGTATTTCACTTCCAATTTGTAGTCGCCTGGACTTTTCAGATGAACGTAAACCCCGAGGTAGTACCCGAAGACGACGACCAACCACAACGAATCGATTCCCATGGAGATGCCGAACACGTAGTTGTTGACCGTCGTGGCATTCTGGTACGACACCATGATTTTATTTCTTTGTTGTTTAATTAAGCGTTCGGCGATACATAAACGCGCTCGTTACTTTCTCACTCCCTTTCACCAAAAAATCGTTTGTACCCATCTGGATAGATAATTCGAATGCGCGGAACTGGCTTTCGTTGAGTGATTTCCGTAATCTTGTCCATTTCCTCATAACGTACATCAACGATGGGAAGTGATGTTAAGTCCTCTTCACCTTCTTCGGGCGCTTGGTTGTTCACAAAGTCCACAATGCTGAAGCCGGGTGGAGTTTGGAACTCGAGATAGGAAGACGATGACGAGGTGGCATGATCGTGCGACGTTTCCACGTCATCCTTCACATCGTCTTCGTCTTCGACCTCTTTCTCCTCAATCGGTTCAGGCGGGTGTTTGTCATCTTTCTTGATTTCCTCCTCCTCGTCGTCGTCATCGTCGTCGTCGTTCATTTGAGTTTGAATATCAATTTCACAATCATATGAAGTCGAGGAAGAAGACGAGGACGAAGCCGAGGAAGAAGATGAGGACGAAGCCGAGGAAGAAGATGAGAAGTCGTTCGAGTCTCGCTCGAGGTCCCCTTCATCTTCAGCAACGTCAGCAACGTGTTCGCCCTTTCTCTCCTCGCCGGCCTTCTTGGCTCGAAGTTTACACTCCTTCTCAATTTCCGCGTGCGATTCGTTCACGATGTGTTGAATGTTCTCGACGTTCCGAGACTTTTCCACAATGGCTACGGCTGCTCTCAACTGCGCGTATTTGTCGACGAGTTGCTTTCGTTGAAGCGGTATCCGTTCCAAACCCGACTTCAACATCGCAATCCCACTGCCGAGCGTCATGGTTTTCTCTTGAAAAACGTGCGATCTTCGTTTATTTTCGCCAGTTTCTACGCGACGATTTTTCCTGCGGCGATAGTCGGGTCCCACCTCCGCCATCCGGGCGAACTCCTCTGTTACCGTTTCCAACTTGTCACGGTAATAATCCTCCAGCTCGTCCGTTCGAAAAATTTGGTCGGCCACACTTTGCAATTCCCTTTCCAGCTCGTCTTTTCGGAGAATCCTTTGAATGTGTTTCCAATCCCTCATGATTTGTTCGGGCGTCGCGTAACGAACGGTCCATTCCGTACCGTTCAAATCGATCGGCTTGAAGGGCTTTCTCTTTTGCGTCGAGTTTTCCACATCCAATTTCTTGTTGAAGGCGTGATTCGTCACCCGGGTTCGAATCACGGACGGCGTTGTCCCGATCACTCGGGCGGCCCTCGAGATTCCAATCACGACTTGCTTCGAAATCTTTTCCGTATCTCGATTGTACCCCACGAGGTAGATGTGAGGAAGTTTCGTCGTCACGAGCTCGACGTTTTCGCCCGTCAATCCCTCGAGTCTTCGCGATTCTGCGAGTTTCATCGCTTGGCGAACTTCTTGAATCAGCATTAGAAACGCGTGCGAGGGACTCGATACCGCGTTATTCGCCGCTTCGATCACGTTTAAACGCGTGCGCTTTTTCCCCTTCGCATCTTCATTCATGCTCCATCGATACGCGTTCGGGTTCGTCGAGAATCTCCATCCGTGTGTCGACTCCGCGCGTTTTACCTCCGGTCCGTTGGAATTCGCGTTCAAAACGTTGCGAATGCAACTGATTGGAACATGTAAGTTGTCGGCGGCGTCTTGAAGCGTTTCGAAGGTTTCGTGTCGAAATCCTGACACCGTTACGGCGTATACGGGTCCGACTCGATTTCGTCGCGTGTTGTTCATTTTGCGACGGTACTTTGCAATCGTCTTCTCGTCCACAATGTAAATATTGTCTTCGTCGTCATTTTCCGCGTCGGCATCTTCCCATATGCTTGAAAGCGAGGAACCGCCCAACATCTCCAACACCGAGCGGAACGTATTGTTGCCGCACAGTTTTGACGCGAGGTCGTTTTTGGAAGAAGAGGAGGAGGAGGAGGAAAGTGACGAGGCGTACTTGGCAAAGTAGAGCATGTGAATGTTCGACACGTCTTTCGTCCTCACGCGCCTTGCCGCGATGAAGTTCCAATGTCCCGATACGATACTCACCACGTGTCGTATCGATGCGTAGACCATTTCGCTCGATATGGGGGAATTCGCGGGATTGCCGTAAACGGGATCGGTGATGTACGCCTCGTTTATGACGTGGCGTGCAGTTTCAGCGTCTGGAAATTTCCATTCGACGTATCGAATTCCAACAGGCGAGGGGAAATTCCACCATCCGATCGCCCATACGTCCTCCAACTCCGGCTTTCCCGAACGCAAACGACCTACACGTTTCCCCTTTTTCGTCGTTTTCTTCGTCGTCGAGTTCTCAATTCCGTCTTCGTCCTCGTCTTCGTCTTCGTCTTCATCCTCTGAATCGTCTGAGGACGTGGATGCGTCATCGTTTTCGCCATCCTTCGTGCTCATCTTCGCCGTTGACGATGCTTGCTTCTGTTGCAAATAGCGTTCCGTCACTCTATTCACGCGCTCCTTCTCCGCGGCCATCACGGCGGGTTGAAGTTCTTCCCAATTCTCTCCGTGTCTCTTCTTCACACACGTTTCACACAAACTGAATGGGTCCATGTTGAAAACACCAGTCGTAAAAAATGAGCTACACACGTAACAGGGGATCTCGGGAAGGCGATTCGACGCCATGACATCCTCCGAATCGATCCGGGGCACGTTTACAATCCTCAATCGCATGGTTGCTTTGTGATTTTCCCTCGAGTTCAGGTAAATATTTTTGTAGTGGATGTGGGTTTGTAATGATGAATAAAAATGTGTTGTGTGAAGTCTGGAAAAAATCTCATACACTTTCACTCGCATGATTGGGTTTGGTAGGCGAAAACAGAATGCACCATCCCGACCGCGTCATCTCGTAGATTCCCGTCTTCACGGAGATCTTAACGCATCGATTCACCATTCTGCGCGTCACCTTCTCGTCGATCAAGACGGGATCTTTCAACAGTTCCGAAATGGTACGAAAATAGTGTGACGGTTTATCATCATCCCACGTCGCGTGGCGTAACTCAATCACCCCGTTAAAAGCGAGGGGAGGTCTTCCGGGCTTTCCCATCGGCTTTTTCGGCGTCGAATTCACTTTTTTGAAGGAAATCGTTTCCGACATCTTTTTGTTTTTGTGTTTGTTTTGGTTTTGGTTTTGGTCTTCGTCTTCTTTCTTTTTTGTGAAGGGGGTGAAGTGGTGGACGACGACGGGACATTCACTCGTTCTCTCGCGCGTCTCATCACTTCCGTGAGTATCTCCGTTCTCTCCGCGTCGTCGACGATTTTGGACAAGGACGGCATCCGTATCCCGGCTCGACGCGTCCGAATGCGATTCGCGTTCGATTTCGTGAATTTCGACTTGAATTGGAACTTGGGACGGTTCGCCTCCCTCAACTCCTTCAGGTGCGTTCGAAGGTAATCGGCGTGGAAAAACGCATCCACCACGTCGTCGGCCTTTCCGAAAAAGTGTTTGAGGCGCTCAAACAATCCTTTCCCGTACGTCAATTCGAACAAATCCATCGCACGCTCTTTCGATTCGGCGTGGCGTGCGGTTCCCGTCATCCCTTTCACCGTGATTCCCAAGTAGTTGTTGATCGTCAACTTCGAGACGTTCACGATCAAGACCCCGTGTGGGCCCAACCGTTCCATCAACACCGCGTGCAACAGTCTCTGGATCAGGACCATTTGGCGTTTTATTTGGATCTCGATCTCGATCGCGATCGCGCGTTTGAAAATCGTCTCGGAAAACTCGTCCACGAATTTGTGAATGTGATGCACCAAATCGGACTCGACGAGTTTCATCTCCCCAATCGTCTTCCCGTCCTCCTTCACGTCGATGCACAGATCGTTACGATACCATTCCACCATCCACGTTCTTAAACAAATGGTTGAGATGGCCATGTTTCGCGTTCCGATGTCGATTCCGACCACCAAGCTTCGTCGGTCCGATCTCGATGATTCTACTTCATCATCATCCGAGTTTGAACTCTCCTCAGACTCATCATCCGATTCAATTACCACGACGTCCTCGTCACCGTCGTCGTCGTCTTCATCGACACGACGGTCGCTCTTCACCCTCTTTGCATCGTTCGATATTTCCGTTTTCTCGTCTTCATTCGACCGCTTTCTCCCCCCCATGTGATCGGTTGAATTGAGAATCGGATGAGTTGTGTGCGTGGAATCGTCGTTCTCGTCGTTCTCGTCGTCACGTGGTTTTGGGACGCGCCAACAATTTCCTCTCCTCGTCCTCGATTTCCGACGTATCGGTGCACGCCTCACAACACAACGCGTCTCGCGCGCAACACAACACGTACGTGCACAAACACACGATGACGATGCTCATCCCCCCGAGGAGAAAAACGAGCGTGATCTCGTCGACGAAACTCGGTAAAATGGAATTCGAGAATTCCCCGTTGTGAACCGACTCACTTCCCTCCAACGGGATTCCGAGAATCATCGCGTCGTGATAACTCGTCGTGAGATTGTGAGTGGGTGAGTCGGTTGAGACGCGCGTCGGAAGCGGAGTCGGCGAGTTCGTCTTGGAATGGGTCGGAGCCCGTGTCGGGTTTCGAGACGGAAAAGACGTCGGTGAGCGTGTCGGGAACGAGGTGGGAACGCGAGTGGGAACGCGAGTAGGTGAGCGCGAGGGGGAAGAACTCGGGGTGGGTGATGAAGTCTTCATCGCCGTCTTTGTCGTGTTCACGAACGTGTTCACAGACGCGTTCTCGGGTGGTGGTGAGAAAGGCGATGTCGTCTCGGTATCGTCGTCGTCCTCGTCTTGGTCGAGGGCCACGACGTTCTTGTCGAAATCAAACGTCATGGTTTTCCCCATCATGGAATTGATGCCGAGAATGAACGTTCCCGGTTCTGTGAAAATTCCGACGTATCCCAACACTTCATTGATGTGAGAATCGTCGTTCTCGACGTTGGACGTTCGATCGTGGAAGACGACCATTTCGTTCAGATTGAACGACCACGACGACGACGTCGAGTCGTTTTGACGGAACGTGAGCGTCGGCAAGGAATGATTGGAACGATCCATCGCAAACGTCATGACGGGATTGAACGAGGGGTCGAGGGGGCTCAGGTATTCACACGACCACGTTCCCGCATTCTCACAATCCCGTTTCAACGTTTCGCGCAAATGCTTGAATACGGAGGGTGGAACGTACGTGAACGACGATCCCGTATCGATGATGGCCTCGTTCGTCTCGTTCTCGTCGTCGTCGATTCGTGTCGAAAAACGGTAAGACGACAAACGCGTCTCAGTTCCGTTCGGAGACGATGGTGAAGAGGAGGGTCTCGATACCTCAAACGATTGGAACGATACGACGAGTTCGTTGTTGACGTTGGTGAAGGCGGCGATCGCATCATCCTCTCTCGGCTCGAAGATCTCCCCCATCGTCATGAGTCCGACGTCGTCGTCGTCGTCGTTCTTGAATCGAGGAAACGAGAGACTCAAGGTATTGTGAACCAGCTCGTGATGAATTCGCATTCGCGTGAAAAGGCTTCCGTTCCCCGAGTTCAACCCGACGATTCCGTCCGCGAACTGGGTTTGGAAATTCGGGGTATACAGCGTGACGCACCCGAAAGGGTGTTGAACGCCCATCGTCTCGACGTCGCACGACTCACCGAGACATATCGCGTCTTTCCACACCTTCCCGACGTTGCACGCACTCGAGCCCGAGGCAATCCCGCGAGACGCATCCACATTCTCGTCGTTTCCCTCGACGTAGCATTGTCGATAGACGGCGCCGGTCGGGGTGGAAGTGTTGGAGGAACCGGGATCGAATCGCGCGTGTCTCGATCCACACTCGTTCTCTCCACAATTCACACACGGAATCGCGAGTGTCGACGATCCAGAATCGATGAGAAGTCGAAACGTTTGCGGCGGGGTTCCGATGCGAGCGTACGTGTAGAAGAGCCCGTCGGATTCGCGATGCAACCTCGTTCTCACCGTAAACGTCGCGTTTCCGTTATGGATGAGTCGTCG
>CAZIWB010000107.1:0-5995 GCA_964542655.1 uncultured Cellvibrionaceae bacterium
ATAGCGACCACCCCGGGCGACATGGTAGGGTGGAACGAGGTGACTACGTGGGCGACTGTGCAGGTAGTCCTCGGCAACCCGACTGCAACCCTCGGCATCAAAACGGAAACGGGTCCAACCGTTGTCAGCGCTACCGAATGGCTCACGGTGCTCGGCGCAGCTACTGCGTTCCGTCAACCTCTTTGGGAAAAGAGTTTCGAGCTTGAGAGCATGCAACCCATTCCTTGGGATTACGCTGCTGATTTTCGCTGGGCATAAATAGCTTCCTTGCTTCGCGCGCGATTTGGGCGTAACGTCGCCCAAATCCCAAATCGGTCGTGCGGAGTTACCCTGTGGAAGCCTTAACATACAGCTACCTCTTGCCGTTTGTCGGCGGCCATGAAGGTAAGGTTCTTAAGGCATACCGAGACCCCGTTCACGTCATTACCATCGGCTACGGCTTCACGTGGGGTTCAAAAGTCTTTCGCGACTGGTGGGCTAAGAACCGCGGTCCCGGTAAGCTGAAGATGGGTGACACGATGACCGCCGAAGAGGCGTTTAAGGTCCTCTTCCTCGTGCTCAGCACCGAATATGTTCCTCCTGCGGTCAAGAAGTTTCCAGGACAACCTGAGACGCTTCAGGGCGCTGCAAGCTCGATGCTTTTCAATTGTGGCGTCGGTGCAATCAACTGGTCATGGGCGACACTGATCGCCAGCGGTCAAAAGGCCGCTGGCATTGCTCGGTGGCGCACTCAGGGAACAACTGCGAGCGGCAAGAAACTTCCCGGCCTCGTCAAGCGTCGAAACGAAGAAGCCGATATCGCTGCCACAGGGAAGTGGCCGGCATGGGTCAAACCTTGGGATGGCTCGATCAGCTCTTCTGTCGGTGTCGAAACTCACACGATCCAAGCAGACATCGCTCAAGCCCAAAAGTGGCTCACGCAGCTGGGTTACAATCCTGGCGAAACAGACGGCATTCCCGGTCCTCGTACCAAGGCGGCTGTGCTTCGATTCCAGAAGGATCACGGTCAGCTCGTTGAAGACGGCGTGATCGGCCCCGCAACCCTATCAGCCCTTCAGCGCGCAATCGAGTTTCGCGGCAAAGCGGGCACGGCAGGGGGCGCAGCCGGTGGGGCTGTCGCTGGTGGGGTGGTCGAAAGCGGAACGGGCGCAGGTGACGCGGTTACAACGCCCGCTGGCGATCTCGGATGGCTCGGTGACGTGCTCATTTGGGGTGGCCTGGCGGTCGGTATTGCTCTCCTGCTCTATTTCGGCATTCGTTACAAAGACGAAATTGGAACCGTTCTGAGGAAGCTTGCATAAATGGATATGAGCAGACTGGGCCCTGCCCTTGTAAAAGCCGGCGCACCCCTTCTCAAAGGGATCCTCGAGAACGCAGTCGGCGGGATCGGCGGAAAGATTGCCGGCGCAGCGATTGACGCTCTCGCCGAGAGTCTCGGTGCTGAACCGACTCCTGATGCCGTAGCCGAAGCCATCGAACGCGATCCGGCGTCAACCGCTCCTGTGGTACAGCAGGTCGAAGCGCAGTTGACCCGGACTGTCGATATCGGCACCGGCGATCTTGCTGGATACCTTGAGCTGCTCCGCGGCGATCAGCAGTCAGAAGGCATCCTTTCACGCATTTGGCGTCCTCTTTTCGCAATCATGTATATCTTTATGTTTGCGTTGCAGGTTGTGACCGCTCTCTGGTTGATGTGGACCAGGCAGTGGGGCACCCTGCAGGAGCTCGGTGAGGTTCTGCAGTACTTGACTTTCATGAACGTAGCGGCTCTGGCGGTTCTCGGTATCCAGATCTGGAAGCGTACGGAAGAAAAGAAGTCGGGACTCTAAGGGAAAATGGAGCCAATAACCGGGGCAGCGGTCGTTGTTGCCCAAACGGGAACAATTCCTCTTGACCCGACAGCGCTCTTTCAACAAGGTCCCTTGGTCGGGATTATCGGACTTCTCCTGTGGTATATCGTGCGGCAGCAGGAGAGACACGATCAACAGTTAGCAGCCGAACGCGCGTTAAATGCTCGGCTGCAAGAACAGAGAGTGGAAGATCAGAAAGTACTGATCCCGTTGGGTAGTTCAATGGTCGCTGCAACGGAGCAAGGCCATGAACTTATGAAGAGGATGCTCGACAAGTGACGAGATGGAGAAAGTGGATGTCTCTAATCGGCGGACGCGCACGCACACCCTTGAACACTCCTCCGGCAGACGACCCCAACCCTGAGACAGCAGCTCAGGCGCGGGCGGGAAAGATTACGCTCGACCATTTAGCAAGGTCGGCCGAGCGTACAGTAGCAGCGTCGCAAGAAATGTTTGCTGCTCAGGCGGCAAGGGAGATCACATTTAGGGGGCATTAGGAGATGGGTTTGCGTACGCATACTGCATTGTGGGTCAGCGGTGCGCTGCTGGCGTTTTACCTTTTCGGTCACTACTTCATCGGGCCCGATCCGGCGAGGGTGGTGATTACATCACTATTGATCGGCGCTTACCTGGCGGTCGTCTTGACTTGGTTTAACCGAGCCAAGAAGGCAGTTAAGGGAGGTGTCACAACCGGCACTGATAACATCCATATTGGGGTTTGGCTCAATGCTTTCATTAGCTTGGGCTACTTCATTTGGGTGGTAGCTATCATTGCGCTTGACAGACCGGCGTGGACTAGAGAATTGCCAGTCGGAGGCATTTTTACTGTCGGGTTCTTCTTGTCGGCATCGGCCCTGTTGCTCACGCCGATTAATACTAAAGAAGTTCTGGAACCGGTTTCGTTGAGAGCCTGGCTGATTTCTGTTGCAGCGGGCGGGGTCGCTTCTGGCGTCGTTATGACGCTAGCATTCCTTGGGATCGTCAACCTCAACTTCTAAAGAAGTCGTTTCAGTTTCAAATCGCGTTCAAGCAGGAGCTGAAAATATCGGCTTCTGCTTTGATCGTGTTTGAGCAACCACTTGTCGAGTATTTCTAAGCTGTTAATATCAGCAGTGATTGTGATCACTTTAAGCTTGGTCTTTCGCTCTTCAGGTGGGCGAATGATATTGAGCTGCTTAGCCCGATGCTCGGCTTGGTGCTGGGTGCAGCCAATTCGAGTCTTGATGGTACGCCAGGTCAGTTTACGCGCGTAGAGATCTTTGAGCCGAGCATCCAGCTCGTCAGTCCACTTAAATCGTTTAGTCATAGACCGCCCAAAGAACCAACGCAATCACAACGGCCAGGACAAAGGCCCAAGCCACCCACATCGCTACTCGATCAAGATCCTTATCGCTCATTTGAGTTCAGGCCCCGGATCGGTCGCGTCTAAAACCTCGATGCCTTCCTGTGGACGATACACTTTGAAAGGCAGCTGATCCAATTCCTCAATCAAGCTCTGAGCAGCTTCTCGAGCGAGACCTTCAGCGATAATCTGCCGAGCTTCATCGTTGACGATATCGCCACCAGCATGAACGGCTGCCATCGCAACGTACTCGTCCGACACAGCCCGACTGTCAGGCGGTTCGAGTTTGATCAGCTTTGCCAAGGCAAGCTCGAGAGCAGCCGTGAGATCAGCGATGCGCGCTTTATAGCCTTCACGTTTGATCTCTTCAAGGGTTGGACGTGTCATATTTTTCTTTCCTTTGAACCAATTGCTGTTGAAATTCCCCCATTCAGACTCGCCCATCTCTTCGATTCCTCGTATTGAGGGACGATCACTCGTCCACAGGGGTGGAAACGGCGTGGGACTCGGTCGCTGCGAGAATGCGCTCACGTTCATTCAACATTGCCGCGGCCTGTTCGTAGGCGTAACGAGCGCGATTGGCGTGTTCACGATCATGGCCAACAGTATGCTGACCGTAAGACGGAGTCCATGTGCCCAAGGCAACGAGAGTCTGACCAGCGAAGTAATCGAGCAGCGACATGCCAGGTTGCGTCACCTCTGCGTATCCGTTGACCTTGCCGGTCTCCGGATCATGAGTTTCGAACCGAAAAGGGTCACTGGGAAATGCCGGCCCACCATCAACGTTGAAAGTCATTTAAATCTCCCCACGCGCTTTCTTCAGCGCCTTCTTTACAAGATGCCAAGTCGCATCCGTATGCCCATAGGCATCCAGTTGAGCAAGCGCACGATAAAGATCCGGCGCGGCAGAAATGAGGTGAGCGTTTGCGACCGGATCGCCGTCAGCAAAGCCGCCAAAGCGTCCAATCCTGTGGACGCCTGCAATCGTGATGGGTTGTCGGGTATCGGGAAGATGGCTCTGAATACGAAGCAGCTGCCCGTTCGTAACACCCCAGATGCCGCGTGTTATATCCAATTCATCAGACTGTTTGAAAATCAGATTCATTTTACTCGCTTCCATTTTCCCCATTCCGGCTTTTCACCGTAAACTTTAAATACTCGTTCCGAACCTGTTATTGGATCTTCTTTATCGAGTCTGACCCAAAAGAAGTCACCTGGCCAATAATACTCCCAAGACCCAGTGATCTGCTCTTTTCCGTTAGTCCAAGTTGCTTGATGAACGCTCATAGCTCTTTTTCCGGAACAAAGGGCCGTTCAGCCTCTTCGGTTTGCTTGATCCAAGTCTTCATCCATTGCCGAGCGGCATGGTATTCGCCTCTCGAGATGCAACGAGTGATTGTGTCCCATGTAAGCTCAGCTGCTTGTCGGTACAGGTCGCACGTCAGATCGTGCGCACGCTTGTCCCAATCGGCAAAGCTTTCATCAGGCTTTCGTTTGAGCTTGTTTAGGTAATCGGCATGATACTCGAGCAATTCCATTACATCCCCTTCTTGCCGAGGATCTTATAACCCTCGAGCCCGTCAGGCTGAATGCTCAGAAGCGTATCCTTCGCTTCTTTGCGAGTTCGAAACTCGTGAGCATCCCTCTCGTCGTTGCCGAACGGCCAAACAACGATCCCTTTCGGATCTTTGTAAGGGGACTGCAACCACGATCCCGTTTTACGGCTCTGAACACGAAACATATCTTCTCCTTACTTTATCAAGCCGAGCTTTGCGGCTTCTCGATTACCAGCTGCCCATCCCGATTCCGAGATCGGGCGACCGTAGAACATACCGATGTTGCGGGGTGCGCGAACATTTTCCGCTGAGAGCGCCCATTTGGCGTAGTCAACGTCTGCGTTCGGCCAATCGTGATCATCGAGTACCTCACCAGCGACATGTGTTTCCGTACTGACGAGATAGCGAAGATTAACCACCGGACCGTTCTGGCCCTTGTGGTAAGTCACCATCCAAAGATGCCATTTCCATTCGGAAACAGGAATCAGCGGGGTGAGGAAGGCATCTTCATCGTTATCGCAGTTGGGCATCATGTGTCGATCTCCACTCGGTGTGTACCTTCACCGTACTGCCGATTGAGCTCGGCCGCAAGGCTTTCAGCATGTTCTTTCGAGAATGGATAAATTCCACCCGAATGTTCACCTTTCATATGAATGCGCTTTTTCTTGCCCCAAGCAGGAGCATGAAAATCCCATACGACCTTATAAGCGGGCTTGTCGTTCATATCAGAACGACCCATTCGGAACATCGTTTTCGGGAATCGCTGCGTAAGCGAACGCTTCGAAATAGATTCGTCGTCCCTTGTGATCGAGCTTACCTGGATGGCCATTGTTGAGACGCAAAGTAAAGATCCTTGAGCCCCAAATAATCACCTCAGGAGGTTTCGAAAAAGTAGGAATCTCAAGCTCAGCAACGAAGCTGACCCGACCCGGGGATTCCGATGGAATGTGAAGTGCGATACGTTCAAACATTTACAATCCCCAATTCTCGGCACAGATCGGGCCGATACCATTCTCGATTGACACAGGATCGGTCAGCTCACGACCGCAGCAGCAGCAACGACCGGTTTCCTTGCCGGTCATGCGAGCGTAATCAGCCGGGTTCTCGGCAATTGCCTTGAGAACCTCGAGCGTATCAGGCTTGCAAGCGAACGACGCCGAAAACACGCCGTTGAGAACTTTGCCCTGATAGGCATCCGGATCGCGCGTAATATACAGCGCCCCGGCATTCCTACCTGTGGACGGGGC
>CAZIWB010000107.1:6095-8384 GCA_964542655.1 uncultured Cellvibrionaceae bacterium
GCTTCGTTGAAGCGATCCTGCTGCTGTTCGAGTTTCGACTTGATTGCAACACGACGAGCAGTTGCTTCGGCGCGAAAGTCATCGAGTGTCGGGGTCGGGTGCATCGTTGGGGTTCCTTTGCGTTTGCATTTGATGACCCTTTTGTCTCATACCCATACGTAGATGGCAACTAGGGCGAAGCCCTAGTTGAGACACAATCTCGCCTCCGGAACCGATTTTTATCGAACTTTCATTTTATCGCAGATCCTTCCAAGGGAAGATTTCATGCATCGCCGTGTCCGCATTTATGCAGACTTCGGTCGACCACCAGTTCTCGCCCTGACTGCGATTGTATTCTTCATCGTCGGGATGCGGCGAAGGGTAGATATCGAACCCCGGCATGAATCCTGAGCCGCCATCAAACAACACGAGGATAGAAAAGAGAAGCCCTTCCATGCGCGCTTGCTCGACGGTCTGCCCTTCGGACCGGTGCGGATTGGGCAACTTGGCCCAATAGTCGTAGATGCCAGCAAGGTGATTGAAGAACAACTCTCGTCCTTCTTCGGCAGTGTAGGCGCGGGGTGCGTCGGTCATTTCAAAGCTTCCTTTACATGTTCGGCATGCTTCGATTTGAGCGCTGCCAGAAGATCTTCCTTTTTATCGAACTCATAGAACGAAGCGAACCAACCCTCCTGCCCACAGGAACACCAGCATTGCCACCCGTCCATCACAGACTGAGGCACAAGCAAAGGCTCGTGAGTGTCAAGGTCTGCTGGCTTCTCCGCCCAATGAGCGTACTGCCCTTTGATGTTCTTAAGGGTAGTGACTTTGACTTCCATCATTGCAGTTCCTTTCGCCTCAGTGAGATTAGTATCTCACGTCTCGGAATGGTATGCAAGCAATTTTCGCAGCCGCTCAATATCTTCATCCTTGAGCTGGTCGAGAAGGCGAGGGTGCATAGGTTCTGCATCAGGCTCACGAAGTACAATCATCGAGCAGCGCATTGCCAGCTCGTCGGAATTCAACCAATCGCCGAGTGAGCGGTCCCCCTTGGTGTTATTACACCAAGCGCAGGCAGGGATGGTCAGTTTACCACCACAGGAAGCAGGAACGATGTGGTCCCAAGTGCGAATGCTATTCGCGGCGATTTGTGCCGCAACATCATTCGGCTTAAGCTTCTTCTGTGGAAGCATTCCCCGCGTCAACAAGGTGACACCGCAGTAAGAGCATTTCTTACGACCGGAATGTCTCTTGTTCGGGCTCAGGTGGTTTGAAGTCACCTTGATCTATCCTGAATTTGATCTTTCGAACTGCAGAAGGAATTTCTTTCAACATGTTTTCGTCCGTTATATCACCGATGTGGCATGCGGACCGATCAATCTTGAGTTCTCGAGCAAGCGCCTTGTATGCTTGAGACCGAGTGATTAGGCCGTTCTGCCACAGGGGGTCAAAGGAATTGTGTGCGAGCACGCGCAACCTAAGTACGTTACGCGATACAAGGGGTTTGCCGTTGTATGATTCCAACCCGCAACACAGATGTCGCCTGCCGAAAGGCGAGGTTACAGTGATTGCAACCTTACCGCATGTTGGGCAGATGACGTCTTTGGATTTATTCTGCTTTGAGCGCGAATGTCTTCGGCTCATTTGTCAAACCAGCGAAGGGAATTTGGCAAGCTCGTTTTTGAGGTAGTCGACATACTCTCGCTGTGTGGTCTTGAGTCGATCACGAAGATCTTCGGATATGACAATTCCCAACTCTTTTTGAGCCTCTTCCATAAGGTCGTTGACCCAATAGCAAGCATGGCCGATAACCGTCGCTTCGTATTTTGATGCACCGAACTGCAGGGCAGTTAGATGGTAATCATACTCGCCACCTTCATGGAACATGACAGTACGCGCTATGATCAAAGCCAGACGCTTGTCGCCGGTCGGCAATTCATCAGAGAGCGGCTTGATATCAAAAACCGACACTGTAAAACCAGGCGCCTTGCCGTCAGGGTTCTTGGTCACAGTACGATGTTCGATTCCGGTGATGCGGGAATCATCGTTAGCAAGACCGTAATCGTGCTCCATCTGATCGTAGACCACTTCGCCCTTGCGAGCCATAATCTCGCCGCGGATTTCACGGTCGGCGAGCATTTCAAATCGACGGATTTTCACGGGTAATCAAACTTTCTGCCGCAATGGGCGCATGTGATAGGAAGAGCATCTAAGTCATCTTCATCAGGGGTGAGCACGAAGTTGCAAGGTTTTCGACCAAGCATCGAGTAGGAACAATCGCGGCGGACAGCAGAGACGAAATCTTCATAA
>CAZIWB010000107.1:8484-9986 GCA_964542655.1 uncultured Cellvibrionaceae bacterium
TTTACGATAGCCGACTTAGGCTCAAAGTATCCAGTGAAAACTTCGCTTCCTGGCGTTCGCAGTGCGAGCGAACAGGCATCCGAAAGCAGAAGCCATTCACTGTTGCCAAACGAGGCTGCGACCCGTGCGAGCTGAAAAGTCCGTTTTTCAGTCAACGCAAACTTGCGTGACGGATCAGGTTGCACGGGAGGATTTTTGCTAACCCTCATTCTGTGCGCCTCTTCGTCAGCGTGTAGACATCGTTCCCGTCTCGCAGAACGCGTTCTCGGATCGCCGGCGCAATCAAGATGCTATGAAACACCTTGATGCCACAGAAGAAGCCCAATAGAAAGATGGCCAAAGGCACGCCAATATAAAGAAGCAGTTCCATTCAAATGAATCCTTCCGGGAACACGCGCTTGCCATCGACCCAGCACTCCGGCCGGTCGTAGATTGTGCGCTGGGGTTCGAGATACACACCGTTAAGGTCTTCGCAGACATAGCGGGCGTTGTTGAGTTCGATCAGACGATCCTTGCCAATCGGACTAACCCAGATGATCGCTGCGACCGCAAGAATTAGAATGACTAAGGCGGTGATAGCAAAAGAATAAGCGCCTGTCATTACGCCACCAAATTGATGAAGGCCGAAGCCAGGAACGCGAAAGGGATCAGCGAAATGCCCCCGACAAGGGCCCAATGATTGATAGTCATGACAGAACCTCACGATGGACGGTGGTGATCTCGAGAACAACGCGAGCCTTAATGGGCCTCTGGTAATCTTTGCGCCATTCTTCGTTGCCTTCCCAACCCGCACAAATTCGACCCTGCTCATTGAGCAGATCGGCAACAGGCTTTGCATCTTCGAAAGATTTGAAATGCAGCAAGTCATGAGAAATGCGTTTGGAAAAAAGATCGACACGACGCATCATCGCCAAATCGGCATGTTTGCCACCTGGCCGATCAGCGAGGCAGTATGCATGTGCGTAATAGGTCGAGAAATCGTCTGCCCTCTTTTCGTTTGATGTAGGGTAAGTAGTTTCGACCTTGTAGACGGTTCGTGTCGTTGTTCCAAGCTCTTTCATCATCGCAAACCCCTTCTGTGGACGAATGTCTTGACAACACTATCCGACAGTCAGGATGAGAAAGCAACTCGAGAAGACGCAAAAGGCGGGGAGCTCCCTCGCTCAACCCGCCTTCTTTGTGCTCGTGCTATCCGAGCCGTCATGTTTGACCGGCAAGATGAGGCAGACCAACCCCTCTCAGTCTTAATGTGCCGTCGCACGCTTGCCGGTCCGACCACTTACACACGGTTGACGTCCGCCGCTTCGCTGGTCGTTTAGGATTGACTGCTCAACTCTCGTCGCTTTTCAGACCGACGAAGCCACGTCCGAAGACAGAGGCTCTCCAAGTTGAGCAGTCAAATCGTTCGAACGCGTATGGGATTCGAACCCATGTGCCCCAAGTAGTCGTCCCTGTAAACGGACAAACTTAAGGCTGTTGTTTCAGTCACCGTTAAGCCACTC
>CAZIWB010000108.1:0-9841 GCA_964542655.1 uncultured Cellvibrionaceae bacterium
ACGCCAATGAAGCCATAAACCGGGACATCCAAGTCTCGGACGAATTGCGGCAGGGTCTTGAGGATGTGGGCGCTGCCGGTCTTCATGGCTTCGACAATATGGCCGACGCCGCGAAGAATTTCCTGAATCAGATAGCAGACATGATCCTGCGGCTCTACGTTCTTAAACCGCTCCTCGATGGATTGTTGGGACCGGCGGGAAGTCCGCTCGGCGGTTTACTTGGCAATATTGGAAGCGCGTTCAATGGAACGGGGCTCATAAACGGCGTTAAAAATATCTTCGGTGCTGGCGATCTCACTGCCAACACCATGGCGGCGATAGCTGCCCATCCCGATATATTCGCGGACGGAGGTTACACCGGCGCAGGCGGCAAGAACCAGCCTGCGGGCATTGTCCATGCCGGCGAAGGCGTTCTGAGCCAAGACGACATGCGAGCCTTGGGCGGCCCGAAAGGCTTCGCTGCGCTGCGCTCCGCACTGCGCCGTGGATATGCGAACGGTGGCGTCGTCGGCCTACCGACTATTACCACGCCGACATTGCCGAAAGCGGCTATGACGCCGAGGGCAGTTCCCGGCCTTACGCTCAACATCGACGCCCGCTATGCCACCAAGGGTGTTGCCGAGGAAATCCGGGACCAGTTGAATAAAACATATCCATTCCTTGTCCGCGCTTCGACCGAAGCATCGCGCCGGGAATTCCCGTCTAATCTTTCGAACGCGCTGCGCGATAAGGCTTAAGGCTTTTCTTCTTTCCCCAGCGCCTTTTCCACCAGGAGGCGGATGGCTTCGGCGCGGGTCGGCTTGTCGGGATGCTTTCGGGCCCATGCATCAATCCTCGCGAGCAATGCCGATTGCCAGCGCATTCCGATCTGAACACCTGTACCGCCCTTCGTTTTTGGGCGCCCCCTAGTTTTTTTGGTACCACTAATTGACTTGACCATATTTATCGGTACCATAATTGGAGCATTAAACCAAGGGAGTGCGATATGACGCATAAATGGGTGATCGACGATCCAGAACGGATGCAAATTCCAACTCTTTCGGACGTGCAACAGCTTGCACAGCTGTTGCGCGCGGAGCAGGAATACAGATGCCAGATCGGGGACACAAAAGAGACCGCCGAAGCGAACCGCATCTTCGCCCAATATGATGAAAAACTAAGTTATCTGAGGGCCTGCATGACCGATAACGCCAGCGGCAGCATCGATGACGTTCGAGCAAAGGTTCGGATGATTCTGGACGATATAGAGTCTTCGGATTTCGAGAGCCGCGATTTCAACAACGCGATAAAAGACATCCTCGAATCCATCTACAGTGATTGTAGCATGGTGGAAAGATCCCAGTCGCGCCGGGCCGCATGAATTAGCCAAGCAACATGATCCACTGAAAGGGCTCGGGGGACCGGGCCCTTTTGCCAGTAATTCTGCCGCTTTAGCACCCGTTATTGACCTAGTGGAAATTTCGACTAGGTCGCTTTTGTGACCGTTTTCATAACCCGGCTGACGGCATCGCGCGCATCAGCAACAGCACTCCGGGGGGCGTGCTAAAGGAATTCTGGCCCAGACCGGAAACCGGCTTGGACCCAAATTTTGCGCAAAGCCGAATTGATTGTCTGGGCACGGCAATCTGGCGGCGCCGCCCGTACCCCCGGCGTACCCCGGGCCATTTTCGGTGCTGGTAGGAGCCGCGATTACTGAAGTTAAGCCATTGATTTGATTTGGCGACCCCGGTTGGATTCGAACCAACGACCACCGGCTTAGAAGGCTATCCCGTCGCGCTTCGTTGCAATCGGATGCAATCTGGTGCGTGACTGAAAGCCAATAAATATGGGCGTTTCGCCACGCATCTGTTGACAGCGTGTTGCACCCAAGAGCAGCCTAGCGCGTGCAGATGTACCCTCGGGGTACGGATATGACCACCTGCTTTCGGAAAAAGCCCCATGCCTCGGATCGCGATGACGGATCGGTTTGTAGCCAGCGCAAAGGCAGCCGGCGCCCGCGTCGATTATTTCGATGAGAAGACCCCGGGCCTGTCCCTTCGCGTTTCCGAAGGCGGCCACAAATCCTGGGCATGCATCTTCACGTCGCCTAAGGATGGGCGCCGCGCGCGCATAACTCTAGGCACCTATCCTGCCACCAGCCTCTCACGGGCCCGCGGGCTGGCCCTGGAGGCCAAAGGTCACCTTGGCGAACAGGCGGACCCTCGTGACGTCTTCGCCAGCCAGCAGGCCAGCGCATTGACCGTCGCGACGCTCAAGGCCAGGTGGTTTGAAAACCACGTCGAAAGCCTTCGCAGCGCCCAGCATATCCGTTGGCGGATTGAGAAAAATGTAGTCCCGGTCATAGGTAGCATTCGCTTGGCCGATCTGCACCGGCGCGACATCAACGCGGTGATCGATCCCATCGTGCGGCGGGGCCGGCCGGTGGAAGCGAATCGGGTGTTTGAGGTCATGCGGGCCATGTTCCGCTGGGCTGTGAAGAGGGGGGACCTCGACCGAAACCCCATGGAGGGCATGGCCAAGCCATCAACCGAGACTGCCCGGGACCGTGTTCTGACCGAGGACGAGATTCGGGCGGTTTGGAATGCTCTCCCCGTGGCGATCGCAAAATCAAAGGCCGTCCAGCGTATCCTTAAGCTGTGCCTGATCACCGGCCAGCGCGTCGGGGAGGTAGCAGGTATGCGCGTCGGCGAACTGGATCTCAAAAAGGCCATTTGGTCACTGCCCGCGGCGCGGACCAAAAACGCCAACGCCCATACCGTTCCGCTGTCCCCATTGGCGGTGGGCGTCATTAAGGAGTCTCTCAAGGCATCTGGTGAAGATGCCGATTATCTTTTTCCTGCGGCAGATCAGGAGGGCCCGCTCGACGCTCGCGCGATAGCTAAAACTCTCTCTAGAGCCCAGGAAATCACCAAGGAAAAACCGAAGGGCCGCTTTGGCATAGCGCCATGGACCGCGCATGATCTGCGTCGCACCGCCATAACTGGCATGGCCCAACTCGGCGTTGAGCCGATCGTAATAGGTGCGGTCGCGAACCACCTTTCCGTCACCAAAGCGACAGTGACGTTCGCGGTTTACGTTCGCCACGATTATGCGGCTGAAAAGCGCCGGGCCCTGGAGTTATGGGCGAACCGAATTTTGGGGATCATAGATGGCAGCGCAGCGACGGTAGTGCCGATGACGCGGGCGAACGCCAATAAATCGAGAGCAATTATTGCATCATGAAGAACCGGGGCCGACCGAAGAACAGCACAACCACGCCCATCAAGATTGTGATGCTGAATTGGGTTGTCATTGAGCTGCTAAGGGATCGTGAACGCCAAGACGCCCCCAGACGCAGCGTTAGAGATGGCAGTGCCGCTGCTGAAAAGATGTACGCCAAAATCGGCGCCGAAGTGCCAGCGTCCACCCTCCGGCGGCATCATGGCGAGGCCAAAAAGATGCTGCAGGGATTGGCCGATGATGCGGGCATTACCTTCGAATCCTTGGCCGAGAAATGGTTGGCGGAAGTGCGCGCGCGCCGCGAAAAATGCGGTTGGCAAACCCATCCGCTGGTTCTGTTCGGAATTATTTGAGCCACGATCTAATTATTTGAGCCACGATTTGCAGCCTCGCCCATTTTCTTGAGCCATTTTGCCTGCGCAGTTTGTTGCGGCGATATGCAGCAACAGCGAGGTACAAATGGAAGAGACCGAAAAGCATTCCGAAGACAATCTTGAACTGGGAACTATCCGCGAAGCCTGCGAAATCGTCGGCGGCAAGGGCAAACCTATCAATCCGGCGACCTATTACCGCGGGGTCGCAGCGGGCCGCTTTGTCAAGCCCGTCAAGCTCGGCCCAAATATTGCCCGCGTCGATCTTCGGAAGTTGCGCGAGAAAATCCGCTCCATAGTTGATGCGCGCACCGATGATTGCGAGGCGTGACATGTGGCGCCGCCGCTTTCTCAGTGCTCGTGCATGGTTCTTTCGCGTCGGGATTTGGGTATTGCTTCCCTGCCTCCTGGGGCTCGGATTTGTCGCGGTGATCAAATGACCACCCGCCGCGAATTGCCCACCCGCAGAAGGGCACAAACATTCGATTTTGAGTGCGAGGGGCTGAAGTACATTTGCACCTGCTCGTTCTTCGAAACTGGCGGCCTGGCCGAGCTTTTTTTGAGATGCGGCAAGTCTGGCACTGCTGCGGAAACGGGTGCGCGCGATGCCGCGATTGTCCTTTCCATGGCTTTGCAATTCGGTGTGCCACTGACGGCAATCCAGCATGCGCTGACGCGCCTCGAAAATGGCCTGCCCGCGGGACCGATCGGCAGGGCGTTGGCGATCATCGATCAGGACGCCTATGCCTGAAGCTGTCGCGCAATTTTCGGAAGTCTTGGCGGACCAGCTGTATGTCGGCGCCATCTTGGCGCTCGACAATCAGCGCTCCGGCCTGCTGGACCTTTGCCCTTTGGGGCTGGTGCGCGATCCCTTCCATCGGCGCATTGTCGAGGCCGTGCGCGCTGCGCATCACAATGGTGACCGCATTTCGCCGGTGACCATGCGGCTTCGCCTGGCCAATGATCCCGCATGGGCGTCCGTTTCTTACGACTATTTCGAGAATCTCGCACTCGCCGCTGCCAGCGTCAAAGATGGGCCGGCGTTGATTCGTCAAATGCGCCAGGAGATGCACCGTTTTCCCGTCGAAGGGCGGACGGCTTATCACCTGAACCGTGCTGGCCAAGACAACGCGGCCGCAACGCTCGACTATTTCATTAAAGGCATATGGGCGCCTGGAGAACTTTCTGCGATTTATGGCGAGCCGGGCGCAGGCAAATCTTTCGTAGCGCTTTTTCTCGCGCATGCGGTCGCCAGTGGGAGACCGGCGTTCGGCTGGCGAGTTCGGCGCGCACCCGTCCTGGTCGCCGCGCTAGAGGGCCAAACGGGCTATCCGCGCCGCGTGACGGCGCTGACCGACGCATATGGCCGAGCCGATGATCTTTACTGGACCGCCCAGCCCGTCGACCTGTTCTCGGTCGAAACCGATATCGCAGGCCTTATCGACGCCATTGTCAGCGTCGGCGCCCGGGTTTTGTTGGTTGACACCTTTGCGCGGGCCACGCCGGGCGGCCGTGAAAATGAGAGCGCCGACATCGGCGCCGCGTTAGCCTCGACGGACATGATCAGGCGCGAGACTGGTTCCCATGTCTGTCTGGTGCACCATTCCGGCAAAGACAGCGCGAAGGGCATGCGAGGCCATTCTTCCCTAGTCGCGGCTGTCGACGTCGCCATAGAGGTCAAGCGCGACGGCACAGCCCGCGGCATCCGCTTGGCCAAGGTGAAGGACGGGAAGGACGGCGACGAGCACGTCTTCGACCTGAAGGTGATCGACCTGGGCAACGACGACGACGGCGATCCGGTCACCACCTGCATCGTCCACCCCAGCGATGCGGCACCCGAGCCCAGGCGCGCGAAGCTATCAGGGCAAACCAAGGTGGCCTTCGATCTCTTGGTCAAAGCGGTCACCGATCATGGCCAGCAGCCTCCGCCAGGGCCATTTCCGCGGGACATTTTGGTTTGTCCCGTCACCATTTGGCGAGATCACTGCTACCGCGGATTTGGGACTGACCGGGACAACGCCGAGACAAACCGTAGATCATTCAATCGCGCGCTCACTAACCTCAAAAACCTCAACCGCATCAACGTATGGGATGACTTCGTATGGCTCATCTGATTGAGCGGGACATGGCAGGACAAAGCGGGACATTAAAGCCGGTGTACCGGAGGTTCCAAGCGGGACGGACAAGGACATCCCCCTTTAGAAGGGATGTCCTGTGTCCCGTGTCCCGGTCATCCGCATCTCGGGGCGCGCAGCCTATGACCCGGGGGATCAAAAAAGATTTTCGGCTTCGGCTGCGCACCGGCGTGCGGCCCCAGCCTCAGAGTTATCCAAAGGATTTAGTTTTGTGACGCGAGAAATCCCATACGAAATCGCCTGTGACTGCGGGGCAATCGACCAGGGCAGCAATGCGCGGGGTCCGCGCCATACGCGATGCAGGGCATGTCGATGGGGTCGAGTTCAAAAACAGTCCAAGCCGACGAACCCGTATGGCTTGCGCCATGTCATGGCACTGCGCGCCTCCCTTGCGCCACCAGCGCCGCCGGAGCCATGCCGGGGTTGCGGCGCCCAGATCCAACAGCCAGAGGGCAAGGGGCGCCCACGCGCGTTCTGTGCAGCCTGCCGACCCCAAAAACCGCATGCCGATGCATCCGCCAAAGTCAGAGACGAACGCCTGGCTTGGAAAGCCGCCCACCCTGGAACGCGAAGGCCCCAATGAGGAAGGAAATCACAAACATGGATCACCACGGATCCCCTAGCCCCGACCTTCTGGCTGAGGTGCGGGACCGCATTTCGATGCAGGCTATCCAGCTTGCTGGCCTGCTCGGGCCGTTCTGGGCCGCAGCCACGCTACTGGGCGCCGGCCTGACGGTGGCCCGCCATGACATGGGCGACGCCAAGGCGGCGGAATGGCTTCGCGAGCAAGCAGACGAGCTGGAAAGGGATGCGCCCAGTGTGCAGTAAAGCGCCTCCCACAGCCGAAGCCTGGGCCGAGAGGCTCGCCAGCGCATGCGATGGTATCGCGGCATTGACCGCGGACGCGAGATTCCGCCGTGCCGCCGGTATCCTGCGGGGCAAGCGCATTGGCCGCCGCGCCGCTGACGATGGCGAGGCGCTGGAAATGGCGCGGGCTTTCCTGAAGGCCGGTCTGGCGCGGTCGAAATCGGCCGCGATCCGGCGGGCCGCGGTTTTGATGGCCGCGCCCAACACGATTGAGGCGACAGCGCGACGTCTAGCGAAAAAATTTAATGCCGAAAAACTTACGGTAGTAGATAGGCGTGAAGGCTAGGTGCAATTCTGCACGAGAACAGGGTCCGCCGTGATGGCGCGCCATTCCCAATGAAGGAAACATTTCATGCCGACCATGACCGATATCACCGACGCGATCGAGCGCCAGGGCCTTGCGTTCGAGGGGTTCGTAAAGCGGACCCAGGGCATCCTTGACGACGTCAAGGCCAGATACACCGGCCTACAGGATCGCGTCGAGGATATCGAATCCCGCAAGTCCGGTCCCGGCAAGACGGCCGCCAACAATTCGGAGGCCCGCGAGCACGTCAAGCTTTTCACCGATTGGGTGCGCGCGCCCAAAAATCCGGAGACGAACCGCAGGCTTTCCGAATTCGAGGCGAACCGGAAGTCAGCCACCATCGCCACACCGGCGAGCGGTGGGTATGCCGTGCCCGAGGAAATCGGCGGCGATATTGCGCAGATGCAACTGAAATATTCGCCCGTTCGCAATCTCGTCCGAATCTCGCGCGCCAGCACTTCGGACATGAAACGCCTGGTGGATCTCACCGGCGCCGAAGGCGGATGGCGCTCGGAAAGCGGCAGCGTGACGGAAACCAGCACCCCACTCCTGCGCGAAATCTCCCCGACCGGCGGTGAGCTTTATGCCTATCCAAAAACATCGAACTGGCTGCTTGAGGACGCCATGTTCGACGTGCGGTCATGGCTGACGGAATCCGCTTCGAAACGCTTCGCCCAGCTTGAGGGCCAAAGTGTCATCTCGGGTGACGGCTCAAACAAGCCCACAGGCATGCTGCACACATCGCCCGTCACGACCGCGGATCAGGCGTCACCGCTTCGCGCCGCGGCGGCCTACCAGTACATCCCATCCCTTTCGACCAGCTCGCCGGCCGTGGCCGAGGTCGAGCCCGATGCGCTGCTCGATCTGGTGTATTCGCTCAATTCGGCATATCGAGCCGGCGCATCGTGGACGATGAACTCGACCACGGCTGGCGCGGTGCGCAAGCTGAAGGATTCGCAGGGCCGATATCTCTGGACCGACGGTCTTGCCGCCGGTCAGCCGGCGCTGCTGTTGGGTTATCCGGTTGCCACATGGGAAGACCTCGACGACATCGGGACCAACAAATTCCCGGTTGCGTTCGGCAATTTCCTTGAAGGATATGAACTCATCGATCGGTCGGATCTTCGGATTACGTTGGACGAGGTCACCACCCCCGGCATGACCAAATTTTATGTGCGGAAGCGGGTCTACGGCCACGTCCGCAATAACGATGCGGTGAAGTTTTTGAAAACGACAGTTTCCTAGCGGCGGCGAAGGTGCGGGCGCGCGATCCGTCCGAAAGCTGCCAGCGTGCCGCCGCGGTTCTCTCCTGGACCGGGGTTAACGCTGGCAGCGGGATCGCAAGTGACGGTGGGCCGGGCGTAATGCCCGCTCGGCCCCACCAGCATCAGGATCATGCTACCTTGCATTGTTCCGAATAAAGGTGCGCGCCAATGTCGAATTCGACCAGCCGAGAAGAGATCGATGCCCTCGTTAATGCCGGCGTCGCTGAATTTGAGAAGAAAATGGGACGGCCAGCAACGATGATTGAAGTCGAGATAATCCGGCTTGGCCTGGCGGGGCATGCCGTTGAACGGATCGAGCCTCCGAGCGGAAAGGTGAATTAATGTCTGACGACACCTCTGCCGCGCTTATCGCCCAACTGGACGTCAAGTTCGATCAGCTTGCCAGCAACATGAAGAGGGCCATGACGGTCTTCGACAATGGCGGGCGGGCGCTTGAGAAACGCCAAAAGCAGATCAAGAAGAACCTTAGCGATTGGGCGATTGATTTCAGCGGCATCGGCGGAATCAATAAGGCGCTGGTCGGGCTGACTGGCGCTGCCGTCGTTGGCGGCATTACCAGCCTTGTGAAAAAGTCGCTTGATGCGGCGAGCGCGATTGGAGATGTCGCGCAGCAGGCGGGCGTTGGTGTGGAGTTCCTGCAGAAGTTGCGGTTTGCCTCGTCTCAGACGGGCGGATCGTTTGACCTGATGGATACCGCGCTGACCACACTGAACAAGACCTTTGGCGATTTCGTCAACACAGGCGCCGGCAAGGCCGCGCAGACCTTCAAGACGCTCGGTATCGACAAGCTTATTAGCTCCGGCGATATCCGAAACACGGAACAGCTTTTCGACGCGCTGGTGGTCAAGATCGGCGCGGTCCCTGGCTCCATGCAGAAAGCAGCCTTTGCGGCCAGCGTGTTCGGCAAGGAAGCCGGGCCGAAGATGGTTCAGCTTCTAAACGAGGGCGCGGCGGGCATTGCCGCGCTTCAGGCCCAGGCGGAATCGCTCGGTATCGTCCTTAGCGATGAGACCGTGAAAGGCGCCAAGGAGGCCAGCGACAGGCTGGACGCCTTGGGCAGCGTCATCAAGAACCAGGTTACTGCCGCTGTTGCCGGCCTCGCGCCTCAAATCGCCCAGCTTGCCCAGAACATCACTAATTCATTGCCGAACTTGGTCGCGTGGGTCGAGAAGTGGGCAGAATACTTCGACCTCATCAAGCTATCGCCGGTCCAGCACCTGCAATTGCAGATTTCCGATATCGACAATCAGATCGAAAAGGCCCTGCAACACCGCATCAATCCAAATACCTTCGAAAAGCTGGGCCAGGATTTTCTCCCCGGCGCGGCGAAGCAGCAGGAAAGCCAGATCGATGCCCTGCTATCACGCAGGCAGGCTCTCCAAGATCAGCTATTGAAGGCTGGCGGTTCCAACCTCCCGACATCGCCTGTCACCAGCACCGACCCAAAACTCAAGATCAACGACATAGCGGGCAAGGCCGCAGCCGACGCTGAGGCCAAGCGGCAGGAGCAGTTGCGGCTGCGTCGGGATCAATTCTTGGCCGGTACGGTGGTGGACACCAAGACCGCGCAGGCCGCTTTGCTGGCCGCCCAGGACCAAACCAGCGTCCAGCTTCTTAAGGGTTCGGCGGATTATTACGCGGCCCGCAAGAAGCAGATCG
>CAZIWB010000109.1:0-9816 GCA_964542655.1 uncultured Cellvibrionaceae bacterium
ATAATTCCTAGTTATCGTAAATTATCACTTGCTTGCTTTTATAAGTGCTTTTCTTAGGCCTTGATCAGAGACATGAGTGTAAATTTCAGTAGTTGAGATGCTGTGATGTCCCAATAATTTCTGGACATAACGTATATCCAGTCCTGCTTCAAGCCAGTGTGTTGCGCAAGTATGCCGGAGCATATGTGGCGTTACCCGCTGTTTAATATTGGCTTCGTTAGCGATTGCTTTAAGCCATAAACGAATATGAGGTGGGGTTACACTTTTTTGGGTTTTTATGGATAGGAAAGAGTCATCAGATGAAAAGCTGAGTCTTTTTTTGAGATAGTTTTGTATTGAGGTTTTTAGATCGTTAGATAAAAAATACACGAGGCGTTGCCTGTTTCCTTTACCTTTGATTTTTATGGACTGATCTGAAATAGATATATCAGAGATTAGAATATTGGTTAGTTCACTTACACGAATCCCTGTTTCTAATAGCAAGTGAATTGCAATTTTTTTACATGCAGTTTCAATGTCATCGTTTCTTCTTATTTGGTAAATGGCAGTTTTTAATCGGTTACTGTCTCTTTTATCCAGTGCTCTTGGTAGTCTGCCTGGTAATCGGATTTTTTCATGAAGCCCATCAAATGGATTAGCTGTTATTAGCCTTTCACTGTGAGCCCATTTGAACAATAACTTTAGGCTGGCAATACGACGCTTTATTGATGATTCTTTTGACTGGCATTTCTCTCTTTGATGAAAGATGTAGTCCCGTAAATCCTCCTTTTTAATTTTTGCTATTTTTTTGCTTTCAATCCAGAAGTCTGCGGCTTTTTTTAGATCACTGGTATACGCCCTAAGTGTATGATCAGATAAGTTCATAACTGCTTGGCAGTGTTGAATGAATAGATTGGTTGCATTGCTAAATAACATAGTTTTCTCCATATTAGAAAATAGAAAAATCAATCTTATTATGGATTACCTATTACTTTCCGAATGAGCACAAAAGGAGGGATTTTTAGTCTTGATAATGGCCTTTCCCGACTTGAAGTGCGAACTCTATAAAGTGTCGATGGGAGGCTCTGTTGAACAGCAAATGTACAGGTGCGGTGCGAGTGAAAATGTATGAACGCCTTGTGCGAAATTTGATCTGCATCAGTCTGCTTTTTTTGGGGGAGGGCTACCTGGAAAGCTTCTGGGTATAAAATGGTCTAATTAGACCATTTCAATAGATGTCTACGATCGATTAAGGCTGTACCTACCTCTCGTTATAAAACCCCGGAAAAGGCGCATGAAAAACCAGCTCTGTATAGGAGCTGGCTAAAAAATGCCAACTTATTTAAGGGGGGAGAGGTATCTAGACCAACGCCTAAACGTGCAGGTTTTGCGATGATTGTGGGTGAAGCTGCCAAGGGGCATGAACCATTCAAGCAAACTCAATAGCCTGAATATCGCGTCTTTAGGGAACCAATTTCACCCTGTTAAAACCGCCGGTGATGGCATTGGTCACTCCTGTCAGTATTTATACTTAGGAAAAATAAGGGAGATATTTAATGTGAAGTCGTTGGTGATTTATGTCTCACTATCCCTGTTATTTCATTCACACAAACACGTACGGTTGATGTCATTTAACCGTACGAACTGTTTTGTCTGTTCATATCCCCAGTGATTAATCTTATTCCGCTATAAAAAATACCTGCCTTCTGTGCCATGTTTGGCTAAAAACCCGCCGTTTAATCCCATGTTCCTGCAAGTCGCCAAAGTGAGATGAGTCGGGCTCCTGCTTGTACGTACCATAAGCGGGCTCAGTAAACCCAATAATTAATAAACAAGGTTTATCACGAGCAATCAACTGTGAGGTTATGCCGTAATTTCATCTCCATTTTTCAACATTCAACGCAGTGCACACAGCAGCAACTAGCGCTACGGCGTTGCTCTGCGTCATTCCAGTTCTATTGGAGGCAACTCAATGAACACCTTTATAAATATAATCAGGTGGTGCAAAAGTATTAACAACCTGTGTTACTCGTTTGCGATAGCGCTCATCGCGCTTGTCGCCGGAGCAGCAACCGCGCAAGCGCCCAAGTCCACGGATTTCCAGCGAACGGTTGTGGCAGAGGCGTTGGATTTACCCATGGAGTTTGAAATTTCGGCGGATGGCCGGGCATTTGTGGTGAGCAAGTGCGGCAAGTTTTATGGCTGGAAGCTGGATGGCGGTGTCGCGACCGTGACCTCCACTGTGCCCAATGTGCGCTGTGTATTTGAGGATGGTTTGTTGAGCGTGGCGCTCGATCCTAAATTTACCCAGAACGGTTACATCTATTTCCAATACACCTCGCCGGGCAGTAAAACCCGCGTGTCGCGCTTTACGGTGAATGCCAATAACGCGCTGGTGGCGGGTTCTGAATCCATTGTGCTTGAGTGGATCACCGGCAACGAAGCCCACGGCCATATGGGCGGCAGTTTGAAGTTTGATAAAAGCGGCAACCTGTTGATCACTACCGGGGATAACAATGCTGCGAGCGGTTATTTCTCGGAAGGTGCGCAAGCCACTTCCGGCAATACCAACGATTTGCGCGGAAAAGTATTGCGTATCACCCCGACTGCCGATGGCAAATACACTATTCCGGCAGGGAATTTATTTCCTGCTGATGCCACCCATCGCGCGGAAATTTACGGCATGGGTTTCCGCAATCCCTTCCGGATTAATATCGACCCTCTGACCGGTTATGCCTACCTCGGCGATATTGGCCCTGACTCTTCTGCCGCAAGCGCGGAAGGCCCTGGCGGTATCGATGAGCTAAATGAATTGCGTACCTCGGGCAACTACGGCTGGCCCTACATCATCGGCTTCAACGAACCCTATGCTGGTTTTAATCCGAATAATATCGTCAATAATTTTGCTACCAATACCGGTGCGAAAAACCTTCCCGCTGCCAAGCCTGCGCTCTGGACCATTCGCCACCAAGCGACTATGGCTGGGCCGGTGTACCGTTTTAATCCGGCCATTACCAATGAATTCAAATTGCCTGAGTATTACGACGGCCGTTTGATTTTTTGGGATTTCAACAGCAGCAAATTTTCAACAATCAATTTGGCAGCAGGCGGCAATCCACCGGTGGCGGAAGAGTTTCCGCTAAACACGGCAAATTTCCAGGGCGCTATCGACGTAGAACTTGATCCGCGCACCCATCAACTTTACGTGTTGCAATGGGGTTCAGGTTGCTGCGATAAGGAGCCCTTCAACAACGGTGTGCTCTACCGTTTTGATTACATCGGCGATCGCGATAACGGCACCAATGTGGCGGTGGGTGGTGTTGCGACTGCGACTTCCGAAACCGGTGGGAATCTGGCTGCCTATGCGATTGATGGCAACCCGGCAACGCGTTGGGAAAGTCTTGCGGCAGATCCGCAAAGCCTGACAGTTGACCTGCGCACACCGACCACCATTGCCACCATTATCATCAAGTGGGAAGCGGCATTTAGCTCTAAATACATCATTGAAGCCTCGGTTAACGGCACTACCTGGGAGCGCCTGGTCACCAACAATGCCGGTACCGGTAATGCCGAATTGCATATGATCAATTCGACCACGGCTTATCGCTACGTGCGTTTGACCGGAACGGCGCGTGCGAGTGCTTACGGCCATTCGATCTATGAATTTGAAGTATTCGCGGGCGCGCAACCTGAGCAGCCGCTGACGCAATTCGCCTATCTGAATATGCCCAAGACGCTTGATGCCAGCTTCACTGGTGTGCCCAAACTACTGTCGCAAACCGGTGTGTTCAGCAACACGCCGAATATGGTGCCTATCGCGAACCTGGTTCCCTTTGCGCCTAACAGTCAGCTCTATTCCGACAACGCCACCAAAGGGCGTTGGATATCGCTGCCTGCGAATACCAAAGTGAAATGGGATGCGAAGGAAAACTGGATTTATCCGCAGGGTACCGTGGTGGTTAAACAATTTGACTTGCCTACCAGTGCGGCGAATCCGGCTCTTAAAAAACGCCTCGAAACCCGCCTGCTGGTGGTGAAGGCCGATGGCAAAGTCTACGGTGTTACCTACAGATGGCGTGCTGATAATAGCGATGCAGATTTGTTGACGACCGGCGCCCAGCAAAGTGTGAGCATCACCAATGCCGATGGCACCACGACTAACCAGACCTGGACTTTCCCCAGCCCGACCGAATGCCTCGATTGCCACAATGCGCAATCCAGCCAGGTGCTTGGTTTGAGCACGCGCCAGTTGAACGGCAATTACGCCTATCCCAACGGCGTGACGGAAAACCAACTGGTGCATTGGAACAACCTCAACCTGTTTACCCCGGCGTTCACCAATACGCAGGTTGCCGGTTTTGATAAAACAGTGGCTTTGGGTGATACCAGCGCGACCTTGGAAACGCGGGTGAAATCCTACCTGGATGCCAACTGTGCGCATTGCCACGGCACCGGCAACGGCGGATCACAATGGGATGCGCGCTTCAATACACCGCTGAGCCAGATGAAAATCGTGAACCTCGGCACTACCGGTATCCGCGATTACATGGCTGACTACGGCATCGCCAACGCGAAAGTCGTTGCGGCTGGTGCGCCGACGCAGTCGATCCTGTATATCCGCGACAAGAGCATCAACCCCAATGACCGCATGCCGCCAATTGGCCGTTCACTGGAACACAAGGAATACATTGCGGTGCTGGATCAGTGGATCGCCAGCCTCTCGGGCACTCCGCCACAACAGGGCAAGGTATTGCTGTCCAAAGGCAAGCCGGTGACAGTCTCCTCTTATGAGGGCGGTTTTGTCGGTGCCAATGCGGTCGATGGCGATGCGGCAACCCGTTGGGGCAGTGAGTTCGCCGATCCGCAGTGGATCGAAATCGACCTGCAAGCAGCGAAAAGCATCAGCGAAATCAAGCTGGTGTGGGAAGCCGCCTACGGTAAAAACTACACCATCCAGGGATCACTGGATCGCACTCAATGGACCACACTGGTGACCAAAACCAATGGTACTGGCGCTACTGAAACCCATAGCAACCTGTCCGGTTCTTACCGCTATATCCGCCTGAACGGTACAGCGCGCGGCACCGTTTGGGGTTATTCGCTGTTTGAATTTGAAATCTGGGGTGGTAGTGATACTCCTATCGTCACGCCAACCATCAACTTCACTGCGCCAACAGCAGGCCAACAATATAACCAGGGCAGTGCGGTGACCTTGCAAGTTGCGGTTTCCGACGCAGCCTGGTTCAGCAACGGCGGCACCTACAGGTACGCGCTCGATACCAATGCCGTCGTGACGGCCGCCAATGCTAATCCGGTTACCATTCCGGCACCGGCGGTCGGTCAACACAGCCTGCGTATCCAGTTGTATAGCGCTGCTGGTGCGGCGGTGGGTACAGCGCAGACGGTTAACTTCACCGTGAATGCCACTGTGCCTGATACGCCGGTGCTGATCTCGCAAAACAAAACCGTCACCACTTCGGCGGTGATTGGTGGCAACACCGGCGCGGCGGCAGTTGACGGCAATATGGGTACTCGTTGGGAAAGTGTGTTTGCCGATAACCAGTTCATCCAGATTGACCTGGGTACCAAAATGAAGATCAGCCAGGTAGTGCTGGAGTGGGAGGTGGCCTACGGCAAAGGTTATGTCATCGAAGTGTCGGATACCGGCACTGGTGGCTGGACCGAGCTGTTCCGTACGACTACTGGCAATGGTGGCCAGGATGCGCTGACCGTGAGCGGGCAGGGGCGTTACGTCCGTCTGACCGGCATTACCCGTGGCACCCAGTACGGTTTCTCGCTGTGGGAATTCCGCGTCTACGGTAGTCCATTGGATGCAGTCACTACCCCGACGATCAGCATTACATCGCCCACCGCTGGCCAGCAGTTTGTGCAGGGCAACAGCGTTAGCCTGCAGGTCGGCGTGAGCGATTCTGCCTGGTTTAGCTCAGGTGGCAGCTACCGTTACTCGCTTAATAATGCGGCGGCGATCAGGGTCACCAACGCGACTCCGGTTAATCTGGGTGCCTTGCCAGTGGGTGATCACAATCTGGTCGTCACATTGCTGAATGCGCAAAGTCTTGCTGTAGGTGTAAGCAGTACGACCACCTTTAGTGTTAAGCCGGTGAGCACGGGCAATCCGACTCCAAGCCCAGCCAAACTTGCGCCGACCGGATCGACTGCTTCCAGCTTCCTCGGCGGCAATACCGTGGCCAGTGCCCATGACGGCAATGTGGCAACCCGTTGGGAAAGTGCGGAAAGCGATGCCCAATACCTCCAGTTGGATATGGGTAAGAGCATCCACTTCACCCGCGTAGTACTGAATTGGGAGGCGGCTTACGGCAAGAGCTACGTAATCGAAGTGTCAGAAAACGGCAGCACCTGGGAGACGGTCAACACCACCACCAATGGTGATGGCGGTATCGATAACCTGATACTCGATGGACAGAAAGGACGCTACATCCGTATGCGTGGCGTACAGCGTGCGACAGCCTACGGCTATTCGCTGTTCGAGTTCGAAGTCTATGGTGTTCCTGCCGATGCCAACCTCGCGCTCATCAGCTTCCTGTCACCGGCGAACGATGCGGTAATCGCGCAGACCGAAGCAGTGAAGTTCCGTGTCGCGATTACCGATGCAAATTGGTTTAACGCGGGTGGTTACGTGTATGCACTGGATACTAATCCGGCGGTGCGGGTTAACAATCTCAATGAAATAAATCTGGGGCTGTTACCGACGGGCCAACATACCTTGCGCATCAGTCTGGTTAATAGCAGCGGTGTGGAAGTGAGTGTACCCAAGGTGCGCAAATTCCGCGTGAGCTGTGGCACGACTTGTCCGAAAGTATTGGTTTTCTCCAAAACGTCCGGTTTCCGCCACGACTCAATTGCGGCCGGTATTGCGATGGTGCAACAGATCGCACAAGCCAACGGTTACTCGGTGACTGCATCGGAAGATGCAAGCCTGTTCACCACGGCGAATCTCGCGCAGTACTCCACGATTGTGTTTATGAATACCACGGGCGATATCTTTACCGACGCCCAGAAAACTGCATTCAAATCCTATATGGAAAATGGTGGCGGTTTTGTCGGTACTCACTCGTCAGCAGATACCGAACACAGTTGGGATTGGTATACCGACACACTCTTTGCCGGTGCGGAATTTATTCACCACGGCGATGGCATTCCGCGCGCGAAAGTGAAAATCGAGAAGCAGGACAATGCGCTGGTGAAACATATAGGTGCTGAGTGGATGCTTGCAGATGAATGGTATTTCTGGAAAACCAGTCCGCGTGGTGTTGGCAATGTTGAAATCCTGGGTACCTTGGATCGCACCAGCTACACCTCGAATTATCCGGTCGCCGACCACCCGGTTATTTTCACCAATACCGTCGGGACTGGCCGCATGTTCTACACCGCGGTTGGCCATGTCGATGCGAATTTCTCCGATCCAAATATGGTGGAGATGATCCGCAAGGCAATTGAATGGACGTCGGCTGATTAGGAAATATGGGCGTACTCGTCCTTCCTGTGAACGCAGGAATCCATATAGGAGTTGTCACTCCTGCGAATGCAGGAGTCCTAATGGTAGTCGTCACTCCTATAAATGTAGGAGCCCTAATGGTAGTCGTCACTCCTGCGAACGCAGGAGTCCATATAGGAGTCCAGTTGTTGTTTGTTTTGGATACCCGCGTTCGCGGGTATGACGACAATATGTATTTGCGGGTATGACGACTGTGCGCGTTCACGGAATGATGCAAATATTAAATCCTCGCTTGTCCGCGCTGGTAAAACAGCGCGGACTTTTTCTGCAATATGAGTAGCAAAAATTTATGAACAACAATAAAACAAAAAACGCCTTAACATTATTTCCTACCACCTTATTACTCTGTTGCGCACCGTTGTATGCACAACAAAATTCTGTCGAACAAGTCATCGTGACCGGAACTTACAATCCACTCGCGATAGAACAAGTGTCATCCAGCGTGAGCGTGGTTGATCGTGCAATGCTGGAGCAATTAAATAAAACCAACCTCGGCGATGTACTGCAATCTGTGCCGGGTGTATTGGTTGAGCGCCAGGGCGGCCCCGGCGGATTGTCTGCGGCATCTATTCGCGGCGGCGAATCCAATTACACGCTAGTGATGGTTGATGGCGTTGCGATGAATGATCCCGGCAATAGTCGCGGTGGTGCATTTGATTTGGGCAGTATCAATGTGGATTCTATCGAACGCATTGAAATTGTACGCGGCCCGCAGTCGGCAATTTACGGTGCTGATGCGCTCGCGGGTGTGATCAATATTATTACGCTACGCCCGCAACAGGGGCACCAGCAAACCGTATTCGCCAGTATTGGCGATGAAGGTTTCCAGCAAGCAGGTTTCAGCGCATTGGGCGCGGGCGATACCACCGATTATGCATTGCAAGCGCGCGTGCGCGATACCGGTGAACCTGTTGAGAGAAGCAGGGCAGAGGACAGCGACATTAATTTGCGTTTGGGATGGCAGCCAAGCGAAGCGCATTCATTCAGCGCAAGCGCGCGCTACTTTGATGGCGACCGCAGCAACTATCCCGAGCAAAGTGGCGGCCCTGAATTTGCGACATCGCCTGACCTGGATTACACGGAATTTACCGATAAAAGCGCAGCGTTGGGTTGGCAATTCCAGATTCTCGACCAATGGAAAAGCCATTTGCAAGCGACCCAATACCAACGCGAAGAATCTTTCGATTCACCCGGCATTGCACCTTACATGGCGATACCACCCAATGGCGCCGACACCGACTTCGAACGCCAGCAAATTTCCTGGATCAATACCCTCGGCCAGCAGGGAAAGTTCTGGGCGAATATCGGTTTGGAACAGCGTAAGGAAGAAGGTGAAAGCAAGGGCTATCTGGACGTAGGGTATTTAATGCCCACAGATTTTGCACTGGAGCGCACTACTGACAGCGGGTTTGTCGATATCAATGCACAGATGAATGAAAAATTATTAATGCAAGCCAGTGTGCGCAACGACGATACCGATGATTTCAGCAACGAAACATCAACCCGGTTCGGCCTGCGTTATCGATTGTCGGATGCATTCACCTTGCGTGCGAATAATGGCGATGGTTACAAATTGCCAAGCTTTTTTGCACTCGGGCATCCGCTGGTTGGCAACGAAGATTTGGTGCCGGAAACCGTGGAGGGGTGGGATGCAGGTATTGCATGGCAGGTCTCAAACCAACTCAATACCAGCATCGATTATTTCGACAATGATTTCCGTAATCCCATTGATTTCGATAGTGAGCTTTTTACCAATGTCAATCGCGAACAAATCAAAACCAGCGGTGTGGAATGGCAAGCGCAATGGAATAGCGTGGATAACCGTTTAGGCTTGAATGCGAATGCAACTTACACTGATATCGATGTGAAAGATGATGTCTCGGTATTGACCGGTCGCCCGCAATGGCGTGGCGGCATTGCCGTTCGCTGGCAAGTAAATGACAAACTCGGCACCAGCCTGGATTACCAACAAGTAGGCGAGCAATTCGGCACCAGCCAACACACCGGCGAAGCTACGTTGCATGAGTTGGATAGTTATCAGCGGGTTGATGCGAATTTGTTTTGGACGGTCAGTGATTCACTCAAGATGACCATGTCGGTAGAAAACCTGTTTGATAATTCCGCGACTACTGCTGTTGGTTTCCCCGCGCCCGGATTCTTGTGGCGTGTTGGTTTGCAGTGGCAAACAGGGCAGTAAATGCTATGGATACCCGCGTTCGCGGGTATGACGAATGTGTAATGCGGAATGACGAATGTGTAATGCGGAATGACGAATGTGTAATGCGGAATGACGAATGTGT
>CAZIWB010000110.1:0-9680 GCA_964542655.1 uncultured Cellvibrionaceae bacterium
CCGACGTGGATGAGGCGCCGCCGACGTGGGCGTCCATCCGGGCCGCCGGCGACGCAGCCCGACGCGGGGTCGAGGTATCCGACTTCCGCGCCGCGCTCGCCGCGAACGGCTGGAGCCTCATGCAGACGGCCATCGCGCTCAAGGTCGACCGGGAGACGCTGAGCCGCTACCTCGCCCGGCGCCATCCTGAGCTCTGCCGGGAGCGCCGGGCGATGGCGTCGCGCAAGGCGTGACGATTCCGCTTGCGCTAGTTGCGTCTACGTGTCAACGTTCGCATATGAACGCTGCTACAACCGAGTTCCACATCCCCGTGAGGCCGTACTCACCAATCGACGCGCACAACAGGGTCGCCGCGGCCAAGGGGAGCCCGGCGTACGCGTCTGCCACAGCGCTCGCCGACTACAACGGTCATCACGTCACGCTCTCGTGGAACGACCATCGCGGATACTACGTGGCCGAGTACTTCTGGGCGGGCCGTGTTGTTCTGGCGCGCGGAGATTTTGCCGGGTGTCTGCGCGCCGTCATCGCCGAGCACGCGCGCGGCGCTCTCGGCGCATCCGCTCACGTTGTCATCCCGAGCACGGACACCGCGGCCGTCGCGCTTGCGCGTGCGGAACCGACCCTGGCGGAGGGCTCGCCGTGGGAGCGCGACGGGCGCGACATCAGGATTCGCAGGCCGTGGTGGACGTGGCGCCACGATGTCGCCGTCGAGAGCGTGCGCGACATGGCCAACCCGCGGACGCCGGTGCTCATCTTCGATTGGGACCTTTGTCGCGCAGCCGAGGATCGCGACGCGTACGAGGCTGATCTGAAGACGAAGTGGGGCCGCGTCTACCAGTAGCGCGGCGACACAGCGCAGGCCATGGCCAGCTACCCACGTGGATAGCGGGCTTTCGGCGTCGGAGGTCTCACATGGAACAGCAAAGTCCTACGTCATCCCGTCTCACCCGCCGCGACATGTACCTGTCCGGCCTGACCGCGCGCGTTCGCGATCTCGCGCGCGGGGTCGCAGCGCCCCTGCGGTCGCTGGAGAGCGACGATCCGCTCGACATCGCCTTTGCCGAAGGGCAGGCGGACGCCGACGACGACAGCGACGAGCCGCGCCCGGACGATCCCGAGGTGCTGCACGCGCTATCTCGCTCGATCTTCGATGAGGTCGACCGCGTGGGCGCGGACGTGTCGGTGTGGCCGGACGAGGCGGACGGGACCGTTCATCTCGCCGATGCTGTGACCGAAGAGACGCACGAGCCGTTCGCGCTGCTCGCGGTCCTGCGCGCCCTCCCGGCCGGCGCCGGCACCGATGCGACGTGGGAAGCGCTGTCGGCGCCCCTGTAGACGCTACTCGCCATAGCAGCCCAGCGCGGCGAGCTCGGCCTCCGTCCCCCTGAACCAGTTCACATCGACATCCGAGCCGCTGGCCAATTTCGCGTGACCGTCTCCGGCGAACTGCCACAGGTGCCACGTGCTCCACGCCCGCGGGATCGTTGGCTGGAGCAGCGGCGTCCGGCGGCCCGTGATGTAGTGCGCGATCCAGAGCGGGCGCTGCGCCAGCAGCGACAGGTCGGCGCCGAGATCTATCAACCGCTGTGCGAACGTCGGATAGGTGTAGACGATGACGCGCGCCTTCGTGAGCCGTTCGATCTCCCGGAGGCAGACCGCGGCGCGCTCCACGCACTCGCTCGCCTTCTCCCCGGGTCGCGCGACCTCGAAATCCAGCACCATCGGGAGCTCGCCGCGGCCGCCGACCACGCGCACAAAGTGGCGCGCCTGCTCCACCGGATCGGAGCCGTACGCGAGCGCGTGGTAGGCCCCCCAGGGCACGCGGCACGCGACGGCGTTCGCCTCAAACCGCGCGTCCGTCTTCATCCCGCAGGTCGCCCGGATGAACGCGAACCGCACGCACGGCGGCAGGTTGACCCAGTCGATCGCGCTCTGGAACTGGCTGACGTCGATACCCAGGAGGCAGCCCTCGCGCGGCGGGATGTCCTCGAGTCTCACGGGCCACCGCCGAACCGGCGCCGGATGACCGCCTCGTCCTCGGCTTCGATCGTCGCGCGCTGCCCCTCTGGCGGAGGGTCGGCGAGACGCAGATCGGGGCGCGCCGCTTCGATGACCTTCCGCACCCCATCGGCCACCGCGAGGCCAAGCAGCACGGATTGGCCGATGATGTCAAGCGCGATCTGGACGTCGTTCCGCTCGCTCATGGCAGCACCGGCGCCTGCACGCGGAGCGACAGCGCGGCGCGGCGAAACGCCTCGTAGGCGGCGCCGAGCTCCAGCAGGGCGAGGCTGACGTCGCGGGGCTCGTAGTCGCCGCCTGCGACCTCGATGGCCTGCGCGGCCCTGACCGACGCGGCGGCGCCCAGCCAGGCGAAGCTCGCGGCCTCGTACGCCTGCCAGGCCAGCAGGAAGCGTCCGTGGACCGCGGCGAGCGCCTTGCGGGCCGCCGGCTCGTCGGGCGCGGCCTCGACGGCGGCATCTCGGGTCGAGCGGTGCGCGGCGGCAAGAGCGCCGTTCGCCTGCGCCAGGAACTCGCGGGAGCCGTTGACCACGCCGATGGCGGCGTCGAGCCTGCCGGCGCAGCCGGAGATGAGGAAGAGCAGCGCGCTCAGGACGAGCGCGCGGAACGGAAGGGGCATCCCTCGTGCTACCGCGGCGGGCGGCCGTCCGCTACTCCGTCCCGCTCGGTGCCACCTCCACGTCCACCACGAGCCACATCGGTAGGGCGTCCAGGGCTCTGCGCTGCGCCGCTGCGGCGACCTCGGGTGTCGCTGCGTCAGCTGCGTCAGCTGCGATCGTCGCCACGTAGCACGCGATTCCAGCCTCCCTCACCGTGAGATCCTGCGGTGATAGGTCCAGGACGCCGCTCAGGATGGCGGAGCGCACGTAGTCCTCCCGTCGCGCCTTCCCGCCGTCGTCGGTCACGCCTTGGTCACGCTCCGGCGCGGTCATCGTTCCGACGCGGTGGGAGCGGCACCGGCTGCCGCGGAGTTCCACTCCCGCAGCTCCGCCAGGACCTCTTCGTCCTCGTAGGTCTCCCCGTAGCTACACACGATGCCCAAGAGGTCGCTCTTCGCGCCGAGGGTCTTCATCGCCTTGATCATCTCGCGGATGATCTCGTCCTTGGTCTCGTTGGCGTCGCTCGTCCGTTCGCTCATGCGCTCACGCTGCCTCTGAAGGCGTCTCGTGTCGAGATGGTAACGAGCGATCCAGGGAAGGCATCCGCCATGACGGACGCTCATCCGTCACACGTAGACACGTTTACAAGTGCGCGTTTTCATTCAGATCACGGCTTGCGCGGAGCGTGACATCTGCGTGACCGAGAGCGCGCGGCGGCGGCACATGCATGGCGTTGATGGCTGGAGCGTCGAGCATGCACGGCCTGCATGTCTCCAGGCGGATCTCTACGTGGCCTGCGTCGGGACCACAGCGGCGACGCAGCCAGGCGGCGACCTCTCCGCGCTCCCGGGGGGCTTGGGGTGAGGCACCCCATCCCCCGGACCCCCTCACGTGCCTCTCGGCCTCCGGCCCGGCCGGGCTCTGCCCGGACCCGCCGGGGCTCGGCCCGCCCCGGTCCTGGGCTGCGCCCGGCTCGGGCTACGCCCGCCCCTGCGGTCCTCCCTCCGCTGCGCTCCGGTCCGGTCCTCGGGTACCGCCGAGCGCGCCTCCCCGGGTTCTGGCGTCGCATGGGGGAGCGGGCGTCGCAGGTCTCTCCGGGTGCGCCTCGCCGATCGTGGCTCCTGTCAGCGCGGGCGCGCGAGGCGGGACCTCGGGCACGGGTGACCGGTTCCGTCAGGGCGAGACCAGAGCACCACTCGTGCCGGACGGCTGTCAAGATGGGTCGTTATCGACCCGTCAAGTCTGCTGCCGTGCTGCTGCCAAACGGACCGGGTCAAAATTTACCCATGGCGCGCAGCAGACGAACGTGCTGCGGCATCGGAACGTGCATGCGCCCGCGCTCCATCTCCGATCCGTCTGGTTGGACGCTCCTCGTGCTCGCCGAGGCGCCGCCTTGCACTACGGACGCGTCATGCTACGCATCCGTCATGTTTGAAACCGACCATGAAGTCCAAGCCATCGACCCTGAGGACTGCGGCTCCTTCGCCGTCCGCCTGTTCCACGCGCGATCGTCGATCCCGCTGACCCAAGAGGAGCTCGCCGCGCGCGCTGGCATCCAGGGCGGGCAGACCACGATCGCGCACTACGAGGCCGGGCGGCGCGAGCCCAGCCTCGAGAACCTCCGCCGGCTCGTGTGGGCGCTCGGCGAGGCCGCGGACTACCTGCTGGCGACCCGGCCAAAAACAGACGCGCCCTATCTGCCGGCGGGCTGCGCGCCAGCCAAGCGCGTCACCAGAATCCGCACCGTACCGCCCGAGGGCGCTCCCGAGAGCGTGCGGGCGCAGGCCGGCGACGTCGAGATCATCGGGCGCCTCTACGTGCTCCACACCCCGGAGGGCACGAGCGAGGCCGAGCACGAGAAGGGTGCCGAGCGTCTCCGCGCCGCCCTGCGCGAGGCCTACCCCGACAAGGACAGCTCGCCGTACTCGTGGCTCGTCATGCCGCAGGGGTGGACGCTCGGCGCCCACGACATCGACGACGCGTAGAGCTGGGCTCGCGCGCCAGCCCGTGGCAGGCTGGACGGCGATGCAGATCCCCCCGATCCCGCCGTCCGTCCGCACCTCCGCCGCCGGTTTCCTCGGCACCTTCCTCGGCTGGATCGCGCTGATCCCGGGGATGCCCGTCTACATCGCGATCCCCGCCGGCGCGCTGTCGGTCGCGCTGCTCGGCGGCGGCCTCGTGTTCGCCGCCGACCATCGCTCGATGGCCACCGCGGCGAAGGGCGCCGCGCGCGTCTGCTCCGCGTGCGGGCGCCCCACCGGCTCGGAGCCAACAACCGAAGCCTCGGCCAGCCGGACCATCGGCGGCCCTCCCAACATCACCGCGTTGTGAGCGCGCGCCCGCCGAGCTGGCGCCCGACCGCGTGGCAGGAAAGGTTCATTCGATCGCTCGAGCCGCGCATCTCGCTCACCGGGCCGGAGCACTGCGGCAAGCAGCGGTGCCTCATCGAGGCCGCCGCCGTGGGCCATCTCGACCCGATCTGGCGCGCCGTGATCATCTGCATCGGCGCGGACGCGAAAGCCGCCATGGTGCGCGCGACGACGCCGGTCTACAGCCGCATGTCTGCCGAGTACGCCGCGGCGTTCGGGAGCGAGTGGAGGTTCCGCGCGAGCGGCGCGATCGTGCGCATCGCCGAGGGCATCCACGAGGCGCGCGCGAGCACGGGCTACGACATGGTCTGCCTCGACCACCTGGAAGAATTCAGGGACTCGGAGGTGATCGAGGCGCGACGGCTCCTCCGCAAGGCGCCGGGCCGACACCCGAGGCTGCGCGCCACCCGACGTGTCGAGCGCAACGTCGACCGGCACTTCCCGGCGCGCATCATGTTCGACGATGACGATGCCGGCGACGTGGCAGACGAAGAGGTCGCGCCGGAGCTCACTGATCTGGATCGCCTCGTGCGCGCGCTAACGCTGCACTTCCTCGCGGCGGGCGGCGCAGCGACATGGAGCGCGGTCCGAGACGCCATCGGGGCGATGACGCCAGGTCCGCACGACGCAGAGACGTCGGAGCTTGTCAAGGCCGTTGAGGCTCGCGACGGCGACGAGCGGCGCCTTGCGCACGCGCTCGACCGCGCCCGTCACCATCTCGCGGAGATGCAAGGCGCCGAGGCTGGCGCCTGTCACGTCACGTGCTCGCCAGCGTGTTCGCTGCGCAGTAGCTATCGGCAGTCGCCCGCCGAGAACACGTAATCCGGCGATGTGCGCGTCTGCTCATCACACCACTTGATGTGCTGAACGCGCGCGGCTTGCGCCGTCTCACCTGACTGCGAACGCGTCAATGGGATGCGCTCTTTCGTTTTCCTATCGATCAGCTCATAGTCGCATGTAAAAGATTTTGTAGGCGTAGCTACATTCTCTCCCTTCTCGTTGTCCCAGTGAAACGGCGGGTCCGGCGGCCTGACGACCGGAATGCACTCCGGTTGTCCCTGGGCGTCGTAGCCGCACGACATCGACGAATCTGCGCCCTCTGGCGTCTCGTAGCATCCGATCTCATAGTCGCCGCATACGCACACCGTTCCGTTAGCAAGTTTTCTGTAGCGCTCGCCAGCGCCGTTGTCGCCAGACCCGACGCTCGTGGGCTCGATGACTGGGCCGGGCACGGGCGCGCCCGTGCCGTCGCTAGGACATGGGTCGTAGTCATGTTTCAGTAGGCCGCATCCGGCCACGAAGGAGGTGGCCGCCGTAAGCGCAATGCGCGTTGCAATCAGCCGCGTATATACAAGCAACGTTTCCATGATGCCTCCCAGCGCGGCTAACCGCCGCGTCTTCTGGAATGACAGAATTCGGTGAGCGCAACTAAAGCAAGCGGAAACGGTCGCGCCCGCGTCGATTGTTCGTAAGCTCGCGATTATACATGGCCGCCACGACGCGCCGGTATGTCGCCGCGCGCTTCTGCACCCAAGCGTGCCTCGTTCCGCACGACACGCCGGAGCCGTACAGCGCGACCGTGGTCGCGAACCAATCGGTTCCGGAACGGGCGCAGGACCATCGCGAGCGCGCGAGGAGCTCCGCGCCAGCTCGTAGGCAGCGCGCCGTGCTGTCGGCGTCGAGCCCGACGAGGTCGCGGCCAAGCCAGCCACCGCGGCGCCCGTCGAGCCCTCCCGTCTGCACCTGCACGAGGCACACGGACCGGCAGGCCCGCGAGCCGTCCCGCCGGCGAGAGCAGTCCCCGAGCGCCGCCGGGCCGACGCCCTCGTGCACGTCGCGCCGAAAGCCGCTCTCGTGCCGCGCGATCGCCAGCAAGCCGGCCAAGAGCTCCCGGCGCGGCCAGGGCCACAGCGGGCGCTCCCCCTCGGGGGCCGAGGTCGCCTCGATCGACACCGCGTCGAGCGCCCGCGCGATCGTTTCGTACCTCGAGCGCGCCTCGGGCTCGCTCTCCCGGCGCACGAGCGCGCCGTGATGCGACGACCAGGTGACGCCCGGCGCCGAGCACGCAGCAGGCTCCGGGCCCGCGGGCAGGTCAGCCAAGCGTAGGACGGGGCCGCCGCATTCGGGAAGCGGCACGACGCTGAAAGGGCTCTGGCCGGGCGCGACGAGCGCGAGCATGGCTGCAAGGATGGTCTCGTACATGGCGCGGAGCGTAGTGCGCTGGAACAGGCGCGCCAGAGTCAAACGGTCCGGGACGCACCCTGACATAGACGGCGCCTTGCCGGCGCCGGCCCCGTCGGAAATCCAGGACCTGCGAATCGGGCAGGCATCGAACCTGCGTCACCGCTCCTAGGGAGCGAGCTCTAACCAATGCTGAGCTACCGACCCACCGCCGCTGATAGTCGCGCGGCCCGACCACATCGACCATGATCGAGAGCGACGCGGTTTGCAACTGGTAATCCGCGATCCACGTGCGATTCAGCGCGGACGTGCGTCGCCGGTTCCGCTTGCTCGCGTTGCGCGGGCGTGGTAGGCGAGCGCGATGGAGTTGAGCGAGGCGCAGCGGAGCGAGCGTGAGGCCCTGCTGCGCGCGCTGCGTGAAGAGGGCTGGATTCTGGCGCGCGCTGCGGAAGCGCTCGGGGTCTGCACGAGCACGGTGCTGCGCCGGGTCCGCCGGTACTGCCTCGATGCCACGGTCGAGGCGCACAACTCACGCATGCGCGCTCGGCGCGGGTACGCTGCGCTCCCGGTGGCGCCGCGCGAGACCAGCCGACAGGCGGCGGAGCAGGCGGCGAACCGGGCGGCCGGCCGCTGCAAATGCGGCCGACCGCCTGAACGGCTCGCCAGCGGGAAACCGGGGAAGTCCTGCGAGGCGTGCCGCGCCCGGTGGCGCGAGGCGAAGCGTTGAAGATTCCGCTTGCGCAAGTTGCGCGCTTAGGTCATCATCTCGTCATGAACAACGCGCTGACCGACGACGACCTCTCTGACCTCAACGCCGTTGCCGAGCGGACCGGCAGCGACACCAGCAAATGCATCCGGGCAGGCGAGCTTGACGACGGCGGAGAGCGCCTCATCGGCCTTGGATTGGTCGAGGTGCGCAGCCCTGGCTACCCCGGATATGTCGGCTCCAGGCGCCTCGGCGTCTCGGACGCGGGCCTCGACGAGCTTTTCGAGCGGGGGATGTCGTGAGCGCCGGTGCAAAGCGAAGCGCGCTCCACGGCCGCATCATGGCCGCCCTACGGGACGCCGGACTCCGTGAGCTCCGCGTGTCGGTCTACCCGGCCGGCGCGGTCGTGGATGACGGGCAGACGCTGTGGACATGCAGGGCCGGCGACCTGTTGAGCGCGGCGCGGAAGGTGGCAAAGAAGGACTCGTCGGCGCTCCGCGGCGCGGACAAGCTCGAGGCGCTGTGCAATCACACGCAGTACCTCGCTCGCGGTGACGAACGCGAACGGGCGGACCATGAGCGCCTCGTGCGCGCGTGGCGCCGGGAAACCGGGCTCACGGGCAACTGGGCCTGAAATCGACATCGACCGCGATCGCTCTGTCGCGGAACGGCATCTATAGAGGAGGAAGCAACATTGCTGGACCTTGGACGGCTCGTGTCGAACGTGGAGACGGATGGCGGCACAATCCGAGGCATCGACCTCGGGTCGGTCTATGACGGGCCGCGAGCGAAGGATGCGACGGATTACCGCGTCGGACTGGCGGAGATCGTTAGGGCCTCTGGCGACTACCGCGTGAGATGTCACGCCATGGTGAGCGGCGGCGACTGGGCGACGAGGTATTACATCGCGGAGCCGCTGCGCCGCTGCCGCCATCATCAGGTGTACCCTGGCTCGGACTACTGCCGCGGCGAGCCGATCGACTACTGCGAGTCGGCGTGAGCGCCTGCCCGCGGCTACCGCGGTCGGGAGCGCGCGCCGATGTGGCGCCCGAGAGGAGCGACATGAGCAAGCATTTTGCGACGAGCACGAAGTTTGACGGCCAGCGAGCCAGCGTCGGCCTGGTGGTCTGCGTGAAGTACAAGGGGGAGATCAGCGCCGGCTTGGTCGTCGCCATCTCCACGGATGGCGAGAGGCCGATCATACGGATGTTCTCGGACCACAGCCCCGACGGCCGGCACGACTCGGCGTTCGGGTTTGACTCGGGGCTCGCCTTCGAGAACATCAAGACGGAGGAGGACATCCGGCACCGCTGCGACGGCTGCTGGTTCTGGCCGCCGAGGGTGTGATGCGCGCTCGTGTGCTTATGACGGCGCTCGCCGTCGTGCTCCTGGGGTGCCCTCCCGATGAGGGCGACTGTCGCGACCAATGGGGCGACTGCACCGACATGTGCGACGAGCATGACCCTTGCTGGAATCGATGCGCTACGGAGCTCGACCGGTGCGAGCGCTTGACGCTCGACTGAGCCCTCGACACAGGGCGGCCTCCAGGAGCTCGGCTCCTCGGAGAGCCGCCCTTCTTTCGTTCGCAGTGAACCGGCCGAGGACGCGGCGGATTCTGTCAGGAGTGCGCGGCCGAGCGCGCTCCACGGCGCGGTGCAGCCGGACAGCCCAGCGCATGCAGTCGATGTCGGTCATACGAGTCCCAGAAAGCAAAACGCCCGCCGCTATGAATGAGCGGCGGGCGTCCGGCACCATGGTCCCGTCAACTGGATCGTGTGCGTGCCAATCAAACTTCCATCACGCGTC
>CAZIWB010000111.1:0-9509 GCA_964542655.1 uncultured Cellvibrionaceae bacterium
TCACCAATTAACGCATCGCCATCGTAAACATATTGGGTAACTGTGCTGCCGATGGTGCTCTGGAACAGGCGACCGTTAGGGTCGTATACAAAACTACTGGTGGTGGTGCCACTGGTAGTCAGCAATCGATTTTCTGCATCGTAGGTGTAGACCTGGGTACCGTCATTGGTCAGGTTGGCTTGGCCGTCATACGCTAATGGCTGGCCTGCAATGTGGGTGTATTGGTTTAACCCGTTGGGAGCATAAACACCAATGCGATTGTCGTTGCCCTGGTAGTAATAAAGGCTATTGGTTTTGCTCAGGGTTTCAATCTGGTTTGAGGCGGTAAATGTAAATGTGGTCGTTAAATCATTTGCCGTGCCAGTGAAATTCTGGATGAAGGTTTTCAGGTGCACGCCGTCATCCAGTGCGTAGTTATTGTTTGCTAAACCATAGGTGGTTGTAGCGCCACCGGTACGGGCAATCTTTTTACGGCGACCGTCGATTGAATAATTGACGTTGAGTAAGGTAGTAGACGCGCCTTCATTGATGCGATTAACACGATTCAAACCATCAAAGGCGTAAGTGAATGCCGTTCCATCGGGATGGGTTATGGAGGTGCGATTGTTATTAAGATCATACCCATAACTCACGCTGCGGTTAGTGCCGCTCATATTGCTTGTGCTGGTGGCTACATTGCCGAAACCATCGTAGCTGGTGGTAATGCCCTGGCCTGTATCTGAACCAAACCGGGCAGACAACAACAAACCGCGCAGATCGTAGTTGTAGGACACATTCTTCTGGTTGACGGTATTGGTGTAGCTTTTGAGGATGACCCGATTTTGCAGGCTACCGTGCACTGGTTGTAACTCAAGGGGCATTGGTTGGAACAGGCGGGATTCACGATTGACTCACCCGTGACGATTCGGATCATGCAAGGGTGTTTGGTCTTGACGGCGGAGTGATGAACAAACTCAAACGCTCATAAAAACAAAACCCCGGACAGCGAGCTGACCGGGGCATCGATTTTTACTGATAATTAATTCAATAATGTTCTTATGGCAAGTCATCGCCCTACACAAAAATGCGGCTTATGTGGATAGTGCAATTGAGGATTAAAGTCTTTATTTAAATAAATCTCTGAGGATACCAAAAAGTCCTCAACTCGCAATTTTCCAAAAATTTGACCATTCTTTTTAAGAACATGAGTACATCCACTATTTTTTTGTGGAGTGCAATAACCTGAAGCCAGATTCTCAATATCGTAACGAACACCTCGATCAATAAAATATATTCGCTTATCCTCAAAAAAGTAATGCCTGCCTTTTTCATCTGGCCAGGTCATATCAGGAATGCAAATTTCACTATCTGAGTGAGATGTAAAACTAAAAAGAAAAGCCTTTTCTTTGTGACTATATGAAATATTCAAGTCATAGAGATTATCTGGCACATATTGCCCTACCTCTGTTTTCTGAGTAACACACGACGTTAATACTAAAAAAACAAAAACAATATTTAGGATTTTACGCATCACCACACCAATAATTTAAGATAGTCAGGGTTATTAACCTTTTCATCCGGAGTCAAGGTATTATAGTGATCTAAATACTCTTGGCCAGCGCAACAATAAGCTCTTTGGCCTCTTGTCCAATCGCTCAGTCCAGCAGTATGAAGAGACTCATGTGTTACCTCTTTTGCAAGATCTTTTCCTCCTGCCTTGAATACATCGTGGCCCAAGTTAACCACCATTATATTGCCTCCTGCTCCATTGACAAAGGCAACTACATTACTCCCCCTTGTCCAAGTCATTGCAGAGCTAGATCCAGCGTAAGCCAACTTTCCATCAGAGCCATCACTACGTAGAGCCTTAGCACCTTCTCTTAAATTTGAGGCAGCAGTTCGTAAATCATCACCGCCTTCCTTACCTTTTTTATCTAATTTTGCTGCTTGTTTTTCAAGGCTTGTAGCTTTTGATTCCATTTTCCCAGCAGCAGCTTTTTGAGCTCTATCAAATTGCTTCCACTGTTTTTCAGTCCAACCTTCTCCGCGACCATACATCCCTGTCGGATCAGTTTTATTCACCGGATCATTCCCCACATAACTGTAGAGATCCATATCATCCTTATACCCAATCGGATCCGTTTGCAAAAACCTGCCCAGCCTTGGATGATAAAAACGCGCTTTGTAATAATTTAGCCCAAGTGTTGGGAAATACACTTGCCCGGTATAACCAAATGCGCCTGCTACCGAATTATTTTTTGTTGCCGCAATACCATAAGCGTCGTAAGCCAGAGTGCCGTTCGTTGCGAACACATTCCCTGATGAATCGCTGTGCGCGATGATACTGCCTTGATGATCCGTATGTAAGTAGCGACGGTTGCTCGCACCAATTGCACTGCTGTTGTATTGCACCAACGGCTCATCCACCTGGTCGCCGTGGACATAACGGCGCAGCAGGGTTCCGCTGCTGTTGTACTCACCAATTAATGCATCGCCATCGTAAACATATTGGGTAACTGTGCCGCCGATGGTGCTTTGGAACAGGCGACCGTTGGGGTCGTATACAAAACTACTGGTGGTGGTGCCACTGGTAGTCAGCAATCGATTTTCTGCATCGTAGGTGTAGACCTGGGTACCGTCATTGGTCAGGTTGGCTTGGCCGTCATACGCTAATGGCTGGCCTGCAATGTGGGTGTATTGGTTTAACCCGTTGGGAGCATAAACACCAATGCGATTGTCGTTGCCCTGGTAGTAATACAGGCTGTTGGTTTTGGTCAGGGTTTCAATCTGGTTAGGTGTTTACGATTTATTGAGAGGCTTACGCTAGTCGAACAATGGAATGGTAGGTAGTGTGCTGTTGGTTAGGTGCTTACCAACATTGTGATGATCTTCAGAACAAATAAAAAAGCCAGCGCATTTCTGCACTGGCTTAGCAATCATATTTACCGCCAAGCAATTCATTAAAAAAATTAAATTTTACTAATATTTTCAATATACATGATTTTTTCTGCACCGCACATGCCTGTTAATACTTCCCTGTCTTGAAGTGTATAGGAAATCACTCCAAAAGCAGATTCATTCGAATGAATGGTGCCTTCAACTCTGACCTTTTTTTCATTAAACACATTTCTATTTTGAATAGTTTTTTGTGGTAATGCTAACGAAATACACTTGCCATCTTCAGTTAAAACTCCAACTGATCCATTAGCTGAGACGTAAATATTTAACGTTCCCTCCAATATGCATTTCTGCCCCACAGAACAATCGGATGCTTTTTGGGGGGCGGATTTAACTGCCGCACATGCTGCTAACAAAGATATTAACGCGATGCAGAAATTAACCTGTATTAGTTTGGTGTAAATGTACATTTTTTCCCAGAGCCCCCGCCATTTTGATTGTAACCAGCAACGGTTTTAGATACCGCAGCTCTTTGTTTTCCATTTAAAGGTTTGCCCGCAAGTTGCCTAACTCTATAACCTACACTGGTGGACTCAATACCAAAAACACCAGCCCGTGACATCATATAAGCTGTATTACCAGTCGCCCCGGCTGCTACTCCATCCTCAGGACCAGGTAATGGATCTAATTCGCCCCCGCCATGAGTGTGCCCAATAGAGGCATCACCTAATCCAGCGATGTTAATTGAATTAGCAGAGCGTTCAGATCCATCGTTACACTTTTGGGTTCCCTTTTTAGAAAATGGAATTGGCGTAACTCCGTTTTGGTCAGCTCTAAATCCTTGCTCAGAAAATCCGCCAGACGGAAAACTTATTTTTGATCCGTCACTAAATTTTTTATCTTTGTATCCTGTAACAACTACTTCATCTACCTTCTCTTGTTCTGGAGACGGTCCTTCCTGAGGTGTTGTTCCGCTTTCAGTATCTGGATTATCAATGCAACTGGTGTCGTCAGGAGGGCAAGCAGCTAAACCACTTGGGTCATTCATATTTAAAGGATCATTTTCAGCATAACTGTAGAGATTCATGCTATCCGAATACCCAATCGGATCCGTCTGCAAAAACCTCCCCAGCTTTGGATGATAAAAACGCGCCTTGTAATAATTTAACCCAAGCGTTGGAAAATACACTTGCCCGGTATAACCAAATGCGCCCACCACCGAATTATTTTTTGTTGCCGCAATACCATAAGCGTCGTAAGCCAGAGTGCCGTTTGTTGCGAACACGTTCCCCGATGAATCACTGTGCGCGATGATACTGCCTTGATGATCCGTATGTAAGTAGCGACGGTTGCTCGCACCAATTGCACTGCTGTTGTATTGCACCAGCGGCTCATCCACCTGGTCGCCGTGGACATAACGGTGTTGCAGGGTTCCACTGCCGTTGTACTCGCCAATTAACGCATCACCATCGTAAACATATTGGGTAACTGTGCTGCCGATGGTGCTCTGGAACAGGCAGGATTCACGATTGATTCACCGGTGACGATTCGGGTCATACAGGGATGTTAGTGTTGACGGCGGAGTGATGAACAAACTCAAGCACTCATAAAAATAAAACCCCGGACAGCGAGCTGACCGGGGATAGTCTTTTCTTTAAAAAAAGAGAATCGGAATAATTAAATATCAATGAAGTCTGCCACCTGGCATTTTCATACAAGTTAAGCGTTATTTTTTTGATTCTTTCTTCTGTTTTATTAGATTTCCTATTTTTAATATGGCGTACGCTATGAAAGATATTAAGATAGATGCCACAGGAAGCATGAAAAAAAATACAAATTTCCCAGTATCATTCGTTGCGCGATTCATAAATCTTTCTTTTTCAATTGTATCTTCCTCTGGCGAAAAGAAACCATCACCATCAATATCAAAAGATTCCAGTTTATAATTAAAATAAAAATCTATTAATGTCATCTCCAGTCCAAATATCACGATAATCATTACCATAAGTATCAACGAAAATTTAATCTCAAAATTTCTATGGACACAGAATCTCTTAGTAGTTAAATAAGAAATATAAATCAGCGACAAAAAAACAAAAAAGTTGAAAATTCCGAAGAATGGGGATTCATAAAAGTCAAGAAAAATCATTTTATTTTAATCTCGCTTGTGTAAGGGCTAACATATATATCTAGCCATTCATATACCTCATATGAATAGACTGATCCTCCTAACTCACCGCCAGGCCCCGGGCCATCATGAGCCCAAGGTGCAGCAATATTTGCATCCCAAAAACCATCATTAACAAATGCACGAAAAGTCGTCGAACACGCACCCGAACCACATTCTTGAGTGTATTCAACTCTAGTTCGACCCACATGAAACATCTGCTTTGTCATATCAACTTGATAATTTCCTGACCGAAGCGAACTTAGCCCAGCACTAATTCTTTTTGCTTTTTCAACTTGAGTTGGATGTGACAGGAGGGCATTTACAGTATTCTTTCCTAAAACTACGGACTCACCACTCCCATTGTAATAGTGATCTACGGCACTTTTGTTGTCATCTATCACTATCGGAGTTTTTGATGATGAATTTGAATTGTTACTTCCGTTAGTGTTATTGCTTCTCGGCAAATAAGACATCCAATTACTACTTAACTCATTTTTCCAATCATCTGGTTTGCCGCACTCTCCTGAACAACTCAGCCCACTCGGATCAGAGTTATTAACCGGATCATTTCCCACATAACTGTAGAGATCCATATCATCCTTATACCCAATCGGATCCGTCTGCAAAAACCTGCCCAGCTTTGGATGATAAAAACGCGCTTTGTAATAATTTAGTCCAAGCGTTGGAAAATACACTTGCCCGGTATAACCAAATGCGCCTGCTACCGAATTATTTTTTGTTGCCGCAATACCATAAGCGTCGTAAGCCAGAGTGCCGTTCGTTGCGAACACATTCCCCGATGAATCGCTGTGCGCGATGATACTGCCTTGATGATCCGTATGTAAGTAGCGACGGTTGCTCGCACCAATTGCACTGCTGTTGTATTGCACCAGGGGCTCATCTACCTGGTCGCCATGCACATAACGGCGCAGCAGGGTTCCACTGCCGTTGTACTCACCAATTAACGCATCACCATCGTAAACATATTGGGTAACCGTGCTGCCGATGGTGCTTTGGAACAGGCGACCGTTGGGGTCGTATACAAAACTACTGGTGGTGGTGCCACTGGTAGTCAGCAATCGATTTTCTGCATCGTAGGTGTAGACCTGGGTACCGTCATTGGTCAGGTTGGCTTGGCCGTCATACGCTAATGGCTGGCCTGCAATGTGGGTGTATTGGTTTAACCCGTTGGGAGCATAAACACCAATGCGATTGTCGTTGCCCTGGTAGTAATAAAGGCTATTGGTTTTGCTCAGGGTTTCAATCTGGTTTGAGGCGGTAAATGTAAATGTGGTCGTTAAATCATTTGCCGTGCCAGTGAAATTCTGGATGAAGGTTTTCAGGTGCACGCCGTCATCCAGTGCGTAGTTATTGTTTGCTAAACCATAGGTGGTTGTAGCGCCACCGGTACGGGCAATCTTTTTACGGCGACCGTCGATTGAGTAATTGACGTTGAGCACATTAGAAATCATTAAATGAAATCAGCGACTAAAAAGAAAAAGCCCAGCACATTTCTGTGCTGGGCTGCGAGAGTTTTTTCTTTAAAAATGAGACTAATTAAATATCATTCGAGATTGACCCTAGCGATGCAACTTCTCTTTCTATAAATGCGATGACTTTTTTTTCCTGAAAATATTTAACAGACGCATCTTTAAACCTAACATCTGCGTCCGATAGATAGTGCCATACATCTTCAGTAACAGTGTTCGATATCTCTGCGGATGATCTAATATTTTTTACTACTATTTTCGCCTGGAGATACCACTGCGAGAGCGATAATGAATCCTTGACCTCAAAAGATAATAAACCTTTTAAATCATCAACCAATTTATGCGTGGTATACATATCACTCCTCCTTACGGAACCTATTTATCAACTTACCTACATCTAGAAGTGGGACATGATTATTTTCAGCATCTGCTGATGACCCATAATTAATATGCAATATTGGGCTGCCATTACTATTTTTTAACGGGTGCAAATCAAGTCTGAAGTTGAATTGTCCACCTTTCCATCTCATGCCAAATATCCTGCCGTTGAGATATGCAAGCCCTGGGGATGGCCCGTCAATACTGATATTTTTTGCTTGCTGTCGTGACCAACTTCCAACAGTAGGGGCTCCTCTACCTAAAACAATCCCCAGTGCAACAGCCTCGCCCTTAGCTAAATTATTCGACGCACTTTTAATGCAACTTAAATCACCACCACAGGCATCAGCCATTGGAGTTGCAACATTTAAAGTCCCGGTGGTGCTGCCCCACCCACCGAGGCTTCCCGGGCCGCCAGATGTGCTTTGAGATTCACCGCCAGTAGGTAAATAGGATCGCCAATTAGCACTCAATTCATTTTTGACCTGGTCGTTTGGCACGCACGGCCCGGGAATACATTGCCCCGCCATCCCGCTCGGATCAATCATGTTAACCGGATCATTTCCCACATAACTGTAGAGATCCATATCATCCGCATACCCAATCGGATCCGTCTGCAAAAACCTCCCCAGCTTTGGATGATAAAAACGCGCCTTGTAATAATTTAACCCAAGCGTTGGAAAATACACTTGCCCGGTATAACCAAATGCGCCCACCACCGAATTATTTTTTGTTGCCGCAATACCATAAGCGTCGTAAGCCAGAGTGCCGTTCGTTGCGAACACATTCCCTGATGAATCGCTGTGCGCGATGATACTGCCTTGATGATCCGTATGTAAGTAGCGACGGTTGCTCGCACCAATTGCACTGCTGTTGTATTGCACCAAGGGCTCATCCACTTGGTCGCCGTGGACATAACGGCGTTGCAAGGTTCCGCTGCTGTTGTACTCACCAATTAACGCATCACCATCGTAAACATATTGGGTAACCGTGCTGCCGATGGTGCTTTGGAACAGGCGACCATGCCTTGGTTACAATTCAGGGGCATTGGTCGGAGCAGGCGGGATTTACTATTAGCAGGCCCGTGACAATTCGGGTTATGCGGGGGTGTTTGGTGTTGACGGCGGAGTGATGAACAAACTCAAACGCTCATATAAAAACAAAACCCCGAGGCAGAGGGCTGACCGGGGTTAGGGTATGGATTTTCTGTTGTTAATCTAATCCCGTATTTCGTTAGACTTAATACGGGCTACTTGCTATTTATTAACCAGGTTTTTAACCGAACTAAGCCTTCCCTTACCGCATCATTGTTGGCTATGGGAAAATTAGAAATCCATTTTTCAAAAAAAATATCATTTAAATTCCCATCCAGATATTCAAAAATTAATGCCCTTAGTATCATATTTTCAGGGCGCGAGTCAGAAAACATTCCCGGCACCTCAAGATTTTTAATATTCATTTTTAATCCATTCAAGTAGTCCTTACTAAACGAATATGATAGGTACGTTTTCAAGCTTTCATATACATCAGAAAGCTTATTTTTATCGATATCATTATTGTAAAGATCTTTGATCAAGGAAGCATATTTCCGAAAATTAAAGCTCTCCATCTTCCATCCCATAGACATTAAAAATTCCTGATTATTTAATTGTAAAAAATCTTCCACTTTGGAAAACCTGATTCCACACTCAAATAATAGATGATTTGGGCCAGAACTATATTTTGATTTCTCTTCACTATAGGTGAAGAGAAGTTCAACATCATCAGCCAATAATGAACTATATTGAATATAATTTTTAACCTTATTTTTTTGAAATTTATTTTCATGAAATAACAGGTCTATTTCTTTTGAAAAATTCATAGGTAATCCTAAAAGAGCCATACTCTTACGAGCAGTACATTTGTTGGACCTACAATCTGGCCAGCATTTGGCCCTTCTTCTTGAAGATGGTAATTTTGTGTTATATGTTTATCTTTTTCAATTTGACTTTTCAAAAGGGGAGAAAAGTTTGTCTTTACCTCTACATATTGCCATGCCCCCCCTGGTTTTCTAACAGCCAAATCAGGTATGCGAGACCCTTGAGAGCCCAAATTCACCTTTATCCGTTTACTATACACATCATACCCCTGCTCTTTGAAACCCTGAGCAGCTACTTGTTCACCTGTTTTTCCCGTCAGATAGTTCGCTAAACCTCTATTTCCTGATTCTAAAGCTTGGTTGATTGAGTCGGGCGTACTTGACGCCATAGTTTCATCCGCTTCTTTCCCGTTTGGATATTGCCCTCCGCCTGGTATTGCAGTTACGTTTGCTTTCTGAGACTTTCGTGAATCATCCCCAAGTGATAATGCTGGCCCAGAACACACCGAACCGATACCGGTAGTCATCGCAAAACATTGAGTCCCTTTCGGATCTCTTTTATTAACCGGATCATTCCCCACATAACTGTAGAGATCCATATCATCCTTATACCCAATCGGATCCGTCTGCAAAAACCTGCCCAGCTTTGGATGATAAAAACGCGCTTTGTAATAATTTAGTCCAAGCGTTGGAAAATACACTTGCCCGGTATAACCAAATGCGCCCACCACCGAAT
>CAZIWB010000112.1:0-9410 GCA_964542655.1 uncultured Cellvibrionaceae bacterium
CGCTCAGGTCGGCACCGCTCAGGTCGGCACCGCTCAGGTCGGCATCGCTCAGGTCGGCACCGCTATCGCGAGCCGCCTCGACCGCGAAACCCAACTGCAAGCCGTACGACTTGCCGGCGATTTCCGCGCTCAGTTCGCAGCTAAATTGAATGTTACCGGTCCAGCGGTTTTTGATCGAAAAAGTTGCCATGTGATGCTCCTTGGTTGGGATGAGCGAGCCGACAGCGCCTGATCCATCGCTGCTCGGAATGAAGCCGCCCGTATCGGCCCGGCTCGCTCGGAAACGGTTACTTGACGCGGATGCGCGGCTTCACGCGCACGCGCGGCTTGCTCGGCTGACGATGGTTGTCTTGCGCGAAATAGCGCACTGCCCATGCGGCCCGGCGCTCGTCGTTCGAGGGAACGCGGATCGACTCCGCGCGCTCGGTTGCGTGCTGGATCATGTGGACGACTCCGAAAGAGAGTCACCAGCCCCGGGGTGGCCAGGGGAAGGCACATCAGGAACGTCTCGCGACGTGCCCGCCGGTGCTGGTGAAAGGGGTGCCCGCTGATCGGCAATGGCCATCAGCTCGGCGAGATAGGCGTCGTCCAGCACGAGGGTGCACATCAGGCGTGCACTCCGTCGGTGTAGTGCGGTTGCGATGCAGCGGCCAGACGATCGACGAGGGCATTGATTCGCGCACGAGCATCGGCGTCACGCTGGCGGTGCCAGAGCTGGTTGCGGCGCTCCTGCCACATCGGGAACTGGTAGGAGAGCGACAGCCGTGTCTGCGCGTCGATGTAGCTGTAGGGGCGCACGTACTTGTGCTCGGGCAGGCGGCTGACGCAGATGCGCACCCACTCTTGCGCGCGGTCCTTGTCCTGCCACGTGGAGCAGGGTGCGGGCGGAAGCAGGGCGAGCGCGCGGATGGCGCGGCGGGCCAGGTGGCGCTGGGCGAGGTATTCGTGGCGCTTCATGACACCCACCCATTCCGCACAGCCAGCAGCACAAGCCCGATGCCAAGCACGATCAGCCAGACCAGCCCGGTGAACAGGAAAGCGGGCGGGTTCTCGTGGAACTCCTCGCGGATCAGCTGCCAGCAGGAGGGCACGGGCGATTCCACGCGCTCCTGCATCGGCGCAAAGCGCTCAGCGCGGTAGGTCTCCTCGCGCATGTACTCGTTCCAGCCGTGGCTGGTTTCGGCGTCGAGATGGGCATCGACGTAGGCGTCGTGGGCCTGCTGCTTTTCGAGCGTGTACGAGGCGGCCAGTGCGCGCTGCTCGTCCTGGGTGATGTGGGGATAGGCGCTCATGCCACCACCTGCTGCGACTTGACCGCGTCGCGGATAGCGAATACCTGGATCGTGAAGTTGCCAAGTTGCGTCCCATATCCCCAATCACCCGGGCTACCGAGATAGCCGGCGAGCGCATCAAGCAGCCCGAGCAGCCGCGCTTGCTCCTTCGCATTGAGCGACGTCGTCGCGAGTACGGGCGTGTTCATGCCGTCACCTGCTGGAGCGTTACCGTTTCAGCGCGGGCGAAGCGCACGCCATAGCAGCCCTGGCGCTGCACATGCTTCCGCGCCGTGTCCTCGCTACCGGTCCAATGCGTTGCGATCGGCAGGCCGGTGATTCGGGTTGCCAGCACGTAAAAGCCGTGGGAGCGCTGGCGCAGGCCATAGGGATTCTTGGCAGTGTTCATGCCGCAACTCCCCGCGCCAGTGCTTCCACCGCGGCGACTTCGCGCTGCAGCTCGGCGATGAGCTGCTGGGTCTCGGCGACGTTCTGGATGATCGTCAGTTCACCGGCAACGCCGTGCATGATCGTGTTCGGGGCGTCCGGGTGGCGCCACGCTTTCGCGGGCTTGGTGAGGCTGATCAAAACGCTGGCGTGCATGGTGTCGTCTCCCTGGCCGTGTTGGCTTGGGAATGACAATACGTAACGGATTGTTCGTTGTCAATACGAAACGGATTCTTTTTTCTCAGACCTTGGGCCAAGCCAAAAAAAAGCCCGCTTCAGCGGGCTGGCGGGCTAGGCATTGCGTCGTTCAGTCAACGATCCCAGCGTACGGATTTCGGATCGATTCCGGCTTGCTTTCGTCTTGCGGACGAGTCGACGATCGGGAATTTCACGCGACACGCTGCGAGGACCTGCACCGTCGCAAGGTTGCTCATGCCCGGGCTGACGTGTTTGAGGACGCAGTCGGCGTGGGTGCGAGGGTGTGCGGCTATGGCGGCATAAGTGCCAGCCGATCCAATCGCAATCCCAGCCGCGGCAGCTATCGCGCAAAAGGTGGCGCTGAAGCTCCTGGCCACCTCACCCGTCCTTTTTCGCCACGCACTTGAACGTGACATCCGCGCTGGCGACGCGAGCAAAGATGATGCCGCGATGGGCCTCAGCCTTTTCCACGACGATGTCGCGACCCAGCTGTGCACAGAAAGCACTGGCCTGGCGCAGGACGTCGACCTTGTCGCCATCGCCAGTATTGAAGCCGCTACCAGCCTTCTTGAGGATGTAGTAGGTGTCTGGCCCGACCTTGATCGGGCCGCTATTGGAGCACCCAGCAACGGCCGCCAGCAGCGGAACAAACAGCATGTATTTCATTGCCCCTCCCTTCCGCTGAAGCCTATCGGTTGCCGAGGCGGTCCATAAAGGCAATCAGCATTTCCTGGTCCGCCGTTGAAAGGCTGCGAGCCTTCTTCAGGATGATTTGCTCGATATCCGTCTCTGCCGTGGCTGACTCTTCGCCCATCGCCGCGCCCAGTTGAATATCGAGCGCGTCGCACAATGCTTTCAGGTGATCCATGTCTCGCGGCCTCTTTCGCGTCCCATTGAACCAATGGCCGACGGAAACAGGAGCTGGCGGTTTCTTGCCAGCTGCCAACAAGGACCGCTCCAGGCGCTCATGTACCTGCTCAACAGTCAGCCCAAGTTCCCTCCGGCGCTTGGTGATGATTTCGTGAAAGGGTCTCATCAGGTGCGATGCGCATCCGTGACGTGAAGGTATCCGGAGCGTAGGGGAGGGCTTTACAGGTCGCCAATCCGTAGCGTATTGTCCACAACAATACGAAACGGATGGTGACATGAGCCCAAGAGAGCATTTGCTGAAGTTTGTCGAAGACGCTGGAGGCCGCGTCGCAGCCGCCAGTTCACTGGACATTCCGTATCCCACGCTGTGTTCCATCTGCAACGGCTTCCGTGGCGTCAGCCGGGACCAGGCCGAGCGCATGGCGAAGAACAGTGGTGGTCTGCTCGACGAAAAAATCCTCGTATGGATCCGGCCAACCAAGGCTGAGAAATCGGCTAGCGACGTTCGCGAGGCGGGCTGATTCATGGGCGTCGAACTCAAAGACTTCCGCGGAAAGATCACCCCAGAAGCCGACTGCGTGCTTGAAGCCGAATCGCGCAGCACGGGCCGTGAACGGCAAGAGATCGTTCGGGAAATCCTCCATGACTGGGCGATGCAGCGAATTCATGGCGCCAGCGTACTGAACCGCCTACTGCACGCCGAGGGACTCGTGGGGATTGACGGGGGAGTCGCGGGGAATCGTGGGGAATCGCAGGGCGTAACGGGGAAGAAGCGGGCATGAACACCATTGACCACCGCGCGCACGACCAGCGCGAGCACGCGACGCCATCCACCGGGAACGGCCTGGACTTCACGCCCGACCCGGACACCACCGACACGATCCGCGCGGCGCTGTGTCGCCTGCGCTACGAGCGAGAACAGCAGAGCGGGCGAGAGCCTGGGGCAGGGCTGAGGGTATGAAAGGTCTCTACAACGCCGCGCAGCTCGCGGAAGAGATGGTGCGTGAAATGCAGCGGCCATCGTTCGTCACCGTCGACGATGGTTATTTCCTGATCCATGACCCCGGGCAGTACGACAGCACCTATGAGATCCCGGTAAACGACATGCGCGACGCGACGCGGGCGATGGAATGGGTCCGCCAGCTCGCCGAGAAACGATGGGTTACAAAGCAGGTGATTGTCGACTTTGCCAATGCTGCGCTGGATTCGGCTGAGGTGCGGCATGGCTAAGGCGGTATCCGAAGCGAAGCCCGCGAAGGGCAGGTATCGCAAGGTCGAGGTGAAGACGTGGGGTGATGAAAAATTCCGCGCCCTCACGCCCATTCCTCCATGTGGGCAAGGCCTCTGGCTTTACCTGATCACCGGCCCACACACCGGACCGATTCCCGGCCTGTTTCGGGCGGGTCGCGCTGGCATGGCGGAAGACCTGGATTGGGAGCTGGAAGCCTTCGACGAAGCCTTCGGGGAAGCCTTCGCCCAAGGCATGGTGGAAGCTGACTTCAAGGCGCGTGTTGTGTGGGTTCCGAACGCCATAAAGCACAATCGGCCGGAGTCTCCGAACGTCGTTCGAAGTTGGTCATCCGAGTTCGATTTGATCCCCGAATGCGACCTTAAGCGGAAGGCCTACGAGTCACTGAAAGCCAGTATCTATGCGCTCGGAGAGGCTTTCGCAAAGGCTTTCGATGAGTCTTTCGCAAAGCCTTCCGGAAAGCCTTCGGTTAAGGCTATGCCGAAGACTATGCCTAATCAGGAACAGGAACAGGAACAGGAACAGGAACAGGAACAGAAAGAGAAAGAGCGCGAGAAAACAAACCCCCCGAAATTGCTGACCGGCGCGGTGGAGATCGACACCTGGATGAGCTCGCTTGATGGCGAAGACGCAATCCCCGGTGACGACTCGATTTTCGGCTGGGCAGAGAAAACGGGCGTCCCGTTGGACTTCCTGGCACTGAGCTGGATCACCTTCCGCGACGACATGCGGGAACGCCACAAGCGCCAGCGGGATTGGCGGGCCCATTACCGCAACGCAGTCAAGCGGAACTGGTACAAGCTCTGGTGGTTTGACGCCACTGGCGCCTGCCAGCTTACGACCACCGGCGAGCAAGCCAGGCGAGCCGCGGCATGAGCGCCCAACTGTCCGGCGAGCGCGAGCGCGCCAGCATCTCGGAACTGCGCATCCCGCCGCATGCCATCGACGCGGAGCAGGCGGTACTTGGCGGCCTGATGCTGGCCCCGGACTCGCTGGCGAAGATCGCCGACTGGCTGAACGAGGGTGACTTCTACCGAAAAGATCACCGGCTGATCTACCGCGCCGTCACGGAGCTGATCAAGCACGGCTCACCCGTCGACGTTGTGACGATGATGGACTGGTTCGACACCAACGGACTGTCGGACATGATCGGCGGGCAGGCCTACCTGATCGAGCTGGACGCAGCCACTGCCAGCGCTGCCAACCTGGTTGCGTATGCCGAGATCGTGGTGGAGAAATCACGACTCCGCGCAGCCATCGACGCCGGTGTAACGCTCACGGAGGCGGCATGGGCGCGTGGTGCGGATTCTCAGCAAATCATCGCTACCGCGGCGCACAGCCTGGCGCAGATGCAGGCCAGCAAGCTGCGCGGCGGACTGGAGCCGGCCATTGTCGGCATGCGTCGGATGCAGACGGAGCTGATGGCGCGCTACCAGCAGGGGCCCAAGCTCCTGGGCCAGCCGTGGCCGTGGCACGAGCTCAACCAGACCACGAAAGGACTGCGCGATGGCGAGCTGTACGTCGTCGGCGCGCGGCCGAACATGGGTAAATCGATCTTCGCGCTGCAGGCGGCGCTTAACGTCGCGCTGGCGGGCGGGCGGGTCGCCTATTTCTCAGTCGAGATGACCGCCGACCAGTGCATGTCACGCGCCGTGGCTTGCGTTGGCGAGATCCCGCACGACTGGGTCGAGAACCCCGCACAAGAGGACATCGACGCGGAATTCTGGTGGTCGCGGCTCAACGAGGCGACGAACAAGATCATCAGCTCGCCGCTGCTGATCGACGACACGCCCGCCATCTCGATTGACCAGCTGACGGCTCGCGCTCGCCGTGAGCACATGAAGTCGCCGATCCGCCTGGTGGTGGTCGACCACATGCACGACATGCAGCTCGATCCCAGCCGCGAGGTTCGGCACGAGTACGGCCGCATCACGCAGGGCGCCAAGACGCTGGCGAAGGAATTCAGGTGCCCCGTCGTGCTGCTCGCCCAGCTCAATCGCGCATCGGCGAACCGTGGCGATAAGCGCCCGACGATGACGGATCTGCGCGAGTCCGGCGAGATCGAGCAGAAAGCCGACGTGATCCTGTTCCTGCATCGCGAGGATTACTACACGCCCGGCACGCACCTGAAGGGCCTTGTCGAGGTGATCGTGGCCAAGGGCCGCAGCATCCGCACGGGCGGAACGATCGACCTGCGCAACGTCTTCAGCGAGATGCGCATGGAAGGCTGGGAAGGACCGCGCCCGGCACCTTCCGAATCCGATTACAAGCCCAAACCGAAAATGGGATTCACCGCATGACCCGAAACGAAAACGACCCGATCTACTGCATCAACCGCACCGGCGCCGGCAGTGGCTACGCGGCCCGCAAGATCGAAAGCATGCTGGCCGAAACTGGCGCGCTACTGATCGCGGTAGCCGACAACGGCGAAGCCTTCGCGCTGGATCCTTCTGGTGTTCGTGCCCGCGCTGTCGAGGCGACGCACCCGGAATGGCTGGTGGGCGTCTACACCCACAAGATCGACCGCGCGACGATCAGCGGGGATATCCGGGAAAGGGCGCGGGAGCTGGTGAGGGCGGCGGCATGACGCGCGACCACGCAGCCCAGGGCGGCATCGAGCTGGACGAACTGCCGGCGCACATGCGCAAGCTGGCGGCCGACATGCAGCGCGTCGGGGCGGCTATTCGCTACTTCGGTGGATTCGGGGCGTTTGCGGAGTACGGGGATTTGCTCGAATCGCAGAGTGCGCCGATGTTGCTGGTGCTGGCGGAGACGATGGATCAGCAACGGGGGAGGACGCGGCAATGAATCCCGCCAGCTTCCCGCGCGCGCAGAGCCCGTTGTGTCAGGCCCAAACAGGAAGCCACTTCGAGCAGGAACGGGTGATCGCCTTCACCATTTTCGGCGAGCCAGCCAGCAAGGCCAACAGCCGCAAGATCGTCACCATCGGCGGCCGCCCCAGCTCGATCAAGAGCGACAAGGGGCGCAGCTACGAGCGCGATGCGCTGCGCCAGATTCCCATCCACGCCCGCCAGCGCGTCGAGTACAGGGTCGCCATCACGCTGCGGATCTTCTACGCGAGCGAGCGCCCTGACCTGGACGAGTCCCTGATCCTCGACGTGCTGCAGGACCGCTACACGAAGGACAAGCGCAGCGGCGAGCGGGTGCTGACGCAGCCGGGTGTCTACCGGAACGATCGGCAGGTGCGCGAGAAGCACGTCTTCCACGCGATCGACAAGCGCAACCCGCGCACGGTGATCGAGATCAGGCCGATGGCGTCGGTGCCGTTTGCACCGGGGTTGTTCGCGTGAAAGCCTCAGAAATCAAAGCCGCATTTCCGACCGAGGCGTCGCTGTGCGACTGCTTCCTCGAATCGCTGAAGAGCATTGGTGGATGGACCGCATACCCGGAGACCGCTGGATTCGACATCCTCTGCGTCTACGACAAAACAGGACACCAGCTCGGCATCGAGGCGAAGTTACAGCTCAATGCCAAGGTCGCGGATCAGATACTGCCCGAGCAATACATGGGCTACACCGACGAGGGCAAGGCCGGCCCCGACTTCCGTGCGGTCATCGTGCCATGCACGACGGATGCGAATGCCGGCATCGCGAAAATGCTCGGAATTCTTGGTGTACAGGTGTGGGTGCCTGATCAGAACGAACGCTGGGTAGGCGGTGGAATTTCCAAGGCCTTTGACTTCACCCGGTCCTTTGGGCGAAACACCTATGCCGACGTACACGGAAACATCGTCAACGTTGACCGCCGCGCTTATGACACCAGCGACGGCCCACTCATGGAGTGGGACACGGCTTGGCATGACTGGAACCCGCCGCAGCGCTGCACGCTGCCTGAGATCGTGCCGATGGTGCGCTGTGGTGTTCCTGCGCCGACACAGCTGACGCCGTGGAAGATCGGCGCACTGCGTGTGCTGGCCGATCTGGAACTGGATGGCTTCGTCACCGCAAAAAGTGTCCGTGACCACGGCATCGACGCCCGTCGCTTCTGTGCCAGTGACGGCTGGCTGGCCTCGCTGGGTGGCGGGAAGTGGAGTCGCGGAAAGCTGCCAGCATTCGATCAGCAGCACCCGGAAGCCTATGCGCAGGTGCTGAATGAGGCTCGCGCGAAGCGACAGCAGGCGGCAGCATGAGCAACGCATCACTGATCCGCGGCGTACTGGCCAGGTCGAAGGATGGCCTGTCCATCGACGAGATTGCTGCTGAGTTGTCCGACACGTTGACGCGCGAGCAGGTCAAAGCGTCGTGTTTCCAGATGTGCAAGGACGGCTGCTACGCCAACGGCGCGCCACTTGTGAAATGCGGCACGGCCGGTCGGCAGCGGTTCAAGCTGGCCAAGCCGAAGCCGAGGCCCCTGCCGTTCAATCTTCCCATCCTGCCGAGCGAGAGCGTCATCACCACCAAGCCGGTGGCGCGAGTCGAGACGATCGAGGAATGGGAGCGCAACGGCGGAGTGGTAGAGCGGTTGCCGATCGGGGCGAGTGCGTTTCCGTTGTTGAGGATTCGCGGGTGACCGATTACACCCGCCCGGAACGCGCCACCGAAATCAAACTGGCCCGCCGGCAGCTGGCGAAGATCCACCGCGATCCATGCGCGTACTGCACGCACCGCGAGGAAGCTTTCGGCAAGGCCACTTGCCCCACCTTTGGCCGCAGCTTCCCGCTGTGCACGAAGACGCCGGGACTGCAATTCGACATTGACCACGCGAAGCTTCAGGGGGACGCATGACCGAGGACACGTTCAACCACGCCGACCGCTCCGGTTTCGTCGAACGGCTGGGGCGCCTCGCGGGGCAAACCACCTGGCGCGAGCCGACCGGCGCGGGCTATACGCCGTACGTCAGTGGCTCGCTGTCCAGCGAGAACGCGATGGTGCTGGCGCTGTCGATGGGGCGAAGGAACGAGCGCGACGTCGGGCCGGATGTTGCCTACAGCGTCGGCACGGGGCAGCCGCATCGCCGGCAACAGGTTGTCGAATGGCTGGCCGACAAGCTGCTGCGCGGCACCGGGCCCGCGGGCCGGAAGGCGGAGCGCCAGCTGCTGGCCATCGCCGGACAGGCTTATGACCTCTGCATCGGCATGCGCCAGAAGGTCATCCCGCCCCGTGGCGCCGTCACCGAATTCACGCTGCTGGTGAACGTCGGAGCGGGCTGGCTGTGGGTAGCCATGGAGGCGTCCGTGGAACGCGCAGAGAGGGCGCTCCATGCGCGTGAGGGGTACACGGAAAAACAGGGGGCTTGACTGTCAAGGGGTGAAACACCTAGATTTCGCTACAGGCGAAGTTGCCACCCCGCTACCGAATCACCCGAAACCCGACCAGCAATGGCCGGGTTTTTTCGTTTGTGCGGCAGGCGTTCCG
>CAZIWB010000113.1:0-3314 GCA_964542655.1 uncultured Cellvibrionaceae bacterium
GGATATGATGAGGACTATTGTGGTGTCTATGGCACGGATGGTCTTTTCCGCTCTCGCGCGGCAATCAATTCATTCATGTTACATCTCTCGGGAATTGGACTTGCAAGGTACACGCGAGACATGGTACCCGACGCGTCGACAACTACGCTCCCCCGGAAAGAAGGTCGCGAACCAGATGCTAAGCGTAAAGTCGCCGAAGCTAAAGCGCTTCGTGGTGAGACGAATGTAGTTAAAACTCTGCAATTTCCGTGGGAACAGGTGCTTTAATGCTTACTGTTCTCACATGGTTTTGGCATCAACCTGGCGGTCGAGCAGATTATACCTCATTCAATGTGAATGTTTGGGCGGATTCTGTTAGCCGCAACTTATCGATGCCCCATCGGATCGCATGTGTGACCGATATTCCCGAAGGTCTTTCGCCTGACATACAGATCATCAAGCCGACCAAAGAATTCGAGGATTGGCGCATCCCTACGTGGAATGAGGCACGTCCTCAATGCCTTCGCCGTATCGCAATGTTCAGGCGTGATGCTGCTGAGATATTTGGTGAGCGCTTCGTATGTATGGATCTCGATTGCGTCATCGGCGGTGAGCTCGATCCGCTTTTCGATATCAAAGATGATTTCAAAATATACCGAGGAACAGCTCCTGGTCGTTACTACAACGGCTCGATGATGTTGATCCGAGCTGGATCACGTCCTCAGGTTTATGAAAATTTCAGCTTAGAAGGTGCAACCGAAGCTGGTTCTAAGTTTGTCGGGTCAGATCAAGCGTGGATTGCCCATTGCTTGGGTCCAAATGAGGCAACTTGGGGCGAAGAAGACGGCGTAAACTGGTGGAGTATCCAATCTAAGGGTTCTCGAGACAAATCAAGGATAATGTTCTTTCCAGGTTCTGTGAAACCGTGGCAGCTAAAAGATCGTTGGATCGATGAGCATTACCGGCTGTCAGGCAAGGGCCGTGTTCTGTTACTCGGATACGCGCAGAATGTATGGCAAGATGTTGAAGAAGCAGTGAAATCCCCGTTCAATGGTGTTATTGCTTCTCCTGAAGCTGCTGCACATTGGCCGGGTGACGTTTTGGCAATTGCGAACGATGATGCACATGCCGAGCAGCTTGCACGATTGCATGGGTTCTCCGAGTTTGCATGGTGCGGTAAATCCGAAGAGGTTCAAGAGTGACTGAGAACGTAAACATCCTTGGCGATCTTCAGCGCCTCACTCTCGAACCTGGTGATAAGTTCATCCTCAGTTCTCGGCATCCGCTTCCCGCTCAGGCCCATGCAATGCTTCGAGAAGCTTGGGCTGAATTTCATTCTGACCGCTCAGAAGTACCGAAGCTACTGATTGTAGATGATCGGCTGAAGCTTCAGGTGGTGAATATCCCATTTGATCAGGACGTAATCGACCTGGCTATGGCAATTCGCGACTCTTCGGACGAAGAAGTCATGAAGATGATTACCGCCGACGAAGTGAAGAAGCTCGCTGGGGCCCTTCTCAAGTAAGGATCTGCCATGGGTATGTTTGAAAATGCGGCTAAGATCCTTGGGCTCTCGTCCAAAGCGACTCTTCCCATTCACTCCGGCACTGTAGGATCGATTGACTCTTCTCGAGGTTGGCTTCCAATCATCCGAGAAGCTTTCGCGGGTGCTTGGCAGCGAAACATTGAGATAGACGTTGATACGGTGCTGAGTTACAGCGCCGATTTTGCATGTCGAACGCTGATTGCATCTGACATTGCCAAGATGGCGCTTCGGCTGGTTAAGCTGAATGAGCACGGTAACTGGGTTCCCACTACGAACCCTGCATATTCGCCTGTTCTTCGTCGGCCGAACCATTATCAGAACCGTATCCAGTTTCTTGAGAATTGGGTTCTTTCGAAGCTTCAGACTGGCAATACCTTCATTCTCAAGGTCCGCGACAATCGCAACGTTGTGATCAAGCTTTATATCCTTGATCCGCGTCGAGTTCAGGTTCTTGTGTCGACTTCCGGTGATGTCTTCTACCAGCTCAGCACTGATGAGTTGTCGGGGTTGACCGCTGGTCAAGTTACCGTTCCGGCAAGCGAAATCATTCACGACCGCTTCAACTGCATGTTCCACCCGTTGGTCGGTGTATCGCCGATCTTCGCAAGCGGTATTGCCGCCATGCAGGGCATCGCAATTCAGCAGCAGTCGACCCATTTCTTCCAGAACAATGCTAGCCCGGGCGGCGTTCTGACTGCCGCTGGCGCAATCGGTGACGAGACGGCCGCTCGTCTCAAGGCCTACTGGGAAGAAAACTACACCGGCAAGAACCGTGGTAAGATCGCGGTTCTTGGCGATGGTCTCAAATTTGAGGCTATGACTGCCAAGGCTTCGGATTCCCAGCTGATCGAACAGCTCAAGTGGACCGCGGAAGTGGTCTGCTCTACCTATCACGTGCCTCCGTATAAGATCGGCGTCGGTGCGATGCCGAGCTATAATAACATCCAGTCACTCAATGTCGAGTATTATTCTCAGTGCTTGCAGGTGCTGATTGAATCCATTGAGCTGTGCTTGGATGAAGGCCTCGGCATGGCTGAAGGAATGGGCACCGAGTTCGATCTTGACAATCTGCTTCGAATGGATACTACGACCCAGATGCAGGCTCTGGAAGCAGGTAAGAACTACCTTACTCCTGACGAAGGACGCAAGCGTATCAATCTTGATCCTGTCGAAGGCGGTAGCGTCGTCTATCGTCAGCAGCAGGACTTCTCCCTTGCCGCGCTTGCTAAGCGAGATGCGCAAGCAGATCCGTTTGCCAAATCAGGCGATACCGCTTCTACCGCTGACTCTGCGGTGGCAAACGATAATAATCTTCAATCGGAGGCCCGTGCGGCCTTACTTGAGATCACGAAGGGATTTCGATAATGAGCTTCGATGGTGCCGCGTTTGGCAAAGAGATCGTTGCAGAAGTTAAGCGCTACATCGATATGACTAACACTCCGTTGTTTGGTCGTATCGAACAGCTTGAAAAGCAGCTTATCGAGGCGACCGAAACAATCGCCGAGATGAGCAGTTCGATTTCACAAACAGTGACGTTGAATCTCGATACAAAGCTCTTCTCAGCCGTCATGGAAGGTCTCGCTTCTGAAGCTAAGAAGCTCGAAGACAGTGTCCCGAATTTGGTCGCCAATGCGGTCAATTCCGCCGTAGCTGCTCTGCCGCCTCCTGTGGACGGGAAATCAGTCACTGTTGAAGACGTTAGACCGTTGCTCGATGTAGAATTGGAGACATTCAAGCTCGAACTTGGAAAAACTTTCGACGCAGAATTGGATCGCATTCAGAATTCTGT
>CAZIWB010000113.1:3414-9243 GCA_964542655.1 uncultured Cellvibrionaceae bacterium
CCGGCTCAGATTCGTAAAGAAGCTGAAGATGTCGTTCTCGGATTTCCGATTCCCAAGGACGGTGAGCCAGGTAAGGATGCCGAGCCGCTTGACCTTGATTGGGTGCAAGGTGTCGTGGCGGATAAGGTTAATGAAGCTGTCAAGGCTCTTCCTGTTCCTGCTGACGGCAAGGACGGCGCGCACGGTCGTAGCATCGTCAAGGTAAAACTTGATGATGAAGGTTTGATGCATCTCGAGTATAGCGATTTGACTTCTGATGCCATCGAGCTTATCGGTGAAGGTGAATTCGATATCATCGCACGAAAGGCAGCTTCGCTCATCCCTGTTCCGAAAGATGGCAAAGACGGCATCAATCTTGCCGGCGCATTCATCAATCGAGATGGCGAGCTTGTCGTTACGCTTTCGAACGGCGAGACGAAAGAACTCGGCCCTGTTCTGCCAAAAGACGGCAAGGATGGTAAAGACGGTCTTGACGGTGTGAACTTCGATGACCTGGATATCGAGTTCAACGAAGAAGCACGAACCCTAACGTTCAAAGCTGCTCGTGGCGAGAACGTCAAGCAGTGGGATTTCAAGCTTCATTACCCGATTGACATGGGTGTGTATAAGGAAGATAGCGATTACCTCCGCGGTGACGGTGTGACTTTCGGCGGTTCGTTCTGGTTTGCTCAGAAAGATGCGCCTATCGGAAAGCCCGGCCAGTCGGATGATTGGCGCCTGGCAGTCAAGCGCGGTCGTGATGGCAAGAGTGTCAAAGAAATTGGACCGCAGTCCAATATTCCTCTCGACAGGAGCTAATCGTCATGGCTTGGGTTACCATCGAGCAGGTCAACAGAGCACTTCGTCTCGGCTTGGATCTTGATATCGATCCTTCAGCTGAGACGGACGATAGCGAGCGCATTCTTGACGTGACACTCAAGATCGATCAGGCGCAGGCCATCGTTATCGATTATCTCAAATACACCCCGCTCAAACTTTACGAACTCGGCTGGGGTGATACAACGGACACCCCGGGCAACGTCACAGCTGCGATTATACTCGTTGTGCGTGCCCTGCTTGACGATTCCCCCGATAGTGCCTCATGGTTGAGCGGGCTGGCAGGAAAACCCCCTGATGACGGGCAAAACCCTATCGCCGCACTCCTGTGGAGACTGAGAGATCCGGCTCTGGCATGAGTGGCTCAACTGATAGGCGAGTTCGATTTATTGCGGATTGGGATTACAAACCTTCTCCTCAAGTGACTCTGGCATTCAAGGCAGGGGATATCAAGCTGGTGACTGCTGCCTGTGCCGAGAAGGCAATCGCGTTGAAGAAAGCAGAACCCACTCTGCTTAAGCCTCCTAATGCAGGTATCGCAGCGAAGATTGCTGCTAAGACAACGAAGAGAGTTCCGAATGGCAAATAAGAATCACTTCGGAATGCTCCGTGATCGTTTTCACTTCCAGAAGAGGTCGGACGCGAACGATGGATTTCGAACTGTCAAAGGTGCTGGGCCGTTTTCGACGCAATTCACTGAAAGCATTGGTCTTGAGGCTCGCCGTGGGGGAGAAACGGTCATCGCCTCCAAGCTCCAGGGTGTTCAACCCTATTCGGCGCTTGTTCGGTGGTCGCCGAAAATGCTAGCTGTCACTAACGGATGGCAACTTCTTGACGCTCGAGTAGGTGGAACACGAGTGCTGAATATCGTCAGCGCTCCTGCCGATCCTGATGGCAAGCGCCAATGGCTCGAGTTCATGGTGACTGAAGGGAAAGCATCCTAATGGCTGCTCGTATCCAAGGCTTGGCAAGTTTGCAACGGAAGCTTAAAGCGCTTCCGAAAGCTGCTAACTTGGCCATCGCTCCGGCGATGGAAGCTGTAGCTAAAGAAGTCGTTGCGCTGGCCCGCTCCCTTGCATCTGCTTCTGTGGACACAGGGGATCTTCAGCTGTCGATTAATTGGACTTGGGGCGAAGCGCCTAAAGGTAGCATTGTCATCGGAAAAGTCAAAGACAAGATGTCTGGCAATTTGGCAATCACTATCTTTGCTGGTGGCGATAATGCGTTCTGGGCTCGCTGGGTAGAATTCGGCACAGCACCTCATATCAACGGCGGTTTGTTTGCCGGAACACAGCATCCAGGAACTAAAGCGCAACCTTTCTTTTACCCGGCGTGGCGAGCTCGTCGGCGAAGCGCCAAAAACAGGATCAGCCGTGCGATTACGAAATCAGCACGTGCCGTCGCAGCTGGAGGAAATAAGCCCTAAATGGAAGACGCAAGCGTAGAGCTGATCCAGGCGATGATGGCAGCAATGTTGGCTAATGCTGATCTTGTCGCGTATGTAGGAATTGACGGAATTTATGATCGGGTTCCTACCGATGAAATCACGGGGAATGTAATTGCACAATACCCGTATATCTCGTTGGGACCGACTACAATAATCCCAAGTGATTATGACTGCATGTATGGCGAAGAGATCACTATTCAGTGGGACGTTTGGACAAGCGGTTCAAATGAAGCGTACGGCACTGCACAGTGTCGAAAGATTACAAATCTCGTCAAACGGACGTTGCATGATGTTGAATTGGCGCTTACAAATAACGCGCTGGTTACGTTGCAATTAGAGATTGCACGGATCCTTGACGACCCGAACCCCGCAATTGGGCATGGCGTGGTCCAATTTACGGCTGTAGTTGATACGCCTTAACTGACGGAGAGACTTAAATGGCACCAGCCACACGCATCAAAGGCGGCAAGGTTCGGGTTCTTCTCGAGACCATCACGCCTGGTATTTATGCCGCTCCTTGCGGTTTCACCTCTAAGACGGTGACTCTGACCAAGGGTCTTGAAGAGCAGGCGGTCCCGGATTGTGATGATCCGGACAAGGTCGACTGGCTTGGTCGAGATGCAGTTTCGCTTAGCATGGCTGTCAGCGGTGAAGGCGTTCTTGCCGAAGAGAGCATCGAAACCTGGTTGAACGCTTGGGAAAGCATCGACTCGGTTAATGTCAAGGTCGAGATGGAATTTCCGGCCAAGACCATCACCTGGACCGGCAAGATGCATGTCGAGACGATGGAAGGTACGGCCCCGAACGGTCGTACTACGACTTCCAATATCTCGATGCAGTCTGACGGCGAGATGGTCCGGACGGTTGCCACCTGATGCGCGACGCTTCCACTACACTTCCATGGGCGGATGGTAATTATACTTTCCGCCTCGGCTGGGGCGAATTGATCCAGCTTCAAGAGGTGTGCAATGCCGGGCCGTTTGAGATTCTCAAGCGGCTCGGTATCGGCACCTGGCGTGTTCAGGAGATTTCCGCTGTCATTCGACTTGCATTGATCGGCGGTGGTCTCGAGCCTGCAAAAGCATTGTCCTTGGTTCAGTATTACGTTGAAAAACGACCGCCAATGGAAAATGTCGTCTTCGCTCATGGCATTTTGAGCGTCGGTGTGCAGGGGGCACCGGACGAAGCGCCGGGAAAAGCCGGCGCGGCGCAGGAGCCGAAGGCGAGCGAGTAGACGTTCTTCCTAACGGGAAGATCAAAATTGCTCCTCTCTACGGCGCTGGTGCCGCGATGGGTTTTACCCCACAGCAAGTTAACGCCATGAGTATGTGGCAATACTTCGCAGCTCTGAACGGGTTTATTGACGCCAATACCCCGGAAGACAAGAAGAAAATGTCCACAGAAGAAGCCGAAGAATTGTACGATTGGCTTTACGAAGGCTTTGAAGACCAGCAAGAGCGAATTGCTCGAGTGTATTTCTGGGACGAGAACGGTTTTGTTCTAGAAGATACCTACACGTTTACTACCGAACACTGAGGTATTCGCCGTGGCCACTACCGATCTCGAGCGCTTGATCGTCTCACTTGAGGCATCTACTGTCAAGTACGAAAGGGCGCTTGCTCGTGCAAACGGGCAAACCAATACGCAGATGAAGCGTATTGAGAACCGAGTGGCCAAAATGTCAACCGGCGTGGGTCTTAGCTTTGGCAAGGCCTTCGCCGGTGTCGGTAGTGTAGTAGCTCTTAAGGCTGCTCAGAGTCTTATCGACTCCTCCATTAAGATTGAGAACAGTTTGAAAGTTGCTGGGCTTGCCGGCGACGAACTCGAAAGAGTGTATCAAAAGCTTTTCGCTTCCGCCCAGCGGAATGCTGCCCCGCTTGAAGCGCTCGCAACATTGTACGGTCGAGTTGCTCAGGTGCAGGGGGAATTGGGTATTAGCAGCGAGCAGCTGGCTAAATTTGCTGATAACGTTGCAGTTGCGCTTCGTGTTTCAGGCCGAACCGCCGAAGAAAGTCGAGGTGCTCTACTGCAGCTCGGGCAGGCCCTCGGTGGCACCATTGTCCGAGCTGAAGAATTCAACTCGATCAACGAAGGTGCACTGCCGATTCTGCAGTCGGTTGCTAGGGGTCTCAAGGAGGCAGGCGGTTCTGTTGCTCAGCTGCGAACCCTTGTCATTAACGGAGAAGTGTCATCCAAAGCGTTCTTTGCTGCTTTCGAGGCAGGCGCTGTGACACTGCAAGACAAAGTCGCTGCTTCTGAGTTTACTGTCTCACAGGGGTTCACTCGTCTTCAAAACGTGCTGATCGATACAGCCGGCAAGATGAACGATGCGACTGGGGCAAGTAACGCTATCGGCGGTGCTCTTGATGGCCTTGCGACAGTAGTTCAGAAAGTCGGTGATGCATTTCGAAACAACAAAGGAGCGATTAGCGACTTTTTTGGTGCAATTCAAGAAAATGCCGACAAGACTAATCAGTTCTTGAAAGGCAAGACAGCTGCAAACGGCGAAACTGTCTTTTTCGAGCCTATCGATTTCGGACAGCTCGGTGCATGGGTACAAAGCCTGTTTCAAACTCCTGCTAACCCCAACGTGGTTCCAGGCGCGGATCTTCCTATTCCGAATACCCCGTTCGGGGGGTTGCCTGTGCCGGGAGGTGGGACTGCTGGCACTCGATTGGGTCAGATTCAAGGCCCTCCGCGCCCCGCGCCCACGCCTGCTCGTCCTCTGAGCGCTGCTGAACTTCAGTTTCGCAATGCCGATCAGCAATCAGTCAAAGATCTTGTCAAGCCAGTCTCTCTGGATGATTATCCTTTGGATGAAGGTAAGATTGATGCGGCAACCAAAGCGCTGGAACGTCAGAAACAGGCTGTTAAAGATCTCATTTCGGATATTGAGTTTGAGAAATCGATTGTTGGTTTGAGTGAAGTCGAGCAGCAAAAGATGATTGCTGCTCGTAAGGCTGGCACTGCGGCAACCGAAGAACAGATCACGCAGATTAAAAGTCTGACCGAAGAGCTCTACTACGAGCAGGAAGCGGTTCAATATCTTAAGGATCTTTACGACGAGCTTGGAAACATCGGTAAGGCAGCCATCAATGGAGTCATTGATGCTCTTGCAGATGGCAAAATTGAAGCCTCTGAATTCGGGGACATTTTGGGCAATGTCCTTTCGATGGCAGGCCAGTTCTTCCTGAACCAGGCTTTTGGCGGCGGTTCTAACGGCTTTGCAAGCTTGCTCGGAAATATTTTCGGGTTCGGCGGAGGCCGTGCCACCGGTGGTCCTGTGGAAGCAGGGAAGCTCTACAAGGTCAACGAGAACACACCCAATAGCGAGTATTTTGCGCCGGGTGTTGATGGCATGATCATTCCCAAAGTGACGACAGGCTCCGGGGGTGCGGCGTCTAGAGGCGGCGACGTATTCCATATCGACGCACGGGGTGCTCAGTTGGGTGTCGGTCCTGAAATTCGCAAAGCGTTGGAACAGTACGACCGATATCAGCTTCCTAACCGTGTAAACCAGATCAATAAAGACCCGCTCAGCAGAGGTTAAATCCATGGCAGTCATC
>CAZIWB010000114.1:0-8879 GCA_964542655.1 uncultured Cellvibrionaceae bacterium
CCAATCATACAGGCACACAACCATTCAGCAGCATTACAGGCACAGTTCCTATCAACCAGGGTGGGACAAACGCTACTACAGCTTCAGGCGCAAGAACAAACTTAGGTCTTTCAACAGGTTGGGGTTTAACTGGATTTTATGCGGTGGATTCTGTTTTAGTAGCATCAAGAGCAAGATTAAACCATACAAGGGATTCTCTTTTAGGTTTAATTAATGCTATTGGTACTCCAACACTTCAACAAACCCTTACAGCCAGTAATTTAATGACTGGTAACATACAGTCAAATTCTACCGCTTACATAAAGTTTGGTGATGTTGCAGGTACTTACTCAGGCTCCTATATGGAGTTGGGCGGTAACGTAGGTTATGCACGATTGATTACCAGGGGCGGTAAGGATTATTACTTCTCTGGCTATGGAATTGAAATAGAGGGCGGATGGTCTGGAGGTACGGTATCTACAGCTTTACGGTGGAATAATCTTACCCAAAACCGGCAGTGGCAATTACCTGATAGTACAGGCACTATTCCTATTGCTATTTACGCAAACGGTACACGCTACAATGCAAATACTCAAGGTACCATTGACTTAGGAACGATTAGCGGCGGTGGTTCGGGTTCATGGAACGGGCTATTTTCAAACACGACTTCAATAGGTGGATCAAGTGCAACATTAGGCACGAATAACTATTACCACTTTACAGGCACTACAGCCACATGGACTTTACCAGATAGGGCAACCAACGCAGGTAGAGCAATATTTCTAAAAAATGCGGGTAGTGGAAACTTAACAATCCAACGAGCAGGCAGTGACCAAATTTGGACAAATGCGGCAGTAAATAGTTTTGTATTAGCTGCCGGTGAAAGCGCAACAATGATTTCGACCGGCGGTTATTGGAACGCCAATACCGGCGGTGGCCTCGGTTCAAGTGCCACCGCAGATATGATAAGCGACAGCCTAACGGCGGCGGGTGTGCGGGATTCTTTTTATGTAGATGAAGATTATTTTTCCGGCGCAGGTACGAGCGGTTCACCTCTGACTTTTATAGGTTCTACAGGTACTGCCCCATCCACAACATCTAGTACTAGTACTTCGCTTACTCTAACCGTTACCGGCAGTTACATAAAAACTTATTCGTTTACCGGATCAAGTGCAGCAACGTGGACGCTTCCCGCAATTGGAACTACAGGGCAAATAATGAAGATCAAAAACAGGGGCACAGCTAACGTAGTAGTTCAACGGGCAGGCTCTAACCAGATTTACACAACAACAGCAATTAACTCAATAACCATGTATCCCGGCGATCAATTGGAACTACAGGACGATGGTACTTACTGGATCTACAATGATTAAACTATGAAGCGGATATTAATTATACTTTCTTTTTTATCTAGTGTTTGTTACGGACAGAACGTAGGCACACGCATGTTGAGTGATTCGAAGTCGGCAACGGAAGTAACACTAAGCAGGTTAGGCATCTTGTCAGATGCAGATATTTCTTTTGGGTCTTCCAGTTTTGGTACAGACCAAACCGCAGCTATTCAAGCCATCCTCGACCGAGCAACATCCACAAGTCCGCTAACTATTTTTTGGGATGTTAAAATAAGTACCACCGGGCTTAAAGTAAAATCGAATACTACTATAAGAACAAGTACAGGATGTGGTGCAATTCTTAGGGATAATTCAGACAATTTTCTTTTGTCTAATTACAACTGGGCACCGTTCAATAATGATATTCTTGATTCTAATATTACCATTCAGGGAGGTATATGGAACGGTAACGGCTGGCGTGGCGGAGTTCAGAAACAAATCCATTCCAACTCTACGCTAGGAATGATTACCGGCCTTTCCATGTTTGGCGTAAAGAACTTCATTTTCCGTGATGCAGAAATAAGAAATACACGCACGTTTGCAATCTTCGTACTTACGTGGCAAAACGTTGTATTTGACAACTTCATAATCGACCAAGGAGAAAGCCCGAACATCAATCAGGACGGAATGGACGTTTGCGGTGGGGGCAAAAACCTGTCTATCACTAACGGCAAAATAAGGTGTGGCGATGACCGTATAAGTATAACCGCAAATGTACCGGGTGGTATTGCATACAGTGAAGACCACACGCCTTACACTGGCGTAAACGGTAATATCATAGGGGTTTACATCAATAATATTGAAGGATGGGGCGAGGGAAAGTTTGTACGGTTTTGTTCTTCTGCTAACTATATAGAAAACGTTTATGTAGGCAACCTAAGAGGCACAGCCAGAACGTGGGTAGTGGTACAGGAATCCGAAAACAATTTTGGCGATTACATTATTCCTCCAGGCCCCGGCGATTTTAGAAACATGACCTACGAGAACATCAATGTGGAGATTGTAGAGCCTTACGGTTACGACTATATGCCAGATGTGAAAGGGTTGTTTCAGATAGGCGGTAATTCAAAAAACATAGTCATTAGGAATTTTATTCGCAACAACATGACCTGGAACCAACCCTCAATAGTGGTTCATAATAATCATGGCATAGTAACAATAGACGGGTTAACCATTGACGGGTATTATTCTAATGAGACAGGAACAACTTTCGACAGCGACCATATATCCATTTTAGAAGGAACGGTAACAAATCTTAAAATAGCAAACGTAAAGATTACAGCCAATGGGGCGAACGGTGCAGATTTCTTTACAATTAAGGAGGGGGCACATTGTTCGCAACCTGTTTTTTCAACCAGTTCATTCCAGGGTATAGAAAACATTTTTGAAGATGAGGGCGGTATTATTAACCACGTATCAGGGTTTCAGCTTTCTAAACTAGGCGACGATTCGCCAGGCTTTTTAACGTCAGGTGTAATACAATCTATAAACCTGGCAGATTATTACGGCACAACTCCGACAGGTGGTACATGGTCGCAGACTAAAGGGAATGCTTTTACGGAAAGCCCGGCGACTATTGTTGGTGGCGGGGCAGGAGGAGAACTTGTTTTCGAAGCTGGTTTTGCTGGTACAGCATCAACACCTTTAAGTTCTTACACGCCTGAAATCGGAACGATAACCACTATAGTGGGTTCACCCACTTTAGATGGTGCAGGTAACGTAACGCTACCACCAAGCTCTTATTTCCGAACAACAAGTTTTACTCCAAGCGGCTTTGCAGCACGTTTAGTACCAAACATTCCCAACGGTGCAGAAGTTTCATTTGCGGCAATTACGGCAGGTTCTGAAAATGCTTTTATAGAAGTGGAAAGGTCGGGGTCAGATTACATAATTGAAATATTTAGAGATAATGTTTCTGTAGGTTCTGAGACGGTAGCCGTATCCAATTTTCAAGAGGCCGCAATTGTAAGGGTAGGCAATGGTTTTGGATGGTACTACAAAGACGGTGCAGGCACTTACCAGCTAATAAGTTCTTTCAATTGTTCGGCCTACACATTTACCCAAATATCGGTTTACGCTTATAGCACTTTATCAATTGCAAACCTCGAAATATTGAATCCGTGAAAAAAATATTTATCATAACAGCGTTTTTTATTCTCACAGCCTTTGGTATAAACGAATTGCCGCAAGCAAAATATAAAAGTTATTACGGCAGCGATTATGTAGGCTCTGCCCCACGTCCTGTTTATGTAGGTGCAGACGGTGTATTACATCCAATGGGTAGGGACACTACAGCAATCGGCGGCGGCGGAGGCGGCGGTGGTGAAGACCTTAGTGCAACACTTGCAATCGGCAATAGTTCAACCACTCCTCTTTTTATAACAGGTCACAGCACAACCGGAATGAAAGGCAGCTTTGGAGGGATGGAGTTTCTAAGCTACAGCGCCAACCTGAATTTTATGAGTAGCAATCTTTACTATGACGGCTCAGACCACAAATACAGGGAGACGGGTTACGGAGGCTATTTATATTTTAATAGTGGCGACTGGATTTTTTCAACTGCTCCCTCGGGATCGGCAGGCGCAGCAGCTACACATACAACAAGGTTTAAAGTCGGCAACACGGGTATTATAAATATTCCGTCTGCCCCTGTCTATGCTGATAACTCCGCAGCTACATCGGGCGGGCTCGTTGCTGGTGACGTTTACAGAACATCTACAGGCGTTTTAATGATTGTCTACTAATGAAAAAACTTCTATTCATATTATTTCTACTGCCTTTAATAAGTGAAGCACAACCGGGCATTAAGAAACCGAAACCAAATAAGGTTGTTGCGGTTGCTCGTCCACCAGTTATTATTACACCGGCAGCACCGACAAACTTTGTCGTTAATGATATTTTAAACACCGCTACAATTACTCTTTCGCCGGGGTACGGTACAACAGATCACGAAGTAAGTATTAATTCAGGTTCCAGTTACAACACATTAACAAGCCTTCCTGTTACGGGCTTAACAGGGAATTACGCTATAGGCTCAGTAAGATTCAGAGTAAAAGCAGCTACGGGAAGAAATGCAAGTGCCTACGTTTCTAACGCTACAGCATACACGGAGGACGAGGAAGAAGAACCTACATATCCGAGAACGGCAGGGGAAACAATTAACGCTGCTACAACTTACAGTATAGTTGCCAACGGATCGACCAATAACGCCACCAATTTAAACAGCCTAAGTTCAGCACATAAATGGAGTGACGTATTTAAGCAAGTTACTACGCCACCGGGGCAAATGAACTACTCAGATAATACCTGGGTAGAAGGGTTGAGAAATGTAAGATTTAAACCAAGTTCAGGAATTACGCAGTGGTACAACACAGGAGGCAATGAGTTTGATATTTCACACCAACCGATTGCTACCAGTGGTATTCTAAATTATAATAAAAAGGCCTCTTACGTAGGAACCATTAATACAGGTTATTTATTTTCTACTGCAACAGCAGGCGCAAGCTCTATAACGGCAAGCGGTACTGGTCTTGTGGCAGGTGACAGGGTTTTCCTTGCCGGTTATGAATGTCAAGGTTCTGGCTGGCCTCCTAATCCAAGATTCTTTGAGTGGAAAGAAGTTTTAAGTGTCGTAGGTACTACAATCACTTTCACTACTCCTTTAGAAAACAGCTACAATTCACTTTGGAAAGATTGGGATTGGGGCGGTGGTTATTTCTTTGGCAAGCCTCGGATTTTTAAGATTCCTGATAATTACGCTGAGTACGTAGAAATAAAAGACACGGAGTTTTTAATTCAGGAAGGGGTAGGCAATGCTTTTCACTACCCGGCAAGAACTATAATACTTGATAATGTAGAATTACACGGTGGCGCATGGCCGTCAGAAAATGAAACCTTTACCGCTATAGATGTTTTCGGTGGTTCATGGGAGTTAGATAAATGCGTAAAGACGGTAAACTTTAATAACGTCACCACTACGAGCGAAATCCAGGGAGCTACAGGGGTAAGGAACTTTAATATTTATGGTGGCACAATGGGAGGGTATTTAGCGATCACTCCACAAAACTTTTACGCTGAGGGTGTAACATTTCAGGGTGGACTTGCTGGCAATGCGGCGGTTTATCCTTTTGAATATTACACTGGGTGCGATACATGGACATTCAAGGATTGCATTTTCCCTAACGTCCAAACGGCTTTTGAAGTACCTACACTGACTTTCACGATTGCTTCAATGAGTAGTGGGAATATTGTTATCCCTGACAATTCAGATCCCGAACACGTAGCACACAGACCAGCTAAACTTATTTATCAAGGATCAACTATTTACAGTGGCGGCAATAGTGCTACCGTGACAGATATTATTCATTCAGGGGGGAACTATCATTTACTACTAAGTAATGTGGTAGGAACATTTACGGCAGGCATGACGGTTACCTACAGGCAGATTAAAAACGTAGTGGATTTGGGAGGCAACAGGAAAGAAAACGGTACACCGATAACATTGAGTTTACCAGCATTACCATAAAAGCACTATTAAATTAATTCGCTCACCACGAAAACTGAAAAAAGCTAATGATGAAGGAAAGAGATATAAGAACGTTTATGCCTTTTTTCATCGTGTTTGTGTCAACGTTCTTTTTGAGTGGGGCTGATTTGTTTGAAAGGTTTATACCGTTAAGCACTCAATCACATGGTAATGATAAGCTGCAAATATTAATAATTGGTGGCGATGTGTTCCAGGCGTTGATATGGTTTCCTTGCTCTTTGATATTCTTTATGGCGTGGCGAAAAGTTAGAAAGAAAAACCTATGGTTTACGGATCTTCTTTGGCAATTAGCAGGCGTGTTTTTATGCTTTTTAATGTTAAGCCTAATTAGAATTTGGGGTTGGTTTCAAATGTACTTATGGGTGCAAGGAATGGTAAGGGTGTTTGTAGCAATATTCGGGCTTTACTTTTTTAATACCCTTTACGCAGCGAGGAAATTATTATTCGATCCACCAACACCAGAGGAAACAATACAGAAAGCAAAAAAGTTTGATGAACTGATAAATCTAATTAATGGTACACCTGATAGAAGTGGTAAGTAATAAAACATGGTGGGAGTTGGCATTAGAGGGGTTTGGAATAATATTCATTACCTCCGGCCTTATACTAGCAATCTTTAATCGTTCACGTAAAGTGGCTGGTGTAACCATATCCAAAACAGAGGGAGAGATCTATAAAAACATCTTGGAAAAAAGATTGGCTGAGCTGAACATAACGGAGATAATAGAGCAGAAAGTAGAATCCGAAATCAAGCCTTTAAAAGAGATGCTGTGGAATAGGGAGCTTGAACACTTTGAGGTAAAAAAGGAAATGCAGGAAAGGCTAATGAAGGAGCTGGAAGAGAAGAAAGTAGTAATGCGGGAAAATTCTTTACTGCATAATGAAGTTGAAACTATTAGAAAGGAGCATGAACTACAGGCAATTGAAATAGATAAGCTCAAACAAGAAGTTGAAATTTTAAAACGTCAATCAAATGGAAAGTAAAAAAGGTATCAAGAAACCTAAACCCGAAAAGCCAGATGTTGAAACTCAGGACGGCCCTGGCCCTAAGCCTCCGCCACCTCCGCCGCCGCCAGATCAGCCGTAAAGACAGACTAACGGTTTTCTTAGGCGGTGTAATCGTGTTAATGGGATGCGTTCCCGAAATGTTTTCAAAGACGAAAATGGTGGACGCATTCCTTTTGGTTAGTGTGCCAATGACAGAGTGGACTTATGCTTATATGGTTTGTTGTGGTGTCTCATGGATAGTGGCAATGATAATAATTGTGAGGTGTGTTAGTTGTTCGATCAAACCATTTTTTAGAATGTTGTTAGCCTATGCTGTTTATGACTTCATCCTGTTTTTTGTTAACTACAACTCTGTGAACTACTACTACATACCCTTAATAATAATAGCGTTTATCTGTAATAAAGTTTATTCATAAAAATTAAATATATGCCACAAGAAAAACAAGAAGTTGAAACGTCCGAAATGATGTCGGGCAAAACGGTTATATCATTTACCAAACCTACTCCGAAATGGGCAACGTGGGTTTTTAGAATCATCTTCTTATTAACGTCCGCTGTCCTTGTAATTATTGCGGCTGACAATTCAATAAGCGATGAAATGAAATTTAAAATAGCTCTTTACCTGAAAGCCGGAGACGTTGTGATTTGGGGTATTGCCAGAGGCTTAGGAGTTGACAGATCACAATTTGAAAACTAATGCCACCACGTAAACCAGTAAAGCAATACATAACACTTAAAAACGGTGTGCTTGCTTTTGTGGTTATCTGTGCGATAATATTAGTTGCTGTTAAAGTCGGAATTGGAGAATGGAAGAAAGGGAACAAAGCGCATGATGATAGAGACAAAGAGTTGCTTAAAAAATATGAAGTGTTAGAAAAGAAGTCTTTGCGCGACAGTGTAACACTTGACAGCGTTTTGAAATGGGCGAAGGATAAAAGCGAAAAAAGAGAAAAAGAAGTTGTAAAAATATACCATGAAAAAGAGATACGGGTTAAGGAAATTAATAACCCTGCTATTACTAATAGTGAGCTTAGAAAGCTACTCGCAAACTGATACTGTTTGCGTTGATCGCAAGCTACTCATTAGAGCCTTAACGCGAATAGAATCGCTGAAGGCTGATAGCTCTGAACTGGTATTACGTAAAGATGAAATAAAAGATTTGACAGTCTTAACCACTCAGCAAAGAGTTTCAATAACCACGCTACAGGATAAAAGCTCTATTCAGGAAACACGGATTGCAAACCTGCAAGAGCAAAGAGATTATTCTATACGTGAACTGAAAAGAGTAAAAGCAAGGGCGGTACTTTTTAAAGTCGCGGGTATTGGAGTAACAGCATCATTAGCGTTTTTATTAATCGCATTCAAATGAGACAACAGCAACAATTCTACAGAGGCGTAAAAGAACCTAAGAGGAATTATTTTATTCTACTGGTAGCGTTGATTTGTTTGTTAATCATTTTTCTAGGGTTCTTATTAAAATCTTGATATGGAATTTAAACCAGGTGCATACAGTAAAGGTGACACAGTAACGGTTAACGGTATTCAATACGTAGCTGATAGAGACATAACTAATGCTTTAGCACTACCAAAAGAAAATATGTACTGGTCTGTAGTGGGGCCGGTTGAACAAGTACCAACGCCTGCACCTGTAGTAATTTCAAACGATAGAGTACCTGATTTACTTCCTATAAACAACGCTGAGCAAAACAGTTTAGCAATTGACAGTTTTATAAATCGTTTACCCGAAGGTTTTGCGGGTTCCATTTACATACCGGCGGGTAATTATCAACTAGCAAGAGAGATAAAACTTTACCGCAAACCCGTACATCTATACGGTGACAACGGAACCATATTTGGAAATTCTACTAAACTCATTTTCCCTTACAACTCTAACGGAATAGTAATTGATCGGGGCGGGGCCTCACTTCAAGAAACAATCATTGAAAGAATCTGCT
>CAZIWB010000115.1:0-8843 GCA_964542655.1 uncultured Cellvibrionaceae bacterium
GCTTCTGGGGGATGACGTTCTCGGGATCGGTGTGTGCCATACGGAAACGATCCGCCGCGGACACCAGAATGTCAAGCGCTAGACGGCGCCCCAGAGCTTCCGCGCGCGCGCCTCGAGGCATACCATCTCGTCCGTGCTCATCACACCCGACCACAGGCCCCAGAAATCGATCTCGTCGTCCCATGCCCAGCCGCCGGCGCCGTCGGCGTACAGCGACACCCCGGTCAGTGTGACGTTGCCGGTGGTGCCATTGGTGGTCAGGCCAGAGGAACGAACGAACGATGATGCACCATTGACGCCGACGAAGTAGCTTCGTCTCACGGTGGCGTCGATCGTCATGGCGATGTTGCCCACGCCATCGTTATACGCAACGGTGGCCGACGTGGCAGTGTATAGAACGCCGCCGCTCCCCGCGATCGTCTTCCCGATGAGCGTCTTGACGGTCGCCTGAGACAGGCACTTGCCGACAACCATCATCGTATAAGGCGCAGGCACGTTCAGGCCGAGGATGCGCATGAAGTTGGTGCCGGTGTTCTTGGTGACCCCGGCTTTGCCGTGCGCCTTCGAAGGCGAGTACTTGGTTAGCTGGCCGGTGTTGCTCACCATGTGGCGACCGTTGCCGCTCTTGTCGCCCCACTGCCCGATCGTCGTCTCGGCTGTGTACACGTTGTTGTTGTAGTACGTGCCCGCCGGGAAGCCGATCGTGATGCCGAGGCCCTCCAGGAGGACCGCCGTGGCCGTCTTGATACCCCTGATTGGCCACGAGCGGCCCTGGTCGAACGACACAGAGAAATCAGAGGCCCCGACGGGCCCGGTCGTGTTGATGGCGATGCGGATCTGGTTGGCCCACGACGGCGCTCCGCTCAGCGTGATCGTGGGCGGCGTGAGACCAGTTGCCGTGATCGTCCCGTACGATCCGCCGGTCAGCAGATCGGACCCCTCGACGTAGGCAAGGCAGGTGCCGGAGTCGAGCGGGCTGTATGGGAAGTCTCCGCCCTCGATCGCCTGGACGATGCGCTGATAGCCTGCCTTGTTCGGATGGACCTCGTCGGAGTCGGTGTACAGCGCCGCCTGCGCCTTGGTCCACGCGCGCGCCGTTTCAACGAGCGTCACCCACTTGGCGCGCGTCGGGGTGACGAGGGCGGCGATCGCAGCACGCTCCGCCTCCCACGTCGTCGCCGAAACGTCGTCTTCGGTCACCTCCCGGGTGAACGTGTGCAGGTCGACCATGACGCCAGGCGCGACCTCATTGATCGCGTCCAGCAGGTTGCCGAGCTGGGTGACCAGGTTCGCCGGCGTATACTTGCCGTTGGCGAAGTCGTTGCGGCCCATCTGCAACACGATGCGGTCGGGGCTGCCGCGCGTGAGGCGGCGCGCGAGCGGGAAGCACGCATCCACGGACAGCGTCGCGGTGGCATCCGCGAAGAGGCTCCAGCCGCCGGCGCAATGGCACGTGACGCGGTAGCCGCGCCGCCGGAGCGCGACGGCCGGACCGTCGCTCGCTGGCAGATCGGTATGGTAAGCGGAGATCTTGCTGTCGCCGTACAACACGATCTTCTCGGCCGCCCCGTCGCCATCGGTGAGGACCTCGAAAGCGGAGCTCGCGGGCACGTAGATCGCGGCCAGGTAGGTGCCGATGTTCTCGTTGTGCGGCGCCGGGTATATGGTCGCGGCGTGGACGCCGCTGTGGATCTCCACCACCTTGGTTCCCTGGAGCGGGAGAGTCATGCGGACGATGTTCGTGGCACGGCTCGTGAGCGCTGGCGGGGGATCGATGGGCTCGCCGAACACGAACGCCGCGGGCCGCGCCGCGTTCGGATGGGACTGGAGATAGACGCCCGCCGTGTCGATGTACTCGGCGCGCAACTCGTTGCCGTCCGTGCGAACCTTGAGGAACGATTGGGCTCGCTGCCGCCAATAGCGCGGCTGGTCGATATGGTACCTGTTGCTCCCGTGCAGCAGCGAAGGATGCGCCTCGATCCGGGTGAAGTTGCTCCAGAAGCGATCGATGTAGACCGACGGGACGACGCGATACCTGCCGCACTGGAACACGGCGTGTCCGGCTGCCGTGCGCGTCGTGAGGCAGGCGATGTACTCGGTGCCCGGCGTCACCGCGATGTCCACGGTCCAGACGTCGCGCGTCTCCGATGTCGGCTGATACGACGTCGTGTGGAGCACGATGCTGCCGGTGGCATCGAGCAGCGTGAGCTCCAGGGGGCCAGGCGACGCCGTGGCCCCGTAGAGCGACACCTCGGAGAGCGTGAGACGCACGGCCGTCACGCCGTCGGGCACGGTGAACGGCAGCGCGAGGCGGCCGCCCGCCGGGCTCCTCGAATCGTAGTTCACGGCGACGAGCGAGCGGAGGCCTGTCCGCGACGACACGGCGGCCTGCGTGAGCAGGCGCGGCGCCATGAGCGGTGCCGTCAGCGACCACTTGTGGTTGTCGAGCCGCCCGGGCACGAGCGAGCAGACGTCGCCCCACATCTCAGCGTTTGGCGAGGACGAGTAGAGATCGCCGATGGTGTCTCGGCCGTCGGTTGCGATGTTGATCAAGCCATCACCGTCACGGTCACAGGACCGGAGTACGTGTGGATACCAACCGCCTCGATGTCTCGGCGGCCCTCCCCGGCCACGAACGTCGCCACCGTCTGGCGTCCTGTCGTGTCGAGGAAAGTGATGGTGCCGGCGCCGGTCACGTAGACGCGCGAACTGACAGCCTGGGCCAGGTAGCGTCGGTCTTCGGTGTACTTGGCCGCGAACAGCGGCGCGAACTGCAACGGCAGCGTCGCACTCGCCAGAGTGATATCGATGAACCTACCGGAAGCGCCTTCTGACATGTCAGACCCCGTTGTAGTGCGCGATTACGCGCCATTGCGCGCCGATGCTGGCGAAGATGTAGCCGCCGCCGGGCCCGACACTGGCGACCCACGTAGCGTCGCCGTTGACGAGCGTTCCCGGAAAGGCCTGCCAGGTGATTGGCTCCTCGCCGTCGAGGTAGGTGACCGCGATGCTCTTCCCGGGCGATCGCCGCGGGTCTGGCAGCTGGAGCGTGAAGGGGTCGTCGGCGTCGATCGTCACGAGCTCCCCGGGCTCGATCGGACGTCCGAGAGCCCCGATGGAGCGGACGGTGCGCGCTACGGCGTACGCATCAGGACCAACGAGTTGCTGATCCCATGCCGCGATCGATGTGGCCACATGTCCGGCTAACACGCCGGACAGCCTGGATCAAGCGTTCACCTGAGGCCGTGGTGCCCCAGGATCATCCAGTTCCCAGGGGTGCGCCCGTTGCTCACGAGCCGCACGTACCGGTTGACGCCGGCGACGGGCGCGCCCGTGATCCGGAGGGTCGGCTGCCCCTCGATCGTGTCACCCTCGGCGGGGTGCACCGTCGTCGCTTCCTCGCCGCCGGCCACTTCCTTGATGACGACCTCGGCGCCCGGGCAGGTGCGCGCGGGCGGCAGGGAAACGTCCGTGGGCTCGTTGGCGTCGACCTCGACGCACTCGCCGGGGCGCGCCTCGCGCGGGCTCGAGATGGTGACGATCGGGCGGTCGACCAGGAAATCCGTCATGTGTGTAGCCTCCGCATGGAGCGCTACATCGCGCCGGAGCGGCGCGTCAACCGCAAAGCGGCGGCCCGCCGGCCCTACGGTGCGGCGAAGTCGCACCCGGTCGACAGGCTCGGGTCGCAGCAGCAGTAGTAGCGCTCCTCGCCCTGCGCTCGGTAGAGGACGCGGAACGGCGCGCACTGCTTCTCCGAAGGAGGCGCCCCGACGCACGCCGCCGCGACCGTGCCCGGCGCCTGCTCCGCGCAGACGTCGGCGGCCACGTTGTAGGTCGCCGCGTCCAGAACGAAGCACGCGGCGCCGCCTGCCGGATCCTGCGCCGCTGGCGGGGTGGCGTCGGGCTCCGCCCCGCACGAGCACGCCGCCGAAAGAGCCACCGTCATCCACGTTTCGATCCGCATTTGAAACCTCCGCGCAACGGTTTCCCATAGCACGAGAGTGCCCTAACTTCAGCCGCCCTCGACGTACGAGCTCGCCTGACTGGATATACAAGGATCCATCTTGATTAGTACCGTGGTCGCTGTATATCTCGCAAGCGAAAGCGAGGACACATATGCTGACCAGAGTTGTTGCAACGATACTGACCGTTGCCGCGGTCGCGTGCGGCGAAGACATCTACACGTCGGACAGAGGAGGCGGTTCGCCGACAGGCGCCGAGCCGGATCTTTTGGAGCCAGGGGACGAATGCGTCGTCGACTGCGATTGTGCCGACGGAAACGTGTGCGCGGATCACTCGTGCGAATACGGCTATTGTGTCGTACGCATGCTGGACGGCGACTCGTGCGTCAACTGGACCGGTACGTGCCGCGGCGGGTGGTGCTGCTCGGGAGGCGCTTGCTTCGAGCCGTACATGGCCGAAGCGGCTTCATGCGCTGCAATCATTGACGACCATATGCGTGAATAGAGAACACAAGAATATTTGATGTAGGGTCTAAGAGAGTGCCGGTTGTCGCGCTGTATGCATACACACGCATCTGCGTGGTACTTACGATGCCGCACTGGTATATCCTGGCGAACGCCGAACCATCGAGCGACGTGACGACCGGAGCGTAATTGTTGGTAGTAAACGCGTGCGCGAACGTGATCGTCACGTATGTGGAATTCAATGCTACGGATGACACGCCATAGTCATTGTCCTTGGCCACTTGGTTGATGCTGTTGCACGTGATCTTTGCCCACGCTCTGGCCTGACTCAACGCGTTCGCGACGTTAGCGCCAGGATCTGCGCCCGCAGCAGGCTGCGTTCCTGTGAACGACAGCGACCCAGCCGATATAGTGATCCCGGCGCTATATGTCTGGAGCGCTGACCACGTGTGAGCGGCACCGTATATGTTGGTATCGACCGCGTCGTTTAGCCACGCGATCGCGTCCGCCAGCTGTTCCAAGCTAACGTTGGTAGTGGACGCTGCCAGTCCTTGATTGCCGTCTGCGTATGTGAGCCCTGCGAGCTTGACCGGCGTCGGCGTGTAGGTGATGAAAGCCATTTAATGAACCTCTAGGCCTGGGCGGCGGACGTCGTGAAAGTACTCGGCGGACTGTAGACGCACCGGCTGGTGTGTCGCGGGGTCGGCGTATCGGTACCACGCGCCGTTCGGATAGCCGGCGCCGGAACCCATCGGATCGAAAGAGGAGAGGTCGCTGGCGATTATGATCCCCGCGCACCACGAGCCGGCGGCCTTGAACTCGTTCGCGAGCGAGAGCAGATCCTTGGCTGCATCGACGCGACCCTTCGTGCCGCGCGTGACCGTCGCATCCTGCTGCGCGCTCGTCCCCTGCGGCGGGAAGAGCGAAAGCGGATCGCTGGCCGGCTGGTAGATGATGATCCAGAAGCGCCGGTGGTGGTCCACGAGCCCAGGATCGACGCCTGGCTCTTCAGAGTCCCAATCCCAGTTGGTCGGCGCGCGCTTGTGGAACGTCTCGACGCCGGCCTCGGTGCGCGTCCACCACTGCGCCCACCCGGGCCCGCTGGTCACGAGGCGGATCAGCGGCTTCTGCGGCGAGAAGTAGGCCTGGAGCGCCTCGAGCATGCCCCAGGCGTGGCCGCGTCGTGCGTGCAGCTGCCTGTACTTCGTCAGCCGCAGCCGGATCGCCTCGCTCGACTCGGCCTGCCCACGCACGAGGGTCCGATCGCGGCAGTGGTGCTGTAGCGCCTCCTCAGAGCACCACAGCGGGAAGCGCTCCATGACGGCGCGCTGCGCCCACTGGATCGCGCAGTCGAGCGTGAGCCCGATCGACCAGAGCACGCGGCCCCGGTTCGGCCCCGTCCACCACGCGGGCACCCACGTAGTCGACAGGATGTGCTGCCTCATGGTTCGCGACATCAGATGAACCCGATCGTCCCGGTGATGGTGCCGAGCACGGCAACCTGACTCGCCGTCAAAGACACGTTGGTAGGCGGATTAGACACCTGCACGTCCGCGAAGAGCACCGGACCGTTCTCGGTCGCACGGGTTCCGTGGATCGCGCTGCGGATCGCGCTCTGGAACATCACGTTGAGATGACCGCCGATCGGCCAGGTGGCGAACAGGTCCGTCAACGCGTCGGCTACCAGCGCCTTGATCTCGTCTGCCGTGAGCCCCGAGCTCAGGAAGGCGTCGGCGGCGTACGTGACATTGATTGGAATCGCTGTAGCCGGCAGCGTGTCTCCGTATGGCGTCAAGTGGTTTATTACCTTCGTCAGCAGCAGCGCCTCGATGATGTTGGCGTCCCCGGTCGAGATCGGCCCGTCGCGGTCGGCGACGTAGACCATGATGCCGGTGTAGGGGTCGTCCGCGAGCACGTTGACGCGAGTGGCCCCGATGGCGCTTCCGTCAGGCCGGCGAGCGCTGCGGACCCAGTATTCGTAGCCGGCCTGAGGGCCGAAGGGGGAGGCGGCGGCGGGGGAGGCGCGGCAGCGCGCGATGTAGTCCTCGCGCCGCTCGAGGTCCGTTCCTCGCGCCGGCGCCGGATTGGTCACGCTCAGGCCGTCGAACGTGGTCACCACGGCGTCGATCTGGCCGACCTCGGCATCTCCGGCGGTGCCGATCACGGTCGCGATGACATCGACCGGCACGTCAACGCTGTTGACCTCGCCGACGGCCCCGATCGAGAAGGCGGCGCAGCGGTACGTGGCCCCCGACACGCTGTTCTTGACGATGACTTGTCCAGCCGCGAACGTGCCAGGAAGATCCCCGACGTTCGTCATGAGCACCTGCGTCGTAGCGAAGGTCTCGTGGATGATCTCGACGCCGAATTGCTGTTCGCCGCAGGCCTGTAGCCATGGCCCCTCCGGGGCGAAGTCCAGGAAGCCGCCGGCCGCGATCTGCGGGATAATGAGGCCGCAGGCGTCATAGACCACGGTCGGCAGGATGCTCTTGAGAACGGTTCTCACGACGCTGTTCGGCTTCATGCCTTCGACGTCGATGTTGACCAGCAATGCAGCTCTGCGAGCCGTCTCGTAGATCGCGCTTTCCGTGGTCGCCGCGATGAGCTGAGAAAAGCTGATCATGACTCTCCGGTGTACGTCACGATCGCGCCGCGCACGGTCGTGATGGTGATGGCGAACGGGACGCGGCCTCGCACGGGCGCCGCGCCGATCGTCACCTCGGCACGCTGGACGCGCGGGTCCTCTTCAAGATCCTGCTGGATGCCCATCGCTACAGCGCCCCCGGGCACGCTCGAGCCCTGTGCCTGCACGTAGCTCGCGAGGTCCACGTAGCGGTCGGGGAATTCTCGGATGGTGCCTCGGCGCGTCTTGACGGCGCGCGCCGCCGTCTCGCGCAGGTGCTGCTCGCTGTCGTCGTCGAGCTCCGAGAACATCTCGTCTGAGTCGTCCACGCCGGCCAAGTCTTTCATACGAGCACCTCCGCGCGCCCGGCGTCGATGGTCGCCGTGCTCGTCAACGCGTCCACACCAGTGCCAGGAACGACAGTGAACACGACCGGGCTGCCGGCCACGACACCGCTGGCGGTCCACGTGTGAGCGCCGCCGTCAGGGTCAGTGAGCGTCAGCGACAGATTTCCAGGCGCAGGGAATACCGTGACACCAAGACGCGCTCGCCAGCCGCCGCGACCGACAGGCTTATTGCCTCTGGCCAGCACTAGGAGCTCGGCATCCTGATCCGTGCGCTCTGGACGCCATCGCTGATCTGTGCTCGCCAGTTGAGGCTGCCATGCCACGATGACAGGCGCGTTCGGGTTGCCGTCGGCGAACGTCACAAGGCACTTGGCGCCCACCTTCGGCTTGGTGACGTTGCCGCCGACGCCCGGCCACGCGCGCACCGCCTCAAACTTCGGCGCCACCTTGCTCGTTACGGGTACGATGTCCGGCAGTCCACTGTCATGCACGCGTGTGACCCGGTACGTGTAGAACGTCCGCCAGAGGAGCCATGGGCGGACGATGTCGGTGATGAGTTTCCAGAACTTCGCTGCCGCGCTCGCCGGCTGGTCGCCAACGAACGTCACGACCTCTCGGATCTCGTCCGGCTTTGCCGTGATGCGGAGCTCGGCGATCTCGCGCCCGCTGAACGTCGCGCCGGGCAGCAGGAAGAGCGCGCTCTCCTCGGCGAAGGCGACCCACCGCCCCCGGTCGTCGCGGTCGATCTCGGTCGCGTCGATCTCGGGCAGCGGAAGGCGCTCCCCGAGGCGCGTCACCCCGGCGGGGTCCACGTGCCAGCGCACGCGCTCCGCGCCGTCTGGGAGAGCGCACAACTGCGAGAGGAGGGCGCTGGCCGGCGGAGCCTCAGCGCTCCCGCCGACGGCCAGGTGAGGGCCGAGCGGTCGCGCTGCGGTCCCGTTCGGTACGAGCGTCTCCCCCACCGCCGTGGCGAGCTTGATCGCGGCCTCGGCGAGGCTCACGCCAGCGCCGTTGACGTAGCCAGCCGGCTCCGGCGGAGGCTTGTGCCAGCCGCCGTAGCCGCCGACGAACTCCAGCGACGTCACGCCCCCGCGCTCGCCGGCCTCGATGATGGTGCACAGCATCGGGATCGAGGCGATGTCCAACAAGATCTGAGAGCCGACGGGGGGCACGTCGAACGCCTCCGCCATCGCGCAGCGCCCCCATGGGACCCCGTAGCGCGGGATCGTCACCTCGGCCTCGCTGCACTGCTGCCCGTTGACGGTCGCGCTCACAGGCCCTTCGCTTTCTGGAGGAGCTCGTCAAGCTCGCGCTCCTCTGCGTCGCGCGGCGGGATGTCCCGGCTGTCGATCTGCGCGGGGTCTGGCGGCCCGGCCTTGGCGAGCTTGAGGGGGCGGTACTCGATGAGCTCCAGCACGGCATTGTACGCGACGACCGGCGGTCCCT
>CAZIWB010000116.1:0-8207 GCA_964542655.1 uncultured Cellvibrionaceae bacterium
TAACCAAACCCCCACCGCGCCAACGATGAGGGTTTGAGCGACCGAGATTCCCCAGCCGTGTTCCGGAACGGGAGAATGCCATGAGTGGGAATGATTCTGCAAATTCGTCCGAGCGAAAACCAAGGCGAGGCTACGTGCCTATGGGAGAGCGGATGGTCACCGGCATGGTTGTCACCGAAATGCGCTTCGACGAAGACGAGGTGAACGCTGAGTGGGAGCGGCGGCTTGTTGGAATCGAATACGATGAACGGCTGAAGCTAGGCCGGTCCCATGTGCGTGGAGCTCTGGCTCCAGAGGACAAGGTTCACCGCCACAACATCCGGGCGACTTGGCGCGGAGCCACCGGGACACTGACCACGGCGCAGTGGTTCAAGCTCCGGGCGATGTTCGACGGTGTGTGCGCCTACTGCGGCAAGTCCCGCGAGATTCACCTAGAGCACGTCGTCCCGGTGTCCCGCGGCGGCGACACTAGCCAGTGGAACGTCGTTCCTGGCTGCCTGGTCTGCAACCTGCGCAAAGGGACCAAAGACCCAGCGGACTGGTTGTCCGAGACAGGCCGACTGGATGCCTTTGTGGAGCGTTGTCTTTCTCTTTCAGGAATCGAGGTTGCCCAATGAAACACTACGACGCGAACATCGAGTGGTATTTGCAGTGCGCCGGCCATGAACTCGGCGAGAAGTCCTCGCTTGGTGGTCAGATCGCAACGCTGGAGCGAGGCGGCCCGGTAACGGCGACCTCGGACGCCACAGAATGGCACAGGGACTTGGCTGCCGTCGCCCGAGCCCGCCAGCTAGGCAAGGTCTGGGCTGCGATGCCCACGCACTGCCGGAGCGTCCTATCTGACCACTACCGGGGCCACATGCGTTCCGGCGACGAGCGCAACGGCTTCAACGCGTTCCCGCCCGGCGTCGGCGGCACGCTCGGCGACGTTGCCGCCGTGACGCTTCGGCTGGCGGCTGACTTTGGCGAGTTGGAGGATCTGCTGGAGGCGTGCGCCAAACCGAAGGAGCAGGGCCACCCCGAAGTGATCCGTCGCTGGACCGAGCACTCGGACTGGACGCTCGCAAGGGCTCACGGCCTCTGGAAAAAGCTCTACCGGAAGATGTCGCCGGCGGCAGCGAAGGCGCGTGAGAAGCTCGGCTTTGACCAGGAAACCGGCTCGGACACGGCGGCAGCGAAAGCCGAGGTAGCGCCGGCATGAGTGGGGCCGACGAGTACCTCTCGCCGGCAGTAGCGGCAGCGAAGCTCGGGTGGCGCGGCAAGCCGAATGACCGCGCCCGTCGGTTGCTTCGTGTCCTGAGAGCCAAGGAACGCGCACTTGGTGTCACTTTGGTTGTTGACGTCGGCGGGGCTGGGACCGGTACCCGCTACAAGGTCACGATGCGGACGCTTAGGCGGTACTGCCGGGAGCTTTTCGTCCGGGGCGCCGACGAACTGGCCAAGGACTTTCGAAAGCACCTGGAACGCATCGACGAGCGCATCGACGACCGGATCGACATGCTGGTCACGCCTCAACTGGAGGAACTCCGGGCAGTCGATGACGAGATCATTCGCCAGGTGAAGCAGATCCAAGTGGACCTCAGAAGGGCGGCAAACGGGTGATTGATTCGGAACAAAATGGCGCGGTCGAAATGATGAGCGGCCGCGCTATTTTTGGCTGCGAAAGCGTTGTTGACTGGCGCTCAGGAAGTAGCTGTGAGTAGCCGAGAGTAACCGCGGTTTCGCATAGGGTGTGGGCTCTCGCGCACGCGCGGTCACCAGACCGCATCGCGCAGGCATGAGCTACACAAGACCCTGGCCTCGGCGGCAGGCCATAACGCTCCCGCTTCGGGTTGCGACGCTGCCCACTACGACGGACCCCTCCTGCACCGCTCTCGGATACCTCCTTACGAACAGGCAGGTAGCGTGGCCGTCACCTACTTCGGCCTCGATGGGCGGTTCGCCTGCATCGGGTGCCAACAACATGAAAACCATCTCCCACGAAGAGCGCGAGGCCCAAAAGGTTGCCTCTCGGAAGCGAGATGAGTTGGACCTGGCGACCGGCAAAAAGACTCACGAGCAGCTGTGCCAGGAGAACCTGTGCGTTCGACTGACTGGCGCTCGGATTGACTTCTCCAAGTCGACGAGCCGGTACTGGTGAAACGCCACGCTCCGACGCCTGACGACCCCTACGTCACCGAAGAGCGGCTCTGCATCATCGAGGACGGCTGCAAGAACGAACACGGGCAGCCAATCGACCGCCGCCGGGCGGAACAGCTTCACCGCGAACGGCTGGATGAACTGGCCAAGCGCGGGACGACGGTGGAGATGTTCGGATGAGCGAGTTCAAACGACGAGCACTCCGATACGCGGTTGGCGTCGGGTTCCTGGTTGCGGGGCTGGCGCTGATTCCGGTTGTGGCTGTGCTTGAGCGGGTCAAGCGATGACCGATGTGATGGTCGACTGGTTCGACAACGAGCTTTGGCCATTCGATGTGCCGGAAGCTGCGTTCGTCCAGACGGCTGAGACAGGGATGTTCTGTCTCTTTTGGGACTTCGAATACGAGGAGTCCTTCGAAGACTAAGTGTCGCTCTTCACTGAGCGGCTCCCCTACGTGTCGCCGACGGTAACGGGCGGAATGGGAGCGAAGACATGCATGGCGAACCGACCCCTGAGGTAACGGTCGCAGAGTTCCGGGCGCACTACCTGCTGAGCGGGAATGCTGCCAAGTCCGCGCGCAAGGTTGGAATCCCGGTTCGTACCGGGCAAGAGATTGCGACCAGGCTGAGCAAGGACCCGACGTTTGCACAGGAACGCGCCGATCTACGCGCGAGGTACCTGGACGAGCTCGTGGCGATGCGCATGCAGATGGCGCGACTGGCTGTGACTCGAGCCAGCAAGAAGCAGGCTGACGAGTACCCGACCGGCCAAGGCAGCACAGTCATCGACAAGCGCCCCGAGTGGGCGAAGGTTGTGCTGGACGCCGAGAAGAACGCGCATGCGCTGGCGAAGGCTGAGCGTGAACCTGGCGGCGAAGGCGATGCGCCACAAGCGCCCGCCAAGGTCACGATCAACGTTCACGGCCCCGCTTCGGTGAAGAGTGGCGACTGAGCGTGAGGTTGAGCTCAACTTCCAGCTCAACCGGCCGCAGTTCGACGCCTTCCGAGCCTTCGCTCCTGGCAACACTATCTTCACGGGATGGGGCCGCGGCGTCGGCAAGAGCTGGTTTCACCGGTTCCTCTGGTGGAATGCGGTCGCTCAGTACGACCACAAGCTCCGGACCGAAGCGCTAAAACCGTTCCGAGGCGTCCGCATCATCGTGCTGATGCCGACCTTGAAGCAATTCAAGGACGTTCACTCGGAAGGCATCTTGAACGAGGTGATCAGCCCCGATGGGGACTGGCACTTCTTGGGCGGCAAATACAACGCCCAGACCGGATCTGTTCGGTTCCCTGGCGGCAGCTGGGTGAAGCCGATGCCGGCGAGCGCGTACAACTCGCGCACTGCACGCGGTCTCCGTGGCGACATCGTTGACTGCGACGAAGCTGACGACATCGACCCTGAAGTTCACGACGCCGTGGGTATCCCGTGGCTGTCTGAGAACTGGTCGCTTCAGTCGGAAATCATCGGAGGTACACCGACTCGAGGCCACCACGGCCTCTGGTATCGGATGCTCTCCGACGGCCGGAAGGGTGAGCGTCTCCGCAATGGAGAAGACCCTGCGGTCGTTGGTGTCGAGCCAGAGAACGTCGATGCGCTGAAAAGCATCTACGCGTTCCATGCCACTTACCGCGACGCTCCCGAAACGGTGAGCGCCAAGGCGGTTGCAAAAGCCAAAGCGACCACTCCCGACGCGACGTTCAAGCGTGAGTGGGAAGCGGATCCGGACGCTGGCGAAGGCCTCATCTACCCGTTCGATGAGAAGTTCCACGTCAGGCACCCGCCACCGCTGAGCAGCTTTCACACGTTCCTGGTCGGAGCGGACCATGGTGACGTGGACCCGGGCGACTTCACGTTGCTTGGCATCCAAGGTCACGGCAACGACGCGACGATCTGGGCCCTGCAAGAGTTCTACGAGTCCGGGTGCCGAAACAGCACTTGGGACGAGCGTGCGAAAGACTGGCGCTTCGCCACGTTCTGGCCCGACCCGTCTCGCCAAGACCGCATCCGCGACTGGCGAGCTCTAGGCATCAACGTTCGCGATGTCCCACCCGAGGTGAAGCCTGTACGCGCCGGGATTGGTCGCGTCGCCGAGATGCTGTTCAAGCGTCAAAGCGAGACGGGCGACGACTGGTGCCGCTTCTACGTTGCGCCAGGGTGCCGGAACCTGATCCGCGAGTTCGGCCTCTACCGTCGGAAGAAACACCCTGACGGCACGTTCTCGGAAGAGCCTGAGGACAAGAACAACCACGCGATGGACGCGATTCGTTACGCCATCGCTGGCCACTTCGGCCCCGCTACTGGCGGACGCCATACCGCCCCCGGCCGATGACGCAACAGACCCTAGCCGGCCAGTCCGACGCCGAGCGCATCGCCCTGGCCAACATGAGCCCGCGTTACAAGCGGCTCGATGGTCTTGAGCGGTGGTCGAACGGCACGCAGTACAAGGGTCGCCCCAGTTGGTGGGATGACTCGGTTCCGCTCTGGGAGCGTGAGCCGTGCATCGTCTACCCAATCGTCCGGATCTCGACCGACTCCAACGTCGACCTCTGCCTCGGTGAACGCCGGTTCCCTGAGTTCAGTGTAGCGACCACCGGTGCCACGAAAGCGGCAGCGGGCGACGACCAGCAGACCAGCCCGGTCGACACTGCGCTTCGGAACTACCAGAAGCTCTCCCGCTTCCCGACCGCATGCCGCGAGGCGCTGCAGTCTGGCCAAGAGTGCGGGACGGTCGTTGCTTTGCAGGGCGCTCGCAACGGCGTCCCGTTCATCGAGCTCATCCCTGCCAAGTGGTGCGAGCAAGAACTCGATGAGCACGGAGAACTGTCCAAGCTCACGGTCCAGTATCCCTACCTCGACGAGTACCAGCAGCGAGACGGCACATGGGCCGTACGCGCGATGCTCTACCGCCGCGTCATCGATGCGCAGCGTGATGTTGTCTACAAGCCAGCCGAGGCAAACGCCAACGGCACGGCAATCAACTGGGTCGAGGACAAGACCAAGAGCGCTGACCACGGCCTAGGGTTCGTCCCGGTCGTCTGGTACGCCTTCATGAAGGGCTGCCAGCCGGTCAACGTCATCGACGGCAAGGCGATCCACCAGTGGGTCACGGACGAGATCCAAGCCCACGACATCGCCCGTTCGCAGTGGCACCGCGGCGCTCTGCTGAGTGAGCCGCAGCCGTACGAGATTGGCGTCCCGGTCGGCCACAACCCGACCGACGAAGGGCGCACGGCGATGATCCCAACCACCGAGCACGGTGGCGCAATCACGCCGGACAACCCGATCCGTGGCGGCTTCCCTGAAGGCAACCGAACCAAGGGCGCCCGCAAGAAGGGCCCCGGCCACGTTTGGCAGTACCCGAACCCGGACACCGAGGTCGGGACGCTCACCTACCCCGGTGACGCGCTGAAGTCCCAGCAGGACAACTGCTCGGACCTCCGCATCAAGCTGCAGGAAGCGCTCTGTGTCGTCTTCCTGGACCCGGAAAACATCAAGTTCGCCGCCACGACGAGTGGCAAGGCGCTTGAGGCGATCCGGCAAAAGCAGCTCGACCGGTGCGCCCAGTACCGCGAGGACTTCCGCGACGGGTTCCTGATCCCGTGCGTAAAGATGCAGCTCCGGCTGATGCGCCAGCTTGGCGCCTCGCTGAAGGTGCCTGGCCTCAAGGAAGCGCTGTCGGCGCTGGGCAAAGGCGAAGAAGCTGACCCGGACATCGAAGTCCGCTACGGCGACTTCTACACGCCAGACCCGACCGAGCAGAAGGCGCTGATCGAACTGATCGCCCTGTCTGCCAAAGAGGGCCTGCTCGACCGCGAAAGCGCCATCGAGAAGGCCGCTCCAATCCTCGGTGTGCAGAACATCGAGGAGCTGAAGAAGCGACTCGAGAAGCAGCGCGCCGAAGACGAAGAGCGAGAAATCGCCGAGCTGAAGCGCTGGTCGGAGACAGGTGGGAATCCAAGCGCAGTTCCTGGAAGTCCTGCGAAACCACCGAAGGGTGGCGATAGCGGGCGGCCCAAGGATGGGAAAGTCAACGCTGGCAAGCCTGGTCAGTGACCGGCCTGTCATCGGGACCGACGCCTATCAGGACATGCCTTGGAGCGAGATCCCGCTCCGCATGATCGCCGACGTTGGCAACCAGCCAGCGTTCGTCATCGAGGGCGTGATGGTGGCCAGGGCTCTGCGCAAGGGCCTTGAGGTCGACGCAGTGGTCTACCTGACCCGGCCGAAGGTCAAAGAGCGGCTCAAGGGACAGGTTGCGATGGCCAAGGGTGTCCGAACGGTGTTCGACGAGTGGCATGCGGCGAACCGCCATGTGCCGGTGTTTTTTGAGGGCGCAAAAGAATGAAGGGCTGCCTGGTTTGCTTCAGTGAGGCGGATGACTCCGCGGTCTCCTGCCCTCGTTGTGGCGAGGCGACATGGACGCAGCCGTTCCCGTCTCCGCTTGCCGAAACCATGGCGCGCATTGAGCGCCCAGCTTTCACTGCTGAGTCCAAGCCTGTGAAGAAAGCCCGTCGCTGATGGCTCGCTACGAAACCAAGACCATCACCGGCAACGCGCCAAGCACTGCGACCACAGCTGTCGTCGGCTCTGAGGTTGCTGGTCTTGACGCGTACGACACCATCGACGTCAGCGCCACGTTCGGCGGCAACACCGGCGGAGCGGTCGATGTGTACCTGCAGCGCTACGACGACGGCCTGGCCGCCTGGGTCGATTGGGTGCACTTCGCCCAGAAGGCAGCCGCTGCGGCATCTTCCACGCTGTTCGTATCTGGCACGCAGCAGGTCAACGACATCTTCACGGTCGGCACCGGCACCACGCCGGCACTGACCGCGGACCTGTTCACCGGTGGCCATCCAGGCCGCAAGCTCCGGTGCCTGGCCGTCTCTGGTGCCAGCACGACTGTCGGCGCTGCGATCACGGTTTCAATCCGAGGACGCAGGTCCCTGTGAAGTGCATCGCCTGCCAACACGAGGTGGATCCAGTCACGGAGTTCACCACCGGCGGGCTCATGCAGATGTGCCCGCGCATCGAGTGCGGCGTGCCACTCGGCGCGGTTCAGCACTCGGAATCGGAGCCGCCGCCCCGGCCAGCTGCCATCAAGAAGCGCACGGCCAAAGCGCCAGCGCCAGAGTCGTTCGACGTCATCAAGGCTGCCAAGGTGCGCCTGCGTGAACTGAACCGGCGCATCAAAGAGCTGAAGCTGCTCGAGCAGGAGCGCGACAAGCTCCAACGACTACTCACTGCCGCAGAACGCCCTCTCGCTGAGGTGAAGCGTCTGCGAGCCAATTCCTGACCCCAGATAGGGCGCCGTCGGTGCCCACCGAAAGAACTACGCAATGTCTGTCATCGACGGAACCATCAAGGGCATCACCCTCGTCAACGCCTCCAAGGGCGTGAACATGAAGGGCGAGGAAAAGACCTATCTCGTGACCGCGGACTTCGCGGCGTACACGGGCGCTTCCGACAGCGGCCGGCTCGATGAGATCGCGACCGCCATCCAGGACCAGGTGCGCAACGGCAAGACCGTCACGCTTCGTGCGGCCCATGGCTGCGGCCCCGGCATCGACCAGGCTGGTGGCGAGGTCTACTTCGGCGCAATGACCGTTTCATCCGGCGACCTCACGTTCAACCTGACCGCAGTGGACCGGTCGACCGAAGTCACGAGCTTCACGACCGCGGTAGGCGTGTCGGCGCTCGTGACCGTCACGGAGTCCTGAGCCTCTCCATAGCGCGCGGTTCCGGCTGAGCCCGAGTGACCGCGCGCACCCAATCCTCACCACGGGTCGCCGCCGGTTAACGGGCGAATTGAGGAGACAGCATGCCGGATACCACCGAGCAGCAGGGCACAACTGCGCCCGCTGCAACGCCTGCGCCTGAGCAAACGCCAGCCAGCGCAGAGCAAACCCCAGCTGCGAACCAGGAGCCGTCATGGCTCAAGGGGCGGCTGGACCAGGCCAAGACGGCCGCACAGCGCGAACTGCTTCAGTCGCTCGGCATCGAAAAGCCAGAAGACCTGAAGTCGGCACTCGCCAAGCTCAAGACTCTCGAAGACGAGAAGCTGAGCG
>CAZIWB010000117.1:0-6730 GCA_964542655.1 uncultured Cellvibrionaceae bacterium
TACGAGGCCCGTAGCGAGTTTTAAGCATCTGACTGAACAATGTACCATACTTGTCACAAAGCTCGTCGGTGAGGCTGGGGGCCCCGTTAAGGAGCACCCCATGAATATCCTCTACAATAGTGTCAATTGTTTTTGTTATTTCAACGCTCCTTAGAAGGGCAACTTCTTCTTGGACTCAGACTTCTTTTCTTCCTTCACAGGTTCCTCTGGGGTATCATCTTCGTCGTCTTCATCAGCGTCCTCTGGGACGTCATACTGCACATGTTCAAGAACCTTGACTCCTTCAAGTCGATGACCTGTCGTGCCCTTCATGGCACCCTTCTTGATCTTATAGAAGTCCACAGCCACTTCGACTACAGAACCGTTACCGATCAGTTCATCAAACTCATCACCATCTGCATCAACTACCTGTGGAGGACCACCCGAGATTTCCCACTTCTTGCCCTTGACATTGACACCAGACTTCCCGTGTACATCTCGACGGAAGGTAATACCGAGGGTATCATCATCACTAGAGACTTCCTTGGGCTTAAGCTTGGAACCACTCTTGTTGAACTTGACCCAAGACTCATCGTCCAGAGCTACAGTGATCTTGTAGAACTCCTTGCCTCCATATTCGTCATGATTGCCTTCATAGACCCGAGCCCAGAATGCCTTACCTTTTAGCTTTACAGTCATATTTAATCCTTAGATAATGATGTCGATGAGAAGAAGGGCGATCAGTGCTACAGTGAAGAGAGGTTCCCACCGCTCATAGAATGCCATGAAGTCAATGTAATACTCTTTGATCTTATCCATCATAATATGTTTTCTCCAAGTTGTACAGGGTATCTTTGAGTTCGGAAAGCACTAGGCGTCGCCTATCTTGTTGCAAGTCAATTTCTTTGATGGTCTTCTCGTACCAGAAGATTGCTTGTTCAGTCTCTTTCTTTTGCGCTAGGTACTGCGCTGTCTTGCTAATGGACTTGAGAATTGATCATCTCCATGATTTCTTGTTTGGACTCTTTAACGTATTGATGACTGTTCTCACCACCAAACCAGATAATGGTACTCATGTCACCATAGATACAAACGATCTTACTCGGATTAACTATGACACTGGAACCAGACTCGTCAGTGAGTTTAATGAATTTCAGAATACCTACTCCCGAATTGGACATCGCATCCTAACTTTACATTGAGATTTAGTAGTTCGTTAGTCTCATCAAGTGCTTCTCTGATAAGGGCCTCACACTGATCTCTGTAACCCTTTTTCACACACAAGATATGCTCGTCATGAAATTGGGCAGTAAGTTGTGGCCTCTTCTGTCTAAGGAATGCCAACCAAGTGTCAAAGCAGTAGACACCTGATCCCTGAATGAATGTAGAGAACTTATCCTTCTCATTCCTCAAGGAATACCAGAAGGTAGAGATGGGGTTATAAATCCATTCGTCTCCGTTGACCTTCTTCGTCTTCAAGGATTGCGCAACTGCCTTAATAGCCCAGTTTCTCTTCCAGTAGATGTCGAAGATTTCCTGAGCCTCTGCAAGGGTACAACCAACCGTCTTTGCGATACGTGGGGGAAATGCGCCGAACTGGCAGGAATAATTTCCGTTCTTCCAGATACCTCGGAGGGTCTTAAGCCAAGGCTCGTAGACTTTGTTCTTGTAGTCTTCCACATGTTGCTTGGTGATCTTCTTCGCTGTTAGAGCCAAGTCTAGGTGAGGGTCGTACCCCGGTACATTCATTTGATTAACATAGTCGGGATCGTACGGGTAGATAGAGTGTTGCTTGAGCTTATCTTCAAGGGATGACAAGTCAGAACCACACAGTTCGTAACCCTCTGGAGCAATCAAGGCACCTCTAACGTCCTCTCCATAAGGAGCATCAATCTTTGGTAGGTTGACTACTTCAGCATGTTTGAACCGAAGGGTGTTGGTCAGACCTTGTACCCTAGCAACAACGTAACCATCTTCGCTAACGTTATCCAAGAAACCACGAAGAATGCCAATACGATGAGCGACCACGAACAGATTGTCGAGAACTTCCAGTCGAGGTTCTTTAGGATATAGCTTTTTAACTGATTCACATACACCAGCTCCATCCTGTTTCAACTTGTTGATCTGAGGTACTTCTTGCTTCTTCTTGTTGGTCTTGAAGGTTGTAGGTTCCCAGCCTAAGCTGAAGAGCCATCGTTTAATTTGTTGAGGAGAGTCTGGATTCGGTTCATCGTATCGAACAATCTCTTCGATGCTTTCTGTTTCTCCATGAGGAAGTCCTCTTGCATTACAGAGTTCCATCCACTTGAGTCCAGCGATGCTAGGCTCACCACTCTTTTTGAACGGGTGCTTAGGTTTGTTCCTAGTTTCGGTAACTGGGACAGCAGGCATAGCTGCTCGGAGTTCATCGATCTTTTCCTTATGTATGGCCTCTAGTTTCTCCAGAGATGCCTGACACCTTTCGACATCAAGCTTCCAACGACTGGTCTCCTGTTCTCTGGCACAATCCATTTTGAATGCCAAATACTTCAGGAATGCCACTACCTTCTCATGGTCTCCGTAGAGCTTAAGGAGGTAGTCGTATTGCTGTAACCACAGCTTGGTGTTAATGCGAACATCAGTTTCACAACGATGTTTATATACAGAATAATCTAGGTTTTCCCAGTTGTCGATCTCTGGTTTGGGGATACCGAAGTCTTCTCCCCACGACTCTAGTCCATGCTTAGGACGCTTAGGATACAGATACCAGCTTAGTGCTAGGGTGTCTACTAGGAGGGTTTCTTTAGGAACCTCAACCTCAAGCACTCGCTCAAGATTAGGGATGTCCCAGCGAATACAATTGTGTGCCACCATGACTGGTGTAGTTGTTAGGAACTTTCTCATTCCATCGTATGAACTGAAACTACCGGGGGCAGTACACTCGTCATCAAAATAAGAAAGTACATAGAACTTGTCAGGTGTTAGTGAATTTCCTTCCGTGTCCATCACAGTTCCGAACATTCATCAATGACTCCATAAAAAGTAAATTACCAGTGCCAGACCACAGAGATATAACCATGATCCGTAGTTTGATGTCTTCAATCACTTGTTCCTATAGTATACCCATAACATGTTTATTCGGTGTTGTCAACCGAAATTTTCGATGATTATGTTCAAATCACCGGGTTCGATTGTAGAATCGTCACATATCCAGCGGTCATCGTACCAATCTTGCACATACCAACGAGTTCCATCACCGGGTACACGACGATCTAGCATAACAATATCACCGTAAATTGTTCTAAAGACATCACCTTGCCCAAGTCTGTCTCTATGTTCGTACCAATCAATCATCAATCTTCTCCAAATATCTGGTGGGGAACCTCTCTTTAAGCTTTGTCCCGATCTGAACCACGATGATTATCCCATTGGGAACCTCTCGGGACTTAGGGACATACAATCTTGCAACTACTGTCCCTGTGGAACCAACCTTAGCGTACTTGGATAATCGTCTCCAAGGGTGTTGCTTCTGGATGACCCTTACCCTGTCTCCGACCTTTAGTTTCATTACCCACCTGTTTCCTCCAGCTTGAATGTATTGCTATTGAAAAATAATTTCCCTGCCTTCCCAGTCCTACCTGACATTCGGTTCTTCTCGATGGTAACATAGAGGGAGTTCTTCTCCACCTCGTCATCAGCAAGTTTGTCTCGTGACAGATCGATAACTGTATCAGCAATCTTCGTGATGTTACGGGAACCTCGTGTCTGACCTTCGTCGTTAACGTGAGAGATCAAAACCAAGCAGAACTTCAGTTCCTTGCACATCTTTTTAAGCTTTGTCGATAGGTAATCCAGTTTCCGTCTCTCATCTCCATCCTCAACACCAGTGACGAGAATACTAATGTGATCAAGAAAAATAATATCCACCCCACCAGAACTGACAAGGAAGCGGATAGAATCAAGGACATCATCAGGGTCATCGCCCCCGAACATAGTATAGAGAAACACACGATCCTCAGAGCCACCCACCGCATCCGAATAATATTTGAGTATGTTCTCTTCTGTGACTCCTGAATCCGGGAGCGTACACGGGATACCAGACTCATATGTTGCTACTCCTTTGATGGTTGTTGACTTATCCTCTTCCATGTGAATGAGACCAAGCTTGCATGAGGTAGTCTTCAGCAAGTGATGTTCACACATTCGGAACAGTTCTGTCTTCCCGATACCCTCCATCCCCTTGACTACCACTACCTGACCTCTGTGGAAGCCGTACAGCATGTTTGTGAGAGTCTCGGTAGGGTAGGTCCCCAACTCATCCTCATGCGACTCCTTGAGCGCCTCTGCGATCTCAGAGAAGGTTGAGATGATATTGTCAGGAGAGTACTTCTTAGCAGACTTCCAAGCTTTACTCAGGTCTTGTAGATCACCAGCTTGGAGGTAAGCATTGGCATCCTTGTGCTTATCGAACTGGACCCAGTACAGTTTGTTAAAGTCGAAGAACCCAGCCGACATAACCTTCTTGACAGCAGCTTTACCTGCTTCGTCATTATCAAATGCAAGGATGATCTTGTCGAAGCTATTCAGGTAGTCCCTGTCCTTCTCGATATCCCTTAGTGCAACGGCAGCACTCTGGACACTTACAGCAGCCGTCGTACCGCCAGTCACCTCGTAGATACTGGCTGCATCATGATCCCCCTCAGTGATCGTTATAGAGGGCTTGGAACCAGCGGGGAATTTATCTTTGGCAAACAGACCACCCGTTTCATCATTACCAACCCATTTATAAGCTTCTGAACGAGACCTGGGATTGATCTTTTTGACCTTGATCATTCCATTGGGTTGAGTGAATAGATAAGAAGTGTCTACCCCATCACACACAGCCATTTTGATGTCGTAGAATTGTACAGTCTTCTTCGAGAGACCACGGTGGGTCTTATACACATGTTCTACTGTGTCAGGCACTTTCTCCTGAACGGGTGGTTCCATACTTACCTCTTCGAATTGTCGTGTTGGCTTATCACAATTACCTGAAAAGCAATAACCCCTGCCGTTGGCATCACCTCTGGCATAACCATCTGAGGATTTACCACATGGGCAGGGGGTATCAGTCTGTTTGAACTTACTCAATTAACCAGATTCGTTACCGTGCCGCAAAAGGCGATCATCCACGCGAGATTTGTCACGAATAGCGCCCAGAGTGCACCCCAGATCAGATTTCGATCATAGTTATTCATATTACACACCATTCAACATATCTACAATCGGGTTGTACTCCTTTTCACGGTTCATCTGTCCTGCGAATTGTACACATCCATTGTCAACGAAGAATACGAGAACAGTCGGGAACCCCTCACGAGAGGCAATCATAATGTGTTCATGACGTTCCAAGGAAGTCCCCGTCTTCTTCTCGACGAAATCAAATATAAGGTTGGTGTCATCCTTATCGTAGGTAATGAGGTCTGTAGTGACCCCTGCCTTTAGGTCTCCCTTCTGGAAGAGTTCAACAAGAGAGCCATGCTCAATTCGATCAGGTGTGCATACAGTATTCGCTGATGCTGCTACAGGAAAGAATGATAGGACTGCTAGTGCCAGAATTGCGGTGATCTTCTTAATCATGCCATTTGCCCTTTTGCTAGATGATCGTTCTCGATGAGAACCTTGAAGTAGGAGTTTGCGACAGGTAGGTACACAATGACCCCCTCTGGTTTCATATATCCCGGTGCTGCCACCGATCCACCAGTGGATAGTTCATTCAACACCTCATCTACGATGCGGGTATCAAAATCCCCAGTGTACAAGAGTGGTACTACATCACAACACTGAGGTTGCTTTCCCAACCAACGACTGGTATTGAACAGAGAAAATGTCTTTTCCTTCCGATCATATCCACGCTGAATCTTTCCGCCCCACCACTCTCCGAAGTGCTGACCTTCACCCAGACCATTGCGCAGCTCATCCTGATTATCGTGCACCCACCGAGCGAACCCAGCATTGTCATCAGCAGGGGTAATCCACTTGTTACGATAACCTGCCCGGACATTTCCCTCAGAATCAATCACGATTTGGGCGTTAGTTCCATCAATTTTCTCTGTAATTACGCATCCTCGCTTGAGTCGGGGTATTTTCTTGAATGGAACAAAATCACTCATTAATCTGAGCCTTTCCAAGCTTATAGGTTGAGTTAAGGGTCTTCACGATATCACCTTCCTTAAGGTCCATCCCTTTGATCCCCGGAATGGCAGAGGTATGAATGTGGGCACCGTCAGGGAACCTCTCTCGGATATCATTGTAGATGAGTCCCCAGATCACAGGATAGTAAAGGTCTTTGCTCCAATTCTCCAGTGTACCTGTTACTTCTTCAGTCATCATTTACATCCTTCATTGAGTTGAGGTAGTCCCAGAAAAATAGGAGTGGTTTAGTCGTCATCACCAGTAAAGAACTCAGAGTCTTCATCACGGATCGTATCCTCTAGGTCGAAGTCAGATTCCAACTCTTTATCCCATTGGTAGCATTCGTCACAGAGGATATCTCCATTTGGCATTTGATGAAACTTGTGAGCAGACCACTGTCCGTCACTACGATAGTTCGAGAGGCCACCTTGAGCAGCGTCACAGGTAAAACAACGGGTCATTATTCGATACCCAATTCTTTTTTGAGTTGTTCTAGTTGTTCAAGTTTACGAGCACGGGTCATAGCACGGACTTCTTCAGCCCTACCCAATTCTTTTTTGAGTTGTTCTAGTTGTTCAAGTTTACGAGCACGGGTCAT
>CAZIWB010000117.1:6830-8086 GCA_964542655.1 uncultured Cellvibrionaceae bacterium
AGCACGGACTTCTTCAGTCCTTTTCTCCATTGCCTCAAACTCTTCAGCAGAGGGTTCAGAATATGCGTATATGTTTAGCCTGCAAAAGGTGTCACCCCATTCGGGGTAGTCCTCAGCCTCTACATTGACATCGGAGATATCGATCGCCCACTTCTTGGCGAACTCCTCGACTTCCTCCTTAAGGTTATCAAAGGGGATATCTTTACTGACAGTCGTCTGTCTTAGTACCTTAGCCATACTTAGGTAATCCTTTTAGTTTATTTAGTGCAATTATAATTCCAAAGGGGGTTTAATAATCGATTCAATTAGTAGAACCTATACTATACCCATAACACACCTTGAAACGTTTGTCAAGAGAAATCGTCATACCTTGATCATATAACGGTTCCACCCAGTGTCACTGGTGTCAATTTCTGTTGGGGTTTTCCAGAGTTCCACGTACCCTCCCTCTGGATTGTGACTATTGTCTTTGAGCCACTGATCTGCGTCATCCTGATCCACGAACATAGCATGAAGGAAACAGTCAGTAGCACCGCACAGATACACAGCCCACATATCAGGAGTCCTTTCTAGCAAGATTGATCACAGGGTGCCCAACCGCATTTTTTACACTCTTCGCTACCCCAGTTACAGCAACTCTCTATGCAGCACCCTTCTCGATCAACCTCTGAACCACACTCGCTACAGACGAGCATAAGGTGTCTATCTGTCTCATCTCCGGGTACGTAGTCGTCACAGCACATATCAGAAATCCTTGATTGCAGGGTGGATGATCTTCTTCCATTCAAGTTCGGTATCAGGGAAGTGATCACGACCATTCTTCAGAATCCATGCGAAGACCTTACCGATGGTCTTGGCATAGTACGGTGTTAGGTAAGGTGCCGTATTCACCTCACAGGTATATGCATCATCCTTCTGTCCGACGATAACGTCAACTGCACCGAAGTCCAGTCCAGAGTGTTGCATGGAAGCCAGAGCATTGTTACATACGTGCATGGGCCACTCGGACCACCCAACATATTCGAACTCTCCATCCGAGACACAACCCCATGAGGTAGCCGTCTTGTCCTTCGGGAGCTTCTCGATCATCCACACTACCCTGTTCTGTGCTACGAACACACGGAACTCTCTGGTCTTCTCGATCATACGGGAGATGTAGTAGGGACCCGTAATTGACTGAGTGGCCTTCAAAAGCTCAGGGACGCTCTCTGAGAGGAACATTCCATTTGAGCGTTCATGGTACTCGGGACGTGTCA
>CAZIWB010000118.1:0-8070 GCA_964542655.1 uncultured Cellvibrionaceae bacterium
TCAACACCGAGAGCCTCGGCTACAAGGCCGCGCAGGTGCTCAAGGGCGCGCTGACCCAGCTGTTCCAGGATCTGGCCGACGGCAGCAAGAGCGCCGGCGACGCGCTGCGCGACTTCGTGCTCAACTTCGTCCGCGGCATGGCCCAGATCGCGGCGAACGCGCTGGCCACCTACCTCGTGCTGCAGCTGCTCGACGCGATCTACCCGGGCCTCGGCAAGGCCACCGCGGCCCTGACCGCCGCCGGCGCGAATCACTCGGGCGGCATGGCCGGCGCGGGCGCGACGAAGCGCCAGCTCCCGTCGCTGCTGTTCGCCGGTGCGCCGCGCTATCACTCCGGCGGCGTTGCCGGCCTGGGTGCCGACGAGGTGCCGGCGGTGCTGAAGAAGGGCGAGGAGGTGCTTACCCGGAACGACCCGCGCCACCGCTACAACGGCGGCATGGACAGCTCGGGCGGCCGCGAGGTCGTCAAGACCCCGGTCGTGGCGATCGGCGATCGCGCGGTCGCGGATGCGCTGGCAGGCGCCGCGGGCGAGGACGTCGTGCTCACCCACGTCCGCAACAATTGGGAGGGCCTGACCCGTGGAAGTAACTGACGCGGTCGCCTGGCCCTTCGCCATCGGCGGGGCGATCACCGAGCGCCTCGAGTGGCTGACCGACGTGCTCGAGCCGCCCTACGGCCCACCGCAGACCCGCAAGCTGCGCCAGGCGCCGCGCACCGTGCTCAACTTCGACGGCCTCGAGAGCAAGGCCTCGCGCCGATGGATGGAGACCCTGCTCGCCGCCAACCGTGTCGGCCTGTGGCATGTGCCGCTGGCGATCGACACCACCGAGCTCGGCGCCGCGGCGGCGATCAGCGACGTCGAGCTGCAGGTGGCCACCGCGGGGCGCCGGTTTCGCGCTGGCGGGAATGCGCTGCTGCTCGGCACCACCGCACGCGAGCACGAGGTCGTCGAGATCGACACGGTCGAGGCGGACAGCATCACCCTCGTCGAGCCGCTCGCGCGCGCGTGGCGCGCCGGCGCGATGCTGGTGCCGACCATCGGGGCCCGCCTGACCGAGGCGCCCAACCTGGGCCGGTTTACGGGCGACGACGCCCCCTACTCGATCGCCTTCCGCGCCGACGAGCCGCTCGACTGGATCGGTGACCTCGGCACCGCGGCCTACCGCGGCTTCCCGGTGATCGAGCTGCCGCCGGACTGGACGAGCGACCCCGGGTTCCGGCCTGAGCGCCTGGTCGACACGCTCGACAACAGCATCGGCCGCGTGCGCCAGTACGACCTCGCCGGCGTGCCGCGGCCCGAGATCCGCTTCGCGCTGAGCCTGGTGGGCCGCGAGAGCATCAGCGCATTCCGCTCGCTGCTGCACGGCCTGTGCGGGCGCTGGCAGCCGGCATGGGTGCCGAGCATGGGGCAGGACGTGGCCATCAAGGCGGTCAACACCAGCACCACGCTCGACGTCGAATGGATGGGCCTGCACGAGTGGGAGCTGCAGGACAACCGCCGGGATATCCGCATCGAGCTCCGCGGGGCGGCCCCTATCTACCGCCGCATCACCGCCGCGGTCGAGCTGAACCCCACCACCGAGCGGCTGCAGATCGACTCGGCTCTGCCCGGCGGCTTCTCGCTCGCCGACGTCGTCGCAGTCTCGTTCATGGCGCTGTCGCTGCAGGACAGCGATACCAACCTCCTGCGCCTGTGGGACCGCGACGTCATCACCAGCGAGGTCAGCTTCAAGGGGATCACCCATGCCTTTTAACGCCCGCGAGACCGGCCTATTCACCGGCGAGCCGATCGGGCTGATCCGATTGGCGCGCGGCGGCCTGGTCGAGCGTTACGCGACCGGCGACCGCGACTACCAGCTCGGCGACGAGCTGTTCATCGCGCCCGGTGGCGTGTCGCGCAGCGCCATCCAGGACAGCAGCCAGCGCGCGAAGAATCGGCTCACGATCACGCTGCCGATCGACCTGCCCGTGGTGTCGTGGTGGCTGCCGTACCCGACGGCCCAGCGCGTGCTCGTGACCTGCCTGTCGCTGCACGCCGGCGACACCGACTTCGCTGTCGAGTGGACTGGCCGGGTGGTCTCGCCGAAGTTCTACGACACGAAGGTCGAGCTCGTGTGCGAGCCCTCGCGCTCGGTCACGAAAAGCCGCGGGAGCAACCTGCGATGGCAGCGCGGCTGCCCACTGCCGCTCTACAGCCAGGGCATCGGCATGTGCAACGTCGACCCCGAGGAGCACAAGACCATCGGCGAGGTGACCAGCCTGTCGGGGCTGACGCTGGTGGCCACCGAGATCGCCACGCTCCCGGCCGCGCGTCTGGCCGGCGGCTTCATCCGCTGGCTGCGCCCCGACGGCGAGCCGGACTACCGCACGATCATGGCGCACCTCGGGAACACGGTGTTCCTCGACTACGGCACCGACGCGATGCCCGTGGGCACCGAGGTCGAGTTCTTCCCGGGGTGTCGGCACACCTGGGAGGATTGCGGCTACTACGAGAATCAGGACAACTACGGCGGCGTGCTGACCATCCCGGTCAAGTCGCCCCACGACGGGAACCCGGTCCAATGATCCCCAAGATGCCCGCCGGCGTCGTCGCGCACGGCGACAGCCTGGCCAGCTTCGGCGCGAAATGCCGGTGGCTGCGCGCCTACGCGCGCATGAAGGCCGACCGGTACCTGGTCAGCCACTACGGCGCCGCGCGCCTGGTGATCGGCGTCCTGCTGCTGCTGGTGATGGTGCCGGTGGCCTACAAGCTCGACGGCTTCCTCGCTGGCTGGTATGTGCCGGCGGTGGTGGAGAGCGGGCCCCGAGTGCAGAAGGCCTGGGTGCAGTTCGTGTACTACATCGTCGTCCTGATCGTGGCGGCGATCATCGCCTACGCCATGGCGCCGAAGCCGCCCACCCCCGAGGCCCAGAAGGGCAAAGTGCCGGACGCGGACGACGGCAAGGCGATCATCCGGGCCTACGGCACCATCTGGGTCGAAGATCCCATCGTGCTCGGCTTCAAGACCATGGGCGAAGATCCGATCAAGAAGAAGGGCGGCAAGAAGTGATCGTGACCATCCAGCACCTGCGCACTATCCCCGGATTCGGCCGGGGGAACGGCTTCTGTGCCCGCGGCGGCCGCGCATGGTTCGCGCGCCACGGCATGGACTGGCTCGACTTCGTGCGCAACGGGATCGAGGCCGAGAAGCTGCTGGCCACCGGCTGCGGGTTCGCCCAGGCGCTCGTCGAGCACGCGCGCGCGACCGAGGAGGCCGGCCATGGGCAGCAGTAAGAAGCAGACCGTCGGCTACCACTACAAGCTGCTCCTGCACTACGGCATCGCGCGGGGCCCGATCGACGCCTTCCTCGAGTGGCGCGGCGGCGACCGCACGGCGTGGTCTGGCCAGCTCACCAGCAGCGGCACGATCAACGTCAACGCGCCCAACCTGTGGGGCGGGGAGAAGTCCGAGGGCGGCATCGTCGGCGCCGCCGACGTCATGTTCGGCGAGGCCGACCAGGCGCCGAGCGCCTACCTGGGCGCCAACCTGGCCCCGCAGCAGCCCGGGCTCCGCGGCAAGTTCACCTTCCTGTTCAAGGGTGGCCGGTTCGGCATCAACCCCTACCCCAAGAGCATCGGCTTCAAGTTCCGCCGCATCCTCGCCGGCTGGGACAACGACGAGCCCTGGTACCCCGAGAAGGCCGAGATCCCCATGGCGCTCGGCGATATCCTGCAGCTCGGGCCGACGTCGACCGGCTGGAAATACAAGATCGGCGCCGGCAGCGACGACTACATCGACCCCACCTTCGACGACAGCGAGTGGAGCGTGGGGGCGTCGCCGTTCGCGTCGAGCACCGGGCACCCCTACGTCGCCCAGGGCGGCTACCCCAACGTCGTCGGCACCTTGTGGCCCACGAACACCACGATCTGGGTGCGCCGCAAGTTCACGATCCCCAATCCGTTCGGCTTCCAGCTCGAGATTTTCGTCGACAACTACGCCACGGTCTGGGTGAACGGGCACCTCGTGCTGCCTCGGCAGGGCAGCACCAGCGACCCCGGCGACGCGGCTTTCCGGCATGCGATCAATGTGCCGGCCAACGTCCTGCTGTCAGGCGACAACGTGATCGTGCTCAAGGCCGAGGACTTCGGCACCTACAGCTACGCCGCGTTCAAGATCACCAGCCAGACCGCGGGCCTGTTCGCCATGAACCCGGCGCACATCCTGTTCGACTCGCTCACCAGCCAGGACATGCAGGGCGAGCCGCTCGACAACGTCGACGAGGCCAGCTTCGTCACCGCCGCCGACCGGCTCTACGACGAGGGCTTCGGCCTGTGCACCGAATACGACCACTCGCGCGAGACGAGCGAGCAGTTCCAGGAGCGCATCCTCAACGTCATCGGCGCGGCCATGACGCAGAGCCGGCTCGACGGCCGCTACCGGCTCGACCTCATCCGCGGCGACTACGACCTCGAGACGCTGCCGGTGCTGACCGACGCCGATATCCTCGAGTTCACCCGCGAGCCGTCGAACCCGAACGATTCGGTCAACGAGGTCATCGTCGAGTGGTTCGACCCTGAGCGGAAGGAAAAGCGCGCCACGACGCCGCTGCAGAGCCTGGGCGCGATCATGGCCGCCGGCGGCGTGATCAGCGAGACGGGCAAGTATCCCGAGATCCCGGTCGAGTCCCTGGCCCTTCGCGTGGCCGCGCGCGACCTGAAGAACAAGAGCAGCCCGACCAACCGGTTCAACATGACCACGACGCGCCGCACCTACGGCTGGCGCTCGGGCACGTTCTTCCGGCTGCAGGCGCCGCGCCGCGGCATCGCCGACATGGTCTGCATGGTGGGCGAGATCAGCGCCGGCACGCTGCGCTCGGGCGTGATGACCATGACCGCGGCGCAGGACGTCTCGCGCATGCCGGCCACCACCTACGTCGAGATCGAGCCAGGCGTCGACACGGCACCGTCGCAGACCCCGCAGCTGCCGGCGGCCCAGACCGTGATCGAGGCGCCCTACATCGAGCTGATCGGCGCGCTGCCCAACGCCGAGCTCGCCGCGTTGGCGGCCGATGCCGGCTACCTGATCGCCATGGCGGTGCGCGGCACGACCGGGATCAACTTCAACCTGTGGACGAAGGCCGACGCCGAGGATTACGTCGACCAGGGCGTGGGCGATTGGTGCCCGAGTTCGCTGGTCAACGAGGCCGCGACCATCGACTCGGCCGAGACCGAGTTCACCCTGAGCGGCATGAAGGATCTGGACCGGGTCGTCGTCGGAACCGCTGCCCTGTGGGGGTCGGAAATGGTCCGGGTCGACGCCATCGACCCAGACGCCGGCACCCTGACCCTGGGTCGAGCGGTGGGCGACACGGTGATCCAGCAGCACGCCGAGGGCGAGCGGATCTGGTTCTACGATCAGTGGGGCGCCACCGATCAGCGTGAATACGTCGCCGGCGAGCAGGCCTTCGCCAAGATGCTCACGAATACCAGCTCGCAGCAGCTGGCGATCGAGCTGGCGCCGGCGTCGAGCGTGGTCATGGATCAGCGCGCGGCCCGTCCGTATCCGCCCGCCGGCCTGCGCATCAATGGCCAGCTGCTGCCGCTGACCATCATCGGCGAGATCGAGCTCACCTGGGAGCACCGCGATCGCGTGCTGCAGGCCGATCAGCTCGTCGACGACACCGAAGCGAGCATCGGCCCCGAGCCGGGCACGACCTACACGGTTCGCTGGTACCTCAACGGCGCCCTGATCGAGACCCAGGACGGGATCACCGGCACCACCACCACCTACGCGCCGGCGGGCGGTGGCCAGCTGCGCATCGAGCTCGAATCGGTGCGCGACGGGCTCCCCAGCTGGCAAATGCACATCCGCGAAGTCAGTATCGGCTCGCCGCTGCTCGCCGAGGACGGCGAGCTGGTGACGGCCGAGGACGGCGCCCCGATCCTCATGGAGTAACGACGATGCCCCGCATTTCCGAAATGCCACCACCCGCCCCGCTGACCGGGCTCGAGCTGACTGCGCTGCTGCAGGGCGGCGGTCCTGACGGCAACGTGGGCGTGCCCATCCTCGCCTACGGCAACCTGCCGCGCGGCGCGGTGCTGGCCCTGCGAGCGCCCATGGTGGCCGACCTGTCGGCGACCGCTGACGCTGACCCTGGCGCCGGCGGCGTGCGCTGGAACAACGCAGACCCCGATGCGGCGACGGTGCTCTACGTCAACGACGCCGACGGCGACGCGGGCGACCTGGCGACTCTGCTGGCGGCGCTGCAGGTCGGCGGGTTCGTGTACCTGCAGGGCGCGCTCGACACCGACGCGCGGGACAACTTCCAGAAGTGGCAGGTCACCAGCATCACCGACGCGAGCGGCTACACGAAGCTCGGGGTCTCCCTGCAGGCCAGCGGCGGCGCCTTTACCGACGACGACGTGCTCGAGCTGAGCTTGCAGCAGCCCACGCCAACCCCGGGCGTCGATCGGAACGTGGTGACGCCGGTTTCCTCGAGCGCCGGCGTGGTGACCATCGACGTCGCGCTGGGCGACTACTTCCTGCTCACCCTGACCGAGAACGTCACCGGCTGGGTGTTCCAGAATGTGCCGCCGGGCGCCTCGGTGATCGTGCGGATCGTCCAGGACGCCACCGCGCGCACCGTCGCCTGGCCGACCGGCACGAAGTGGCCCAACGCCTCCGCGGGCGCCGTCTCGACCGCAGCGGGCGCGATCGACCTGCTGGCGCTCACCACGCTCAACAGCGGGGCGACCTGGCTGGCGACCCTGGGGAAGGGCTTCGCATGACCGGCATCGTCGCCCACCGCATGCTGCTGCTGCGCGAGACCGGCGCGACGGGCTACGACGCCAGCGTGCTCGCCGACAACCCGCTCGCCTACTGGAAGTGCGACGAGACCACCGGCACGACGGTGGCGGACAGCTCCGGCAACGGCCACGACCTGACCGCGGTTTTCTCCGGCGGCAACACCATGGCGACCGTGTCGGAAGCGCCGCGCGCTGGCTTCGCGGGCATGGGGCGTGCCCTCGCGCTAAACCTGGCCAGCAGCACGCTCGTGCGCAACACCGCGCCGTCGGCCGCGCTGCGCCTGCTGACCGGGCCCATCACCTTCGAGTTTCTGTTCCGCCGCGCGAACCTTGGCTATATGTGGATCGTTTTCAACGGCGTGAACAACGGCGCCGGCGGTTCGTCGTCGTGCTACTTCGAAGTGCGCCAGAACAGCAGCGCCAACGGGTTCGAGCTGAAGGCCGCGGGGGCTACGCCTAGCGCCAGCTTCGTGCATGGCATCACCGACACGAACCCGCACCTGGTGCACCTGGTCATCAACAGCGCGCGCACCAGCGTGGCCTACTACCGCGACGGCGCCTTCGTTTCGAACAACACCCTTTCGGGCTGGAACCCAAGCGGCACCAGCCCCGAGGGCATGTGGCTCGGCCGTCGGGCCGACGGCAATTCGCCCGGCTCGACCTGGGTGAACAACGTGGCGATCTACAACGCCGCGCTCGATGCGTCGCGCATCGCCGAACGCTGGGCCCGGCGCGATATCCCCTGATCGGTGCCGGCACTATGCCGGCACCACGCCTTGCAGCCCGATCACGATCAGGCCCAGCAGGACCAGCATGATCGGCGCCGTGACCGCGGCGATGATGCGATCACGCCGCGACCAGCGCGGCCGGTAGACCACGAGCGCGCGCGACTCGGCCCGTGGGCGGAACGTGGCGCCGTTGGCCAGCCGCTGGCCGCCACCCTCGACCCTCGGCTGCCCCACCGGTACCGGCAGCCCTGAGCGCACGCCACGGGCGCGCCTGCGCCGCACCTCGAGCACCGGGTCGCTGCCCTCGGTGAAGTGCAGCAGGTGGTGCACGCGCGGCCGGTAGAGCTGGCCAGCGCCGCGGCCGCGTTCCGACTTCAGGGCGATCAGGAACGAGGCCTCGCGCCTGGGCGCGTTGTCGCGGCAGTGGAGCGACCACCGGCCCGGGGGCAGGTGGTCATACGGCATGGCGCCGGCGGGCACCACGGCGACGATCACGCCGACGTGGTGACGCCAGACGCCGCCGCCGGCGGACGTCCAGCGCACCAGGTCGCCCA
>CAZIWB010000119.1:0-7605 GCA_964542655.1 uncultured Cellvibrionaceae bacterium
ATTCGCGCGACTTGGCCCGACCGGAATATTCGCAGCATGACCCCTTTTGGCCGGCTCTTCAACTCGCGAAAGCCAGATGGACAATGAGTCGCCCTGAATCACCACACCCGGATATTGGCGACCGGGCATATGAACGATTCCCGTATCGAGGACTTTCGCTTGGTCGCTCATGCTTTGCCTAACGTTAACGATCAGCCACGATCACAGCTGGCGCGAGCCGTGCGTTAGCACGGATCGTGACAGCTGTGATCGTTGGCTGTAGCGCCTGGTTGGGCTCCGTTTTTCCGTTTCGTTCAAATCTCATTTAGGGAGGTCAAATCTGATTCGGGAAACTCTTCTTCCGGCTTCTTGGAAATCCAATGCGCAAAGCCTTCATCCCACGAAACCTTATTTGACGATTTCGCTTCACGATAGGCCCCAGCAACGAAACCCTTCGCGTACGCTCGACCTTTTGACATCGCCTCGCTCTCGGACGTCGCGGCTATCCAAACCGCTTCAGATGACTCAAAATCGGTCCCGTGCCGCTTATTCGAGAGACGCTCGACCGGAGACTCATAGCCGAAGATGAAAAGAAAGCGGTTCATTCTTTGCCCAACGTTTGAGCTCAGCCACGTCGCGTTAGCGACGTTGGCTGTGATGACTGGTTAGCCTCTTTCTTCATTTTGTGCGCGATACCACTGGGCGGTCCGGTTCTCACGCCAAGCCTTCCAGCCAGGAGGCAGGTCTGCAACAGCGACGATGGAATCATCGATCTTCAGGGCCTCCTTCATGGCGATCACCCGGCCATCCTTCTCTTCATCGGTCGTGCCACAGAGAAAGGCCCACGAATGGTCGTCTGAATAGTGAAGGACCACACATATGTCTTTCTTCTCTTCGATCACCTGCCGCGTGGTGATCGCCGCGGTCACGGGGGATTGATCAAAGGGCCACGTGTTCATGCTTCTGGCTAACGTTTGAGCTCAGACACGGAGGGGAGCGCAGCTCCCCGGAGTTGTCTGTGGCGATTGGTTAGGCGCTTTCTTCATCTTCGAGCTTCCACTGAGCTAGGGCCTGTTAACACTACAACAGAGCAAGCCAGATGAGAGCGAAGGTGACGAAAGAGCGGAAGATCGCATCAAGTTTGTCGTACCGGGTGAAGATGCGGCGGAAGCCTTTGAGGCGGCGGAAGAGGCGCTCGACGTGATTACGCTGGCGATAGATGGCCTTGTCGAGTTTCCAAGGCTTGAGCCGCTGGGGGTGGGGAGGGACGACTGGCTTGAAGCCGAGCAGGCAGGCCAAGCCGCGAGTTTCATCGCCCTCGTAGGCCATATCCATCGCCAAAGCGCAGCCGTCGGTGGGGCACCCGAGATCGCCAATCAGTTCACGGCCTTCGGGGCCATCCCCGTGCTGACCGGGCGAGAGGCGGAAGCCGACGGCGTGGACATCATTCGCGGCAACCAGATGAATCTTGGTGTTCCAGCCACCGCGGGATTTCCCGATGGCTTGCGGCCCGTTTTTTTCTCCGCCCCGGTTCCATCGGGATGCACCTTCACACTGGTGCTATCCAATGACACCACCTTTAGCTCAACCGCGAGAACCCCCTCTTGCTGCAAGCGCGCAAACAGCCGATCCCATACGCCGTTCTTGCTCCACCGATTCATGCGCGTGTAGATCGTGTGCCAATTACCGAAGCGTTCCGGCAGCCGCCGCCACTTGCAGCCGTTCTCCATTACATAGAGCACGGCATTCAAAAAGTTCAGCACCTCTATGCTCACATTGCCCCGCTCCACGGGCAAACTGTCCTCGATTCGTTTCAGATCCGCTTCGGTTAATTCCATCCGTCCTGCCTACAGATCCGGTCTGATTTGGCAATAGTGTTAACACGCCCTAGATCATCCACAGGACGTGGCAACCTTCCTTCGAGCCACTGCACGCACAACGCCGGCGTAAACGACGCATCGGTAGACTCTATCACCCACGACAGGAAATCTTCAGGACCGCCGTTCAGATAAACCGGCGGCGATACCGGCTTGAAAACGGTTGGAAGAAGCTCCTCAAGCGAAACGTAATTTAGGACATGCCCGAGCTCCTGAACAACGCGCCAAGCCAGGGGATGTGCGATATCAATTCTGAACTTCACCCACCAACACCCACCCTCAAAGACTCCGCTTCCCATGCGATGATCGATGGCTGGAATCTTCTTCAGGAAGGCAACGAGCTCGGTATGTGCGGGATCAACAGGCATGTCTTCGCCTAACGTTAACGATGAGACACGCGCGGGCGAGCGCGCTCTGAACCTGAAATTAGGGGAGAGGTGGAGCGGAGCTGGGCCATGCGGATTACGGTCACTTCCCGCGCGTTGTCTCTGGCAGCTGGATCGGCTCTTTCTTCGCAGGGTCCAACTCCAAGGGCATGAGAACTTCTTGGCCTCTCAACGCCCGCCAGCCGCGCTTGGAAATGTAAGCAACAGCCACGAACGCCATCAGCGCCCACACAAACGCTACGATAGATCTGATGACGGATCCTCCGCTAATGCTCCAATACAGCATCTGAACAACCATCACTGTCACACCGGCGGCCAAAATGAAGCAGGCGCCGGCCATGATGTATTTGGAGAGGCTCTTCATCTTTCTTCCGCCGATCGTTTGAGCTCAGCCACGGAGGGCAGCGTTAGCTGCCCGGAGTTGGCTGTGATGGCTGGTTGGCCTCTTCTTCATTTGGCTGCAAAAGCGTCTAGATACTCATTCAGAATAACGGCCCTCACGCGAGTCTTCCGGCACTCGTCGATGACCGCCACCACACCTCCGATCTTCTCTTCTCTAGATGCAGAAATCACGACATATTCGGCCCCGGTCTTGACGGCTTCAGCATCAATATAACCGACGAGGTCTCTTATTGGAATGCCATCCTGGTCGCGGGTGTGAGGTATACCTTGCCGGACATCTACACGAATTGCGTTCTTCACGCGCCAATACTCTCCATCGTGGCCGATAATGACTCTCGGCCCCTTGCTTGTAGGCTCGGCATAATGGCCTACGAACCAAGACAGAGGCTCAGGCCCCTCAACGCGAGTGGCGCGGAGGATAGCGGCCCGCCCGCCGAATGCGGCGGCGACAAGGATCACTCCCGAGATGCCTAAGATTTTTTCGCGCTTCGTCATGATCTTCCGGCCAACGCTAAAGGTCAGACACGGAGGGGCGAAGCCCCGGAGTTGTCTGTACCGCCTGGTTAGCCTCTTTTTTGAGCTCCGAAACGGCAACGTAAACGATGTCGTGAGAGAAGCCCTCGACGCGTCCCTTCTTCATCTCTCCGCAGACGACGATTCGCCGGCCGTGATACTTCTTTCCTAAGCGTTCGCGGGCGGCGTAGCGCTCACCTTCAGGAACATCTTTCAGTAACGGAAGCAGGACAAGCTGCAGAAATCGGGCGTCCTCACCACTATCATGCAAAGTGTCTTCTTCGGAGTGAAAATCGTAAATGCCCGTAATCTCGACCTTGCCGCGGAAACCATCGTCGGCAAGTTTGATGGCCGCGGCAACAGAACTAACCGCCCGACCAATCCCGCATGTGGCAAGAGTGCAAAACGCGACAAGCAGGGTAATGGCTTTCATTGGCTAACGATTGAGCTCAGACACGGAGGGGAGCGCAGCTCCCCGGAGTTGTCTGTGGCGGCTGGTTGGGCGCTTTCTTATTCATCGATAAAGAGAAGGGGCTGAGAGCCGGTGAGGCGATTCCGGAATTGAAGGCCAACGCGGCCATGTTGATTCGGCGCGACGCGAATGAGTCGGTAAAGAAAAGAAAATCGAAGCTTCTTCTTGGTGGCTTCAGTGATCTCCGAGGCGCGTGCAAAGAACGGATCGAGTGCCAGCATTTGCTTCTCATCCGGCGCACTGTCGGTGCCATCGGCAACAATCTCAACGGTGCCGTAGCGCGTTGGGATTACGGCAACCCAGACCCCGTGCGTGCGTTCGAACTTCAGTGAGGAATTAACAGGCGTCATGGAATCTTATTTTGCCCAACGTTACAGATGAGCCACGCTCACCCAGAGCGAGGACGGAGATTGGAGCGGGGCTAGCATGAACAAAAAAGGACGGATGGTGAGCGTTGGCTCTGGCGACTGGTTCGGCTCTTTCTTCACGAGTGTCGAAAATTCCGAAGCGAGAGGAACGTGAAACCCGGCTTCTTAGAATCTGGCGCCCGATATACCATATCGGAGCGTAAAATGTAACAACCCAAGGTCGCCATTTCCCAAGCCATCTCGATCGGGCCATCGATCACAGCCTCGGTAAGCTCTGACATTTCTTTTGTCGCACCAAATCTTCGAACCTCCTCGACCTCCTTCTTCATCGCCTTGTCGACGGAGTCATTCGCCCAAGCCCACATCCACGTGCGAGCCTTCTCTGACCACGATCCGAGAAACTGAATGTCGGCCACCACGGTGCGAGCAGAACCGCTAAATGAAATGAGTCCGCGATCTTGGTCCCAGTCGAAGCGCGGTAAATCGCCCAGAGACCACTTTTCCCAAGCTGCGGCATTCTGGCTTCGGATGAAAGCTGCCGCGGCACCTATGAAGACCTGATAGTCGGAGTCTTTCATCTTCTGCCGAACGTTAACGATGAGACACGTGCGGGCGAGCGCGCTCTGAACCTGAAATTAGGGGAAAGGTGGAGCGGAGCTGGGCCATGCGAATTACGGTCACTTCCCGCGCGTTGTCTCTGGCGGCTGGATCGGCTCTACGTTTCATACTGGGGTGCGGGGAGTTTTTGCCTGCTGGATTTTCTTCTTTCGGAGCGCAATTAGGCCAGCGACGGCGCCAATAAACATCAGAGCGCCTGCCAGTCGTGCTTCAGCATCAACCGCCACGTAGCCTTTCAGTCCCATGCGGGCGGTGACCATGCCATCGATACCCCATAGGGCGAAAAACGCGCAAAGAAGGATGGATGCTAGATTGCTGGCCTTCTTCATCTTTCTTTCGCCGATCGTCCAAGGTCAGACACGACGGGGCGCAGCCCCGGAGTTGTCTGTGCCGTCTGGTTCGCCCTCTTCCGTTTCGAGCTTGCTGACGAACTCAGTGAAAGTGTCTGCCACCAACGTAGGTGGCTCAAATGCAGCCTCGTGATCCCAAAAATAAATCTTCCCCTTCTTTTCTCCGCGGATGCCGATGCAAATAGCGTTTCCGAATGGGTCGTCCGAGAAGGGAATCACGCCTTCTGGTAGAAATCGCCGTAGCACGTTCCAGTGTCGCTCCAATGAAAAATGGGATTCTTCTCGGAATCCGCTGACATGATGCACACCTACGTCCTTCTCGTAATACCAGACCGACCCTCCGGCATAGCCGCCATTGCAGCGCTGGAGAAATGCGCGGTAGTCAGAAGGTAAATCAGACCCGATAGCTTTCTCGAACCGAACGATCTCTGCATCGCCCGACAGCGGCTTCTTGTCGTTCACGTGCGTGAGGAATTCGTCGATGGTCATCTTCCGGCGAACGATTGAGGTCAGACACGGAGGGGCGAAGCCCCGGAGTTGTCTGTGCCGGCTGGATCGGCGATTTCTTCGAGCTGCGACACGGTGGCGATCATCTCCCGGAGCATGTGATAGAATTCTTCCTTCGTCTGGCAACGTTTATGGCGAAACGGTCGGAACTCCCCATTTGGCGTCTCTACGATCTCCACATCGCAATCGCCCGACTCCCAGAGGCCAATATGCGCCATGCTCTTCTTGCCTTCCCAGCGAAACCATAACGAGGCGACAACTGCTTTTGAGAATCGAAGCTCCGCACTTTCTTGGGCAGGCTTCAGGTGCGCAGTCATTGCTGGCAGGCGCTGTTCAAGCTCCCGGCTCGTGATAAATGTGCGGAGGGGCTCCATCTTTCTTCCGCCGATCGTTTGAGATCAGCCACGCCGCTTTAGCGGCGTTGGCTGTGATGACTGGTTCGCCTTCTTCATTTCTCGTGTATGACGGCAATGATGCGACCGTCTGCTTTTGAAATCTCGGCAATGGCGGCGCCGCCATGCCAACCCTTTGGCACCGAACCTTCGACGGTCCAGATACCATCTTTCAGCGTGGCCTTATATGGCTTCTCACCTGCGATTTGCTTCTCTCCGTAAATCGGCGTCCACACCGCAACAGCGATCGCAATCGCGGCGCGCTCATCAGGAACAAACCCTTCTTTGGGCTTATAGCTTAATTTCTCCCAGACAGACGCAGCAAAGCAGGCGGTGACAAGCGAAAGGCCGATGCAAAGGGCAATGGGGCGGGCTTTCATTATTCTTTCGGCGAACGTTTGAGCTCAGCCACGTCGCGTTAGCGACGTTGGCTGTGACGATTGGTTCGGCTTCTGGGTCAGCGGACCTTTTCTGAGTCGATCAATGATCATCTGACAGACGTCGGTGTAGGCACCCATGCGATACTCGCCATACCAATGGGCGAGACCTTCTGGCGTATATCCCATGGCTTCTTTCTGCGTCACGTCCGCACCGAGGTCCACAAGGCAACCGACACTCGACAATGCCTGAGCCTTGGCCGCCCAGTGAAGTGGACGCATTCCTTTCTCGTCCGGTCTTTCGAGCAGCGACGGGTGCTGACGGAGAAGCTTTTCGATCTGCTGCGCGGAATCCTGCAGAACAGCCGACTGCAATGCCGCAAACGCCTCGTCGTCCGACATCGGTGCCGCGCCAAAAATGCGTGAGAAAAACTTCATCTTCTGCCGAACGTTTCAGCTCAGACACGATCGGGAGCGGAGCTCCCGGTCGTTGTCTGTAGTGGCTGGATCGGCGCTTCTCCAGGAATCTCGAATTCGAAGCTGAACCATCCGAACGATTGAGGTCAGACACGACGGGGCGCAGCCCCGGAGTTGTCTGTGCCGACTGGATCGGCCTCTTTCTTTTTGTACGGGCCAACTCCGAAGGCCGCGCCCTCGGCGATGACATCGATCAGCTCATCATAGAAATAGAGCTGGAAATGGGTGCAGCGGCCCAGATGTCGCGGAGAAAAACTCTTCAACCACTTCGACTGTCCAAGATCGAACATGGCCGCGGGAGGATGCTTCGCGAACTCAGGACCAACCGAACGATAATCAATCACTTCTTCCGGCGTGCGCATCACAACTTGCGGCCGAATGAACCGAACGTGGCGCAAATCTTCTGACGAAGCCGCGTCTGGCAGCATGAACTCGGCGGCTTCGAGCACGCGCCCCGAGAAGGCCCAACGCAACGCTACCAACTCCGGGCCGCGGCCTTCGCCATAAAAGTGCTCTGTGTGGACTGGGATCATCTTTCTTCCGCCGATCGATTACGATGTGCCACTCCGGTGCGCAGCACCGGAGTTGGCACTGGCAGCTGGATCGGCCTTCTTCGAATTCTCCGGCGGAAGCGGATTGTTGAAGCCACCGGGAGCGTTGTCTTCTTTCTCGGCGATGACGCCGTTGATGAACATTGCGCCTACAACCAGCGCAAAAGCGCCCCAAAATGGAAGAACGGTCCAGTGACTCAGAGCCCAGGCGACAAGTGCGGCAATCGACAGACCAATTGCTGCTGGCACCGGATGAAAGTTGGGCTTCTTAAATCTCATTCTCTTCCGCCGATCGTAGAAGATCAGCTGCAAAGGCCACTCGTCATGTGACGACCA
>CAZIWB010000120.1:0-7573 GCA_964542655.1 uncultured Cellvibrionaceae bacterium
ACCGTTGCGCGTTGCAATGACACAAGGGAACCCGGCAGAAGTATCGCGAGCGTTTGCGCAGTCCAAGCGAACGACGCGCGAAACGAAAGAGGGAAGAGAGAGCGGAGAACATAGGAGGAAGGGGCAAGGGGTGAACGTGGAGGGGTGAAAGTGTGGGGAGCGTTCGTGCGTGGATCGACTCAGGCAACGATTGCGAGCGCATATCCCCTCGCAACGTTCTCCCGTGCGTTCTGTAGGTCACGCGCAATCCGATAGGCGAGAACGTCAGAGGCAAGCGCCGCACGTTCGTTCGGCGAGAGTTGCGCGGGGTTGTGGGCGGGAGGAACAGGCGCGAGGGTGACGCTTTCAGCGTGCGCTGAAGGGGTGAGAAAGCGAGCGGCGAGAATCGCGCCATGCATAACGGCGAAACGGGAACGGAGCAGGTTTTTGCGGTCGGTGCGTGACATGGTGGGGAGTGAGGTTGCGGGTTTTACTGTGCTTGAGTGTGGAGTGAAACGGGGGAGAGTAGCGAGAGGGAAGAGAGTGAAGGGAAGGTAAAAGAGGGCGGGAGTCAGCGCGAGACGATGGACAGAATGACGCCCCGCTTTTGTCTCACGCGCTCGCAAAAGGCGTTTGCGGATTCGAGAGAGGCGAAACGCGCCCAACGGTTGCGGCCTTTCGGCGTGTAGCCGAGATGGACGCGAAACAAAGGGGCGGCAGGTTGTGAGGTTGTGTTTTTCATCAGTGGAGAGAGGTTGCGCCTTCACGCTCGCAAGCGCAAGAGAGAAAACGCGCGGGGTCTGATGCAGTAGTCGGGCTAATACTGGGAAGTAGCGGGGCTAATCCGTCGCGCTCTGTGCCGGGTAGTCAACTCCCGCGAGTTTAATCCTATTTCCGCCGTTGCGCTCGCAATGGTAGAAGCCTCCCCGAAAAGCCTCTTCTCTGTCTTCTTCGGCGTAGCTCATGCGAATCCAGTTCGCGCAATTCATCCAGTGTTTGGGCTCGTAAAGCTCGCACGTTCTCACCTGTAGCGCGCCCGCTTTCATTCTCGCACGGTCGCAGCGGAACCCGCGAAAGTGAAAAGAGCCCGCCCCGAAGCTGTCAACGGGCAGCGCGTTGAGTTGGCGGACTATCGCCGCGCTCATACGCCCCTTTGCGTTGTGTCCCGGTTCGCGGGCGCGTCAACCGGCTCAATCGTCACTTTGCCCGTGTCCGCATCACACCCTATCCAATTGCGATTTACGACGGCTTGCGAGTCGATCCGCTTAGACTTGCCGCGCGCCGTGCGCAGCATTCGAGAGACTAGGCGAATCCATTGCGCCTCTGTTAACCCCGGCCCCTTGCAATCGTCTATGACGAAGGACACGCGGAGACGGTCAAAGCGTTCCGCGCTCATTCGTCAACCTCCACCGGGGCGGGACTCCACCCCTTGCGCCAATAGTCGGCAAGACAAACCTCGCGCCCGTCCTCGTCTGCCATGACTCGCGCGACGTTTTGCGGCTCGCTCATTTCGTTGGAGTCCATGTAAGCAGGGGTGAGAGAATAGCGCGCAAACTCTTTCGCCTCTTTCACCGTGTCACACTCCCGCACGTCATCGCACGCGCCGCGCGGGTCTTCGATGGCTTCGATTGAGCGGGCAACGAGAACGCGAATGTTTGTGTATTTCATGGCTGAACGTTGGGTGAATATGTTGACATTAGCAAGCGTAAACACGATTTATGACACAGAGAGAGAAAACACTAGAGTCAAGCGCCGACTCGCTCCATTACCCTCTCGCCGCTGTTCCGTGCTCGCTGACCCTTGCCCCCGGCCCAAATGCGTTGGCCTCTTCCCTCTCGCGTAGCGTTGACGATTTCCACACTTTCGGCGCTCTCGCCGTTGTGTGTCTCTCCCCTCTCCCCGTGACTTGTCGAAGCGTCCTAATCCACCCGCGAATTGACAGGCGAGCAAGCGCGCCGTTTTCCGGGTCATTGCGGAGGGGTAATAAACGACGGATTGAGACAGTCGAAAGAGTGAACCAATAGCATTCAGCGGGGGTCATGGGGAGTGGGCGTTTGGAGTCCATGTAAATTGCGGAGAGTGTTACCGCCCCATGTATGCGTCTTGTTCATCCCGGCCCATTGAGTTGAACGACTCGCGCAACAAACGCCCTTGCGTTTCTGCGGTCATATAGCCGGACAACTTGACGCGAACGCCAACGGGATAAACCCGCATTTCCCGCCATTGCAAACCGTAGGTTTTGACCCCTTCGGCCATGGCCTCATTTTCGTTGTCCGCGCGAACATAGCCGAGAAGAGAGCGATACCATTCTCCGCTTTCCTCGTCGTTGACGTGGCGGTAGAGCTTAAACCGGGGTTTCACCTGTTTGGGTGTGTTGAATTTTGTTTCCATGGCGGCAAAGGTTGAACGCTCACGCTCGCAAGCGCAAGGTTTTTCGATCGTATTCCGTGCGATTTATGACACGGGTGCTTTCACGCTCTCGAATAGTCCGCGCGCTTTGCTAGTTCGGGGTGTTTCAATTCCAGCCATTCCCGGCAAGCCTCAACAGAGGCAAAACCGCTCTCCATGACATGCCCCGCGAGATACACAACCCAAGAGCAAGACGCTTTGCGCCAACGCACGGAAACCGCGCCGTGCGGATAGCGGGAGAGCAAAGGGTCAACCCATATGGAGCGCGGCGAAACGATAGCATAGCGCGGGGGTGTCCATTGTGCGGGGTTTTCGCTCATGACGTGCGGGTTGAGTGTTTCACGAAAACCGCCCGCGCAGCGTCCAACGCTTCCGCGTCTTCCGGGGAGCCTTCCGCCGTGTGGTCAAAGCGGAATAAAAGGGCGTCAATGGTTGCGAGCAGTTCCGCCGTTCCTGTCTCGCGGTCGATCATTCGCGCGGTCTGTGTGTCCCATTCATGTTGGGAGGGACGGAACGCGGGGGAACGTCTTTCCATGTCTTCGCGGAGGGATTGCGCCGCGCGGAGTGCTCCGGGGCTTGGTTGCGTGGAGAGGTCCGGCGCGGGGGTGTCTGTCTCTCTGTTTGCGTGTTCCATTGCAATATCGTCCCGAATCACTTCCGCCATTGCGCCAACTTGAATGTCAGTGAGTTGCAATTTCCGTCTGTCTGTAGCTTCGGGGAAGTTTAGCACTTCCTCCGCGTTTCTGATTGCGCGAATCAAAAGAGCTTTTGTGACGGGCGCGGGGGTGTTGGATGTTGGCGTGTTCATCGGGTGAGAGTGTCAAACCGCCATTTCCCGCGCGTAGTCACTCGCCGCGCTGCGCCCGGTTAGCTCCCGGTATTCCGTCGCGCTGACAACCTGCGAGCCCTCCCCGGCTTTCTGCGCGTCTGCGAGAGCTTCCGCGCGATTGAACGAGTGAGAGAACGGGCGGCAAATCGTGCCCGCGCGTGGATTGTGTGCGATGACGTAAAAGGAGCGGAAACGCCGGGACGTTGGCGTGCTCATTGATTCACGCATTCCCGCGCGTGAGTCCTCAAATTTCCATTGCGGGGGCGTTTTGGTCGGGGTGGTTTTCATGGGTGAGAGTGTCCGAATATCTGCGGATTGCGGCGTCGAACCAATTGCGTTCCCGGTGTGCGTCTGCCAGTTTCGCGCGGGTCTGCTCTAGCTCCGCGTCATATTGAGCCTTCCAGCGTCCCCGCTCTTTCAATCGCTCCGCGACCAAAAGCGAATGCTCACAGTCGCGAATGGTTTTGTCAAGTTGTACGAGGCGTTCGAGGGTGCTCATGGGTGAGAGAGTGGAGAGAGGTTGCGGGGCGCGTTTACTCTGCGCGGGCGATCACCCGGCGAGAGTTCGCGCAACGGTCTGCAAGGGTTAAACCGTCATGTGTGGCGGGTTGTGGGAGATTTTCAACGATAGACAGAAGCGCCCGACACTCTGCGAGCAGTTCCGGCGCGGCGGTGTGCTCGTCGATAATCTGTGCGAGGCGTTCGGGCGTCAAAGCTGGTTGAACCTTGAACGCATAGAGGGCGGCGGACATTGCGCCGGGAGAGGGTTTGCGGGAAGTGGTTGCCATGGGGTGAAAGTTGGCGGGCTTTCCTCACACACGCAAGCGCAAAGCGCGCTTTCGTGTGTCATAAATCGCGGGCGCTCTGTTCGATTGTGCTTGACTGTGCGCTCCGGGGCTACGTCGCCGGGGCGTCAACCTCCACGAAGGAAACCCCTAGTTCTCGCAGCGCGGCGAGCTTCGCAGGGGTCAGACTCTCGAATCCGATTGCACGCTTTGCTAACACGCGCAGGCGTTCGTCGGCAATCTCATAGAGCAAGCGCCCGCAAGGGCGTTTCTCGAATATCGGGACGAGAACGAGGCGCGGGACCGCTCGCGGGAGTGCGGGCGGCGCGGTTGTGGTTGTGGTGTTTGTTTCTGTGTTGTTCATAAGTGAAGGAAGGGGTCAAACGCTCTCAAACTCGGCTTTGAGCGAATAGCGTCCGGGGTTGTGCGTGCGGTTGAAATCTGCGCAGACTTGCCGCGCCTCTGCGAGTGTGACGCCGCGCCGGAGGTAAGTCTTTTTCCCCATATGCGGGACGAGATTGTCAGGGCGCGGGCCATCTGCGGCAGTTGCTTCGCGCCACCATGTACGCTTAAAAACGTTGTAAGAATTAGAGGACATAGGGAAAAGGGGGGGTCTGTGAAAAAGGTTGAGTCAATCAGAGAGCAAGCGCGCCGATGTTCTCGCACTTCACGAATGAATCCCCAACGAGAACCCCGCCCGTTCCTTTGACCTGCTCGCGAAGTGCGGCGCGGTCGCTCTCGGAGAGCTGGAATCGTTCAGCAGTCCCGCGAATCTGGCAAAGCGTCAACCATGCCCCGCCAGCGTGCGCGCCTCCGCTGTTCGCGCTGATGATCCCCGCGCCGGTTGAAAGGTCGATTTGCCCGAAGCGGTTGTCAGATTGAATGCGGATAGTCTCGCCGCTGTCCTGCATTGGGTAAACGCAGAACTCGGACGCTTTGCGCATCTTGCCGAACTTGGCGGTAAAGTCGAGAGTGCCGAGGATGTTGCGGCGGAAGCTAGAAAGGGCGGTTGTGCTCATGGTGTGAAATGTGGTCTGGGATTCGATATGATTTGGTTAGAACGCTGGCACCCTGCGGGCATTTGCTCACATTAGCGAGCGCAAACGGTGGAGCCTCGCGTGTTATTAGCGGACGTTATAGCGCGAGGGTGCCGAGATTAGGTGGTGTTATGGTCGCGCCCGTGCTCCGGTAAGGTCGGCGCGGACTGATTCGACGAGATTCGAGAGGGCAACCCGTGCGCCGTCTCTGTCTCCGTTTTCGATCAGTTCGGCAGCGTCTTGCGCGACTTGGACCGCGCGCCAACAGGCGGAAACCAGTTGCGCACGTTGGCGGCGAATCTCCGCGAGGGTTGACGCTTTGCGGCGACGTGTGGCGGTAGGCGTTCTCATGGCGTGGCGGCGTTATACGCGCTACGCTCAATCAGCCGCAACGCTTCCGCCAGTTCTCCCGCGTGTGTCTCCCGGTCGATAATCTCCGCAAGGTCGGTTTGTTCTGTTCCGCTGCAAAGTCTGCGGCGAACCTCGCGGGGTCGTCTGCTGTCATGATAATGCGAGCGGCGCGGAGTGCGCCCGGTGAAGGTTGCGCGGGTGTGTTCATTGTGTCGCGCCCCCTTCGTCACCGAACTCGTCTTCTGCTTCGATATTGGCGCGCACCCAATCCCAATATCCGCGTTGCGTGTCGCCTGCGCTGACCTCGCGCTGCCATTCCTCGCGGCTGTTGTCCGGGTCGGGGTGCTGTCCCCAAAGGTCTAACGCTTCGAGCGTGTCAACCTCGTTTAGTGCTGACTCTAGGGTTTTGTGTGGCGTGCTCATTGTGTCGGGGAGAGTGTGAAGGGTTGAGGGAGTGAGGTGGGCGCGGGCTTAGATCGCCACCCACTCCGAACGCGCCAGCTTTAGCGCCCGTTCATACTGTGCCCGGTCGTTATTGCACGCGATCCACGAGCAAAGCAGGGTCGGCCCTTTCATGTTATATTCTCTCGCGACAAACTCCGTCACGGCATGATGGCCGAGAGGGCCGCGCGGGTCGTTGCTGTCGTCGGGGTTCGTAGCGAAGTAGAGACGCACACCCGAAACGGGGCAGGTTCCCACGTACTGCGCGCGAATGTCACCCCACCCGCCGCGAAAGGTGCGGAATAGCGGGCGCGCTGGGTTGGCGGGTTTGATCTGGCGCGGGTGCGCGGCTTCGAGCTTTACGGTGCGTTCTGTCTGAGTGGTTGACGAGTTCATGGAAAGGAAAGAGAAAAGGGTTTTGCTCACACTTGCAAGCGTGAAGTGTGGGGAAAGGTGCGATTTATGACACGCGCTCAGGCTTGCGCGGCGTCAATCCCATTGCGCACACAGCAGGCGGAAAGCTCATCGTAAGAGCGAAACGCCTTCGACAAGTTCGGCCCGATCAAGCGGAACTGTTCGCCCGGTTCGCGTGCGATCCCTTGGAAATGCGTTGGCTTCCAGTAATAGCCGAGGCTGTGCATTGCACAGCGGGGCGGTGTTGGTAGTGGTTCGGCGCGGTGTGTCATGGGTTGTTCAGCGGTCGAGGGTTCCAAAGCGTGCGGCGGGCTGTGTCTCGCTTGGGTGCGGGACGTTGGGCGCGACAGGCTCGGGGAAATAAACGCGCAGGCTTTCCCACGAGGGTAAATCCCATTGACCATCTGGACCGTTGCGGCTGTTCATGTGGCGACGGTTCGCCATTTCGAGCCGGTAGCCCTTTGGCCCGGTGATGATATTCGCGCCGCCTCCGAGGGGTAAAACGCGGGCTTCTGTGACCTCGTGGCCGAAATCGTCTGTCATGGTGTTGTGAGTCGTGGTTTTCATGGTATTGAGTGGGTAAAGAGGGTTTACGAACGTTCGCCGCACATCCATCGCAAAGCGTGATGGACCCGCGCGTTTTCTTTAGCCTGCTCTCTCGCCGTTCTGGATTCTAGCAGACGCTCCCGCAGACAAAGACCGCGAACGGTGCGAGCCAATTGCTCGGGGGTGTAAATCCCGAAGAACGCCGCGAATTGCGCACCGTCAGATTGCGTCATGCGGCGACGAATGCGGCGCGTTTCGGCTAAGTTGCTCCACAGGTGCGCCAGCGTTGGGAAGCGTGGGAGGTGGAGAAAGTGAAGCGTGGGCGTTGTGCTCATGTGTGGAATTGATCGAACTGCGCCAATGTTGAACGCTCGCACACGCAAAGGCGAGAACGAAAACGCGGGGTGTGCAGGCTAGTAGCCCATCTGATACTGAGCAGGCGCAGGATTAGCAGGGCTTCACGTACTCAAGCACCCTGTCCAACGGCTCCAAAGCGTCCCGAATAGTCCGCGCACACTTGGCACGCGCCCCGCCTAGCTGTGGGATGTCAAGCTGTGAGTCTGTGAGCACGTTTCCGACCATTGCGCGGAGGTTCTGAGAGGCGAGAATCAGCGCGGGGAGGTCGATTTGTTCCGCCAGTTCCGCAGCGTCCACACCTAGCGCGCGGCCTGCTTTGTCAAATGCGGTGTATGACGTAGCGAGCAAACGTGCATTTCTCTCGTCTCGCTTGTCTTTGAATTTGGCGGCATACTGATTGACTACCGCAACAATGAACCCCTCGG
>CAZIWB010000121.1:0-7556 GCA_964542655.1 uncultured Cellvibrionaceae bacterium
CGACCTGGCTGGCAGGACTGCAGGCATGGGCGAGCTCGAAGCCGTGATCAACCAGGCGGTGCGGTCTGGTGGCGGTTCTCGTGATACTGCAGCGGAAGCCTTAAACGAAATGATCGCATCAGGCGTTGTGTCGGTTGGCGACGCTATGAAGCTGCTGCCCGACCTGCAGAAGGCAGCGACCGCTGCAGACGCAAATGTGACTGATCTGACTCAGATCGCGATCCGAGCAATGCAGAACCTAGGACTTACCGCCGACCAGATTCCAGAAGCACTGTCGAAAGCAATCATCGCTGGGCAGGAAGGCGGCTTCGAGCTGCGTGACATGGCGAAGTGGTTGCCGCAGATGATGGCTATGTCCAAAGGCATGTTGGGTATGCGCGGCATGGGTGGTTTTGAGAAGCTGATCGCTTCTGCGCAGGCATCGGTCATTACTGCCGGCACTAAGGACGAAGCAGGAAACAACATGGTCAACCTGCTCGGCAAGATCAACAGTGCCGACACCAAACGCGACTTTGAGAAACTGGGGATTGACCTCACCGGTTCGCTGGTAAAGGCGCAAAAGCAAGGCATCTCGCCACTGGATGCTTTCGTGAGCTTTGTTGAGCAGGTGGCAGAAAAAGACAAAGAGTTCATTGCACTGCGTAACAAGGCAGCGGCCGCGACAGGCGATGAGCAAAAAGCGATCCTGGGCTCGATGACAGACATGCTGCAAGGTAGTGCCATCGGGCAGGTATTGCAGGATCGGCAGGCCCTCATGTTTCTCGTCGCCATGATGCAGAACAAGGACTATGTCAAACGAGTTGAGGCCTCGGTGAAAGGTGAGCACGGCGGAGCAACGGCAGACAACTTCGCGATGATATCGAGTCGGCCCGGCTTCAAGGCACAGCAGGCTGCGAACGAAGGCGATATCGCTCGGAGCGAAACACTCAAGCAAATCGACGGACCGCTGAATTCGTTCCTGGACAGCGTTACCAATGCGGCACGCGAGTTTCCTTTGCTGACCACTGCGGTCGCAGGCGCAGCCACCGTAGGCGCGATCTGGAAGGCGTCAAGCATTGGCGCAGGTTTGTCTGGCCTATTCACCGGTAGCGGCTCTAAGGCCGCAGCCGCTGCAGCGGTCAAGGGCGCAGCTAAACCGTACAACCCATTTAGCGGATTAGGCGTCGCCGGTCCGCAACCTGTTGCACCGCCGAGCGCAATGGCTACACGCGCTGCTGGCTTGGCACGTAAGGCTGGCTGGCTTGGTGCAGGACTTGTCGCAGTCGATACCGGCATGACGTTGATGGATGACGGTAAGACGACTGCAGACAAAGTGAATGCAGTGGGACGCACAGCGGCCGGTGTTGCTGGTGCCTGGGGCGGCGCAAAAGCAGGCGCACTGGCAGGCGGCGCGCTTGGTTCCGTAGTCCCCGTACTTGGCACCGCAGCCGGTGCGGCAATCGGCGGCTTGGTCGGCGGTGGTCTCGGGTGGTGGGGAGCTACATCACTGGGCGACCGCCTGGCCAACAACTCGGCGCTGCAACCCGGTGCCGCTATGGGCAGCATGCCTGCGCAAAAGATTGAGCTCGATCTCAAAAATGCTCGCCTGGCTGTCGATGTCAATGTCCGCGATGACCGCACCACAAGCCGCGTATCCGTCATGCAGCAGTTTGACGGTGTGCGTGTCGATCCAGGCTCTACCAACCCTGCAGGGCGTTAAACATGAATGAAGAGATTGAATGGATGAAGCAATTGCGCCAGGCTCTTTGGCGCGATGTGCCTTTCGATGTGGATACCGTGGACATGACGGCTGGACAGAATACCGTGCTGAGGGAGTATCCGTTTCAGGACCTGCCGACCGTCTTTTCGATGGGTGACGGGGTCGAGGAAATCAAGTTTTCCGCCTATGTCGTTGGCGACGACTACTTGACCAAACTGGAAGCATTGCGCGCAGTTCTCGAAGGCGAAGGCATCCTGGTACACCCGACTCAAGGCAGCATCAGATGCTATTGCCACGGCAAGTATACGGTCAAGGAAGCGCCGACCAAGGAAGGCGGTATCGCACGCCTCGAGCTGACGTTTGTGCGTGCCGAAGAGCGCCGCTATCCGTCCGGTACCGCAAATCGCGCGGACCAACTGGCCGATACCAGCGACAAGGCCAAACAATCAGCTATCGACCGCTTTGCTGACCAGTTCAGTGTCTCTGGCCAGCCGGGCTGGTCGTTGACAAACATCCGTGAAGGTATGCGCACGGCGTTTGACACGGTGTGGTCCACCGTCTCCCGCGTTCAGGGCGAGATGAGCCAGCTCGACAATATGGTGAACCAATTCATCACATATCCGACGAACGAGCTGTTTGCGCTTGGTAGCATCATCGGCAACATGGCCAGTAGCATCATGCGAGTCCCGTCTTTCTCGGGCGCGGCAGCCGCCCTCAGTCAGTTCGGGACATTGCGGAGCTTGTGGTCGACACCGCCGTCACCTGCAGTTGCTACCGCCTACCAGACTGCAGGTGTGCAAACAACTATCGGTGCCAGCGCGTCGATGCAGGACGCCTTGACACCGCAAGAGAGCCCATATCAAACGGAATCGCGGAAACGGGAGCGTGCAGCTTTTCAATGCCTTACCGATCTGTTTGAGGTCATGGCCACCATCACTGCAGCCGAGGCCGTGGCACAAATCGAACTCGACAACTTCGACCAGGCACTGGCCCTGCGTCAAGACTTCAATCAGCAATTCAACCGCTTGCTGCGACTTGGAGCTGCGGACCACGACGCCCTGGCAGCGCTGCAGGCGGCCGTCCTGGCTGACCTGCAAGCGAGATCCGCAGACCTCGCCAGGATAACAACCTACACACCGGAAACGTACCAGCCCGCCATCTACATCAGCTATCGATTGTTCGGGACTGTGCGATGGGCTGACGAAATTATGGCCATGAATCCACACATCAGACACCCACTGTTGGTGCCGCCAGGGCGTCCGCTACGAATCATTAAACGAGACTGAACATGTTGAGATACACCAAGGATGACGCAAAGGTAATCGTCACAGTGAACGGCTATGACTTCGAGGGCTGGCTCGAAGCGGATATGGCCCGGTCCATCGAGAACCTGTCTTCACGTTTCACCATACCGGTGACCTTCGTTCCAGGACACCGTCCAAAAATATACCGTCAAGACCTGGTCAAAGTCTCCATCAACGAAACCTTGATCATCACGGGTTATGTGTTGGCGGCCGAACCGTTCTACAGATTGGACGACTGCGGTATCAAGGTCGTCGGCCGGAGCCTGACCGGCGACCTGGTAAAGGCCTCTGCCATTCACAAAGGCGGGCAATGGCGCAACGTCAAACTGGATCAGATTGCGCGTGACCTGGTCAGACCTTTCAAACTCGACGTAGTGGTCGACACCGATATCGGTGAGCGGTTTGCCGACTTCAGCATCCAGCATGGCGAGACGGTCTTGGCCACGCTGTCGCGTGCCTCCCGGATGCGCGGTGTCCTGGTCACGACGAACCGACGCGGGCAAGTGTTGCTCACCAAGGCGGGAAAAACAAAGAGCCACGGTGCGATCGTGCGTGGCCACAACGTGATATCGATGGAAAGCATTGGTACGGATGAGGACAGGTTCAGCACCTATATCGGCTATGGCCAGAAGAAATCGGACAAAGAATTCAGCGAATCAATGCAACAAAAGGCTGTATTCAAGGACCCCGAGATCGACCGTTACCTGCCGCTCATCGTCAACGCCGAGGGCAACACAGAAACGAGCGAGATGCGCAGTATGGTTGAACACACCATGCGGGTTCGCCGTGGCCAAGCATACGGCCTGCGCTATCGTCTGGAAGGCTGGACGTACAAGGGCAAGCCGTGGGAAGAAAACACGCTGGTGCCTATCTACGACGACATGGCCGAGCTGAATGGCGACGAGTGGGTAATTGCTGAAATCAATGAGACGTGTGATTTGAAAGACGGCGACGTGGTCGAATTGATTGTGCGCCCGAAAGACGCGTACGACACAGTACCTATCAAACCGCGCAAGAAAAAGAGAAAAGACGGGGAAACCGGACCACTTGAGGTGCTGAATTTCAAATGAGCAAACAATCCATGATCAGACGCGCCAGGCTGCGTGCGCAAGACGGCAGTGGCGCAATTCAAAAGGTGCACGTGGCGGTCAACGATACGCTGGACCGCGACAATATTGAACGCTTCCAGGACTACGGCTTTGCTTGCAACCCCTCTACCGGGGAAGGCATCACCATCGAGATTGGCGGTCACCTCATTGTCTTACGTATGGACCAAACCGGCACCCGTCCTAAGCTGGAACTGGACGAGGTGTCGGTGTGGCACAAGGAAGGCCACGCCGTCACCCTGAAGACCGGAAAACTCATTGTGGTGGACTGCGACGAGTACCAGGTCAATACCAAGCGCTATAAGGTCAATGCTTCCGAGTCAGCCGGATTTGAAACGCCGAAGGTAACTGCCAGCGGCGCAATGGAAAGCAAGACACTCAAGGTTTCCGGTAGCGGTGTCATCGACGGCGTAAACATTGGCGAGCATGATCACGGGAACGTTCAGAACGGCCCCGGCCGGACAAATGGGCCGAGCAAAGAGCCTTAGCAATAAAGGCTGTTTATGAAACGTTTCACAATTACCTAAACCTGCATTAACGCGATCATGGCCACACCATGATCGATATCCGCACCGCCTCCCTCCCAAACAATCCGCTGTCCGTGCCATTCGATTGGCAGCCAGCGGTGGCGGCCGCCGAATCCTCGTTCAACTATCTCGACTTCAGCAACCCGTGCGCAGTTGCTGCGCCGTTTGCTGTCGTCCTCAAAGAATACGTATTGCAGATCGACGACACGTTCCAGACGGCCGTGATTATTTCCTTGTTCAGCGATTGCCGCGCCGACCGCGACGTAAAGCTGCCAGGCAACCAGACCGACAGGCGTGGCTGGTGTGGTGAAGAATTCGTCAGCCCAGGCGAAAAATGGGGCTCAGCACTCTGGCAGTTCTACATCAGCAAGACGAATGTCGATGTCGAAGAAGGCGCACGTTTCGCCGCCTGGGAATCCTTGCAGTGGATGGTTCGCGACAAGCTGGCCGAGAAAGTCACCGTACTAACTGGATGGACTGGCGAGGGAAACAACCTTTTGACCATACGGCCACAGATATGGCGATCTGCAGCAAACCAACGACCTGACTATGACGTAGTTTGGGCAACGACCCTTCGGAGATCGCAATGAGCCTGCCCGTTATCCCTACGATTGACGAGCTGACTAATCGCGTCGTCACCTTACTGCAGCAGGCTCTTGTCGAAGCACAGACTACTGGGGCCGATCTGTCGGTAAGCGACCTCGCTGTTGCACGCTCAAACCTGAAAGCACAAGCCTTTATTCAAGGTGCCGGCATTCATGGTGCCTACCGTTACATTCGCGACTTCGTCGCTAAGCAAGCGATTCCTACCAAATCGGTAGACGAGTACCTGGACGAGTGGATGGCCGCGTATGGCATCCCTCGCAAGGAAGCGACGTTTCCTGGCGGTTCAGTGTCTGGCAATAGCACGGGTGCAGCGGTGCTGCCTGCGGGTAGCGTGTTACAGCATGCCAGCGGGCTCGCGTATTTGGTTCAGGCTGATACCGGATCGGCCGGTGGGGCAGTCACGGTTAAGGTCACCTGTACGACCGCAGGCCGCGCAGGGAACCTCGCGGCAGGCGAGAAGCTGGCACTGCAAGCGAGCGACACAGGCTTCGACGCCGAGTTCGTGGTCGAAGCTGCCGGTCTGGTTGGTGGCTTCGAGCGCGAATCAGACGCCGAGGGTGTCTATCGCTTAAAGCAACGCATGGCCAACCCGCCACGGGGCAGCGCTCCTTCAGATTATGCGCGTTGGGCGCTTCAAGTACCTGGTATTACCCGAGCGTGGGGCGTCCGCAATCCGAGCGGGCCAACGACTGCAGGCGTCATCATCATGGCAGATGGCAACGTGCACGGGCTTCCGACCGAAGCGCAGAGGCAGGCCGTCTATGACTACATTCGACACGATGACCGGGGCCCGCCGGATGAACTGTTTGTGTTTATCCCATCGGCGAAGTTCATCGATATGGTTCTTGCCATCGACCCTGACACTCCCGTAGTGCGCAGTGCCATTGAGCTGGAGCTAAAAGACCTGTTCTTCCGCGAGGCCAAGCCTGGCGGCCGTATTCCAATATCGCAGCTCATCGAGGCCGTGTCGATTGCGCCTGGTGAATACACGCACAAGCTGATCGAGCCTGAGCCTATATCAGGTGGCTTCATCTTCTCAACGGCTTATGAGGTCCTGGTGTTACGTGGCGTCGAGTTTGAGGAAATGGCCTGATGGAAAAGTTCTGGCAAACGCTGTCGCTCCTGCTTCCGCCCGGCTGGGCTTTCCCGAGACACCCACGATCCAACGTCATGCGTTGGCTCAAATCGACGGCGGACCTGCTGCGCGAACACGACGATTTTGTCGAGCGGACCATACGGCAATGGATGCCGCACCGCACCTGCTCTCGCTTGGAAGAGTGGGAGGAAGCGTTGGGCTTACCGGAGAAGTGCTTCGGCGATCAGCAAAGCGAGAAGCTGCGGCACTCCAACATGCTCGCCAGGCTGAGGGGCGATCTTGACCTGGCATTTGACGACAGCTCAGCAGACAGCCCAGGTGCGATCCAGCGCTATCTGGCTCGGTACGGCTTCGATGTAGAGGTTTGGTACAACACGCCGTTTCGCGTCGGCCGCAACCGTGTCGGCGACCGCTTGGGCAGTCTCAGTGGCGTCCTGCACGTGCGCGTCCTCTATATCTGCACGCCATTCAGGGTGGGCCAGAACCGTGTCGGTGATCGCCTGGTGAACTGTACGAAGAACACCCAAGAGATTGAATGCTTGCTGGCGCGTGTGGTGCCAGCCCGTTTTTCTATCCATGTCATTTACTTCTAGAGGTACGCATGAACTATACCAACAGCCTTGACCGCATTGTCCACGGACCTACCGGCAACACCATGCACACGGATACGGCAGCGCTTCCGACCGTCCAATCTGCTAACGACACCAATATGGTGATCTGGAGCTTGATGGAGGTCATCAAACATGTTGGTCGTGAGCCTAAGTCGTTCAATCCCGACGATCCGGATACCTACAAGGTGCTGCTGGGCGCGCTGCTGGACATGCAGAACACCAACGCTATTCGCCAGTATTCGCTGGAAGCGTTGCCGACCGCTGATGTTGGCCCTGTCGCCATTAAGGAAACCGGCGGTATCTGGCTGTGGACTGAAACGGCCTATTTTGAGGGCTATCGACATCCGCTTTGTGGCGAACCTATTTTCAGCGCAAGCCCGGCACCGTTGCGTCACCAGGTGAACATGATGGGCGGGAATTTGCCGATGGTTGGGCCTTATGCGGGCATATGGGCGGTGGCTCAAGAACGAGGCCAAGTGGTCACTTTAGCCAACTGGCAGCCCGGAATACATGCCTTTGTAGACAACGGCGACGGGACGTTCCGCCTGCCGGACGGGCGCAATATGTTCTGGCGCGCAACCGGAACTGACGCTGACACTGCAAATGC
>CAZIWB010000122.1:0-7479 GCA_964542655.1 uncultured Cellvibrionaceae bacterium
AGAGGGAAGTTCAGAGAACGGTTTGGCCACGCAGATGCGCAGTGACCACGAAGTAACGCTGAAACGGCGGGGACTGGCGCGGAACGGACGTGGCACCCACAGGGACAGCCACACGGGCAATCACGTCGTTGCTGAGGCCCGCGAGGATGTTCTGGACGCTGGTCACGAGCGCACGGCAGGCCGCATCCGTCTGGGCATACACGTTGATGCCGTGATTCGCGGACGCCTCGCCCCAGTCACGGCCACCACCGCCGCTTGAGCCAACAATGACGGCCTCGGTGATGGTGGTTGGCGTGGCATTCGACACGTCCTTGGAGGTCAGAACAGCCTTGATGGCGGAGATCAGCGCGTCCTCAGAATCGGCAAACGTGGTGGCGTCAATGACAGTCATCGCACATCCTCCCCATCGCTACCCACCGCGAACCCTGGCGCCGACGTGAGCGCGTGCGTGTCCGCTTCCACCATGAACGGCGGCTTCCCATTCGCATCGGGACCATTGCGGGTGATGCCCACAACACCAATCGGGCGGTTGCCCAACTCGTACGGGCCGTCAAACTCGAAGCCATACGCGTCCGACGTGGACGTGCCAGAGAACATCGCACCCACATAGTTCTCAGCGCTCTCAGGGGACGCCACGGCGCGCACGTGATCCTTCACGGCATCCGCGACCGTCGCTGTCTCCTGACCGAGCATCGCCACCACGCGCGGACTGTTCAGCACGTCACGCATCACGTCCTCATTGAGACGCAAATCGAAGCCGAACTTGCGAGCCTCAGGGACGTACACCATCAGCCGACGCTCTTTCGCAGCTCGACCCACAGCGGCGGTTGCCAACCAGTCCACGGGTGCAAGTAGTCGGCAGGATCGCCGTCAACCTCCCAGCCGGTTTGACCGTTGACAGTGAGCTTGTCGCCCGAGCGCAACGCGCCTGGGGCTACGGCGGCGGCATTCGCTGTGCGCCGGTCGATCATCAACGTGGGCTTCGTGATGGTCGTCTCACGCAACACGCCGTCCACAATTTCGGAACCCGCACGCGTGTCAGGTGCCGCAAACACGGCCTCGAACGACACGGCGGCACGAACCTCGCCGATGGGGTTGCCCCACTCGTCGGTGCCCGCTGTAGTGGCCGCACGCGAGCAGGGGATGGTGTACGTGAACTGCTTCACGACTCGTCATCCGTGTCCATGGATACCGTGAACGCAACCTGTTGCCAGCACGGGAGCGAACGGCGCTCCGACTTCATCAGGTACAGGTCGCCGGTGGGGTTCGCGAACTGGTCGCGCACACCAAACGGCCCAGCGGTTTGCTGGGTAGCAATACGCGGGGTGTCATCAGTGCCGTTAATCATGGCGCGCTTGACCATTGCGCACACGATCCGTTTGAGCGTCGCGGCGCGGACAGTCTCATCCTCGCCCTCGTCCACAGTCGCCGCAGTCGGGCACTCAGACAGGATCAGGTTGGAGGCGTCAGCCAGGAGAATGTCAGCGAGCGCCTGCTCCGGTGTGGTGAGGGTGCGCCAGCGCGCGGCCAAGTCGGCCGTGGTGGCGAACGGGGCCGTGATAGTCATTGGCGCACCCTCACTTACTCGCTAGGAGTTGTCGGCAGGTGCGAGCACACCAGCCGGGTAACGGGTTCCAGCGCTGCCGTTGACCCGCGTGATGGGGTTGGCGACCTGGAAGCCGACGCGGAACACGACGCGCAGGATCTTCGAGTCCTGTTGGTACGCGTTCACGATGACCTTGCCGTCCGAGTCGGAGATGATCGCCGAGTCGGAGATGTTGAAGGTGATGTCCTGACGGACGCCGACAACGAACTTGCGCCAGTCAGCGCCAAGCAGGGTGGCCTCGTCCGAGTCCCACGCACCGTTCATGACCTCGTTCAGGCCGTAGCCGTACAGGGTCGAGGGTGCGCCCGCCGCGAGCGACGGAACGTAGATCGGGGAGCCGTTGTCGTTGCGCAGGCCCACGAGACGCCAGTTGAGGCCGGGAGCCGACGCGAAGCCGTTGACAGCAAAGCCGTCCTCGGCAACTCGCTGGCCGAGCAGGGCAATGTCACTGGCGAGGTCGTCAGTGTCACCCTCATCGACCACGTTCCCTGCCGCGATGGCGCCAGGGATCACGGCCGTGGGCCATGACGCGGGCTTGTCAACGCCGAACAGTCCGGCCTCGTCCACCTTGCGACCGATTGCCTCGACAACGAGCGGGCGAACCTCGCTCCAAATCGGGACTGACGAGTCGTCAATCACGGCGTCAGGCACAACCACCAGGACGGCAAGCTCTTCTGCCGTGATGGTGAGGTTGTCCCACTCCGCCTTCGTGGTCTGCTTGAGCCCGGTGTCACCGTTCACCCAGTACGCGTCGGGCAGCGCCGAAAGTACGGGCTGCTTGAGCGTCTTGGACGACAGTCGCACCTTGCGGGCGCGGTTGAGAAGCACCGAAGCCTGGGGGAGCTCCTGAATGATCTCGTTGGCCACCGGCTCCGGGACAATGGTGTCGCCCCGGGCGATGGAATCTGCATATAGAGCCATTTCTGGCCTCCTTGTAAGTAGTGGTTAGGCGCGGGCGAGTGCGCGCAGCCAGTCGTCGGCGTTGTCTGTGGCGCCGCCTTCTGGCTCCTTCCCCTGGTTGGGGATCACGAGCCCACTTGGGTTCTTCTTGGCCGACTCCACGGCGAACGTGGCCACGAGGCCCGCGAACGCGGTGATGTCTTCCGGTGTGGTTGACTTGGGACCGGCAAGGATTTCGACGGGAATGCCCGACGTGGCGGAAACCTCCGCGCGGTTCGCCCGCGCTTCGACTTCAACTGCGCGCTTCTCGGCATCTGCCAGACGCTCCGCAGCCTTCTCGGCCTCGGTCTTGTCCTTGTCCTCGATCTCCTTGAGCTTGGCCGCGAGTGCGGTTCGTTCCTTCTCGGCGGCTACACGTGCGGCACGTTCGGCCTCAAGTGCTTTCTTCCCGCCCTCACCCAGCGCCTCGTCAGGCTTCGCGCCCTCTGCTTCGGTGGTTGTGGCGGTGGTGTCGTCAACTTCTTCGGTTGCTTCGTCAGCCATGACGTTTCCTTTCGGGGGTGCGGCATCGCGCCGCGTATGACCGGCCCCATCGCAGGGCCGGAAGAATGTGGGCCGTCTAGGCGGCGCGCGGGGTGGCGTCTACGGCAAAGACGCGACACTCGATGTCGGGCGAGATGCCGTCAACCTCGGTGGTGCCGACGTAGCGAACGCGGCGGGCGTCGAATGTCCCCATCCTGCGCATCCCCTCAATCGCGACGTGTCGAGAATCTGATTTCGGGACGGTGGCGATGGTGGGCACAATGGCGCGCAGTTCAGACATGGGGGTCTCCTAAATGGCGGGCTCGAGGTCGTATGCCTTGCGCAGGCGAGCGAACTCGTCTTGGTTGTCCTCGATGTATGAGGCGATGCCCTTGCGGTTCGCGCTGAGTCGCCACTGGGCGCCCCGGTCGCCTTTCTTGGCACGGTCGCGCAACGCCTGCATGCGCTCCGACGCGCGGTAGGCGACGCTGGGCACTTCCTTGGCTTCGGGATCCCATGACGGAACCGCGCCACAGTCACAGTTGCGGTGCGCCTTGAAACTCGCGGCGCGCTCGGTGCGGTATACGCCTCCACGGCCCACGAGTAGCAGGCAGAAGTCACACGTTTTGCCGTGAGGTACGCGCGCCCAACCGCCTGAGCGCGGGTCACGGTAGGCGTTCTGCACGATCGTGTTGCGTGCTCCGTCAAGCGCGTACTGTGCGGCCTTCGTGGCAATGGCATCGACTACGGCGCCCGGGTTTGGTGAGTCCCCGAACAGCCCACCCACGGCACGGCGTACCGTCCGCTCAACGCGCTCGTCAAAGTCCTGCACGTACTCGGTGGCCGTGAACGCGCCAGGGATGCCCTGGGTGTCGCGCATGTCGTCATACCAGCCAGCCGCGAACGTTGCCGCGGCCTGCCCGTACTGGGACACCAGCGACCGCGCGAGGGCAATCAGCGCGTCCCGTATCTGCTCCGGCGACTCGCCCAAGCCCACGACATCCGCGAACAGCGCCGTCATCTGACCCTCAATGCGAGCCCTGAGTCCGGCCTGAGCGGTGAGATATTCCAACTCGTCGGCACGAGTGACCATCAGGCGACCTCGGCATCACCTTGGTCAGCGGCCGCGGGCTTGGTGAGCGCTTGACTGCCAAGACTTGCCAGCAACGCGCGCGACTCCGCGCGGCGCTTGTCCGCCGTGAGTCGCTTGATCTCGGAACGCGAAAAGCCCGCATACTCGAGCGCGACCTCGGACTCGCTCATCCACGGGAAAACCTTGGACAACTTGAGCAGCGCATCGGCCGACGTTTGCGGTGACGTGAAAGCCGGGTTGACCCACGACGTTGACAGGCCGCGCAACTCGTCCGTTACCTCGCCGCCGTCACGCAGGCGCACAATGCGCTGAGCGACACGGGTAAGTGCCGAACCAAAGATGCGGTTCTGACGTGAAGCCGTAGACACCAAGCGCCGGTCATCGGCGTACAGCGACTCCGCAGACGGCGGGTTGTCGGTGAGAATGCCCAGATTCGATACTGGAACACCTGTCGCGCCAGAGAACTGGGTCGCGTACATTTTGTAGGACTCGATGATGGGCTGCATCGTCATCTGCGGGAACTGACCCACCTCAGGAGTCTTGCCATCCGCGTCTGGCGTGATCGCAAACCAGCGGTCAATAGCCGCCTGCCACTTGCCCTTGTTGAAGGCGCTCTCAGCGATACCGAGCGCGTACATGCGGGGTGCGGCGTAGAAGTCCGACGCGATCTCGTTGCGCACAATCGTGGTCAGCGCGTGGTCTGTGATCGTCATGACCGCGCGCGAGATGCGCGAGCGACCAAACGGGCGATTCAGCGACGGCCTAAACGGCATTGCCTCGACCAGCACCTCGCCCAGCGGGTTCGGGCGACGATCAGCCACCCATGAGCCGGACGGGCGACGCGTGAGGGACAGCACAGCATCCGGCAGGTACACGTCCAGCGCCGTGGGAAACCCGTTGTCGCGGTCGGTGTCCGTGATGGCCAAGAATGCGGAGATCGTGCGCCGGCGCTTGTCCCACAGGGCAGACGAAAACTCAGCCGAACGCGCCATGACGAGCACTTCCGGCTCGTTGGATTGCGTGTCGCCCGTCGCCGTCGTGATGAACGATGACGAGAACTCATACGCCGCCTCAATGGCCTGCGGAAGTTCCAAGTCGAAACGGTTGGCATCCAAAATGGCGAACAGGTCAAACGGGTCAGACTCGCCCGACTCCGACACAAAGCCCTCGAACACGGAACGCTCAGCCAACACCGAGACGGCCTTCTCTGGCCAGTCGAGCACCGCCTGAATGCGACGCATCGCCTCAGCGGGAATGTTGCCCGTCTCCCTGAGCGGCATCTTGCCGTCAAAGTAAGCGGCACGAATCACATTGCGGGTGTACTTCTGCTGCCACACCTCAACGAGTTGACGAATGGTGGCCAGCTCGGCCTCGGTGACGCCCGAAACGATAGACGGTGCCCCATACATGGCAGGTGCGACTACGACACTCACGTGGTCCTCCTGATTGTGAGCCTCAGATGAGGCGTTGCTTCCTGTTGGGGTCACGCTTCGTAGTGCGGGCGGCCCAATGGGCAAAAGACACGGCTTCGATAGGTGTTTCGTCGCCGTCAGTGGTGGTGGCCGCCCATGCCCAGGCGCCGGAAGTCTTGATGCGGATCAACTTGTCCGATACCGCCACCGATGCTTCGAGGTGGTCAGTCGGCTCGCCAATCGGGTGCGTCAGTGTTGGTGTCAAACCCGCGCGCGCACTCGCCGCAGACGCCAGCACACCGTCAAGGAACATGGACGATGACGCGAACACCTCGGGACCGGACATCACATGGAAAACGGTCTGGGGCACGCCAGCGTCAAGGAGGCTCTGAGCGAGCGCCGCGGACCAGGCTTGGCCAGAGATTGCAATGAGGGCCGTTTGCTCCCACCGCTCAGCCAGCCACTTGGCCAGCGTCTCAACGCCTGCCTCCATGTCGCCCGTTACGGCGTCAATCAGTTCAACGTGGACGCCCGTGTCGCTCTTGACGCCGCCCGCGATGGACGCACGCGAACCGTCAATTGAGAATGAGATGCCGAACGAGCGGATCCCATCAGCCGCCGACGTGACGCCGGTTACGGACCAGTCATCTACGGGGATGGCCCGCGATGAGCCGTCCTCACTGTCCCAAATGCCCAACGCCTCGCGCCGCCACGAGTCATCATTCGTCAGATTTTCGCGAAGGCGTTGGATGGATACCTCTGGCGTCCTGTGTGGGTACGAGGGGTTCGCGATACGCACCTGATCGCGGTCGTTAATCCCCGGGCCGCCTGGCTTGCCTGTCGTGGGATCGGCAGAACATTCCACAAAGACCGCTTCGCCACCTACCGCGATGCCGCCAAAGTCGGCAACACCGGCGACTGCTTTGACTGCGAGAGCCTTCGAGCGTCGGCGAGCGAACTCCTCGCCCTCATCCTTCGGTCGCGGCGGTGTGCCCATGAAAAACAACAGGGCGCCAAACGTCCACCGTGACTGGTTGGTTGCCGCGATCATGTCATCGAGCGCATTCGAGGTTAGGCGCTGCGCCTCATCGAACACTTCGATGTCAACCTCATCGAAGCCCAGTCCGAACCCATATTCGCGCGCGCCGAACATGATTAAGGAGCCGTTGCGGAAGCGAATCTCCTGCTCGCCATTCGCGGTTCGCACACCCTCGGTGCCCGGCGGGATGTATGGCCGCAACGCCTTCGACTGCGCGAGCGCCTTCATCTTCCGAAACGTCTGCGTTGACAGACGCGAGCGGTGCGCGGTCCACAGAACCGTCAGGTTCGGGAACATGCTGCACAGCGCCAGGACGATCACCATCGTCATGAAGGTCTTGGCGACCTGGCGGGGGATTGACATGACGACGCCACCCACGGTGGCCGCGAAGCGGCCCGTGGCATTCACGCCCAACTCGATCTGCGCTAGGCCATCTTGCCAAGTGTCGAACTGGTAGCCGAACTCACGAACACGTTCCTCGACGCTGGCCTGACCCTCCCAGCCCAGCCACAATGAGCGCTCAATGCCATCGGGGATGACAATGTGGCGCGCGACGCTAGATAGCGGAAGCGTCGAACGATCTACGCTCGTTCGAGTCGCCGTCTTCACGCTCGTCTGCCTCCTCGGTGGCATCCATGGCGCGGATCAATCGGTCGAGTTCGCGCAGTTCCTTGTAGGCCGAAGCGATGGAGTTGGAAGCCACTTCGCCGTCATCGAGCTTCTTGGCGAGCGCGCGGCGCATGGACGCGAGCACGTCACGGCTTGAGCCGTCCAAGGCGTCCGTGATCTTCGCGTGAACCACCCTCGGCGCCTTGCGCTCCTCGGGTCCGACTGCATGAAGGTGGGGAGGCTTGCCTGGCATGGCGCACCTCCTGGGGTTTTTTGTTCGCTAGGGAGAGAGGGCGCT
>CAZIWB010000123.1:0-3018 GCA_964542655.1 uncultured Cellvibrionaceae bacterium
AACAAACAATAATTCTTTCACCAAATAAACATTTATGGCATTACACCATTTAACAAAAAAAGCGGCTGTTGAAAAGTACGGCCCACTTCTTACAGAAGGAAAAACAAGAGAAGAAATAATGCTCGAAGTAGCGAATGATCCAAAAGAATTCTCTGCCGACGATATTAACGAAATCGTAAACGCTATTATTGGAGAACCACCGGCCAATCCGAATGAAAAACCAAGTCCAAAACCCCAAACGCAATCTGAAAAGCTTGGACTTGACAGGTTTGATTACAAAAGAGAAGAGGGTTTTATTGGCGATCAGTTCAAAGAGTACGAGGCTATGATTTTAAAACTTCCTCTTACTAAACAATATGATTTTGAGGTCTACAAAGTAAAGCCGGTAAAAGTTGAGCGCTATCCTGGATTACCACAAAGCCCCATAGATACCGTAGGCGTTAGAATTGAATCTGACAGGCCAATAATGACAACAAGAGTAGAGGCTCGTCATGCACTTGAAATGAACCGTCAGCTTCAAAACACTGGCAGGTATTATCTTCTTAAAAAATAATCATGACCGAACTGAAAGTAATATTCCGCTTTGATGATGACGAATTAAACAACGCCATTCGCTTTATCGGAGGTAACGATGACACCATTCCACAGATAAGAGAAGATTTCTTTTCAAAAGATGTGGAGATTGATTTTAGAAGACTGCCGCAAGATCAACAACGCTATTTTCATCAAAACGGGATTACAGCGATGCTTGTTACTATTCAGGAGGAACTAAATAAACAACATGCTACCAGTACACTTTGACGATGCAAATACCATATTCCGCAGACCGGAAGGATGGACGGACGAACAGTGCAGCGATCTAAGCACGTGGAGAGGAGAGGTGCCTATAGATGATCAGGGCAATACTGCACCTGCTATCATTTCTTGCTGGCAACTCTCAAAAGAAGATCTGGAAGAGATCAATCGCACGGGAAAGATTTGGTTGTCCATTACCGGGCAAGGTATGCCGCCCGTTTCTTTATTTACCGAAAACCCATTTATTCAACAAACAAATATTGAACAATGAAATCTTACAAAAAGATTAGCCATACACTTGGCAATGACGAATCGGGCAAAAGAGCCTGGTTGAATCCAAAAGAAGAACAAACGGTGAAGATCGAAGAAAAAACCGCCGCTGATTTAAATTCTCAATTTGAGAACACCGGGATTAAATATGAATTGGTTGAGGAGGAAGTAAAAGAACCCATTGCCGCTAACGATCTAATACCAGAATCGGAGAAAAAAACAGAACCGGCAGACAAACTCACGAAAGAAGATTTGATTCCAGACTCTGAAAAAGTAATTGAACCTGTTGTTGAGCCGGAAGCAAAAGAACAAGCGGCACCACCAACAAAAAAAACAAAAACGAATAAGTAAACCTATAATTAATTTCTCCACCAATAAAAATTTATATGGCACTGAAAAAAGAAGTCATCGAAAAAATAAAATCATACGGCTTTGATGTTGATAAACTCATTGAAGCCATCAAAGCAGAACCGGAAACTGATTATGAAGTCCCGGAATTCGTTGCTATGAAGCAAACGGAGCTTGATGCCAGGGACGCGAACAAGATCAATGAAGGCAAGGAGGCCGGTAAAAAAGAAGGCGAAAAAGAGGCTATTAAAACCGTTCAGAAAGAACTAAGCAAAAAACTTGGCTTTGATCTCAAAGGAGAAAGGGTTGGTGATATTGCTCAGGAAATACAAACAAAGCTTAGCGCAAGCGAAACTGAAAAACTTCAGGAGCTTACCACCCAAAACAATCTTTTGAAGCAGGACAAAGAAACCCTTATCCGTGAAAAAACAGAAGCAGAGAAAAAAGCAAGCCAGGCTATGTTTGACAGTGAATTGATAACCCACTTTCCGGCCAACCGGTCCACATCATTAAGCGATGCTGAAAGGCTTGCGCTTTTGAAAATGAATCTGCAATTCGAAACAGTGGATGGTAAAACAGTGGTAAAAAGAAACGGCGAAGTGATGAGGGATAAGAACTCTCAAAATCCATTACCTGTTAAGCAGGTGATTGCTGACTTGTTCACAGAAAAAGATTGGATCACAAAGCCCGAAGGTAGTGGTGGCTCAGGTGGAAGTGGCGGTGGTCGTGGCGGTAGCGATAATCCTCCTCCCGGCGGCGGTGGCGGAGCGGCAGGGGTAAAAAAGTATAGCCAGTTTGTTGAAAAATGGCAAAGCGAAAACCCCGGTAGTAATACCATGTCGCCACAATTCACCGATGCATTGAGCAAACACGCTAAAGACATTCCTGATTTTGATTATTACAACTGATGAAGTATTTCGTTATTGATGGAACCATAAACGCAGACCTGAAACAACGGTTTGTTGACTTCATTAACCAAAACGAAGGTTGTACTATTTATATCTCCGTAAACTCAATGGGCGGCAATCACCACGACATGCTTACTATGGTTAGTATTATCAATGCAAATCATGAAAAGTTTATTGTAAAAGCAATTGCTGTTTGGAGTGCCGCCTTTGAATTATTCCGGCTTGTAAAGTGCAAAAAAGAAATGAGCTCGCTTGTAATCGGAATGTATCATTTTTCTTACGATAGTATGGAGGTGGATATAAGAGGAAAGGTTGTTTATACTTCCGACAAATTTAAGGTTAACGAATACAAAAGCGTTTGGCTACCTATGGAAAAGAAGTGTGCTAAATCTTTCATGACCAAAAAGGAATATAAAAAATTAAAGAAAGGGCGGGACGTTTATTTTGGAAGCGAAAGAATGAAACAAATATTTCCTGATGCAAAAATTGTTGAATAAGTGACCGTTTCTTTCCAATTATCAGAAAGGCAGATAAAGATCATTCAGCTAATTGCCTCCGGGCTGACAAAAAAAGAGATCGCTGATAAAATTGGCACCTCAGAGAAGAATGTTGCCGCAATAACATATCAGTTGACCGCCTTGTTCAATTGCAGCAATTCAGCAAGTCTTGTAAATTTTGCCTGGGAGAATGGGATATT
>CAZIWB010000123.1:3118-7424 GCA_964542655.1 uncultured Cellvibrionaceae bacterium
CATTAACGTCTCGCTTTTTTATTGTAGTAAATTTTCCAACAAAATACCATTGTTCAGGCTTTTTATTCATTCTACTTTTACTATCAGTTAGTATTAGGTAGTGGTTCTGCTTAATCTAACCACATACAGCAGAGGGATTCTGCACTATGTCTTCGGGAGGGATTCCCACAACTTCATTTCAAAGGGCGATTTGCCCATTCAATCATTTTTTCTTCTTAAAAAATAATTATCAAATGGCAAATTATGCTGTTTCCGTTTTGGCTAAAGGTCAATCCATTGTTTCTCAAAAATACCAGGCCCCGGAACAAAGACGAAAAGTTCCCACCGTAATGGAGCTTGCCCTTCAAAATGAATCAATATCCATTCCTGATGCAGGCGAGTTAAGAAAGTCTCCTTTGCGCACCGTTGAAATCAACTACTTCACCAATGTTTCTCAGGGTGCAGGGACAACCAAAGCCCACAACCACACAGGCAGTCATGGTGATTCCGGTAAGATCACACTCGTGTATGTTACCCATGTTGAAACATTTTCATTGCCCCGCAAAATAGCGGACAATTCCATTCACACCTATCAGAGCATGTTTAACAATCTGTATGAGATGAAGTGGAAAAATCTTCGCACAAGGCATGATAGTTCAGCGCTTTCGTTCCTTCTTTCAAATCGTTGCCAATTGGCAGCGGCCATCATCAATCCGCAGATCGCATCAGCAAATCCGGGTACGTGGAATGAAGGAACCTATGCTCTTGAAATTTCGAACGCTGACAAATCCCGCTTTGCTCAAAAAGCACAGATGTTTATGGCCGCCCGCTACCTGCAGGGTGAATATGATGTTATTGCCGATTTGCAGACAGCAGGTGAATTCCAATACCAGCAACAACAAGGTTCCGGCAATAGCGCAAATACCTCATGGCAGTTTGGTCCCATGAATATCGCAGCCACACAAGATCAGATTTCTTCTGATTATTCTTTGGGTGCTTCTTTATGGTTGCCCCGCGGTTTGTTTGCCGGCATGTACTGGAACGAAGGATTGAACAAAAGAGGCGTAAACAGCGGCGAAAACGAGATTGGTATTTTGGGCACTCAGGCAGATCCTTTTGGTAGCCCCGCCGTTGCCGATATTTCAATGTACACGCAGAGAGCAGATACTTCCGCAGATACTACCGGTGGTTCTACACAGGACATCGTTGATCAGTGGGAGCTTTCATTAACTATTGCGTATGCACTCCCTCCATTAAGTACAGCAGGAGATTCGGTTACTCATTTAATCGGCCAGGCATCCTAATTCACTAACAATTAAAATTTATCAATAGAAATGAAAAAGATTTTGGTTTTAATGTTTGTGATTTTTGGAGCGATTCAATCACAGGCTCAAAATGCAACGCTGCTCCCATTAGTGGCGGGAGATACTATTTCCACGGCCGCAAGCCTGGATACGGTATCAAAGGTAATCCCCGCAACCGGAGGTTATTCAACACTTGGCATTCAGGTGAATTTCACTAAGGTATCAGGAACGGTCACACAAAAGGCTTATTTGTATTCAAGTCTGGATGGCGTGAACTATCAGTTAACCGATTCGGCAACCGCATTTGCTAACCAGTCAGGTACGCAGTCGGTTTGGTTTACCAAGTCGTCAGTTCCTTATACATATTACAAACCCGTGGTAAGGAACATGGGTGCAAATACCAGTACAGAATCAGGAATTGTGAGGGTTTACTACGTTTTCAGAAAGCAATATTAAAAGGCTGTTGTTAACTGATGAAATATTCAAACGGTTTTGATTTAGACGCCATCCTGCCAGCCTTAACCGGCAGAGTAGGATGGCGTTCTGAAAATCTGCCGAGAAGCTTTGAAGGTTTTCATGCTCTCTGCACTGAAAAAAACCTAAAGGATGTTCAACCTACAGAAAACATAGATGACGCAGCATGGGCAGCGTACAAGACGAACATAAAAAAAGATGTGATTCAAAGATGCCTGTCCAGTGTGTTCAATAAGCCAGAATACATCGATCAAGTTCTTTTACATAACCGGAATCCTTTTCAGCAAACGCAGGTAATTGAAAACAATGATCTGTTTGTAGGATTAAGAATAAGAATAGTTCCCGACTTCGGTATTAGTACATGGATAAAAACAATAACACTGTTGTTTGATAAAGATGTGACGTTCAACCTGTATTTATACAAGGATGGCGGAACAGAGGAGATGGCAACAGTAGAAGTGGATGCAGTGGCTAACCAATACTCATTAATTGATATTGAGGATTTGTTATTGAGCTATGCAGAAACGCAGTCAACTGTCTTTTACCTGGGCTACTATCAAAGTGATTTGAATGGAGCTAAGGCCATCCGCGAGCAAGTATGTTGGAATCCTGCAAAAACCTTCGCCGCGTATTCTTTTTCGATGCCGCGAACAGGGGTTTCAAAATTCAATCCCTCGTACAGCGCTGATACTTATGGACTGAACGCTGAACTGCATTCATTCTACGATTACACCTATAAGATTTTAAGAAGCCCTCATTTATTCGACGAGGCTATAGGATTGAGTATGGTGTATTTCGTATTGGAGCAGATCATTGGCTCTACTCGCTCTAATTCAACGGAAAGGATTTTAAAAAGTTCTTTTCAGGACATAGAACTGAAACATTACCTGTATGGAAGTGTCCCGGCTATGGGTGTTGCAAAAACAACAGGATTGAACGAGATCATTTCACAAAAGTTCTTAGACATAAGGGAAAGCTTTTATCCTAAACAAAAGGCGCAAATGGTTTCTGTATGCTGATAACAAAAACAAATCCAACCGGAATTGATAATGCTATTCAAAAGCTACAGGAGGACTTACACGGCAAGCTTTTAACGAAGTGGGGTATCAACACGAATCTTTATCAGAGTTACGGCAGATGCTACAAAAACAAAACTAAAGACGGTTATGTGGCGGAGTTGTTCACGGGCGGTAAAGATTATAAAGATGCTTACTGGAATGATAACCTGAATGCGATTTCTTTTTTCTCTGTAGCTGATAAAATCGAGGCAGGCATGGGGCAGGCAAAAACAAAAGTATCAATCATATTCTTTGTGAACCTGTCCAAACTAAAGCCATCGATTACGCATAGGGCGGATGAGGAAGTAAGGCAGGATGTTATCAGGTCAATCGGCACGCACAGCTACGGATTTACTTATGAAGGCTTTGAAACCGGGATCGAAAATGTGTTAAGAGAATACCCGGGAAGCAGAAGGGATAAGGGACTAGAAGCGGTCGATATGCAACCCGTTCACTCGTTTAGGATTAATCTGTCTCTCATTTATAAAAACAATAATTGTTAACTCTTTTAATTAAATAAAATGGCACTTTCACTTTGCTCATCTTCAGTAGCCAATACAGGCGAACTCGCTTGCGATAAGTCAAGGGGTGTACTGAAAAAATTATTCATCTTCAACGGCTCCATCGGCTCTTCTGATTATGCTGATGAAGCTACTCTTTTCGCCAAACTTGTTACCAACTCCAAGTTGTCCAAGTCTGACGGAAATAAAATTTTCGTAATCAACGAAGCGCAGGACATTGCCGATGCTTCAGAAGCCAATAAAGAAGGCTCTTTAGGTCTTGGATTTAAGACCGTTCTTTTAGAAGGTAAACCCGGTTACAAAGTAAAAATCTTTGCCGGTGGTGATCTTCTGAAAAGATTAAGAACCTTCAATAATCAAACAGTAAGGATTTTTGAATACGATGCAAATAATGTTTTGTGGGGTACTAAATCAGGTTCTTCTTTCCAGGGCTTCAGCGCCAAGTTGTTCTTCACAGGTAACAAGATCGCAACAGGTCAGAACGTAGAAGAAGGAATTGTTGAAATCTCAATTTCTATTATTTCTACTTCAGAGTATTTTGATAATACCTATTGGGCCAACCTGGCAGGTAATAACGTAGAGGACATTAAGCCTCTGATCGATGCGCAACTTACCTACGTAAGCAAATCTTCAAACGTTTACAAATACTCTTTGGGTATTCCTGATTCAAACCTTGTTGACGACTACGATGTATTAGCTGATTACGGAACTCAGATTGCAGCTTTGACATTTACGGCTAAATCAGGAACTGGTACGCCATCAACACCATTGGCAATTACCACAGTGGCCTACAATACCGGCGGTGACGGTTTGTTAACTGTTACCTACGATTCTACTGCCCACACAGCAGCAACCGGGAATATTAAGCTGTCGGGCCCAACACCTGCCACTTTGGATGCAGCCGATGTAACTAACCTGGAGATTATTTCTGTAACACACGCTAAATAATAGTTATGGTTTACGTGAAAGG
>CAZIWB010000124.1:0-7114 GCA_964542655.1 uncultured Cellvibrionaceae bacterium
AACCTCGGAGGGATAGATAGCGTGTTGCCATTAATTATTTCCTTTCTTAGAAATTATCATCTTCATCAATTTGAATTCCATCAGGTATCGTATCCGTAAAGACCATATTAGATTGGTGTCCAAATGCTACAATAGTCTGTGGATTATTTCTGTGTACTGTATCAGCACGAACTCCACCACCACTTGCAAAGCCAATTGTATTAACTTCTGTTGGCTCTGGAGTAGGCATTGTAGTTCTTTGGTTGAACTGGTCTTCTAATTGAGAACGATGTGCTTGAAAAGCATTTACAGCTTGTTGATTCTCAATGATAGCTCTCGTCCAATCACTTGGTGGTTGAGTTGTTCTTGTAGCTCTTGGACTGTCCCAAGAAGCTTCAGCAATCATTCCATACTCAGAGTATTCATATTTCTTTTCTTTCTTACTCTTGAACTCCAAACAAGGAGCCCTAAAGGTAAAATCAGTACCAGTGACTTTCTTCTGTCTTTCATTGAACCTCTCGAACCTCTGGATAGCCTTAGGAAGCCCCGAGATGTCCTGCAGGTTGATGAGAGACATCTGGTAGTTATCTCGGTCACTACGGAAGTCAGATGCCTCTGTATCGACATATGAACCGTTGTCGTAGACCATGTTGACACCATAGTCGAACGATCTGATTACCTCAAATGGGAAGTCTTCATCGTCATTCTCTTGAAGTCCAATGAGATCAATCTTCTTCCCTTCGAAGATAAATCCCCATACTGAGAGAACTCCCTGCCCATTACTAGATACTCTCTTCTTTTTCAGAAAGCCATAGTCCTTAGACTTACATACTGCACTCTCAATGGTGAACTCTCGTCCGATACTCTGGATAAGATATTCGATGTCTCTCGGGTGCTTACTGGGAATAAAGAAGTCATAATCATTAGGCACAAGGCCAAAGATTTCGTCTCGGACTGCACCACCTGCTAGAACAGAACTCTTGTGTCCTTCTAGGCTTTGGATGTAACTTAGGATTCCTTTAACTACTATGTCCATTAGTGAATAAGGCTGTATCGATCTCCGAATTGGACATCGCAACCTAGCTCCCTGTTAAGTTTAAGTTCTTCGTTCAAAGTCTTCATTGCTTCTCTCACTACTTTCTCACAGGAATCTCTGTAACCCTTCCTGACATGAAGTACGAATTCATCATGGAATGTAGCAGTGAGCTGTTCTCGGGATTCAAGGATGATTTGAACCCATCGGTCGAATACAAATGACGCAGTACCCTGGATGAGGGTAGAAAAGATGTCTTTTTCATATCGGAGTGAATACCATAGTTTTGAAATTGGATTTAACAGCCACATCTGATCGTTGACTGTCTTAACGGTTTGCATACTAGCTACTTTCTTGATAGCCCAATTCTTTTTCCAGTAAGTCTCCCATACTTGTTTAGCTACTTCGAGTGTAATACCAGCAGTACGAGCAAGCTTAGCTACACCAGCACCATACTGACAGCTATAGTTACCGTTCTTGAAGATATCTCTGAGGGGTTTGACTTTCTTAGCTACTTCAATACGAACCTTATCCGCTACTTTCTTTTCATTTTCATCAAGCTTGGAGTACCACTTATAGTCTTCAGACTGTTGTTCTGAGATTGCATTAGCTAGAACCGCCAGAGACAAATGAGGATCGTAACCATCAGTCGTCATCTCTCGGACGTAATCAGGATCAAGTGGATAGATGTAATGCTGTTTGAGCCTATCCTCCAGAGAGGACATATCTGACCCACATAGTTCGTGATCATCTTCTGCAATCAGTGCACCTCGAATAGATGAGGCATAAAGCTTATCTACTTTTGGAAGATTAACGATTTCAGAATGTTTTACTCGAAGTGTATTAGTGAAACCAGAGATACAAGCCTTGAGGTATCCATCCTCTTGATCTCTTAGAAACCCATTAAGAATTCCGATGCGATGTTGGAGAACAGACAGACCATCCAGAAGCTCAAGGGCGGGTTCTTTCTCATATAGTTCCTTGATACTGTCGCAAATGCCTTTGCCATGTTCTAGGTTGATCTGAGGGATCTGTTTGATATCCCCTGTCTCTTTATCCTTCTTTTCTTTGAATGTCCTAGGAACCCAACCTAATGAATACAACCAATCTTTCTTTTGATCAGTGGAGTTAGGATTACCGTCTTCATAACCTGTGACAACCTCAACCTCACCGTCATAATCAAGTGGGAGTCCTTTTTCTCCGAGGAGTTTAATCCAGTCCATTCCGAGTTTGGAATAAGAACCGTCTTTATTAATAAATCGTTTAGGTTTAGTCTTAATTGAAATAGAAGGTACTTGAGGCATAACCTTCGTAAGTGCGGAGGTCTTTTCCTCTTGGATCTTCTGAAGTTCTTCCAAGGATTTCTGAGTGAACTCTACATCAAGCTTCCAACGCGACTTCTCTTGGAGATATGCACATCGCATCTTGAATGTCAGATAATCCAAAAGCCTCCAGATTTCCTTATCGGAACCATAGAGGTCTTGGAGATACCTATACATCTTTCTCCAAAGAGCTACATTGATCTTTACGTCTTCTTCAACACGATGCTCATATTCCTCTTGACTCTGATTGAACCAATCTGCAATGAAAGGTTTATAGATACCTAAGTCATTACCATGAGACTCAAGACCATGCTTATTCCTAAGAGGATAAAGATACCAAGACAACGCAAGAGTATCAACAATACGTGCCTTAATCTTAATCCCTAATAGTCTTTCGAAGACAGGAATATCGAATCTGATAATATTATGGGCTATCAGGACATCTGCTTCTGAAAGTACTTTCTTCATCCTGTCGTAGTCGGAAGTGACATGAACGACATCAGTCTGAGGATCTGAAACACCTAGACAATATAACTTACTTGGATTAAGTCCATCGGCCTCTGAATCTATAACCCATATCTTACTCATCCCTATCCTTTTTCTTGACCCAAATATCTGAGTCTGCAATATAATCAAGTAATACTATCCAAAGAAAGCATGATGTAGTGAACATAGTGAATAAAAGTACAAAACTAACTATGTATTCATATATCGTCATCACAACACCTTTTCAGTCCAACCATGAGTGTATACAGTAAGGATATCATTTGTTTCGAAAGTGTCTCTCTTAGGTTTCTTTCCAATGTATCGGATCTTATTGTTTTTAAGGTAATCTTCTTTCAATCGTTGAAGCTCATTAGTATCCAATATCTTCTTCCTAATTCCTATAGTTTAATTATACTGTTTTTATAAAAGGGTGTCAATAGGGTTTGGTTAAATAATCCCCTGTCTCTCAAATTCTTTTCCTATGTTATTGATTGTCCATGTCCTTTCGGGAGGTTTAGCACAAGAGACTAGTAATATTAGAATCACTATGGCTCCCACCAATAGAATAAATTTATCTCCGGTTCTCATTGAACTCCTCATACATTCTCTTTTCAGCATACACTTTACACATTTCTACACGAGTAGTGTAATCGAAATTTTTTAGACTCTCCATACAGTTCTCAAAATGTCGTCTATATGTTGGTCCAGAATCGCTACAAGAAGCTAGTGATAGGACAAGAAGAATTCCAATTAGGTACTTCATTCAGGTAACTCCAATCCTTTCTGTAGTGGGTCCATAAGCATTAGCTTCTCCTCATTGTAGACTGCATAACCTGCCGGACCTTCCTTCGATCCAATCAGTCGAGCCTTCTCTACTAGGATGTGTGTCTTTAGTCTTTCTACGGGGTCTGTAGAGGTTTTGTCACGACTCAGGGAGATAACTGTGTTTGCTACCTTACTGATGTTCCTGGAGCCTCTGGTGAGACCGTCGTCATTTACGTGAGAGATCATGATCAGACAGAAACCTAGTTCCTTAGCCAGCAGTTTAAGTCTCTGAGAGATACGATCCAGTCGCTTTCGTTCGTCATCACCCTTGTCTGTTGAGCCTGTGGCTAGCCATGAGATGTGATCGAAAAAGACGACTTGGGCTCCACAAGCAGCCACCATGAAGCGAACGTTCTGAACGAAAGAATCCTCATCCTCAACGTCAAAGGAACTATGAAGGACAAAACGAGAGTCTTGATCTCCTGCAATTTCCTTGAGGATCTTAAGGACTTCTTGGTCTTCGTAGTCATGTTCTGGATGAAGGATAGGCTGTTCGGAGAAATATCCAGCCATAGCCCTGAGTGTGGTACCATTGTCCTCTTCTAGATGGATAAGACCAATCGGATGATGGGTAGTCTTAAGGACATGATTCTCCATAGCCCTAAAGAACTCACTTTTACCTACACCCTCTGGTGCCTTGATGACTACTACCTCACCCTTATGGAGGCCAAAGAGCATCCTCTGCAGGGTTTCGAATGGATAGTCAGCAAGCTTTTCTTCCCTCTTGGACTTCAGAGCCTCTTCGAACTCTCGCATTGTCGAAAGAAGATTATCAGGAGTGTATCTCCGAACACCTCTCCAAGCTTCATAGTATTCTTTCTGAAGGTCTTTTTCGAGATATGCATTGGCATCCTTATGGAGAGTCAGAGAGAGATTGTAGACCTTCCTGAAGTCAAAGAGACTAGATACTTTCTTTGCTGCTGCCTGACCAACCTCGTCATTATCAAAGTTCAAAACAATCTTATCAAAGGAATTAATATAGTCATACTCAGCAGTACAATCGGCTTTAGCAGAAGATCCAGAACGAACAGAGACAACTGCTGTTTCTTCTCCAATCATCTGAGAGACTGACATTGCGTCATATTCACCCTCAGTGATAGTGAGGACCTTCTTGGAACCCTTATCGAATACATTCTTACCAAAGAGGTGAGCATTAGCCATATCCCCTTGGGTACGGAACTTCTTCTCTGCAAGGTTCCTGATCTTGATCGCACCGTTACTGAAATAGAATGCAACTTCTAGGGGGTCGTCATCAAAAAATTTAGTTCGTACACCAAACTTTTCTAGTGTACTCTTCCGTAGTCCTCTATGTTCGTAGAATTCAAATTTATATCGGGAGTTGTCCACCTCTTCCTCTTCTTTACTATTCCTAAAGAATTTGCCACCGCATTGACCAAAGCAGTATGAGTTACCATTAGCATCCGTGGCCATTGCGTCAGACGATTTACCACATAAACAAGGTTGTCCTGTTTTAACCCATTTGCTCAATAGCGTTAATCTTATCAAATTCTACTTGATAAGCCTCTATAGCTTCTTGTTCAGTTTTGAAAGATCCTAGATATATTTCTTTTTTATTAATAATAATTCTAGCTGAAAATCGATTCCTTTGTTTTCTTACACCAGGAAATTTTTGATTGTTACTCTTATTTCTTGCGTTAACTCTCTGAGTTACGACACGTAGATTTTCAATTCTATTATCTGTTGGAATTCTGTTGATATGATCGATCTGACCCTTCGGCCATTCTCCATGAACTAGCCACCATGCGACTCGGGATGCCATTCGTAATCTACCATCTATATAGACTTGAATGTATCCTTGAGAATTAGTACAACCTATTTCTTTCCCCGGTGTTTTTCTACCTATCTTATCTTCAATATCTAATGCCCAATGAAATTTACCAGTTTCTGAATTATAAATTCGATCTTTATACCTATATTCCAATCGTTAACCCTCACTCATCCTCGTAAGACCATTCATCTAGCTGATCCTGGATGACCTCAGAGCATGAGATACAAATCACTGAATCCTTGAACTTAGGGTCTGGAGTGAAGGACATGTGGGCACGATAATCACCAATCTCTGTTTCAATACTCTCATTGGAAACACAGTTACAGATTGAACATCTGTTCCAACCACTACGATTGGTAACACGGGTCAATTGTTGAAGTTCTTTTAGCTTATCCATTAAATATCATCTTCCTTATCGCCCATCTGTTTTGGGTCATATGGTCTCTCAAAAAATCTTGGTTCTATACGTTCTGCTACATACTGATAGACATCGTCTTTATCAAAATCTTCCGGATTATCGGCATTATTTCCCATATAACTTTTGACTTTATACGAATATCCCCATTCTTTGTACATAATATCAGATGTAATCTCAGTAATCTCACAGATCTGTTTGTAATAAGACAGTCTACTGTCCCTGATCCAATCACCTACCTTGAACTTAGGTGGCTTACGAAGTTTCAAAAAGATTAGAACTTTATCAAATATCCTCATCAGTGTCACCTACCTGAGTTGGGTCGTAGTCTCTCATAGCAGACTTTAGATTCTTGGATCGCTTGGATACCCACTGGCACTGATTACTAATGGTTTCAAAATAATTATTCGTATTTGTCGGTTGAAATCTATTCTGATCGAACCATCGATTATAGAAACTGTTGAGCCTCCAGAAATTACACCTTGCTGCGTCCCTCCCGGAATTACCACTAAGGGTTTCGACCAGAAAATAACTACCGTCTCTTGCAATGACTACACCAGTAAGATCAGCACGGAGAGTCTTATTAGTATACTCTACTACATCACCTAATTCAAACATTTTCTTTTCCTTTAAATATCGTCGTCAGTATCACCGACTTGAGTAGGATCATATGGTTGTTCTGTTACCTTACGGAGCCACCCTGTTCTTTCAAAAACCGTGTAGGACCAATTGCCTGTGTATGCAGCGTGAAGGGCCCTTCCATAGATCCTCTCTCCTACGACATCATTTTGAGAAATGACATAACCGTACTGAGTACCTACTGGCATAATCCCATTATCTAACCAGTCTTTATAGATTACTACGTCACCCGCTAAGACATCTTTCGTATTGCAAGGTTTGTACAAATCACCAAAGTATTCACGCAAAGTAGTAGGCATCAAAAGATTCCTTTTCTTCCCCAACCATATGAGTAACAGAGTTACACAACTGGAGTTCATTTCCTCCTGAGAAACATTCCATCCAGAAGTCAAGATCAACTGTCCACATATGAGCCTTGATAGCTGAACCCTCTTGTTTGGGATGGATCATCTTTACCCACTTTGTCTCTCGATTGATGCAGTCTCCGTTACCTTCGTACTGATCAAGTTGGCATAGTTTCCTGAGTGGAATACCATAGAGATCACCTTCGATATGCTTTAGGTGTTCTCTCTTGAAGATAGGTTTGAATGAGTCCCACTCTCGACCCTTGATCTTATCGAAACAAA
>CAZIWB010000125.1:0-6646 GCA_964542655.1 uncultured Cellvibrionaceae bacterium
CGTCGCGGTACGCGTTGGCGACGTTCGCCGTGGTGACCTCGAGCGTCACGGTCGGACCGGGGGTCGTCACCGCGAAGTCGACGATGATCGGGTACCCGGCAACCAGCGATTCGATCTCGACGGCGCCGGCGGTCGGCGTGGCGAGGTACAACGCCGCGAAGGCAGTGTTGGCGTTGAGCGCCGTAGCAAGGTCGGTCGCCAGGTCGGCCACGGGGTCGGCGCCGTTGGCCGCCACTGTGACCTCGCAAAGCGCGTCGTCGGTGTCCGGGAAGATGAACTTGCTCGGGTTGATCCGTACCGTCACCGAGCCGGCGTCATTGGTCGTGAAGGTGAAGGTCTGCGAGGAGACGACCGCCGAGGTGCGCCGGCCGAGGTAGACCTTGTCGGTGATCGACACCGGGGTGCGGATGCCGGTCACCGGGTCGGCCACGCCCAGCGGCTTGAACACGGCATCGACCGCCCGCCATGCATGGTCGGTGGGGACGAAGCCCATGCCCTTGAGGCGCTGCAGGTAGTTGTTCGGTCCGAGCTCGACGACCAGCGGCTCGTTCGTTGTCGGCGACTTGAACACCCAGTTGCCGGTGGCCGCGAGGAATCCGGCCTGCGACGCTGCGGTGGGCGGGCGGCAGGTGATGAGGGGGTGATGGAGGTACGGGAGCGCCGTGGTGGGCGCGACGACCTCGGTCTTGACGTTGACGGACGGGAAAAAGCCCATGGGTGCGGTCTCCTCGGCGGACGCGGGCGCCCGGCGATGAGAGGCTAGCGACGGTGCCGATCGGGCTGCAGGCTCGCGGCATGAAGAGCAGGCTGCTATGGTGGTACACGCCGAGCGACCCGGGCTATGGCAAGGCGGTGACGGTTGTCGTGCTCATGCGATGCATCTTCGATGTCCCGTGGCCGAAGGAAGACGCTACGGATCGCCGATGATCACCGGCGCCTGAAAGCCGACCGTGTCCAGGCTCGGCACGTCGTACGACAGGCCCACAGCGACCTGGAACTGCACGTCGACGGCGCAGACCCGGAGCCATCCCATGTCGACGGCGCGGTCTCCGACGAACGGGCCGAGCGTGGCCTTGTAGTTCAGACCGGCCGCCTGCAGCTGGTCGCGGCGGTAGGGGTAGGCCAGGCCGGGCGTCACCGGCAGCGACGGCGCAGCGATCATCCGCCGGAATCGCTCGCACAGGGGCGACGACCATCCGCCGGCAGGCCGCCCGCCTGGCTGCACGCCCGCGGCGTCCGAGGTCACATCCTGGAACGCGACTCTGCACGTCCAGGTGCCCCAGTTGTAGAAGCAGGTCCTGCGGTTGTCGTCGACCACCACGAGCGCCCCAGAGCCCCCGAGCGGGACGGTGGCCGTGATGCCGAGGCTCATCCCTGCGACGTTGCCGAGCACCTCCACGACCGTCCCGTTGGACGACGCAGCCACCGGCAGGCCCAGCGCCGTCACGGCCAGCGCGAGTTCAGTGGCGATGGTCGCGGGCTGATCGCCGCCGCCGGCCAGGTAGTCCGCGTTCTGTCCGAGCACCACGAGGCGCCACAGGCCAGCGGCGGCCGTCTGCACCGTGAACCGCCAGCGCTGCCGCTGCGCGCTTGTCTGGCCCTCACCGAGCCATGACGCATCCACCGGCAGCGTGGTCGTCGGCGCGAGCAGGACCGCGACGCCTTGCTGGTCGGGCCCCACGGTCGGCCGCTGCCGGAACACTCGCGTCGCCGGAACCTCGGGACAGCACGCGATCACGAACGCCCGGAGAGCGTCGATGGCAGCGGCCTCGCTGAATAGGACGACGGGGGAGCCCACGCAGCGAGGCTATTGCCCGCTGGGCTCCCAGGTGATGTATGACTCGTTTCGGACGCCGCTCTGGTAATGGCAGATCCATCCCTTCTTGAACATCCGCTCGATCACCAGTCGATGCGCCGACGCGCAGCCATCGAGGACCTCACACGACGAACGTCCGTCAACCATCGCGGTTACGATCAGAGTCAACTGGCGCTCGGCCGCCTCGGCGTGGGCCTGGCGCTGCTTGTCTTGCAACTCTTGCGGTGTCGGAATTTGAACAGCCATGTGTCACGCTAACATGGCACGTCATGCACGGTCAAGACCACGGCGGCTGCCCGCGCGAGCCGTTCCGCTGCATCACCGTGGCGAACCCGCGCGCCTCGTCCCACTCACCCTGCGAGCGGGCCTGCCACGCGCGGCCCTGACCGTCGAAGAGCACGTCCGCCGGCTGCGGCCCCGCGGCCTTGTCGGTCGTGAACAGCCGCGTGCGGAGGTACACCGTGCACGTCTGCGGCGAATCCTGTCCGGCGTCCGTCATGGCCGAGACCTTGCTCGATCGGTCGGGGAAGATGTCGACCCACGACTCCGACGGCTGTCCGCGCACCGCCTCGCCGCCCGCCGCGATCACGCGCTGTGCCGGCCACCTGCGCAGAATCCACCGCTCGGCGACCTCGTGAAACTTGTAGACGTTCTCGAGTGGGCGATAGGCGAGGAGGGCCATGCAGCGAGGCTACCGCTTCACATACAGGCGCATGAATGACGACAAGCTCGTCTCGCGGAGTTCGTCCGTGCCAACTGCGATGTATTGCACGCGATGCCCTCGACCCCATGGATAGACACGCCACACCTCAACATCAAGGTGCCCTGGCCACTTGCAGCGGTATACCATTCCTCGGCACGGCTCAGTGTTTGGCATGGCGTTTTTTCATGGTGGCGAAAATGCGAGAGGAATGAATGCGTCCAGGCGCCGTCATCCCTCTCTGTCCCGTAACCGTGGAGACCTACGGCCGCGCCGAAACGCGTTAATTAAAGTCAGCCAAGGAGCCTGGAATGGGGCCGAACTGATCCTGCTCATGAGGTATCACGAGAACGTGGCACCGTCAAGCCTTCGGAGACACGTCCACCATCACCACCTGGGCCGCCACGTCGTCGCCATCCGCGGCCACGCCCTCACGCACCACGGCCCGCACAGCGTCGCGCATCTTGCCGGTGTCGACGAGGGTCCACTCCGACGTGTTGCCGCGCCTGCGCCGGGCCGCAAGCGTCGACTTGGCCAGCGGTGGCTGCATGTTGCCGTCGATGTTCTCGCGGGCGGCCTCGGCCAAGTCCTCAGCCGGCTTGCGGAGGACGGCCTCGCCGCTCGTGATGTCGCCGTCGATGAGGTCGCCGACCTGCCGGTCGATGGCCCGCATCAACGCTCGGTCGTGCTGGTCGTACGCCCGCGACAGCGTCGGCCGCGGCGGCTCGGTGATGGTGCCGAACTCCGCCCAGAAGAGGTGCTGCGCGTTCTCCTGATCGTCGACGATGCCCACGTCGGCCGTCGCGCTGGCGTGGCGCAGGCGGCCGATGAGGCGGTCGAGTTTGTCGGGTCGGCCCAGGATCGGCATGGTCACACACACATCGCTGGGAGCACGTACGCCGTCCGCAGCGCCAGGAACAGCTGCCCCGGGGCCGTCTGCGCCAGGTCGCCATCGCTCGGGTTCGCCGCCCACGCCGAGGCGCCCTTCGCCAGCGACGCTGGGCCGAGCCGCATCGAGCGGAAGTCGTTGGCCGAGGCGCCCGTCCCAGACACCGCGTTCGCCGTCAGGATCATGTGCGCGGCCATGCTCGCGTGCATGAGGGTGTAGTCCTCGACGCAGCCGTACGAGAACGCACAGCACGGCGGCAGGCGGCACAGGGCTCGCTCGAGCCAGAAGGCCCGCTGCGCCGCGTTGCTGTCGCCGCCAGAGATGAGCGAGGCCGAGATGGAGTCCGGCGCGGGGCCGGTTGTGGTGACGGTCAGCCCCGGTGCGCCGGCTTGCACGAGGATCGCGTTCTCGCCAGACGGGGCGATGGCCGCGAGCATCTGCCCGCCGAGGGCCAGCAGGAGCCCCGCCTGGATGTCCGGGACCGTGGCGCCGAGGCCTGCGGTGTACGGAAACCCCGCCGCGCCCAGGATCACCGTGTAATTGCCGGCGAGCGCCGCGAGGATGGCCACCTGCCAGACCTCCGGGGTCTGCACGACCACCATCGGCCAGGCGGCGATCAGGTAGGCGTCGTCAGCGGGGATGCAGGTGGGCACGGCGAGAGGCTACCTCGGCGAGAGCGGATCGAGCGGGATCAGGAAGATGGCGTCGGACGGCTCGCCGATCCCGGCGCGGCTGGGGTGCGGGTCGTGGACCATGATTCCGTCCTGCCACACCGTGGCGTGGAGCCACGGGCCTCGCGGGCTGGCGCCGGAGACGATCGCCATCGCCGGGCGGAGGTGATCCTGCATCGGCATGGAGACGCACATGGCCGTGTAACCATGGCCATTCAGCCAGGTGAGCATGTTGGCCCACCATCCGGAGTCGTCACCGGCGCAGAAGTTCGGCACCTCGTCGATCTCCAGGTGCAACAGCGAGGCCACGCACGCGGCGAGACAGTTGCCGTCAGGATGACCGAACTTCGTCTGATCGACGGGCCGCATCAGACCCTCGGCGGCCAGGTCCAGCTCCCCGGCGCGGGTGTCTCGGAGAATGGCACCGCGCTGATGGTGAACATGTCCGTGCCTGGCGGAAACACGGCGAGGTCGACGAGGGTGCCGTCAGCACTGGTAACCAGCGCGGCAAAGGTGTCGAGGCCGTCCTGGTCCGGGCTGTGCTTGGGTGAGTAGTGAACGATGCGTCCGATGGTGGGCTTCATGATGTCTTTCTAGTCGCTCGAGATTGCAGATCGATCCCCAAGAATCGTTCATCGCCGACGCGGTGCGGCCGAGCGCGCCTGGTGGCCGGCCTTGCACATGGCCCGAACGATGCGCCTCTCGCCGCGCGGGGTGAAGCGGAGGCCGTTCGCGTGCAGGGTCCACATCGTCTGCCAGAACTTCGCGGCGTCGTTCATGGCAGGGCGCAGAACCACGAGCGCGCGTGAGTACTTCTTCCCGATGCGGCGGCACCTGTGCTTCGACAGGGTCAGCATGCGACCATCGGAGGCGTCCGTGACGATGACCCGGTCGACAGTGTGCATGGGCGTCACCGGAAGAAGAGCCGCCGCTGCCGGGCGAGGTCGACGAGTGCCCACGAGGTCTGCCCGCTGCGGACGGCATAGTCGTGCAGCGCGCCGAGGTTGTCGGCCCTCTTGGCGTACTTCACCCCGTTCATGGTCGCGCCGAGGGCGAACGACGCCCCATCGCCCTCGCTGCGGAGGATCGACCGCAGCGGCATGGTGGTGAGGGTCGGCGCGTCGAAGCCGTCTTCGGCCTCCCACAGCATGGGGCAGCCGAAACGGCGGCAGTATTCCATCACGCGCAGGAAACCGGACTGCACCTTCGTCGGGTCGAGCCGGCGCTTCTCGGTGCCGTCCTGGAAGGTCCGGCCAGTGAGCAGCGCCTCGGCCGTGGAGATCGGCTTGACCACGCGGCAGTCGTCGAGCCGCGGGCCGCCGCGCGGGGCCTCGCGGGCGTCCGGCACCTCGACCAGCGACCATACGGTCGTGAACGCGCCGAGGAACGTCACGCCCATCTCCAGGCTGACGGTCTGCTCGTTGATGTCGGCGGCGTCGGCCTTGGCCAGGCGCGCCTGCTCCTCGGCGGAGACCTCCTCGAGCAGCACGCGCGCCGGGAACCTGAGCACGCGCCGCTGTCGGCTCACCACCACCACGGGATTCTCGTTCCAGGCAGGGTCACTCGCGGGCACGGCCTGGGGCTTGTCCTTCGTCATCACCGACAGCGTGCGCATCACCAGCCGCGGTGGCCACCTCAGGTCTCGAGCCAGGCGGATACGCGCGACTGGTACTCCTCCTTTGTCTCGGTGATGGTATAGATGGCGCCCTGGGCGGTGTCGATGGCAGTACGCGGCCCAAACGTTTCATCGCTCATGTGACGCATACCAATGACAACGGAGGCGAGAATTGTGACCTGCTGGCCGCTTTGGGTGGCGAATGTGAATGTCTTCATGCGATGCCACGCTAGCATGACAAAGCCCGCCAGGTCAAGGACCGGGCGGGCTCGTGGGTGGGGGCGGCTGGTGGCCGCGTAGTGCTACAGGTTCTCGAAGAAGTACACCCGCTGGGCGTCGGGGAGCTTCAGGCCGCCGAAGCGGGCATGGAAGAACGTCGTCTCGGACAGGCCGTTCTGGCGCGGCGGCGCAGGCACCTCGATCGGCTGCGGCTCCACGAACACCGGGTCGCTGTCGATGTCGCCGTCCTTGTAGATGACGACCGCGCGGTCGCGGACGAGTCCGAGGGGGCCGCCGATGTACATCGCCGAGTTCGCCGCAGTGAGGTCGTACATCTGCTTGACCTGGTCGTCGCGCAGGCCATGGTCGACCTTGAACTGCGCCAAGACGCTCATGTTGCCCGCGGCGCTGACCCGCAGCGCGTTCGCCCGCTGATACTGCAGGTTCGGCAGGTAGATGGTGATCTTCTTCTTGTCGGCGAGCCGGCCCTGCGTCGAGTTGCCCGGCGTGTTGATCATGCGATTCAGGTCGTCCATGATCTGCTGGCCGGTCTTGCCCGACCACGCGCCGCCGAGGTCGAGGATCTGGATCAGCGGCGAGGAGTGCAGACCGTCGATGCCGAGCGTCGGATCGCCGTACAGCCACAGTGCGTTGGCGAACTCGGCGAGGACGCGCTGCGCGGCCTTGGCCTTGTTCTTGTCGATCTGGAAGTCGGGCTTGCCCATCGAGCGGGCCA
>CAZIWB010000126.1:0-1358 GCA_964542655.1 uncultured Cellvibrionaceae bacterium
TGATTTTGCAGTAGAAAAAGGACGAAAAGGGACGGTCTTTGAAAGGAAGAGGCCACCGCCGCTGCCCAAATAACGCCTTCCAAAACATTTAGGCACCCCCCTACCTATTAGAGCCCCAATTAGTGCCCCAGCACCTATTAGATTTGAACCTATTAAGATGCTAATGATTGCCTCTAGCACTCACTGCCCATGGCACTTAGTCGCATCCTACTCAGTAGTTTTAATCCTACCTATTTTTGCATCGCACTCGATTAGTTATCTCGATAATAGATGCGACCCACACAGTCGCCATGCTCTGCATACCCTATCGATTAGATGTACTAGCAACCAGCACGTGCCCACGTGTCGCCCTCACGTTGCCCCACACGTCACCCTCACACGGGGTGTCCATCGATCTCGACGGGCCACCCATCCTCGCCTATCAGGGGTCGTACGTTGCCCCGTTCCGCAGCCTGCTCATAGGAATCGTGATGTGGGGCACATGACGATACCCAATATCGCCGATCCCAAAACAGCAGGGGGTCGCCCTTGTGGGCCTTGCTGTGGTGCACGACCGTTGCTGGTTCGTACGTTCCCTCCTGCATACAGGCGACGCATAGGGGGTGATCACGCAACCATTCCGCTCTCGCCTTGCGCCAACGTCGCCCATACAGGTGTTGCCACGCCTTTGCTTCCTCACGTCTCGCTCTTGAAATACCCACGATTGTCAACTCCTATCTTCGACAATTCACATCTAAATTCGAGACGCTCACTTACCAGCGTTTAGACCCGATATTGCCCCTTTTACATCGCCTCACGTCGCCGCACAATGCAATTGACCCATCCGCAGATAACCCCACCACGCGGGGTCCCCAAACGCCAGCGTACGGCGCTGCAAACCCCCTTATCGGGAACCAGCACATTTCGCACCAACTCAGTTGACAACCAGCGCAATCCCTGAACCGACATACATCCCCGAAAAATCGGCAGCCTCGGTGTCTCATCCCGTGCCGTTTAGTGCACGTCGTCAATTGTCAACTCAAATCTGAAAAAGATGCTTTAAGATTCGCTTATTTGCGAACCTCCCTTGCCAGCCACTCAGCCGCGTCACGCGCGGTCTGCTTGCTGAACCTGTCACCCAAATTCACCCAGAACTTGCCACCGATGTAACCGCAAACGTTGCCGGCGACGGTTTCACGAATTGAGCGCTTGCCCTTGGGTTCGTTCTGTTCTGCATGGCGGTCGGTCATTTCGATTCCCTTTCGTTTCAACACAATTGTTGTCCCATACTCGGATCAATCTCGCAACCCCTATCTCGCTTTAATTCGCCCTCAACGCGTCGATTCCTCGCCCTGACGTGCGATTGTGCGTCGACCAGC
>CAZIWB010000126.1:1458-2806 GCA_964542655.1 uncultured Cellvibrionaceae bacterium
GAGTTTGGCGAGCATTCGATTAACCTCCAAAGATCCAAAAGGCGACGGGACCACCGATGATCCCGATAATGATTGCGCTGAGCATGATGCAACCCATCAGTTCGATTTGGTCATGCTGCGACATGTGGCGTTTGCGATGGCGACGAGCGGGGCGACGGGTCATTTCGTGTTCCTCATTTCGATACCTGATACTCGCATCTCGTCGCGAGCATGTCAACCGACAAGATCCGAATTTTCACGAAGCCAGGTCACGCATTCGTTGAAGCGATTGCGTGCGCCCTGCCGATGCATGCCCAGCAAAACCGCGGCATCGGCGAACTCGGCGCTGGTGACGTTCTCGAATGACAAGATCACAGCGTTTGCGGCGCCTCGCAGACCCTCAGCGAGCGATTCCTCGCCTGCCTCGTGAAAGCGGAGGTCGTGCTTGATCATAGCGGCGATTTGATCAATGCGGGTCATTTGGGCACCTCGTTTTCGATATAATGACGATCCCATACCTAGATGGGGTCGTCAACTCGAAATCAGCGCCTCAAACGTATAAGGCGGCGCGTATGGCGGCGATCATGCTTCCACAGGGGTGATGCTTATCGCCCAGCACGTCAGGGGCATGCACGAACCATTCGTGAGCGGTGCCACCCGATGCTCGCCCGCCGATCACGGTGAACACTCGGTCAGGGCCCTGCAACGTCACGGTGAAGCGCCCGGCGCTCACCTGCTCGACCTTGACGGCATCGCAGTCCAGGAAGTACGTGTGGCGGCGAAGTTTGAGCAGTGCCATGTCAAATCCCCTTGCCGTCAACGGTGATCGAAGTCGCACCCATGCGACGGGCGGTCTTCACGACCGGGGTCACATCGCCCCGGACGTTGCGAACCTGAGCGACGCCCTGAGCATCGATATACTCGACCTTGTGCGAGGGCTTGACGGAGGTTGTGTACCAGCGGCGGTCAATCATTTTGTGTCGTCCCTTCGTTTCAACACAAACAGCATCTCACGACCTGACCCCGGATGCAACCCCTCAAAGTCCGTTTCGGCGATAAAAGCGTAAGCGCTCGCCAATCGTCATTGCCGACACGTCGCCCTGCTCGACACGCTCACGGCGAGCGATCTCGCCTTGCATAAACGCCGCTTTTTCAGCGGTCATGCATACATCGCCGGTCATGCCTACGCCGCTAACAAGAATTGCCGATTGCATCGTGTTGCGCCATTCTTTAACGCACGCCCTGAGTTCTTCAGTTGACATGCCAGGAAATTTGGCGGTCAAAAATGCAGCGTCGCTCATGGCAGTTTCGCCCATGACGCCCATGTGCGAGCGGCGCGCACATGCACCATGACCCCGAACGAGCGAGC
>CAZIWB010000126.1:2906-6631 GCA_964542655.1 uncultured Cellvibrionaceae bacterium
CACGCCAGGCACGTCAAGGGCGAGGGCGATAGCGGCCTCGCATCCCTTGCGCACTTCGATGTTAAAGCGGCGCTTTTCGACACCCTTCGGCGACCCATCGGTCTCAATCAGCGTTTGGTTGATCAGCGACGCATAGACGGTCGGATGCAGGTAACGAAGCGTTTTCATTTGTCATTCCCTTTCGTTTCGATAAAACAACATCCCACGCTTTCGCGTGGGATGCAACTCTAAATCAGTCACGAAAGCGCATATTCGTTCAGTTGCGCGAGCAGGTCCTTGACTTCAACAACTTCGTCGGCAGTCAGCGAGACGTTGGTTTCACCCTGCAGTTCGTTATTCAGCAGGTCGGTACACGTGCAAGCGATATCGAGTACGGTCGACCGCTTAAGCAGCATATAGGTGAACGTGAAATCGGACGTGCACAAGGCACGCAACAACACGAGGCAGGTATGCGACGATGATAGTTCGTTCATCGTCACGGTTGTCGGCAGGGTCGTTGCAAGCGCCTTGCGCGCATTGTTCAGGGCGAAGGCGAGGGGGTTAGCAGCGTTGGTCATTTCGATGTCCTTTCGTTATCAACAAAAACAACATCTCATGCCTGCACCGAGAACACAACCCCCTTAGTTCAAAATCGTGAACGCGGCATCCTGAGCATTGCTGATGCTCGCCCGAACAAACACGTACCCACCCTCGCCGTCATCCGCGGCGAAATAGGTGCCTGCCCACTTGAGGCGCTCAGCAAGCGCCTTGGCGACCTGGCAATGCTTTGCGAACGCGTCGCCGTCTAACTCGTAATACCCGAACGTCACCGACTTGACGTGCAGCACACCGGGGTTCTTAAGCATCGGGCGTGCCGTAATGCGCGACCCCTTGTGCGTCGTGACCGGCAGGTACTTCGTGCGAATTGCGATGCTCATTTGGATGCCTTCCCTGCTTCATATGCCGCGGTCATGAGGTCGCGCAACGTGCCGCGATACACGCTTGCGAAGTCGAGCGTATCGCGCCCTTGGTCAACGAAATCACAAAGGATCTCGCCATTTTCGTTGAGCACCTGATGATCGATCAAAATGCCCACCAGCACCTGATCTCGTTTTTCGTCATGCTTCATTTGGATACCTCTTGCCTCATTTTGCCCAACTCGGGATCTCATCATCGAACACAAACGCCTTACAGTCGTTCGCCATCGCTGACGCCGCTGGCCCGTCATCCTGCTCAGGGCAATCGGTATCGATCAAATCGCCATCTTCGTCAAACTCAAACCAATACGCGCGAGTATCGCGTAAAGTAGAACAGGGGAAAATGCGATTGAACGCAGCGACTTCAACGCGCGAAACAATTGCCTTGTGACCAATCTTCTGCATTTGTCAACTCCTCGTTTTCAGGGGGATCCCGGGGTGTTGCCACCCCGGGTCGTTGATCACATCGAGTGATACGTCTCGCTCGACGGGTCCAGGTACAGCGGCGTGTCCTTGTCGATCCAGAACCAACCCGTTTCGGTGCGATTGAGCAGGTTCTGCTTGCGCACCATGATGACGGGGTGCACTTCAAACGCCGCCTTGACGCGCCGATCCTCAGTCACGCGCTTTACCTTGAAGCGCAGGTATTCCCCGTCAGCGCCCTTGAGGCCGTTGATAGTCGCTTGCTCGGTCAGGTGGGTGGCGAGGGCAGAAGCGATTTCGATGGTCAGCAGGGGGTGGGTCATTTCGTATTCCCTTCGTTTGCATGTCGTTATCGACAAGATGAATATCTGACATCCCGTCGCTGGTTACAACCAAAATCAGCATGCATTCGCAAAATAATTGACGCCCCGCAACGTCATGTCACGGGGCGTCCACAGGTAGGGCGGGGCGATTATTCGCCGGCGTCGGCGTCGGCGTCGACCTTGACGGCGTCCTTCTGCGCCTTGAACCAAACCTGGAACTGGGTGCGGGCGGTCGAATAGTTGATGCCGTGCACCTGTGTCAGGGCGATCACCGCCGCCTTGCGCGTCAGGCCCGGATTGGCGTTCAGGAACCCGTGCACGAAGGCGACCGGGGATTCGATCAGCGAATGCGCACGGTGCGGGATCGACTTGTAGGACGGCAACTTGGTCGTCGCGTTGACGATCTCGGTGGTCGCCGCTTCGTTCGCCTTCGCCTCCTGCTCGGCGAGCAAGGCGTCCTCGAGCAGGTTGGTCGCCGCGGTCGTGTATTCGACCTCATACGTGGCGAGCGGGGCAGCGTGCCGGGCGTTGCGGAAGTCGGCGAACGGGGCGAGGTTATCGAGAGCGCGGAAGGCGTTCAGGGCGGCGAGGTTCAGGTTGATGGTCATTTTGGGGTTCCTTTTGTTTGCATCGCGTCATTGCGATGATTTGTTATCCAACATCTACGTTCGGCATGCACTACGAAAAAGCGCTTTTTGCGATTTTTCTTTGGGCAGGCATCCTGCCCTATTCGATCAGTTCGAATTCGGCGATTACGATGGCGGCGACCGTGTCAGGGGCGACTTGCACTTCGAACACGCGACCCATGTCGTCAGCATCGATTGTCGCTGACTCCATCAAAAAATCGGCGGTAACCTTGACCCATTTGGGATCGTCGCTGTTTTGATCATTTTGCATGTCGGCGAGATCCTCGCACATCAGGCGAAACGCTGCATCAAACGCCTTGTCAGGATTCGTACTCGCGCAGCGAGCATGTCCCGCAGCAGCGTCAGCGACTGACATGCCGTACCGATAGTCATCGGCAATGCATTCTTTGTCGAGTTCGGTCAGGTACGAGGCAACAAAGATTCTCATTTTGTCAACTCCTTTTCGGCGGGTTGTGATGCCCCGTTGCCGGGGCATCGATAGGGGGATCAGGTGGGTACGTGATGACCCTGCCGAACGGTTTGCGCGGCAGCGACGATTTCGCCGACATCCCAAAGCATGATATCGGCGAAACGCGCGAGATCAGCAGGGCGAATGGTCAGGTCAACCGTCATGGGCAATCCATCGTGGGCGGTCATGTTTGGGTTGAGCAGCGAGATCGCATACCAGGTCGACGTTGACCCGTCAATGTCGATATCAACCAGCAGGCGGACGCTCGACATTTCGAAGTCACGAAACGCGGCGAGGAAGGATTCGGCGATTGGGGTGGACATTTGCGTTGCCTTTCGTTTTCAACACAAACACAATCCGACATCTCGAAGGGGGATGCAACCCCCTTCGGTCGATTTTTCGAATTTTTATGCCTGCGCCTTCGCCCACTTGTAATACTGGGTCGCGGCAGTCGACTTGTTGACGCCGGCGGCAACGCATGCCTCAATGACCGCCTTGCGGTCGGCACCCTTCATCTCGTCGGCGAGACGCCACACGACCTTGACCGGGGATTCGATTTCCGACTTGGCGCGAGTACCTGCACCCCGGGTCGCTTCGGTCACGTCATGCCACAGGTCACGCGTGAGAGGTTCGATTACCCACGCCTCAGGCACGTCTTCGGTGATCTCGTCGCGGCGAACGTTGACGACAAGGCACGGGACCAACTTGCTGTCGACCAGCGCGAATTCGACGTGATGCACGAAATCGCGCTCGGCCCACAATTCGGCGGGATTGTCAAGCGCGACCTCACGCACGTACCAAGCACCGACCTTGTTATCGTAGTACGTGGTGAACGACTTCCAACCCTGCTTCATTGCGAAGCGAGCGGCGAGCGAGCGAGTGAGGTACGAGGACATTTCGGGGTTCCTTTGTTATGTCGTTATCGACA
>CAZIWB010000127.1:0-4169 GCA_964542655.1 uncultured Cellvibrionaceae bacterium
CTTGCACTCGCGGCAGCAGCGTATGCGCTTCTTAGGCACGGGCGTCTCCTAGGGGTGTCTGGCGTGAGGGGTATATACGGAAACTGGTCTCTATCTTCAAGGGTCGAATTGGGCTACAACCAAACAAAGTTCACCTACGAGAGGGAAGGGTCCAATGGCCGGTGCTGACAAGTTCAACGGGTTCGTCTTCGACGGCCCCAAGATCGACGATCTCGATCTCCCCCGCATCGGTCACGACATCGGCGTGGGCGAAGACATCATCCACGGCGTCATGGACGTTGAGGCCGCCGGGAAGAGCACGGACAGCAAGGGCCGCCTGAAGGCGCTCTACGAGCCGCACGTGGCCTACCGCAACTCGCGCGGCGCGGTTCGCGAGAAGCTGGTCAAGGCCGGGCTGGCGTATCCGAAGTGGGGTGAGAAGTCCTACCCGCGCGACAGCTACCCGAACATCCTGAAGGCGATGGCGATCGACGAGACCGTGGCCCTGCTGGCTACGTCGTGGGGCTTCCCGCAAATCCTCGGCGAGAACTTCGCGCTGGCCGGATACGACACCGTGCAGGACATGGTGCTCGATTTCCTCAAGGACGAGGACAACCAGCTTGAGGCCATGATCCGCTTCGTGAAGGCCGCCGGGCTGGACGACGAACTGCGGGTGCTGGAAGCGAAGCTGAAGCGTGGTCAGCGGATCACGGCCGACGACGCGCGGCCGTTCGTCCGGGGCTACAACGGCTCGGGCTACGCGAAGAACGACTACCACACGAAGCTGGCGGCCGCGATCAACAAGTGGGCCAAAATCCCGGATACCCCGTGGACGCCGGACGACTCGCCGATCGTCGTCGAAGTCCCGGCCGACATCTACGACGGCAAGTATCACAAGGAAGTCGAAGCGGTGCAGGTCCGACTCGACGAACTCGGCTACCCGGAAGTCGGCGCAACCGACGGCAAGTGGGGCACGAAGACCCGCGCCGCCATCCTCGCCTTCCGCGCGGACAACGGCCTGCCGCTCAATCCGGTGATCGACGCCGGGCTGCTGGCGGCGCTCATGACGGCCGAGAAGCGTGAGATCGCCCCGGCCCGTGCCAATGCGACCGTGGCCGATCTGCGCGCCGAGGGGGCCAAGGACGTTGCGGCCGCCGACCAGACGCAGATCGTCGGCACGGTGGCGACCGGCATCGGCGGGATCAGCATCGTCGGCAAGCTGACCGAGCAGTTCGAAAGTTACGGCGGGCTGATCAAGACGGCCGCCGACGCCATTGCCCCGGTGCAGGACTTCCTTGCGAACAACCTGTGGGTTCTCCTGTTGGCGGGCGGCGCGTTCGTGGTATGGAAGTCGGGCGTGCTGAAGAACATCCGCCTGACGAAGCACCAGACCGGCAACGACGTGAGCTTGTGATGGCTGGCATCCTGACATTCCTTCTCGGGCCGACGGGTCGCATCATCCTGATCGTCCTCGCCTTCGTGGCGTGGACCGCCTACCAGCGGGATCAGGCGGCCGACGCGGCTCGGGAAGAGTGTCAGGCCGAGCAGCTTCAGCGCACGCTCGACGAGATCATCCGCCAGCGGGACGCGGCGCAACAGGCGCTCGCCGAGGCGGAACGGCAGCGGCAAGAAACCGAGCGCGAGATGGACGCGCTGGAAGAGGAACGAAATGCGATACTCCGTGAACTCGCCGATCGGGGCGCTGGCGTCTGCGATATTCCTGACGACGTTCTTGAGCGGCTGCGCAACATCCGGTAGTGCTCCGGTCGCGGTCGCCCCGAATCTCCCGGCCATCCCGGCGCATCTTGCGACGGACTGCCGGGACCCCGGAGTCGGGCAAATCGACACGGTGGCCGATGCAGTAACGGTCATCGGAGAAAACCGAGTATACGCAGCATGTAGCGTCCGAAAGGCGCGCGATCTCCGTCAATTCTACAGGGGTGTTCAATCCGGGTTTTCGGGTTAGACTTGCCCTCAACTTGATTCCTAGGGGGCGACTTTGGAATGGATGGGGCAGTCCAAAGCATAGTGTCGATGCTCCTAGGTCAGGGGCTACCCGGCTTGATCATTCTGTCGTTGGGGTTTGCGGTCTACAAGCTCTACAACAGGAACCAAGAATTGCACGACACGTTGTATGAGGTAGGTCGGGAAAGCGTTAAGGCCAACGAGGCCACGGCCGCTGCGTTGAATCGTCTTTCGGACCTTCTTCTGCGCGGCCGAGCCCCGGAGTGATCTCAATGGCGATGACCAATGTCCTGAAGTGCATCTTCAAGCCCCACGACGGATCGCGCAAAGCTGTCCAAGACGAGGTTGCAACCTCGCGGCAAAAGGTGGAAACCGCCGCGTCTCGTTTCGAGTCCACCATTCGGGAACTACTGCACGAGAACGATACGCTAACAGGGCGCAGCCATGACCATGCTATCCAAATTCGGAAATAAGATCGTCCTCGCGGTCGCCGCGTCGTGTCTGGTCTTCCTCGCGCTCTACGCCACGCTCTCGCCGCGCGTGATGCTGGTTCTCATGAACGGGCTCTTTGTCGGCGCGATGGTCGGCGTGTCCGTCACCTTCGGGCAACTCCTGTGGGCCGCCATCATGGGACACCGCCCCTATGATCGGGTCCGGCAGATGACCCTCGGCATGGCAACGCACTGGCTCGCTACGACCCTGCTGATCGCGTCTTCGATCATGCTGGTGTCGGCCGACGGGGGCCAGCAGAGCACGTTCCTCGGGCTCGCGGGGCGCTACCTCGCCATCATCGCCGCCACCCTGAAGGTCACGGCCCCCGATCTCGGCCTCGGCTTCTTCTACGGCCGTGACCGGAAACTGCTGGTCGCCGGGCTGATCCTCGGCGGGCTGGCGGCCGTGGCCGTCATCGCCATCCAGACCTAACCAAACTTCGCTCGGGCGGCCGCGAGCCGGTCGCCTGTCTTGCAATCCGGGCAGCGGTGCGACCACTCGCCGCCGACAAGCCGGATCGACCAGCCGTCCTTCTTGGCGGTCTCGACCATCTGCTGAAAATCGTCCTTGTCGAACGGGTCGGTCTGCGCCGGGCACTCGTCGCACTCGATCGCGCGCTCACGGCCGTCGGTCAGTATCGTCATCGGTCATCTCCAATCCGGGCAGCAGGTAGCCGCCGCTCTTCACAATCTTGCCGTCCAGCCAGCGGTTCGGCTTGCGGAAGTTGCCGAGACCCCGGCTCTCCCATTGCCGCTCCATCGCGGCCTTGACCGCCTTGGCGTGTTCGGGATCAACGGTCAAGGAATCGCTCCATCTCGGCCGCCTTGACGCGCTGCGTCCGCTCGATCCCGTTGGTGAGCGGCCGGTATTGCTCGTGCCCCGGCGGGATGATCTTGCGGGTCAGGGTGCAGACCTGCATCTTCCGGGCCTTACCCTTGGTCCACAGGCCGCAGAACATCGCGGCCGTGCCCGTCACCTTCACCATGCCGTCGCTGACGCGGGTGATCATCGGCCCTTCCTCCGTCCTTCGATTACCTTCTTCGCCCACCACTCGGGGTTCCTGTAGCCGCGCTTCCGGCCAAGCTCGACCAGATCGGCCTCGCTCCGGGCGTTCATGCGCTCGGTCTTCGGATCGACCGGCGCTGGCGGCGGCTGGCGCACCGGGAGGGTCCCGGCCAGCATGGCTTCCTTCAGGCGGCCCATCACACGAGCCCCGCCGCCAAGGTGTCGAGATCGTCGCCAAAGCCGAGCAGCGTCATGTTCTCGCGCTCGATCTTGGTCAGCCGCTCGTGCTGCTGGATCGCGAAGTTGCCCGCCTCGTCGCCCCACACGTCCCATCCCTCGCGGTCGGTGCGGGAGAACATTTCGAGATAGGGACCCTTCACCAGCCGCTCGACGCGCTCGTGGGTTTCATCCGGCTTGCGAGAGTGTTCCCGCCGGGGCGAAACCATGAGCCGGGGCACCCCGGCGTCCTGCCGCTTCGGCTGGCCTCGGGTCGCCAGCAGGTTCCGCTCCATCTCCTGTTCGCCCGCGCCGCAGCCGCAGGGGCCGAGTTCCGGGTCGCCGTAGAACCAGCCGGTGTCGTCGCAATACCGACAGGGCGAGGTGCATTGCAGGGCGTGCTCGGGGTTCGCCCGCGTCCAGAAGCCGGTGCCGATCGGGAAGCTCTTGCCGTCCTTCGTGGTCTTGGCCCAATAGAGCCCGACGGTCTTGTATTTGAAGCCCCAAGCCCG
>CAZIWB010000127.1:4317-6465 GCA_964542655.1 uncultured Cellvibrionaceae bacterium
CTTGTAGTGCTTGTCCGGGCTCTTCCCGAGCCCCTTGGCCGAGCGCGTGAGGAATTTCCACGGCGGGTCGGCGAGGATCGTCCGGTAGTGCCCCTGCGGGATGTCGGTGAGGGGCACGCCCCGGTATATGGTCATGGGTGCGCCCCCTGCTGCGCTGCGAACCGGCGGATGCGGGCGACCGCGTTCCGCAGCCCCTTGTCGCCGGAGTATGAATTGGTGCCGTGGCAGAGCACTTGGACGAGCACTGGCCCGACGTAGAGCTTGCGATGCTTCTTGCCGTTCTCGATGCGGGCGTCTTTCAGACCGAGCGACTGGCACAGGTCCAGAAGTTCTCGGTCCGCCCTCGTAGGGCGTAGCTGTGACATAGGCGATCCCCTCAAATCAGGTGCATTCCATCGTCGTCGTCTTCGTCGGCATCGACGTGCCGCAGGGGCTCGTCGTAGGGCTGCGTCGTCGGGTCGTAGCCGTCGGCGCTGGTGATCCCAAGGTGGTCCTCCCACGACTGGAAGGCGACCGGCCCGAGCACGTCGAGCAGGGCGTCTACGGCATCGCGCTTGACCGAGCAGCTATAGGACTTGCGGTCGGGGCGCTGTAGGCTCGTCTGGAAGCGGTCTTCGGACTTGACCAGATTGAGCATGGGGAGCCGCCCGGTGGCCGCGAGCCGGGCGATGATGACTTCCAGCGTGGCCCATGCCGGGCGTGGCTGGCGGACCGGCCCGCGATCGTTCGCCATCGGCGTCACTCCATCCCGAGGGCGGACTTGTAAAGGTCCACGATGGCTTCTTCCTCGGCGCGCTCGGCGGCATCCTGCTTGCGCATACGGATGATCTTGGTGATCGCCTTCGTATCGAAGCCGTTGCCCTTGGCCTCGGCCATGACTTCCTTCCGGTCGTCGGTGATGACCTTCTTCTCTTCGTCCAGCCGTTCCAGCCGTTCGATGAACGACCGAAGCTGCTGCGCGGCCACGGTCTGGCTGTTGTGCCCGGCAGGCATGTCGTCGTCGCCCACCAGATCGGCCGCCCGTTTTGCGTCCGCGTCCTGCTTCTTGTTCGCCATGATCTCGATCCTTCTTCGCTAGAGGGGGTCGCCCGGCGGCACAGGCGGCCGCCTAGGCGCGTTGTGGGGGTCAGGGGCTAGATCAGCCCGGAGCCGTCGTCGTCCTCGTCAGCGGCCTCGCCAGCGCCCGCAGCGTCGTCGTCAGCGATCGGCCACGACATGATGTCGGCCCCGGCGCGCTTCATGGACTGGTAGTCGTCGCGCTTGATCTTCTCGTAGGTCGTGTCGTTCTTGGCCGGAGCACCGACGCCGGGCTCGACGATGAAGATCGTGCCCTCGCCGACGACCCGCCAGAACGATGTCGTCTGGAAGACCTGCGGCTTGCCCTTCGGCTTGTCGGGAATGCGCATCGGGGTCGTGGTCGAGTTGAGGGCCTTCCCGGCCGACGCCAGCTTCTCGGCCGTGGTCGGGTCCATCCGGGGCTCGGTCTCGTCGCCGTCCTCGCCGTCAGGTTCCGGCGCGGCCGCCGGGGCGGGCTTGGCCGGGGCGTTGCGCTTGTCCTCGGGCTTGGCCCAATAGGCGGGCTTCGCCGAGAGCGCCATCCACTCGTCCACGTTGCCGCAGACGACGCCGAAGCTCGGGTCGGTGACGAAGCCGTCGGCCGTCACCAGCACGCGGCCGCGCGTGAGCCCGCCGTGCGCGATGGCGCAGAGCGGGTAGACGGGGCCGGTCTGCACGAACAGGAAGCCGATGACCGGGATTTTCCGGGCTTCCTTGGCACCTTGCTCGCGTTCAAGCAGGTAGGTGCCGGGGGGTGCGGGAATCGTTTCCAATGTGGGGGTCCTTCTCGGGGTTTGGGGTTACTCGTCCACCGACACTTCGCGGACGCGATCGAGCCATTCGGTCTCGTCGAACTCGGGCTCGTCGCCGTCGTCGTTCGTGTGATCCGGCAGGTCGGGCTCGGCTTCGACCGTCGGCTCGGGATCGGGGTTTTCCTCGCCCTCGTCGAGCGAGTCGTTGGTCGCCTCCCAATCGTCGAAGGCTTCCTGCGATTCCTTGTGGGCGGCCAGATCGGTCTTGTATTGCTCGATCTCGCTCTCCCACGTGTCCTTGGCGGACTCCCATTCCGAGATGATCTCTTCGATCTCCCCG
>CAZIWB010000128.1:0-6428 GCA_964542655.1 uncultured Cellvibrionaceae bacterium
GATGGAGGGAGATGCCTAATCTTCGGGCTAGGAGATCGGAGTGGATCAGGAGCATGCGCGTGACCTGTCCAATGCACTACGGCCCGGCAATGGATCGCCGCAAATCCGCGCAGTAAGGTCGCGCGTGTCGTCAGGGATCGCTGCCATCTGCCGAAGCCAGTCAGCCTCGATCTGCGTGCCGCGCTTCCCTGCGTGATAGGTGAGGCCGGCCGATTTCCTCGCCGCTGCCATTTCGCGATTGGTGGCGTTGCGCTGCGCCTGGACTTCGGCCCTACGTTGCCGCGCACGCTCGTTCCTGCTCTCCTGCGTCAGGCACTTCCTACCCATTGGACTCTCCAGCATACGGATTACGCTTGTGCAGCACGGCGCTGCGCTCTTCGTTCACCAGCTTCAGGGCCTTGGCTTCTGAAATCCCAAGGCGCTTCGCTATGCGCATCGTGTCGTAGCCGAGGCCGAACAGCTCATAAGCGGTGACGGCCTTCGTGACGCCGCGCCTTCCTTCGTTGGGGTCGTATCCGGCGTAGGGGATCATGCCGCCCTCCCCATCCGAGTGTGGGCCAATGACTTCGGGTTGTCGGGGATCTGCGCTACCAGTTCCGGATCGAGTTTCAGCGTCTCCTCCGTCTTGGTTTTCTGGTAGCCCTCGCAGAACTTGGCGTAGGCCGCCGAGACACGCGCTCTGGCTTGAGCCGATGGCTCCCCACGAGGTGCGTGCTCCCGGCGTTCGCGCTCGATCTGCTCCCGATGGACGACACGCTGGCGCTCACGCTCATGCCATTCCATCGCCTTGTCGCACTGGAGACGAAGCTCTGGAGGGCTTGGGAGAAACGCATGTCCAAGAGCGCCACGAAGGATGAACTTCACCGCTTCGGCAAGGCCATGACGAGTGACGCCCTCAAGAGCCATCATGAACGCCGCGTTGTCCAAATCACCAGCGGTGGTTTCCCGCGACGGCAAGCCGGATAACGTCACCAGTGCCTGGATTTTCTCCGTCTCGGTGGCTGGCTTCCAAACGTCTGACTGGACTGCCGGTATCATCGATTACGCCTTTCTCACGGGCCATGTTTCGGATGGATTCGCCTTGGGTGAGCTTTCTTGGAGGGGCGGTAGACTTCGGCGTCTCAAGCCGCCTGCGGAACCAGACGCGCCACGTCGCCGGCCAATCCATCTTGAGCGCTTCCTTGCCGGGCCGAGCCCGCCAGTAGTCCACGAAGGAGCGCGCCTCGCGTTCGGCGTCGGCTCTGGAAAGGCCCTCGGATGTGGCAGCATCGATGTCAGGGGAGAAGTCGTCCGGAATGCGAGTTCCACGCGACCGAGCCGGAGGCGAGGTATCTTCCTTCTTTCCAGATGTATTGTTGGTAGAAGTATTATCTTCTACGTGCGCGCGTGAGGAAACGGTCACAGTGACCTCACGTGACTTAACGTTATTTCGGTGTCTACTCTGCCGTTCTCTGTCGTTCATCCGACGACGATCAAGAGCGTCAGACTGTTCCGATTCATAGGCCAAGATCATGGCCCGGATCGTCTCGTGGTCCGCCTTGATATCGAGCAGGGGGGCGAGGATGCGTGAGAGCTTCATTGTAGCCCCCGCCACTGTTCCGGCGTCCGGCCTGACTTCCCCCCGTTACAGGCTCGGCAGGCAGTTACCAGATTGTCGGGGATGCTTGTTCCACCCCGGCTTAGAGGCACAACATGATCGCAATCCAACGTACCTTCGGTCTCGCCGCAATAGACGCACGTATAGTTATCACGCTGCTTGATGAGTTCCGACAATCCGATCCATTCAGAGCGCGGAACATCCAGCCGTCCAACCCACTTTCTCCAGCGAGCGCGAGCCTTCTCCCGGCTCTTTTCGAGCCCTTCCTCAGCCTGCGAAAGCGTAGCTGCCTCCACGTCCGCGAGCATGGTGGCGACAGCCTCGGCCTGCCTCTCATCCAGGCCTAGTGTTGCGAGCTTCATTATGACTTCGGCGGGTATCATCAACAGCCTTTCCACAGCAGCAAATCAGCCATTGACAATGTACAACCCGGAGGCGGCAAAAACCCCCGGTGTTTCTCACGTATCCCGCTCTTCACGCTGTCCACAGGCTGGCCGGGCAACCAGCGATAAAGGGTATTGACACTCACTGCGGAACCTCAATCTCAAACCGGACTCGCCCGCCCTCAACCACCTCTCCACGGCGCATGGTGATGGCCCACTTCGAGTCATCGACCCCGAGTGAATCCGCGATGCCGTCTATCCCCGCCTTCATGGAGGAGAGCAGCCCGTCGATATCGCGACGGCGCTTGTCTGGCGGGTAGAAGATGATCGTCACATCCAGGCCATCCGCTTCGATTGGCCCGTAGGGATGGGACATCCATTGAGCGCACTGCCTCATGGCCTTGGTGGCCCTTGCCTTACGGCTCCAGTGGACCCTTGCGTTGGGATGCAGATCCCGTGGCGGGAATGGCAGATCGATGATCACGCGTTGGCCTCCGCGAGCTTACGAGCGACAAACTCGTGATCCGCCTGCGTCCAGCACCTGCCCCGAATACCGCGCTCATGAACTGAAGGCGGTTTGGGCTGCCCGACATACATCATCACCACCACATCATTACGTGGCTTCCATCCCACCTTGCGGAGCTTCTTGGATTCCTCGTAGGAGACGGTAATCGTGTCGCCGATCTGCATGCTCAAAATCCTCGTGCGCCGGCAAAAAAGCAAAACCTGTGGCTGCCATCGGTGCCGAGGCAGATGCCGTATTCACCGCTCGGGGAATTGCGCGCCACGCTGTAGGGAATGACGGCCGTATAGCCCTTGGTCTTGAGCCGGGGATGGTCGCCAACCTTCAGGGTCACATGGTAGCCGTCAGGCCCTTCCCGCACGGTGCTGGGGTCGATGACGGCGCAGTCACCATTGGGGCTCGTAGCCGCGCTATTGCAGCATTCTCCGGGCCACACCCACCCCAAGGGATCGCCCTTGATGCTGTGAGCCTCATGCGCGAAAGCCGGGAAGTTATACGACAGCCAGACAAGCCCTATGCCTAGTCCTGCTGCTACTCCATATCGAAAGGGAATCTGGTTCATGCTGCGACCTCCGCAAACATGCCGGCGTCGTTAGCCAAACGATTACGCGCGATATCGACGTAGGCGGGGTTGAGTTCGATAAGGATGGCATTCCGCTGAAGGCGATCAGCGACCAAACCGGTGGTTCCAGCGCCGCCGAATGGATCCAGCACGGTCCCGCCAGCGGGGCAGCCGGCTTTGATGCACGGTTCGATCAGTGCGGGTGGAAAGGTAGCAAAATGGGCTTCGGAGAAGGGCTGCGTGGCGACCTCCCAAACGCTGCGCTTGTTGCGGAGACCAGAGCACTGCTCCGCCTTTTCCATCGCGTCCCAGCGGTCATTAAAACCAGCGTGTCGGCGGCTATGTCCGCGCTGCTTGTCGATCTTACCGACAGCCTTCATTGCCCCGTTGGTTTTGCCGGGAACTCGGTCGCTGCCCGCCTGCCCTTCTATGTCTTGAGAAAGCCGCGCTACCGACGAAATACTCATCGGCTCCTTGATGGCCTCAATGTCGTAGTAATACCGGGCCGATTTGGTGAGCATGAAGATGTATTCATGCGCCTTGGTGCAGCGGTCCTGCACGCTCTCCGGCATCGGGTTTGGCTTCGACCAGATGATGTCTTGGCGCAGATACCAGCCGTCCGCACGAAGCGCGAAGGCGACCATCCAAGGGATACCGATCAGGTCTTTTTCCTTCAGGTCGCCATCATTGCGCGACATGCGAACGCCGCCGCGCTCTGCCCGCTCTGCCCAGTTGTCGTCGGAGAATCCATTCAGCGCTGGCTGATGACTAGATGACCTAACTTTCGTGCGATTGTTGTAGCTATCGCCTAGATTGAGCCAGACCGTCCCGTCATCGCGCAGCACGCGGCGCACCTCACGGAACACGGTGACCATCTCAGCAACGTATGCGTCGGGCGTCTGCTCAAGCCCGATCTGCCCGTCAACGCCATAGTCGCGCAGGCCGAAGTACGGTGGCGATGTCACGACGCAATCCACTGACTCGTCCGGCAGAGCCTTCAGCACGTCGCGGCAATCGCCTTGAAGGATTCTAATCGTCAATTCATGCACCCCATGTTTGGGGAAGCCCGCTATACCCAACGGGCGGGGTACTCTGGGGGTGGGGTTACGCTGCTTCTCTAAGCTTGGTGACAGGCACCGCCCTGCCCTTCGGGCCGTCTGAGACCATGCCCGGGTATTTTGCACAAATGGCCTTGATCGCTTTGGCGCGCCGGGACTTGATTTCCTTGCCTGTCAGATCATCCCAATCAGAGCAGAGGGCGTTGATCTTCTTGGCGGCAGCGGCGGCTCCGGCCATGGTCTCGAAGAAGTAAGGCGCGGCCAAACCGAAGCGCAAAAACGTCACTCGGTAGCCTAGTTCGTTGACCGCTTCATGCGCGGCCCACGCCCCGAACACCTTTCCCTCCATGGGCCGCCGATAAGGCTTGCTGAACGGGCTTTGTATGGCGATTTCGAAGGTGCACATCGGGCTCTATTCTCCTTGATGGGTGGGGAGTGACGCCTCGATCTCGTCAAGGCGCTTGCGGGCTTCGGGAATCGTCATCCGGTTTTTCTTCGCCAGAGCAGACGCGAACCCCAAAACCCAGATGAACCACAGCAGCGCGCCAGCCCACTGCATCGCTGTGCTCTGGAGAAGCACGCCGATGCCGATAAAGGCGACAAACGTTGCGATGGATGCGATGTCGTGGAGCGCCGTATCTCGCCAGTTCTTCACAACCACGATGACTTCACGCTCGCTCATTCCTCATCACTCCCCTGCTTCAATTCGGGGGAGGGACGGAGAACAATGATGGTGCTGTCTTGGCCCGAGCCGTGGCGCGTCCATCCGCCCATGCAGGCGTAGAATTCGCCGCGATAAACGCTCAGTTCACGAGAGCCGTCATTGAGCTTGCCGAGAATGCCTTTCTCGGTGTCGCCTTCAGGTGTTAGGACGATCTGCTCTAGGCCGTGCTCGATGTAGAGGGCGATTTTCATTCCTCACCCCTCAATTCTGGTGCGATCAAAAGCGCGAGCCATCGCGCGGAACGCAGTAACGAACGGGCGATAGAAATCCGCCTCCGGGCCATCCAGGAGAGCGTCGGCTTTTGCGATGAGGTCGTCGTTCGTGCGGAGTTCTTCTTGTCCGTATTTGACACCAGTCAGTTCCTCGATTGTGCGAAGTTCGCGGGGCTTCAGGGATACGCGCTCGTCCGCATACCAAACACTCTTTGTCCGGCTGAGTTTCCACCGGAGTTTCTGAGCGGCCAAAGAAATCCGCTCTCCCTTACTGCCGGCTGAGCCAATGGGAGCAATATTCCCCTGCATCATCCGAGACGCGAAGACCAACTCAGACATTTCCGATTTCTCCAACAACTTTTCCGACACTTTCGACATTTCTTTCTCCATGATTGTGGTCATGAAGAAGCACATCGAAAGGACTTGGACTAAACAGGATGCGAAGGACGCCTCGCGCCTCTTGGCGGAGCTGGCGAAGCGTGCAGAGAAAGCGTCGGGCGGCTTCAAACGGCCCGAAAGAATTCAGTCCGAGGAAACGGTCCCTGCGTCCTCGGAAAAGTGCCGGGAGTCGGAGCGCAAGAGGGGTGAAGCGCTGCACGACTCCCGGCAGTCTACCGCTTACCCGGCGGGAGGAGTGACCGGGGGCGGATTCAAACCGGACATGCGTGGTCGTACCGGCGCGAACGACAATCAGCGTCATGCAGACACCTCGTCGCCGGACATGGCCTTTCGGCATTCATGGCAGTGATTGGACCCTGATCCGGCACAAAGCTCGGGATGGAGACAATGGGGGCGAAGGACGTACTTCTTGGCGAGGAAGGCGGGAGGCTCGAAATCGTCGGGAAGCGAGGGGGCCGGTTTCGCCCCCTCTTCCAGATTATTGCGGCTCTCACTCGCTACTTCATCGACGCCTCCTACGCTCACTGCACTGGAAAGGGCGGGCGAGGCCGCTGGGGAGGAGGTCAGAGCCTCGCCCTTATCCGCTTCCGGGAGGGAGGTCGGTCGCGGATTGGGAAATTCTTCAATGTTTTCTACGCGTGCGCGCACGGGGCTTTCTGGAGCCTCACCAAGCGCCGTCATGTACATGTCAAAAAGGGTGTCGATTTCCTGGCGCTCGGCATAGTCCTGCCTTCTGGCGGCGATCACCTTCCGCAGCACCTTGACGTTAAACCCGGTCGCCTTTGCTTCCTTGTAGACTTCGGACTTGTCGTCGTTGATCGCCTTGATTTCTTCCTCAAGCCGCTCGATGCGCTCGACAAACGCGCGAAGCTGACCGGAGCCGCTGTTGTCGCCGATCCCGCCGCTCATGCCGAAGCCCTCTCAGGCTGGCCGAACACGTCAGGACGGAGGTCGTGGCGGGTGACTTCTC
>CAZIWB010000129.1:0-6306 GCA_964542655.1 uncultured Cellvibrionaceae bacterium
CCAGCGCTGCCCCACGCGCGGAGCGGGGGCGGGAGCCTCGGGCTCGCGAGCAGCTACCGCGCGCTCCTCCGCCATGGCGGCGTCGAGCCGCTTGCCCTCGGCCTCCCACCACCGCGCCACCGCGGAGCGCAGCGCCTGCTCAGCGCCCGAAGCGCCGGACACCCACGCGACCGCGGCATCGCACACCGCCTGCATCTGCCGGGCGCGCTCTGGCTGGCGAGCGGTCACCACGCCGCTTGCAACGAGCTCCCGTGCCACGTCCTCGGGGTCACCGGGTCCGAGCTCGGAGGCGCACCGCTGCGCCATGGCGGCCCAGGCAGCGCGGTGGCCGCGCATGAAGTCGTCTTCGCTCATCTGCGCCTCGAGGAGGCGACGCTATTGATGGTCCACAGCACGAGCACCAGCGCCAGCATGCACCAGCCAATGTTCTTGTCGATGAAGTCGTATGCGGTCATTGCGACACCTTGCCTTTCACGTCACCCTCTTGTCGCTGTACTCGTTCAGGCGCGCAACGTCCTCGGCCGCCGGCACCATCCTGACGACCATGCTCCGCGCCTCGAGCTCCCTGCGCCGCAACTCGTACGGCATGAGCTCGACCATGGCGAGGCGCGAGCGGATGGCCGCAGGCATGCGCTCGCCAACCTCGGCGGCGAGCAGGTGAGCGCGGTGCCGGTCCGTCTCCGCGCAGAACTTGGACAGCGCGGCCAGCCAGGCGCCCCATGTGGCGCTGTGCCGCTCGTACTCCTCTCGGAGGTCATCTCTCTCATCTGCCATGCTCACACCCTACCTTTCGCGTGGCCATCGCCGGAATGGTGGCTGTCGGATCCATGGGGAACCGAAGATCCATCTTGCGTCGGCGATTGCGACGTGCTGCCGGGCGTCGCCACCAGCGAGCCTCGGCCCACAGCCTCGGCGATCGCATCGTTGGTGGCCGAGGTCATCATCGGGTCATCGCCGCTGACCTCGCCGGAGCCGTCGCACGTGGCGCAGGGCTTCGGGTCGGGCTCGAGATCGGTCGCGCCGATCCGCTCTCGGTCCTCCGGATCAAGTTGCTCCACGTGTTTCTCGCAGAAGTACACTCCACCATCGGCGCCCCCGTCCCTGAACAGCACGGGCCTGTCGCAGCCACCTCCAAACATGCGGTGCCCACCCGATCCAGACAGCCACTCGCCGCAGCACTGCGGCGAGTCATCCGACCTCATCCCGCCCCGATCCAGCCCGCTGTGCCCCTCTACCGGCTCGAGGCCGGCGGCCTCGCAGATCATCTCGATGGCCACGGTAAGCGCATCCTTGCGCCCGCAGTTGTATGAGGCGTTGATTTGACTTGTAGCTGCACGCTCATCTTCTGCGTCAACGCGCCGACGACCGATCAGCCGCCCGACGATGGCCCGCGCGAAGCTTCGGCGCGCCTCCCCCGGGTCCGGACGAGAGCCCGGCTCGAGGCCGAGCGCCACGCGGAGCTCGTTGGCGGCGAGTTGGAGGCCGCGAGCCTCGCCATCGTCAAGGTGAGCAGCCCATTCGTTCTCGGTCTCGCGGTACGCGCTCGCGGCAGCTCGCTTCCCGGAAGCTGCTGTGGCCCAGTCCTCGGCCAGGCGCAGCGCGGTGGCACGGGGGATGCCGGCGTCGATGGGCTCGGGCTCGGCATGGGCGGCGGCGCCGCCGGGCATCTCGACCTCGAATGCGGCGGCCAGCTCGAGCATGCAGGCGCGCCTGATGCAGGCGCTGGAGTGGCGTGCGGCCCACGTGAGGCTCCCGGTCTGTGACGCATCGCGGAGGCGCATGGAGTTCAAGAGCTTCGCCTCCCACTCGGTGAGGAGCTCCTGGGCACGCGCCTTGCCGGCCCGCCAGGCGCGCTCGCGCTTCCCGAGCTCGTCGCGATCCCGTCGCGCCTCTCGAAGGCTGGCGTCGAGCCGGCGTACCCAGCGCATCACGCAGGCGCGTCCGTGCCGCTCGCCCATGGCGAAGAGGCGCTCGCCGGCCAAGCGCAGAAGCTCCCTGCTCTGCTCTGTCCGATGCTCCCAATGCTCAGCGCCCTCGCCGCGACAGGCCCATATGTCATGCACCTCGCGCCCGAGCGCCTCCCGGTCGGGTGGAGCGGCGTTGGCCTCGGGCACGAAAGGCGCGTCGACCGGTTCGACGGCATCGACGTCAGGCGGCAGGCCGAGCGCAGAGATCGCGAGCGTGGCCGCGTCCTCCGGCGACATGTCACGCGGGCGGATGACGGTCACGCGGCCGTCGCGTGTACTCGCAGACAGGTACTCGTCCAAGCCTTGAACGGCTGGTGCCTCGACCTCTGGCACAGGACCGGCGCCGCCCAGCTGCGTCACGATCGCGTCGGCCAGGTTCCACGCGCTCCCGGTCCCGTGCTCATGGATCGTGACGACGACGAGCTCGACAGCGGCCTTGAACGCGGGTGAGTTCCGGTCCTTCAGAGAGCCTGTCGCGCCTCCGGCCGGAGCGAGGCAGTTTTCACATCGCTGCATGTCGCTCATGTCGGATACGCGCTTGTTGTGCCCGCACCGCGAACACGTATCCGCGCCTCCGACATCCGACGTCGCACTTGACACGACCGTCGCGCCGTGCACCAGACCGGTCAGCCTGTCCATGGACTCGACCGCTGCGACGGCCAGGGCAGCGATCTGGATGAAGCGGCGGCGCGGGCTGTCCTCGCCAGCAGCCCTGCGCGTCTTCACGGAGATGAAGTGGAGCCAGTCGCCTGCGCCATGCTCGTCGTCGTGCTCCGGTCCTCCCCACTGCGCGTCTTGCGCCGCGCGTTCGGCGGCTACCTCACCAAGAACGCCGGAGGCGCGAACGTCCGCGGTCCGCCCCTCGCGCTCGCCCCCGTCGGGTCCAGAACCGGGCGTGAGGCCGAAGGCGGCGCGAAGGTCGTTCGCGCAGCGATCGACGCACACTGCGGCCGCGGTGCTCGATGCGGACATCGTGTCAAGGCGCCCATCTGCGCCCGGCGCCGAGACCCTTTCTCGATACTGCCTCGCCTCGGCGCCCCACCCGTCCACGAGCCCCTGAGCCGCCGCCCGCGCCTTCTCCCGCTCGAGCGCCGCGGCCTTGTCGGCGCCGTACCGTGCGCCCCGGGCGAGGGTCTCCACGTCGGCGTCCGTGACCGCGCTCCCGAAGTCCGCCGCCCGGAACGCCTCCGGCGAAGCGCACCCCGTCACGCGCTGCCATTCGGCGTCCGTCACGCGGAGGCGTGCCAGCTCGTCAGCGCGAGCCTGCGCGACCTTCACGTGTTCGTCCCCCGGCGCCGCGCCCAGAGCAAGAGACGCCTGTTGCAGAATGGCCGTGGCCGTGTTGGCGGACGCATGTGCTCGCTCGATCTCCGCTCTGGCGTCGTCGCTCCAGCGACGCATGAGGTCCGGGAGCTGAGCCGCGGCACGGCGCCGGCCTTCCTCGACGCCTCGAGCGTGAGCGCGATCGAGCTCACATTTCAGCGCCCGCACCTCATCCCTGAGCTCGTCGAGCTCGACGCGGACCATGACCTTGCCTTCCTCGACGCCTCGTGCGTGGGCGGCGTCCTCGAGCGCTGCAGCCTCCGCCTTCGCCCGGTGCGCCCCGAAGTCGAGGCCTCGGCGATAGGCGGCGTCCTCGAGCTCGGTCACGTTGAGCGTGATGGCCGCCCGGCGCTCGCCCTCTCGGATGCCGGCGGCGCACCCCCACAGCCAGCCACTGCCGCGCTCCACGGCGACGGCTCGACGCATGGCCTCCGCCTCGAGCTCCTCCGGCGTTGCCGTGCGCACGAGATCGCGATCCTCGTCCCCGGCCGGCGTGACCGTGATGCCCAAGAGCTCGACCACGGTCGCCAGCACCTCGCGAGCGTCGGCGCCCCGGGGGAACGTGAGCCGCGTCTTGCGGTTCACGTCGAACACGGTTTCGGTGCCGGGCTGACCCTCGCGAACCGGGCCGTAGCCGTCGACCACGCTCGCGGCTGGCGCTCCGCACTCGTCGCGCCCTGGCTGCGCGCACGCCTCTTTCGGGCCGCCGCACTGGGGCTCTTGCGTCGGGTCCGCGGGCAGGTTCTTGACGTACTCGCGCGCCTGAGCCTCTGCGTCAGGCCCCTCGAACGTGGCGAGAGCTCGGAGTTCGCCGCCGGGCTCGCGCACCAGAACGGTCGTCGCGAACTTGGCTGGGCCGGTTCCGATGTCGACGCCGACGGACACGGGCTCTTGCGCGGGCTCGATGGGCCAGCGGGCGATCACCTCGGCCACGCCGTCCGCGTCGGGCTCGTGTACCGCAACGTGCTCGCTGCCGATGTGAAGCATGCACATCAGACCGCCCGCGGTGCGTTCATGGCAATCGTTGGGAGTCAGCGGCGCGCCAACGACGACCTCGCCCCCATCGCGCACCTCGATGCGAGGCACGGGCGGCGCGTCTTGGTCCTCCGCTTCAACGAGCGTCCAGGTGCCATCCGTCCACGAGGTGCAGACCAGGGTGATGTTGCAGCCGCGGCATCGCACCTCGGAGCCGTCGTGCACGTCGTCGGAGTCGACCAGGCTCTTGCAGCGCGGGCATCGGTTCCAGTCCTTGCGCAGTGCCGATTTGCGCCTCAACCGATCAAGTTGCTCCCGCAGCGCCGACGCCTCCGCGTGCGCCTCGTCTCGCTCGCGCCTCAGTCGTTGGTTGACGGCGGCGATCCCGCTGTAGTCGCGCGCGCCGTGGAGCTCGCACCGGTCCAGCGCGTCGAGCGCGGCGATGCAGGCTCGCTCGCCCGGCCCGATATCCACCGAGTTGATTCGCTCGATGGCCTCGTCCGGCGTGATCTCGCCATGGACCAAGGCGCCCGCTGTCGTATCCCAGTCGTGCCGCAGCAGCATCCCGGCCACCGCGTCGCGCGCCGTGGGCTCGGTCGCGTCGGCCGCTGCGCTGCTGACCGCGTACGCACGGCGCCGCCGCTCGCTCAGGTTCGCCAGCTCGTCTTTGCCACCGCTCGGCGGCACGGGCGCGCTCATCAGGGCGGCGTATTCGCGGGCGCGAGCCTCGGCGTGCGGCCCCGAGAAGTGCGCCGCGTAGATCGCGCCCTCGCCAGCCATGTCGATGGCCTCGACAACCCACGTGTCGAGATCGCTCCGGTGTGGCTGCGTCTCGTGCTCCATGCCGTGCCACGGGGGCGCGATCGTCGCGGCGTGGAAGCCGGCCGCCTTGCTCTTGCCGTAGATGGGCGTGGCCTTATCCCCGGCGGTGTCCTCCGGCGCGCCATCGGGGCCCTGCGGGGCTGGAGCGGGGCCGAGGAAGATCCAACGGAGCGACGTGAGGATCTCGGACTGCGCCCTGTACCGGACCACGCCGTCGTCACCCTGGAGACGCGCGTGGGTGTCGTTCGTCATGTCGACGGTGCAGCCCGTGGCCCCTTGGCCCAGGTCGCTGTAGTCGACCCGCCACCGCTGCCCGACCTCGACGCGCGACGGCTTCGGGAGCGTGGCCGGCGGCGTGCTCGCGATGAGAACCTCCAGCGCTGCGATGGCGGCGTGATGGTCTGCCGCGCCCGGGCTCGGGTCGAACGCGCGGACCGTCCTGAGCGCCTCCTGCGGCTTGATGGTGCCCGCATCGAGCTTGTCGGCCGTCGTGAGCCACATCGCGCGCCGGAGCATGGCGAGCGCGTGCGCCATGGAGCTCGCCGGCGCCCCTTGCGCCGCCCCCTGCTGCTCTGCCACGCTGCTGGAGCCGGTCGCCGCGTGATCTCCGCCCGTCACCTTTCCGGGCTCGCCATGCGCGGCGGCCGGCGCTTTCGCTCGGATAGCGGCCGCGGTTTCCCGCAGCAGATCGAGGTTGATGCCGTCCTCCACGAATCCGTTGCCGAGCGGGTCTCGCCATACGTGCCCGTCGAGCCTCCACCCGGCGCCCCGCAGCGTCTCCGCGTCCTCGGTCGAGAGCCCTTCCGCCAGCGCGGGTGCCTCGCCGCCGCGCAGGTCGTCGATCTCGTTGGCCGCGACCTCCAGCAGGCGATCCGAGGACACATCGGGTCGCAGGTCCAGCAACTCCAGCAGACGAGCCCGCGCCGGCGTAGACTCGGCGCGGGGGACGCCGCGCGTGGCCCGGATGCCAGCCACGATCCACCGCAGCACCTGCCGCCCGTCGCGCGGGCAGAGCCAGCCGCCGGGCGCGGTCCGCGTGAACCCGGCCTGCTCCAGCGCCATCGCCTCGGCCGCGGACAGGTCTCCGGGCTCGCAGCGGAACCACGGGCCCGGGCGCTCGGGCTTCGCCTCTGCTGGCGTGGCTCCCTCGAGCGGGAGAGCGCTAATGCGTTCGGCCATCAGCCGGAGCTCTGCTCTGCCGTCGGCCACCGTGCTTTTC
>CAZIWB010000130.1:0-6277 GCA_964542655.1 uncultured Cellvibrionaceae bacterium
AGCCGGAGTTGGACTCGAACTTATAGCTTACCCTAATGGAACGCTCTTTGAGATAAGGGACGCAGTAAGTATTACACCTGGCACCTGTGTAAACTGTATCATGACCGTCGGACCTGGTGGAAGGATCGTGGCTTTCGCCTCTGGTGAGAGTGTCATTAGTGGTAACCAGACCGTATGGAAGGACGCCATACTGAGGGCGGAAAACTCTGCCCTTATCATGGACGAGAACTGTACCATAGTTAACCTCGGACCCACTGTACTTAACCATACGGTGATCACTGAGCTTGCCGTAACGGACCTCACGGTGACGAACATCTTTAGGACGTGCTTGAACCAAGGAACTAACTCCACTACCACGGTGTCCGTTGCAGTTTTCCCTAACCTACCGTTTCTGACCTTCCCCCCTGCCGACGGCTACACCTGTGGTGTAATGGGGTTGTCTGTGGACGAGTGGGAGCCCTACGCGAGTCTCCAGATTCGGTTCAATACGCCGCTTATCAATGACACTCTACCCGATATCATCCCCCGTCTGGAGTCCTACAGTGCAGGCATAGTCATCCAGTCGGCAACCTGTGCCGTTCACTTTATTCCCCTTTACTATCGCTGTGAGGTTATCTTGTACAATACTAGTCCCTCTACGCTCACTGATGTCGACTTGTATGTCAAGTGGACCATGCAGATATCAACCTATGTTTAGTGTCATTAAGAGCTTTTAGTTATTAAAGCTCCCTATTACAAAAAGCGGTGGGTGGTGGTTACAAACTTAAGGGCGGCCTGTTACTTCTTCTTAGGCACTGTTAGATATACTCGGATATCCATTCCCATAGGGGTCGATATAGTGGTCGTCCTTACCCTCTGGGTCGTCGTGGTGACCGTGGTGTGGACAGGTGGGGTCAATGCGAGGACAAGGACGGCACCACCTCGAAGCACAATACTTACAGGGGGCGGTATGCCATTTGCCTCCCTTCTTGGTCCACACACAGCAGCAGTCGCCTCGTCCTTCCGGAGGCATATCTTCGGCCTCAAAGACTTCGTCCCGGTTGCGGTGGCAGTAGCGGCACATACTAGGAGGGTGCCTGGGAAATGAAAAAAAAAACCCAAGTCCCTCATTTTTAACTTGGCGCGCCAGGCGCTCCCCCCCCCCCCCCCTCGGGCGATGAGGCAGGCCTCCGACGTTATCCGTATGCCCCTCGTGAGTAAGAAGGACGGTCGTATAAGTCCCTACGATGTGCTACTGTTCCGACCTGACTGGGGCGAGCGTGGAGTCTCCCTTCCAGAGCCTATCCCCAAGCTATATAACGGCATTGACGGTGTGGTTATCATCGGCGCTGCCTTTAGTAAGGAGGCCGTTCCATGTGCTGTTCGACTCCAGGGCCTAAACTGCAACATAGCAAACAAGAAGAAAAACCCTATGGATGCTGAAGAGCGGGAGGTGCAGAAGGTGGGAAACGAATACCGCTACGTCTATGACTTTCTCGGGAGATACAAGATGAAGAAGGTGGACAACACACAGGAGTGGCTAGACTTTATGAAAGGCCTTAAGCGCGGTATGGCCCACGGCTTCGGACCTACGGTATATGCGCAGTTCGAGGCGGTCGCTGGGCTGGTGAACGAAGGGAATAAGCGTAACGATCCCAGACTCTCCTTGAGGGACTTGGTTCTTGGAGTGAATGCCGTGGAAATGATGAAGGCGACTCTCTGGGACTATGCTAGTCCTAGGGAGAACAATGGAGCGCTGGACACCAGTGACTTTGAGCAGTTCGTTCAGCTCTATACACGCATGAGGGCCGCCTATAATAAGGAGTATGGCTACCCCAAGTTTCCCAAGGACCTACACGCTAATAACGTCATGTACAAGCTCGTGGATGGGAGCAGGGTCTGGCTCTTTACCGACATTGACGAGTCGCCCGATTACATGCAGCCCAACACCGACGACCCGAGGACCATGGCTACTAAGATGTTTAATGGCATCGGAAGGCCGGACGCCATGCGTAACCCACCACCTAGGAGGGTACCACCGCCTCCTAAACCTGTAACTCCACCAAAGCCGGCGGCAGTGAAGAAGAAGACGTCACCTCGGAAGGTGGTGCTCCCGCCACTACCAACAGTGACCCTCGCCGAGCAACATGCCATGATGATGGAGGTGCAACGTAAGGCACGTGCGGAGCAGGCGAGGATAACGGCCGACATCTATAAGAACTACAAGCCGCCTGCTGCGCCAGCACCTAGGAAGGCGTCGTCACCAAAGAAGCCAGCCTCTCCTACGCTTGCCGAGAAGCACGCCATTATGATGGAGGCACAACGCCGCGAGCGTGAGAGGTTAGAGGCACTGGCAGCGCTAAGAGCGGCGGAGGCGGCAGCGGCGGAGGCGGCGGCAGCAGCGGCGGCAGCAGCGGCACCGGTATATTTCTTCAAGCCTGCGTCTCGGAAGCCATCACCAAAGAAGAAGCCATCTCCTCCCAAGGCAAAGAAGCGATCTTCGCCTAAGAAGAAGAACATGGTACCCACCTCCTCATACCTAGCAAGACTGGAGGCTAGGAACATGGCGATACTCAAGAGGGCCGGGATGGCGGCACCGGAAGTTTCACCCAAGAGGAGTAAGAGTAGCCCTAGAGCTGCGCCTATGTCTGGGGTAGTGAATAAGGTAAGAACCCCACCACGTGTATATAAGCCCTATAGTCCTATGGAGGATCTAAGTGGTATCTTACATTAAAATAAGCCCTTAAAGAGGGTTCTTACATCTATATGAACACCTCCTTCACGATCTAATAGGATGAAGGCGTCGTCGTTCTTCTCATCCTTATCAGGTATAGTAGGATCATAACCATAGTCTATGTAGATCTCCTCACCGGCTTCAATGTCTCTTAGTGCCCTTAAGAACACCACCTTGTCCTCATTAAGTTCTAACCAGCCATTAGGTTGATCGGGGTGGTTTGGATCCCTTCCTTCCACGTAGGCCTTATGGTTTGCCCAGCGCATATGGTTATTCATCTGGAAGCCGTCTCGTACACCTCCACCACCAATGTAGACTAGATAGGGACGACGTTCACGAGGTACGCAAGGGTGAGAGGGGTAGTCGATGCCACGGTATTTTCCCACTCTCTTATCCTTCTTGATCTTCTTCCTTGTGAAGAGTCCCATACCAGCATTAGGGATGAGAGAAGGTTTCACTTCTAGATGAGGAGCCATAGGAGGATAGACCGCACGCTCCATGAGGAACGGACGTGAAATGAGGCCGATAACAAAAATGTCGCGCGATATACACTATTGTCCCGCGATCACGGTCCAGGAAGCCGTCTCGTCCACCCATGACACTAGATCCATGTCCTCAGTGTGGTAAGCGTGTAGGAGACAAGCATAAGGTTCCATTTGTGGAGTCCTATCGATGTGGAAGGACCATACATAATAGAAGGATAAGAAAGGAAAAGAAGAAGGCGAAGGCTCTAATATGGGAAGAAGGCTATAAACCAAGAAAGAAGAGAGCTAGAAAGCTTCTTCCAGCACCACCATCACCACAAGAGATCATACAACGTGAAGATACAACGGAACTCGAGTTGGATATTTTTAGTTGTATAGACCTAGACTTTACAGCTCTTCTTACACCTCCATATTATCCTATTGAGTCTTAGGTTGGAGTTACTGTAATTGTTTCTGGTGCTGTTATTAAACTGGGCTTCCCATACTAGGAGGCGGACCATTACTGTCCCACCAAGATGGAGAAGGTGGAGCAGGAGGGGGAGGAGCGGGTGCGTTGCGGGCAGACTCTAGGCATGGAACGCAGTAGGTGCTCGCGTCGAGGTATTGAGCTGGAGGTGAAGATAGGCCAGAGAGTTCCTGTCCAAGTTTAAAGAGGAAGGCGTCCACCTCCTCCTTGGGGCAGGCTATCATAGAGCTGCATAGACGACACGCGAGGCTCTTACTCATGCTGGGGGGGGTACTGGGGTACAATTAAAAAGGCGACTGCTAACAACGAGACAAAAAGGCGAAAGGTACCCCATTAGCGTTACTTGGTTTTTGGCGTAGCCCCCCTATGCGTCGCCTCCTCCTACTCGCTCCCTTCCTGTTGCTTCTTCCTCTCTGCTATGCTGCTAATAGCACCTGGACAAGCTCTGCCATCCTCTTCATTAGACCTATGGCAGCAAACTCCAAGCTCGAACTTCAAGCTGGTTCATCTCTCATCTTGGACCTCGAAGGAGGTTTGTTTTATTTGACCGCCACTGCCTACTATTCCTCCCCTAGCTTTAGTGGTATGCTCCCTACTGCTCGCGCGAATGGAAACATTGGCTTTACCCAGGAGGGAGAGTTACTCTTTTCCTATCCATCTAAGGGAGGTGTCTATTGTCCCGAGGTTCCTCCTCCCTCTGGTGGACCTATCCTTTGTCCTTATCTACAACAACTTACCAATGGACCTTTTGTATTTGGAAGCTTCCCTGCTACTTCGACTACTACCATTACTACCCTCATTATAGAGGCTAGTACCACTTATGTGGACCCTTTAACTCAGTTACCTATGAATTTCCTTGGTGCCTCTCAACCTATTACTTGGTCTTGCTCTGGGTCCTGTGCAAGTCTTTTACCTTATATCCCGGCGTCTCCTATTCCAGCTGTACGTTAACACTGTGTTCAAGACTGATACTAGTAAACAGAATATTACCGTCACCATCGTGAATGCCACCGAAGTAATAACACCAAACGACGTGAGGTATTATGGCGCAAAATGTGACGGGATAACGGACGACTGCGCTTCCTTCAATACGGGACTATCAGCAGTTTCTGTACTATACGTACCACCGGGATTGTGTATCATTGGCTGTCAGATATTCATTCCAGGGGAAAGGATGCTCTACGGAGTTCCCTATGCCTCTGTGTTGCAAAAGAAGGCTGGCACTACCGCGTTCTCCTTGGCCTATTCTAACCAAAGCCGAATAACACTACAAGGACTAGTGTTCGATGGTAACGCCCAAGGTCAGGTAGACCAAGGCTACAATGTTGTCTACATGGATACAGCAAACTTTGGAAACAGTATCTCTATTCAAGACGTTAGTATATACAATGCACCGACTCTCGGACATGCGCTACACGTGAAAGGCTACGATGGAGTGGATGTAAGTCGATCTCACTTAGAGAACGGTTCTAACGTTGCGAACCTGCTTTTCCATGGCATGTACTTCAGGCGCTGCAGGAATGTGGCTGTGTCAGACTGTATAGTCCACAACTTTGTTAACCAGGGTATCAAGTTTACTGCTGGAGACGGTAATACCGAAGGCGAGAACCTTTTAATATCTGGGACGAGGATTTCAAACGTGGGGAGAGGCATTAATGTTTCAGACTTTAAGGGTCTTACTATCACTGGAAATACTATAACTGACGCATCCGACGCTGGCATTAGGATCGGCATAGAAGAGAGCTCCACTGCGATAGGAGCCTCTATAACCGGAAACGAAATAGCGAGGGCTACTCGGGCCATTGCACTCGTCGGCTCAGTTCAAAACACCGTCACCGCGAACGCCCTGCGCGACTTCATGCAATGCGGAGTATACATCCGGGGATCCTCATTCACTTCAGTGACAGGCAACACCTTCTATGTCGGCGCAAACACGATTACAACTGGACCGGTTGTAGCGGCGTTATTGATAGACGGACCACTTTCTGGTTCTGTGGGAGGCACTGGAAACACTGTCAGATACGATCTCACAAACAACACCTATCTCCGCTACGCGATATATCAAAACGGAAGTACACCTTCGGTTATCACCTGGCAAGCGAACCTCATATCGAGCAGCAACATCGATGCTTTCTTTAACTCTGCCGTGTCACTTACGCCGGCCTATCCGCTTCCGCAGTGGACGTTGACTACACTGCCCTCGTGTGGACTCTTTTCTACGTACTCACAAGGGTTTGTGACAAACACTGTCACAGGGAGGACCCCTGTCTATTGCGACGGAGTGGGTAACTGGAGGAGAGTTATTGATGGACAGGTAGTATCAGACCCTACTGTAAGGTTATCTGGGACAACTAATACGTCATTAGCAATTAACGGCGTTGACAAGTTCGTGTGTACTGCCTCCGAATGCAATAGTGGTGTTCCTCTTCAAGATGCAGGCATCCGTGTGGTTCGCGCCTTCACCCCTGGCACTGGAATCTCTGGCTCTATAACGGATGGCGTACTAACAGTATCAGCCTCTGGTGGCTCTGGCACTGTAACCTCTGTCACCGGAACTACCGACCAAATCTGTGTGGCTACTGGAACTACTACCCCTGTACTGTCTATCTGTCC
>CAZIWB010000131.1:0-6068 GCA_964542655.1 uncultured Cellvibrionaceae bacterium
GACGAATCTCGCGCGCCACCAACATGGTGCGCGGGCACAGGGTGATCCCATTCGCCAGGACCGGATGGCCCCGCCTGGAAATATGCTCGACCGGCACGACGCAGCTGCCGAGGTCCACGCGATCACCCACGCGGAGGCATAGCACCTGCACCGCTTCCTGCCCCGGCTTTAGATGGGGGCGGGGATACAAACCATGGCGATTGATGGCGTCGTGCTCACTGCGCAACCGGCGTACGTTGGCGCTTTTCACGACTTCCACCCCCGCTTCCGGAGGGCGGCGACGGCGTCGATGGCGGCGCATACATCGTGGAATAGAGCTTCATTGCGCCTTCCTGTTGGCAGTGGGTGCGCGGCCCACCGCTCCGCCGCCCGCACCACCCGCCGCATCTCGGGCGGGAGGGGCGGGGTGGCGCCGTCGGGGTAAAACGTGCCCCACACGCCGTCACGGGGGAAGTAGCACCTGGACGGCTTCGGCTTCTTCGGTTTCGGGGTCATGCCTTCGCCTCCAGCCGATCCGCCACCAGCTTGGCATACCCCGCGATGTCGACCCATGAGTCGGCGTAGTTCGGGTCGCCGTTGAGGATCCGCCCGATCTTGTGGGCGATCATCTCCAGGGCCTCGCGCTGATCATTGGTCAGGACGTCCCAGCGCGGGGCGATCTCGCCTCTTACCTGGTAGGTCTGCATGTCGGCCTTGATCCGCTGCGTGATCTCGGCATGGCCGGTGAACAGGCCATAGCGGGAGCCGCGCTCGGCGAGGACGGCGGCGATTTCGGTGGATGGGTTTGGCATGTCAGTTGTCCTTGAGGGTCGAGCTGACCAACGCGGTCGCACGCCGCTTGATGGCTTTGGTGGGTTCGTCTACGGGCTCCATCTCCTCGACTCTCACCACCACCTTGCCGCCCTTGACGACAGGGCGCCGCACAAAGCGCACGTCGTCAATCTGCCCATCGTCCTCCCACAGCCCGGCGTGGCTGAGCGCGTCGGCCATGGCTTTGTCCAGGTTGGGCAGGTCGCGGCAGCGGCGGTCGGGCGGGTGGCAATCGTACACGACGCGGAGGCGCAGAGGCTTGCGGTAGAGGGGCAGGGCGAACGCCTCGTGCTCGCGCAGGATGGCGCCGCAGACCGCTTCACGGAATGCCTGCCCGCGCTCGCTGATGACGCGGTGGTGGCCGCGGTGGTAGTAGTAGTGATTGACCGATGGCGGCCAGTCTATGCTCAGGCTAATCATTCTCTCCACTCCTTCGCCCGCTCTTCCGCCTCCCGCCGCGTATCGCAGATGGCCGCGATGCGCACGAGGTTGCCGATCGGACGTCCGCGCAGATGCTCGACGCTGATCCGGCCATCGACGTAGAGATAGGCGACCCAGCGCGATTCCGAATCGTCATCGCGCTGGCGCTCGGCGGCCGGGACCATGTCGTCCGGCTCCAGGTCGTCGCGCTCGGGGCCGTCGCCGCGAGTGCGGTTGAGGCTGCCGGTGAAGGCGCGCTTGCGTCCGCCGGCGATACCGCCGCGACGTAGCCGCACATCGCGGCGATGGAGGTCGAGATTGCTCACGCTCTGCCTCCCCACCCGAAGCTGCCTTCCGTCTGCTGGAACGGGCGCGGCTTGCGGTTGGCCTTCTTCTGCTCGGGCGTGAAATCCAAAGCGCGCTTGCACATCTCCGCCCGCGCAGCCTCGGCCTCGGCTGGGGTGCCGCTGTTGATGAGGGCGAGGACGAAGCGGTCGGAGTGGCCGGGCAAGAGGGCGAGGTTCACTTGGCGCGCTCCGCAAGCATGGCGTCGGCAATGGCATATGCAGACCGCGGAATTTTGGCGCTCATGCTCTCACATTCTGCCATCGTCTTGGCAAGGTTGAGGTGCCCAAGCATGGCGGCCATCGCCTTAGCCGCGAAGTAGTCGCGCATGCTCAAGCCAATAGCCCCGTTGTCGCCCCAGCCCGGCAAGCTGATTGGGAAAGCAGGGCCTCCGTTTTCGGTGGCGCTCATTCCCATTCCTCCTTGCGCATGAATGGGGGAGAGTCGTCGGGGCTGGCTCCGCCCGCATCCGCCGGCTTGGTCGCACGAGGTGACGGTTGAGCCGTCGGTACCGCATTGGCATCCGGCTTCACATAATCCTTCACGCTGTTCTTGGGCATGTACTGCCCGCTCGCCGGCTCGGTGCGGATCTGTACCATGCCGCTGCGGCCTTGGATGATGTCGGCCGGAACGTTGCCGGTTTCGTACTCAGCGGAGAGCCCGACCGCCTGCATGAAATGCAGCAACTTATAGTGCAGCTTCTCCATCAAGTAATCCTTCATCTTGTGTCCGCGCCCGTCGGCGTCGAACACTTCAAGTTGCACCTCGATCATCGGATTGCCGCCAGACCCATCCTCCTTCAGTTTGCTGGTTTTCTCCTGAGCTACCTGGACGGTGAATGGGTATACGCCATCGGGTAGCAGGCTCTCCTGGATGATCTGTGCTTCGGACTTGGGGGTGAACTGCATGTGGTGTTCCTGGTGGTTGTCGGGGTTGAAAGTCACGCGCTTTTCTTGGAGCGCGGCTTGTGGATGCGGACGTGCTCGGCGCGAGTCATGACCTGGAGATTGTCGGGGCGGTTGTCGTTCCTGATGCCATTGACATGGTGGACCACTCCGCCTGGCTCCAGAGGTCTGCCAATGCTGGCCTCGACCACGAGGATGTGCTCCGGCACGTATCCACGCATAACGGCGCGCGGATGGCCAGGCCGCAGGAGGTAGACATATCCACCGCGATTCAGCCTGCCTCCGTGCCAGTTGTAGTGCTCCGATCCCGAGGATCGGTTGCGGCTGCTGGTTCCCTTAGCCGCGCGCAGTGAGACAGCCTGCTTGCGATCGCGCATGGATCCGCCAGCCCTACGGATGCGATTTTTGACGGCTACCACGCTCAGCCCAATACGGGAACCGATCTCCGACAGGCTATCGCCAGCTTCATGTTGCCGACGCGCCTCCAGGCAGTCGCCCATGGTCATTCCGCGCATGGCCTTGAGGTGATAGCCCTTTGCCATTTTATACCCCGGCCTTGGGTAGAAGGCTCTTGAGGTACTGGATGCGCTTGCCGAGGTCCTCGCTGGACAGGTCGGCAGCGTCGCCGTTATCCTCCCACTTCTCCAGGACCTTAGGGTCCACCTTGACGGCGGCCAGCAGGTCGGTGAAGGTCTTAACCTGCTCCGCCGTGGCCATGTCAACGGGCTTCGAACTGGATTCGATGATGTCCTTGCCATACCGCTCGGCAAAGGCGGCGTAATTCCAATCGAACACCTCCGCGTCCGGGAACCCCAAGAGCCGCGACTTAACCACGCGAGCGCGGCGAATCGGCCCGGCCTTGGTGATGTGCAGGTTCAGATGGAGGGCGTACTCCATTTTCACCCACGCATCCGCAGCCACGCCCGTCAGCTTGCCATCCACATAGGCGTCCTTCTCGTGGCAGATGAGAACTACATTCATATCCATGCGGTCGAACCAGCGCAGCCACCGGCGGACCCAATTGATGGCTCCTTTCTTCTCGGCGCCGAAGGTCTTTTCCATGTCTCGCCCGGCCTTCTCCATTCGCTCGTGGTCGGCGCTGACCTGTGTGTTGAAAATCTGGCTGAACGAGTCGATGACCAGCGTGCGGAAACGGTGCTGGGTGGTGGCCAGCGTGATGATTTCCTCAGTCACAGCCGAGAAGTCATTGGACCCCTGGCTCGGTCCAAAGTACACTCCGCCGGACTTCTTGAGCCGATCGGCATAGTGGCCAAGGTTGGCACCGCCCTCGGTATCGATGTAATAGACGGAGGGGAAGTCGAGCGCCGACCAGCTCTTGCCGACGCCTGGCTTGCCGAAAATCATAATCTTGGGCTTTGACGGCTTGACGTCGGAAGGCTCGGTTGCGTTGAGCTTGCGGGGAGCGGCCATGGTATATTCCTTGTGCCCTGGTTTGTGGCGCTGGGCGTGCGCGGTTGGTCTCGCTGGCAGGACTCGAACCCACACTTGCCGACTTTTGAGGTCGGGCCTCTGCCGATTGGGCTACAGCGAGATGTCTGGCAACGCCGATCCCCAGACGCGGCAAGCCGGCCTGGGGTAGCGATGGACCCAACCGCGCGGAGGGGTCAGCCGAATAGGCCGCGGGGATGGCACAGCTTCAGGTTGAGATTGACGGCGAGCCCGCGGGTCAACGACGTGGCCTGCACGCAGAGGTCGTCGTCGGTCTGCCCGTCTTCCCGCCCATGATCGAGGTCGATGGCGACCGTGTAGCCGCCGGCGCCGGCATCCTTCTGGCCGTCGTTCGGATAGACGGCGTCCCGCTTGAGCGCGACGGATACAACGATGCCTTCGATCTGGTCGCGGTTGGCCGCGAGGTTCTTGAGCAGCCTGTCGAGCTGGTTGAGGCGGCGCTGCGCGTCGGCGCTCTTGGCGGGGGCGGGGGACTTCTTGGCCATGATAGGCTCCTGGTTTGTTGTGGGTGGTTGCCCGGCACCGCCGATCCCCGCGACGGACCATCCGGCGCGGGGTGACGGGACTTGCGCCCGGTCAGGGGAAGAAGCCGGCGGCTGGTGGCGGCCGGTACGCGGGGTGATTACTTGCCGTCCAGGCTGACGCCCAGGATCGCCCCGACGGTGGCGATGACGTGCTGGCGCTGGCAGCCAAACGCGCCGGTGTTGGCGTCCAGGTAAGCCAGGAAGTCCTGGGCCGGCTTGGGGAGAGCCGCGCGAGAGGCGGCGCGTGCGGCATCGGCCTTGGCTTTGTCCTCTGCCGCCTTCTTGGCAGCCTCGGCCGCGCGCTTCGCCTCCTCAGCCTCGGCGCGCTTCAAGGCAGCAGCCTCCGCCTTGGTCGGCTTGCGGCACTTGGCGAACGCGGCGCGAACGGCACGGGTCAGGGCGGCGAAGTCGCGGCGGCGGCACTGGGGCCAATCGCCGCCCTCGGACGGGTATCCGTATGCCTTGGAGCAGAATGCGGCCGGATCCTTCACCCCGAGTCGATCAAACACCTCGCGATTTGAGCCAGGGGCATTCATGAAATGGCCGTCGCTCTCGACCGTCATTTCCAGTTTCCCCCGCTTGGTGATGAAGACGCAGAGGTCTCCGGCCTTGAGCGTCCGCGTGGGAGCCTTGGTATACGTGGTCATGTTCATTCCTTGGCGCATTGCGCCGGTTGATGTCAGAGGTGAAACGCCAGCCAGGCAACCCACGCCATGGCGAGCGGAACGGCGATGGAGACGGCCAGCGCGATGTCCCAGGCCACGGCCACGGCCTCCTTGCGCAGGCGGTAGCGCACGGCCTTCCCCGGGCTCGGCGGCGTCGAGCGCCGTGGGCCGGGCGGCGTGTGGCTGATGCCGCCGAACCAGGCGGCGGCCTCTGGCGTGAGCGGATGGCGTCTCACCGCTGATCCTCCTGCGACAGCGCCCACACGATGACGGCCGCGGTGCTGACGAAGATGGCGGCGTAGAGGATGATCTGCCACCAGGCGACGGTGTGGGCGGTCATGGCGTGCCCTCCCAGACAATGAGCCTGGCCAGGGCGCGGTTGAGTTCCGCGGCCTTGCGCGGGGCGGTGGGCTTCAGCGACCCAAGGATGCGCTGTAGGGCTTCGATATGCTCGCGGGCGGCCAGCTGGGCGCCGAGGATGTGGTCGCGCTTGGTGAGGGTGCCGGGGGTGGTCATGTCAGTACGCCTCCGCCTCAAGACGGGTGATGAAGAAGTGAATGCCCGATTCGCACTCGCTCCGCCAGCTCTCGCTGAACGGCGCGGTCGGCTTGATGCGATCGCCAACCTTGTAGGCAAACTTGGGATCGAACTGGCTGCGGGCCGATTCCTGTACGCCGCCACGTGGGCCGGTGATCTCCAGGACATCAGCGAACTCGGCGCGGCACTTCCGGCCGAAGGCGTGGCTACGCTTAGCGCCAGCGGGGACCTTGAGCTTGACGATGACGGAGCCGCCGCCGACCCCAACCGCCTTCTTGTAGACGATCAAATCGCCCTCGGGCAGGATGCGGGTTTGGGCGATGACGAGGTCGGCGTTTTTGGCCCTGGACAGGTTGGCCCTGGACAGGTTGGCCCCGGACAGGTTGGCCCCG
>CAZIWB010000132.1:0-5930 GCA_964542655.1 uncultured Cellvibrionaceae bacterium
ACGAGCGCGCCATGGACCAGGCGGCGGCGCTCCAGTGGGCGCTGTGGCGGCAGCATCGGGGCGACACCGGCGCCCGCATGGACGCCATGGTCCCGATGGCGAGCCAGGGCCTCACCTTCATCTACTCGGAGATCTATGAGATCGGCCACGCCAACCTCCCGGCGTGGGACGGCGAGTACCTCGAGAAGGACCGGCGCGTCGATCCGGCCGCCGAGGACTATGCGTGGTACGAGATGGACCTCGTCGGCCTCCCGCGCGCGGCCAACACGTATGACATGATGAGCATCCCCCTCGTCGGCGGCCCCGCGGCGCAGGCGAACAAGGGGCTCATCGTCCCGGCCCTGTGCGCGATGGAGGTCAACGTCATGGATGGGCGGCGCGCTGCGCTGGCCCGCTCGATGGGCAAGCCGGACTTCCAGATCGACAAGAACAAGGCCAAGGCCGCGCAGCGCGTCCTCGCCGAGTTCGCCAACGCACTGTGGCTGTACGGCGATCCGACGCTCGGCATCGACGGTCTGCACTCCTCGCCGCTGATCCAGATCCTCGACCTCGGCGGCGCGTGGTCGGGCAAGACCGGCCAGCAGATCATGGACGACCTGAATCGCATGATCAACACGCCGGGCAACTCGACGCAGGGCCGGCTCGCCGACAAGAAGAAGATCACCATCTACCTGCCGAACCTGCAGTATCAGCGGGCGAACGCGCTGCGGGTCAGCGCCGCGGGCAACATGAGCGTCTTGGCGCAGTTCAAGGTCGACCATGGCCTGCGCGACGACCAGGTCAAGCAGATGTACGACCTCACTGCGGCGAACTCGGCGATGTACATCGGCGGCCCCCTCGGACTCGTCCGCGACCGCGCGGTCGTCATCTACAAGGACGGCGACATCGACAGCGACCCGGTGTTCGTGGAGCCGCAGCCGATCGAGGTGCCTGCGCCGCCGCGCCAGAACGGCCTGTCCGAGACGACGTTCTTCCACGCGCGCTTCGGCGGCCTGAAACTCCCCGACGCCCAGCGGGTCTACTTCTTCGAGAACCTGTAGCGCCGCGCGCCCTCGGCCGCCGCCCACCAGCGAGCCCGCCAGGTCATTGACTTGGCGGGCTTTGTCATGCTAGCGTGACACATGTCCACTTCATTCCAATCTCGCTGGAACAGCATCAAGGTTTATCTCCTCAAACACGCTGACGACCTGGAATACAACGCTGGCATGGGCGGCCATCATCACGATGGTGGCGCTCAGGCCATTCGCGACCGAATCAAGGTCTTCGAGATGGGGTTGGCCCAGACCATCCCCTCAGAGTGGGAGCGCATCGTCGCCCCGCTGATGGATCCAGAATGGGCTGACTATCAGCGTCTCCGGGCCAAGTTCGAGCGGCGATAGGTGGCCACCGCGCCCGACGCTGCGCACGCTGTCGGGGATGACGAAGGACAAGCCCCAGGCCGCACTCGCGAGTGACCCCGCCTGGAACGACAACCCCGTGGTAGTGGTGAGCCGACAGCGGCGCGTGCTCCGGTTCCCGGCGCGCGTGCTACTCGAGGAGGTCTCCGCCGAGGAGCAGGCGCGCCTGGCCAAGGCAGACGCCGCCGACATCAACGAGCAGACCGTCAGCCTGGAGATGGGCGTGACGTTCCTCGGCGCGTTCACGACCGTATGGTCGCTGGTCGAGGTGCCGGACGCCCGCGAGGCCCCGCGCGGCGGCCCGCGGCTCGACGACTGCCGCGTGGTCAAGCCGATCTCCACGGCCGAGGCGCTGCTCACTGGCCGGACCTTCCAGGACGGCACCGAGAAGCGCCGGCTCGACCCGACGAAGGTGCAGTCCGGTTTCCTGCGCGTGATGGAATACTGCCGCCGTTTCGGCTGCCCCATGCTGTGGGAGGCCGAAGACGGCTTCGACGCGCCGACCCTCACCACCATGCCGCTGCGGTCGATCCTCCGCAGCGAGGGCGATGGGGCGTCGTTCGCCCTCGGCGCGACCATGAACGGGGTGAAGTACGCCAAGAGGGCCGACAACCTCGGCGCGCTGCACGACTATGCCGTCCGCAGCGGGCAGACCTCGTGGGCACTCGTCGACCTCGCCCGGCAGCGGCGGCTCTTCTTCCGGTGACGCCCATGCACACTGTCGACCGGGTCATCGTCACGGACGCCTCCGATGGTCGCATGCTGACCCTGTCGAAGCACAGGTGCCGCCGCATCGGGAAGAAGTACTCACGCGCGCTCGTGGTTCTGCGCCCTGCCATGAACGACGCCGCGAAGTTCTGGCAGACGATGTGGACCCTGCACGCGAACGGCCTCCGCTTCACCCCGCGCGGCGAGAGGCGCATCGTTCGGGCCATGTGCAAGGCCGGCCACCAGGCGCGCTCGGCCGCACCGCGTCGGCGATGAACGATTCTTGGGGATCGATCTGCAATCTCGAGCGACTAGAAAGACATCATGAAGCCCACCATCGGACGCGTTGTTCACTTCATCACCGATGAGATGCGCTCGCACGCATCCATCATCACAGGCCTCGTCGAGCCGGAACACATCGGCGCCGACAATGTCGTCGACCTCCACATCATGCCGCCCGGTGGCTCGGCTTACGACTTGACCAGCGTGCCGTTCTCTGAGACTCCCAAGCCCGGGCATTGGACCTGGCCCCCGAGGGCCTAATGCGGCCCGTCGATCAGACGAAGTTCGGCCATCCGGACGGCAACTGCCTCGCCGCGTGTGTGGCATCGCTGCTGCACCTGGAGACCGACGAGGTGCCGAACTTCTGCGCCGGTGATGACTCCGGGTGGTGGACCAACATGCTCGCCTGGCTGCATGGGCATGGCTACACGGCCATGTGCGTGTCCATGCCGATGCAGGACCATCTCCACCCGGCGATGGCGATCGTCTCCGGCGCCAGCCCGCGAGGCCCGTGGCTCCACGCCACGGTGTGGCAGGATGGCGTCATGGTGCACGACCCGCACCCCAGTCGCGCCGGGATCGGCGAGCCGTCCGACGCCATCTTCCTGCTCCCGCTCGACCCGCTCTCGCCGAGGTAGCCTCACTCCGTGCCGACCTGCGTCCCTGCTGACGATGCCTACCTGATCGCCGCCTGGCCGATGGTGGTCGTGCAGACGCCGGAGGTGTGGCAGGTGGCCATCCTCACAGCGCTCGCGGGCGACTACCAGGTGCTCCTGGGCGCGGCCGGGTTTCCATACACCGCAGGCCTCGGCGCCACGGTCCCGGACATTCAGGAGGGGCTCCTGCTGGCCCTCGGCGGGCAGATGCTCGCGGCCATCGCCCCGTCCGGCGAGAACGCGATCCTCGTCCAGGCCGGCGCACCGGGCCTGACCGTCACCGCGACCGGGCCTGCGCCGGACTCCATCTCGGCCTCGCTCATCTCCGGGGGCGACAGCAACGCGGAGCAGCGGGCCTTATGGCTCGCTCGCGCGCTGTGCCGACTGCCGCCGTGCTGCTCGTTCTCGTGGGGCTGCGTGGAGGACTACACGCTGATGCACGCGAGCATGGCCGCGCACATGATCTTGACGGCGAACGCGGTGTCGGGGACTGGCGCCTCGGCCAACGACTTCCGCTCGATGCGGCTCGGCCCGACGTCGCTGGCGAAGGGTGCCTCGGCGTGGGCAGCGAACCCGAGCGACGGCGACCTCGCTCAGACGGCCCCGGGGCAGCTGTTCCTGGCGCTGAGGACGGCGTACGTGCTTCCGGCCCTGTGCGTTTGACGCCGCGGCGTATGTCATGCTAGTGTTACATCAGCATGCCAAGCCGCTCTGTAACAAGAGTCACACGTTCACCCATGAACGCCATGAGGTGGTGCTTGGACCTTGAGTGCGGCCATGAACTATGGCTCACCGGCCGCAAGCCAAAGAGGACCACCGCCGACTGTCCTATCTGTCAGCCCGATCCACCGCGCGTCAAATTCATGGACGCTGACTTCCGGAAAGATCCGAAGACCGACAAGTGGTGCTGCATGTGCCAACGCGACCTTGCGGCTGACAATTCGAAGGTTCGCAAAGTCCATCTGGTCCATGGCGGCATGTTCATCCTGCATCCGGATGATGAGTCCAGATTCTCTGCCGGCTGCAACTTGAAGTTCGAGGATGGCAGCGTGGAGCCTGACCAGGGGGACATGGGCATCTTCAATATAGGGCCCGAGTGCGTGCGCAAGATCGGCGCAGAATGGACGAGGCTGTAGTGCCGATCCTCGGCCGCCCCGACAAACTCGACCGCCTCATCGGCCGCCTGCGCCACGCCAGCGCGACGGCCGACGTGGGCATCGTCGACGATCAGGAGAACGCGCAGCACCTCTTCTGGGCGGAGTTCGGCACCATCACCGAGCCGCCGCGGCCGACGCTGTCGCGGGCGTACGACCAGCACGAGAGGGCACTGACGCGGTCCATCGACCAGCGGGTCGGCGAGCTCATCGACGGCGACATCACGAGCGGCGAGGCCGTCCTCCGCAAGCCTGCCGAGGACCTGGCCGAGTCCGCCCGCGAGAACATCGACGGCAACAAGCAGCCGCCGCTGGCCAAGTCCACGATCGCAGCTCGCCGCCGCCACGGCAACACGTCAGAGCGGACGCTCGTCGACACCGGAAAGATGCGCGACGCTGTGCGGGCCGTGGTGCGCGAGGGTGTGGTCACGGATGGCGACGATGTGGCGACTCAGGTGGTGACGGTGGACGTGCCTCCGAAGGCTTAGCCTCGCTGTGTGGCCCTCCTCGCCTACCGCCCGCTCGAGAACGTCTACAAGTTTCACGAGGTCGCCGAGCGGTGGATCCTTCGCAGGTGGCCGGCGCAGCGCGTGATCGCGGCTGGCGGTGAGGCGGTGCGAGGACAGCCGTCGGAGTCGTGGGTGGACATCTTCCCCGACCGCTCGAGCAAGGGGTCGGCCGTGACGGACGCCGGCCAGGACTCGCCGCAGACCTGCACGGTGTACCTCCGCACGCGGCTGTTCACGACCGACAAGGCCGCGGGACCGCAGCCAGCCGATGTGCTCTTCGACGGCCATGGTCGCGCTTGGCAGGCCCGCTCACAGGGCGAGTGGGATGAGGCGCGCGGGTTCGCCACGGTGATGCAGCGGAACGGCTCGCGCGGGCAGCCGCCGTGGTCTTGACCGTGCATGACGTGCCATGTTAGCGTGACACATGGCTGTTCAAATTCCGACACCGCAAGAGTTGCAAGACAAGCAGCGCCAGGCCCACGCCGAGGCGGCCGAGCGCCAGTTGACTCTGATCGTAACCGCGATGGTTGACGGACGTTCGTCGTGTGAGGTCCTCGATGGCTGCGCGTCGGCGCATCGACTGGTGATCGAGCGGATGTTCAAGAAGGGATGGATCTGCCATTACCAGAGCGATGTCCGAAACGAGTCATACATCACCTGGGAACCCAACGGGCAATAGCCTTGCCGCGTGGGCTCTCCCGTCGTCCTGTTCAGCGAGGCAGCGGCCATCGACGCTCTCCGGGCGTTCGTGATCGCGTGCTGTCCCGAGGTGCCGGCGACGCGCGTGTTCCGCCAGCGGCCGACCGCGGGGCCCGACCAGCAAGGCGTCGCGGTCCTGCTCGCGCCGACGACTACGCTCCCAGTGGACGCCTCGTGGCTCGGTGAGGGCCAGACGAGCGCGCAGCAGCAGCGCTGGCGGTTCACGGTGCAGACGGCGGCCGCTGGCCTGTGGCGCCTCGTGGTGCTCGGCCAGAACGCGGACTACATGGCCGGTGGCGCTGACTCAGCCTCCGACATCGCCACGGAACTCGCGCTCGCCGTGACCGCGCTGGGCCTGCCGGCGGCCGCGTCGTCCAACGGGACGGCCGTGGAGGTGCTCGGCAATGTCGCCGGGGAGAGCCTCGGCATCACGGCCACTGTCCCGCCTGGCGGCGCCGGTGCGCTCGTGGTGGTCGACGACAACCGGAGGACCTGCTTCTACAACTGGGGCACTTGGACCTGCCG
>CAZIWB010000133.1:0-5862 GCA_964542655.1 uncultured Cellvibrionaceae bacterium
TCGAGGCTCGCGATGGCGACGAGCGGCGCCTTGCGCATGCGCTGGATCGCGCCCGCCATCATCTTGCAGAGATGCAAGGCGCCGAGGCTGGCGCCTGTCACGTCACGTGCTCGTCGGCGTGTTCTCTGCGAACGGCGTCGCGCGACGTGAGCGCGGACGTGCCGCTGCGCTGATCAGCGGTAGGCGGCGACCAAGCGCGCTTGGATGGCGGCGCCGGACCACGGCAGCGTGTTGACCCACATGCCGCCGGCCTCGAGCCCCAGGCGGAACGATTCGGCGCGGTAGGCGACTCGCGCAACGGCCTCCGGAAAGAGGCCGTTGGATCTGATGCAAAGCCCCCACGAAGTGCATGTAGGCAACTGCCCAACTGGCAATCCTAGGCCGGCGGATAAGTGCCACGGTCCAGCGCCGCACCATCCCCCCGCCTCAGTAGACAGCAAAACACCCATCCAGTGCCATCCGTCGTTTGGGGCAACAACGGCGGCGCCGGCGCCTCCGTATATACCGCATTTTTCGGTCAGCGGCCCCAGGTAGCGCAATCCAGCCCCGAGCGTGAGACCGCCAGTAGGACGTTCGGACCCCATGACGAGCATCCCGGCGCGCGCTTCCGTTGAAATAACCTGCTTCTCCTCGGCACTGGCGGCAGTTGCCGTCGCGACGAGCGATCCGGCGCACACGAACGACGCGGGTCTCATTGGTCGCCCTCGTCTCCCGGCGTGAACACCGGAGTTTGGCCGGGGCTCGTTGGATTGCCAGGGCACGGAACCGCTTCGCTCTTTGGGCACAGCGCCAAGATGACCGGGTTGCTCACGCTGATCACAATGACGCCGCCCACGAAGGCCAGGCCTAACACGCCCATGAGTACCGGCCTGTTCTTCAGGTCGTCGACGCTAAGCGTTGGCAGCCAGAACGCGGAGTCCTTTGACTCGTCGTCAGACTCCTCCAGCGAGGCCACTTCTACCTGAAGGCTTTTTTTGCTCCAGCCTGGCATGTGCTCAAACTTGGGCGTGCAGTCCGGCCCGTTGAACGGGCCAGGCTTGAACTCTGCCAGGATCGCGGCAAACAACTCTTCGATGCCCCACAGCGGGTTCTCGGCAAGCTTTCGTAGCATCCAGTCACGCGTAACGATCGGGTCTCTGCGGGCTTGGTTGGCGTACTCCGGATCGTCGCGCTCTGCGCATGTGACAGATCCGACTTTGCCACTTGGCGTATACAGATCTCGTATGACGCGCGTCAAACGGTCGTTTTCTTTGCTTCGGAACACGACGCTTTGAGGGCCTGGCGGCAGGCCACGTATGCCTGCGGCCAAGTCATCAATATCGTCGCCGTCCGGCGTCGAGCACGCGCAGACGCCAACCATCGCCAGCGCGCCAATGATGTGAACGAGCACCTTTCTCATAAACCCTCCTGCCGCGTCGCCGCGGACGCACACCCCCGCACGCAGGGGCAGGCGCCCACGGCGCCACGATGACGCCGGAGCGGCAGGCTACTGCTGGTTGGCGCGGATGAGCGCGAGCTTCGCCTCGCGCTCGGCTTCGTCATCCGGGAGCACGGCGCCGGTCAGCGGATCGCGGTGCAGGAAGAACTCGGGGCGCCCGGAGCGATCGATGTACGCGATCCACGACAGGTCTGCCGGTTCGATGTAGCCGACGTGTCCGGTGGCCGCCGGGTTGCTGTACCTCTGAACTCGAATGCTCTGCATCGGGGGGATCTCCTTTGCGGCAACGCCGCGCCGTTCGCGCTCCGGTCATCCCCCGGAAGCACTGGGCTTGTAGCACAGTCCGATATTGTGGCGCAACCGCTATCGGTCGCCTCCGCCTCCTGGATACGGCGAACCAGGATCCTGCCCCGGAGAAAGCGGATCTCCAGGGCACCCGTACGCCTCCGGGTCGACGGCCAGAGGGCACAGGACCTTGGCGAGTCCAGCAGCACAATTCCGACTAAGCGACTTATCGATCTCCTCCGTTGCCCGGCATGTCACCGGGTGTTTCAGTTGGCGTAACAGGATTCCCAGGGCAACCGTAACTCACGTCAAGAGGACACAGGACAGCGCCCCATCCAGAAGCGAATACGAATAGGCCGCCTGCGCCCACCGCGACTATGCCCACTGCAATTGCCCAATCTGGCGGCGACTTGCTCGACAGGAGCGAGCGCGCGAGTACGTCATCCTCGATGTTGTATGGGTCCCAATCATTCGGTAACTCGGCCCATTCACCTACAGGTTCCATATTGCATGCGTCGGTCGGCTCGAGAGCGAGCATGCCGTCTGGTCCAGTAGAGAACCGATCGGCTATCTGCAAGTACACCATGCCCATGCATTCGCCGAACGGGATCCAGTGTTTCATCCCGTATTCGTCGAGCATGCATTTGCGCACATCTTCCAGGATGATCGGGTGCGAGGACTTGTTTCCGTCGGCGTCCGTGCATTCGACGTCGGCCACCTTCTCGTTGCCATCTCGACCATTGATCGCCGTGAGAGTCCTGTGCCGCGCCTCCATCTGCGCAGCCAAGTGCCTGTCTTTCATGTTCCGCAGCATGCGGATCAGATCGTCCATGTCGCCGCCGTCCGGCGTGGAGCAGCAGAGCAGCGACGCCATCAGCGTCAACGAGAAAAAGATTCGTGCCATTGTTCCCTCTAATTCCATGGCCGCTGTGAGCTCGGCCATGGCTTGCTGCACTGTTGATCTACAGGCGGCGGTCCGCTTGCTCGACGGCGGCCAGCGCCGCCCCGTGCCCGGCGGCATCGCGATCCGCCGCAGCGTGGAGCGCGTTGGCCAGTGCAGCCCACGCGTCGTCCAGCCCGACGGAGGCTGGCCCGGCGCTGGCCGCGAGCGCTGCTCTGGCCATCCGTCGCAGGTCGGCGGCATCAAGGCGCGGCGCGAACTCGACGATCTGGAACGGATGCGCGATATCGATCGCGGCGCGCGCTTGCGCCGCCTTAGCGCGATCGATAAGCCCGATGGCAGTGGAACCGTTGGTCATTAGTTTCCTCCTGACCAGAAAGACCGGTCACCCTTCCGGGTGCCGGCCTCGTCGTCAGCATTCCTCTCGTGTCCCCAACTCTGTGCACAGCTGGTCAAGGCTCTCTTGCGCGGTCGCCTTGTACCGGCGACCGTATGGCGTGTCTCCGGTCGTCATGATCTCGTACTCCCACTTGCGGATCATCTGCTTCAGTTGCGCTGTCGGGATGTCGTTCACGTTCATCAACATGCGGACATCATGTCCGATGCGCGCAACTCGCGCAAGCGGAAAGACGCGAGGCGCTGTCGATTGTTCGCAAGCTCGCGAGTTTACAGGGCCGCCTCGATGCGCCGGTACGTCGCCGCGCGACGCTGGACCCAGGCGCGCCTCGTCCCGCACGAAACGCCGGAGCCGTACAGCGCGACCGTGAGCGCGAACCACTCACCGCCGGACCGAGCGCAGGACCACCGCGACCGCGCGAGGAGCTCCGCGCCGGCGCGGAAGCACCGCTCAGTCGAGGCGACGTCGAGCCCGACGAGGTCGCGGCCGAGCCAGCTGCCGCGCCGCCCGTCGAGTCCACCCGTCTGCACCTGTACGAGGCACACGGACCGGCAGGCGCGCGAGCCGTCGCGCTGGCGGTAGCAGTCCCCGAGCGCCGCGGGGCCGACGCCCTCGTGCACGTCGCGGCGGAAGCCGCTCTCGTGCCGCGCGATGGCCAGCAGCCCGGCCACGAGCTCCCGGCGCGGCCATGGCCAGAGGGGGCGCTCCCCCTCGGGGGCCGAGGTCGCCTCGAGCGACACCGAGTCGAGCGCCCGCGCGATCGTTGCGTACCTCGAGAGCGCCTCCTCCTCGCTCTCCCGGCGCACGAGCGCGCCGTGGTGCGACGACCAGGCGACGCCCGGGGCCGAGCACTGGGCAGGCTCTTGGCCCGCGGGCAGGTCAGCCAGGCGCAGGACGGGGCCGCCGCACTCGGGAAGCGGAACGACGCTGAAGGGGCTCCGGCCGGGCGCGACGAGCGCGAGCATGACTGCAAGGATGGCGTTGAGCATGGCGCGGAGCGTAGTGCGCTGGAACAGGCGCGCCAGAGTCAAACGGTCCGGGACGCACCCTGACATAGACGGCGCCTTGCCGGCGCCGGCCCCGTCGGAAATCCAGGACCTGCGAATCGGGCAGGCATCGAACCTGCGTCACCGCTCCTAGGGAGCGAGCTCTAACCAATGCTGAGCTACCGACCCACCGCCGCTGATAGTCGCGCGGCCCGACCACATCGACCATGATCGAGAGCGACGCGGTTTGCAACTGGTAATCCGCGATCCACGTGCGATTCAGCGCGGACGTGCGTCGCCGGTTCCGCTTGCTCGCGTTGCGCGGGCGTGGTAGGCGAGCGCGATGGAGTTGAGCGAGGCGCAGCGGAGCGAGCGTGAGGCCCTGCTGCGCGCGCTGCGTGAAGAGGGCTGGATTCTGGCGCGCGCTGCGGAAGCGCTCGGGGTCTGCACGAGCACGGTGCTGCGCCGGGTCCGCCGGTACTGCCTCGATGCCACGGTCGAGGCGCACAACTCACGCATGCGCGCTCGGCGCGGGTACGCTGCGCTCCCGGTGGCGCCGCGCGAGACCAGCCGACAGGCGGCGGAGCAGGCGGCGAACCGGGCGGCCGGCCGCTGCAAATGCGGCCGACCGCCTGAACGGCTCGCCAGCGGGAAACCGGGGAAGTCCTGCGAGGCGTGCCGCGCCCGGTGGCGCGAGGCGAAGCGTTGAAGATTCCGCTTGCGCAAGTTGCGCGCTTAGGTCATCATCTCGTCATGAACAACGCGCTGACCGACGACGACCTCTCTGACCTCAACGCCGTTGCCGAGCGGACCGGCAGCGACACCAGCAAATGCATCCGGGCAGGCGAGCTTGACGACGGCGGAGAGCGCCTCATCGGCCTTGGATTGGTCGAGGTGCGCAGCCCTGGCTACCCCGGATATGTCGGCTCCAGGCGCCTCGGCGTCTCGGACGCGGGCCTCGACGAGCTTTTCGAGCGGGGTCTCTCGTGAGCGGCGAGCGCGCCATCAGGCGCGGCGATTCGGTGCGCACGCTCCCGCGCTCCGAGGGAAGTTGGCGCGATCACTGGAACAGGCCTGCTGGAACCATTGGCCGCGCACTGTCCAGCCCGGAAGACATCGATCTGTGGTGATGTGGTTAGCGTAGGTCTCGACGATGGGTCGGTGCTCCCCTACCAGTTGACGTCGCTGGCGCATCACTCGGCGTAGGGCACCTAAGCGCCCGACACAGGGCGGCCTCCAGGAGCTCGGCTCCTCGGAGCGCCGCCCTTCTTTCGTTCTGCGTGAACCTGCCGAGGGCACGCCGGATCCTGTCAGGCGTGCGCGGTCGAGCGCGCTCCACGGCGCGGTGGATGCGGACGGCCCAGCGGAGGCAGTCGATGTCGGTCATGTTCCCCAGAAAGCAAACCGCCCGCCAGCTCATGCAGAGCGGCGGGCGTTGCCATGGTCGCGTCAACTGGACGGTGTGTTGACCAGGTCTTGGGCCACCGCGCCGCCTAGTCATTGTCGTTGATCTTGCACCACTTGCAATCCCGGTCAGGTTCTTTGAACGCATAGCACCCGGCGCACCGGATACGCGCCGGGTATGGCTCAGCCATGAGTTGGGGTCGCAAAGCCAGGGCTGGCTGCAACAGACTGACGTGTCTTGGACTTGCGAGGAAGCCTCGACGGGCCATGGCATGGCGTACGGGGTTTGGAGTGTTGCCCGGGATGACCAGATCGCCATCGCGCTCCTTGGTCGCATCCAAGATCGCACGCTTTATTGGCGCCGTGAGACTTGCCATCTTCACCATCCTCCATCCCTACCCCACACCCGCAACTCCCGCAAGCGGAATCTTCGCCGCCTCGACTCAACCTT
>CAZIWB010000134.1:0-5615 GCA_964542655.1 uncultured Cellvibrionaceae bacterium
GCGCTGCTCGCGCTGCTCGCGCTGCTCGGGCTGCTCGGACTGCTCGGACTGCTCGGACTGCTCGCGCTGCTCGCGCTGCTCGCGCTGCTCGGGCTGCTCGGACTGCTCGGACTGCTCGCGCTGCTCGCGCTGCTCGGATATGGCGCCCGCAAAAGCGGCCATGGAAATCCCGGTCATCGAGGACATTCACCGCAAGGTGTACGAAGCCGCCTCGCAGCCCAACGCCCTGGACATGTCGAACTGGCACAAGTGCGACACGACGCATTGCCGGGCGGGCTGGATGGTGCATCTGGCTGGAGAAGCCGGCTACGCACTCGAAGAGAAGACTTCGACCGTGTTCGCGGCGATGCAAATCTGCAAGGCCAGCGGCGCCCCGATTTCTCCGTGCCGCTTCTACGAATCGAACGAAGTCGCAATGGCAGATATGAAGCGAATGGCCGGCGTCGAGTAACCCCCCAAAGCGGCCTCCCAGGGAGTGCTGCGCACCTACGGAAAGGAATCCGACAAATGTTAGTCCTCAGCCGCAAACAAACCCAATCCATCCGCATCGGCGACAACATCACGATCACGGTCGTGAGGCTCAAGGGCGGTAGCGTCCGGCTGGGCGTCGAGGCGCCGGCAGGCCAGCGGGTGGTGCGAGACGAGATTGCAGACAAGGAGCCCCCTCAATGAGCATCGCCCCCCCACCATCGACGTTCAGCGTCGGCGACGCGCCGGTGCTCAGCAAGGCGGATCCAGGCGACGGACCGGCACCTGACCACCTGAGCGACGCCACGGGCTTCATCCAGACGGTCGCCAAGAACCAGCGGATCTTCTTTGAGGAGTTGCTGGTCGACGAGGAGTGCTTGCACGAGATCGACGGCGACTCGGTGCTGATCGAGATGCCCCGCGTGAGGATTCGACTGCCGCTGTCGAAGTGTCAGTTCCCGGACCAAGTGGCGAAGTGGGCCGCGGACTCGTGGTACACGTTCGCGAAGGCGTGCTTTGAGGACTTGCGTCACTAACAAACCAATGAGCGTGCTTCATGTCACTCCTGATTCGGACGCTCCTGTCGCCTGGACTCGGCGGGATCGTCAGCGCCAAACAGCCGGCCGCGCCGGCAGAAGTAGCGACCCGACGTAAGGGCCGTTACCCGAGTGGATTTGTTTAACTCAAGCCGGTTTCCAGGACCGGCCCTCCTAACCCCGTCCCCGCAGCGATAGGCAAAGCGATGAGCAACGAAACAAAGTCATTCCCGCTCAGTGCGGTACTGACCATCACGACCGGCTGGCTGCTTACGTCGTCTCCGGATGGCGGGAACGGCATAGGGCAGGTCTACGAAATCCTTAACTGGATGACGAACGACAACCTGTTCACGCACCAATTGCCGCGGGCCTGCCGCGAATGCGAGCCATGGCTTGGCCGATGGTTCCCGGAACTTGCCGCAGAAGGGCCACACGTTGAATCGGCCCTGGATGGCGTCGCGAAGGAGGGAATGGACGACGCGATTGTGGCGTACTTATTTGCGGCCAAGAGTCGCGGCTGTAAGGACGCCTACGACGTTCCCCGCATTCCTCGCGACGACCACGACGTTAAAGACCCGGTGTCTGAGTTGGTCGAGATGCGCGGCGGCGACCATGGCGTGATTGTCGTCTGGCTGTAGCCACCCCCCAGGGCCGAGCGCCCGCAACGAGAGGATGAGAAAAGCGAACATGGACAAAGGATTCAAAGCAATCGTCGACGAGCTGAACAAGGCGACCATCACGGACGCCACGAACCTCCTGATTGGAATGCTCGGCGGAGCGCGTGATTTGAGTGAGGATTCTGACAAGGCAAAGAAGTTCGGCGACTCAATGTATCGACTCTCCGTCATCGGAATGATGTGCGTGATGAGCCGGTCGAAGCTAATTCCGCTGCTGATGGAAGGCGAAGGGCACAGCGACGACACGGAGTTGGAAGACGATGCGATTATCACGAATCGTTAGTCGTTGCCGTCCCCCCCCGATCCCCGCCCCCAGAAGGACAACGAGCGATGAGCAAATTCTCCTACACGAAAGAACAGCGAGCCGCGGCTAAGGAGCGGAAGGTCGCGCTGGCCAGCATTCATTTCGACGATTGGCACGTTGATGGTGGCTTTGGCAAGTTCGACTTCTTTGGTCCGGTTGATTCGCCGCTCTTCAAACGAGTCTTCGGGATGCTGGGGAGAGGCGTTGCCAGATACGGCATTGATGTCGCCCCAGCAGACCCGGTGCGTGACCAGTTGCTCGCCGCGTGCGAGGAGTTCCGCGAAAGCGTTCTCAACGGCCGCCACCAGCTCGAATCGCCGTGCCTGGACCCTGACCAAACCAACGCGGTGCTTAGCCTGTTCGACGACATGGTGGTCTCCGCGATTGCCGCAGCGAGAGGAGAGGGGACGTGAGCAGATACCTGAAACCAGAGTCTCGGACGCCGGCGTGGGATGAAAGCCCGGCAGTCGAGCGATTCCACAACTGCAAGATGATGCTTCACATCCACGGCTTCATCACCGAGGCCGAGAACCAACGCATCAAGGCTCGCATGTTGAAGTGGGTCGAGAAGCATCAGCTCACCCAATCAGGAGAGAGAACGGAATGAAACACGAGATTGAAATACCGGACGAGTGGGTCGCCAAGGCTAAGGCCGAGGGCTGCGAAATCAGCGAGTGGCGAGCGCCAAAAAAGGGCGAGCGAGGCATGAATTGCAGCACTGGCACCCTCTTCACTGCGGCGGTTGATTGGCTTGACGAGTGGGCTTTCATCCTCCGCAAGCTCCCCGCGCAGCCCTGGGCGCCAGGCGTCGGCAAGCACAAGACGCGCGGAGGGGGAGAGGCAGAGGTCAAGTTCATCATGGACGATGGGCGGCGGGTGGGCACGCACACGGAGCGAAATGGAAGCAAAAGCTTGATGGCGTGGGATGCGGAGGGCCGCTACGCCACTCGCGGAATCCATTGCTGCGACCTGATGCCCCCCGCTCCGGTCCCGCCCCAGCCGGAGGCCGTGAGCGAGCCGCTGCTGGAGGGCTGGGTGAACGTGTACCGCAATGGCTGGGGGGCGTTTCATAGCGAGCAGGCAAATGCTGCAACGAACGACACCGGCTCCCGCCTCCGCTGCGTCCACGTTCGCGAGGTGCGGGAAGGAGTCGCGGAGTGATTACCCCACCTAAAGACAAGGCTGAGCGCGACGAGCGGCTGCGGTTGGTGCTCAAGACGATTGAGGAGAACCCGCAGCATTGGGAGCAGCGGGAATGGCACTGCGAGACTTCGCATTGCTTCGCTGGGTTCGCTCAATGCTTTGCTCGTCGCGTGAGCTTTCGCAGGTCACTTCGCTGCGATGAATACGAAAACGGCTTTCCAATTCCAGGGCAACCGATAATCCGCAATCGCGCGAGGAGTACATACGACGATGCACTTGCGTGGCTTGGAGTTGGCGAAGGAGCACCTCGGGTGGCGGATCGCTTTGGATACGTTTGGCTGCAATCTTCGGCCCTGTTCGAGTTCTCCAACACGCTCAACGACCTCCGCCGCATCGTGTCCGAAATCATCGAAACGCCTTACGAGCCGTCCGCCCCCGCCTAGCTGGGGAGGGACTGGGGAGAGAAACAACCTGAAGGGTAACGAAATGGCAACTGACTTAGTACCAACGACCGGCGACGGAAACACGATCCTCGCCATTATCGAACGGGCCTCATCTAGCGACGACTTCGATGTTGCGAAGATGGCCCAGCTCATGGAGCTGAAGCGGGATTGGGACCGCGACCGGGCGGCCGAAGCGTATGGCAAGGCGATTACCGAATTCCAGCGACGTTGCCCGCAAATCCTCAAGGAGCGAAAGGCGGACGCCGGCAGCCTGAAGTACCAGTTCGCCAGCTTCGACGACGTGATGAAGAAGGCCGGGCCGATTCTCTCCGAGTGCGGCATTGCCCTTTCGTTCTCGACGGAGGCTAACGACCGCGGCATTCGTGTGACGGTCAAAATCCGCGTCGGCATTCACGCCGAGGAATGCACGCTCGACGTACCAATTCCCGACATGAAGGTGAACGCCACGCAACGCTATGGGGCGGCCCTCTCCTACGCGAAGCGTTACGCACTCTGCGCGGCCCTCAACATCGTGGTTACGGACGAGGACGACGACGCTAACTCTGCCTATGACCCAATCTCCGAGGAGCAGGAGTTGGAGATTACGGCGTTCATGGATGACCACAACCTTCCTCGCGCGCCGTTCCTCAACTGGCTTGGCGTCCAGAGCATCAGCGATATCCCGGCCAAGGACTTCGAGAAGGCGATGACCGGGCTCCGCAACAAGGTGAAGCCGGGGGCCTCGCGATGATCGTCCACAACTGCAAACAGTATTCGGCCGAATGGTGGCGAGCCAGGCGAGGCGTTCCCTCAAGCAGCGAGGCCTCCCGCATCATCACGCCAAAGAAGGCCGAACTATCCGGGCAGGTCGACGGCTACGCCTGCGACCTCATCGCCGAGAAGTTCGACGCCTACTACGGCCAGCATGAAGACTACATCTCGTCGGCGATGAAGAACGGCACGCTCAAGGAACCGGAGTCGCGCCGCTATTACGAGTTCGAACGAGACGCGACCGTTACTGAAGTTGGCTTCATCACAACCGATGATGGGCGATTCGGTTGCTCGCCAGATTCCCTAGTTGGAGACGACGGTGGGCTGGAGCTAAAGAACCCCGCCGTGTCGACGCATGTGAAGTACCTCGTGGACGGCGGCCTGCCAGCAACGTATCGCCCGCAAGTTCATTGGTGCTTAGTCGTCACCGGCCGCAAGTGGTGGGACTTCTGCAGCTACTCCGCCGGCCTGCCGCCCGTTCTCGTGAGGGTCACGCCAGATGAATACACCGACAAGCTACGCGAGTGCATGGAGGCGTTTTGGATTCGCTATCAGCAGCTTCTTGAGAAGGTTATGGCCGGGCGGGAACAAGCCATCGAAGCCGCGATTGACCGACGAGGAGTCGAAGAATCGTACTTCTAAGCCCCGCAAGCCAATGAAGCGGTCGCCGATGCCGCCTCGCAAGAAGCCAATCAACCGGGTCAGCAAGAAACGGAGAGCTTTGATGAAGGACGTTAACCCAGCACGCGACGAGTATCGGAAGCTGTTCCCGAAGTGCCAGTGCGGTTGCGGGAGAGACGCCTCGGACCTTCACGAGATCACCGCCGGCGCCGCTCGCGAATCCGCATTGTCCTGTCGCGAGGCGTGGTTACATCTAGCCCGACCATGTCACGATCGCATTCAGGGCTGGCCCGTCCTTAAACAGTGCGCGTTGAAGTTCGTCGTTGATCCGCACTTCCTGAACATGGCGACGATCAGCCGGCTGCGACGAAACGACCCGAACGAATTCTGCACAGCGGACATCGCGGTGCATTTGAAGCTGGCTTGAACAACGGAGTTCAACGCGATGACCGACGAGGAACTGGAAGGCGAACGCCAGCGGGTCCGCAACAACATCGCGTACCTGAAGAACGAAATCTTCCTGGCGAAGTACAAGGGCCGCCGGGAAGCGATGAAGCTGAAGCTGAAGGGCGCCCAAGACTACGAAGCGAACTTACTCCGTCGCATCAACCGCCGCGTGCGGGAGCGACATAACGCCGGCTGAGCCGGAGAG
>CAZIWB010000135.1:0-5424 GCA_964542655.1 uncultured Cellvibrionaceae bacterium
CCTCGGCCCGGCGGGCTTCGCTGCGTGAGAGGTGCGAGATGGCGAGCAAGCACGTTCTGAATTGCACGGCGGCGCAGTTGTTCGTGAGGGTCCAGGCCGGCGGCGGCGAGGTCCGCTTCTGGCAGTGCACCGGCGGCGTCGGGTTCATGTGGACCGACCACGCCGGCCGGCTGGTCGCGGGATGGGAGGAGGCCGGCGCGGGCGGCGTCTACTGCGTGGTCTACCCGTGCGGGCACGAGTCGCGGTCGAGTCTCACCCGCCCGATGCGCCGCCGCGCTGCGGTCGCCCCTGACGTGCTAAGGGCGCGCGCAGAGGCAGCGCTGCCGAGTTGACCAGGAGCACAGGATAATCGACCTAGCCATCAACTTTCTGCTTGCGCAAAGACCAGGCGCCGATCATAATCACCATATGAACGACGCAACGAACCTCGCCGGCCTCGACCTCGCCACCCTCCGCACCTACCACCGCGACGCCTCGGACAGCGCGGCGGTGGCGCTTCCGGGCACCCCGACGCACGCGCTCAGGGTGAAGTGGCTCGGCAAGCTCGCTGCCGAGCTCACCCGGCGCGGCCACTGAGACCAGGCGCCGCAGCAAGGCCGCCCACCCGAGAGGGTGAGGCGGCTTGCGGCGTTGGAGGGAACGTCGATGGCGACCGAAGCGCAGATGCTGACCCGGATGAACGGCACGCACGCGACGGCCCTTCGGCGTCGCGCAGCCGGCGAGCGCGACTCGCTCCCGTCGGAGAGCGAGGGAACGGTGCGCGGGCTGCTGAGCGCCAGGCGCACGCTGTACAAGTGGCAGGCGCTCGGGACCGACGGGGCGGTGACGGACATCGGGCGCCGTCTGCTCGCCGCGTGGGATGCGCGAGAGCAACAGGCGCTCGAGCGGCGGCGGCGCATCTCCGGAGCGTGACCGAGCACGCCGCAGTAAGGCCCCGAGGCCCCGGCAAACCGGGGAGCGGGGCCTGCGGCGTTGGAGGCGATGAGCATGACGCGCGAGAAGATGATGGCACTCCAGGACGGTGACCTTGTGGTTCACAAGTCGGGCAACACCTACAAAGCGCTGCGTCTGTACGACGGGTACAAGCCGCAGTTCGTCCAACAGCGCGACGGCCAGAACTACGGACCGATCAGAACGCTCAGCGCCAAGGCGATCGAGTTGGCGCCCGTCAAGGGCTGACCCACGCGCCCGCGACTCGGCCCGATCCCGCAAGGGGCGGGCTTTTCGCGGTAGGAGGCCACATGTACACGTTCGCAGGGGAGCCGACGCTGACAGCACAGGGCCACGAGATCTGGGCGGAGGTCAAGGCGGGGCTCGCGGAGGAGTACCGCCGAGACGCGGAAGCAGCGCCGGGCGCACGGCAGCGTGCCGCGTTCCTGTGGCTGGCCGAGGAGGCCGAGGGCGCGAGCAAGGGCCACCTCTTCCGCGCGCTGGAGCTCCGCTACGACGCCCGCGGCGGCATGACGCGCGCCCAGGCGGCAGAGCAGGTGATCGACGTGCTGACCGAGATCATGGAGGCTGGGGCCAAGCCGGGCCGCGAGCGCGACGACATGGCTGAGGAGCAGGGCGAGACGTGGGACGAGCCGAGGAAGGGAGACGGGCGATGCTGACGATCGACGAGCTGGTGGAAAACTACGACTGGCAAGAGGCGTTCGCGTGCGCCATGCGCGACGAGCTCCGGCCCGTGCCGGGCTACAGCGGGATCATGGCGCCGTTTACCGTGGGTGACGTGGCGGAGATCCTCGCGCTGTCCGAGGGGCAGAACGACGAGCAGAGCTGGGTGGGCGCGTTCCGCCTGAAGGACGGCCGGTTCGTCTTCGTGTCGGCGAGGTGCGACCACACCGGGTGGGGATGCCAGGACGGTGGCCTCGCGCGGGTCGCGGCGTCGCTGGAGGACTTGAAGCGCCTCGGGATAGATGATGCTGCGCGCGCGCGCCTCTTCCCGGGCGAGCCGACGTCAGGCGCGAGCGCGGAGCCCGCCGCGACGATGACGGACGCCGACGTGGCGCGGGAGTTCTTCCGGCGGTTCCAGCCTGTCAAGGTGCTTGTCGGCCGGTTCAAGGCGGCGCGCGGGTCTCTCGCGTATGCCGAGGCGGACGGCGACGACGGGAGCACGGAATGGCTCTCCGGCGTGTCGGCCTGCGGCACCTCGGCCGAGGAGCACGCCGCCGGAGAGGACGGCTTCGTGGCGGCCCTGGAGCGCGCGCGGCAGCTGGTGCGGGGTGGGCGGTGAGCGACGAGGACAGGATCGCCGAGCTCGAGCGCCGCGTGCTCGCTCTGGAGGGGCGCACGGCATCGATCGAGCGCGCCGAGAAACGGATTCTAGAGGCGGGGCGGCAGTGGGCCCGCGTGACGCAGCTCGGCCACTACATCGAGGATGGCATGGTCTGCCACGTGGCCCACAGCGACAGGGCCGACATGGAGGAGGTGTTCCTCCTGGAGATGCGTCGCGCGGCACTGGACTTGCTCGACCTGGAGGCCAAGCCCCGATGAGCAATCGCCCATCGCCATGACGTTTCCGCTTGCGCTAAGTCCAAGCGCGTGGCACTATCACAACATGATGAACGACGGCGCGGCGCAGACGGTTGGCTCCAACGAAACGGATTCGCTCGGCCAGAAGTACGGCGAGGTTCTCGCATTCGCCCGCAAGCCCAGCGTCAACAGCAAGGTGGTCATCGTGGGTCGCCTGCATTCGCCGGACACGTCGTGGGTTTGGAAGATCTACGCGGCAACAGGCCCGGCCTCGCGCGAGGCTCATCAGGCCATCCGCGACGACGGGAAGCGCTGGGAGCCGCTGCTGACCGTCAACCGCGGCAAGCGCTGACCGACGCAGCCCCGCCCCAACGAAGCCCGCCCGGCACCTGCCGCGGCGGGCTTTCGTGCCAGGAGGACATGGGCATGGACGCAAGCGAATTCTGGTGCAGGGCGTTTCTGGCGGAGATGACGTCGAGTCGCGAGACGCTGGACAACCTCACAACGTACGCTGATCTCGCGGGGCACTACGAGAAGGCCGCCGACGCGGCGCTCGCGGTGGCACAGCGGCGCGGGATGGTCGCGGCGCCTCCGGAGAGGGCGCCAACTGGAATGGTCGGCTTCGACACGTACCAGGATGGAGACGCGTTTGTTGTGCGCGCGACCGGCGTCCGGGAAGACGTGCGCGTCCAGCGCGGCGCGACATCGATCGCGCTCAGAGACGGGCGGACCATGCGTCTGCGATGGTCCGATACGATGTTCGGAAGACCTGTAGAGGTATCGATCGATCCGGTAGGCAGTGGTCAAGCGCCCGGGCCGACGCTGGAGCGCGTCGAGTTCACGGCGGAGCGGGATCGCCCATGGTGGCTCATCGGCGTGCACGATGTGGGAGTTTTCCGGACGGTGTCCGGGGAAGAACGGGTGGCGCTGACGACCGGTGCCGCCATCCGCATCAAGTGGGGCGAGACCGCGCCGCCGAAACCGATCGAGGTGTGGATCGAGAAGGCGGGCGCGTGATGAGCGGCGGCAAGGACGTGCTTGTGCTGGACATCGGCCGCAACGAGCACGCGGCGGCCAACCCGTTGCGGGACATCGCGAGCGTGCCGCTTCGATGGCACGAGCAGCTGCATGATCGCATCGACCCGATCGACCACGTCCACCCGTCGCCGGAGAGCATCGAACGCGCCGCCCGGGCGTTCCGCAAGGCTGCGCTCGTCCAATGGCAGCCAGGCGAAACGCTCGCCGGCTACACCGCCAGGGCCGACGCGTTCATGTCGCGCCTGCTGGAGCTCGAGGTGAGAGGCCGGCCGCTGCGAGCGCGCACGGGCCTCGGCGCCCTGCTCCGCTGACCCATCACCCTCTCGTCGCCAGCGCGACAGCCGCCTCGACCTCGGCGCCGCCGAGCGCCCACAGCGCCGCCGCTGCCGCGTCGCGCACGTGCGGGTTGCTGCGCGCCGGCCACCCGCGCACCGCGAGCGGGATGATGTGCGCGATCTGCTGGTCCACGGTGAGCGCTTGTCCACGCCCACGCTGGGCGCCGAACTTCACCCCGATCGCCCGGCGGCATTGCTCCGCGGTCGGCTCCACGATCTGGCGTCCAGTCGACGTGAGGGAGCACGCGATACGCTCCGCTAGCGCGCGAGTCTCCAGGAGGTTCCGCACCGTCTGGACCACCGTCGCGATCCCGCCGTGGGATACGGCGAGGCGTAGGTTGTTGATGTGCATCTCCTCTGGCACCTCGATCGAGTACCTGTTCACGTCGCTAGCCTCGAGAAGAGCGAGGCCCCGCGCCTGATTCCCAGCGTCCGCGGTGCCGCACCGCAGGAACACGAACACGCCCGCGCTCTCCCGCTCCAGGTCGCACCAGCCGATCGTCTGGCCCGGGTCGATGCCGCGCGCTCTCACTTCTCATCCCCAACGAAGCGCCAGCCGTTCGCCTCGGAGAGCGCAGCGGGCTTGGCGAGCACGTCGCCCCAGGGGCCGCGCAGGAAGATACGCCCGTCAGCATCAGGCTCGCCTCGCACGATCTCGAACCGCGCGACGTCAACGGATCTATGCTCCCACACGGCGCCCGGTTGCCATCGCGGATCGTGGATCTCGGCAGATCCATCTTGCGGGGCGACGGGCGATGTGCCCGTGACGCTCAGGTCGCACCATTCGCAATCGGCAGGATGGCGGGCGTCTACCTCGTGCGGCACACCCCCGCCGGCGCTGTCAACCCCGACGTTGGATGTCGGAGGTGCGTCGGGAGCGGGGCAGAGGGCGCTTCGCAGGTCGGCGGCTGCCCGGTCGAGCGCGTCCGCGCTGGCGAGGGTGGCCGGGCTCGTGATGTCCGGGTTCAGGGTGCGCGCCGCTGCCTCGCGCACTCCCGTGCGACGCCGCGTCGCCTCGCGCTCCCATTCATTCGCGAGGTCCAGCAGAGACGAGCGCGCCTTCTCCCGCGCTCTGCGCTGGCCCTCCTCCACCCCGGCGCGGAAGGCGTCCTCGAGCACGTCGGTCTGCACGTCGCAGCGCGCTTTCTGCACGGCCTCCGGCGGGAGCGCCCGCGCCTCCTCTCGCTCCCGGCGAAGCTCGGCGTCGAGGCAGACGCGGAGCCCGGGCCGGGCCTTGAGCGCCTCCCAGACCTCGCCAAGGGTCATGCCGTCGGGCGCCGTGATGGTGACGCCGCCGGGATGCTGCGCGGCCTGTCGCGCGCTCGCCTCGGCAATCCGATCCTGCCCGGCGCGCGAGGACATAATGCGCCAGCGCTGGAGCTCTTCCTCATCATCGGCCACGCCGACCGCTCCGCACTTCGGGCACCGCTCGTTGATCTGCGCCTGCCTCGCGACGCACCAGACGCTCCCGGGCGGGGAGGCGCCGCAGCGGTCGCAGGACGCGTAGAACCCCGCGGCCTTGCTCTTGCCGAAGATGACGGCGGAGCGGGCAACCTCAGCCAGGCCCAGCGCATCGGCC
>CAZIWB010000136.1:0-5411 GCA_964542655.1 uncultured Cellvibrionaceae bacterium
GCGTGATGTTTTTGGTTGGAAGGCCATTTGGACTGGAGTTCGGGTCCGTCGCGGATTCGCTATCCGGTCAGCTTGACCGGGCAGGGATCGCCGTTCTCCCTGGCAAGCTTAGCGAACTCGATCGCATCGACGGCGACATGCGCAGCCTGGCCTACTTGGTTGAGCGTCGCATTCTGTTGCGAGACGAAGCGCGCCCGGCCGCATATCGCATCATCGACTCGATTGTAGCCATCACGGGGCTCAATAAGGCGCCGGAAATGTGGTGGCGCTCATGACCATCTCCATCATCCTCCTGGCCATCGTCGCCCTCGCCTTCGCAACCCGGCAACTCCTCCGCGCCAACAACGAGGAACAGCGGGACACGCACATCGACGTCGACACGTTTGCCTTCGGTCCAGTCCCGCAGCGCCACGACACCCTCCCCTCGCCGATGCTGGAAGAGCTGACCGGCGAACCTGCGCCAGTCCTGAAGCTGGAGCTGCCGCCGCTCGATGACTTGCCGGATGTGACGGACGACGCGGTGGAGAGCCAATGGAACGGGTTCACCAAAGGCGGACCAGTGGTGGCCAAGGAGCAGATTCTGCAGCTGATCGAGGAACAGGATCGGCGAGATGCGGAAGAAGCCGCGGAGGTTTCTGCGGCTCGGTCGCTTAGTGAGCGGCCAGTGTCGAACCCCACGTGCGGTGACTGCCAAATCACGTTGATGTGTTCCCACTGCTACTCCCGGCCACGTCACGACGGGTCGCGGTTGTGTGCGAGTTGCCAGTTTGAAGAAGTGAAAGGACAGCAATGAACCACGTGCTGAAGACCTGGCCCCCGTACTTCAAGGAGACTCGCAACGGGCGAAAGACCTGGGAACTTCGCAGGGACGACCGCGGGTTCAGCGAGGGAGACGCGCTTATCCTGATGGAGTGGGACCCGACCACGAGCGAATACACGGGCGAGGTCGAAAGGCGCCTCGTGACCTATGTGGCGCGCGGCGGTGCAATTCCAGAGGGGTTCTGCTGCATGAGCGTCGTCCAGCCGATTCGCGTGACCACTCGTGGAACGGAGCCATCACGATGACCAAACCCAGAACGAAGCTCTCAGAGGCGCCGGTGGTGTTCGGGCGTCGACTGACCGCCTGCAAACCCATCGACAGCGAGACGCGCGCATGGCGGGCAAAGTTCGGCGACATGGTTGTGCGCATTGCTGACTGGAGCGGCGAGTGGACCGCCGAGGCTGTGTTCCGTGACGTGCGTCTCTTTGATGAGTTTGGCACGCAGGAGAGTGTGACTGGGAAGCTTCAGACGTTTTTGAAGGCGTTGAAGCGGGCGGTGGTGGGGGTTCCTTGACGGCTCGCAGCATCGCAGAAGGCCGCGTTGTCATGGCCGAGCTCGCGTCCATTGATGCACAGCTGGCCGACATCGCCATTGAGCGAATCGACCTGCTCGAACGCGAACGGAAGCTGCTCGCCCGCCGCGTCGTCATCTTCACGCAAGAGTCCGGCTCAGAGGCTCCGATTGACCTGCGCACAAATGCTCGCCGCCGTCGCGAGATCGAGCCGCTCCCCCTGGCTTCAGCAACTCCGCGCGGGGTGGCCGAGGCGAAGAAAGATCTTGAGCGGAACGAGACGCGGAGGAGAACCCGCTCGTGAACATTCCTCGCAAGAAACTCCCCTACGGCCACGGGTCCATCAAACAGGACGGCGGCAAGTTCATCCCGCTTTTGCCGCGTGCTCTCAGCAAGCCGCCGCCGGACTGCAAGAAGCCCGGGGACTACCGGGAGCGATTGGCGCCGTGTGAGACGTACGAGGACGCCTTCGACAAGCTCATCGCAGCCGTCGAGCTGCGCCGCACCAAGCCGGTCGACGCCTTCCGCGTCACGCCGTTCCACATCGACGCCGAACGCACTCTGCAGCGCCTGAAGAGTGACGCTCTGCGCCGCTACAACAGCGACGCTCAGGCGAACCGCCGCGTCTCGACGCAAAAAGGCGTGCTCAAGAACTGGCTTGCTGAGGAGCCATGGTTCCGGAAGCCGACCGAGCTCATCACGAGCCAAGACCTGCAGGCGACCATCGACAACATCGTCCGCAGCGGGAAGAGCCTCAAGGACAAGCCGGTGTCATCGGCCTACATCCGGACCATTGTCGGGTTCCTTCGCTCCGTCTTCGAAGACCGCCGGATCGAACCGAACCCGGTCATTGGCCTGAAGCTCCCGGCGAAGAAAACGCCCACGGTCCCGTTCTGGTCGATTCGCGAGCAGGAGAAACTCTTCCGCTGCGAAGACATCGAACTTCGCGAGCGGGTCATGGCCGGCTGCGGCATGGGCATCGGGTTCCGCGTCGGCGAACTCCTAGCTCTCGAGGTCGACGACGTGCACCTCGACGACCACTCGCCGTACATCATCGTCCGGTTCGGCGGTCCCGATCGGAGCCCGACCAAGGGCAACCGCGTCCGGCGCATCGAGCTCTTTGAGCCGGGCCTCGGGTTCCTCCGAATCTGGATGGAGCGCTTCTTCGAAGACAACCGGGCCGGGCTTGTCTTCGCTGGCCCACTCGGCGGGTACCAGAAGCACTGGCCGGAACAGTTCCCCATGTGGGGCGAGACGGCCCAGCTCCGCCACGCCCACTCCCACCTGATGCGCCACACGTACGCCGTGTCTGTGCTCTCGGGTACGTGGGGGTACGAGCCGCAGTCTTTGGACTTCGTGTCCAAGCAACTCGGCCACGCCGACCGTGCGACCACCGAGCGCTACTACGGAGCGTTTGAGCAGGAGACGTGGCGTCGCCAAGTCAGTCGCATGACCGGCCGTGAGGAGCGCCCGCGTCAGTCGGACGTGGTGACAGCAGCAAAGTTACTGGGGCGGACTTTGGAGCGAAAGGACAGGAAATCCCGATGAATACGCAGGTAGGGTTGACCTCCCGTCATCCACCCAAATGTTCCTCTGAAGGCAGAAAAGACCTAAGAGGAACAAAAGAGAACCGGGGCGATCGCCCCAATACGGTTCCAAGCGCCCCAGATGCGCCCAAGCCGGTGGACTTGTCCCCGGCCGGCGCTCTGGCAGTCGCGCTGGAACATGGGCCGGACGTTCAGGAACTCCTCATCCAGGGGCTTCTGCGTGGCGGCATCACCCCAGGCGAACTGCTGGAGCGGCACGGCGTCCACCAGAAGGCGCCCGTCAACGGCAAGGTCACCTTCGTCTACGACCAGATCGCCGCCAGGGACTCGGATCCGGTCGCCCAGGAATGCCGTGGCCTCGTTCTCCGGGACCGAACCTGGGACATCGTAGCCTTTCCGTTCCGACGGTTCTTCAACCATGGCCAGGGCGCTGCGGCTGACATCAGCTGGGGCACCGCTGCCTTCCAAGAGAAGCTCGATGGCACCCTGATCATCGCCTACTGGGACGAGGGGCGATGGCAGTGCGCCACCCGGTCGTGTTCCGAGGCGCAGGGGGTTGGCCCATTCGGTTACTCGTTCGCCGAGCTCGCCGACAGGACGGCCCGGGACATGCAGTACGCGGACCTCGACGGTCTGCTGTACCGGGCGCCGCGCAACCACACCCTGATGCTGGAACTCACGGCTCCAGAGAATCAGATCGTCTGCGCCTACCCGACTCGCCGCCTAACCCTACTTGGCGCCCGCGACCTGTCGACCCTTCAAGAGGTCGACCCGAAGCCAATCGCGGAATCCCTTGGCATCCCGTCCCCGCGTGAATGGCGCTTCGACAACATCGACCACCTCGTAGAGGTGATTGCGTCTTGGGACCCGCGTCACTTCGAAGGCGTCGTTGCGTGCGACCGCAACTTCAACCGCGTGAAGGTGAAGTCACCTAAGTACGTGGCGGTTCACCATGCGTCTGACGGGCTAAGCGCGTCATGGCGGAACGTATTCGAACTCGTGTCCCGCGGGCACGCCGACGACATCGAACCGCTGCTGCCTGAGTACCTCCGAGGTCGCATCGAAACCGCCCGCGCAGCACTCGGTGATCTATTCACCCAAGCTGAGCGCGACTGGGAAGAACTGCGTGGGATTGACGACATTAAGGCGTTCGCTGAGCAGGCGAAGATCACGCGATGGCCGGCTGTGCTGTTCGCTTTGAAGCGCGGGAAAACGGCGTCGGTTGTTGAGTTTGCCAAAGGCACGCAGCCTCAGTCGCTCATCGACCTTTGCGGCATTCGTGAAAGCGAGGCCGCCCAGTGACCGTGGAACTCGACGCGCCCCCCGCCGACCCGGTGGCCTGGACGGTCACGGTTGTTGGCGAAGGTCCTGACGCTGGGCTCATGACCGGGCCCGTTTACGCGCGCCTGGCATTCGACGCCTGGCGCATCGCCTCCAGCTGGCTCCCATCGGCGCCTCCCTTCGGCTCCTGCGTCGTCGAGCGCGTCGGAGGTGGGAAGTGACAGCACCCATCGAAAACGTGGTCGTTTCGCCGGAGCTACACATCGACCTCCACGCGAGGCGACTAGCGGAGGCGTCGCGCAACACCTTCGAACGGTGCCAATGGATCCTAAAGAGGCTCGGTGGGAACGTCGCCGCAGCTGAGGCACTGATTCGCGCAGAGGAAGTGTACGGGGAGCCACTGACTGGCTTTCTCCGGGACGAGACCATTCGCGAACAGGCGCCAGACCTCGGAGCCCTGTTCGCCGAACTGAAGCGCAAACAGGCTCGGCAGGTTGTTCATGCCGCCCCAAACCGTCACGAACGGCGTGCGGCTGCAGCCAGAGCGCGGAGGTCCAGATGACCGTCGCCATCAACATGGCCGGCCGTCGCATCGGCTACCTCGTCGTCACCGGCCAAACCCAATCCGACAGAAGCGGCGCCTACTGGGATTGCGATTGCGACTGCGGAGGCAAAACCGTCGTCAGTGGCTGCAACCTGCGCGCGTACGAAAAACGCGGTTTCAAGCCGACCTGTTCGGTGAAGTGCCCGCTCAGCAGAACCGCGATCCGTCACAAGTCGGCTCGCTACCTGTCGGCCAATCGTGAGCGGCTCGCGGCTGTCGTTGCGGCCGGGGCTGACATCGTTGCGCCTGAGCATGTTCGCCCCGTGACCCGTCGCGATTGCGTCGATGGCCCGCGTCCGTGCCCGTTCGTCGGTTGTCGCCATCACTTGTACTTGGACGTCACTGAGAGCGGAGAACTGAAGGTCAATTTTCCGGTACTGGAGCCTGACGAGCTCGAGGTGTCGTGCTCGCTGGATGTGGCTGACGGTGGCGAACACGACTGCCAAGCGGTCGGTGATGTGATGAACGTCACGCGCGAACGGGTGCGGCAGATCGAGTTTTTCGCGCTCATCAGCACGGCGCAGCTTCTGCGCAAGGCCGGAATTCGGCGAGGGGATTGTCCATGAACGGTCTCATTGTCGATCTCTTCGCTGGCGGAGGGGGGGCCAGCACCGGTCTGGAAGCGGCACTCGGTCGCCGCGTAGACA
>CAZIWB010000137.1:0-5388 GCA_964542655.1 uncultured Cellvibrionaceae bacterium
CGCGCGTATCGTGCATGCGTCGGGCTACTCCGAAGACTATGCGAAATATGTCGCGAGCAGATGGCAGACCTACGACGCGAAGGCCGAGCCGATGCCGGCGGGGGCGTCATGACACCGTTACAAGAGCTGACCGCGGTATTTGTAGCGCCGAACCGTTGCAACGCACGAGAGCAGGCCGACGCAATCGACGCGCTTATCAAAGAGCGCATAGCGCAGGCAGCGTGGGCGCTCGTTACGGAAGTAGATCGATTGAAGGCGCAAGGATACGTGCCGGAGTTCGGCGAGGGGCCGATACGCGCAGCGCTCGCGAAAGCATGGGGCGACGCGACATAAGAAAACGGGGCTTGACCGCCCCGTATATGTTAAATGCCTTCGTAGTCTTCCATTACGCGCCGGTGTCTCGGTCGGCCGCGCGGTACTCGCGCCACGGCCACCACCCGCAGGAACGCACGCCGAACCACCACGAGCGCGCTGTAAGCGACCAATGGCCCTCGGCGACCATACCGGCCCGCAGGAAGTCGTCGGCCTCTGCGCGCGTCACAGTGCGCCCGTCGGGCCATTTGCCGTTGCGGTAGAGGTAGTCGTGACCGACGGCCGACTTGCGGCCCGTCCGCCAGGGGTCAAAGGCACGGATAAAGCGCAGGGGCTGCGGTGTGCTACCGAGGTCGGTTACAGCATGGGCCGGGAACTCGACGCGCCCGAAGCCCTTACCGTTGCCCACGATGGCACGGTCGTCGAACACGAGCGGGGCTTCGAGCTTGGCGAGCCCCGGCTCGGTGGCCCGCAATACGAGGTCAGTTTGCCACATAGAGCGCCGCCATATTCTCGGCCCACGTCAAAACCTGATTGATTGAGACGATAGACTCGGGCGACAGGTAGCCTTTCCCGACACGAGTCTCGATGGATTCGGCGATACGCCCGACGACCTGCAGCGCGAGAACTTTCTCGCCCGGCGAGAGGGGCCGGTCGTTTACTCGCTTCAAGAGCGCGCTTTGCAACGCGGTCACGGTCACGTATTCGTCTTCGAGCAGATTCTGCAGCCTATCGACACTCTCGACGACCTCGGCCGCTCGAACCGCGGGCCGGCTCGATTGTTCGATTAGCATCACGACACCGGCCTCGACGGCGAAGCGCTCGCCCTGCTGCCCTTGCGGTGTGGTCGAGCAGCCCGCCAAGCCCACGAAAGCCGCGAGGTACGCAACGGCGCAAAGATAAAACTTGTTTTCTGCCTTCATAGTTTGCAAGCCTCTTGAAAGTAGGGTAGCGCTTTCGCTTCGGTGCCTTTGCCGAGAGGCGTGTTATACCAACGTTTCCAATATGCCGCCATGCCGACCGCGTTGCCGGCCACCGGCAGCGGGGCTTTCACTCGGCGATAGTGAACGGCGCACATCGCAGCGGCATACATGAGATTCCAGTGTAGAACCGTGACCGGGGGCGGTGCCTCGTAGCGACGCTGCCCGGCCATATCGAGTAGCGCATCGCGCAGGGCGCTCGGCTGGTAGGCGATGTAGTTCCGCCAAAGGTCATCATGCGTCGCCTTTTCCATCTGCCAAAAGCCGTAAGCAGGGCCGGGGCCGGGCGTCGTTTGATCGAGGTAGTTATACCCGCCAGACTCGACGCCCCCGGTGCCGATAACGAGCTGCATACGCTCGATTCCCACGAGGCCAATTCGCAAGATGGCGGGCGTCACCACGTAGTCGCGGATATCTTCGAGGTTCACGGCGTGCCCCCGCGAGGGCCAAAGTGGTCAATCCACCATGTAGCGATTGCCACGAGCACACCGCCGCCGGTGCCGGCGGCCCCGCCCACTTTCCATAGCATGCCCTGCGCACCTTTCGCTCGCGCGCTGCGCTCTAACAACACGTCGAGCTTTTCGTTAGCGGCTTTACTCCCCTCTTCAAGAGCTTTCAGCCGTGCGCCATGCTCGCCGAGCGTGCGGTACACATCGGGGTCGTTCATGTCGTCCATTGTAGACACTCCGCGCAATGCAGCGAAAGGCAGGGATTGCCTTACTGCGTGGACATACACGTCACTTGAAAGCTACTAGGGCTAGTAGCTACCCAAGATTGATTGTAGAACGCGATAGAAACCGATGAGCCCCCCGCCGCCGTTACAAAGCCCACGGGCACCGAAGAATCCGCCGAATTTGCGGTACACGCCGATTGGCTGCTAAGCGAGCCATTAACGGTTAGGTTATAATTCCCCGGTGTCGCTTCGGTACAGCTAGAGAACCCTGATTGTGTATAGAAGCTGCATCCCGCGACAGCATTCACGCGGGCGAACGCAACACGCACCGGGGTAGCGGACGGGCCGCTAGAAATGACGGCCGACCCGCCGTTAAGTTTCACATCCGACCAAGTTCCGGCCCCGCTGCGAACACCTTCGACTAACGCCGTACCGATAGCGGCCCCCGAGTCGTCTGCAGGATAGATATAAAAGCCACCGGTGCCGCTAACCTCTAACGCAGCACACTGTCGCCCGACGGTCGCGTCAGTGCGGCACGTTGCCACCATCGGCGAAGCCGTCTTAGAGATTTTCTGCGCGCCCGTGAAGGTGTTAGCGCCCAACGTCGCGCCACTGCTACCGGCAGCTTGCCACGTAGGTGGGGTTCCTGCGCCGTTCGACGTGAGAACCTGCCCGGTCGTGCCGGCACTCAACCCCGAGCCTAATAGAAGCGCGCCCGCGCCATCTATCACAAGGCGATTAGTGCTATTTGTCTGCAGCCTGACAGCACCGTTAGTTCCGCCGCCCGAAGTAGTTCCGCTTTTGATAACAACATCGCCGCCGTTACCTGACGTAGCATTGCCTGCGGTTATATTCAACGCGCCGCCGTTTCCCGACGTAGTGCCGCCGTCGCCGGTGAGGATGTTCAGTATGCCACCGTTGCCGGCCGTGTTAGCCGTTGCGCTTGCAAGGGTTATCCCGGCACCGTTACCCACGCCGGATCGTTCCATGCCGCGAATTTCCCCATTTGCGCCGCCCGTGCTGCCAAGGGATAAGGTGCGGGTCGTGCCGTTATAAGTAAACGTAGCATGCCCTGCGAAACCGCCTGACCCGTTGTTATATTGAATGCTGCCGCTCAAACCGCCGGGCGTTCCGCCGCTTGCGGCCCCGCAAGAGCCGTCACCCTTTAGAAACGTAGTCGCGTCGCATGTGCCAGACCACAACGAAATAACATCGCTTGATGCCGCCGAGCTAACGGCCGATGTGCCGTTTCCTCTCAACACACCGCTAAGTGAAATTGCGCCGGTGCCACCATTGCTTACGGGCACCGTTCCCGAGAGCGCGGCCCCGCAAGAGCCATCACCCTTTAGAAACGTAGTCGCGTCGCATGTGCCAGACCACAACGCAATAACGTCGCTCGACGCTGCAGCCGTCGTAACATACGTCGAAGGATTGCCCTTTAGGATTCCGTTCGCCGGTTGAAACAAATTGAACGTAGCCGCCGCTGCTACTGACGATACCGTCAGTGCAAGAGCGCCGAGAAAACTTGCAAGCCGTGCGCGCTTGTTCATGTCAATATCCACCTTTCGATTCCCGAAAACCACTGTAGCGTTAAAGTTTGATCCGTCACTAAGGCAAGGTCGGTCGCTGCACGTATACGGTTCTCGGGGTCCGATAGGCCGCTTGCGGCGAGAACCTGCAGCAGATTCGCGCCCGTGTTAGATAGGTAAAGCTTTTGCCCGTTGCGCTGCGCGATGAATCCCGAGATATCACAATTCCCGACGGTCGTGTCGATATCGAGCGCGTAATCGCTCGCGCCCGGCAGCGCGACGTTATTGTGCGCGCCACTTAATGCGACCGAGGCCGTCAGCGGATCGAGCGAGCGCCATCCGGTATCATCGGCGTCGGGGTCGTTTACGTTGCCGTCGAGCAGATTTTCCCACACTCGGCCCGGCACCGTTACGCTTGCGACTTGCGCGCCGACTGCGTATCCGGTGAAAGCCGTGGCCGCGTCGAGGTTCCAGTTCACCCGCTGGCCTGCCTGCAGTAACGCAACGTAGGCAGTAATCATGTAGAGAATTCCGTTCATATCCACACCTCGCGGCGGGATACCTCCCGCGGCAAGGTCGGTCATATTGAGCGGCCCGAAGCCCGTGTCGAACGAAGCCGCGCCGGGCTCGGTCAAGGTTTGATCGGGCACCGGAATCGGCAGCTCGATATATTCGGGCGCTGCGAGCGCGCCGAACGGCTTGACGATTACATTTACGGGAACGACTACGCCGGCCATGTTTCTAACCTCTTAAACCAGTTCGGCCCACGAAGAGACGTTCGTGCGGCTGCCGGTGCCGTTGACTCGATAGGAGAAGCCCGCCGGCACGATAAACGAGAGGCACACCTCGTTATCAGCCGAAGAGCCGTTACCGCAGTTTGCTACGGTGACACCGCCGACGTTTGCGTTAGCATTGCCGCCGCCGCTCGTGATGTTGATTGAGACGTTAACCATGATCGGCCGGCCGGTGCCATTGACGTAGGTAATGTTTTTGTTCTTGCCGGGGTTCGTCCACGACTGCCCGAAACCGACGGAAGCGGCAGCCGTTACGAACGCAGTCGTAGCTACCTGCGAGTTATTCGTGCCGGGCGCGGGCGTCGGTGCCGTGGGCGTGCCAGTAAGCGCAGCATTCGACAACACTGCGGCCGAGTGTTGCGTTACCGCCGACTGCGGAACTTGCGCGTTCGTAACTTGCCCTGCGAACCACGATAGCGGCAGCTGCGCCGCAAGGTTCGCGGGGTGAATCTTTCTATGGAAGCCGTCGTTATTGTATTCAAAGAACACCGAGCTAACCGGCAAGTTCTCTTGCGGGCTCGACTGATTGAAATAAACGGCATACAAGTAGCCGCCGTTTGTTCGCTGCGCAATCGTCAGCGCCGTCGGGTTTTGATCGATAGGCAGATTCACCGGGGCCACGACCGGGTATACGTTGGTCGCGTCGCTCCAGACCTCGACGGGGCCGGTAAAGCCGGCTTGCGGGATGCCGACACCGCTGCCGCCAGACGTGCGCACCGAAACCGTAAAGCCGACGCCGCTCGTAGCGTTGACGATAAGCCAGCGCCGAACCTGACTAGGTACGACTATCTGCACGTTCGCTACTAACGCGCCCGTCAGCACGATTACAGATTTTGCGGCCTCGGCCATCGATAGCACGCGCACGCCACCGGTCAGCCCCGAAATGCTCGCGATACCGTAAGAGTACATTGCTACCCACCCCGCACCGCCCGCGTCGGGGTTCGAGGTGTTGTTACTTACGATGTTGTACCAAAGCGTCGAGCCGTCCGTAGACCCGAGCAGCGTACCCACGGCGTACCCGGCAACGGCGGCAGCGACTTCGGCCGACCATCGATACGGCTGCCCGGTTTGCTGGTAGACGGTGTGCGACGACAGCATAT
>CAZIWB010000138.1:0-1497 GCA_964542655.1 uncultured Cellvibrionaceae bacterium
ATATCCTCAGAAGATCTCGGTAAGATGCCAGATTCAAACCTGGCTGAATCGTTACAACGTATCACCGGTATTTCTATTGATCGTTCTAACGGTGAAGGCGCTAAGATCACTGCTCGTGGTTTTGGCCCACAATACAACCTGGTTACGCTGAATGGCCGTCAATTGTCAATGGCGTCAGTCATTGAAGGCGGTGACGTTGAGAGCACCCGTTCATTTGATATGAGCAACATAGCATCTGAATCTGTTACCGGTGTGCAAGTGTATAAAACCGGCAAGGCAAGTGTTCCTACCGGTGGTATAGGTGCAACGATCAATCTTACTACTGCCAAGCCATTCGATTATGAAGGTTTTAAAGCCTCAATCGGTGGAAAAGCGCTACATGACCAATCTAACGACGTTGGCGATGACGTCACGCCGGAGTTGTCTGGTTTTGTTAGCTGGTCTGATGAGATGTTTGGTGCATCATTATCGCTTTCTCACCAGGAGCGTGATAGCGCCCGCTCGGGTTTTGCTAATAGTGGTTGGGGTGATAAGCAGCAACGCTACCCAGGCGGTGAGATATTCAACAGCGGTTATACTCCAGGTGCTGTCGTAGTTAACGAGCCAACAATTCTTACTCCAAACGTGCCTTACACTGGTGATTTGGCTACTCGTCTGCAGGAAGCGAACTTCTTTCACACGGATACATCACGCGAGCGTGACAACGCCTTGCTGACACTGCAATTCAAGCCTAATGATAAAATTACAGCAACACTTGATGCCCTTAGTGTGACAACCAAAACCCGATCGCAACACGCGATTTACTCTTTATGGTTCTCTGATGGTGCATGGCCAACGAATGCTGTGCAGTGGGATGACAGCTCAATTAGTAAATCACCGCTTTATGTGTGGCAATCGAATTACAATGTGGATAAACCCGATTACAAACCTACTACCCCCCCCGCATACTCGCCTCGCGATATCGCGTTGAAAAACGCATTGCGTTCAGTTGAGAACAAATTGGACGACGTTGGCTTTAACCTGGGCTATCAGGCTACTGATGAGTTGAGCTTTGCGCTCGATGTTCATAAGGCTGAATCAAGTGCAACTCCTTATAATGCACCAGGCTCAAACGTTACGCTCGGTATAGGCGTAAATACGTTGATTGGTCAAGGTTTGGACATGAGTGGTGATTTGCCTCTCATTGCAAGCGTCTTGCAAAACGGTAGCATCCAGAAGAGCGACGTGGGCTCCACTATTAGCCAGTTGGTTAATGCGCGTTCCTGGCAAGATGTTGAAGAGGCCAAGGTTTCTGGTAAGTACGAGTTCTCGGATTCGGGCTCTATTAACTTTGGTCTAAGTTCACTGCAAACTGAATCGATTCAAAAACAATCCGACATTGGTAATGCCACAATGCAAGGCGGTTGGAGTGTTGCAGCACCGGGCGATATTAACCCTGACTGGTTTGAGTTAATTAACTTCAACGATTATTTTGATGGGTATAACTCTAAATTGTCA
>CAZIWB010000138.1:1597-5382 GCA_964542655.1 uncultured Cellvibrionaceae bacterium
GGCTCGCAGCCTTACACGGTTAGCACTTACGATTACACTAATGTGCTTCCTAATTTGGACTTGACCTTCCATATTAGTGATGAGCTGATTGCACGTGCATCCAGCAGTAAAACGATTTCTCGTCCAAACTTTAACGACCTACAGATGGGCGCCGCAGGCAATGCACCAAAAGGTGGCCCATTATTGGCCGGTGGTTCATTCGGTGATAGTAGCGACGGTAACGTTAAGCTGAAACCAATTGAATCTAACAACATAGACTTCTCGGTTGAATATTACTTCAACGATACCGATTATGTGTCTGTTGGTTTCTTCGATAAGCGCGTACCTAACTTCATTGGTACAGAACAAAATGAGGTTAATTACCCTGCTACACTGGATCCAAGTAATGGCCCGCGTGCTTTAGCCGCTGTTGCTGCATTGAACGCTGCGGGCATCCCAGTCAATGAGCGAACCCTGTTTGAAATGGTTGGCAGGATGAACAGTACTGCTAATGGTTGTGTCAATCAGACTTCAGTTAATCTGTGTGGTATCGGCGGCGTTCCTGACCAAACCGACGAAGGTTACCTGGAGTTTAAGGATGGCGTAGATATCGTGGCTGTAGCGGGTGACCCTGGTGTTACCAATAACACTGCCATGCCTACAAACTCTAAAGACGCTGTGCTGAACGGTTGGGAATTCGCAGGCCAACACTTCTTTGGTGATAGTGGTTTTGGTATTCAAGCTAACTACACTATTGTTAATGGCAGTATTGGCTACGACCTCTACGCAGAACCGGGCTCTGCTACTCAATTTGCGTTGACTGGCTTGAGTGATTCAGCCAACGTGATTGGTATCTTTGAAAACGACCAATGGCAAGCGCGTATTGCCTACAACTGGCGCGACGAGTTCCTGAATAGTGCGAACGTTGGTGGTGGTGAACCCGAGTTTATAGAAGCCTATGGCCAGGTTGACTTTAACGTAGGTTACAAGATTACTGAAGAATTCACAGTAGCCTTGGAAGGTACTAACGTGTTGGGTGAGGACAAGAAAGCGTTTGGCCGCACTTCAAATCAAGTAAGATACGTCGATGTATTGGAACCTCGTTATGCGCTTTCAGCGCGTTACAATTTCTAATAGTTTGTAGTTGATGTTAGTAAGAAAAAGTGCCGCTCTATGAGCGGCACTTTTTTTGGTTCATAAAGAAAAAGGGTAATACGATGAAAGATTTTCAACCATTAAGCTTTGAACAACATAAAACCCTTGGTTATGCAGAAAAATACGGCTCTGAATACGGGCACCAGGTAGGCGCAGTAATGATACTGCCCAATGAATTTGCCAAGGCTCAACGAGAATACCCCATTCTATTTCGCAAAGATTCTGAGACCGGCCGCTTTTTGCCCGTCGTTTTACTAGGATTTGAGGAACATGAAAACCTCTTCCTTAATGAGGGCGCAACGTGGAGTGCGCGCTATATTCCACTTGCGGTGAGACAGGGGCCTTTCCTCATTGGGCTTCAGCAACAAGGTGCAGAACAAAGACTTGCCATTTATGCAGACCTAAATGATTCAAGAATCCAGCAAAACGCAGCACCTGCACTGTTCAATGCTGATGGTAATGCCTCTGCCACCCTGAATGAAATAAGGGATATATTGTCAGCGCGCCATAAAGGTTCAGAGTCACTTGAGCCTATGATAGAAGCCTTTTTAAAATACGATCTCCTTGAACGGGTTAGGTTAGAAATTGTTTTGGCGAACGAGGCTACTATTAAATTTGATGCCGGCTATACAGTGCATATTGAAAAGTTGATGGCATTAGAAAATGATGCCGTGGTTGAGTTACACAAATCTGGTTTCTTATCGCTTGCGTACAACGTTGCTGACTCTGTGAATAATATACAGGCTTTGATTGATATCAAAAATGCAAAAATGAAGTGAGTTAGCATGCCTTACATTCATGAATATGAGCTGAGAAATGACCGAACATACAACAGTGAATTCTATTCGTAAAATCGTTATTGCAGGTGGCGGCACTTCAGGTTGGTTAGCCGCAGCAGCTATCTCCAAGGTGCTTGGTAAAAATCTCGATATCACCCTGATTGAATCACCAGAACTTGGGCGAATTGGCGTGGGCGAAGCAACTATTCCCACCCTGCGAGTATTTCATAAACTGTTGGGCATTAATGACCAGGAGCTGATGGCCCAGGTCCAGGGAACGTTTAAGTTAGGCATTGAGTTTAGTAACTGGGCTAACAAAGGCGATAAATACTTTCACTCGTTTGGGCTTACCGGAAAAGAATGTTGGGCATGCCAATTCCAGCATTTTTGGTTTGCAGGAAAAAAATACGGTATCAATGCTCCCTTTGGCGATTACTGCCCTGAGTCCAAAGCCGCCAGTTTGGAAAAATGTAGCGGCGAAAATGATGGTGTTAATTATGCCTATCACTTTGATGCCAATTTATATGCAGATTATTTGAAAGCGTTTTCTGTAAAGCTCGGCGTGAAACACGTTGAAGGGTTTATTGATAAAGTCAATGTCTCACCAGAGAATGGTTATATTAAATCGTTGTTATTGAAAGATGGGCAAGAAATAGCAGGCGATTTATTCCTGGATTGTACCGGTTTCAAAGCAATGCTTATCGATGGCGCGTTAAACACACCCTATGTGCCCTACGGTCATTATCTTCCCTGCGATTCTGCGGTTGCGCTACAAACTGAAAACGTGCACTCGCCAAGACCTTACACCCAGGCAATCGCGCACGACTTTGGATGGCAGTGGCGTATTCCGTTGCAACACAGAACAGGAAATGGTTTGGTTTTTTCCAGCCGGCATGTTTCAGATGATGAAGCCATCAACACACTGTTGAACAATTTGGAAGGGCGCCCCGTTACCGAGCCACGCGTGATTAAATATAAAACGGGCCGTCGCCTGAAGTCCTGGAATAAAAACTGTATTGCCGTAGGGTTGGCATCAGGGTTTATTGAGCCGCTTGAATCTACCTCCATCCATTTAGCTATGTCTACCATTTATCGCTTGATGCGGTATTTTCCGCAGCATGAAATTTCGATGTCGAATGTGGATGAGTTTAATAGGCAATCCAGTGCAGAAATGGATCGCGCCCGCAATTTTGTGGTGTTGCATTACCATGCGACCCAACGGGAAGACACGGAATTCTGGCGTTATTGCAAGACTATGGAAATACCGGACATCCTGGCGCGTCGCATACAATTATTCAAAGATACAGGCGTAATTATGCTCGAAGACAAGGAGTTATTTTTAAACGATTCCTGGGTCCAGGTAATGATGGGGCAAGGTATTATGCCTACTGCATACCATCCGGTTGTCGACATGATGGAAGAAAAGGAGCTGAAAGGTTTCCTTGCCTTCTTGAGGGACGACGTACATAAAAAAGTAGCGGCAATGCCTTCTCATCAAGACTTTATCAATCAATTCTGTAAGGCAAGGCCACCAGTTTAAAAATAGGTTTGTTTGTCTTTTGGTTTACATAAAGTATTGAACGTTAAAAATAGAGAGTTGTATGGAACCGATTGAGTACGGGCTTTGTGACGATGCTAACATTGAATGTTATAAAGTTGGCAATGAACAACAGGAGGTTGTGCTCGTTGATAATTACCTTAAAGGAGCTCTGGCGTTAAAGGAGCGTGCTGTACAGGTAAATGAGTTTGCGCGAGCCGACTCTTTTTATCCTGGCGTTCGTATGCCGGTTCCTCAGGAATATACAATGGCTCTTGTTAAAAATTTTGGTTTCTTTATGGAGCAGTTTTTTCATTTAGAGGTAAAGCAAATCA
>CAZIWB010000139.1:0-5203 GCA_964542655.1 uncultured Cellvibrionaceae bacterium
GCCGCGTGGGTTGGGTAGCTAAAGCTGGATCCAGGGGGATCCAGTTGACGGGTGGGGCGGGGGCTGTAGGTGGGGGGGCGTGACGCAGCGCCGAGAGTACAGCGACATCGACTGCATCAGGCTGGCCGTGCGCGCCTACAGGATCGCCGTCCGTGCTCGGCCGCACGTCCCGAGCCGACTGCGACGGGCGCTCGGCAGGATGACGCCGACGGAGCGGCAGGCAGCAGAGCGCGGCCTTGAACTTGTCGAGGCCGCGCTCTGCTGCGCTTTCAGGCCGCCGGGCTGAGCTTGATCTCGAGCTCACTGGATTTGGCAAGACTCCGGCCGGCGTCGGCCGCGTGCTCGGCGGCGAGCACGTCATAGTCGGCCGCCCATCCAGCCTTTCCCTCGGCACGGAGCCGACGCGCCTGGATGTGGACCTGCGCGGCCAGGGTCTCGTAATGGAGAATCGATGCACCGTAGACGTCGTCCGCCGCTTTCTGCGCGCTGTTCATGTCCAGATGATGATCCATACATGGACTTCGCGCAAGTAGAACTTACGCCGCCTTGTCTCTTTTCTGGTTGCGGGCCCTAGTGCGGCAGCCGTCGCACATCCGCCCGGGCTCGCCGCTGGGCTTCGGGTCGGGCGGCTTGCCGCAGCCGCACAGCCCGGCGGCCCTGTTCGCGGCCTGGGCCTGGGCCTGACGGCTCGGCTCGTGCGGGGCCGGCGGAAGCTCGCGGTTTGTGCGGCGGCGCTGCACGCGCTGGTTGTTCTGCTCGATCCAGGTGTCCAGCCCGTAGGCCTTGATCCTGCGGCCCATGGTCGAGCGCGTCATGCCGAGCGCGTCGGCGGCGTGCGCCGGCGAGTAGTCCGACGCCTTGAGGGCTTCGATGATCCTGTCCCGCTCCGCCTTCTCTTCGCTCTGCGCCGCGTCCGCCATCGTCTCCGCTTACCACGCGCGCGGCGTTAGAGCAAGCTGAAGTAGCCGTTGACGCCGGCTGTCTTTCGTCGGTTGGATCGCGCGATGTCCACTTGCGCGAACGCCGGACAGGTGCCATGGTCGTTTCTGCCTCGGGCCGCGAGAGGTGAAACAGTGGCGGTGAATCGGTAGCTCAGCTCTGGTAGAGCACTCTCCCGAGGAGAGGAGACGCAGGTTCGATGCCTGCTCGATTCGCTTGGGGTAGGCACCCCGCTCGCGGGCCGCAGCGCGTAATCTGCGGGTTTGGATGCTTGGCTCAATCGGGAGAGCGCCAGCGGTCCGCCGTCTACGTGCGCGTAGGCTCGGCGCTGGAGATGCAGGTTCGAGTCCTGCGGCGTCCACCGGTTCCGACTGTCGAGGCTAGGGTGCCGGCGCCCGCAAAGCGCCGCCTATCTACCGTCAGTCGGCACCGTTTCGCTCTGGCCACGGCAGCGCGGTCCACTACGCTCCGGCGCCATGCACGAAGCCATCCTGTCCGCGATCCTCGCGCTCGCGCCGTCCAGCAGCCCATACTCTGTCGTCCCGCTGCCGGAGTGCGGCGGCCCGGTGCTGCGCTTGACTGACCTGCCCGCGGGCCCAGAGCCTGCTGCGTGCTCCGCGCCGGGCGTCACCTGGTCATCGCATCACGGCGCCATGGTGCGCCCGGAGAGCGAGGTTGAGGCGCGCGCGAGGTACGCCACGATCGCGAGCGCGCTCGACGCGGTGTCGCTCGAGGCGACCCGCGCCGCCGAGGGCGAGCGCCCCCTCTGGCCGTGGGACCGCCGGGAGCTCGTGGCCGGCCTGCTGACCATCGCGCGTCACGAGAGCGGCTTCCGGCGCGACGTTCACGAGGGCGTCGGCCCGCGGGCCCTGGGCGACTGCTACCGCGCTCGCGACGGTTCCAGGCGCTGCCGGTCCGTCTGCCTCGTGCAGGTGCAGACCGGTGGGCTCGACGGGGAGCGCGGCGGCTGGCGTGGACGCGACCTTGTCGGGCTCGACGCCGCCTCGACCGAGCGGTGTCTGCGCGCCGGCGCGGAGCTCCTCGCGCGCTCGCGGTGGTCATGCGGGCGCCGCGGCGGCGATTGGTTCGCCCCGTCGATCGCGCTGTACGGCTCCGGCGTCTCGTGCTCCACGCGGCCCGGGTGGGTCCAGCGCCGCGCGGCGACATACCGGCGCGTCGTCGCAGGCCTGTAGATTCGCTCGGTTGCGTACAATCGACAGGCGCCCACACTTTCCGCTTGCGCTAAGCCCGCACGCAGTTCATATCCTCCTAATGCGGCGCGGCGCTGCGGAGGAGGATATACACATCGTGACAACGATCAAGTCGTGGCTTCGTCGCCACGCCGGCGGCGAAACTGAAGCGAGGGAACTCGCCGAGTCTTTGGTCATCGGCCCGGACCACGCTCCGGCGCTCAAGGATGACCCGGCGCTGTGTTTCGCAGCGAAGGGACTGCTGGACGCGTTCGACAGATTCGACGCAGAGCTAGAAAGGGTTGGATATGGTGACTAGAGCATTGTCTGCGTTGTGCGCCGCATCTGTTTGCTGCGCTGGATGCTTCCTGTTCGACGATCCGCACGAGCCGTGCTCCTCAATCGAGGGCACAGCGTCGCCCGTTCCTGGCCCGACGCCTGGGCAAGACCCTGTGCCAACTGGCCCGCTTCCGGACGACGCCAACGGCGCTTCTGGTGACCGTTACCGCCGAGCAAGGAACGGCCTGATCTGCCGATGCGGCACCAACGAGATCGGCTGTTTCGACAGCCCAGAGGAGGCGCTCAAGGCCTCCGTGTGTCGTCCGAGTCCGCTTGGACCGGAGTACGAGGCCAACTGTCAGCCGAAAGGCACTACTCCACCTCCTGCGCCAGTGTCGCAGGCCGGTTTCAAGTGCGACTACGAGCTTATCGACAGGAAGACCAGGCACCGCGAGCCGCTGACCCGATCGCAGTCCGCTGAAAACGTACAGCGCGCCCATGTGCTGCACATCAAGTGGTGTGACATGCAGACGCGCGCATCGCCTGATTACGTGTTTTCGGCCGGCGACTGCCGGTGATCACCGCGGCGTGATGTCGAGGCTGTGACGCTCGTCCCGAGCGCGCAGCGAGCACGTGGAGCCGCACGTCGCGTGACACGCGCCCGGCTCTGCCCCTTGCAGCTCTGCAAGATGATGCCTTGCACGATCGAGAGCAGCCAGCAGCCTGCCGCGGTCGTCGTCGGCCGTCTCAACGCTCTTGACCAGCGCGACCGTTTCTGCCGCGTGCGGCCCCGTGCTCATGACCCGGATCGCGTCGCGCACGGCGTCCCAGGTGCCCGCGCTCATGCTTGCGTGCAGGTGATGGGTCAGCGCGAGCACGAGGCGCTCCAGGTCCGCCGCCTCGGCGGACAGCGCGCCGAACAGAGGCTCTGCGTCGTCGCCTTCCTCGAACGTGATGCGCGCCGGGAAGTGGCGTCGCCAGTCCAGGTTGACGCGCCTGGTTGCGCGTAGCCTGGCAACGCGCCCGGGCACGCGGCGCAACAGCCTGCGGGCTTCCGTGATCTCGCTGTCCCTGAACTCCTCCAGGTGCTCCAGACAGACGGTGTCGTAGCCCGTGCTCGCCCGCGCCTCCTGGAGGCTTCCGGCGAGCCTCACGATCGCCCCGCCGGCAAACGTCCACTCCCAGAACACGCCGCTGTAGGAGACATCCGGAAGGCTGCCGTAGACCGCTTCCGTCGCGCGCACGAGCGCCGCTTTGCTCGCCGCGCCGATCGTGATGATGACGGCGCGCCAGACGGGATCGTCGATGCCGTAGGCCGCGGCCTCGATCAAGCAGCGCTGCTTGCCGCAGGCCTCGTGCCCCTCGAGCGCGATCCGCGGCTCGTCGCTGGCGATAAATCTCTGCTGCCACGCCGTCGGGCGCCAGCTCGGCGGGCGGATGGCGCTGCTCAAGGCAGCGGCGTCTCAGCGGCGGCGGCGCGGGGCTCCTCGGCCGAACGGCCGCACCGGGAGCATACGGCCGCGGTGTTCTCGGCGGTCCTCCGGAGTGCGTGCGCGTCGGCGGCGAGGTGCAGGCCCGTCCCGGTCGCCGCGGCGGACAGGATGCCGCAGATGGTGGCGACGACCGGGTGAACCCCTGGGGTGACGGCGATCCACCCGAAGAGCGCGGCGAGGAAGCCGGCGGCCGAGGTGCGGAGCGAGGACGGGATCGGCGGAAACTGCATCGCCCGCGATCCTGTCACGGGCGGGCGCGCGAGCCCAGCGCTATGCGGGCTCGATCTCGTGCGTGTCGAGGCTCCAGTCGCTCGGCAGGACCAGCCACGAGAAGGGCGACCCGTCCGCATGCGCGGCCTTCAGGGTGCTCTCCAGGACCTCCGCGGCCATCTCCCGCTCGGCCACCGACGAGTGCCCCGGGACGCGCAGCACGTACAGCCTACCCGAGATCTCGACGTCGCCCGCGGCGGCGCGAATGGCCTCCGGCGCATCCGCGGGCGGGACGAGCTTGAGCAGGTAGCGCCGCTCCGGGCGGCGCTCGTTGACCACAGCGCTTTCCCGGTAGCAGTCGTCCACACCGGGACGGGTAGCGAGGAGGTAGTCGGCGTCCGAGCCCGTCGCCCAGACGAGGCGCCGCAGGTTCGTCAGGTTGGGCTCTCGTCGGCCGGCTTCGTAGTGGCCGATGGTGCTCTGCTGGAGGCCGGAGCGCTCCGCTAGCTGCTCCTGCGTGAAGTCCAGCGCGCCGCGGGCGTGATAGAGGCGCGTGGCGAAAGAGCCGGGGTTCTCGATCTCGGCTTCGGGCTTGTCGATCTCGTGCTCGTCGTTGCTCATGGCGAACGCGTAGCATGGCGACAGCGCCATAAGCAAGCGCTACCCGTCCACGAGCACGACGAGGCTCCAGCCGTCCGGGTGCGCCGCGGCGAGCTCCGGGGGCGGCGGGGCCTGCGTGCCGCCCATGGCGGTCCAGCACGGCGGCGGGACTACCCATGACGAGCACAGCGGCTGGATGAGGATGAGGAGGACGGTCGGCGTAGGGCTCGGCTGATCCATCTACAGGTTCGATGGTCGGGCCGGTCGATCCATCTCGCCAGCAGATGGTAAGCGGCGCCACCCATGAAAAATCTCGATACTTCTTCTCTTGAAGCCGTCCGCCGTGATCGGATCCGGACGCCTCGCGCGCCTGCGGGCACGCTGACGGGAGCCACGATCGGCGCCACGGGCCCCTGAGAGACCGGCGGCGCCCGCTCCCCCCATGCGACGCCAGAACCCGGGAGGTGTGCGCTCGGCGGTGCCCGAGGACCG
>CAZIWB010000140.1:0-5121 GCA_964542655.1 uncultured Cellvibrionaceae bacterium
GAAACTGTGCGGATGCTCCGCGAGAAATACGAAACCGCAAGAGAGGCAGCATGAGCGGCTCAATCAACAAGGTAATTCTGGTCGGATCGCTGGGCAAAGACCCAGAGGTGCGCCGCATGACGAGCGGAGAGCCTGTCGTCAATCTCTCCGTTGCCACTTCCGAGACATGGAAGGACAAAAACAGCGGCGAGCGCAAAGAGAAAACCGAATGGCATAGGGTCACGATTTTCAACGAAAACTTGGCCAAGGTCGCTGAACAATATCTGCGCAAGGGCTCGAAGGTTTACCTCGAAGGATCGCTCCAGACGCGGAAGTGGACCGACAAAGACGGCGCCGAGAAATATTCGACCGAGATCGTCCTCCAGAAATTCAACGGCGCCCTCGTTCTCCTGGATAAGCGGGAAAGCGGTTCTGCGCCGGCTGGCCGCGAACTCGAAGACGAGATTCCGTTCTAATGATTTACTGGGCAACAAGAGAGGGGATGACTCTCCGTCCATACGGGGCGGAGAGCTCGTCTATCTTTTCCAAGCTTCCATTCAGGAAGGTTGTCCAGGTTGAAGTGAAGCAGCCGAGGAACGGCGCCCATCATCGCCTTTATTGGTCCTTGTGCGCCCGTATAGCTGATGCGGTCGGTATCGAATCCGAGGATGTATCGGATCTGATCAAGGTTCGCACGGGGCATGTCCGCACGATCAAGACGAAGCGTGGGACGGAAGAATTTCCTAAGTCGATCTCCTTCGCAGCCATGGATCAGTCGGCATTCAAGGAGTTCTTCGATAAGGCCGTTTACGTCATCGAGAATGAGTTTGGGATTGCACGGCCGGATGTTCTGGTGGCTGTTGCCGATCTATTGCACCCGGAGGCCGCATGAGCCGCTCCGAGTTCTCCAAACCCACAAAACGCGAGGCCATGAAGCGCGCCAAGGACCAATGTGAGGCGACCGGCACGATGTACGGGCTCAAGCCCAATGCCCGCTGCACGGCCTCTCTAAGCCATGGTGTCGAGTTCGATCACATTATCCTTGACGCGAATAGTCACGACAACAGCCTAGGAAATTGCGCTGCCGTTTGCATTCCATGCCACCGTTTCAAGACAACCAGGCATGACATTCCGATGGCGGCCAAGACTGTTCGCCAGCGAGACAAGAGCCTCGGCATATCCAAGCCTAAAGGCTTCTGGCGTCCTGCTGGAATGAAATTCAATTGGGGCTCTGGCCGATACGAGAAGGTTGACCCATGACCACGAATAAGCTGGACGAGATAGAGGGGCGGCACGCCGCGCGGTCTTGCGAATTGCAGGCCATGAGAGCGCAAGTTTATCCACGCCTTCTATCGGAAGATTGCGCCCATGAAGACCGCGCCTACCTCCTCTCCCGCGTCAGGGAGTTGGAGATTGATGTAACGGCCCACTGGAACACGATGAAAGCATTTCAAGCCGAAATGAACAGGGCTTGCGAAGAACGTGACCGCCTCCGCGCCGTACTGGATATGCCGGTTACGGAGGAAGAATTGCAAAAATATTTCCTCGGTTATCTTGACCGAGAACTACATCACTCAATTAACGCATTTCTCTCCGGGAGAAAGTCCCATGTCTAACCCAACCGACAAGGAAAGCGTGACGGCGCTGCTTTTGCCATGTCCGTTTTGCGGCGGAACTGATCTTAGGTGGTTCGGAATACGCGACGGCGAGTCTGGCGGATGCAATTCACGCGAATGCGGCGCTCAGGTTATAGCTTTCCACCCCAATGCGCGTGCGAAGATCGCAGCGAAGTGGAATGCCCGCGCCCTCTCCCCAGCGCAGGGTGACGGGATGCGCGAGGCGCTGGTGGAAATTGCCTCCTGGCTTCGTAATGGCGACTACGACACGCGCGGCGGTTTGATCGAAATGGACCGCCTCGCATCAATCGCGGAGGCCGCCCTCGCCTCCCACCCTGACCGCCAACCCGGTATGACGGATGAGGCCAAGAAATGAGGCCGCAGACTGTAGAGAGGCTATGGAAGAGTTACGCGGTGACGCCAACCGGGTGCTGGGAATGGACTGGTCCGAAGCAAGGCCAGGGCTACGGGATATTTGGCTCCAAGCCATCCAGAGCCGCACACAGGGCGTTCTACGAACGGTTCAAGGGGCCAATACCGGCAGGACTAGTAATAGACCATCTGTGCCGAAATCCGAGCTGCGTAAACCCAGAGCATCTTGAGCCAGTTACGAACCGCGAGAATGTCATGCGCGGCCTCAAGGGTGTCCTTCACGTTCAACCCTCGCACTGCATCAACGGTCACGAATACACGCCTGAAAACAAGCTGGTGAATTATCGCGGGCACGTGAAATGCCGAGCCTGCAATCGCGATGAACAGAATGCGAGGCGTCGGAAAGCCTCCGCCATAAAGCGCGCCGCTGCGGGGGATCGCACCGTAAGCCAGAGACAGTAGGGAGCCCTAAAAATGAAAGATGACCAGATCAAATATATGGTTGACCGCTTCTTGCAGTGGAAGCTGCCGGAAGATTTCAACCCTGATTGCGGTATCCGCTTTGACGCCGATGCGGCGAAGAAAATGAACCCTCGGAACCATCGCTATGAACCTGTTGGCACGAACCTTCTGACGGCCACACAGGCCGATAAGATGGTCCGCTTCATGATCGACGGCGTGCCCGACGAGCCGACGCTTGGCGACATGCTGCACCTCGCTACCGGCGATTTCGAGAAGCTGAAGGATTACGCCTGGCGCGCCGCGGCGATGCTTCGCTTTCTCCTGGCCCATGAAGGCGAATGCATTGGAGATCATCCCGACTGGGTGAAACGCATAAACGCCATGCTGTCTGAGCAACCCGGCTAGAGCGGAGCGGTTTATGGAAGCATTTCTTTGGGTTGTCGGAGTTGTTGTTGGGGTTATGGCTTTTCTTTCTCTATTCGCGCTCACCGGGCCGTTGGACGAACGCTGATGGAAGATTTTAAGCCCCATCAATCTCAGCTTCAGCCGGAGGAAAACAAATTCCACCGGGGCAATGGCGACGATGGGAAACACTACTGGCTGACACCGCCAGAAGTGATGGCCCCGCTACAGGCCGAGTTCAACTTTGATTTTGATCCCTGCCCGTACCCGAAGCCGGAAGGATTTGATGGTCTGTTGGTCGATTGGGGAAAATCCAATTACGTCAACCCGCCCTTCGGCTCCATCCCTCCCGCGAACGGCAAGGGCCGCAAACGTGGGATGACCGCTTGGGTCCGCAAGGCCATTGCAGAGCAAGCCAAGGGAAACCGTGTCGTGATGGTCTATCCGGTCGATAAGTGGGTTTTGATGCTTGTGGCTGCTGGCGCGGAAATCAGAAATCTAGGCGACGTGAAGTGGCTGGCTACCGAAGACGGATCCGCTGGCGAAGGCACCGGGCGGCATATCGCCTGCTTCATTCTCAACCCCAAAACATAGGCGAGCGGTAAATGGGACATCACATCGATAGCAAAGGCCGGTTTCAATCAGACCGCCATCCTGGGCTTGCGCCGGACAAAATCATCGTCAGCTTCAAGCACCCGGAGGCATGGCCCGCGCTCGCCGCGCTTGCGGAAGCCTACCAGCACAAAGACCAAGAACTTGCCGACGACATCCGCGAAAGGCTGCGGACGTGTCGTGGCCGACCCTAGGGAGCCCTTAAACCAATGGAGAGAGTGATGACAGAAAAAGAGATTTCGGATCGCGTCTATCAAATGATCCAGGAGGGCCGCGATAGTCGGGCCAACGATACGCCGAACAAATATGCGGCGAACACCCTTGGGCACATGATGGGCTGCGTCGGGTTTGTCTACGAGGATTTGCGCCTCGCGCTGATGCGGAAAGACGAGTCCTATTGCCACGGTCAGGCCATTTACGACGAAGCCAAGGCGGCACGGTAGGGAGCGGTTTATGTACCCAGAAGATGACACCTGGCTTGGCGACGATGGGCGCGAATATCGCACCTGCTGGCAATGCGGTGGAGAAGGTTTCATCGATGGCGAGTGTACCTGCATGGATGACTGCTGCTGTTGCTTAGAGCCTGAGCCGCCCGTGTGTGACATTTGCCGTGGCACCGGATCATTCGAAATTAAGCGCGAGCAACATCAGCGTCCTTCAGAAGAAGCCGAGGCGGCAGACGCCATCCAAGCACACATCTACAAAGAAACTTGAACGGAGCCCTATTTGGACCTTTTCTCACGCCTTTTTAGCTCACGCTCCACGGCCTCCCGCAGGAAGGCCGCCCGGCCCTCCTTTTCCTCAAGGACGGCGTCTATGCGCGCCAGGGTGCCTTCAGGAAAGCGGCCCGGCATCTGTTCGGAATTTATCTGTGTTCTGCCCATGGCGGGATATATAGGAGATATCAGGTATTTACGCAATAGGGCAATTTATTTGATATCATCTATTGCAATCTCGGCTGAAAGTGATATCTTCTATTTATCGAATAGGAGATACCAATGAACGCCATCGCCCAGACAATCTCGATTATCGGTTATGAGCAGGAATGCTTCTGCGATCATTGTGGCCGCGCCCTCCAACATGGTGTGCGCACCGACCGTTATGGCGTTATCGGGGCCGACTGCTTCAACAAACTGATCGTCGCTGACCGCAAGAAGTTCAGCGGCAACGGCAAGCCTGGCGCGCCCTATGTCCGCACCCTGGCCAAGCTTCGTGCCCGCGATAGCTGGGAGAGCCTGAGCCGGATTGGCTACCATCCCCGCCATTTTGAATTTCAGCTGGCGGCGGCATGATGGAGAAAGACCTATTCACCCAGGCCGCAGCCGACTTCAATGTGTCCCAATCGCAGGAACACAAGCTGCGCGATCTTATCGGGATCTCCAACGGTTATGCCGGAATGGTCCTTGGAGAACTGACGGCTGATGGCATGGGCGAGGCTGACGCGATGATGGCTGTCGCCAACATCTATCTGCTGATGGCCGCCCATACCGCCTGCTCAGCGGCGCGATTGATCCCGCGCGAGCCTGATATCGGAAAATGGCGCGCCGTATCCGACGTTCACTTCCAGAAGGCAATTGCGAAGATTGAAGCTATCGACCGCGCTATGTCAGCGGTCATCTGATTGGAGCCCATTATGGTATTTGAAGACCTTGAGTGCGTGAAGATCGACAGCGACGAA
>CAZIWB010000141.1:0-5035 GCA_964542655.1 uncultured Cellvibrionaceae bacterium
GCTTTCCGAAGCGCTCACCTTGGGCAATCGGCTACGAGGAGATCTGATATGGCGAAGGACAAGGGAGAGAAGAGGGGCAACGGCGCGGCGGTTCAGTCGGCGTCGACCGAGGTCGAGACGCTGGTGCAGCCGGAGACGAGCTCGCCCGCGGAGTCGACGGCCGGCGACACGTCGGCGCAGCAATACGGAGAGACCACCGCGACGGAAGCGCCGGCGCAGGACGAGCCCGGACCGGAGGATTTCGAGCGACACGGCGGCTCGCGTCTGGTCGAGGACCACGCCAAGGATCTCGCGCTCCAGAAGGAGATCGAGCAGCGCATCGGCAAGCGCGAAGAGGTCATCGCGGCGCGCGTGCGCGCCAAGGGCGTCAACGCGACGGTCGTCATCGCCGGCCAGGAGTACACGGCCAGGCAGAAGCCGAACGGCGGCGGAAAGCTCGGGCTGGCCAAGGTCAACCCGCGCGTCCCCACGTCGATCGACATCTGAGCGCGCCGCCCGGCGTGCTACCGTTCGGCCATGCCGAACAACCAGCAGAACCCCAAGCCCGACACCTCAAAGCAGCCCGCGCCGCCCTCTCCGGAGGGCGCTGCGTTTCCCGCCGAGCAGCGCCAGGTCGGCCCGTCGCCGGAGCTTCGCGCGGCCCTGACGGCTCCGCCGGGAGCCCCGTCTGCCGACGAGCTCTGGCAGGTGCATCGCGCCGCCCTCGGCGGCGTCTCGAGCGCCTCCGGTCAACCGCTCCCGCAGAGCCTCGGCGATGCTCCCGACGGCGCGCGCAAGGCGCACTACGCGCTCGCGCGCTACGTGGCGCAGCGGCTCGGGATGGCGCCCGCGGACGCCCCCGAGCATCTGCCCGAGGGCGTCGTCGACGAGGTGGCGAAGCTTCTCACGCCGGAGCAGTAGCCGCTCTACCCCGCCACGTAAAACCGACGGAATCGCTCCGCGAGGTTTGCCGGCAGAAGCGCGCATATTTCGCGCGCGATGTCGGCTGCCTCCGTTCTCCACCGCGCCATCTCGGCGTTGTCATCCCGAACGCGCTGGCTCTCGTAGGCTGGGTCTTGCGGCGGCATGTCCGCGATGCGCCCCTCTGCGTACGCGTCGCGCCAGAATTTAGCCCACAGCGCCTCGTGGAACTCGTGGGCGATGTAGACGTCGCCAGGCGCCGGATCGCTCTCGACGGCGCACAGGGCCAACGCGTGTCCGTCAACGATACGCAATCTGATCGACATACGAGTCCTCTGACCAGTTTACGCACGATACCTTATCAACTGGACAACAGAAGCGGCCCATGTTCAGTCGCACCTTGATCTCGGCATCGGCCGATGTCGGCGCGTACGTCCATACAAAATGCGAATCAAGCGATCCAATGTACGAGTAGACGCACTCGTAAAGGATGCCGTCGATCGGGCTCCCGAGCGTCGGATGCGGCTCGTCTACGCAGGACGTGACGAGCAACGCCGCAAGCATCGCTATTGCTCTCATCCGATGAACCTCCACTCTCGCAGGCCGATCATATCGGCCTCGCGAGCGCGCACGGTAGACGGGTAGGCGCCGTCGGGCGACAGGCCGATATCCGGGCCGCGACCCGAGAACGTGACGACCTCCCGCACCACGAGCACGCCCTCTGTCCCAGCGCACGTCCAGCGCTGCCCGATGGCGACGGCAGCAGGCTTCTGCTGCGACGCCGGATCTTCAGCGAGCGTCCAACCGTCAGGGGCGCGGGCGCCCGTGTTTGCCTGCACAAACACCCCGGAATCGGCCACGACGTCGAGGTCGAATCCTGCGCTGATGTCGCTGCGCTTCCGGATCGTGAACTGGTTGCCGGCCACGCTTCGCCACCGCTGCCCCGCGGCGAGCCTGGGCCGCGCATCCAGCGCCGGCGCCGCGGTCGCGCTGCGCAGGTGCTCATCGACCAGGCGCAGCACCTCGCGCGCGACACCGGGCCCCCTGCGCTCGCCGTCGGACGGCTGCGAGAAAGCCTCGACGATGGCGTGCTCGATGCGGCCCGCGAGCGCCTGGAGCGGGCCGGGCGTGATGGGGTAGAGGCGGGCCGGGCTTGGCCTGTCGAGAGAGGACAGCGCGCGCTCAGCCTTCTCGATCTTGAGCTCCTGTCGCACGCGCTCGAGTTCATCGTGCGGGTCCGGAAGCCCCAGGAGCTCGGCCACGGTCGCGAGCACGGCGCGCGGGTCGGCGTCCTTGCGGCACGCGAGGCGCACGCCGGCGGCTTCGCTCCAGAGCTCGGACACGGCGTCGGCGTCAAGACCCGTCGCCTCGGGCTCGCTGCCGCGCTTCGGCCCCTGCGGCGCCGGCGCGGGACCGAGGAATGTCCAGCGGAGCGACGTCAGGAGCTCGGCCGTGCTCCGGTGCCGGACGCGGTCATCGTCCCCCGCAAGCCGGGCGTGCGTGTCGGACGTGAGATCGACGGTACTGTCCGTCATGCCGCCGTCCGTGTCGCGCGCGTCGAACCGCCACCGCTGCCCGACCTCGACGCGCGGCGGCTTCGGGAGGCCTTGCTTCTCCCCTCGCACCTCTGGCACGCTGTCCTTGCCGCTCGCCGCGTTCTCCTCGCCACCCGAACCCTTTCCGGGTGGTCCCATGTCCGCGGCGGGCGGCGCTTTGCTTCGGATGTCGCGCGCGAGTCCCTGGAGCAAAAGAAGCCCGTGCGGTCGACTCGGGTCGAACACGGCCCCGATCGGACTGCGCCATCTACCATCCGGCTCCTCGCGCCATCCCACGCCCCGAAGCGTCTCGGCGTCCTCGGCGGACAGGCCAGCGGAGCACGGCGCCGGGCTGGACGCGCGCCACGCTGCGGACGCGTGATCGCCGGCAATCAGCGTGTTCTCGTCGGGATTGTGCGGCCTCTGCTGCGCCTGCGGCTTGAGGGAGAGCGGGAGGGCGCGAGCCATTTCTGCGAGGTTGTCCAGGCCGTGCACATCGATCATCCACCGCGCCACCCGCTCGCGCATCTCGGCGGCGCCGCGCTCCTCCGCCAGCGCGATCGCGCGCCGGGCCGCAACCGGGGTCGGATCCTCGGGTCGCGCCAGGAGGCAGGCGCGTGTGTCGCCGATGGTGGCGAGGAGCTCCTCGTGCTTCGATCGCGCCTGCTCCAGCGCCTCTTTCGCCTGCTGGAGCTCGGCGGCGCGCGAGGACGCCTCGCCGTTTTGGATCCTCACCACCTGCCGCAGGCGTTCAATCTCGTCCGCTGCCGCGTCGCACAGCGACTCGCCGCCAGCCTCGACCAACTTCGCCAGGCGCGCCTGCGCCTCGGCCAGCCGCCGCGTCTCGCGGTCCTCGGCGTCGCCGTCGGGCTCGTCCTCGGCGCTGATGCCGAGCGAGTCGATCGAAACGTCGAGCTCCTGAATCGTCTTCAGGCTATGACCGTCCAGGCCATCGCGCACGCCGATAGCCGCAGCCACAATATAGTCTTCGTGCGTGCCCTCTTGAATCTCGCCAGTCGCCCACGCTCGCGCGTATGCGCGGAATCTCTTGAAACGATCCATGCTTATCCTCCTCACTTGACACCCGGCAGCGTCGGCTCATCCGTCGCTGCCGGCCCTTTCTTCACACGCTTTTGCGGCGCGCGATGCTTGCTCTGCGCCTTCGCTTCCGACGAGCGCCGCGCCCCTGCCGCAGCGTCGCTTGCTGGTCCCACTGCGGCCACCCGAGGTCCCGGATCAGCCACGGGTGCCTCCAGAACCACGACGCCCCTCTCACGACTCTCATGCTGCATCCCCTCCGGTTTTTGCATCGCGCCGCACCTCTCGCACGGCGGCGCCTGCGTCTCCCCCGGCAGGGTCACGCGCGTGCGCAGCCCGCAGCCATGGCACACGGCCAAGCGTGCGCCGCACCCGCGGAGCCGCGCGCCCGTCTCCCACTGCACGCGCACGATGCACGTCGCGACGTTGGCGGCGTCGAGCTCGCCGTAGGCCACGGCGCCGGGGGCGTCGGTGAGGCAGGCGTGCGTCGGGAGCAGGATCACGCGTTGCCCATGTTCAGGCGCTCGATCTCCAGCGCCTCGCCAGTGACGACGGTGCCGTCCGGCAAGGTGATACGCAGGTTCCGAGGATCGTATGTCATCGCGCCCGGGCCAGTGAGCGTGATGCTCGCTCGGATCGTCCGCGGAGGCGCCACGGGCCCCAGGAGGCCGTAGCCGAGCGAGGTGCGCGGCTGGAGCACGGGCGCCTTGACGGCCTCGACGTGAGGCATGCAGCGCCACAGAACCGGCCCGTCTGGCGTCTCCCACAGAACCGTCGAGTCCTTGAACCATAGCGACGTCACAGCCCATTCCTCCGGCGCTTCGCCGCGAGCGCTCGCCTCTCGTGTCGATTGCGGGGCTTCGGGTCCAGAGCGCGCGCGGCGGCGATGCCAGCACGGACAGCGGCGCCCACGTCTGGGCGCGCCGGCTCGTACGAGATCTCGCGGATGGCCTCGCCGATGGCGATCCCGGAGCCCAGTGCGAGGCCCACGATCGCCTCCGGGTACTCGCGACCGTTGATGATGACGGTGCGGCTCATCGCACGGCCTCCTGTGTTCTGTCGGCCCACGCCGCGATGAGCAGCAGTTGCGCCAGCAGTGCGTACATGGGATCCGTCAGGCCCCACACGGCCGCCAAGGCGGCAATCCACAGACCGTGACAACAAGGCTCGCCCGTCATCGCGCGCCCTTCCGCCGGAACCGTGAGCGAACCCGTCGCCGGATAGTGGTCGCCTCGTCCAACAGGGCGCTGGTGGCATCCTGCGCGGCGATTACGGCCCTGGCAATGGCGAGGCTCAGCCCGCGCGTGAGCACCACCGGATCGAAGATGTGCTGGCAAGTGGGCGTCTCCACTCTGCCGGTGCGCCACACGATCTGACCGTCTTGGTTGACGGACACGTTGCATTCTGTGCTGCCGTCTGTCGTTTTCATCGCGTTCCCTTCCGGGCGTACCGCCCGATTCCGTACCTTCTCAGGTACATGCGCACCTGTATCCGCGTGGCCTTCGCGTCGCGCGCGATGGCGGACACGTTGTCGCCGTGCGTCGCGTACAGCGTCTCGAGGT
>CAZIWB010000142.1:0-4939 GCA_964542655.1 uncultured Cellvibrionaceae bacterium
ACTGCCCTGGATCACGCAATACCATCTAGGCGCGCCTGTGGCACAGAGGCAGAGTCTCGCAGAGAAAGGGAGTCGAATGTCAAGCATGAGAGAAGGCTTTTGGTACGACAGCGCAGGCCGCGTCCTACTGATACGGCAGCGCGCCGCGGACGATTCTGTGCTCGTCGTTGCGCAGATCGACGGACACGACATGAGCCACCCGACGTGGTTCAACCCGGGCGATGTGCCACCGATGGGCTGGAGCCTCATCCGGCCGCTCGAGGCCCAGCCGGGCGCCCCCGACGAAGCCAAGCGCCTCGCCTCCGCCGAGGAGATCGTGCGGAAGATGGTCGAGGATCGCACGGCCGGCAACTTCTGGATCGGCGACCATCGAGAGTCGCTCGTGCTGCACCACTGGGAGGGCGACATGCCGCAGGGGCTCGAGGCGGTGCGGCGCATCATCGCTCGCCTCATCGAGCGCAGCCGCGCCGAGGGCGCGCAGCAGGCTGCGCTCGATGCCTCGGAGCTCGCACCCAGGATGTACCCGGTCACAGCGGGCCCTCTTCAGAGGCTGTGGGACCGGATCGCGTACGTGCTGATCGAGGTGTACGACCGCGAAGAAGAGCGTGCTGGTCCAACCGCGGCGCGCATCCTTCAGATGGTCGACGCCTTCGTCCACGGCCAAGGCGGATCGAAAGCGGCTGGCGCAGCCGCCCGCTCCGCCGTCATCTTCGGCAAGGGCAAGGCCGCCGGGTTCTACGCGACGTGCGACCGCTGCGGCGCCTCCCCGCCCGGGAGCGTCTGGTGCGTCGCGAGGCAGGCGCAGATCAACGAGCGGTGCCCGAAGTGCGGAGCGGTCGGCGTGGCCGATGATGAGGAAGAGCTCCAGCGCTGGCGCATTATGTCCTCGCGCGCCGGGCAGGATCGGATTGCCGAGGCGAGCGCGCGACAGGCCGCGCAGCATCCCGGCGATGGCGTCCCAGTCTCCGCCGAGCCCTGCGCGACGTGCGGCGGCTCCGGCGAGGTGAACTACGAGAATTACGAAGGCCCGCACGACTGCCTGGCGTGCTCGCCGCCCTCTGCGCCCGCTCCAGCCGCTGCGCCGGCCGAGGCGACGCCGTGGCGCGGGCTCGAGCATGAGGTGGCCGAGCTGACCACCGGCGGGACGACCGTGGCTTGGCTCGTCAGCGCCGGACCGCACGGCGCGAAGTTCTACGGCCCCCACGCCGAGGCTCGCGCCCGCGAATACGCCGCGTGGGTCAGCTCGGCGCCGGCTCCAGAAAAAGCAACGGCCGCCCCCGTTTCCGGGGACGACCGCGGTACTCCTTCCACACGTGGTGGGCGAGCTACGGAGAGCATGCAGCCGGCAGAGCCGAGCGTCAACGCCGCTCCAGCCATCCGCGTCGCCCTGGGCCAGCGCTGGCGGCGCAAGGCCTCGGGCGCCGTCTGGACCGTGGTCAACCTGACGGTCGGCGGGACGCACGCCGCGCTCGCGCCGCCCGGAGATCCGATCGGCGCCTCGATGGACGTCCGCGTCGCCGATCTGCTCGCGGGCGACGTCTGGGAGCTCGTGCCCGGACCGACGCCGTCGGGGACCGATCGGCCTGACCCGAACGATCCCGCTGGGTTGCGCTCCGAAACCGCCCCGGCGTCGATCACCCCCGATGAGGTCGCGCGCGCGATGGTCAACGTCGGCGACTTCCCGGGGACGCGCGGGTTCGTCGTGTCGATCGACGATGAGACCAGCGGGCTGAGCCTCGACACCTCCGAGGTGCTCGACAGGGAGGATCTGGACGGGCTGGCGGAGGAGGCGCGCTCGTTCATGTCGCGCGTCATCGCACGGGCTCGCAACGAAGGCGCTGCCGCCGCGAGGTCGCAGCCTACCCCACCTTCCTCCCCCGCTGCCCACGACCGCGAGGCGCTTGGGCGCGCGGCGTGGTCGGCGTACATGGACGGCGCGTACCCGTGGGAGAGCCTCACCGAACGGGCGCAGCGTTCCTGGTGCGACGTCGGCGAGCGCCTCTTCGCCATGGGCGTCGAGGCGGCGCGGGCGAGCGCTGGAGCCTCCGAGAAGCTGGGCCGGTTGACTCATGACGTGCTCGACCGCATCGAGCGGGATCGCGGCGCCATGCTCGACAAGGCCATCGCAGCGGCGGGCAAGGACGTCCAGTCGCTCACGTGCGGCGGCGTCACGATCACCGGGCCGCGCTCCATGACGCTCGGGGAGATGTGGGAGGCAATCAAGGCGTCCCCCGCGCTCCGGGTGTGCCTCGACGCCGAGCTTCGCCGGGAGCGAGAGGGGGCGCGGGCGCTCCCGCCGGAGGCCGTGGAGGCTGCGCGCCGCGACGTGCAGACCGCCGTGCTCGAGGACGCCTTCCGCGCCGGGGTGGAGGAGGGCGAGCGGCGGGCGCGGGCGGCGGCACAGCGACCTTCCGCCCTCGCCGCCGGCCAGCGCTGGCGCGACCAGAGCGGGACCGAGCTCCGCATGCAGGAACACGTCCCCACCGGGCTGCTCGTGGCCATCGGGCCGCGCGGGCAGGTCGACTCATTCCGGCCGGGCGAAGCCGCGCCGTCGGGCTGGACGCTCGTGGCCGACGTCCCCACCGCACCTCCGACTTCCAACGTCGGGGTTGACAGCGCCGGCGGAGGCGTGCCGCAGGCTGGCGCCGCGACACCGGGCGAGATGATCGGCGCCGTGGCCAAGATCCATGCGAAGCTTCAGGTCATCGGCGGCCTGCTGAGCGCGGCGGGCATGCCGAGCGAGGACCCGGCGAAGCTCATCGCGGGCGCGATGCGGCTCAACGTCGAGGCGTTGCAACTCCTGGCCGAGCTGCACGACGGCGGGCGCGAGCGGGCGCAGGAGCTGGCCGAGCGGTGGCGCGGCCGAGCCAAGGACCGTCCGGGCAACACGGCTGCGGCCTATCGGAAGTGCGCCGCCGAGCTCTCCGAGGCGTTCGGCCTTGACCCCGAGGGCGCCGCGCATGAGCCGGTGATGCCGATGCGCGCGGGCGTGTGGCGCGACGAGCGCAACTTCCGCGTGGTCGCCCGCAACTGCGGAGAAAGCGTCGAGGCGGCCATGTCGAATGGGACGCTGCGGTGGTTCGATGCTGGCGACCCGGCGCCGAGCGGGTGGACGTTCGCCGGCGAGCATCAGCCGCAGGCGACCGGGTGGTGGGCCATGGCGCCGCGCCGGCGAGCGCTGCTCCTCGACTGGATGAGCCGACAGCTGCCCGACCTGCCCATGTCCGGTGTCGACGCGATCGAGGTGGCCGTAGACGCGCGAGCGTGGCTCACGGCGGGCGCGCCGCGCTGGCTCACGCGGGGGGAAGAGCGACGCCGCGCTTTCGTCACATGGCTCGAGATGCAGCGGCCCGTCATCCCTGGCGAGGCCTCGCCGGAGGATCTCGTGGGCGCCGCGTGCGATCTGCTCCGCGGCACGACCGTCGACGCCGCGCAAGATGGATCTGCCGAGATCCACGATCCGCGATGGCAACCGGGCGCCGTGTGGGAGCATAGATCCGTTGACGTCGCGCGGTTCGAGATCGTGCGAGGCGAGCCTGATGCCGACGGGCGCATCTTCCTGCGCGGTCCCTGGGGCGACGTGCTCGCCAAGCCCGCCGCGCTCTCCGAGGCGAACGGCTGGCGCTTCGTCGGCAATCCCGCGCCGGGCCACAGCCCCGGATCGGAGAGAGCGTGATGTCGAAGCCTACTCCGAGGATCCTGCGCTCCGAACAGGACTTCACCGAGGCAGCTGAGGCGGTGTCAGGCGTGCGCGTCAACTTCGGCGCCTTCACAGACGACGAGCTCCGCGCCCTGTGCGGGCAGAGCGCGCTGACGTGCGACGAGGACGCCCGCATCAGGGTCGCGGCGCGCATGACCTACCTCGGCCGGGCGCTCCGGCCTGTCGCTCCGGAGGGCGCGTGAGAGCCCGCGGCATCGACCCTGGCACCGGCGTGACGGCCTGGTGCGACATCGACCGCGAGGCGCCGGGCGTCTACAGGTACGTCGACTCGGGGACGCTGGACGCCGCCGAGCTTACGCGCGACGGGCCGGCGCGCTTCTTCGATCCGCTCGTCGCGGTCTACGTCATCGAGACGCCCGCCGAGCTGCACCACAGCGACATCATGGCCCAGCTCACCGCGGTGTCCTCGCGCTCGCTCGCGCCCGGCGTGGCGGCCGCCAACATCTCCGCCACCGTGCGGCACCTCCTGGAGACGCGGGCGCTGGCGGAGCGGATCGCGTGCTCGCTCGTCGGCGCAGGGGCCCGGGTCGTCGAGCCGACGGCCGCCCAGTGCAGAGCCGCCCTGGGCGTCAAGCTCGGCGCTCAACGTGGGCGCGGGCCGAAGCTCACCGTGGACCAGCAGATCGGGCAGTTCGTCCCGCTGTACGTGAGGGGGTGGCCGCTGAGGAGCAACGTGCACGTGAGGGATGCCGCAGCGGCGGCGCTGTGGGCGCTCGGCGGCGCCGAGGTCGAGGCGGCTGTCGCGCTGGCGATGCGCCGCGGCTAGCGGCCCGCCTTCTCGATCCACACCTCGATCGGCTTCGGCGGCATCGTCTCGCCCCACACGACGTGGACCGTGTTCCCGTCCGCCATTCGGATCTGCCCGGCGCCCTCCACTGCGACCACGCCGGCCATGTACATCGACGTGCAAACGATCCACCCGGCATCGCTGTGGCGCGACGCGGTGAACTCGACCCGCTCGCGCACGCCGCCCGGCTGCGGCTGGGCCTCTCGATCCCCCGCGACCATCCCGCGCCGCTGTGCCACCGCGAGCGCTGCGTCTGCTGCCTCGCCGCAGTACGTAGCGGCACCGTCGTGGTTCATCACCTCGGCCCCGCGGTCGGCGTAGTGTCCGCTCGTCGCCGCCAGAAACGCCCTGCACCAGAATTCGCTTGCGTCCATGTCCATGTCCTCCTGGCACGAAAGCCCGCCGCGGCAGGTGCCGGGCGGGCTTCGTTG
>CAZIWB010000143.1:0-4846 GCA_964542655.1 uncultured Cellvibrionaceae bacterium
CCAGAGGCTCGTGGGACTCGCCGGCGTGCCGATGTCGCACGAGGACGCTGTGCGCGTCCTTGGCACGGCACGCCTCCGCCTCGTCAATCGAGGCGTGCTCGTGACCGCAGCAGCCGCGCACCGATCCCCACGTCGTGTATACGCTCACGAGAGACCCCGCTCGAAAAGCTCGTCGAGGCCCGCGTCCGAGACGCCGAGGCGCCTGGAGCCGACATATCCGGGGTAGCCAGGGCTGCGCACCTCGACCAATCCAAGGCCGATGAGGCGCTCTCCGCCGTCGTCAAGCTCGCCTGCCCGGATGCATTTGCTGGTGTCGCTGCCGGTCCGCTCGGCAACGGCGTTGAGGTCAGAGAGGTCGTCGTCGGTCAGCGCGTTGTTCATGACGAGATGATGACCTAAGCGCGCAACTTGCGCAAGCGGAATCTTCAACGCTTCGCCTCGCGCCACCGGGCGCGGCACGCCTCGCAGGACTTCCCCGGTTTCCCGCTGGCGAGCCGTTCAGGCGGTCGGCCGCATTTGCAGCGGCCGGCCGCCCGGTTCGCCGCCTGCTCCGCCGCCTGTCGGCTGGTCTCGCGCGGCGCCACCGGGAGCGCAGCGTACCCGCGCCGAGCGCGCATGCGTGAGTTGTGCGCCTCGACCGTGGCATCGAGGCAGTACCGGCGGACCCGGCGCAGCACCGTGCTCGTGCAGACCCCGAGCGCTTCCGCAGCGCGCGCCAGAATCCAGCCCTCTTCACGCAGCGCGCGCAGCAGGGCCTCACGCTCGCTCCGCTGCGCCTCGCTCAACTCCATCGCGCTCGCCTACCACGCCCGCGCAACGCGAGCAAGCGGAACCGGCGACGCACGTCCGCGCTGAATCGCACGTGGATCGCGGATTACCAGTTGCAAACCGCGTCGCTCTCGATCATGGTCGATGTGGTCGGGCCGCGCGACTATCAGCGGCGGTGGGTCGGTAGCTCAGCATTGGTTAGAGCTCGCTCCCTAGGAGCGGTGACGCAGGTTCGATGCCTGCCCGATTCGCCTGGCGTGGGCAGCCTTGAAACGCATCCTGACGGCCGGGAAAGACCGGCGCTTGACGATGCAACCCCGGTCGCCCGCAAGGGCGCGTTGCTGGTTGGAAGGCTACCGGTCCCGGCGCCAACCCGTCACCGCCTGACGTCGATACGCTTGCAACGGGAGCGAGACAGAGGCGGACCCGTGACTCCTCGGAGAGACGAGGGCCGATCCGCTGCATGCTCTGCCCTCTCCGGGTCAACATGCAGGATGGGCCGGGCCGCGACGGTCAAACCGCGGAAGCCATGAGACAGCGAGCGGAGCGCGCGACCGAGGACGCTCGGGAGCCAAGCTGGCCGGCCTGCTCTGGCGACGCGGGCCGCAGCGCGTAATCTGCGGGCTTGACTCTGGCGGACGGCCGTTCTTGGGAGTTCTTCCGGCCGAAGCGGCAAGACGCTGGCGGACCACCGACGCTCGTAACGTCGGCCGCACGAGCGCCCGCCGCTCCACTCCTCCCGTCTCTGTGCGGCGGGAGGAGGGGCCGCCGAGGGAACCTGGAGACCACATGAGCGACCCTTACCGAACACCCCCGCCGGCCGAGTGGCCGAAGTCCCTGCGTGCCGCGTTCAAGGCCGGGCAGTACAGTTGCCAGTGCACTTCGCACATGGGGCTCCGGCTATTCCTGTTCTGCATCCTGTTCTCAATGGCGGCCGGCGGAGCCATCGGCGCCGGCCTGATGCGCGACCAAACGAAGACACCGGAGCCTCCGCCGACGTGTTCGGTGCGCCCATGGGACTCGCCCTATCATCCGTTCGCGCTGGCTCGCGTCGACGGTCGCGTTTTCCCGGACATGATCGGTCGGTTCAGAAGTTTAGAAGAGGCCCTGGACGCCGCGCGCAAGGTTGGTTGCACGATCGAGCCGTGACGCACTACGCTCCGCGCCATGTTCAACGCCATCCTTGCGGTCATGTTCGCGCTCGTCGCACCTGGCCAGAGCCCTTACAGCGTCATCCCGCTGCCCGAGTGCGGCGGCCCCGTCCTGCGCCTGGCTGACCTGCCTGCGGATCCGGAGCCTGCTGCGTGCTCGGCACCTGGCGTCACCTGGTCGTCGCATCACGGCGCGCTCGTGCGCCGGGAGAGCGAGCCCGAGGCGCGCTCGAGGTACGAAACGATCGCGCGGGCGCTCGACGCGGTGTCGATCGAGGCGACCTCGGCCCCCGAGGGGGAGCGCCCGCTGTGGCCCTGGCCGCGCCGGGAGCTCTTGGCCGGCTTGCTGGCGATCGCGCGGCACGAGAGCGGCTTTCGGCGCGACGTGCACGAGGGCGTCGGCCCGGCGGCGCTCGGGGACTGCTCTCGCCGGCGGGACGGCTCGCGGGCCTGCCGGTCCGTGTGCCTCGTGCAGGTGCAGACGGGAGGGCTCGACGGGCGCCGCGGTGGCTGGCTTGGCCGCGACCTCGTCGGGCTCGACGCCGACAGCACGGCGCGCTGCCTACGAGCTGGCGCGGAGCTCCTCGCGCGCTCGCGATGGTCCTGCGCCCGTTCCGGAACCGATTGGTTCGCGCCCACGGTCGCGCTGTACGGCTCCGGCGTCTCGTGCGGAACGAGGCGTGCTTGGGTGCAGCAGCGCGCGGCGACATACCGGCGCGTCGTGGCGGCCATGTAGAATCGCGAGCTTACGAACAATCGACGGCGCCATGCGTCTTTCCGCTTGCGCTAGTTGCGCCGACCGCATACGGTCCGATGAGTGACAGCGGCACTTCGCCGAGTCAGGAGGCACCATGGAGACGCTACTGATCAAGAAGGTCCAGGGGCGCGTGTTCGGAGTCGAAGTTTCGGAGATGAGGCCCACTGAGACCCTGGCGAACGGAGCACAGGGATTCGCCGGCCCCGTGAAGCTGTACCGCGATGGCGCACAGGTGGGTACGGGTCGGTGGGACTCGGAGGGTCTCGCTGACTGCCAGGATCTCGGCGGGCGTCCGCTGGACTTGTTCCCGGACGGAGACGAGGGCGACGCGTACCGGGCGTTGGCGGTCGAGGTTCGTGCGCATTTTGCGCGCCAGAGCGATCGAAGCGCCTGAAGCTACAGGAGGACACATGAACAGCGAAGCTCAAGCGATCGTCACGTCCATCAAGAGTGAGCTTGACCGATCTCGGACCGCCGCGACGTCCGACGAGGTTTGGCGTCGAGACGTGTTACCGGAGGTAGTGGATTCCATTCTGAATGGTCCTGGCCGCCAGCGGTTCTTGGAATTAGTGCACGATCATGGTGCGCGCGTGTGCGACGACGCCGATGACGCAGACGTGATATCTCGCTTGGTCACATCACTTTCCGGCTCGGCTCTAGTCACCGCTACCGATTAGCGGCCGAAACGGTTCTTAACAAAGAAGCCGAAGGCTCGGGCTGCACAGCATGCGGCGCCGGGCCTTCGGCGTTGGGAGCTTAGCCGCGCGCCGCGGCGGCGACCACATGGTGATTGTGATGTTTATCCGAAACGTTCTTTGCGCTGCCGCGCTTGCGGCATCTGTCGCGCCGATCGCGTGTTGGGAGGCGGACCCAGATCAGGACACGTTAGCGGAGTTACAGGGCGTAGTTTCCGGATGGCCGCTAGAAATAAAGCACGCCATGGCCAAGTGGCAGGCCAATCGGATCGCGCTTGGTTACTTGATGGGTCGTTACGACAAGGGAGAGGACTACATCGGCACCATCAGGTGCGTGAACAAAGGCATCCCGCATTTCAGCGATCCAGTCATCGACGTCACCGTAACGGCCGTGATCAAATGCCTCAGGGATACGGGCACCGCCACGTACTTAGAGTGTTTGGATCTGATCTTGTCCGACCGGGCGGACGAGTACCCCGACCGCGAATGCTCGTGGATCGGTCACAGAACGGGCTTTGCCCCTGATGAGATTCCCGACGATTTTCGCGCCGAACGTTTGGCGGACAAGGATCTTACGTGGGGCCTGGTCGGGCTGCCCCCTCCACCCATTGAGATCCAGTTGATGCTGTTGGGGCTTCCTGGGATGATGGGCGCGCGTGGGGCTCTCTGTCCGCAGGGCGTTCGGTGGGCTTGCGCCCCGGCGTTCGGCGATGTGCCGGGCACCACGGGCGCTGCGACGGGGGGAGGCGACCGATGAATAGCCTGACGTTGATCGGGTGGCTAACCGTGGCCACCGTCACGTCGCTCACCGCGAGCTCGGCCCACGGTGCCGAGGTCTCGATCCAGCCCCGCGTGGGCGTGACGGTGCTCGGCTTCGACGCGCCCACGGGCGGGCTCTCGGCAGGCCTCGACGGGCGCGCGCTCTGGCCCCTCGCCGAGAACGTGGGTGTCTACACTGGCGCCGGCATCGACGCGATCGGGCTCACGGGCGGCTGGTACCACATGGGTATCATCGCGGGGCCGCGCGTGGGCGCGTGGTACCAGTATAAGAAGCTTTATGTGTCTGGCGGCGCTGGAATGTTGATGGGACAACTGTCCATCTGCCGCTCGTGGGAAGCGGGGGCGCGGCAATGCATGCGCTGGTGGGGTAACCCGTGGAACCCATGGCCCGAGGGACACATTCATGTCGGGTACCGCGACGACGACATGAACATCGGGCTGGACATATCTAGCCTCTTGCTCCAGCCGAGCTGGGGCACGGACGGCTCGATCTCGATCGCCGCAGCTGGTAGCTGGCGTTGATCAGCGCAACGGCACGTCCGCGCTCATATCGCGCGGCGCTGTTCGGAGAGCGCACGCCGGCGAGCACGTGACGTGACAGGCGCCGACCTCGGCGCCTTGCAGTTCTGCAAGATGGTGACGGGCGCGATCCAGCGCATGCGCAAGGCGCCGCTCGTCGCCATCGCGAGCCTCGA
>CAZIWB010000144.1:0-4621 GCA_964542655.1 uncultured Cellvibrionaceae bacterium
AGCCCGGAGGCGCCAAGGTCAACGAGGTCCATGAGAATTAGCCCGCCGATTCTGGGGAGGTCCTGGGGAGTGAGTCCCATCACCCAAGGCCCGGCGGAGGCCCTATGTCTTAGAGAACGTACGAGGCGGGGCGGACCAGCGTCAGGTTAGCTTGCTTACCAGCGCCCTTCTGGTAGCCGAGTTCTCTTTCGATGAGCCAGAGCGTCTCATTGACGTCTTCGACACCATCCTCAACGAGCGCCATATTGTCGACGGTGTACGTGGCCGAAGACACTGGGTCAGCGTGGCCCGTCACTGTGCACTGGTATTCCAGAGTTCTGCGCATCCGGTCCGCGAGTATCCGACGCGCTCCGTTGTCGAGCTGCTTCTCGTCTTTGGACTCGTTGTCGACCTGGAACAGCGGCTGATAGTGAGCTGGCGGGCCAATGCTCGAACCTTCCGGCGGCGTCTCCTCAATGATCGCGCTACCGCCAAAGATCCGTTGTCCCTCGTCGACAAGCCACAAGGAAGCCGGGCTATTGGGTCCGCTTGCTGGATACGAACGGAACCCAGTCGGAGCCGTTGCGCCCTTCTTCTTCGTCACGCGCGAACTGATGTTCGTCGTGGTGGGGAGCTCGCCGTAGTCGCGGCTCGCCGTGGCGTCCTCGATGTTGCCAGGGCGCTTGAGCACGTAGGCTGGCGAGCGCGAGAAGTCGGGGCGAACGACAGCGATGGAAGTTCGCTTGCTACCAGGCTGAACCGTGAGCCCCTGACGAGCTGCAAGACGGTCGCACCAGTCAAAAGCACCTTGGCCTTCGCTTGGTTTTGCATCTCCGATTGGCTCGTTGACCGCAACCTTGATCTCGCGCTGCGGCAGTAACTCCGCCATCGCGCGAGTGTCTGGGTTCAGGCTGTCTTTGAAGAGCGCCAGACCAGACGGTACGAACTTTGACTCGTAGCGCTTCGTCCCCATGGCCTTGGAGCGCACTTCGTCGACATTCGTTTCGATCTCGGTGATGCCGAACACCTTCAGAGCGGCAAGGATCGCATCGGCGAGCGTCATCCCGGTTGTGACTCGCACACGCGGGTCGACGCCGCCCATTACGATGTTGGCCAGGTAGTCGCGACCGAAAACCCTCAGAGCGCTGGAGCCGCCGCCGGAGCCGATGGTCCGGTCGATACGACCAACAACCTGGAGCCGGTCACCAATGTAGAGCTTGACCGGTCGCAGCGGGTAGAACAGGCGCCGCAGCTTGATCGGGTCGTCGTCGTAGACCGTGAACGACCACGCGTCAGTCGGGGTGATGAACGACGACGCGATCGAATACTCGGTGACGTTCGTCCACTGTTCCCCAGTCTCCTCGAACTCGACCGTGAACTCAGGAGCGTCGTTGTCAGCCATCGCGCCTGGGGACGTTCACTTGGTAGCCAGCCGGGATAGCGAGCACGTTGGCAAGCGCTGGGTTGAAGGCGATCAAGTCTTCGATGGAGATGTGGTAACGAGTGGCAAATGCCATGCGTCCAACCGGGTGCCGGTTGATGATCGGCTGGAACGGCTTGGGCGGCCGCGACGCCGACTCGTGCAAATTGCGGGCAGCGAGCTCTAGCCTGGCGGCATCGCGACGAAGCTCGGCCACCTGCGGGTCTCGCGCCTCGTCCAGCGACTCCTTCAGCCGCTCCATCTTGTACGCTGCGCCCTGGAGTTGAGCCCGGACGTTGTTCTTCGACTGGGTTACGCCGTCAGAAACGGTGCGCAGTGCCGTGAAGACGTCGGTGCGAGCGGTCGGGCTTTCGCGCTGCAGTTCCGCGACTGCCGCTCTGGCTTCCGGGGAAAGCTCGGAGGCTGCCTGGTCGAACCGAAACGCCTGCGCCTTGGCCCCCTCAAGCGATGCGGCAACGAATTGGAACTGGCTGGATACGTCATCCGCGCTCTCCGGGGAGAAAACGAAGTCGACGGCCACATCCACGCCGTCACGCTTGTTTGCGTCGAGAGTCTCGGCGAACGAGACGCACTTGACCCGGACGGACCCGTGAACCGGATCCACCAGGATGCCGGCGCTGCGGTCCTGGCAAGCAGCAAGGAAGCGTGGATAGACCTCGGTGAAGAGGTTGCGCCATGGCCCGATCGCGAGGTCTTCGCGAAACGGGATGGTGAAGCGGTACGTCGGGTTCTGGCGGCCGAGCGACTCGATGAGTTGCTGGTCACGGAAGACAAACCGGTGCTGCGCCTGCTCCTGGCTGAAGCCAAATTCACGCGTTCCGGCCGCAGGAAACTCAACCCCGCGAAACTTCGTGGGACGCAGTTGCTTCAGGATATCGGTCACTTCGACCCGTCTTTCGACATTGGCGTCGTGCGGTTCTGCAGCGTCTGCAGGGTTCGCGCTGCACCCGACATGTCGCGGGCTGCGGCAACCTGGGCCTCGACAACCTTGTCGTTCTTGCCGAGCAGTTCATCGAGCTTCTCGGACAGGCTGGAGAACATCTCGCCGAGGCCACCACCCTGAGCTTGCTTGGCGGCGTCCATGTCCACGGCACGGGCCGCCGTGTTGCTCATGTCCATCGCGTTGACGAGCGAACCGATGCCGGGGAGCGCGCCTAGACCCAGGAGCTTTGCGGTATCGACAGCGCCCTTGCTGAAGCTGAACTTGTCAGCCAGGAACTCCGACTTGTCCTCTGCGTTGTAGAACCCAGTGCCCATGTCCATGGCACCAGCGAGGGCGGTGCCGATGACGCCGGTCATCGCGAGACTCTTCCAGCCACCCTTCGCGCCACCGGCTGCCGCGGTGCCAACAGCTCCGCCTGGGAGCGGGCCTCCGCCACCCTCAATCGCCGTGCGGATTAGGTCGCCGATCTTCGCAGCTGCAATCTCTTTGCCGATGTAGCCGGCGATGAGAATCCCGGCGCCTTCGAACGGGTTTTCTGCAAGCCAGCCCACGGCATCCGCCATGGCTCCAGCGAGCTCTGTCACGTAAGGGGTGAGGCGCGCGAGCTCCGGGATGAGTTTCGACAGTTCCGGCAGTAGCTTGTCGCCAACTTCCCGGTTGAACTCGCCCATTGCCTTGCCCCACTGGCGATCGGCGCCGCCAGCAACGAATGCAGCGCGCTCGTCCATGGCGCCACGGCTGACGGTCTGGGCGTCCTTCTCCTTGAAGAAGGCAGCGATTGCGTCTTTGCCAGCCTGGCCGCCGCCAGCTTGCTGGGAGATGTCGACCAGGCCGGTGACCGACTTGCGACTCTGCTCCTGGAAGATCTTGTTCATCGCCGTCGGGTCCTTCCCGAACTTGGCGACAACTTCTGCGAGTGTTCCTCGCAGGTCATTCATCTGGCCGTTCTCGTCGAAGACGTTGATCCCCTGCTTCTTCAGGGAACTGGCGCTTCGCGTCAGGTCGCTCTTGAGCGCCGTGATAGAGGTGCCGGCCTCCTCCGCGCTCGTGGCGCCGCTCACGCGCGAGAGCTGCATCAAAGCGCTCATCGTGCGGAGGTTGTGCGTCTTGTCGCCGCTCATGCCGACGACAGACCCGGACAACTTCGACCCCTGCGTGGCCATGTCCTTGAGCTCGACGGAGCCCAGGTCGCCTTGGCCAGCGAGGGTATAAAGCATGTCCTTCGCGCGCTCAGCGGCGTCAGGCATGCCCTCAAACGACTTCAGGAGCGTTCCGAACGTCTCGCCGATGTCACCCATGTCGGCGCCGGTTCCGCTGGCGACCTTCTCGAGATCGGCCAGCGAACTGAGCATCCCGTCGATATCACCGGAGATGCCGATACCGCTCGACAGGCCGCGCAACACCTCAGACTCGTCCATGCCGGACGTCTGATTGATGCCGGCCGTGGTCGACTTGATGCGGGCCGCGAGTTGTTCGCGTGTGCCGTGCTTCTCAGCATCGAAGCCGGCGTTTGCGACCTTGCGGACCTGCGAGTCAAAGCCAGCGCGGTCCAGGACAGCGTTGCCCATGGCGGCCGTGGCCATGAGCGCGCCGCCAGCCAGAGCAGCCTTGCCAGCATTCGCGACACGGCCAGCGCCGGTCATGATGCGGCCAGCGGTGCGCTCTCGCATCCGCTGCGCTCTGGTGACAGCTCGCTCTTCCTCGCGTTGAGCCTGCTGGAAGTGGCGCGTGCGGATGTTCTGCCGCCACCGAGTGATCCGCTCTTCTTCGCGCTGCTGGTGGCGCGCGGTCTTGGTGGCTAGTGCGGCCTGCTTGGCGGCGGCCGATTCAGCGGCCTTTTCCGAGCGCTTTCGGTCCCGCTCTTCCTGCTGGAAGTGGCGGTTTCGCATGCTCTGCCTCCATCGGGCGAGCTTCTGTTCTTCGCGCTGGACATTGGTGACGCGTGTGGTCGCGGCACGTTGGGAAACGCGCACGTCACGCGTCGCAGAGGCGCGCGCCTCTGCCTCAATCCCGCGGAGGATGCGCTTCATTTGCGCAACGCCGTCGACTGCTACTTCGTACTGAAGCTTCACTTCGGCTTGTCTTCGCCGGTCTGTGACCGCACGAACTCACGCGCTTCTTCACGCGTTAGGATTCGGTCCGTTGGCAGCAGCTTCCCGGGCAACTCGCTCGACTGCGCGTCTGGCAGCTCGGAAAAGTCGGTAGTGCCAGTCGCCGAGTTCGGAGACGTGGACTCGGAGGAACTGAGCGAGTCGGAA
>CAZIWB010000145.1:0-4608 GCA_964542655.1 uncultured Cellvibrionaceae bacterium
CCGTGACGCTTGGCTTCGTTTTCTGACCCGAAGCGGCGAGCGCTGGTGAACGTCACCCTGCCCGGAGAACGCACAGACTTCAGGTTGCCATTCTCGTCACGGTATTGCGTGATCGCCTTGCGACGCTCAAACACAACCCCAAACGAGGTGGAACGCCGAAGCGCCCGTTTCTGCTGCGTGGTTGGGACGAACTTCTTCGCCGCCACCACTTTCTTTACCGTCTTCTTGACGGCTTTCTTTGCTTTCTTATTTTTTTTCACTGAATCTGATTTGTTGAACTACCAAAAAAGCCACCTTCAACCGCGAAGGTGGCTCGTACTATCGAACAAACTCCCGATTAGAGTTTGTTGGTCAGGCCGGTGGCCGGATTGATCGCAGCATTGACCGGATCGCTCGTCTCGATGACGTAGAATCCAATGTGGCCAGCCGATCCAACAACCTTACTCTTCTTCGCCTTGCGGACATCGAAACGACGACCGTGGATGTTGGCCTCCTCGCGGGTTGCGAAGCGACGGCGGGAAGGATTCATGGTGTTGAAGTCCACCTTGCCGTCCTTCAAGTCGCCAGGACGGACGTAGCTAACGCCGTAGGAAACCGAGAGTTCCTTCAGGGAGCACTCAATACCGAACTGGCCGGCGCACTTGGCTGCTCCGTTCGCTTCGTCCTCGGTCAGGCGGCTCGCCGCCGAAAGGGTTCCAACGAAACCTTTGTTGACGACGAGATACCACCCAGAGGCTGGGTTCACTAGCACATATTTCTTACTCATTATGGTCTTTTTTGTTTTGCTAACGTTAGCTATTCACCCGGTATGACCGGAGCTGGTGGGGTTCGTTTGTATTCCTCCAAACCAGCGGTTGGATTGGAAATTGGTTATGGCAAAGGCAGCGGCCTTGCATAGAAATGATTTATTGGTAACCTGAAAGGCTCGGGGTTGGTTAGTTCCTTGATATATGGGGAATCTTTGTGGCGCAGCAGGTGATAGCATCCTTTCAAATTGCACTTTCCATACACCTGACCGATCCAGCTAGACTCTTGGCTGATAACGTTTCCGGAAGTTATACAAACAAGAGCAGTTAAGGTGCTTGCAACATCACCCTCCCTGATTTTAGATGACATGCCAACTAGATGCCAATCAGGGTTCGATGAGATCGACTTCCCATGCGGCAGTCCGTCAAGCCAGGGAGGGATCATCGATTTAGAAACTGTCGGCCATCAATTGATCCACCAGCTTGCGGAAGTAAATAACAGCGGGTGAAGAGTTACTCATCCATTCTGGATGACATTGGATACCAAGCGCACGAATCTTCGGATAGTAGGCGACCTCCAGCTCAAACTCCAATGCATGGGGCGGGAATTCTCCGTTCGGTAACGCTAACCCCGCGCCTTCCATTATTGGCGAAAGGCCGCTGGTCCATGCCAACGGAATCCAATCAACCCCCAGTTCCATGTGAAAAGGGTACTGCCGTTGATGATGATCGGATGTAACCTGAATCTTCTCTCCGCTTTGCGTGATGATATCGTGGTAATTAGGATGGTGTTGATGCTGCACCAGGATACCACCGGCCATGACGCACAGAAATTGTGCGCCACGGCAGATCCCAATCATCGGTTTCTTTCCCTTGAACGCCGCTTCGAACTCGATCAGTTCGGCCTTGTCTCGTGCTGGAATGCAGCTTGTATTGGGATGCTCTGGTTGGTTATACAGCCGGGGGCTCACATCTGATCCTCCCGTAAACATGACCAGATCGGCTGCGAACATATCGCGAACGATGTCGAACTCCAGCCAGTTGGCGTAATTATACGCGGCTCCGACAATATATATCTTTGGTTTCTTTATCATTTTGTTGGGAAGTTGAAGCTAACGATACCGAGATTGTGAGGGGAGCAGTCAGCCATGTCCTGGACCGGGATATTACCTGCCATCATCATCTTGAGCTTAGGCAGCGCGGTTCCCATATAACCCGTGTCCTCGCCTCGAATGTTTTCGAGATAGGTCAAGACATCACCCGACTCATATTCCATGGCGTTCCGCATGATCAGAGTGTAGAGCGAGATTCGGTATGTACCCTCCAACCAAAACTTTGGAATCTTGGTCATCACCATATTATCACCGAGAGACACGAAAGTGGATCGATCCTTCAAACCAAGTCCCTCTTCCATCCATGCGATCACCTTGCGAATACCATCCAGATTGGTATTGAGCGCCTTAACCTCGTCGGCGTAGTCAGAGTATTCACGCTCGCTGCGAGCCCCTTCCTTACAAACCGAGGATACCATGTATCCCCAACCGTCTTCGAAGATACCTTCTTTCTTTGTCTTCAGACCCCAAGCACTCCAAGGCTTACCCGTGCCCTCAGAAAATACCACGTCATTCAGGTAGTCCTTGCACGGGCTGATGGGCATCACAGTGATGAGCTTGCCCTTCTCTAATCGACAGAAAGCATGGCCAAGCCCCCTGCTTCGCCCCTCTGACAGGATGCTACGCGGTTGTGTATTGATGAGTTCCATGAGTTTCTTTCTGGGTTTTGATTTAGTTTTCACGTTACTGAGTCAGGGATAAGGTTGAAGGTCTTTACAAAAGCGATGGCCCTTTGACGGGCGGTTGCGTGGCCCCACTGCACGGGGTCCTGGCCGGCTTCTTCGAGAGATCGGTAGATCATTAAGCGGTAGGTGGACATCTCGCTATGAGTGCCGATAGGTCCATTCTTCAGTAGCTTCTCTGCCTCGTGCATATGACCGAGCGCCTCGATGCCATTGATGTGGTCGGGGATTGGGTTGTCATCATCCCAAACAATCCAGACGCAGCTACCTGGCAGCGTGTATAGCGTGTGGTTACAACCAGAATGGTCAAAGACCCAACCCCGCGCCTCACATATAGCGATATTAAGCTCTTCGTCAGTCACGACAGCCCCCAATCCTTGAGGAAGTTGGGTGCTTTATGGAATTGAACGCGCTTCCAAAGGGGACCAGGCAGCCCAACCACAGCCAATATGGCTGATGCCATACCAATGTTGTTGTTATTGATAGCATCCTGCACAACCTTTGGGCTGATCTTGCTCAATACATCCTCCGCTGTGTCGTTGCGAATGAAGTCCATGGCGAACTCGGTCAGGTCAAAGACCAGGCTGGTCAGCTCCGGGGAATTGAGCGCGTAATTCCCAAGACAACGATACTCGATGCCGTACTTGGTTGGACGCCATTCTCCAGCCTTACCGTACAGTTTTCGCCGTGCTACCGCCGTGGGATCTCGATCAAACACAACGCTCGCGCAACCCACCACAACATCCATTATCTTAACGGCCAGCCGCTGAGAGTGCTTCGATACAAGGCGAAATGCGCTCTTGTTCTTGTAGTCGGTGTTGCCGACGTGAATATGAAATGAGCCGGTCCTCAGTCCATCGCTGAACGGAATGGGCACGCGCTGGATGTCTTGATATACATCGAAGTTAGGAACGCATCCAATCTCCCATTCAACCGGAAGCTTATCCTTCATGATTGTGGGTTTTGGTCCGAGCTCATGCTCATCATAAATATGAGAGGCGCGGGGTAGAAGCTGGAATCGCGGACCAATCTTCTCCTGGGCCTTGCTGATCACGGCCTTCATCCTGCATACACCCTCAAGCGGTGAGCGAGCAGGAGGGAATGAAACCTCAGCCAATACGTTGTCCGAATAGAGCCGCATCCCGTCGCCAAGATCGAAAGGATCGTGCTTGTTGTGCTGAATAACCGGGATAGCGTTAACAATCCGGTTGCGATGGGTATCTAAAACCATGAACTCAGGATCACTCCCGAGGGTAACTTCCAATGGTGATTTCATTTGTGGGTTAATAATATCTAGTGCTGGTGAATAATATAGGGTGCGATAAGACTTGTTGCTTTGATAGCGCTCCACCATCGAAGCGGAATTGAAGCGTTGTATCAACTGACTCAAGAAGTTGATATAAGCGTATTTGAGACGCGAAAGAGATATTGCGCCAAGCGGCTGAACATACCCAGAAGCGGCAGGCTAATGATTTAACGGTACAACCTTGAGCGCCAAGATGCCGGCAACCACCGCAGCATGGCGCTCCTGCGTTGCATGTGGCTTTGCCGTCTACGATTTGGATATTACAAGGATTCTCGGCCTTAAGAATCGCTCCAACTTTCTCGTAGATAACGTCGTTATGCATACGTATTGATCCTTAAAGCCCCCCGCGCCCTTGATAAGCGGCTCTTTACAGTGCCAACGTTGATTTGCAGACGCTCTGCTATCTGATAATACGAGAGCTTTTCTTCTGTTTTGAGGCGCAGGATGTCCTGATGATAGTGTTTGATTAACTTCATCCCGGAGTCCACTGATGCTTCAATCTCAGCTACCTCCGCGTTAGCGGCAGGGGATGGTTGATCACTGGCCATCGTCTGGATGAGCGACGAGGCTTCGTCGTTCTCGTTATCGAGAGATAACGCAAACCGCCTTTTGACGTACTTGTACTTATTATAAGACAGGTTCCTGCAAACGGTGGTCAGCCACGTCTTGAATGCGCACTCACCCCTGAATGATTGGATGTTCTTCCAAATCCGAGTGAATGCTTCACTGGCTACCTCTTCAGCGTCAGCGGAGTTCCTTAA
>CAZIWB010000146.1:0-4581 GCA_964542655.1 uncultured Cellvibrionaceae bacterium
TTAAAGTTGGCCAATTAATTATTAATCAATTGGCTGTAGGGAAATTCAGTGTTCAGTAGGTTTTTCTACAGCTTCGTTAGTGAATAAATGAAAAAAGCCATTAAATATTTAACTTTTTCAATCGCTTTGGTGTTTTTGGTTTTTACTTTAGGAGTTTATCTTTGGTATAACCATCTTGAATATTACTGGCATTCAGTAACTTTTAAGCTCTACCAAAAAGATGGAATTATTAGGCTGTGTAATGGGGAAATTCCTGTCAGTCCATCTTGGAGCCCTTCGCCTGAAAATATGCGACTTATTTCCCTTGGGGAAAGTTATATAAAGGAAAATTTGCCTATTACCATTTATGGTAGAGGTGGGGTTTCGGAATCTACCTCCGAAGTATTTGTAAATGAAATTCACAAGGTGGAAAGTGGGGTTAACCCTAGCTGCGAGGCAGCGTTATGAAGTGGGTCACTAACAAGGTGTTCCAACACCATTCCGGCGCTTAGCGCCTCCATTCGACAGTTTGTAAGTAGCGCATTTAGCGAATTGCTGCGCAAAGTTTATCGCAATGCGCTACTTACAAACTGCGGTAGAACACAACGTTATGCGCACCTACCGCAATTAAAGTCTTAAATTATGCATATGAAAAAAATAAATATACTGATCCTAATCGCGCTATTTTCATCAGGATTCTGTCATGCTGACTTGAATACCGGACTTGTGATCTCAATAGGAGATAAATCGAGTTATGTGAAGAAGTTAATGGGTCATCGAAATCGTGGAGATTCATCATTTGACTCATATTTCAAACATGGCTTGGTTGTTCAATATTCTCCCGAGAGCATTGTTGTTTCCATTAGCGCAGGTATTTTTGAAACTGGGCAACGTTATAGTGGTGAAGTGCTTGGGGTAAAGATCGGTGACAATATATCTAAATCTATTGAGTTGTGGGGTAATCCTGTTTCATCAGAAAATGTAAAGTTGTTTGGTGTTGATCTGGGCGATAAATTATATTTCCAATATAAAAACTATTTAATTAAATTGGAAGTATGGAATGAGGACGGTGTTGATTCTGGTATGGGTGCCTATTCAAAAGATACAATTCGCGACATAGAGATTAGAATATTTACAGAAGAAATATACGGTACTTGGTACAGTAAAAAAAATAATGAATATATCGTCTTTTCACCGGATGGATCAGCCAAATCGTGTCAAAAGGGCAAGAAAAGAAGTATTTATTTAATACACGGCAATATTCAAGCTAAGGGACAAGTGCTTTGGGAAGGCTGGAAAAATAATAAGAATCTATTGGAGTCACCAGATGAGTGGTGGAGTGGCAGCGAAATATATTTGGTTAGCGGTATATTAGTTGTTGAGGGATTGCAAAGGCGAAAAAGCTATAAGCGTATAAATTATGCTGTTCCGGAAGAGTGCAAATTTTAAAAATGCATAACAAGCAGTTGCAGCATCGCTCCAGCGCTTCGCGCTTACGCTCGACGCTTGTAAGCAGTGCATTTAGCGAATCGCTGCGTGAAGTTTACCGTAAATGCGCCGCTTACAAGCTGCGGCTGAATCGAACGTTATACGAGTCCACTAAATGAATAAAATTATTATTGCTCTTTTAGTATGTTGTCTTTTCAGTTGCAGCTCTAAGCTAACTTATGAAAACTATGACGAAAAGCATGACGACCCAACCGATAAAGTGACTATTAAGCTTGTTAGTCTTAAAGAAGGTGTTGGTACTTTTGCATTAAAAAATAACTCTAAATACATGTTACGTTATGAACATTGGTTTGGGCAAAGTAAAAGTCCGGTAGCATATTGTGCTTACAAAGCTAAAGAAATATCAGTTTGCAGCAAAAACGTGTTCTTATTAGAAAACGAATTTTACACGCATGATACGGTTTTAGCTCCCGGTGAAAAATTTACTTTTGTTGCAAATGTTCAAGGTGCGAATAGTGTAGGTTTAAAGTTTTGGTCAAAAGAAAGTGGAAAAAGCGAGCTTTACTTTTGGTTTAACCTTGATTAAAGCGTATAAAAAATCACTCAAGCACCGCGCACTATGTGCGCCGGACAGTTTGTAAGTCGCAGCTTTGTGGTTTTGCTGCGCAAAAAGTTTCCACAAAATCACAACTTACAAACTGCCGTTGTACGCGGCGTTATGCACCTGGATTGTATGAACGAATATCAGCAAGAGGTAATAGAATATTTCGGCTATTGGCCTGCGTTTTGCGACGCTCATATATTGTATTGCTCTGAAGCAGAAAATAATCTTATTTTAAAAATTGACTATATCGACTCGGGGAAATCGTTGCGCGCTGAAGTGCAAATCACCTTTAAAAGCATTTTTGAAGTGAATTTAGAAAGGTATGAAAATAGCAATGTTATTGACACTTTGAGCATTTTAAGCGGAAATAATCATTGGGTAACTATTGAGCCATGTTTTGGCTTCGGTGGCACTTTCAAATGCCGGAGTATTGAAGCAAAAATAGTCGAGGCATAACAAAGCGTAGCAACCCGCGCACTTCATGCGCTGGACAGTTTGTAAGGTCAGGCCACAGTTTTTTTGTTTGTAGTTTCAAGCAGGAATAATGCAGCTCAGTTTCAAAGTGCATTACCTGCCATCCGGTAACCCTGTGGTCGGTTAGTCGTAGTTCATGTCCGTTTCATTGGCTAGGTGAATTCGCCGCAGTGTTAGTTGGTTTTGTAGTGAATTAAAATTAATCGCGCTCGGCGACAGCTCCATCAAGTCTGTGCGCTGTAAGAAATAGGTTGGTGCGGTTTTCGTAAGCCTGTGTGCGTTGTAGCAGCAACTAACGTTCCGCTTACAACAAGTCGTTGAATGTACGCGCACTGCGTGCGCTGGACAGTTTGTAAGTCGCGCATTTAGCGAATCGCTGCGCCAAGTTTATCGCACTGCGCTACTTACAAACTGCGGTTGAACACAATGTTAGGTGTGAATAGGATTAGTAGTGAAAAATAAGCACATAGAAATTTTCGTTGGTTATATTGATCTATTGTCGACTACCGTTGAAAAAATAGAGGCACACTTTGGAGGTGATGAAAGTATTCTCGAAGCGCGTCTAATCGAAGATATGTTTCCGCTGTACGTTCAAGCGGAGATCGTAGCAAGCTTCGCCTTAAGATCGTGCTGTCCAATTGCTGGCGTGGAAGTCGTATCGTTTGCGAAACTCGAGAAGTCTTTCTCAAACTTGAAGGCTCAACTACAGGACACAGTTGAATACTTGAACAGTTTGGACTCAGTGGAAAATAACCTGGAGGTAGTAATCAAAGATATGGCTGGTCCAGCCCCAGTATCTATGAATGCAGGGGATTTTTTAGTACGGTTTGCATACCCAAATTTTTACTTTCATTTAAGTATGGTATACGCGATAGCTCGTTTTAAAGGGGTTAAATTAACCAAAGGAGATTTCGACGGGCTTCACCAGTATCCGCCAGGATTTTCATTTGAGGGTGGCAGCACCTAACAAGCGACAGTGGTAAAAAATCAATACCTGCAACACAAAGTTTATCGCAATGCGCTACTTACAAACTGCGGTTGAACACAACGTTATGAGAGCCAGAATGATTGAACTAAGAGAATTTAAAAACGAAGATGAGGAACTTTTAGTCTCTTATCTCAACGTGGAGCCTGTTACAAAGTTTATATCTGCAAAATTGCCGCAGCCTTATACAAAGGAAGCTGCTGCATGGTGGGTAAGCACAGGTAGTAAAATTGGAATCGTTAAAGCCATAACAAAAAATGGTGAGTTAATCGGTTCAATAAGTGCCATTGTCGGAGAGTTTGAAAGACAAAAATCTGCGGAAATTGGTTATTGGCTTGCACAGCCTTTTTGGGGGCAAGGTTTTGCTTCGCAAGCTCTAGCTGAGTTTTCCAAAGCCATATTTCAGAACACGGAAATAGTTAGGTTGTACGCTCCTGTTTTTGAGGGTAATACAGCTTCTGCTAGAGTTTTAGAAAAATGTGGCTTTAAGTTAGAGGCAATATTGGAAAAGGCCATATATAAAAACGGTTTATTTTATAATGAGCATCATTACACGTGTATCCGCTCATAACAAACTATTCCAACACCGTACCGGCACTTCGCGCCTCCACTCGACAGTTTGTACGTAGCATATTTAGCGAATTGCTGCGCAAAGTTTATCGCAATGCGCAACTTACAATCCGCCCCTGCACTTAGCGTTATAGAAAGGAAGCCTGCACATGACGGCCAAAATAATTACAAGCACGGTTTTTGGGTTATTGTTACCTTGGCTATATTTTTTTATAACTGACACGCACTCTATGAATCTCTATCATAGTGGCGTGCTAATAAAAGAAGCTACTCAAGCTAGTGAAGTTGAATTATTCATAGAGTTTCATGGCTGGCAACAATCGTTAATTTATTACTTGAAATCATTTTTGGCGTGCTTCTTTGTGGCTTTTGCTATTTGTTCCGCAAACAATTTAATAGCAAAAAGGCTAAAGACTAAGAATCTATAACAAGTCGGGCTAGGCTCGCGCACTTTGTGCGCTGGATAGTTTGTAAGGTGTGCCGAGAGTAAACAAAATATTGCGTAGCAAAATTTTGTTTA
>CAZIWB010000147.1:0-4554 GCA_964542655.1 uncultured Cellvibrionaceae bacterium
TCGATCGCGTGCGCGATCATCGACGGATGCTGTGCGAACATGCCAAAGTCGCCGCCGCGCAAGCGCTCGATGTCCTGCACGAAGCCGATGTCGCGCGGGTCGGTGCGTTCGAGCTCGTACCAGCGCGTGGTACCGCGCTGCATGTTCATGCGGCCGCGGTTCGTGCCCATGCGCGGCACGGTCAGGTTGAAGGGGATCTTGAGCAGCGGCGCGCTCTTCGGCGCGACGTAGGCGTACTCGGCCCACCACCTGGTCGCGATCGACAGCGGAGGCAGAGCCGCCGCGATGTCGTTGGCGTACTGCGTGATCCACGCCTGGACCGCCGACTCGTTGTAGAAGATCTTCGGATCGTATGACACCGACATGGCGACCTCAGTTGTGGACGGTGATGGTGTGCGTGGAAGTTTCGGTGTTGCTGCTGCTCGTGAGCGTCACGACGCCATCGCCATCGCCGGCCGTAGCCGTCGTGATCGAGACGTGACCGACGGTGCCGCCGGTCGTCGTTCGCGAGTGATTGACCGTGGCGCCCGTGCGGTACCAGAGCGTATTGAGCGTCGCGACGCCGGCGACCATGGCCGATGTCGTGGCGGAATGGCGGCGAGGGTAGAAGTCGGGCTCTGACGTGCCCACGGTGACGGCGCCCGCAAGGGTCGCGTACCACACGGTACCTTTCCACGACGTGCCCTCGTTCGCGCGGAATTCGGCCCCAGGAGCCTGAACCGAACCGTCGGCCCACCACGAAGGACGGGTGAGCGGCGCCACGCCGGCAGCGACCGTGCCGACGACGTAAGGGCCGTCTTCCGTGGCGTCCGTCTGGTTGACCAGCAACACCACCTGACCAGCTGCGTAGGTGAGCCCGTCGTTGCTGGCGACGGTGAAGGCCTCGAGGTCTGCCACGTTGGCCACGACGACGCCGCGCACGCCGCGCGACGTGGGCGAGAAGCCCTGAAGGCGAGCGACAGCGGCCTCGAAATTATCGGGCACCTCGATTGCGATCGTTTCGGTTCCGGCGAAGTCATCGAAGCCCACGAAATACCCGGCCGGGGAGCGCGTGCCCCCGCCGTCCGTGGCCGCGAGCGTGTTGTCGTCCACCGCGAACACGATCTGACCGTAGTGGTCGTCGGTGATCTCGTCGGCGTTCTCGCTGTTCTCGAATCCAGCGATGCGCCCGCCCTGGACCGCGAGCCCCTTGGTGTTGACGTCCGCCCCAGGGTCCTCGATCGTGTCGAGAGCGATCCCACGGCAGATGAGGTCAGGTCGAGCGCTCATCTTCTCCAGCAGATCGGAGCCGATGCGCTGCCCCATGAGCGCATGCCGGTACACCTTGCCGGTGCCGCCGCGAAGGCAGAGAGACCGCTTTTCGTAGACCAGCGGGTTGTGGAGGATTACCCCCTCATGATCGAGCGCCATTGTCAGTTGCCTCCGCCGCGGACCACGAGCCCGCCGTCATTTTTGGGGAACGCGCCGCGCGCCGCGCCGCCCGGAGGCGGCTCGTTTCCGATCGCGTCGATCACCTTGCGCGCCTTGCCGTCGCCCGCGGGCGACTGCGCCTCTTCGCGTTGAGAAGCGATGTAGCGCTCGATCTCCTCGATCGGCGCACCCTTGTAGATCTCGCGCCGCTTGGCGCGGGAGCCGCCGAACACGTCGGGCGCGGAGTCGAACAGCGCTTGTCGGCACGAGGACACCTCAAGAGCCTTGCGCTTCTTGGCGATCTCGGCGGCCTCCTCGGCGTCGCGCTCAGCGTCCTCGAGCGCCTTGCGGGCCTTCGCGGAGAGCCCGGAGCGCATCGCCGGGGGCGCCGGGGCATCGTCCTCGGGCTTCGGATCCGCTTCGGCAGCCGCCGGCGCGTCGCCGCCCTCGCCGCTCGCGGGGGCCTCCCCGGTGACAGCCGCCGCGGCGAGCTCGCGAAGCAGGGCGCGCACGTCCTCGGGCACGTCCTCGCGCTCGCTCGCGGCGCCCGCCTTCATCAACAGATCCATCAACTGCTCCATACCCTCTCTCCTCTTCGCGGCGATCCGATGCCGCGCACGCGGTGAACTGGCAATGATCGCCCGAAGGGTGGGCGCCAAAGATACGCGGGCATACGCGGGAGTGCCGCGCCATAGGGCGACGAACGCACGAGAGAACCTCTCCACCGCGCGCTCTTCGGTGCTCCTCTCTCTACTCCCTGGCTGCGTCTTGAAGTCCGCAAACGGAAGATGAAACACCTCGTGCGCGGCGACCTCCTCGATATCGTATGGCCCGCACACGGCCGGGTCATTGAATGCGATCAACGCTTCAAGGTAGTCCGGGTTGGTCCACGTGAGCGCGTTGACGTTCGCGTCGAGCTTCCGCAGCTCCACCTTGACTCGATCGGTGATGCCGAGAAGGGACATCCACCGCTTGACGGCGGCGCATGCGTCATCCAGGAACGCCATTGTCGACCTCCTCGCTAGTCTGTTGCTGCGCCGCTGTCGCGGCCGCCTCTTCCGACTCGTCGGCAATGAACCGCGCGCCCCTGCCCTCGGGTAGGGCGGACAGCCCGAGGCTCGCGCGCCCCTCGTCCTTCGTGACCATCTTCGCGATGTCGGTAGGAGCGAAGTCGATCTTGGTGGCCGGCGCCGCCGACACAGGCAGTGCCTCAAGCTCGATTCCGACGCTCGCCGCAAGCGCCTGTATAGACTTCTGCGTCGGCCTCAGCCCGGCGTCTTTCGCGCCGGCGGTGATAGAGGCGATGGACTTGCCGAGCTTGTCAATCGCGTCGATCTGCCCCGCCGCGTCGCCCGGCGTTCGCGTGTCGTACGTGCGCGCGATGTACGCTTTCTCGCCGTCGAAGTCCTGGGCGAAGAAAGCGAAGATTTTGGATTCGCACCGCGACCACGAGCGCCCGTAATAGGCGAGCTTCGCGCGCGACATCCGCTCTTGCGTGTTGCCCGAGGAGAATCCAGGGCTACCGTCGGTCGTGACGGTCTCGCCCTTGATCGCGGTGATCATGGTGCGGCGAGCCCAGTCGTCCGCTTGAGCGAAGACCTCGAGCGTTCTATCGCCGCCAGACACGCCCTTGACTTCGTAGCCTTCTCCAGGGCGCAGGACGAGCCAGTTGTCGAAAACGGCTTGCTCCAGCAGAGTCGCGAACACCTGCCGTTGCGTCTCGCTAGAGCCTTCAGACGTCGTCCCTACGCGCGTCGGCGCGATAACCTGCCCGTACCGCGCACGCTGGAACCACGCGTCACGCGCGAGCGTGTAGGCCAGCGTTATCGCGCGCCAGGGGGCCCGGTTCCATGGGTAGGTGCCGCCATATGGCGTGTACAGAACCCACTCGCCATCCTCGGCGGCGATCCACTCCGGGCCGCGGCTCGTGCGCACGTACCACGTATCAGAGGACCACTCGTACTTGAGGTGCTCGGAATCCCAGTGTTTGAGGGCGCGCAGGACGTGACCGCCGACCTCGACGCGCGATAGCCGCCCTAGGCCCACCCCGAGCGTGATGCCCGTCTTGATGATGGCGTCCCGCTCCGTCTCCGGAACGACGACGTCGGCGAGTCCAGGCTGCTGCGGCGAACCCTTGAGAGCCTCGACGAGGTATTCGGGCCCCTGCCACACCTGCGGAAGTCCGGACAGCGATTCCGTGACGCTGGCGAGGACGCCGAAGGCGTCGCCCCATTCCGTGCAGGCCTCGCGCGTGAGCGCCGCGGCGCGCTGGAGGAACCCCGCGCGGGCCTCCTCGCTCGCCTTCTTTCGCTCGGCGACCGAGACGGCGACGCCGTAGAGGCTAGGCAGTTCTCGCGTCGCCTCTACGGCGGCGAGGAATTTGTCGTAAGGGGGAAACCCGGTTCGCGCCCTGTACTCGTCAGCAAAGGAAAGCGGCGCCTCACCCTTGGACGGGCGGGCGGCTACTGCCCTCGGCGGCGCGGCGGCGGACGTGGTTTTTCTGGACACGACCAGCCGCGCGCCGGGGGTCTAATCGGGGAGTCCCGAAGCCCGGCGCGCGGCAAGTGTCTACAGCGTGGCAATATGCCTCGGGCAAAGTCAAGGCCAAAGTTACGTCGAGCGGATCGGAGAGATCTCGCCCGCGTACTCCGACCGGCCCCGAGGCCGCGAGCCGACGTGGCCGCGCTGTCGATCCTGGTCAGCCGCGCGGGCGTGCCAGAACGCGCGGGCGTAGGCGCTCGCAAGGTCGCCGTGGAGGCGCCCGACCTCGTGGATCTTGATCGTCTTGCGCCCGTTCGCGAACACCTCGTGAACGAGGCCGAGCTGTTCCGCGAGCGCGTCAAGGTCCTCGCTCGACACGCGCCGCGACGAGCCTAGCGCGTGCTGGTCACGAGCGCAGATCGCGAGCACGTGCCGCCATTGCTCCGGCAGATCCGACGTCGCTTGCACGGTCGCGATGCCGCCGTCTGCGCCGGCATGGAGCACGTCGTGCGCAGCCCACCCGTCCGTCGCCCACGACGAGCACCCGAGCGCGCGGAGCTCGCGCGCGACGGGAACGAGCAGGTTGCGCAGGTCGAGCGGTCGGCCCGGCTCCGGGATGATCTGCCGGAGATAGATCGGAGCCCAGCGCCCGCGCCGGTCGCG
>CAZIWB010000148.1:0-4251 GCA_964542655.1 uncultured Cellvibrionaceae bacterium
CGCCATCCGGAGCTCTGCCGGGAGCGCCGGGAGATGGCATCGCGCAAGGCGTGACTATTCCGCTTGCGCAAGTTGCGTTCACGGTTCATGATCTGGGCATGAAATACGTGATCGAGACGAGGGCGGCCGAGGTTGACGGCGACGACGAGTACCAGCCCGCCGGGCCGTGGCACAGCGACGGTCTTTCGAGTCGACCGGACGAGATCGACGGCATCGAGGTCTCATCGCCGGAGGAAGGCGCAGAGATCATCAAGAACCTGCGCGCGGTGGGATCGGATTGGAACGCAGAGTACCGCGTCCGTCCGCTCTGAGCTGTCGCCGCCCCGACCATGGCCAGCTATCCGCGTGGATAGCTGGCTTTCGGCGTCGGAGGTCTCACATGGAACAGCAGCAGAGCCCGACGTCATCCCGTCTCACCCGCCGCGACATGTACCTGTCCGGCTTGACCGCGCGCGTGCGCGATCTTGCACGCGGGGTCGCCACGTCCCTGCGGGCGCTCGAGAGCGACGACCCGCTCGACATCGCCTTTGCCGAGGGGCAGGCGGACGCCGACGACGACAGCGACGAGCCGCGCCCGGACGATCCCGAGGTGCTGCACGCGCTATCTCGCTCGATCTTCGATGAGGTCGACCGCGTGGGCGCGGACGTGTCGGTGTGGCCGGACGAGGCGGACGGGACCGTTCATCTCGCCGACGCTGTGACCGAGGAGACGCACGAGCCGTTCGCGCTGCTCGCGGTCCTGCGTGCGCTCCCCGCAGGCGTGGGCACCGATGCGACGTGGGAAGCGCTGGCCGTCGCGCCCGCGCTCTAGCCGAGCTTCCCGGCGTCGCGGTAGAGGCTCGCCATCCCCGCCGCGTACCTGTCGACGTGAGCGGTGTAGTACCCCATGGCGCCGAGCTTCCGAGCGGCGCCAGCCGGGTCGCCCGCGTCGAACATGGGCAGCGCGGCCGAGTAGTTCCGCTTGATGACCCGCCAGTAATCGGCCGCCCCTTCGGCCGGCGACGAGTGCGCGCGGAAGCGCATCTCGATGGTCTTCCAGACGTCGGGGTCTTTCTGCACGCGCTCCTGACAGCGCATCGAGTAGAACTTGCCTGGCCACGGATCGAACCCGGTCACGTTGCCGATGTTGTTGCAGTAGATGGCCTTGCCGCGCGCGTGCTCAAGAGCGCACTGCGCCCACGCGCACGCGAGCCGCTGCGGCGTCGGATCGGAGCCGAAGGCGATGCGGTGCCCGTCTTCCAGCGCCTTCCGGAGCTCGGCTTCCGTGAGCGGCGTTTCGACCCGCGGCGCCTCCCGGTTCACCGTCTGCGCCGCCGCGCGCGTCACAGGTCCCACGATGCCATCGACCTTGATTCGCCGTGCTGCCTGGAACGCCCGGGTCGCCTTGTCGACCGCTTCGCCGAACTCGCCCGTATCCGGTCCGGGGTCGTGGCCGAGCTCCCGGAGGCGCGCGCACCATGCCGTAACTTCCTCACCCCGATCGCCTTGTCGCAAGATCTGGCTCATCGCTCGCCGCCTCCTCCGCCGAACCGTCGGCGCAACACCGTCTCGTCCTCAGCCTCGATCGCCGCGCGCTGCCCCTCGGGCGGAGGGTCGGCGAGACGCAGATCCGGGCGCGCCGCTTCGATGACCCGGCGCACCCCCTCGGCCACGGCGAGGCCGAGAAGCACGGAATCGCCGAGGATGTCAAGCGCGATCTGGACGTCGTTCCGGTCGCTGCGCTGGCTCATGGCAGCACCGGCGCCTGCACGCGGAGCGACAGCGCCGCCCGGCGGAACGCCTCGTATGCGGCGCCGAGCTCCAGGAGCGCGAGGCTGACGTCGCGGGGCTCGTAGTCGCCGCCTGCGACCTCGATGGCCTGCGCGGCCCTGACCGACGCGGCGGCGCCCAGCCAGGCGAAGCTCGCGGCCTCGTACGCCTGCCAGGCCAGCAGGAAGCGTCCGTGGACCGCGGCGAGCGCCTTGCGGGCCGCCGGCTCGTCGGGCGCGGCCTCGACGGCGGCATCTCGGGTCGAGCGGTGCGCGGCGGCAAGAGCGCCGTTCGCCTGCGCCAGGAACTCGCGGGAGCCGTTGACCACGCCGATGGCGTCGTCCAGCCTGCCGGCGCAGCCGGAGATGAGGAAGAGCAGCGCGCCCAAGGCGAGCGCGCGGAACGAGAGGGGCATTCCTCGTGCTACCGCGGCGCGCGGGCGAGCGCTACTCCGTCCCGCCCGGTGCCACACCCACATCCACCACGAGCCACATGGGCAGGGCGTCCAGGGCCCTGTGCTGCACCGCTGCAACGATCTCGGGCGTCGCGGCGCCCGCAGCGATCGTTGCCACGTAGCAGGCGATCCCGGTCTCCTGCACGGCTAGGTCCAGTGGCGACAGGTCCATGACGCCGCTCAGGATGGCAGAGCGCACGTAGGCCTCCCGGCGCACCTTCCCGTCGTTGCCAGGCGCGGCCTCGATCATCGAGGGTCCCTCAGGATGAGGCGCGCCTCCGGCGAAGGCTCGTAGCTCCCGTCGTCCACCGCGAAGCCGACCACGCGGAAGCCGCCGAGGATAGGCTCCGCCGGCGGAAGCTCGGGGAGCCTGCGGTGCGTGCCCGGTCCGCCGCCGCAGAACACGCACCCGGTGGCGCTGCTGTCGTCCCAGAACGCCGGGCAGGTCGTCTCGCTGGTGCAGCACACAGCGCAGCCCGGGCATGTGAGCGCCCGCGCTGCGTCGCGCATACCGGAACCGTCGCAGATCCGCTGCGTCCCGATCCAGGCCAACCACTTCGCGAACGTCTCCCGCATGCAGAGACGGCACTTGGTGGCCGTCTCAGGCTCTCCGTGGATGATGCAGGGCCCCGGGTCGGGCGGGTTGCAGATCCAGCAGTCATCGCTCATCGCTCTTCCTCGCTTCCCTGAACGCGCAGCACGCTGGGCGTGTAGCCGAGGCGCGCGGACGCCGCCGCGCTCGCCGCGCGCCCGGCGGCCTGCCCCTCGCTGTACCCGCGCTCGTACTCCGCTTTGATGTCTGGTCGCGTCTTGTGCTCGGCGAACTTCGGATCGATGGCCTTCCGACCAGCGCCCGCGAACCACCCGCGCATGTAGGACATGAAGAGCTCGCCCGGGCGAGCCTCAGGAACGGTCACGCCCTGGTCACGCTCCGGCGCGGTCACGCTTTCGCCCCGAGGCCGAGGATCGCATCCAGTTCCGCTCGCTGTAGCGGGTTCAGGTCGCCCACGGCGGTCCACTTTGCGGCCTCCTCCGGGCGCGTCGCGAACCACGCGTCGGAGCACTCCGGGCTGCACCATGAGATCTTCGCGGACGGAAGGCCAGGATCCATGTGGAACGCCTCCCCGCAGTGCGCGCACTCCTTGACATGGCCATGCTTCGGCGCGGTCATCGTCTTCCCTCGTGCTGCTCGCGGCATCCAGCGATCGACATCGGCCACGGGATCCAGCCTTCGCACTTCGGATCGTACCGGAACACACGCCCGTCGGGCGTGAGGCCGATCAGGCTGTAGGAAGCGCCGGCGTCGGTGGCAAACGGCGCCGCCAAGATCTGGCTGAAACGCACTTCGCGCGGCGCTCCCACGTTGGGCGGGCTTCCGGTGCTCATCGGGAGCCCGCCTTCATAGCCGCCTCGCAGCGCGCCTCGATCTCGCGCAGATCGCACGTGCTCAGCGATGTCCACGCCTCGACCAGCAGCGCGGCGACGTCGACATGAAGCGGCGACGGGCCCGCTGGCAGCGAGAAGGCGCCGCGCGTGACCGCGGCGGCCTTGTGGAGCGCACCCGGCTCGGTGTCGAGGATGGAGGCCACGTGCCCGATGCGGTCCACGGTGAGCGGCGCGCGCAGCCCGCGCTCGACCTCAGAGAGGTAGGGAACGGACAGGTCAAGCGCGGTCGCGATGTCGTCCAGGGTCTTGCCGGCGTCCAAGCGGAGCCGGCGGAGGAGGGGGCCGAAGGCTTCATGTGTTCGCATTGCTGCATCTTAGCAGCGCGTAGAAGATTGGGCCAGGGTCACGAGCGTCCGCCATCGCGGACGTTCATCCGTCACACGTCCATGGCTCCGCAAATGCGCGTTTTCATTCAGATCGTGTCCTGCGCGGAGCGTGACATGGGCGTGACTGCGAACACGCAGCCCTGACCGGGCTCAGAATTGTTGGAGCTCAAACGATCGTACCCGGCGTCTCCGACGGCGGCAGCCAGTCGCCAGCGGGCGGGAGCGGCGAGGGAGAGCGACCCGCCGCGATCCTGGGGGCTCGGGGTGCGGGCCCCC
>CAZIWB010000149.1:0-4170 GCA_964542655.1 uncultured Cellvibrionaceae bacterium
GAGCCGGAATACGACATCTCCAAGTCACCGTTCGGCGATTGGGACGGCGACACGATCAAGCTCTGGCTTGAAGAGCAGGGTGCTCCGAAGCCGCACCACAGCACCGGCCGTCCCAAGCTCGTCCGGCTCGCTGATGAATGGAACGCCAAGCTCGAACGCGACAAGGCTGCCTGATGACTATTTTGTCCGTTTGCCAGGAGGTTGCAAAGGTCGTCGCTGTAGCGGTGCCGGCCTCCATAACCTCCAGCACCACACGCGAGCACGTAGAGCTTCTGGCTCTTGCGAACGAGATGGCGGCGCGAATTGCAAGCGGCCATGAATGGCAGACATTTTCAGCCATCCACACGCTGACCGGCGACGACACGACCGAAGACTTTAACCTGCCGACGAACTATGATCGTATGCTGGTCAAGGCGCAGGTCTGGTCATCGTCACTCGAAACAGCTTTGTCCCCGATCACCGATCTGGACAGGTGGCTGGAGATGGATATCCAGTCGTTTGATTTCGTGGTCAATGCATGGACGATCTACGGCGGGCAGATGCACATCAAGCCCGCTCTCTCTACGGGTATCACGGCCAAGTTCTTCTATCAAACGAACGATATCATTGCAGATGTAGGCGGCTCGTTCAAATTGGCCTTCACGGCTGATGATGACACGTTCCGGCTTGATGAGCGCATGCTGAAACTCGGCATGATCTGGCAATGGCGGGCCAACAAGGGCTTGGCCTACGATGAGGATATGGTCACCTACGAGACGACACTCGCACGGGAAATCGTGCGAGACAAGGGCTCCCGCATGATCCGTGTCGGCTCTATCCGCATGCCGCGTGACGTGCGCGTTGCCTACCCACAGGCAATCGTACCATGAGGGCAGCCGTCAACCGCAGGGCAGTCCAGCGTCAGGCACAATCGCGGTCCTACCCTATTGTCCCGGCCGTACGAGGCTGGATTGCAAATGAACCTTTGGCCAATGGAAAGCCGGGAGGGGCTTATCTGCTTGAGAACTGGTTTCCGCTGCAAAACTCGATCCGACTTCGCGGCGGCTCACGGCTCTACGCGACCGTCAACGGTGGCGATCCGGTTTATAGCATGTTTGTCTACCGCTCTGGCACGCTGGAAAGGTTCTTCGCCGCAACGGAGACTGATATCCTCGATATCACGACTGTCGGCGATGCTGGCACAGTGGTTTCAGCCTATTACATCCTCACCAATCCGCTCACTGGCGCGTATCTGACCAATCCCGATACAGGCGCCTATCTGCTCGGCGATCTGCGTCCAGAGGCAGTCACGGGTCAAACCTCGGGGTATTACTCCACCGCGATGTTTGGCAACGTTGGAGGAGATTTTCTCTCTGCTGTGAATGGCACGGACATCCCGCAGAAATTCGATGGAACGGCATGGGAGGCTCATGCCTTCACCGGCAGCGGATTGGATGCCACGAAGCTGTCGTTCGTGTGGTCCTACGGTTCGCGGCTCTGGTACATCGAAAAGAACTCGCTCAAGGTCTGGTATCTGCCGGTTGATAGCATCAACGGCGCGATGACCTCTTTCAGCCTCGCTGGCATCTTCCAGGAAGGCGGTTCACTCGTAATGGGCGGTAAATGGTCGCTTGATGCCGGCGATGGCCTGGACGATAAATGGTTCGTCATCACCACAACTGGCGAAGTGGCTGTTTATCAAGGCACCAATCCCGGCGATGCGGCCGAATGGAGCAAGGTCGGCGTCTATAAGGTCACACCCCCAATGGGTCCGAAAGCCCTGACCTATGCGGGCGGTGACCCGCTCATCGCGACAGAGGACGGGCTTGTCCCGCTTTCGGCTGCGGTCAACAAGGATGAAGCGGCCCTCTCTCTCGCTGCTGTTTCGCAAGCAATCGAGCCGGAATGGAAGAAGGAAGTCCAAGGCCGCTCCGGTGGACCGTGGGAGTTGCTCAAGTGGCCCTCCCGCAACATGATGATTGTCTCGTTTCCCGGCACTTCGGCCCGGAATTATTACTGCCTTGTCTGCAACATCGAGACAGGTGCATGGACGAAGTTCACCGGCTGGAACACGCAATGCATGGCATTGTTCGATGATAACGGCTTCTTTGCCTCCAATGACGGCAAGGTCTATCGCATGGAAAGCGGCGGCTCTGACGACGGCCTGCCGTATACATGCACCTATGTCGCGCTCCCGGATCACATGAAGGCGCCCGGCGCGGTGAAAACAATCCATTCGATGCGGACGACGGTCGAAACATCGTTTGACGCCATCGTGCAGGTGTCGGCATCGGTAAATTACCAGATCGATCTCCCGCCCGCACCGGATTCAGGCCCGGACATCATTACCGGCGCCCGCTGGGATCAGGCGAGGTGGGATCAGGCGCGCTGGGATTCGGAAGGCTCCACCACGATCAAAACCGAATGGGCATCGATCGGCAAGACGGGGTTCGCGATTTCCCAGCAAGTCCAGGTGACATGCGGCTTTACTGCCTTCCCTGATCTCAAGCTTATCGTTTCGGACGCCGTTTATGAGGCTGGCGCTGTCTTTGCGTAGGTTCGAATGGGCCTTTACCGAGGGTGTGGATACCAAACGACTATCCTTGCTTGTCGCTGATCGCATCTGGCCGGGCAGGGGCCGTGATTTCGGCAATTGCCATTGCATCGCTATCACTCTCGGCGGCGATCTGGCTGCTGGGCTCGTCTACCACAATTATGATCCGGATGCCGAGGTTATCGAGATATCAGGCGCGGCATGGATCAACGGCTGGCTAACCCGTTCAGTGCTCAAGGCCATGTACGGCTACCCCTTCAAGGATTGTGGGTGTCAGGCTGTCGTCCAGCGAGTTCCCGATGAAGACAAAGCACAACATCGGATGCTGAAGGCGTTCGGCGCCAAGCGTTACCGCATTCCCCGTCTCAGAGGCCGCGACAAGGCAGAGAACGTCTACATCACGACCCGAGAGGTCTGGGAGACGAATAACTTCGCGAGGTACAACCGTGGGTAAAGCATCGGCCCCAAAGCCGCCAGATCCTCAGGACACTGCGTCGGCGTCCACGTCCACGAACATCGGCACCGCTGTTGCCAATGCGATGATGGGCAACGTCTCGGAATTTGGCCCGGATGGTTCAACGCGCGTCAAGCAGACGGGCACCTATAGCTATCGTGACCCGTACACGCACAAGAAATACGATATCCCGACCTTCACCCGCCGCACCCGGCTTTCCCCGGAACAGCAGGCCATCAAGGCACAGCAGGACGGCGCAAGCCTCAACCTGTCCACACTGGCCAACGACCAGAGCGGCTTTCTCAACGAGTATATGGCCAAGCCGTTCGACTACAACAGCGGCGAACATGAGGAATGGGCCGGCGGTCTATACGACAAGCTGAACAGCCCGAAGGAAGCGCAGGCCAGCGAAAGCCTACGCACCCGCCTTGCCAACCAGGGCATCAAGGAAGGCTCCGAAGCCTACGACCGTGAGATGCAGAACTTCACGGCTGGCTCCGGGGATTCACGCAACAAGTTCATGCTGGACAGCTACAACACCGGCATGCAGACGGCGCTCACCAAGCGCAATCAGCCGATCAACGAGATCACGGCGCTGATGTCGGGCGGGCAGGTGTCCCAGCCGAACTTCATGGGCGCCCAGATGCCGACGATCCCGACGACGGATACAGCCGGGCTCATCAATGCCAACTATGACCAGAAGTTCAACCGCTACCAACTCCAGCAGCAACAGCAGCAGGGCATGCTTGGTGGCCTCTTCGGGCTCGGTTCATCGCTCATCATGGCGTCGGACGAGCGGGTCAAGGAAAACATCGAGCCGCTCGACTTCAAGGTAAACGGCCACAATGTCTATGAGTACGACTACAAGGGCAAGTTTGACGATGGCGAGCGCCACGTTGGCGTGATGGCGCAGGAAGTTGAACAGAAGCGTCCCGACGCGGTGATGACCGGCAAGGACGGCGTCAAGCGGGTTCATTATGGCCGTCTGTTCGGCATCGGGAAGAAGGAGGCCGCATGATGTATCGTCCTATCATGAACCCGATCGACAGGTTTGATCCCCGCCGTAGGCAGCCGCAGCCCGACATGCAGCCACAGATGCAGCCGGGTCGTCAGCAGGTCGCCGAAGCGCTTATCAGCCCGCAGCAGTTTGCTTTTGCGGCTGGTCGGAACTTCGAAGGCATGT
>CAZIWB010000150.1:0-3998 GCA_964542655.1 uncultured Cellvibrionaceae bacterium
TATTCAGAGCGGAAGCCGAAGGGCTGGCGATGGAAACTGCCGTGGAGCCACCCTCAGGATACCAAGCTCCCGATGGTGCTGTTCTTCCTGAGTGTCGGTGCTCTCACGTGGGTATTCCTCCACCGGCATGAAGTGTCGCCAGAGGAGCTGTTCGTCGGCACCGTGACTGCCGGCCTAATTGGGGGCGCCCAATTCATTCTTTGGTTAGGCCGCGATTAATCCCGCGTAGTAAGCAGGGCGGGTACAGATGGCGGCACTAGCGCCCTTCCGGCCCCAGCAGCTACTTGGTTGCCGAGGTACGCGCGGCCCGGACCGGACAGCGCCGCCCTGCCAAGCGCCCAAGGCAGCATGGCGCCAAGCGCCCCGCCGGCGACTGTGCCAGTCAGGCCCGGCATGACCTGATTGCCAATGGCGGCACCAGCGACCGAGCCAGCGGGCAGCAGCATGCGCGCACCGAGGCGGCCCGGCGTCCCCGAGTTTGGCAACTTCGGCATGCTCGAGACGCCAGCGTCAGCCAGTTCCGTGAAATCGTTCTGGCCGCGGGCATAAGCACGCTTGTTGTGCCGAATGGCTGCCGAGCGCAGAGCTTGCGGCGTGATGATGCCTTCTGCGGAGTCCGCCCCAGCCCGCGTGGCCGCGTCCTCGATCACCAGCAGGTTGCGATAGAGGCGGCGCACTTCCTGCCATGCGCCGAGGTCGGCGGGATTGTACTGCTGGATCGTGCGCTCCATGGCGTCATCGAGAGCGTGCTGCAGATCCCGCGCGGCTTCCGCCAATTCGGGGTTCTGGCTCTTGCTCAGCCTGCCCAGCTCAGAGCGGGTGGACTTGTACCACTCGCCCGTCATCCGCTGGCCGTTTCCCTTGCCATAGATATCGGTGATGATGCGCTGGATCACCGGGGGACGGGTTGAGGGGTTTGTGCTGCCCTCGAAACGCTGCCAAGCCGACCGAATGTCTGTCGCCATCCGCTGGTCAGGCTGGATGAAGTTGCGCGCCGCCGTGTCATCGAAGGTGCGGCCGATATCGTCGGCGGCCGTCGCGATCACATCATGGGTGGCGCGTGGCGCATTGACGCCGATCCGCGAAAGCGTAGCCGAGGTGAACTGATCTGCCTGGCGCTCGCCAAAGTCCTGCGCTGCCCTGCCACCAAGCTCAGCCTCACGGAACATGAGGTTTTGGTTGCCGGTGCGCTGGCCTGCCGTGAGGTCGACGCCTTCGCGTGCCAGCACATCCGCCGACGCGGTCTTTGCTGCCGAGGCCGGCACCGGGGTCATAAGCCGGCGAACTCCGGCACCGACAAGCGGGATTGCCCCGCCTACCGCTGCGCCGATGCCGCCGGATGTCATGATGTCTCCAGCGTCCCCGCCCCGCGCGGCAGTGTCGGCAGCGGAGAGCACGCCGCCCGATGTGGCGCCAGTGGCAATCCGCGCCCCGGTCGAGCCAACCGCGCCAAGCAGCCTATCCGCCCCCGGTACAGTGCTGAGCGCCAGCATGGGCAGCACGGCGCCGGTCACGTTCCCGACCGCTGCCGTGGTCGGGTTTGCCTCCTTGGCGGCAGCGAATTCCTTGTCCACCTCTTCGGGCGTCATGCCCTGGATGGCGGCGCGGCCCTTCTTGGCCAGATCGATCAGCGTGGGGCCGATAACCGGCGTGCCCTCAAGATGCGAGCCGCCCCAAGTGAACGCCTTCGACATGAGATCCTGATTGGGGCCAGTGAACTCCGGGGCAGGTGGCGTGGCACTTACTTGTGGCAGTTTCTTTCCGGCCAGAGCCTGGTCGCGCGCCCAGATCGCATACTCCGGCGAACCGGGCTTCAGATCTGGCGGAGGAACGGCAGGCGTGTCAGACTGGCCCTGCATCTGCCGGTAGGCGACGCCGAGTTTTTTGACCGTCTCAATGTCGCCCTTGGCGTTAGCGGCGCGGATGCCAGCAGCCAAGCGGTCGAGCGTTACTTCAGCCATCAGATGCCAAGCCCCGTCAGCAGTGCGTCGATATCGTCCGAGCCGCCAGCGGCACCGCCAACCGGGCTATAGCCGGGATCAAAGTAACTGCCGCCTCGAAGCGAACTGCCGCGTTCCTGATTGAACTTCAGACGGCGCTCCGCAGCGGCTTTTGCACGCTTGAAGATCGCCTCTCGCACGGCGCGCGGCTGATTGATCGATCCTTGCACCTCGAGGAGGATCTTGCGCTCACCCTCAGTCGGCGCGGCGCCGAAAGTCGCCTTCAGGCTCTCGAGCGCATTGGCCGTAACGAGGTTCTTCAGCTCCTGCGTCTGAACCGCCGCCTGCGTGGTTGGGTCGTCCTTCTTGCCGAGCAGTGCAGTGGTCGAACTGAGGATATCGGCAGCCGGGCCATCCCATGCGGTCGTGTTGATTTTGAGCGCCTGGTCTAGGGCAGTGATCACGTTCTGCCCAGCCTGCGCGCCTTCATCGGCTTCGAAGATTTCCTTCGCGATCGTCGCGGGAGGCGTACCGGCGTTGCGCCCCTTCTCCTGGATGAAGGTCTGAAAGTCCTTGGTGTAGCCCTGACTCTTGGCGAACTGGTATTCCTTGACGCTGGCCGGCTGATCACCGCCACCCGCGCCTGACGGGTTCAGGAACTCGGCATAGCCGGGGTTGGCCTGTGCAAACTCATAGTCGCGCATGTTCGCTGTCGGGTCGGGCCCCTTCGATGCTTCGAGCCACGACTTGAACGCCGTACTGCCATCAATGGCACCGCTCTCGATGGCGTCCGCGAACTGCGCCCCGCCCGGCTGAGCCCGGAGATAGGCAACCGTGCTGTTGCGCGCGTTCGCGTCGTTCTGCGCCTTCAACTGCAACTGCGCCTGTTCGGCACGAAGCGGAGCCTGCTCTTCGGTGTACTTCGATGCCTCGCGGAGTCCCTTCTGCCAAGTCTTGCCGCGAGTCAGCCCCACGCCGATATCGTTGAGCGGCTGGCGAACGCCCATAAGAAGCTGGCCGAGCTTGTTGTCGGGCGGAATGAGGTCGAACAGGCCCATGATCGTCTCCTAGAGCAGCGACAGCGCAGTGCCGGCGAGCGTCTGCCACCACGGGGCTTCCTGCTCCATGCCCGGCGTTTCCGAGGTGGAATTGTTCGCCTGTAGCAACTGCAGGAAGCGGTTGAAGTCGGCGTTGTTCGCCGTGTCCTGCACGCCGCCTGCCAGCAACTGGGTCAGACCCGGCTGCTGTGCCGCCTGCTGCAGCCCCGGCAGCATCCCTGCCGCCTGAACCTGACGATCCTGCCCCGCATTGTACTGCGCCATGTCCAGCGCCCCGAGGTTTGAGGCAAGGCTGTCGGTCAGCGTGTCGGTGTGGATGTTGGAGCCGTACCGGCCAGAGCCGCCGATCGAGGCATTGACGTCGCCCATGATGTCGGAGCGCAGATTGTCCCGCACTGCACGGTAGCCAGGCGCCTCAACGCCGATGTTCTTGCCCGCCGCGGTATCCGCAAACGACGAGATCGCCCCGTTGATGCCCTGAGAGTACCCAGCCGGGTTTGCGCCCGACAGCAGGCTTGCAATACCCTGCTGCGTGCCAGCGCTTGGCGCCGGAGCCTTGGTATTGATCCAGTTGCTGAGCTGGTTGCCCAACTGCTTGCCGCGCTTTGTCGCAGGATCGTCGCCGCCACCCATGTCAGGTCGCCTTTCTGTAATGCCACACGCCGTCCGAGAACGACGCGTTGAAATCCGGGAATACCTTGCGCCAGTCGCGCCCTTGAAACCGTACCGAGGCGCAGTGCTCTTTCCTTGCCTGCCACATCAGCAGATCCATGCTGCCGCGCATCCGCTTGATGCCGCCGCCCAACCCGCCCGCGTAGATGATCCAGAACGTCCGTCTGCTCGTGGCGCTGTCCCGCGTCACCTGAGTGGCGACGTAAGCCTCGCTGGGCTCCGTAACGCGCCAGAACTGCAACTCGCCGGCTATGGCCTGTCCCAGCACGTCCGTCAGCGACCGCTTTGCGTCGAGATGGATCACCCGGCGCAGATCGGCGCAGATCGC
>CAZIWB010000151.1:0-3865 GCA_964542655.1 uncultured Cellvibrionaceae bacterium
CACGTGGACATCCAACGCGGCCTCAAGGCCGACACCGTTTTCTACCGCTAAGGAGCATGACCATGCAACTGTTGACTCAGATCCCCGCCAAGTACCGCAAGATCATCTACATCACCATCGCCACCGGGCTATTCATCTACAGCCTGTGGCAAGCGTCGGAGGGCAACTGGGAGCAGTTCGTTCTCTCCCTGCTCACGTCCGCTGGCTCGACCCTTGCGTCGGCGAACACGGACACCGCGTCACACGACAATGACTACGTGGACTACGCCGACGTGCCCGACACGTACCTCCCCGAGGGCAACTTTGTCACCGACTCCGCGGGCACCTGGAACGCCGATGACATTGGTGACCCCACCCCAGCCGGTGAGTGATGCCCGCCCAGCAGTACGGCGCCTGCGAAGGATGCGAGGGCACGTGTGGCCCGAAGTGCATGCCGACAGATGACGAACCAGACGACCAAATAGACCAGCACGTTGACTGATACAGGAGATACACATGGCCACGGGTGACGAGCGCGCCGTTTGGGTAGACAAGAGCACTGGCGAGATCACGGGTGTGACGCGTGACTGGTTGGACGAGACGTACGCGGAGCCGGTGACCGAAGCACTCGCAGACAAAGCCGACCTCACGGACGGCCGCGTCCCCGAGGCCCAGCTCCCCGCCAACCTGTCCGCGGGGTCACTAAACAGCACCTTTGGGATGCACCTCACGGCGCCCGAATCGGGATCCGCGACCGCCATGATTCAGGCTGCCGTTGATGCGTCAGGTGGCCTCCCCGTCACGTTGCGTGCTGGCGACTACACGCTGGACGGGTCCATCACGGGAGACACGTGCAACGTTGTTCTTGAGTCTGGCGCGCGGCTCCTCATCACCACGAACGACCCCGCGTTCGAGATCAGCGGTGGCGGCTCGGGCACCTCGCGCGCCATCCAGGAAGATGTCTCGCCGGGCGACACCATTGTTGAAGCGAACACGGTGGGCATGAACGTGGGTGACTACGTATTTCTGCGCGCCACCGCCACGTGGCCCGGCCCGAAAGCAACAAAGATGGGCGAGATCCACCGTGTCATCCAGATCGACGGCACCACCCAGTTCCGAACCGAGGCGCTAATCGACTTCACCTACTCCGGCGCGGGCTTGGACAGTGTTGTTGTCTTCTCACTGGCCACGGGCGTCAAGATCACCGGCGAAGGGGAGATTGTCAACACCATCGGCGCTACCCTCACGGAGCCCGCGGTGCGCCTCACGGCCTGCCTCGCTCCCGTACTCAACGTGCGTATCTCGGAGGCGGGTGGCCCGGGTGTCACCATCTCCGCGTGCATCGATCCCGATGTCACGGCCTACGTGCGTGGGTCACATGACGACGAAGCTGAGGGGAACTTCGGATACGGCGTGGAAGCGTTCGGGCCGACGCGCGGCGGCCGGGTCTACGTCGAGCAGAGCGAGGGGCGGCACGCGTTCACCACCAACGGCGGAACGAGCGGCACGGGCATCCCCGCACATATCACCGTTTCCGGCATTGCGACCGGACTCACGGACACGGCTTGGGACACCCACGCCGAGGGTTACGACATCACCTTCGCGGGCGTGGCAGCGTTTGGTTGCCGCAATGGCGGAGTGAAGCATCGCGCACCAGGCTCTCGTGTCGTCAACCCGGTCATCCAGAACACGCGCGGCATTGGCGTGCGCTTCACTGATACCGCCACAGGAGGACTCCTCATCGGTGGGGACATACGCGCGCTCCATTACCTGTCAGACGGCTCGCCCGGTGTCGGCGTCCAGATTGAGGGCGACGATGTTGTTGTGTCAGGCGCCCCGTTAATCGAGTGCGATGACCAGGGCGTGCTAGTCATTGATGGCGCCAACAACGCATCCATCGTTGACGGCACGTACAGGGCGGGGTTGCGCGAGAACGCTGGCACCGACATTGGTATTGAGTTTGAGGGCACCAGCATCGGGCAAGCAATTGGTGCAGCCGTCCGACTCGATGCCGCCACTGCGATTGTCATAGCGTCAACGGTCACATTGGCTGACGAGCGCCCCGCTCGCCGCCGCATGGACCTTGAAGCGCTCGCCTCATCGGTGTCCCACGTGAACTTCAATACAATCCAGAACTCGTCAACCGCATGGGCCAACACGCGACGACTCTCGTCAGGTGTGCAGAACGATGAGGTTGTGTTCGTGGAACATTTCGCCGCGGGCACCTGGTCGATAGATCTCTTCCATGACACATCCAACCAGCGAGGCATCTACACGGTCGCCATGGCCCCCGTGGCACCAGACGGCACCATTGGCACCTACTCCGACATTGGGACGGTGGACGGGTATGCCGTCACAGGCGCTCGCGAACGGTCAACGATTAGCGGTGTAGCCGTCGCGCGTTCGTCGCTGTGGGCTGTGAGGGTTCGCATGGCCACGAAGAACGCTTCGTCCGGTTCGTACTTCGGATCCTTGAGCAAGCTCACCGCTGTCAAGACTGCTTGACGGGCGCTTCGCGTGGCGGTGTGCCATAGACAATGCGACGCCGACACACAGCCACAACGGCATCGTTCCATTGAGCGCGCCAGCGGACTCGGACAGCAGGGCCGCGATAACAATGGCGAGCCCCGTCGCCCCTTCCCAAATGTGCGGGGTGCGCGCGACGATATTCCACAGGCGAACGATGAGCACGACGGTCAGCGCGACGGCACATATGCCAGCAGCGGAGAACGCGATCCCCAGCAGACTCTCCGAGGCTTCCGCGATGTGCAGCGACTTCACATAGTTACCCACGAGCCCGAAGCCCGCACCCAACGGCATGTCCAGCGCGTGGCCGAGACCAACGACAAGACCGTCCGCATGTCGCGCACTACTGCCCGAGTCGGCCAGTGTGATCGCGGCGAACCATAGAGCGGGGATCATCACGACCGCCGTCCCGAGCCGCCCCCACTTGCGAAGCAAATGCGGCATCAGCACAGACACGAGGACGATGACCCAGCCGCCGCGCGCGAACGTCAGCGCCGTTGCAGCGCCCAATGCCACCAGCCAGAACCGCCGCCACGGGAGGCTCTTCGAATGCCAAAGAAACACGAAGGCAGTCGCGACGGCCAACCCTGCTACTGGCGGGTTGAGGTATGTGCCCCCCAATCGGGCCAGCGTTTCGCCGTCGAGGAAGCCCCCGAAGCTGTCACCCACCCAGTAGCGGTAATAAGAGGGCAGCCCGTTGAACACTTCACCGCGACCAGCGTTGAACGTCTCAAGTCGTGTCGGGTCCAGCAAGTACACACCCACGAACTCGAGCATCATGTAGCCCACGTTGATGATCCCGAACCAAATCGCCAGTCGCTTCACCACGTCCCATTGGTGTTGCGCAAGGGCCATGCCGACGATGACGAGGACGGCAGGCACGGTCACCTGACGGAACACGACCAGCGTGCCACCGCTGTTCAGGGTGCTTTGGGCGGCGGCGAGCGCCATGAGAATAACCCACCCCGCCGCTAGAAGAACAGGCGTTCCGGGCGCTGTTCGGAGGTTCGCTAAGGCGCAGAGGAACGCAATACCAAGGAGCGCGTCATCGAGGTAGCCCACCGCACCCGCGCCAGGCATCAACGCAGTCAGCGGGCTTTGGAGGAACGCGGCGACCATGGCCAAAACGACGAATACCCCGAGCACCCCTAGCCGCGTCCCGCGTCGAAGCCGCTCTTGGCGCCGGGCTCGCCCCCGATAGATCATGCGTCGCAGTCTAGACCCGGCCCCTTAGCGCCCCATAGCGCCCCATAACAACCCAGTAGCAGACACTCGCCGCCCGCCCCACTCAGCCTCGCGCTGGGATGGGGCGGGCGAGTTTTTGTTTGGGCTCAGCGTGACCGATAACATAGATTATTGC
>CAZIWB010000152.1:0-3728 GCA_964542655.1 uncultured Cellvibrionaceae bacterium
GAACCCTGATGGCTACGCTTACCGTCAACGGCCGTAAGGTGAAGGTAGACGACAGCTTTCTGTCGCTCTCCCCGCAGCAGCAGGAAGCGACTGTCAACGAGATCGCTGCGTCGATCGGCGGTGGCGGGCCTGTCCCTCTCTCTGGCAAGGTAGAGCCGAAGGGATCAACCGGCGAAGTCTCGGCCAACGTTCAGGGGCCGGCTGCGCAGGACTCGTACAACCTTGCATTGGGCCGGGTCCGAGAGAAGTACTTCCCGAAGGCAACGCCGGAGCAGTGGACCGATATCTCCAAAACCTACGCGCCATACAACGCTGGAGACCTTGGAAAGGCTGGTACGACGCTTGGCCTCTCCGACGAGCTGGCCGGCCTCGCTGGTGGGCTGGGCAATCTTCCGTACGGGCTCGACTTCGGACAGGGGTTTCAGGACTTTAGCGAACTGGAGCGAGCGCGGGCGAAACTCGGTCGCGAGCAGCAGGGGCTGCTTGGCGCCGCGGCGGAGGTGGGCGGCTCCCTGCTTTCCGGCCGCCCTGACATGGCAGCGAGCAAGGTGGCCGGCATCATCCCGCAGGCCATCGAAGCCGGCAAGGGCTCCATCCTTCCGGGCATTATTCAAGGTGCTGCGTCGGAAAACGGCGGGTTTGTCGACAGGTTGCGCGGTGGCGCGGCTGGTGGCGTCGTCGGTGGCGTAACCGGGACCACGCTCGGAGCGGGCGCCGCTAAGCTGGGGGACGAAGCAACCAAGCTGGCTCAGTCCTTTTCTACGGCCAAGGCAGTCAAGAACGCGCCTGTGCTGGATGATCTCCGCACCGCCGCAACCGACATGTTCAACAGCAGCAAGGCGTCAGGCGCCGCGTTCACGCCGCAGAAGTTCGGCCAGTTCGCGATGGATCTCGTGCGCAAGGCCAGAGGCAAGAGCATCGACCCGGATCTGGATGGTGAGGCCCTGCTGATTTACCGCCGCATGGCGGAGCTGGCGCAAAAGGGCAAACAGTCGGGCAGCGGGGTAACGCTCTCCGAACTGCACAACCTCCGCCAGAAGGCGCAGGACGTGGCACTTTCGGCGGAGAAGAACCGAACCAAGACCTTCGCCCAAGACATCGTGGACGGCCTTGACGGCCTCCTGACCAATCCGAAGCCAACAGACATGATCGGCGGCACGCAGGCGGCTGGTGATCTGCTGGAAGGCATCTCGCTGTGGAACCGCTCCAAGAAGATGGCGCTGCTCGAGGAAGTCATCACCAAGGCGCAATACCAGAAGTCGGGTTTCGAGAACGGGCTGCGTCTCGGCTTCCTCAACCTGCTGAAGAACCCGAAGACCCGAAAGCTGTTCTCGGCGGCAGAGATTGCAGAGATTGAGCGCGTCGGCAAAGGGACACTTCCGGCCAATCTTCTCAACCTGGCCGGCAAGTTCGGCTTCAGCAAGTCGGGCAACGGGCTGGGCGGCTTCCTTGGCGGCACGGCCGGGTTCAGTCTAGGCGGCCCAATCGGTGCAGCGGCAACAGCGTTGGGGGCCAGCGCAGCTCGCGTGGGGGCAGAGAGGCTGACCCGGAATGCAGCAGAGCGTGCAGTGAAGGCCATTGCGACAGCCAACCTGCCACAGGTCGCGCCGAAAATGCTGCCGCGCGCCGTGGCGCCAACGCTGGTGACTGGTGGTGAGACCTTTGGGCGGAACTACCTAACGCCCTAGTTCCATCATGTAGGAATGCGCGGCCTGCACAACGGGTTTGACCGCAACTTGGCCGAAGATCACCGCAGCGAAGAAGATCAGCATGGTAATCCACCAACCCTTGTTCAGGATTGGTTCTTTGCGGCCTTTGACTGAGTACTCGCGCGGCTCAAGGTCGATCTGGGTCATCAGGCTCCGTCCTTATCGCACTTAAGCCGAAAGAACACGTTGTCCCAGACTATGGCGTCAGCGCCGTATGGGTTGTCCGCGTAACCGATGACAACAGTAGCACTCCACGTGCCGCAGTTAGCCGTGAAGGCATCCGTATCCTTGATGGCCTTGAGTGGACAGATGAACGGCGAAACGTACAGCGGGTTCACGAGTATCGAATCCCCGGTCCATTTCACGAACTGGCCCTGGTCATTGTAAAAAGCGCACTCCCCGCCAATCACTGGGGTTGCGAACAGTAGCAAAGCTGCGAGAGCGGCGCGCATCCCCAACACCTAATCCCGCAGACGAACCACAACAAGGCCCTTGATGGGCCTTTTTGCATTGAGGTGCCGATATGGCCGACTGGACCCCGCAGCAGCTGCAGCAGATGAACGCTGTGGTTATGGGCTCGCACGACAAGCTGACGCCTGGCGGACAGATCCAGCCGGGCTACACGCTCGATCAAATATATGGGGGCATCCTTCCTTCACAGAACGCCCCGCGACCCGCTGTTGCGTCGAACCGACCAACGCCAGCCCAGCTCGCAGCGATGCAGGCCATTCCTGCCGGGTCGTACCGCGCGCCCCCCAACCGGCCAGTCATGTCGCCAAACACGCCGGCCGGGTCGCAGTTTGCCGACACTGGCCACTATGGCCGCGCCACTCCGGCGATGCAGCAGCTTATCCAGCTCGCTACCTCTGGTGGTATTCGTCCAGGTTGGACCATCCCGCAGGTGCCGGCCGCGCCTGCTCCCGCCCAAAATGTCCAATTGCCCCGCCCCCGGCCCGGCTACGCCCCTACATCGCTCGACATGGCTGCGATCAACGCCCCCCGGCAGCCAGTCGGCGCCAACCCCGGCATGGGCGGCGCGATGCTCGGCAATGGGGTCATGAGCCCGGCTATTCCTCCCCAGCAGCCGCCAGCCGATGGCAGTTCGCCGCTGCCAGTCTGGGCAGGTGACACGCCGCAGGTGCCTCAGATGCCGCAGGCCGGTGGCTACACCGCGCCCGGAGCGCCCCGCCAGCTTACTGCTGCGGAACGCTACCAGCTTTCCAACCAGTTGGGACAACAGGCCGCCCTTGAGCGTCAAGCAAAGGCCACTGGGACAGCGGGCGGCTATCAGTACGTTAACGGCCAGCGTGTCGGCTACGCGCCACAGACCATCGGCAACAACGTCTACACCCCGACAAATCCGGCAACCGCCTATGGTCTCGCCAATGCCGCAGGGCAGATCGCCGCGCTAAATCGGCAGGCGGCAGCTATGAGCCAAGGTCAGCAGACCGCCGTTCAGAAATTGCAAGCGCAGGGTATGTCGCCATCACAGGCATATGCAGCGGCTAACGCTGCTCCAGGTTCTGTGGCTGCGTGGGACCAGCGGTTCGCCGGGGGGACGCAAAGTGGGGCCCCTGCGGTCGGCGGCAGTTACGGCGGCGGCGGGGGCGGCGACGGCAATTCGAGGGGCACCCCCGGCATCCAGTACAGGAGATAGGGGCATGGCGAAGAGCAGCGTAGCCGACTGGGATACCACGGCGACCAACAACACCGATATCGGCGGCATTTCGCTTGCTGAAGGCGTGATGCTGCCGTCGTCGGTCAACAATGCCATCCGCGAGATGATGGCGCAGATCAAGTCCGCAGGCTACAGCACGGGCGCCTATGCGCCTGGCGGGGCGGATGTTGCCGTTGCAGACGGCGGCACAAACATCTCGAGCTACACAGCTGGCGATACCATCTACGCCTCTGGAACCACGACGTTGTCGAAGCTTGCCAAGGGCGCGGCGTTCCAGAAGTACCGGATGAACTCTGGCGCGACGGCTCCCGAGTGGACCACGGACACCGAAGTCATCGGCA
>CAZIWB010000153.1:0-3617 GCA_964542655.1 uncultured Cellvibrionaceae bacterium
CGCCATCCGGAGCTCTGCCGGGAGCGCCGGGAGATGGCATCGCGCAAGGCGTGACGATTCCGCTTGCGCGAGTTGCGCTTACGTGGCATGAATAGACCATGGACATCCGCAAAGCGCTCGTTTCCCAGAACATCATGACCCGTGCCGAGGTTGACAGCGCGACTGATGGCGAGATCCGGGCCGTTGTGGCTCGTGGTGCGCTGCGCGTCAGCGCGACGGTGGAGTTTCATATCCCAGTGCGTCCGTACTCGCCGATCGACGCGCACAACAGGGCGGCAGCAGCAAAGGGGAGCCCGGCGTACGCCGCCGCTACAGCGCTCGCCGACTACAACGGCCATCACGTCACGCTCTCGTGGAACGACTACCGAGGATACTACGTGGCCGAATACTTCTGGGCGGGCCGCGTTGTCTTGGCGCGCGGAGACTTCGCGACGTGTCTGCGCGCCGTCATCGCCGAGCACGCGCGTGGCGCTCTCGGCGCATCCGCTCACGTCGCCATCCCGAGCACGGACACCGCTGCCGTGGAGCTCGCTCGGGCGGATCCGACGCTGGCGGAGGGATCGCCGTGGGAGCGTGACGGCCGCGATACCAGGCTTCGCGTGCCGTGGTGGACATGGCGCCACAGTGTGGCCGTTGAGAGCGTGCGCGACATGGCCAACCCGAGAACGCCGGTGCTTGTCTTCGATTGGGGCCTCTGCCAGGGCGCCGAGAACCGGGACGCGTACGAGGCAGCGCTCAAGGCGAAGTACGGCCGCGTCTACCAGTAACGCAGCGCCATGGCGCCGATCCTAGCCAGCTGTCCACGTGGACAGCTGGCTTTCGGCGTCGGAGGCACCATATGGAACAGCAGCAGAGCCCGACGTCATCCCGTCTCACCCGCCGCGACATGTACCTGTCCGGCTTGACCGCGCGCGTGCGCGATCTTGCACGCGGGGTCGCCACGTCCCTGCGGGCGCTCGAGAGCGACGACCCGCTCGACATCGCCTTTGCCGAGGGGCAGGCGGACGCCGACGACGACAGCGACGAGCCGCGCCCGGACGATCCCGAGGTGCTGCACGCGCTATCTCGCTCGATCTTCGATGAGGTCGACCGCGTGGGCGCGGACGTGTCGGTGTGGCCGGACGAGGCGGACGGGACCGTTCATCTCGCCGACGCTGTGACCGAGGAGACGCACGAGCCGTTCGCGCTGCTCGCGGTCCTGCGTGCGCTCCCCGCAGGCGTGGGCACCGATGCGACGTGGGAAGCGCTGGCCGTCGCGCCCGCGCTCTAGCCGAGCTTCCCGGCGTCGCGGTAGAGGCTCGCCATCCCCGCCGCGTACCTGTCGACGTGAGCGGTGTAGTACCCCATGGCGCCGAGCTTCCGAGCGGCGCCAGCCGGGTCGCCCGCGTCGAACATGGGCAGCGCGGCCGAGTAGTTCCGCTTGATGACCCGCCAGTAATCGGCGGCGCCTTCGGCTGGCGATGCGTGCGTCCGGAAGCGCATCTCGATGGTCCTCCAGACGTCAGGGCCTTTCTTCACGCGTTCCTGACAGCGCATCGAGTAGAACTTGCCCGGCCACGGATCGAATCCGGTCACGTTGCCGATGTTGTTGCAGAACACGGCCTTCCCGCGCGCGTGCTCGAGGGCGCATTGGGCCCATGCGCACGCCAGCCGCTGCGGCGTCGGCTCGGATCCGAAGGCGATGCGGTGCCCATCGGCCAGCGCCTTTCGGAGCTCGGCCTCTGTGAGCGGGGTTTCGACGCGTGGCACCTCCCGGTTGACCGTCTGCGCAGCGGCGCGCGTCACGGGACCCACGATGCCATCGACCTTGATCCGCCGTGCCGCCTGGAACGCTCTGGTCGCCTTGTCGACCGCCTCGCTGAACTCGCCGGTGTCCGGCCCCGGGTCGTGACCGAGCTCCCGGAGACGCGCGCACCACGCCGTCACCTCTTCGCCGCGATCTCCCTTCCGCAGGATCTGACTCATCGCTCGCCGCCTCCTCCGCCGAACCGCCGGCGTACAACCGCATCGTCCTCCGCCTCGATCGCCGCGCGCTGCCCCTCCGGCGGAGGGTCGGCCAGGCGCAGGTCCGGGCGCGCCGCTTCGATGACCCGGCGCACCCCCTCGGCCACGGCGAGGCCGAGAAGCACGGAATCGCCGAGGATGTCAAGCGCGATCTGGACGTCGTTCCGGTCGCTGCGCTGGCTCATGGCAGCACCGGCGCCTGCACGCGGAGCGACAGCGCCGCCCGGCGGAACGCCTCGTAGGCGGCGCCGAGTTCCAGCAGGGCAAGGCTGACGTCGCGGGGCTCGTAGTCGCCCCCGGCGACCTCGATCGCCTGGGCAGCCCGGACCGACGCGGCGGCGCCCAGCCAGGCGAAGCGCGCAGCCTCGTACGCCTGCCAGGCCAGCAGGAAGCGTCCGTGGACCGCGGCGAGCGCCTTGCGGGCCGCCGGCTCGTCGGGCGCGGCCTCGACGGCGGCATCTCGGGTCGAGCGGTGCGCGGCGGCAAGAGCGCCGTTCGCCTGCGCCAGGAACTCGCGGGAGCCGTTGACCACGCCGATGGCGGCGTCGAGCCTGCCGGCGCAGCCGGAGATGAGGAAGAGCAGCGCGCTCAGGACGAGCGCGCGGAACGGAAGGGGCATCCCTCGTGCTACCGCGGCGGGCGGCCGTCCGCTACTCCGTCCCGCTCGGTGCCACCTCCACGTCCACCACGAGCCACATCGGTAGGGCGTCCAGGGCTCTGCGCTGCGCCGCTGCGGCGACCTCGGGTGTCGCTGCGTCAGCTGCGTCAGCTGCGATCGTCGCCACGTAGCACGCGATTCCAGCCTCCCTCACCGTGAGATCCTGCGGTGATAGGTCCAGGACGCCGCTCAGGATGGCGGAGCGCACGTAGTCCTCCCGTCGCGCCTTCCCGCCGTCGTCGGTCACGCCTTGGTCACGCTCCGGCGCGGTCATCGCGAGCCTCCAGAGAGACGGATGCCGTTCCGGATCCTGGTGACCACGATGCCGCACGAAACGGCGGATTCCCCGACGCGCCGAGGAAGGCCCGACGAGACCCGAAGGCCACCGCACGCTGCGCACTTCTCCGCGGGCTTCCTCATGGGCGGCCTCGGCTCGCACATGCACCACGGCGGCGGCCAAAGACTCTTGATGCTCATCCGCCCACGATGCCGCCGCGCGCCCGCGCTGACTACCTGGTACCGCGCGATCCAGGGACGCGTAGGTGCTCAGCCGGCGCGGCGTTCCCCTTGGCGAGAGGGCGCCGCGCCGGCCGATCGCGTCTGCCGATGCGGCCGGTCGGGGAGCCACCCCGTGTCGGACCGCGCAGCGACGCCAGCGAGTGGAGGCTACCACGTCGCAAGCGGCAGCGTGGCGCCGCCTAGGCGTCCGCCATCGTGGACGTTCATCCGTCACACGTCGTCGCGCTCGCAAGTGCCCGTTTTCATTCAGATCGCGTCCCGCGCGCAGCGTGACATGGGCGTGACCGCAAGTGCGTCTGGCCGACCGACCTAAGAATCGTTGAAGCTCAAACCAAAGTGCGCGTCGTCTCCGACGGCGGCAGCCAGTCGCCAGCGGGCGGTAGCGGCGAGGGAGAGCGACCCGCCGCGATCCTGGGGGCTCGGGGTGCGGGCCCCC
>CAZIWB010000154.1:0-3571 GCA_964542655.1 uncultured Cellvibrionaceae bacterium
CGGATGAGGGTGAGGTGGTTATTCCGACTGTGAGTGATGACGGTCGGATCATGTCAAACAAGGAAGCGATCGAGCAGTACCGCAAGACCGGTCGCCACTTCGGCGTGTTCAAGACCACTGACCAAGCGACAGCGTTCGCCCAGCAACTGCACGAAGATCAGGCGCGCGAGTATGGCGGCCAGAAATCCGTGGCCGACTACATTGCGCCGGATCGGCGCGTCGATATGTTGAGACAAGCTCAGGCCGAATTGAAGCAGGAGCAAGCTCGGGCCGAAGCGGACGATCGTTCACGACTGATCGAGGTTCGGCAGTCGCTCGCAGATCAGCTTCGCGATATCACTGTCGGCGCTCAGATGGGTCTGCCGGTAAGCGTTCCATCGCGTGATCTGCTCAAGACCGCATTCGGTGAGCGCGAGGGCGAGCAGCGTTACCAGTTGGCAGTGAAAGCGGCTCAACTGAGCGGTGACGTAGCCTCTTTGCAGCAACTGCCGACCGACAAACTGCTTGAGCGGGTGGAATCGTACCGGCCGACACAGGCTGAAGGCGCAGCCGACCAGGTGCAGCTGTATGGACACATCGCGAATAGCGCTCGGGAGGTCATCAAGCAGCGTACTTCTGATCCTGCCGGATACCTGACCCAGTTCGCCCCAAAGACTCAAGCGGCCTGGCAAGCGTTCCAGGAGGACGGTAGCGATGCGGCGCGGGATGCCTACCTGTCCGCCGTGGAAGCTGATCGCGAGCGGTTGGGCATGCCCAAAGGAGACATTCTTCCGGATTCCTATGCGAAGGCGTTGGCGGAAGAGATCGCGAATCCACAGTCTGCCGAAAAGCTCGCCTCGCTCATGGAATCCGAGGCGCAACGCTGGGGTAGTCGATGGCCAGATGTGCACGCGCAAATCGCCAAGGACATTCCTGATATGGCTGCGGTGATCGGTTCGGGCATCGACCGGACTGCAGCGGTGACGCTCGCGAGCACGGCGAAGCTCAAGGACAAGGAACTGCAGGCGATGCTGCCGCCGTCCGTGAAATGGGGTGATGTGCAGGCCGATGTCGCCGACAAGTTCGCGGACGTGCGTCGGTCGTTCCCGGCCGAAGGAGCGCGAACTTGGGAGGCTATCCGCGACTCCGCTGTTCGGCTGTCGGTCTCGTATATGCAGGCCGGCGACAGCAAGGACAACGCGGTCAAGCGCGCCTACAAAGAACTGATCGACAAGCAGTACGCCATCGGGGAAGTGAAGAATGTTTCCTTCCTGGTACCCAGGAACTTTGATGCTGGGCTTGTCGAGGAAGGCGCTGAGCGGTTCATTGCTGGTTTTACGCCAACGGCTGACATGATTGCCGTGCCGGCAGGCGAGGACGCCGCTCGATTCATCCCGCGTGCTACAGAGGCGATGCGCGAAAACGCTTACTGGGTTACGCGTGGAGATGGGCTTGGCTTGCGGCTGTATCTAGGCGCTCGGCCGACTCCAGTCACTCGCAGCTTCCAAGAACTGCAGGACGCTGAAACGGCTCGGCGCGTGAAAGAGCAGGCCGACGTTGTGAAGCAGCGCGAACAGGCCATGCGGGCCAGAGGCGGCGACTAATGCCATACGTCTTCGAAGAAACGCAGGCTGGGGAGCGGCGCCCCGCGAGCGAGTTCCCGTCGTTGCCATCTGAGGTCTACGAGGAAACGTTCGCGCAGGCGTTCGAAGAGAACCCGATCGCGGCGATGTATCGAGCTAAGCAGCTGGGTGACGACTATCGGAGCGGCGGCAAGCGCCTGGACTTTGATGCCGCGACCCAGAAGCTGAAAGACCGCGGCATGGAAGGTGATATTCAGATCTCTGAGGGCGGCATCACCGAGGACGCGCTGAGCACATTGATGTTCCGCAAAGGCATCGAGCGCCGAAGGCAGGAGGTGTTCGGTCAGGCGGAAGGTGGATTTGCACAGGGCGCGGCGAGACTCGGTATCGCGCTCGGCACGGGCCTTATCGACCCGCTGAACGTTGCGACGGCATTTATCCCGGTGATTGGCGAGGCGCGCTACGCGAGTTTGCTTGCTCGGGCCGGCTCACCATTGGCTCGGACTGGCGTTCGCGCCGGTGTTGGCAGCATCGAGGGTGTGGCGGGCGCCGCACTGCTGGAGCCCGTCATCGCCGGCAGCCGGCGCTACGAGCAGGCGGACTATGACATGGCCGACAGCCTGTTGAATGTTGCGTTCGGTGGCGTATTCGGCGCGGGGCTGCATTCAACATTTGGCGCGGTCAGTGACGGCATCAATTACTACCAGGACAGTCGATCTCAGATCCCTAGAGCCGGGCTGTCTGGAATGGACCGGGTATACGAGTCGCGCCTTGCTCGGCAGATCGAGAGCAGTATCGATCGCGCGATGGCTGACTATGCAAAGATTGACGGCAGCGAAGGCGGCAAGATCCTGAATACAGACTTGGCGCGCGAATTGTCAGCCGACTATCGCGCTGATCGAACCCGCTCTGCCGCTGTGCATGAGCCGGCTTCGTATCTGGTGAAAAAGATGTATGAGCGCCGGCTTGCGGAGTCGGCCGAGCCGAATGAACGCGTGATTTTCTCAGGTGGTGGAACGGGCGCCGGGAAGACGACAGGCTTTGAGGCCGCTGCCAAAGTCGATCCGACCTTGCGGGACACGAAGATCATCTACGACACGAACCTGAACGGCCTGGAAAGTTCAGTCAAGAAGATCGACCAGGCCCTGGCGAGCGGCCGGAACGTCGACATTCTCTTTACCTACCGAGATCCGGTCGACGCGCTCAAGAATGGTGCGCTGCCCCGGGCGATGCGTATGGGGCGGACCGTGCCTATTGAGGAGCACGCGAAAACCCATGTCGGTTCCCTGGATACCCTGCGGGATCTGCAGCAGAAGTACGCCGACAACGACCGGGTGACGATCAGGGTACTTGACAATAATTATGGCAAGGGCGGAGCGAAACTGTCCTCGGTGGAAGCTCTGCCGCGGTTGGACTACAATGCGGTCTTAGGAGACCTCAATGCAGCCCTCGAAGCAGAATTCGCAGCCGGCAAAATCTCCCGAACCGTCTTTGAAGGAACGAAGGCAAAGGGAAGCGGACGAGCTCGCGCGCAACGTGCTGGCGGCGCTGAACAAGGCAACCTCACAGCAGAAGAGCGCCTAGAGGCAGCCTCACCGATTGAGCGTGAAATAGCGCTCAAACAGGCTATCGTCAACGCCGTTACTGACGAGCCGATCAATCCAGCTCGCGACGCTGCAGACCTGAAGTCTGCCGTCGAGCATTCTAAGAAAGTCCTTGCCCGTGAGACCGATACCGGTACGCCCACGGCTGATGCCCTGAAGATGGCGACCGAGGAAGCATCGCTTGCACAGAGCGATCTGAAGGCCGTCGCCGATCGGCTGGGGCAGGAAGCCGAGGACGCCGAACTGAAAGGCATCCTCGAGGAAGCGGCGAATTCCGAGCGCTGGGCTCGGGCTGCAGAACTAGCGACGGTTTGTCTTGTTCGGGGCGGGTAATGATTTCACCGCAAGCTCTACCAGCCGGGGGATTTCGTGCTCCCCGGACAGGTAGTACATCAGCATGCGGCG
>CAZIWB010000155.1:0-3560 GCA_964542655.1 uncultured Cellvibrionaceae bacterium
ATCGAGACGGCGGCGGGCAGCGCGAAGCCGGGCCGCGGCGGGCGCAGGAAGCGGAAGGCCGAGCGGGCGAAGATCCGCGCGCGCATCGGGAGCGGCGTGGAACGCAAGCGCTGGCCGCTGACGTGGACGATGCGGCGCCTCATCGACGTCCCTCGGCTGCGGGTGCGACCGCTGTCGATCCAGCAGATCGCCGCTCTGATGTCGAATCCGATCATCCTTCCGCCCGGCCTCGAGATCCAGTTCTTGGAGCCGCGGCGACATCCGGGCCGCCGCGAGCGAAGGCGCCGCGCAAAGCTCCGGCGGCGAAGGGCGCGAGCGATCGCGGAGCGCCGCAGGTGGGTGGAGTGGGCGGAGGCGTCGAGCCCGTATCTGCGCAACCTGGACAGGCCTCCGACGATGCTGACCCCTGGGGCCTGAACCCCGAGCCGGCCCCGGTGCCCGCGGCGAAGAAGAAGAACGCGCCGAGCAAGGCAACACCGCACGGCATCGAGTGGGCCGCGCTCGTCGACCGCTATTTCGTCGGCTTCGAGCGCGTGCGGGGCGTGCGGCCTCTGTTCGATGGCGCCGACGGGCGCGCCTTGCAACGCCTCCTGGATAAGGTCGCGATGGACTACGCGCGCGCCGGCCGCATCATCGACAACGCGCTCGCGGATCCGTGGTGGGGCCCGAAGGTGACGATCCGCGAGATCGCCGCGAACCCGTCTCGATTCGACCGCACCAAGTCATCGCGCCGCGTGGGCGCCCATATGCAGAAGCCGCCCATGAACGCGGACGGCTCTCTGAAACAACCTGACCTTGTTGACCTGGATGACTGACCATGACGCCCCAAGAGCTTGAGCAGCGCCTTGCCGAGATCCCGGCGGGCTCGACCATGATCCTTGACCCGGGGCGCGATCCGCTCACGGGCGAGCGAGGCAGTCGCCGCATGATGCCGCGCGCGGGCGCTTACGACTGCGCGCGCGGATGCGGCAGGCAAACCACGATGCCAGGGATCTGCCCGGCGTGCGGGAGCAAAGAGCGGCGCGCCGAGGCGCGGCAGCAGTTCGCGCTCGCGCTCGACTCGATCCCGGAGGCGTTCCGCTGGGTCACGAAAGAGGGCGCGCCGATCGCTGACCGCGTGCGCGCCGTACCCACGAAGAGCCGCACCGTGCCGGCGGTCGACACGCTCGAGCGCATCTTGACCGGCGTCGGCTCCGGCGAGCGCCCGTTCTGGACCCTGCGCGGGCGCTCCGGGGCCGGCAAGACGTCGCTCGCATGTGCCGTGCTCGCCGCGCTTTGCGGCGCTGGCGTCGAGGCGTGGCTCTCGATCCCGTTGCCCGGGTCCAGGCGCGAGGCGCGACGGGAGCCCGCCTGCGTGCGCATCGCCCGCGGCGCCCGCTTCGTCCCGGCGGCCGATCTGCTGCCGCCGTCGGACCGCGCAGACGACCGGCCGGCGATGTTCGGTCCGGCGCGCCGGGCAACGGTCCTCGTGCTCGACGACGTGGGCAAAGAGCTCACTGCGCGCGAGGACGTCGCCGTAACCGCGATACGGGCGAGCACAACGCGAGAGCTCATCGAGTATCGATGGAACGCCAGGCTTCCAACGATCATCACTACGGCGCTCGACAAGGAGTCGATCGTCAACAACTACGACGGCGGCACGTATCGCCGCATCGTTGAAGATAAGCAGGTTCGATTCTTGGATTGGGGTGACTCATGAACGGATACCACACGCATTCTGCGATACTTGAGCCGAACGAGATCGGGTGTGCCGGCCTGCTGCTCATGCCTTGCCAGGTTGGGCACCCGGCGCCGCCGCAGCACGTGTTCTGCACGGTATGCAGCCCGAAGGGACGAAAGCGCCCGGAGGACGCGAATTCGCCGAACCGGCCGATGCCGATCCCGGTCAGCCGAGCGGCCTTTGCTGCGATCGAGCGACGCGCGGGCGTTCAGGCCGGCGTTCCATCAAGCAGCATCGTGTCGATTCGCCAGCTGGACCGCGGAGCCCGCCGGGCGCTGTACGCGCTCCACACCGGTGCGGCTGGCGTCCAGAGGCACAAAAACAAGGCCGCAATCCGCCGCCTGCATGCCGTCGCTCTCGTGAACGACCCCGACCCGGCGAAGGCGAGGCTTACCGATCGCGGGCTCGCCATCGCCGCCGCGGCGCACTGGGGGGAGGAGCTCGGCGGGCAGGTGCAGGTCGGGCTGTTCGATGCGCCCCCGCGCGCGCCCGTCGCCCCCGCGCCGGTCATCGTGGCCGAACCTGCGCCCGCGGCGCCCGCTGTCGAGGCGCGCCCGTTCCTGCGCTACGCAGGCGGCAAGGCCGCGCTCCTGCCGGGCATCATGGCCGCGATGCCCGAGAACTTCGGCCGGCTGCTCGTCCCGTTCGTGGGCGGCGGGGCGCTCGTGTTCGCGATGCCGGGTCGGGTCGCGTATATCAGCGACGCGAACACGCACTTGATGAACGCGTACGTCGCGATTCGGGATCGCGTCGAGGATCTGATCCTCGCGCTCCAGGACCACAAGAACGACCGCGATTACTACGATGCCGTGGTCGAGTCGTTCAATGACGGTTATGGCGACGACGTATGGCGCGCCGGCGCCTTCATCTACATGAACAAGGTTTGCTTTAACGGCCTTTGCAGGTACAGCCGCAGGACCGGGTTTAACGTTCCTTTCGGCGACAACCCGAGCGCCACGATCTGCGACGCGGACAACCTGCGCGCATGCTCGGCTGCGCTTCAGAAGATCGAGATCGCGGCCGAGGACTTCCGCGCCGTGGAGGAGCGGACGCAGCCTGGGGATCTCGTGTACCTCGACCCTCCTTATGTACCCGAGAGCAAGACTTCGGCGTTCACTGGGTATTGGGGCAAGTGGGGAGACGAGGAGCACGAAGCCGTCGCCGCCCTATTCCGGCGCCTCGTCGCGCACGGCGTTCACGTGCTCGCCTCGAACAGCGACACGCCGAAGGCCCGCGAGCTCTATTCCGGGTTCGAGATACGCACGCTGACCCGGGCAAACTCGGTCAACAGCAAGGCGAGCGCCCGAGGGGACAAGAAAGAGATCCTCGTACTCGGCGGGACGTGGACGCCGCGGGCCGACTGACCTGGATCTCGAAATACCATCTTGGCGCGATCGGCTCGCGAGGGCAGACTCAGCACATGAGCATTCACATCAACGTTACTTGCAACTACGCGCGCCGCACGTGTCGCACGGCGGTCGGCGTCGGCTTCGACAGCCTGACCGAGACGTTCGGCGATGTCGTGGCCGGGCTCCGCGGGATCGGCTGGCGCGTGGATACCACAGGCGACTCACGCAAGGCGTATTGCTATTGCCCGGAGCATGCGCCGATCGTCGACTGGGAAGACAGCGCGCCCGACGATTGCGACGCGCCAGAGAGCCACCCGGAGTGCGCCTGTGTTAGGCCCGAGGTTGAAACATGAGGGCGCGCGGTATCGACCCGGGCGAGACCATCGGATGGTGTGATATCGAGCGGGAAAGCGCCGGGGTGTTCCGGTACGTGGCTCACGGGACCATCGAGCCGCACGAGATCGTGCGCGGTCAGCGCATGCCCATCGACG
>CAZIWB010000156.1:0-3488 GCA_964542655.1 uncultured Cellvibrionaceae bacterium
TTGCGGACGCCGCGAGGGCTCACTTATCCGCCTTCGCGTCTAGCTTCGTCTCGATCCGAAACAGGGATTGCTTGATATCACCCAAGTCGGTATGCGTGACGTACTCTTTCGCGACCTCCAGCCGGAATGCGTTATGGTCGTCGCGCAGAGCCTTCTGCTCATCCTTCGTGCTCTTGACGAACCAGCCGATGATCCCGACCACGATGGTCGCCCCTGTGTTGATTAGGTTTTGCCAATCCATACCCGCTCCAGGCGTACAATAGAAAACCGCCCCCGGAGGAGCGGCGAATGTGGAAATCTTCCTAGCGGCCTTGGCTAAGCCGTTCGTGCTGCTACTGCTGTTTATCCCGGCAGTAATCGTCCGCGTCTGGATTCAGCGGCGGATGAAGGACGGGAAGCTAAAGCGGTTCCTACTGCGATAGTCCTAGCAGGCCCACGGCCCCAGGGGCTGCGGTATAGGGCAGCAGCGTTTCCAGTTGCCTCGCCAACGCCGGCGTGTGCCTAGCCTTGGCGAGCAGGCGCTTCGCCATCTCAGGATCGAGCATCGCCTCGCCGAGCAGCCCCATCACCTTCTGCTCGGGCATCTTGTAGGCGAACTGCATAGGCCGCATGAGAGTCTGCGGTAGGACCGATTCTGCCCACGACTGCGGGAGCCCGAGCGGCCCCAGCGTTTGCCGCAGGATGTCCTGACTGATGAGGTTCTGCGCGGTAGGAGAGCCCTTGGCCATGCCCAATTCCTGCGCGCGAGCCGCGTTCCCGAGTTCCTTAGCGACGTTGTTGATAGTCGCCAGTTGCTCAGGCTCCATGATGTTTTCGAGCCGAGCGCCACTAAAGCCGGTCGCCTTCTTCGCTGTGGCGTCCGCGTCACGGACCGCCTTGGCATAGGCCGCCGCGTTTACCCTGGTATCGGCCCCGAACTGTCCGAGGGCTGGCCGCAGGGTATCCACCAACTGCTGCCCGACCTCCATCTGGTTGATTGGCCGGCTCAGGTCGCGATACGTCTCGCGCGCTACTTTGTAGGCAGGAGAGAAGCGGTCGTTCTCCATGAGAGCGAGAAGCTTATCGCGCGTGCCGAGGATGGCCTTGGCTTCTACGTTGTTGCCCGCCCGAACAGCCGCAGAGATTTGGTCGTCCAATGCCAGTTTGGCAAAGTGCGCGACCTGTGTAGCGTTCTCAGGGTCGAGTTTCATCCCCTGTTCTGCCGCTAGATCGCCAGCCTTGTCCATCGCCTTCTGAAACGACGGCCGCTTGGCCAGTTGCGTAATCTGCCCTTTGATCCAGGGCGTATCGTGCATCTGCTGGGCGAAAGCAGTTTCGTACAGTGGCGCGGTCAACTCCTCGCGCATCCCTGTGTAGAACTGCCGCTTCCCCTCGTCTCCTGCGATCTCCTGCAACGCATTTACGCGGGCGTTATTGTTCGCGCGCAGACGTTCGGCAATCGGCCCAGCCGCATCGGGATTGTTCTGTAGCGTGCGCTGCAACTGAGACAGTCCTACGTCGTCCACAGTCTCCGCGAGCGTCGGCATGGCGCCAGGAACCAGCCCGCTAGTGTTGGCTGACGCAAGTTTGTTGGGATCGCTTGCGAATCGCTCTAGTGTCGAGCCCGCCAATTTCTCGCGACCACCGGCAGAGAACGGGCTAACCAGTGTCTTGGCCACACTGCCGGCACCCACGGCGAGCGGTACAGCAGCCCCACCCACTCCACCCAGCAGCATGTTTGTGCCGAGCGATTCGTCACTCGCTACAGGTTGCAGCGCCCCCATCACGGCCCCGCTAGCCGCCGCTCCGGGGATTGTCTTAGGAGCCATGAACGCACGGGCAGCATTAACCAGCCTAGGCAATTGCGCAGCCTTCCCTACCGCTCCCAATGCCGCCGCAGGACCCATCATCATCCCGATATTGCCGCCGATGTTGCCAACCATCCCGCCTGCGGTATTCATCAGCGGAGCATCAAGCCGCTTGGCTTCGTCTATCTCGCCCTGACTGGCCAGCCCGAGCGCCTGTCGAGGCAAACGGTAGAACGTATCCACCGCAGCCTTACCCAAGCCCGCAGCAGCATTGTCAAGAAACGACATTCCCTCGGTCGGGTCGGACACTTGCGGCTTGGCTTTTGGTGTTTCCGCCTTGGCCATCTGATACGCCTGTGCCACGATGTCAAACTCAGGCGTGCCGCGCTTGTCCGCGTTCTTGACGATCCACGCGGCGTACTGGTCAGCGGTTGCCATTGATGATCGCGTCGGCCTGCGAGCGGATATCAGCACTGCGACTCAAGAACTGAGCAGAACCGCCAGCGCCAGCGGCGGCTCGCATGTTCAATTCCGCCTGATCGCGCATCGCCTTCTTTTGCTTGGCAATAGACTTACCTTCTCCAGGCTGCGGGAAATAAGTAGCTATGCCCTGCTCTAGCTCTGCGGGGGTGATCGTTGCGCCAGATTGGAACCGCAAGAAGCCCTCCATCCATTGCCGCTGTGCCTGCATGTATTGCTGCGCCTTCTCGGGGGCCAGCATGCGCCCATTACTGCCGGCCATCTTGATAGCCGCCTGCTGCTGCAAGTCGCCACCGTCGAAACCTGACTTGGCAAGTTCGTCCAATTTGTTGCTGGCCGTAATCATCTGATTAGCGAAAACTGTAGCCTTGCCCTGTGCCTCAGTCAGCGGCTTGCCTGTTTGTGTGATGCCCTCTGGCGAAACCGCGCGTCCGCTTGGATTGTCTGCCGACGGCGGGAATACCCATTGTCCGTCGTGAAACGTAGGCTTAACACCGCCATTCGCCGCTTCCCGCTTCGCGGCCTCGCGCGCCAGTCCTAGATGACCCTGTGACACCGCGAGATTGCCTTGCGCGATCTTGTTCTGCTCGATCTGCGCCTGCGACATTGTTTTGGCGAACTCTGACCCCGGAGCCGTGCGCAGCTTGTCATAGACGAGGTTATATCCGCCGTTGTCCATGACAGCCGTTTCCGGTGGCGGCTCGAAGCCCGGAACAGCAGACGGCGGCGCGAAGTCCGATTCCTGCATAAATACCGGCCTGCCGTTCTGTATGGCAATCTTGGTGCCGGTGTTCTTATTGCGAAACTTGAGAGCGTCCTCGCGCATCTTCTGCGCCGCTTGTAGCAGTTGCGGCGCGGCAATGCGGAATTTCGGATCGCTGGCGGACTGTTCCAGATAGTCAGCCTTCGCCATCATCTGCTCAAACACACCAGACTGTTTCGCCGACGCGACCTGTTGCTCGACACTGGACACATTCTGGTTTGTGGGCGACAGTGACGGAGCCGCGCCAATCGCGACCTGCATGGGAGACTGCGACTGCGGCCGATAGCCTGCTAGCGCATCCCCGACCATTTCATTAGCTTGCAACCCACGCTGCTGGAGCATCAATTTTTGCAATTCGGCCGCGGTCTGAATCTGTTCCATCCTCTGCTTCGGGATGTTCGCAAGCTGGTTGTTGTACAGCCCCATGCCCAACAGTCCCGCTTGGCCGAAGGATTGAT
>CAZIWB010000157.1:0-3437 GCA_964542655.1 uncultured Cellvibrionaceae bacterium
GCCCTGGCGCCCGTCCGTTCCGCCCTCGTCTCCGCACCCATAGCCCCCCTGGATCGCGCGATACCAGCTGGTCAGCGCGGGCGCGCGGCGGCATCGTGGGCGCATGATCGAGCAGATCGAAGCGATGGCCGAGCGGTTCTACGCCGACAGCGGACATGAGCCGACCGACCTGTTGAACGCGATCGGGAACGCCGCCGCGTGCGGTGCCGCCGCAAGACGAGACGACATGGACCCGGCCGCGTGCCGTGCGCACCTGGAACGGTGCGCGGCATGGGCGATCGCGGCCATTCGCGAGATCGGGGAGCCTCCGCGCCCCAGGCCCGGAGCGCCATGCGCGTGCGGCATGCCGGCCGGAGCCTGCGATCGCCATCCACGTGGCCGAGCGAACACCTACCCACACGCGGAGGCGCTGTGATGACCGACGCGGCCGAGCGTGACCAAGGCGTGACCGACCCGGGCCCGTGCCACGATCACGGCGAGGCCTGCGGCGTCTACGGCTGCAAGGCCTGCATCCGCGCCGCCTTCGCCGAATGGCTGGTCTTCATCGGCGAGCGGCGCGTCTGCGACGGTTCCGGGATGCGAGAGCAGCGCGTTGCGTGCCCGGGCTGCGGCGCCTGCGCGACCGCGGAGACGCCATGCCCGGCGTTCGCGCTGCCCGATGAGCCCTGGATCTCGGCGGAGGAACGCGCGAAGCCCTGCGTCTTCTGCGACTCGCCGCAGGCGAAACACCGGCGCGCGCCGCCGTTGCCGGAGAGCGAGCCCGCGCCAGCTGGGATCGCGGGGTGGAAAATCTACGGGCCCGACGAGACACCCGAGGCCCGCCCGCTCATCCTGGGCGGCACGCCGCTGGCGACCAAGCTCGTGCTGCGGTAGCACGAGGGATGCCCCTGACGTTCCGCGCGCTGGCCCTCGGCGCGCTCTTGCTCATCATCTCAGGCTGCGCCGGCAGGCTCGACCGCGCGATCGGCGTCGTGAACGGCTCGCGCGAGTTCTTGGCGGTCGCGAACGACACGCTCGCCGCAGCACACCGCTCAACCCGCGACGCGGCGGTCATCGCGGCGCCCGACGAGCCGAGCGCGCGCAAGGCGCTGGCCGAGGTCCACGGCCGATTTTTGCGCGCCTGGCAAGCCTACGAGGCCGCGCGCTTCGCCTGGCTTGGCGCGGCATCCTCAGTCCGAGCAGCGCAGGCGATCGAGGTCGCCGGCGGCGACTACGAGCCGCGCGACGTGAGCCTCGCGCTGCTGGAGCTCGGCGCGGCCTATGACGCGTTCCGCCGGGCGGCGCTGGCGCTCCAGGTCAAGGCGTCGGTGCTGCCGTGAGCGGGAAGAGCGACATGGAGATCGTGGTTGACATCGTCCGGTTTACGGCGTTGGTGGCGCCGCTCGCGGTCGAAGGCGTCAAGCAGGTGCTTGCGGCGGCGCGCCCCGACCTTCGGATCGCCGAGGCGCCTCCGGAAGGGCAGTACGCGCCGATCGTGGCCGAGGACGAGGCGATCTTGCGCCGTCGGTTTGGCGGAGGAGGCAGCGAGGGATGAGGACGATCAAGGCGGGCGACACGGGCGCCGACGTCAGCGCCTGGCACGCGCAGCTGCGCGGCCTCGGATACGAGCCGGGCCCGGATACCGGCGAGTTCACGAGCGACATGGACCGCGACACGCGGCGCTTTCAGGGCGCGCGCGGGCTCAAGGTCGACGGCGAGGTGGGGCCGCAGACGCGCGCGGCTGCGCAGGTGCACGCGCCGCCGGTCGGCCGTGTGCGGCTCGCGGATGTGCCGCCGAAGCCCGGCCACATCCTCGGCATCGACGTGAGCGCGTTTCAGGGCGCGATTGACTGGCCAGGCCTGCCTGGCAACGTCCGCTACGCGTACATCCGCGCGACCCACGGAACGAAGGTGGACAGCCGATGGGAGCGCAACGCCGCAGGTTGCGCCGTCCCCTGGGGTGCCTATCACGGCATGGCGTACGGGAGCGACCCGGTGGAGCAGGCGTCGGCGTTTGCGGATGCGCTCCGGGGGCGGGGAGACTTCTGCCCGGTCCTGGATTTCGAGGTGTGCCGGCCAGGTGAGAAGGCTAGCGAGGCGGTTGCGCGCGGCGTGATCTGCATGCGCGAGATCGAGCAGCGCATCGGGCGCCGGTGCACGATCTACACGTACCCGGCGTTTCTCCAGCGGCTCATCGAGCTCGGCGCGGATCTCTCGGAATTCGCCTCGCGCCCGCTGTGGATCGCGCATTACGTGACCGGCAGAAAGACGCCGTTGCTCGAGCCGAAGGTGCCGACGGCGTGGAAAACGTGGCACCTCTGGCAGCTGGCCGGCAACGGGTACGCCGTGCTCCCGAACGGGAGCGACGTCGATGTCAACTGGTTTCGAGGATCCGAAGAGGAGTTGGCCGCGTTCTGCTGCTACGGGGAGTAGCCAGACTGGCTCAGTCGGCGGCGGCCTCCGGGAGCGCCTTCGCGTCCGCGCAGCCGAACGTTGCTCCCATGATCTGGTCGGTCACCCACACGTCGTGGGAGTTGATGTACTTCAGTTCCGCGGCGTCGCGCCGCGCAGCGGCAGCGCTCTCGTCCCGTTCGTCCTCTTCATCCGTAGGCATATCGGGCTCGATGTCGCGCTGGTAGTCGTCGCTAAGTTCCAGCGTGACCCGGCCGCGGTCGAATGCGTGTCTGCCTCGGCAAGGACCCTCGCCGCCCCATGACAGATAGAAGCGGAGCGTGGGGTACCGGAGCGACGCCCGGCGCAGGCCTTCGACCGGAGGCCCCCACGCGCACGTGAAGTCGTAGTTGACGCGCGCGCCGTCATCGGACTTGACCGGCTCTTTCGCATCGTACGCACCCCACTTCGTACCCCAGAACTCGACCTCGAGCTCATGCCCGACGCCGCCGCTGTGACCGTAGGGTTTCTCGCAGAACTCGTCTGGAATCGGCGCGATGAGGTGAAAGCACAGCGGTTCCACATGGAGCCGGTAAGGTCTTTCGTATTTGCTCTTCGGTCGGTCGCCTGTGTCAGGCCGCGCCCCGCGAGCAGTCACCGTGAACGCCTCGACGTCTTCTGGTGTCCCTGTCACCGTCAACCGCTGCTTTACATGATTAGGCATCTTGGTTCCATTCTTCTCTGCAAAGTTCAGAGCGAGTCTTGCGCGCCGTCGGTTGTCACATTGAGCGCCGCTGGATCGTCCGGGCGCGGCTCGTCGCTGTCGTCCTCCGCATCATCGAACCCCTCCGCGAACGCCCTCACGAGCGGGCTTTCACTCTGGAGCGGGGCCAGATCGAAGCGCGGGTTACCGTCCGCGTAGTCGGTCATGCGGGCCGTGAGCCCCGCGAGATACATTCGCCTGCTGGTGTTCTGCGCCGTCGTCTCTTCCATGTCGAGCCTCCAACGCCGAAGGCCCGCGCTCCGGGAGGAGGCGAGCCGTTCGGCGTCGAGCCGCGCGGGTCAGA
>CAZIWB010000158.1:0-3392 GCA_964542655.1 uncultured Cellvibrionaceae bacterium
TGGCATAGTCGAGGGTTCTGGCCTGGGCATTGCTAACGGCCGCAGTCTCACGGGCTGGAGTCGGGGCAATGACGGGCGACCCGGTAGATGTACCAGTACCCAGGTTTCTCCCCGAATGCGGGACATCCCGGACCAGGACGGGCTGAGGCTCCGGGGCCGGCTTGGCCTTGGGTGCCGTGATGGGCTTCGGGAGCGGTTTGGGCTTGGTGACCGGCTTCGGGGGCGCCTTGGGCGCCGTGATGGGCGGCGTGACGGGAGATCCCGTCGACGTCCCAGTACCCAGGTTTCTCCCCGAGTGCGGGACATCCCGGACCAGGACGGGCTGAGGCTCCACCTTGGTTATCGCGAAGCTTGGACCCGGGGGTCTGCGGGCCTTGACCGGCTTCGGTTCGGGGGCCTTGGCAAAGGGGAAAGCCTCTTGAGGCGACAGCGAAGCCTCTGGCATGTCCACGCCGCGGAGCATGCCCTGCCAACTGACCTCCTTGTCCAGGGGGTGGAATCCCTTGACCTCCTCGCCCCCGGGCGTGTCAGGCATGAACTCAGGATCCAGTTCCTCTTCCAGCTCCTCAAGAACCGGGTACGCTGTGCATCTGCACTGGAAATCGTCTCCTGGGTGGCAACGTCGGTTGTCCGGAGACACGATCGGCGGACTGTTCCACTCCTGAGTGGTGCCATCCAGATCCGCGTGCATCGGCCTGACCCGCTCGTCCCGGCTGGTCGTCCAGATGTACTTGGTGATCCCGGCGTTGCGTTGCCGGGCCATGGTCAGTTGACCGTTCAGTTTCAGGGTCTGATCACGCGCTAGAAGGTCAGCCTTGGACTTGGTGACCCCGAACCGGGACATGAGCTCCTTCCGTAGCTCGCTGGCCTTCCAGGCTCCCGCCTGGGCGCGCTCCAGGACGTCCCGCATGTCCCCCAACTGGTCCCGGCCCAGGGACTTGATCAGGTCCACGTTCCGGTCCCGGAACGCGCCTAGGGCGCTCCCGATGCCCAGATCGTGGGTCTTGATGCCGATCACCCTGGCAAACTCAGCCTTCCCGTGCTGGTTCACCCTTTCGGCCACGTAACCCACCTTGTCCGCCAAGGTCGGGTCAATCATCTCCTCCACGGCCAGTTCCAGGTCCCCGATTACGCGGGTGGTGTAACTGGACTGCACAGCATCCGCGCGCGCTTCCGGGTGCTCTTCCTCCCAAGTGGACAGGATGAGCTCTAGGATCCGGGCGTTGAGCTTGTCCAGCATCGCCCACAGCACGTCACGGTACGTCAGCGCCGCCCCCAGGGGAGGGGCCTGACTCTTGAGCTGGCGTTCCTGGCGAGCTGGGATCCGTTCCGTGGCGTCCTGACGGACATTGATCACCAAGCCGCCCCGGGTGGTGATGCTGATACGGACGGCCATTAGACGCCGGGAAGCTCGGGTGGCTGGTCCAGGGCGCCCGGGATCATCTCGGGGGCCATCTCGGGGGGCTGGATGCGCGTAGCGGGGTCAATCTTGGGACGTGCTGGCTTGTCCCCACCAAACCGCGCGATGGCCACCTCTTCAGGCGTGAGCACCTGGGTCTGGATCCTTGCAGCGTCAGCCTGGGCTTCCTTGAGCTCACGATCCGCCTGCTCCGCCGGGGTCTCTTGCCAGAGGGGTGGAAACTCGACCGACGGGACAGAGCGAGCCTTCAGGGCCAGGCAGATCAGGCGGATGATCCGTTCGAGGTCGGGCCTGAGGTCCTGCTCCCTCACGGGCTGGAGTTCATCGTAGAAATTGCGTATGTCGCTGTCCCCCGTGGCGTTCAAGCCGGCCGGGGCCTGGCCCATGAGCAGGGTGACAGGGATGCGAGACACCGCGGAAAGGAGCAGGGCCGACCTACTGAGCATGTCCGGGACACCGGCAAAGGTCCGCTCCACGTACTTCAGGTCCTCGTTGTAGTCGGCGTCTAGGAGCACCGCGCGGGACACGGACCGGGTAGTGTTCATCAAGTGGGCCCGGGTCTCCAGCAGGGATAGATTCCCGGCTGCGATCTGGGCAAACAGACCCTTGATCCTGATTACAGCCTGGCTCGCATCCGACATCATGCTGTCGGCCGCGCCGTGGTTCTGCCAGAACTTCCGGAGCACGTCGTAAGGACGCTGGAGGACGCTGTAGTCCGCCCAGTTCATGGAGCGCCGCTGCCGCCGCGCCGTCTTGGCCCCCCGGCACAGGATCAGCCTGCTGACGTGGTAGTAACTCTCCCGGCCGTCATCCACGACGATCCGGTAGATGTTGGGCTCCCTGTATCCCGGTGCCTTGGGGTTGGTCTCGAATGAATGGGGGTAGATGTCCCGGTTATCGTACACGTCAAGGAAGTCGAGGGACCGGATCGCCTGTTCGTTCAGGGGCAGCCTGGTGTCCGCCTGGCCATCGTCCGCCCCGATGACGATCACGGCCCGGCCGTATAGCCTGCCCCAGATCCACCCCTCTTCAAGCTTGGCCCTTACGCAGAGCCGCTTGACCTCGGACTCCACGGACTTGACCAGCTTGGGGTCCTGGTCCCGGAGCAAGAACCCCTGACGGAGCATGTGCCGGGGCGGCGTGTCCACGATCCGGGCCGCCATGCTGTCACCGTCGTACAGATCGGTGAGCTCCTCATCAGTCAGGCGGACAACGGAGCAGAACCGACCTGCCTGGGTCTTGTCCCGCCATGTGCCCAGCCCGGTGATTGCGTTGATCCAGCCGTCCAGGCGATTGAGCAGGTTCATCTCCGATCCCTCAGCGCTCGCATTGCGTCGGCAAAGCCCGTGCCATGCTTACGCAAGGTTACCACGGCCTGGGATATCATGTCGACCACATCGTCATAAGTCGCCTTTGGGAAGCCCTCAAGCTGCTTCAAGACGGGCCAGACCCAGGGGTACAGGTCGGGGTGGGGCACGAAAAAGTCGCCCCCGTGGAACGCCAGCGAGGCCACTGCGGCACGAGATTCCTTGCTGCCCTGGGGCTCCACCAGGGTCACCCCTGGAACGCTGTTCTTGACCAGGGTGACCACGGCTGGGCCGTTGGCCTTGTTTTCAATCAGCTTATCGTGGGCCCGTGGGTGCCGCGCTGTCATGTCCTTGAGGGCCTGGATAGCCTCGACAATGTCCATGCGTTCATTCACGCAATCGATCAAGTAGTGACGCTCCAGGAGGGTCCGGATCACGCCCCCGGCCACGAAATCCGCCGTGTCGGTACGGTCAAAGGTGAAATCCCAGGACTGGATGTCATTGCCGGCATCCGGGAGCAGTTCACAGAACGCAGCCCCATGGTGGAACAGTGTCTCAGCGTTCCAGCACTCGTCACAGATCCCCCCGTTCTCGCCCTGGGTACAGGGCTCCAGAACACCAAGACGGTCGTGCCAAAACTTGAACTTGGCACGCTTGAACAGGCC
>CAZIWB010000159.1:0-3388 GCA_964542655.1 uncultured Cellvibrionaceae bacterium
CCATCGCTTTGAGCGTCGCGTAGTACCGGAAGTTCTCCCGCGTGAACATCGTCAACAGCAGCGCCACCGTCGCAAAACCCACCAGCATCCCCAGCCCCACCATCATGCCGATCTGCGTCAGGATCTCCGTGTTGTTCTTGTAATAGTCCGCCGTATCTTGCCGGAATTCTTCGCTCGTCCTGGCCCGCAGTCCGGTCTGCGCTTCGATGTCCCTCGCCGCCTGCACCGGATCAAACCCCGGGCGGGACTTCACCAGCACAAACGACATCAGCCGCCGCTCCGGCGGCGCCAGGCTCAGCGCCCGCGAGTACGTCGTATAAATCGTCGGCTGCGGCATGATCCTCGGCGAAACTTCACAAAACCCCGCCACGATCAACCGCTTATCGTTCACTCTCAGCGCGTCCCCCACCTTCGTCGGCGTTGAAACCGCACTGTTGGGGCTCTTGCGATCCAGCAGCTTCGTTCCCGAAATCCGATCCAACAGCGCCGCATCCGCCTCGCGCAGTTCCTCACCTGTTACACCCGGGTCCAGCTTCACCGGCAGCCCGATCAGCGTTGCATCATCGATCCCGATCACAATCACACGACGAAAGCGCCCATCCGCCAGCCGCGCCCTCAGCACCCCGGTATAAAGCGGCACCGCCCACTCCACGCTCGCCACGCTCCGCACCCGCTGCGGCGCCGTATCCGAAAGCGACGCCACCTCATCCACATACTCCACCGATGGGTCCATCACCCAGATGTTCGCCTGCGGCGTGTCATCGATCAGCGCATGCGCCCGGATCATGATCCCGTTGTACATCCCCAAAAGCAGCGTGATCAGCAGGCACGAAAATGAAACACCAAACACCAGCCCCATGTACTTGGTCGCATCCCCCAAAAGCATCCGTATGCCAATCAAAATCATCGCAGGATTCTAGCGCCCTCTTTTAATCTTCATTGAGACACGAAAGCGCAGCATCAAAACTCACATCTCTCACGTTCTCGCACACTCCGCATCACAAAAGCATTGTTTTCAACCTGTTCACATAAAATACAATTAAAGTGCTGACATAGACTTAATTGAGTTCTTCCCCAGGCATTTCAAATGAACACCCGCACGCCGTCCAATCTCCGCCCGGCTTTCTCCCTTGTGGAACTGCTGGTTGTCATCTCCATCGTCGCGCTTCTGCTGTCCCTCACCCTGCCCGCGCTCTCCAAATCCCGGGAAAGCGGCCGAACCATCGTCTGCGCCTCCAACCTGCGCCAGCAATACCTCCTGGTCACCAGCTACGTCAACGATCAACGCGACGGCGCCTTCCCCCAATCCACCCGCTGGTCCGCCGCATGGATGGTCCGCATGACCCCCTACCTGGGCTGGCCTTACAAAAGCGGATACACCACCACCAACGACGCCCGCTATACCACCGACGGCCGCCTCTCCGGTTGGGCCGCCGACAGCGAATGTCCCGATCGCAAATACCCCATCTTCTCATGTCCCACCACCAAAGGCTTCCCCCGCCCCGGTTACTGGGGCCAAAGCTACGGCTATAACCTCACCCTCACATCCGGCCGCCCCGACGATGTCAGCGCCAACGTCATCATGTGGCCGCGCCGCCGAACCATGTACTCCATCAAATGGAAACCCAGCAACATCGTCCTCACCGCCGACTGCTACATCAGCTCCTTCATGAGCTTCGGCGACTTCAACAACAGCCTCGTTGAGCCCACCGGCCCCCGCGTCCACGACACCAACCTCCGCATCAACATCCAATTCGTCGATGGCCACGTCGCCATCACCGGCCGCGGCGAACGCAACGACATCAACTACGACGACGCCATGCCCACCGCCACTCCCCCCGCCATCCCCGGCTGGCAATAACCCGCCCAATTAACCACAAGCAACAAAAAACCCCGCATCATCTGCGGGATTTTTGTTCGTTTGGTGAGCCATACTGGACCTGAACCTTCCCCGATTTCCCCCGAGATTTCGGGGTCGGCGGTCCAAAGCGGTGCAAAATCCGGGCAGTGCCTCAAAACACTCTCGGCATCGGTTCTAATGTCACTATAAGCCATAATTTCAAGGGTATCGTCGTCGACGTGGCAAAGGACGACTCCTGGCTGGTATACGTCAACAACTGGCATAAGTGTGAGCGTTACACGAATGACCAACTCACATCGGGATGGCCAGATCAGGACAAGCGAGGCCTATAAGGCCATAACTGGGACTACGAAGCTCGTACACGCCGGTAATTAACGCCGTCAGAGCCATCGTAGCCCAGGCGTCGCTGGCGGCGGCGCCAAATATCGGCAACGGATTTTGGGTGTTGCCCGAACCGGGGATCACCTGCTGTACTACGCTTGCCGTGCGCGTGTTGTTCAGCATGGTGCAGGCGATGCCGTTTTTGAGGACGACTTCCACGACGCGGTTGGGGCCGGCATAAGTCCAGGCGGCGGTGTTTGAGCCCGCGCCGTTATCTTTGACTGATGACTTCCTGTAGAGGAGGTTGTACGCCCAGTCCATCTTCGAGCTATTGGGGTAGGTGTTTTGGGTGGTGACCGTCGAGGTGAAGGCGGTGTTGGACATGTACTGCGTGTCGCCGGACGTGGCATCAATGAGGGTTGAGGGGTAGAGAAGCCTCAAGGCTGCCTGCTTGGACGCGCCTGAGAGCAGTTAAAATGCGGGCCATCCGCGGCCTCCTGTGTTGGGGAGTAAGTGTGGTAACTCACTCATCGGCCAGGAGCCGCGGACTTCATAAGACATTCAACGCAACTTGTGAATATTAAAGCAGTTACGACTTATCTGAATGACATTCGTGCCTGTCCCCTCTTTTCTTCCCTTCCTTTAGGCTAGCGGCTGCGAGTAGGTGAAAGAACGTCGCCACTTTCTTCTTTGATATTATTCAGGAATGAACATAAATCATATTGGTTAAAACGTGGATATTTCAATTGATTATTTTCTTCGATATACGTACATTCTTGCCTGCAATCTACCCAAATGTTCAGCATTTTACCGTCTGCCTCTATCTCAATAACCCATTTGATTTGAGGATCGTAATTTACTACTGCCCCCCGAGGAGTGCTGTATTTCCCGATGACCTTTTGCAGTAGAATGATTATATTTTTGTCATCTTTTTCATGTTCCGACAGAGCTGCCTTTTTTCCAAATTTTTTTAAGTATTCATGTGGCGTCAATCCTTTCCCATAGGCAAACGGCGTTTCTAATGAAAAAATGCTACATATTTTAATACTCGGGATGGATGCGCCAGAAGGCGTGTCAGAGCGAGGGATTAATACTTCTATATTTAAAATTAAAATAATAAACAATACCGACGCCATTAGGGCTAGCATTACGTGATTTTTTTTTATTCTCATGGCATTGCCAATGGTGGTAAAGGGTAATCGCGCA
>CAZIWB010000160.1:0-3367 GCA_964542655.1 uncultured Cellvibrionaceae bacterium
GTGTTCGCCGCATACGGACGGTATACGGTTCAGGGGCTCGTCCAAGGCGTCGAGCAAGAGGCGCCGCAGGCGCAGGGCGCAGTTGTCGACATGGCACCCGTGCCGCCGGCGGGCGGCGCTGGCGGTGGCGCGCGAACGTGGGCCGGCGGCGGCGCGACGGTCACGATCTACGTGGGCGACGTCTATTTCGGTGGCCAGCAGGCGACGGAGCAGGAGAAGGGCGGGCTCGTGGAGTTCCTCAAGCAGCAGATCCAGGCCGGTATCAACGCGGCTGGCGCTGGCGAGCCGTTGGGAGTGCCCGCCTGATGCCCTCGCACATCTTCACCATCGGCCCGTATGTCGTACCCGGCATCCTGCAATCCGTCGAGGTGCCGGACCGCGCGTTGAATTGGCAGGTTACGCAGGGCTCCGCGGGCGGCATCGGAGCGGCAACGATCTGGCGCGGCGTCAAGCTGGACGAGGGCGGCGTCGTGATCACGACCCTGATCACTGGCGAGTCTGGCGAGGTGACGCAGGACGCCGATGAAGCCGCGCGCCTGTGGGGATCGTTCATCGACCTTGTGCACCCGCAATCGATCGCGAAGCCACCGACGTGGCAGATCGCGCACCCGCTTCTCGAGGCGCAGCGCCCGCGCATCACGCAGGGCGCTCACTCAAAAAACAAGTTGTCGCTATTCGATAAGACGAAGATAGCGTGGCTTGGCTCGCTCGTGCTAATCGAGTACAAGCCGCTCAAGATCATCAGGCCGGCGGCGCCTGACCCGGCAAAACTTGATTCGAAGGCGGTCACCCCTCAGACAGATCAGGAGCGCCGCTTAGCCTCGGCATTGGGGAGAGCTCGGAACGTATGACCGCGACCCTGAACGATCGTGCCTGTTCCTCGGTCCGCGCCGTGCTCCCGCGCTACGGCGTCTGGACAGGCTGGTCGACGCTCGCAACCGCGGAGGCCTTACCTGCGACCCCCGGCGGCGTCACGCTGTCGGTCGCCGGGCTCTCGCTCGTGGGCACCGTGAAGCGCCAGGGGGTCCGCAACGGGCTGCGGACCGTGGAGATCGAAGGCGGCTTTGGTGGATGGAGCCGCGCGGTGTCGATGGCCGGCGGCGGGCTCTCGCTCGGCAACCTCGTGTCGCTCTCGACCTACGCAGAGAAGCTCGCCGCGGCGGCAGGTGAGCGCGTTCAGCTATCGAGCGGCGTCAACCGCAAGCTGGCGAACGTGGTCGCGAGGCTCGGCGGCGTCGAGGCCGGCGCGCTGCTCTCGCAGGCGTGCGCGGCCCCCGCAGGCGCTTCTGTCGTGCCGTGGTGGGTCGCGCCTGACGGAACCACGTGGCTCGGCCCGCGCACGGGGGCCGCCGTGGCGGCGCGCGCGGTCGACTCCGACGACCTGGGCCGGGCCTACGTCTACGCCGAGGACGACGCGACGGGGCTGCTGCCGGGCTGCACGGTCGACGGGGCACCGATCGTGGAGCTCGTGATCGAGGCCGCCGAGGGCGTGCGCGAGGTCGCCACGGTCGCGGTGGGGAACGAGGATCCTGAGACGTTCTGGGGCCTGCTCCGGCGCTTCGTGCTCCGCGTGCTCGGTCCACACGTCAGCGCGCGCACGCTGTACCGGTACGTCGTGAGGGAGGTGAACGGCGACGGCTCAATCAACGTGAGGCCGGTGCGCTCGCTCCTCGCTCCGGAGCTCGATCACGTGCGCGTGTGGCCTGGCATCGCGGGCGGGCGGTGCGAGCCAAAGGCAGGATCCGAAGTCCTGATCCAGTTCGCGGACGGCGACCCCGTGGCGTCGGCGGCGTGCATCGTCGGGTTCTCTCCGGCCATCGCCGGCTCGACGTCGATCCCGACCCGGGCCGAGCTCGACGGGGATCAAGTCGTGCTCGCGAATGGCGCCAAGCCGGCAGGGCGCGGCGGCGCAACGATCTCGATCGTCAACACCGCTCCGCCCGGCGGCGTACACATCACGCTCACGACGCCCAACGGCGCGCAGACTTCGTGGATTATCACTTACAATCCTGCCTTGAGTCAGCTGTCCGTGGCGAGCAGCCCGATTCACGTCATTACCGACAAGGCAACGATCGACGAGGGTAGAGCCGAGGTGCTGGTATGAGTGTCGATTTCGACAGCTTAATGGCTCGCCAGAGCGTCGCCGATATCAGGGCGAGCATGATCGCGGCGTGCGAGACCGTCGGATTCTACGTGTCGCGCCTGCCCGGCCTGTCGCGCCTCCGCAAGATGGCGCTCGACGTCGTGCCGGTCATCGTCAACACAGCGACCGCGGTCAACGTGGATGCCATTCGCGGCGGGCTCCTCGACTACGCGTCGGGCGTGTGGCTCGAGCTCCTGGCGATCAACCTGTTCGGCATCGAGGGCGGGCGCATCCGCGAGACGTTTGCAACAACGCGCGTCACGTTCACGAACGCCAGCGCTCAGACGTACATTTTCGACGACGACGAGGCGATTGTCGGCAACGGCGTCGTCACCTACAGGGCCGCAGCGTTCTCGCTCGCCGCCGCCGGGAACCCTGGCGCCGTCGTCACGGTTGACGTAACGGCCACCGTAGCGGGCACGGCCGGCAACGCCGAGGCCGGCGAAATCACCACGATGGTTACGACCTTCGGCGGGGTCACCTGCACGAACCCTAGCGCCGCGTCGGGCACGGACGAGGAGACGGACGACCAGCTCCGCGAGAGATGCCGCCTCTCACGTGCCGCGCTCAGCAACGCCGGCCCCGTCGACGCGATAGAGTTCGTGGCGCGGTCTGCGACACGCACGGACGGCACCGCCATCGGCGTTACGCGCGTGCAGGTAGTCGAGGACATCCCGTACATGGGCGACGTCGCGGTGTACCTGGCCGACGCCGACGGGACGGTTGCGTCCGATGACGTTGATCGGATAGACGATCTGCTGCGCACGCTGGTGATCCCTTCCGGCGTCAATTACCTGGACACCTACACGGCGACGACGGTTACGGTGAACGTTGTTCACACGTCACGCTACAGAGCATCCGACGGCATATCCGAGGAGGAGCTAGAGGAGCTTGTCGAGGAGGCGCTTGCGGAGATGTTCGCGAGCCACCCCGTCGGCGGCTACGTGGAGACCCCGCCGAACGGCGTCATGTTCAGGAGCGAGATCGCCACCACGATAGGCAGCATCCAAGGCGAGGAGAGCGGAGCGAAGCCCATCAAGAGTGTTACGGTGTCGTCGCCCGCGGCCGACGTGGAACTCGAGCCCGGCGAGGTTGCCGTCCTCGGCACCATCACGCACAACTGGATCCCGGTCTGACCCATGGGCGAACCCGACCTCCTCGGCTTCGATGACTGCGGCGCCGACTTCGCCGAGGGCGACACCGACACGCTCGAGCACGTGCGGC
>CAZIWB010000161.1:0-3220 GCA_964542655.1 uncultured Cellvibrionaceae bacterium
CGGTGATGATTGTCAGATCGACAGTAATATCTTTAGATCCGAGCTTGATATCGGGCGTAGTTACTTCCAGCCAAGCAGACCAATCTGTTGCTCGTCCTGAATAAGGAATGAACTTGCCTCGCACCTCGTAATCTTCATTCGGCAAGATCGAGTTCGCAACAATGTAATTCGAAGGGCTGACAATCAGAATGTCATAAGGAAACTCACCCTCATAGAAGATGGCCGTATCAGGCGCCCCTGCTGGTTTGACCTGTACCAGAACGGCACGAACATCATCGAGACCACCGGTGTAATCAATCTGAATACCCGGACGACGCGCTTCAGAATCGGTGTCAACGAGAATATATGGTGACACAGCCCAGCCGGTCATAGGCTGAGGCGGAGGCCGACTGATAACAATTGGACTCGTATCGAACGGGATTTCGTCCTCAGGAACCCAACCCGAGAAGTCAGTAGGGTTGGTTTCCTGCGAACCGACAAGCTGATCCCCATTCGGCGCATCTTCAAGAGCGGTGATTAAGAAGAGCTTTGCCGTATAGCCGTTACGAGTTGATGTCCAAGAGAAGACATCGAGAGGTTCGTATTCCCACCAATCGCTTCGACCGGTAAAGAAGTGTTTACGAAACTGACGAGTCTCGAGAAGCGATGCTTCCATGCAACGCTGCACTTGGAAAGGATACGGAACAGCTTTGTACTCGGTGTCGAAAGGCAGACGATTGCCGCCATCGTCAATCTCAAGCTGTGTATCGTAACGAGCCGGTGCCTCTTTCATTTGCCAGGCTTCGTCAGGTTCAGGATATGTAGCCGTCACGCCGTTATAGGTGCTCTCGAGACCGGGAAAGGGTTCGTAGCTTTGACCTTCGCTGATGATGATTTCAGAATCGGTAATCGCTTTTACAGCTGCACCCGGTTCAGCAACAAGAATCTTATAGAACCCACCCACTTCGGCCATGCGGCCTTCACATGCCTTGAGCAACTCCCCGATGATAGCTTCCGGTTGCTCACTGACCATGACTTCAAGACCGAAACGGAAGCGTTTTTCAGTTCCGCCTGCTGACAAGGGAACCGAAGCATCGCACTTATTCATTTCTTCCGTCCAATTCGTAAACGGAAGCTGAGATTGAGTTGTGGATTGAGGTCCAAACACCCAGTCGCCATCATAATAGAGGCCAAGAAGGATGTTGTATATCGCTACCACAGGATTGTCGCTGAAAGTCCAAGTCGAAGGGTCGTTGACGCGATGGGAACCCGAACCCCCAACTGTGGTATCCAGACGAGGATCGTAGAGCTTAACACCTTCCACTTCGAAAATGAACTCAGGCAGCCCAGAGAACAATTCACGATTGACCAGCGAGGTGCAAACAGCGTATGAGACGCCGCGGCCGATCATGTCACTCAGATAGGGACGACTGGAGTCTCCACCGAATGCCGACAGGCACAAGGCGTCGGCAGTCGACTGAGTTCCGTCATAGAACTTGACCCAAAGGTGATCCTTTCCGTCAACTCGATACTCGATAACAGGATAGCCACGTGTCGAATGTGGAACAACACCGAGCGTGACCTTCTCACCTCCGACATAAATCGACTTGAGAGTGTTAACTGGAAGATCCGAAAGGCTGATTACCTTGGTATAGAACGCGTTTGGCGTCTCGCCATCGTTACCCCAGGTGCCCGCATACTCGAGCTGCCCACCTGTGGCATAGAGGCCCATGATGAAAGCGAGCGGGTTATCACCACCCGTCTGTAGTGTTCCGCGAACGCCTTGGACCTTTTCTTTTTGGTCTTGAGCGAACATCGACTGAATGAGAGTCGATGCAAGCGAGAGAACAATTCCGACGAGAAGATTGACTAGAAAAATAGGCATCAATGCCTCCCGTTAAGAATCATTGCCTTCAGTGGCTTTCTCTTCGCCCCAGAAGATTTCCCATTCACCGGCGACACCCCCATATCGACGGAAGCGGTCACCGGTGCGCAGACGTTGTGTTTCGTCGCTTCGTTTTGCAGAATTAGTTCGCGTCAACTCGCGAGTATGAGGAACGCACCTCAAAACAACAGAACCGGTACCGCCGGCAGCAGGAGTTTCGATGGGTGCACCGTTAACCAAACCCAACAGCCGACAGCGAGGATTGGACACAGGTTGCATGGACTCAGGGTCGAGATAGGCTCGATGAATTTGAACCTGCTTATTTCGGATGATATGATTTCTAACCATATCATTGACAGCATTGTCAACCTGAGACAAAGTCACCTGAACCGTATTGATCTCAAACCCGATTTTTAGCGGGATCGGATCAATGTTAATCAGCGGACCTCCATCTCCGTAATAATCTCGGCTGACGACCTGTTGGGTTCTGCCGTCAATTATGTTGATCGTGATGTTCTCGCCGTAATCAGTAAAACCGAACCTGACTACCGCGCCTTCATCATCTACAGCATCTACCAAGACTAGGTTTCGAATGATCAGCTTGCCCGGATCGCGAATTGCGTTCTGGGTATTAACATCAAGAACCCTGACCATCAGTTGCCCGCCTGAAGCGTTTGCCGAACAGAGAATGTAATTCGATCTCTGTTAGCATTATGAAACGAGATGTCTGCGGTTCCAGTGATAAGCTTAACTTTGGCAGAAGGTCGCTTGAAACTTACCGCCATACCGTCAGTAATCCCAGCTTGGAGGTGAGGCCGAACCTCGAGCGAGGGGGTGATTCCTCCCACGCTTGCATTTCCCCCTGTGACGATCTGGAACAACCCACGACGCGTGCCCCCTGCATAGGCAACGTGAAAGAAATCGCCCGATGACAACACATACCCTCCCGGCAGGCCGGTGAACGTGAGTTCCTTGCGATTACCCCCAATCGTGCCGATGGCAGGAGCACTTGCCGCATAGATCGTACCGTTGGGATCTGCTGCTGGCCACCACCCCAACGGGTTGGCCAAATAGAAGGTATGCATGCCGTCAAGCGCATTGAGACGAGCCTTCCATCCACGAGCAACGGTATGCAGCATTGGACGAAGCGTCACATTGCCTTCCCAAAGGCCAGGAGCGAGATCCTTTGTCTGGAACTCGCCGTTACCAGCAATGGACATTTCTTGATAAAGCTTAAGATCCCAATCAACAACCTGGACCGGCAACTGATCACCGAAATCCGCTTGAGGAACCGGAAAGGCGATGACTGCCATGGATTTAACCTCTGCTGAGCGGGTCTTTATTGATCTGGTTTAC
>CAZIWB010000162.1:0-3137 GCA_964542655.1 uncultured Cellvibrionaceae bacterium
ATGCAAGTGCCCGTAATTTGCGCTGATTCTAGCCTCTCCCACGCCCCAACCTCCTATCCAGCCACACCCTGCGACCTACGACAACAGTAACCGAGCGGGACAGCCGGAATCCAGTTGAGACGGTTGTTCACGGCGATTTCCCAGGAACGCACTACAACTCGTAAACAGGATCAAAAAATTACGGGAGTCCGGGGTTGTCGGCTAGTTGGGCCGAAACGAGAGGTTTCGCACTGGAATGGAGTCACGACACTATGAAATTTTCTGGGACGTGTCGGGCGTACAAGGGTGCGCCACCCCAAAACCGGGGTTTCCCTCACCCCAAATCCGAGACCTTTCCTCACGAAACCCTCGCCGAGCCCCGCCCCCCGGCCCCCCCGCTCGCCACCCTCGCAGCTCACCACCGCGCATTGAATCGTTTCAATGAACCCGGCTCAATCCACTCGCGCCTGTACCCCGTTGCATGGTGAATCGTTTCAAACGGGGCAAAGCTCGCACGCGCAATTGTACCCCGGTATTCGGGAATTGTACCCCGGCATGGGCTTGACGCGCACCGCCCCGTGCTGTTGGATGGGGGTATGAACACTAACATGAAGCTCCAATGGGCCGTGTACACTGACGCCGTGTCGAACCCCGGCAACCCTGGCGGACGTAAGTTCATTGGCTATGCTGGCTGGCATGTCGCGCGTGACGAAGCGCTTGCCGAAGCATTCAACCGCTACCCCATTTGGGAACCGGCCCGCATGTCGGTTTCCGCTATCTAAGGAGGTCTGGCATGATGCCCACGTTCCGCTATGACAAGCTCACGGCCACGTCCTACCGCGTGACTGACGCGCACAGCCGGGAGGAATACGGCACGGTTTCTGGTATGGGCGGCACCTGGCACGCTAACTGCCCCGGTCGCACCTGGGACATCGCACGCCTGTTCCTGACCCGCGACGACGCCGCACACGCGCTCTATGCCGCTCGTCACGCGCACGGATTCGAGGCAGGTGCACTGTGAACACATACACGCTCGACGCCTACATTCCCTCCGAGGGGCGTTACGCCACGGATAGGGGCCTCACCGCGCGGGAGGTCGCTAACGCGCGCCAGAATGCGCCGCTACTCGGCATTCAGATCATGCGGGTATTCCGCGACGACCAAGCGACACCCATGACGCCGGAACAGATTCGCGCCGCGTTCGGTGGCTAGACGCGCAATAACCGCAGTTTTTGACAGATAGGAAAGAAACGTGAATATTTCGACACACCGCGCCCTGACAGTCACCGCGTCAGCCGTAGCGCTCGCCAGTCTCGCACTCGCCGGGGTGACCATCGCAATCACCACCACGCGCCCCATACCCGCAGCAGACACGAGTGCCCTCACCGCGGCCCTCACACGCGCACAGACCGCCGAACAACGCGCCGACGCACTCACCGCTCAACTCGCAGATGCAGACCGGGACGCGCGCTATACCGCGTGCATGTACGCCCTGCAAACGCTTGACCCTACCGCGCCCGACATGGCAGCATGGTCGTGCAGTCGCAACGTCGAATCGTTCTCGGTGCTCCAGTTCGGACGCGCATGGGATGAGCGGGAATACTGAAGGGATCAGAACAATGGCAGAATCCATCCTCCCCCCGTACACGCCTTATGTAATCCGCAAGACGTGGCACTACGGGCGTGACTACCGGGTGACGGAATATTCCGGCCCCTTCATCATGGATGCATTGCTCAAGGCCGCGCCGGATATGCCCGAATGGGCTCGTGCAGAATGCTTGACCGCGCTCCGCAATCGTGAGCCGTACCGGGGATGGTCGTGGCTTACGTTCGAGCTGATTGAGCCGGGTATCTAATGCCCGTTGAAATCGGAATCCCTGTCGGACTCGCAGCAATCGTGCTGACAGAGATTGTCATGCTCGCCTACAACAGATTCAGCAAGAAAGGATAGAACAATGAACATCATCACCCGCGCGGAATATGAGGCGCGCATCTGCGAATATCTTGCGGAAAACTTCCCCGGTGCAATCAGAGTGACTTATGACGGCGCCGCGGTGCTTGCCGAAGATGAGTACGTAGAGGATTGAGACGACAAGTAGCACTACAGCCCTAGCCTAGACCGCCCGCCGGGCGATATTCAGCTAGCGACCCGCTCACGACGGGACTAGGGCACGACCCCGGCTCAGACCGGGAAATGAAAGGCAAGAACGATGAGCAATGACACCTATCAGGGTTGGGCGAACCGCGAGACGTGGGCGCTCATGCTGTGGATCAACAATGACCAGGGGCTCTACGAGGGGTACCGGGAAATGATCCGCGAATCCGGCATCGATGCCGTGCGAAACGATCTAGAGGTGCTGCTGGACCCGGAGGCATACGAGGCCGAATATGGTAGCCCCCAGTCGTCAATTCTGCGATCCATGACTCGTGAGGTTGGCTCGCTGTGGCGTGTTGACTGGTCCGAGGTCGCCGCCTCTCTCTGGGAGGGTTGAGCAATGACCGTTCAAGAGGTGGACCGTCAAAATCGCATCGCTGCTCTCGTGGCAGAAACCCGGCAGTCTCAGGGTAAGCGTCAGGACCGCTCCCGTTCGTACGCCGCAAAGCTCGAAACCGTTCGCCGTCGCCGTGTGCGCCGTGACATGGAGCGCTACGGGTTCAGGGGGGCGTAACGTGGCTACCAAAACTGTTTACGCGACACTCGACAATGGGTTGAGGATTGGGGCGGCACTGGGTGACGATGGGCGCATTCTCGTGCATATCGTAAACGAGGGCACGGTCGGTTGGTACTCATTTTCGGGGCCGCTTACTCCGGCCACCCTGCGCGCGAGGCTTCAGAAATGATCGATCCGGATTACGTGGAATGGGATGGGCACCCTAATGTCCCTGTCCCAGACGACGAGTTGCGCCGTTTGATCGCTGAAGATTGGGAGAGGACTCTAGGACGATGAAATGCAAGCATTACGCAGACCTCTACGGGCGCTGTATCGATTGCGGCGCAACGTGGGAGGAGCGCAAGCCTAAGACGTGGGAGTGCGCGAATTGCGACCATGCTACGGATAACCGCGAGCTGGCAGCACAACACTTGACCGAGTGTGAGGGCGTTGGGGAGTACCCTGACGAGTTGGACCCGTATCCGTGGCGCGTCGAAGTGATCGACC
>CAZIWB010000163.1:0-3083 GCA_964542655.1 uncultured Cellvibrionaceae bacterium
CCGATTGCGAAGATGTGCGACGGCATTAGGCCGGTACTCCAATCGGCTCGCCAGCTCCGGCGGCGTTGTTGGCCGCCTGGAGTTGCTGCTTTAGTACCTCGACAATGCCGAGCGTCTCTTGCTCGGTCGCCTTCTGACCGGCGAAGTAGATGTCGCCCACGTACACGTTAACCGTCGTCCCGGCGCCGAGGAGTCCGCGCGCGCCGCCGCTCGGCGCGCCAGGCGGCGCAGGCGCCATGTCGTCCACGGCCCCCTGAGCCTGCGGCGCCTCTTGCTCGACGCCTTGCACGAGGCCCTGGACCGTATACCGACCGTACGCGGCGAATACCTTGGAAGGTGACGCGATGCCGAGCGCTGACTTGAAGGCGCCAGCTACGCTGTTCGCCAGATCCTTCGCTGCGTTTATCGCGCGGTCGACTCCGCTGGTCAGCATGCCGACGAACGAATCGATTAGGTTGGTCCCTGCTTTCGCGGCGTCGTTGATAAGCCAGTCCCACGCAGCGCTTACGGCCATGCCTAGAGCTGTCACTGCGGCGACTGCGACGACGAGCGGCAACATGATCGCCGCCGCCGCGACCAGCGCCGCCGCCGCGACAAGGCCGAACGCAACCGCGATGCCGTAGATCGCGATCTTGCCGGCTAGCGCCGCGTTCTCCGCCGTCAGGAACGGCTCGATCCAGTCACGGATCTGACGCGCGATCGGGCGCACGGCGAGATACATTTCGAGCGCACCAATCATCATCTCCAGAAAGAAGTCTTTGCCGAGCGGCAGTAGGACGCCTAGCGCGCGAGACAGGCCGCCGAGGCCTTCGTTTAGAAGCGTCTTGAGCATCGCGCCGGACACGGTGCTCTCATCGAAGATCGAGAGAAAGTCCTTGAGACCGTTCAGGGCCGGTTCGAGGTCAACGCCGCTCACCATGGCGGACAAGTTCTCTTTCGCCTTAGAGAACTGCGTGTTGACGCTCAACATCTGAGCGGAGATCGTCTTGCCGAAGCGCGCCTCTGCCGCGGCCTCGAGCGCGCGCAGCCCGTCTTTCATCTTGATCTGGCCGAGCCGCAGCCGCTTCTCGACCTCGCCGACGCCGACGCCAAGCTGCTTTGCGAGCGCGCTGAGCACGTCCATCGACTGGAGCCCGCTGCCCGCAAGCCCCTGGTACTCGCCCCACATGTTCCTGGCGCCCAGCGTGAAACGCTTCATCGCGGCAGACGACTGGACGACGCCCTTGATGACGCCGCCGGCGGCGTCGCCGATCGCCGATGTCGTGATCGCGATGGCCGTCAAGCCGGCCTGCATGTCGCGCCGGCCGAGCCGCATCAGGTTGAGCTCGCGCGCGAGGTCTGCGATCTGCCCGCGGGCCATCGGCACTTTGCTGGCGAGTTGCGTGACCACGGCGTCAAACTCTTTCCCGAGCGCAGCCGAGCCCGTGAGCGCGTCAGCCAGGATGCGGGCGTCCCGCGCCGCTCCGGCCGCGCTGAGCCCGAAAGCGGCGGTGGCCACGGCCGCGGCGCCGATGGCCGCAGCAAGAGTCACGGCCGCACCCGCGGCCCCGAGCATCGCGGCTTGTGAGGCCTCGATCTGCTTGGTCGCGGCCTCCTCGGACGAGGCCTTGCGCTGGTCGTCTATCTTCTTTGCGGCGGCAACACGCTGCTTGGCCGCTCTCTCGGCCTCCTTGACCGCCGATTTTCGCTCAGCCTCCGCCCGTTTCGCGATGGCTGACTCTTCTTGAGCCGCCGCTTTTAACTTCGCTGCCAGATCTTTCCGCGCGGCCGCAAGGGCAGAGGCCTGCTGTTTCGCTGCGGCCGCCTGTTCTGCGGCCGCCTTCTTTGCGTTCGTAGCCTGCTCCGCTGCGGCCGCTTTATCAGCCGCTGTCTTCGCCGCCGCGGCCTGCTTTGTCGCGGCCTGCTCCGCGATCACTGCGTGCTTTCTCTTGGCGAGCGCGACGAGCTCCGGCGCGGCTCCCGCGAGCTCGCTGTGCTTTGCGGACGCAGCCCCGAGACGCGCGGCGCTCGCCTCCTCCGCCGCTGCGGCCTTGGCCGCGCGCGCGTTCGCGGCCCGTGCCGCCGCAAGCCGCTTCGCCTGCTCCTCCGGCTTGGCGTTCCGCAATTGGGAGTCGGCAATAGCTTGCTCGCGCTCGGCCGCCCTCGCCGCTTCCGCGGTCTTGGCGTGCGCGCCTCGGAGCTTGTCGAGGCCCGCCGCCGACTGGCGTACGGCGGCGTCGACTCTCGCAAGCGCGGCCTCGTCTTTCGATGTCGCCGCGGCGATCTCGCTCTTGAACTTGATCTGTAGTTCCTCGAGCGTGACCGCCACGTCAACCTTCCTTCGTGAGAGCCCCTTGCATCAGCTGCCGCATCACGCGCAAGTCATGCATTTCTTGAGCGCGTAGCACATACCCGACCGCGCCATCCACGCTCCCCGGGTCATGGTCGGCCGCCCACAGGTAGTATGCGGCGCGATCAGGATCCTGTACTGCCGCCCGGGTCAGCTCTTGGATTTTCCCGACGTCACCGAAGCGAAAGCGCCGGAGAGCTGTACGGCTTGCGAGTACGCCGCGGCGGCGAGCGGGAACGACTCGTTCACGATCTGCATGATCGTGCTCGAGTCGGGCGTAAGCGCGGCCTTCAAGAGCCCGCGCCGTACGGCCTCCTCGCTGTTATCGAACAGAGCGAGGCCGCCCTCTCCGATCTTGGCCGTCGGCTTGAGCGCCTGAATCGCAGTATCCCTGTCGAGCGCAGTAACGATGACGTAGCCGCGCCCGCTTTCGATGTCGATCGCTTCGCCATCGAACTTGGCCGTTCGCTTGTGCGTCGGCCAGTCGTACACGGCCAGAATAGTTGTCCGTGCGCGCTCCTCGGGCGGGAGCTTCTCGTGTGCCTCGGCCTCCTTGATGAGCACGAGTTGCCGAAGCGCCTCCTCACCCTCCTCGTCGAGGCGCTTGAGCTCCGCGATCTCTTGCCGGCGCAGCTCCGCGACGCGCTGCTTGGCTTCCGAGAGCTTGTTGCTCTTCGCTTTCAGCGCCTCGACTCGCTGGCGAAGCGCCTTCTCTTCCGCCGTCTCCTCGATCTCTTTCGCCATGGCCTTGCCT
>CAZIWB010000164.1:0-3045 GCA_964542655.1 uncultured Cellvibrionaceae bacterium
TGATCTTTACCATGATCTCTGAATCATCTTCATAAACTGCAATGGCTACTCTTCCTGTTTCTACCTGAACGAGGTAAAGAGGTGCTTTATCCTGCCTTGCAACTATTACAGGGCAAGGATTATCGGTTGATGTGGAATGACCGCCGTGTGAAGGATTAACCAGGTAATGGTGTTTTCTATTTGCAGTTATTGTTGGTGATGGCTCTTCAATTGATTTTGGTTCATTGTTATAGTTGGTAGGCATGATGAATGGAGTGGCCTCAACTAAGAGATGTTTATCGCATGGAAGGATTGTTCCGGCTGGTTGATCGATACTTTGATTCTGTGCAGCTCCGTAATGTTTATCTATGAAATATTTAGGTTGAACAATTGCAAGTTTATCTCGTGTAAGAAGCGTTGGTGATGGCTCATTTACATCATTCACTTCACTGCTATGATTGTAATTCACCAAGTATTGAGGCTGTACAAGTGAAAGTCGGTCATTTGTAGGAATTACAGGAGAAGGTTCGTCAACTGAACGATGCAAGCTTTTCCCGTTGTAAATGGTTAAAAACTCAGGACTAACGATAGCGGTTCTTGCCTTTGTTGGAATGGTTGGTGCAGGCTGCTCTACTGATGACAATTGTCCGCCACCTTGACTGTAATAATGAGCAAGAAATTGAGGCTGAACTAACGTATGACTTCCAAATGTTGTAACGGTGGACGATGGATCATTGATGCTGTTAACCTTTCCGGCTGGCCTGCCAGAATAATATTTACTGATAAAAGCTTTGTCACCCTTTGCAACGTACTTAATCAATCCAGCATAGATCCTTTCCAGTGTTTTATCAGATAAAGGTTTGTTTCTTGTAAATATGCTTTCACCTTCATCAGAAAAATTCAGTACTTCTTTAACCGCTTTCCACTTTTCCAAATCACCATGCATTGAAAACTTAGATGGATTCTTTGCATGTGTAGGTTCTGGCCAAGCAATTGGTAATCCATCTTTGGCAAAGATTCCAAACAAACGATTCCGCGAAGTATAGGCGCCGTAGTTAGCACTGTTCATTTCTCTCCATTCATCACGGTAACCATGGGAGCAAATAAGATTTCTCCACCTCATCCAATCACTACCATTCTTTCTGCTTATTGGTTTGCCGTTTTCATCGAGCGGCCCCCAGCTCATAAACTCAACTACGTTTTCAATTTGAATGTAATCCGGATTGAGAGCTACGATATACCTGTCCAAATGATCTGCAAGCGTTCTGCTGTCTGCATCTCTTGGTTGTCCACCTTTCGCTTTTGAAAAGTTGGTGCATTCAAGGGAAGCCCACAAAATGACAAGAGCATTTGGATAAAGTTTCCTGTAGAAATCAACCAGGCGGACCAGCCATCGCAAATCCAACTTTCTTATATCCTCTTCGAAATGTGCAACATGCGGATAGTTTCTCCAGTGTGATTTGATTGCCTTGCTATCATGGTTAACGCAGCCAATCACCAAAGCCAGATCACCCGCCATTTCAAAGCCGGTTGATGTTCCACCGGCACCACAGAAAAGATCTATAACAATGAAGAGAGGATCAACAGGAAGCTTCGTAATGTTGTTGATTACATCATCAATATTGTGAGATCCTATAACATGAGAACTCAATTCCTGTTTTTCTTCTTTTCTTAATCGTTTTGCAACTTTTTCGCTCATCTTCTTTCCAAGTATTTAATTAGTTTTCCTTGCCCCTCTTTAGTTTAAAGAGAAAAAAGGCGGCTATTACACCGCCTGGTTACATTACTTGTTGATAATTACAAAGCCTTCGCAGCTTTCTAATTCTTTTGAAAATATTCCATCAATAGCAGCATCGGTTGCTTCTTTAAGGCCAACTGATTCAAGCCAGAAAGAAACATCGCCATTCAATACCTCATAGCAGATTTCTACAGTGATTCTTTCGGCCGTAAAGCCTTTGAACAATGGGATAGTAAGAATGAACTCTCTTACCATTCCACCGTCATCAACGGTCTTCACATCATGCAATGTTCTTTTGTTGCCCTGGTTGTCCTTCTCTTGCTGGATTTCCTGTTCGCTTTTGATTCTCAGCTTGTACAAACCGGCAATTACTTGTGCATGTTGTTGCTTGTCTTCGAAGAATAAGCGGTTGAAACGCAGCAGGTCCAAAAGAGATTTCCGGTTGTAACGGTTTGAAGTGTTAATGCCAAACTGCTTTAACTCCTCTGACAGTTCCAACTTCGCCGTAATAGTGGCGCCGTAATAATTCTCTGGATCAAGCTGCAGAACAATTGTCTTGGCTGTTTTATCAACAAGAACCACGGCTTTATTCTTATCGATCTCCTGCGAACTGTGGCCGGTTTGTCTGGCTGCAATGAAATTTGATACCGAATGAATGTCGCCAGAGATGTTAATAATCTTTGGCTCTCTGAGTGGCAATGGCTCTTGTGCTTTACCTTCACGAATGATAAATTCGCCATTCGTGTTTTCGATTTTTAATTCTAATGTTTCCATTACTGATTAACTGCTTTTGGTAAAGAATAGAGGTTGCCTTGTTTTTCTTCGGGCCGGAGGCGGCGGGAGGAAATCAAATAACCTTCATTGTCGTAGGTTTCCATCATGCCATCTTCAAAGTTTCCGATGTGGAACAACGTTCCTTCGCATGTGGTTTGCTTTGTTTTGATTTCGGACAGAAGAATTTTGTTTTTGTTCTTCAGCGGGTCCATTTCCAACTTGAAAGAATCCTTTACTTCCTTCAGGTCATCTTCAAGCTTGTTCAGCTTAATGCAATTATCTGCCAAGTCCTCACGCCTTGCGGCCAATTCTTCAGCAGATAATGCCTTTTGGTAGGTCGTTTGCTCAACTTTGTGAGCATTCTCCTGTAAGATCATCAGCCGTTCTTTCGGCGTGACTTCGGGCATAAATTGCTTCATGATTTTGATTTAAGATTTATAATTGAATCGGGTTAGTGACTACTTCAACAGGGTTTTCTACTTTTACCAGCTTATCATCTTTCCAAACAAAGTATTCTCCCGCCTCATTTTTGTAAGCATAGTAATAAGGTCCAT
>CAZIWB010000165.1:0-3007 GCA_964542655.1 uncultured Cellvibrionaceae bacterium
TGACGTTGACCGGCTGGCAGCCCTTCATGAAGGCGTACCAGACGACCGGGACGAAACCTAGGTTGTGCGTCGCGGACTTGGCCGGGTCTTCGACCCAGTTGATCTCCGTGCCCGTGTCGTTCGCTACGGCGGGCTTGTAAACGACATCTCGCTGCGCATCGATGACGCGGCGGTACAGCATCGCGCGGACGGCCCATGTGCCATCTCGCTGCTTGTACTCGTCCAGGTAGGGATACTGGACCGTGAGCTTGGACAGCTCACCGTTCTCGTCCAGTTCGCGCTCACACCACTTCGCAGGGATGAGCTCAACGAACGGGACGCCGTTGCGGGCGCCCTGCAGAGCGACGACCGTTCCACACTCCTGGCCAGACTGCAGACCTTCACGGCATGCGGTCGGGAAGCGAGAGAGCTTCTGGTAGTTCCGAAGCGCCGTCTCTACCGGCGTTCCTTGCTTGCTGCCGTCGTCGCCAGTCTCAGGCTTCTCGCCGACACTGAACTCAGGGAAGCGGCGCTCGCCCAGGCACAGGTCGACGTTGGAGTCAGTGGCGATCCGGACGATCGGATAGACGATGCACGGTTCGCGCTCCCAGAGCGGAACCTCGTCACTCCACCAGTTCGGGCGGCCCTTGTACTGCGTGCCGTTTGCCCATCGCTCCAGGTGGTCGAGCCGCTTGTAACGCGGGCTCATGTTGGCCTGGGCAATGCGCTCGGCTTCGGATTGGCCGATGAGTGCTTCTTGCGTCATCGACCAGGGGCCACGTGGCGGATAGCGTCACCGCGGCCGAAGCGACCGACAGTGAGGTAACGAATCGCATCCATCGCGTGGTTGTCCTTGTCGGCCGGAGCTTCGTCGAAGGTGCCGTCGGGCCGCTTCTTGCGCCGGTACAGGCCAAACTCGCGGATGGTGTTGCGGCAGGCTGGGGAGACGTAGAGCCGAGACCAGTCGGGACCGTGCTCGGACTTGCGGCGGAACATCAGGTTGGCCACCTGCGAGATGCCGCCGTCGATGTCGTTGTCGGCGCCGATCGCGTTCACGCCCGCGTTGTTGCGGTAGTCGCGGATTCGGTCTGGCCGGGAAGGGTCAAGGAAGAACGACCGAGCAAACGCCCAGTCCTTGGCGCGCTTGTCCCAAACGTGGTTCGGGCACTCGCTCTCGTAGCGCTCATCCAAGAGCCAGAGAGTTGCGTCGTTTCCGTGGCCTTGGACGCCAGCGAGAATCAGAACGCCCGGGTCGACCCAGCCATGGTCACCGCCGACGATGAACTCGCGGAAGGTGTTTAGCGGCGGTGGCTGACGGACGTGGAATGTCTCATCGAACGGATAGACCAGGCCCTCGCCTGCGTCCGGATCCGCTTCCCACTCGCGCTTGAACGTCGCGTCCGGGGTGGTCGCTTTGGCCTTGGCTACCGCCTTTGCGCTCACCGTTTCGGGAGCGTCGCGGTAGGTGGCATGGAACGAGTAGATGCTTTTCAGTGCATCGACGTTCTCAGGCTCAACGCCGACAACCTCAGGGTCTTCTCCTTTGCGGAGTCGCTCACCCTTTCGGCCGTCAGCCAGCATCCGATACCAGAGACCATGCCGGCCTCGAGTAGGGGTGCCGCCGATGATTTCTGACTGCAGCGACCAGTTCTCAGACAGCCACGGGATACCCACGGCGTCATGAACTTCAGGGTCGATGTCGTCAGCTTCGTCGCAGTCAACAATGTCGCCGCGGAGACCGCGGGCAGTGCGCGAGTTGTACGCGCTTGCCGGCATCGGCTTCACCCAGCTGCCGCCAGGAAAACGCACTGAGCCGGTCTGGGCGTTGTACTTGCCGCCCAAGAAGTGCCAGTCCCCATCTGGGCTGATCACTTCGTTCAGGATGCCTTCCGAGTGAACGTCCTTGAATTGCTTCAAGGTCGGCATCAACACGATGATGCGAACGCCTCGGAATGGTTTTAGCGCTTCGGTCCGGAGCTTGTGGTCGTACTTAGCGACAGCATTCCACCAGAGAAACCGGTGAAACCAGCTCTTGCCAACGCCGCGGCCCCATCCTGTGAAGATGGTGTTGCCAGGCGCGAAGACCTGGAAGGCGTCGAACTGCGGCTGGTTGAGCTGAAAGTTGAGTTCAACCTCGCGCTCACTCGCCACTCTTCACCGAAGCCGGGCCGTGAACGTTGATGGTCACCTTGGCGGGAGCTTGTGGCCCGGCACCATCGCCGCCAGTTTCGCCGTCGACCTTCGCCAAAGCGTGCGCGTTCTTCTCGGCGTCGATCACCAGCTTCCCGTAGTCAGGTCGCTTGTCGATGATCGTGACGCTGCCGCCTTTGTTGTTCGAGACTTCTTCGAAGCCGGTTTCGAACCGCTCGAGCGCCGTCGCGGCCACACGCATGCGCATGGCGACGAGCTCCTCAAGAGCAGTCGCGCGCATTTGTCGACGGTCAGAGACGAACTCCGGCTCGTCAACAAGGCGCCTGGCGATATCTCGGCCAGTGCTTTCGGGGATTCCTACAGCACGCGCAGACTCAGCCGCGTTGCCACTGTAGAGGTAGTGAGCACGGAATTCCGCGACCACTTCCGGCGACGTTTCGACGCCAGCAGGCATGTCCAATCAAGCTCCCAATCACACCCGTTACCGTCGGCGACACGTAGGGGAGCCGCTCAGTGAAGAGCGACACTTTGAATTTTCTGCAGTCGCTTGCTGGACTCGAACCAGCAGCCTCACCGTTTCACCCCAGCCGTGGCTGGCCATGTCACAGCCCTTTGGACTCGGTGCTCCAGGGCTACCGCGGTGCGCTCTGCCAATTGAGCTAGAGCGACTGCAAATATCATCTAAGCGGCGGCCATCCAGACCACACGCTCAATCTTCCAGCCAAGGCATCAGGTCATGCCTCATCAGAAACATCACCAGCCCGGCCTCGGTCACTTCGTCAAAAGCAACCGGCTCGCGGTCGAGAAAGACGATCTCGTCGCCCAGTTCCTCGACCATCACATCGGTCATCGCTTGACCCGTTCGAGCACAGCCACA
>CAZIWB010000166.1:0-2970 GCA_964542655.1 uncultured Cellvibrionaceae bacterium
GACACTGGTGGAACGAATAGTCAAATTTTAGACATTCAATAAACCATCAATGGCGCAAGTTGGAATTCCAGTATATTATGAGGGGTTTAGCGGTTATTTAATCGTAGTTTGGAAAAAGGCTACAACTCCATTAGCTGAAGCGGGGAGAAGTGATGCAATATCTCTTACTCCTTCGCCATTAATAACAACAATAGTAGCTCCAAATCTTTCTCCTGAGGTTTATAACTTTTACTTCTGGCAATCTTCTGACGGCGTAACACTTGACACGCTTTTACCTAATTCCGGTTGGTCTATTGATGCCTCTATTTTTTCTGATGGCTTGGCAGAGACATACGAATATGTTGTAGATAGAGGGAGAACAAATATAAGTGAAGGAACGGGCAGCGAAGTGTGGGCCGAACCATCTGACGGTGACACGCAAATAGTAGATCAAAGATTAGCGGGAGCAGATAAGACCGACTTACAGGTATCGATGAGGGGCACAGGAATAAGAAGGTCCGACGAATGGAATCTACTAAGCGGAGGCGGCATTTCTCTTGCTGTAGGCGGTGAGGCATTTGCTTCCGATGATTCAATATTTATTACACGGTTCAAGAAAACATCTACAACTCCTGTTCCCGCAGGTTCTGATTATTCAGATGTAATTAACCTTTCTAGTGATGCAACAGTAGATATTTCCTATAAAAATAAAATAGTCAACTGTACCGGCACAGCAGCGGTAACTACACTTACATTCCCTGCATTCAATACGATGGCGGATCAAAAAATAAAGTTCGTCACACATTCAATGACAGGTAATTACCTGACTCTTTCTTTTACAAGTGGTCTTTTCTTCGCAGGTCTTTTGAGGGATAAAATACACCTATCTCAAGGACGGTCATTTGAGCTACTGATTAAAAACGGCCTTGCTTATGTTATTTCTGACATTGCCGCTTCAGGATATGATGTAAGGGGTAACAGAATGTTAGCTGACGATGTTAAGCCACATCAATTACTACTGGACGGAACAGTAAGGCAAATAGCTGATTTCCCAGGTATCGTGGAGTGGATTCAAACCCTTCCCGGCTCTTCTGTAATTACCTCATACGCTTCATGGAATACAGACGCAAACAAGCATAAGTATTATCTCAACACTGGTGCAGGTGAATTCGCTTTACCTGATGACAGGAATATGCACTATAGGGCATTAAGCACCTTCTCAGGTGTTATAGGAAGATATGAAGCCGATGGAGTTAAGATTTATGATGATACTCATAAAGCTGTTAAGGTTACTGGCGAGAACACAGCAAAGGGAACGTTAGATAACATTACAACGCCGGGACATCAATTTGATTTAACGGCAGTATTTGATATATCAACGCCGGGAGCAACAGAAACAACAATAAAGAATGTAGGCCAATTGGCCGTTGTAAATATGTAATTAATGAAGAATCGAATTAAGGCTTTCCCGAATAAATATCTGGCAGCCTTCATCGGATTACTACTAGCATTTAATGTAAACGCCCAAATAAGATGGGGTGCAAAAAACCATAATTATTACCCCTTTAACGGGATAAGGATTGATTCTGTATTGACGCTGAGCGATACCTCTTATCGATTTGCGCCTAATGGCTCTATTGCAATTATCGATAGTACAATATGGATAAAAGACACTTACTGGAAGAGATCAAACGGTGGCGGATCAGCACCTTCATATAATAACGGCTATGGCCTGGATCTATTAGCTGGAGTATTTAAGGTTGACACTACAAAAATTCTAAAGAAGGCAAGAGATATAACTTATGCGACTCTAACATCTGCTATTAGCGGCTCTTTATTGGTGACTGGCCAATATTATAAAATCACCGACTTTGCCACTACTTACAAAATATACGGCACTTCTGATGAAGTGGCAGGAGATGCAGAGCCGTTAGTAGTATTAGCTACTTCTTCAAATACCATTTCTTCAATAGCTTATTCTCCTTCTCACCCGGAGGATATTATTTATTACTCCTTAACCGATAATTCGCCGCTTGCCCCAACAACAGGAAGCAAAGGAGCGATTACATACAGGCATGATACACGTTATAATCTTTCCACTTATTATGATTTCAGAAACATAAAATGGAGAAGATGGTCGCTTGTGAATGGAGCGATCTATTATGCCTTTACCGGTTCAACGCCTGCTTATTCATCTACTCAGTATGTAGACACTCTTACTTTCATGGGCTCTGCCAATGATATTCATTTAGGAAGCGGAACATATAACGTAACTATAGAGGATGGTTGTTCTAACATAAAAATCGGAAACGGTTGCGGCTCTCCAACATCTGGCATTTACATTTCCTCAAACTCTTTTTCCATAAACATCGATGATGAGTGCGCAACGGTACAGACCACTGGCTCCGGTTATATCGGAGGTATTTATATTGGAGGATTAACAAGAGACATAAGAATTGGCTCCCGTTCTTATAATATCCAAATCGGATCAAACTGTTATGCGCTGGATTTAGGTGTTCAAAATTCTGACGTATTTATTCCAGACAACACCTTCAGAAGAAGGCTTGAAAAAGGCTTTTCAAATTTTGAGGTAACCGTTCCATTAAGCGGCAAAACGATTGATTTATACAGTAAGCAAATAGACGTTTTAGCTCCGTTATTATATGGGAATGCGAATTATTGCGGGATTATTTACGTTACTTCCTCAAACGCTACAGACACCCTTGATAAACTGTACTCTTTAACTACATCCGTTAATTGGAGTGACAAAACTATCATACCTGCAACCGGCCTTTCTCTGCTAATAAGAGACAAAACACATGGAACAACAAGCGGGAGCAATATTGATTTAGGTGGCACTGATTTATCCCTCGACGGTACTAAACACGAAGAGGCGGTTGTTCATAAAAGAATGATCAACGGAACAGGAAGCCAACCAACAGATTTTTATTTGACTTATACAAACAAAGGCTCTAATAGTTCAGGTTCCGG
>CAZIWB010000167.1:0-2908 GCA_964542655.1 uncultured Cellvibrionaceae bacterium
AATTCATACAGGTGCCTGTCATTTCAGTTCTGCGTTCTTCAAACCAAACAACCATACTATCATCGTTCATCATAGCCTTTTCCTTCTCTTTCCTCTTTTCTGATTTCTTGGAGATAGGATGAGGGGTTGACTTTTTTAAAGGCCTCCCTGCATTTATAAAGCTTTGCCTGTATTTCATGTAGTCTGTGATCATAAAAAATATGTTTGGTCAATTGCTTCTCTATGAGCCGTCATTTTATCGGGATATGTATTTTCAGATACGTACACAACCCCATTGCTAACCTTTCTAATTATAAAACCGTAGTGGTCAAAAATTCTGACAATGCGTATCACAAATCCATTTTCGACATGAGCCAACCTGTTCATGCTTCTTCTTTTTTAGGCTTCACAATCCAGATACAAACAGGGTATCTCCTTTCTTTATTCAGAAGATCGGCTACATGATAAATAGTAGGCTTGTCGTCTTTTACGATCATGCTTAAATGGCCGTTGTTGTATTGGAAAGTGTAGTAGGTTGTCATGCCGAAACAATTGTAGCGTTAACCTCCTTGTCGTGTTCTGCTATTAATATCGAACCGGATAAAAGGGCTTTGTTTTTTTCAATCATTGTCTGGTGTTCATCATATAGCTCATTCAAGTATTTCCTTGCGGCAATCACAGACGTTTTAATTGTTTCAATGTCGGCAGCAGAAATAGTAACATCCCATGTTTTAAAACGTTCCCATAAATTCATCCAGCCGTACTGGTGAGCCTTTCTCAATTCTTCGCAAGCCTTCAAATAATTTTCATCTTCCATGGTGGCGAACGCCCACTTGTTTTTGTAGAACAATAGCCTTTCTTCTTCTATGAGCATTTGTTCCGGCATATCATTCAGGCAATAGAATAAAAGCCCCCTGTCGGTTTGCCATAGCATACCATATCCCTTAACCTGCCATTCATATATCCAGGATAATTCTGCTTTCCCGAAAGTGAACAGTGTGTATGCGTTTTTGACATCGTGAACAATCTTGTTCTTAAAAACATCACACGAGCCCTTAATAAAATCGTTCTTCTTTTCTTCCTTATTCTTCAAAAGAAGTTGGCCCGGGTAAATGTTTTGAAGCATGGAAATGCCATCTTCTTCGCACAGAATACCCTTCTCCAATGCTTTACCATAAGCCTCTTTCCTTACGCCGTAGATTTCACCAATGAAGCATTCCTGCAGATATGTTTTCACGCCGTCCGTTAGCTTGCCTGATTTGCTGATGATGTTCCCAAGTGAAGAACAACGGAACAGGTAATTGTCAAAGTAGTTTGCCATTGAATGATGCTTTTTTGGTGTTATAGGCTTCTTTTAATTCATCGTTAAAAAGATGGGGCTCAACTTCTGCAAGCTGTTGTTCTGTCGTAGCCGAAAGAATAAATTCAATTATCCTTGCAGCCTCTTTTTCTTTAGCCACATCGGCGCTGTTGATTGTTGTTTTCACTACAACGCCCTCAACATCGGTAATATCACCATCGGTTATTTCGTTGCCGGTAATGGTATTGAAAAGCCAGCACCTTGCCTTTCTTGTGGCCTTCCCAATCACCGCATCTGTTCCCATGTACTGGTTTACTTTTACGGGAATGTCCAGGCTCTTTTTCTTGGCAACACCCCCAATGGTCCATTCGATGTTCATTACAACAGCGGCGCTTTGATCTTTAATCCTTGGCAACTCAGGAACGATTTCGTACTGAAGCCCTTTGATGTTTTTAAGCAGATACCCGAATCCTTCTTTTGTGATGTAGCAATTCCCGGCAATAATGTTGAACTGATTTCCGAATGGTTGAACGCCGGTCAATACAGCCTCGATCAAACAATTCTTTACCACTTCTTTCGAGTAACCTCCGTTATTATCTTTGTCGGTCTTAAAACCAAGCCTGTTGCCTTGCAGTTCCAGTATCGGTTTCATGTATTCATCAGTGAGAAGCTTTTTAAGTTCCCCCGCTGCGTTGGCAATCAGGTAAGCTTTTTCAAACCCCTGTAAGCTGTCTTGACCCAAAACACGAAACACATTATCATTAAGCCTTTTGGCCACTTCTAATGTTTGGGTTGCCATTACTTCGTTTTGATTCTCTTTCATTAATTTTGTCTTTATCGCTTGAACAAATTTTGTTTCGAGTGTTAAAGCCCCGGGTTTTTAACTTTCCGCGTTAAGAGTTGCCGGGGCTTTTGTTTTTTTACTCAGTACCTTCTGTTTCGTTTTCACTTCCTGATTTTACAGGTAGATCGATGTCGTCCGGTCTGTTGCGTACAATTGATTTTTTCATACTAATACATAGCCGGTTTTGTCCGGCTAAAAGAGTTTTTACCAATGAGAATTATTACGAGGCTGCGTAAATTCTATTTTGATAGTAGGGACAAGGTTTTTCCCGTTGAAGTTGTCTGTTAACCCCTGCAGAACAGCATCGGCAATTTTGCTGCTACCGGCCTTTGATTGCATTACTTTTATTAATGCTTCTTTTATTGGCAAGGCGCCTTGATCTAATTGCTTTTTCAATTCTTCCTTTACGCCATCCTGAATAATTTGTGTGACGTGAAAGTCAATCCACGAAATTTTGTTTTCACTCGAGTAGCTGGAAACTTTACCATCACTTGGGCTAACCTGAGTGTTGCATATTTTATGAATAATGCTTTCGACAATTTTATCAGCGCCGCCAAGTGCCGCAAGAACCGCTTCCTGAATTTTTGCCGCAACAATTGGCTGCGTTACTTCTTTTGGAATTGAAAGGTTTACCAATGAACCATTATAATCTGCCATTTTTTTGTTTTTTATGATGGAAAATGAATCTTGTTTTTAAAAGGCTCAAGTAGAAACAAGAGCCGTCCAATAGAATGCTAATATTCGTGTTGCTATAAAAAGAGCTAATGATTGAGTTAAACCGCTAC
>CAZIWB010000168.1:0-2888 GCA_964542655.1 uncultured Cellvibrionaceae bacterium
TGACGGGCATCCGATTGTTGGAGAGCGGGGAAATCACCGCGCTCACGGACGACGAGGAGGACGAGGACGACGAGGCGGAGGAGGCGGATGCGAAAGTGATGGAGACGGTGGAGAACGAGGAAGAGAAGGCTTAAGTGGGGAGATTTACGAGAGTAATTACGAGGTGACTTAGAAAGAAACGACACACTATTCAATTCCACCCGCGCATTCGCTCACACAAAAATGATCTACGCCGTCGTTGAGACGTGTTATTCAACAGTTAACGGCGGGCCCCTCTTGACGACCAACATGTTGTGTGCGTTCAGAGACCGAAATCGAGCGTTGCTGAAGATGCTGGCGTGCCGCATTTTCAACGCGCGAGTGTGGATCAAGACGATGGAGACGATGAACGGCGGCAAAAAGGACCCCCAACTCGAAAAAGTGTTGGACCGGGTGTGTGGACTCGATCGCGTGATTTCCAAATACGGGAACGAAGAAGATAACGAGGACCTGGAAATCGATTTGGTCGAATGGGTGAAGATCTCGGAGGAGGTGGAGAAGAGCCTCGATGCGATTCGCATGCTCGATTCGCTCGGCAATACGCGTCCCATGGTGATGATGCTCGGTGGGGGGCTCGTGGAGTAGTGAAATGTCATCAGTCAACATTATGTTTTTCTTTTCAAATCTCTACGCTCATCGCATCATCCGTCGCCCATCCACCACAAAGATTTCCACCGTGTACGTATACGCCGATGTCCTGGAGTACGTTCAGCACCAAATAGATGAAGGCCTCGTCCATCTTGAGCTCCTCCTCCATGTATCGGCTCGCCTTCCTCCCTTCGTACTTGGCATTGTCGGGGTCGGCGTGCTCGGCCACCGCACACGCGCGACAATCCACCAACAACTCGCGCATCTCCTCGTCCAGGTAATCCTTCACATATATCGGGAAGCCGTAACGCCATCCTTTGTGCTTCGTCACGAATCGCAACGCCGCGCAGTTCCACCGATTGGTCATGTCGTATTTGCTCGCGAGGAACTTTCGATCGTGCGCCAGCGCGCACACCTCGTACGTCGAGTCCTCGGTGCAATCGCACAACGACGGTGTCGGCTTTTCTTCCACCGGGTAATAATGAACCGACACCTCTTTCTTGAGCACCTCCCTCCCCTCGTGCAGAACCCAACTCGTTCGCGTAATCGCCGCATTTTCGTCATTTCCATGCAGCGCATCCGACTCGTGGTAGGTCGTCACCCAGCACTCGTAGGTCTTTCGCGCCCACTCGGGGGGCGTGTCGCGTTTACTTACCGCCAACACCTCCACCGAAATCGGGGGAAGCGTGCATCCGGGCGGGTTCTCGAACTCGCTTCGGTACACCGTTTCCCTCACAAACTCGATCGGTTTCTTCGGCTTTGCGGCGGAGAACATTCCCGGAAACGTCGCCTGGATCAATTTCACCACTGGTGGATCAGGTTCCGCCAGGATCTTCTCCAGCTTCTCCCTGATCACTCTCGATGCGTGTTCAGGATCGATGTTAATGAATTGTTGCAGCTGTCTGTTGTATTCGTCGATCGCTTCGCTCGCGGTTTTCGTGGTAGCAGAAGCGGTCACCGGCGGCGGTTGGGTCGCGTCCCCGGGCGTCGTCGACGCGATTCCGACCCCCACGTCGTCCGGCGAACGCATCATGGCGTCGTATTCACCCGTAATCACGGTTTCGTTCATGGTCGAGTTGTAAGAGATGCGTCGCGACTCGGGTTTAAAAGTTGTGAGAAACAAACACAAACACCGAAATAAAAATGGACACGTTACTGAGCGACGTTTTCAAAACGCGCATCGGCGAGCTCGACGCCGAGATTTCAGAACGCGAGAAGGAGCGTTCCAGGTACACGACATGGACGGAGAGCCTTCCGTTCAAGGCGGACGATGCGGCGGCAATGTCGGTGAGCACCGAGGATCTCGAGAATGAGCAAGAGTATCGCTACACCATTTACTTCTCCGCAAAGACCGATGCGAAAGTTCTCCGCGGGATGATGCGAGTGGTGGATAGACAAATGCCGTTTCTCTTCAACCGTTGGGAGGGTGGATCGTTGAGTGCCGTGAAAAAGCGATTCGCAGACGAAAACGCCTCCGACCGCGATTTGAACAAGGTTAATGAGAAGGCGATGCTCGACGACGACGAGACGCCGATGATTGTACGTGAGCGAAAGTACTATTGCTCCGAGTACTTTTACGAGTGGATGGTGTGCGCCGACTCGGTAAAGGAGCTTAGAAAGGTTGGATTCGGTTATGACAGCGAGGAAGAGCGTGAATGAATTCAGTGTTCCTACTACCTACTCAACCTTCGCCTTCTTCTTCTTTTTATCCTCCTCTCGCTCGGCGCGTTTATCGGCGGTTCGCGCGCGCTTCTTCGCGAGATTCGCCTTGTATCGCGCTTCCCATTTGTCGCCGCGCTCATCATCGAGCGCTTTATCCTCCTTCACCCATTCCACCAGATCGGCGTTCGGCGCGAACTTCAGAAACGTATAGAACTTCTTGAAGGATTCCCCGGGAGTCCCGATCTTGGGATCGTTGTTGCCCCACACGAAGGGTTTGACGCTCTGGATGACGGGTGGATTCTCGTGAATTTCCCAACCGCGTGCATTGACACCGCGTTTCCCGCGAATTGCCCAATTCGGGTTGTCGTGGGACCAACAATGATTGTACGACGCCCAGTCACCCTTTGCGACGTACTTTGTCACGAGCTCCCCGCGCTTGTTGACGGTGAGGTTCGCGCGTTCCGCCCCCTCGCATCGCAAATCCCCCTCGATTCCGCGCGTCCAGAACGTCAAACGAAGCGCCCAAACCATCGAATCTTCACCTGAAGTCTCGTGATGGAAGTGTTCGATGAAGAGCCCTCGTTCGTCTTGAATCATCG
>CAZIWB010000169.1:0-2875 GCA_964542655.1 uncultured Cellvibrionaceae bacterium
CCCGGTCCAACAGCGTCAACAGCAAGGCGAGCGGACGCGGGGGCAAGAGCGAGCTCTTGATCCTCGGCGGCACGTGGACGCCGCGGGGTGCGTCGTGAGCGCCGCCGCGCCCCTCGCGCTACCCATCGTCCGGCCGCGCTTCGCCTTCACGAGGCACGCCGTGGACAGGTACATCGAGCGCATCCGCGACGGGCGCTGCGATGACGCGCGCGCCATCCACGAGCTCGTCACGGCCTCCCACGCGGCGGAGCCCGTGGACCGCCCATCCTGGCACGGTAACCTAGTCTGGTCGGTGAGGGAGCCGGCGATGCGGTGGATCCTCGTGCTCGAGGAAGGTCACGCCGTCGTGCTGACCATCATCGCCGGCGCGGACGAAGGCGTCGAGGCCGAGCGTATCGAGTACGACGCGCTCAGGGCGCGGCGCCTCCTGGAGCGCATCCCGCAGATCGGGCGGAGCGAGGCGACCTCTCCGATCCCCCGGGACGAGCGCGAATACCGCTCGTGGGTCGGGCTCGAGGCCCGTCGGCTCGAGACGGAGAAAAAGCGCCTGGCCGCGCTGCGGGACGCTCTCCTGACGCCGCGCGAGCGACTCTCCCTCATGAAGGGGCGGAAAGCCGACAAGCGCGAGGCGAAGGAATCGGCGCGCGCCCACGCTCTCGCCGAGGCCGACCGTGCCATTAAGCGGCGCAACGAGATCCTGGAGCTCATGGCGCTTCGGTTGGCGGAGGTCGATCCGGTGGGCAGCGCCGGCGCGCTGGAGATGTGGCGACGGCTGGGCAAACCGCCCGGCGAGGAGACGACATGAGAACGACGACGATGTTGGAGGTGATGGCGGAGGTCGGCGTGCTGGCGCGCGACCTGGAGACGAACGGAGACGCCGGCGCTCACCATGTCGAGGTGGCGTCCACCCACGTAGAGATCGCGCGACACGCCGCCGGAGACGGGCGCCGGGTTGCGCTCAAGGCCGCGGCGGCGCGCGCCATACTCGCGCTCCATGCCCACGACGCCGAAGCGGCGAAGGAGATCCGGAAATGACGATCATGGTTGACAACCTCGTTGCGTGGCCCGTCAAGGCGAAGAGCGGCGGGCGCTACTTCGGCAGCGGCAAAGAGTCGTGTCACATGACGACCGACGGCGACATGGAGGAGCTCCACGCTTTCGCCGCGCGCATCGGGCTCAAGCGCGCCTGGTTTCAGGATCACAAGATCCTGCCGCACTACGACCTCACGCCCGCGCGCCGGGCCGCAGCGGTGCGCGCCGGCGCCGTCGAGATGAACGGGACCGACATGCTCCGGGCGTACAAGGCCGCCAAGGCTGCACGCGAAGCGGCGAAGGCGGGCGCGTGAGAGCGCGCGGGTACGACCCGGGCGGGACTGTGGGCTGGTGCGACATCGAGCGCGAGAGCGCCGGCATGTTCCGCTACGTGGCAAGCGGCACCTGGGAGGCCGATGAGGTGAAGCGTGGCCTTGGACTACCCATCGACGCCGTGGGCGTCCACCTCCACGCCATCGAGACCCCGGAGGAGATGCACGCGAACGACATCCGCGCGGGCGTAGCGCACGGGTTCGGGACCGTAGTGCAGACCATCCGGAACCTGCTGGAGACGCGGGCGCTGGCCGAGCGAATCGCGAGCGTCCTGGCGATGGATGGCGCGCGCATCGTGGAGCCGACGGCGGCCGAGGTGCGGCACGCCCTCGGTGTGAAGATCGGGGCGCAGCGGGGGCGCGGACCCAAGCTCACCGTAGACCAGCAGATCGCGCACATCATCCCGCTCGCGATCCGCGGCTGGCCCGCGCGCAGCAACCCGCACGTCCGCGACGCCGGCGCGGCGGCGCTGTGGGCGCTCCAGCAGGCGGAACTCGGGGAGGCCATCGCCATCGCGAAAAGATCTTGACTGCCTAGGCAGTCTGCGCTAGGTTCATTCTGTCGACGGCGAGGGGCCGGACAGGAGGCGAGTGAAGATGGCGAGCCAGAAGATCAGCACCAAGTCCACCGCGGACGGCATGAAGGTGGAGGTGTGGGCCAACGACAACGGCACCGCCAACGTCGCTTCATTCGGTGGCATCTCGTGGACCGGCGGCTGGATTGCCCTCACGCTCGCCGACGCTCTCCTCGTGGCGAGCGAGGCGTCTCTGTTCGACGCATCTGAGATGCCGCACCTCATCCGCGCCGCAGCGAAGTTGGCCAAGCGTGGCACTATCCAGCCCGGCCAACTGCGGACCGCGGCCAGCCTCGCGAGCCACGAGGCGGGGACGCGTCCGGCGGATGTCGCGCCGCCAGCGCCGAAGCCGCCGAGCAAGACTTGCCTGGAGGCACAGCGACGCCGGGGCGGATCGCTGGTCGAGCATGTGCAGAACGGATGCAGGCGGTTGTTCTGTCCGGTGTGCGGATGACCGCCCGCAATCGCGGCCCCCGCTGGTCGAGCCCTCGCAAGGCGGACCGCGGGCGGCCGGGCCGCATGATATACCTGCCGCGCGACCTGCACGCGGCGCTGGACCGGCTGCGCGAGGCGAAGGCGAACGTGTCCGCTATCGCCGAGGAAGCGCTGCGCGCGCACCCGACGGTGGCGGCGGCGCTGGAGCGCGAGGCGCGCCCCGAGCAAGGCTCGTGCGAACGCTGCGGCGGCTCGGACGGCGACCCGTCCACATTTGCGCCTCGACGCGGCATGATCGACGGCGTGGGCGCCAACAACTGCACTGCGTGCGGCGGTGGCGGGCGCAGGTGATACCTTGATCCTGCTCCAGACGCACGCGTGCAGCGGAGACGACGGGCTCGAGCCGGCGTCCGAGGCCTACGGCGAGCTGGACACGGCGAACGTCGCGACATGCACGGTGCGGGTCCGGTGGGGCTCGGCGCGCTGGGAGGACGTGCGGCT
>CAZIWB010000170.1:0-2865 GCA_964542655.1 uncultured Cellvibrionaceae bacterium
TTCCGCCGGTCGATTTGTCGATCAGATATTGCGGCTGCTGCTCTGCCGGCGTCCTTGGTTTGTTCGCTCTGCCCCAAGTCATGCGACACCTTCCGCGAAGCGCCCGAACATACCGGCCGCTAGCGTCTCGAATTCGATGCGTATCATGCGCGCGGTCTCGGCGGGGTCTTTCGAGCCGTCCACGTTGATGTTCACGTTGAACACATTGGAACCGCCGCCGGAGAAAGAACCCGGGGCCGGCGCCATCGCATCGGCGCCCGGCAATTGCGGCGTAATCGAATCCATGCCTTCTTGCATGCCTTGCGAGCTGTATTTGCCGATTCGATAGAACGCCTTGGAAGGCGAATGCACTTCCAAATCCTTCTCGCTGGTGCCGATGATTCCGCCGGTCCACTTTCCAACCGCATCCTTCGTGCGCTGCCATCCGCCGGAAAGACCTTCAATGAACCCGTCGACCGCGCGCGCGCCTAGATCAATGAAGCTCGCCACGAGCTCCACCGCGCCGTCTGCGATGCCAGTGACGAAATTCACAAGCCCGGCGGTCGCATAAGCAAACCCCGCGGTCATGGCCAGGGTTAGGCTTGTAATCCACCCAAGCACGGAGCCCACCGTCTTAGCCGCCGGCACGATGTCGTCGCGCAAGATTGCGGCGAAGCCGGTTATCGTGTCTTCGTCGCCGAACGTATCGAGCCAAGAGCCGTCCGCAAACCCGGAAACGAAAGCCTCTCCAACTTGGAGAACGAAAGGTAAAAGGCGCGCGAATCCGTTACCGAGCTTCTCGACGAAATCGCCAAGCTTCGCGATCGTCGGCGAATTCTGCATTTGCTCGAAAAAGCCGCCCACTCCCGCCTGCGTTGACATGCCGGTGAATCCGGCCTTTTTCATTCTGTCCGCGTCCGCCGTGGCGCCAGCAAATCCGCGCTCGAAAGCAGAACCGAGACCAAGCCCGACGCGGCTAAACTCAGCCTCTCCCTTGGTCATCGAGCCGGCGAACGTCTTGACGTATTGCTCCGCAGCCTGGCCGAGATGATCAGTGTGAAGAGTCGTGAGTGTAGCGGCTTGGATTGCGGCCAGAGCGGTGTCCGAATCAATCCCGCCGGCCTTTTGGAGCTCGATTACCTCGGAGTTATTTTTCAGTCCCTTGCGTTTGCGGATTTCGTCATAGACGGCCTCACGAGAAACTCCGCGCTCAGTTAGCTGGCGAAGCTCGTCGCCTTCGAGCTTGCCGGCTGCCTTGATTTGAGAAACCGCAAGAAGGATGCCCTGCACATCTTCGGCGTTGTTGCCGAGAGATTGCATGTCCGCGCCGAACTTGACCCACTCTTTTGCGGCAGCCGGGTCGAAGCGCATCTTTAGAAGCCCAAGATAGGCATCGGCCGTATCCTTGGCCTCCAACCCAAGGTCAACGGCTAGCTTCGTGATGCCTTCGAGCTCCTTCGCGCCGTCGTTTCCCGTGAGCAGCGCAAGCGCGGTTTTAAGTTGTCCGGCGTCCCTCGCTGACTCGAAGAGCGCCCCACCTAGCTTGGCGGCGCCGTAAGCCGTGCCGGCCGACATTGCGGCAAACGGCGCAAGCGCGGCAGCGGCGTAACCAATGCCACCCGCGAAGGTGCCGACCTTGCGCGTTAGTTGGTCGAAGCCGTCGCCTTGGAGCTTGGTGATCTGCTGCGAGCGCTTGCCGAGCAACGCGCTCTCTTTGGCTGCGGCGTACTCGCGCCCCAGGCGCATTTTCGTAGACTTCACGCTAGAGCGTGAAATCTTCTGGATCATCCGCGTTTGCGTGCGCTCTGCCTGCTCGGCGAGATTTTGCAGAGCCTTAGCGGCGCGCTTAGACGGCGCCGAAATGCCGTCTTTTAGCTCAATCTCAAGCTCGACTGATTCGTCCGCCATGGGCAACCCAACGTAACACGTAGAAGGCTAGCGTCTGCCGCGGCGCGATTTCTTAGCCGCTTCCTCGTTACCCTTGACCCATGCTTCGGCGACTAGGCGCACGTAGTGCAGATCATCGATGGCGCTCGCCAGAAGTAGCGCGCCCGCGTCTGCTTTCTCGCTTTGCTCCGCGCCGTAAAAGGCGGTCAGAGCTTCGGCGGATTTGATGACGTTGCGGCGCGTGTCTTCTAAGCGCCCTAGCCTTTTTTTACGGCAATTTGGACTTGCATTCCGGTGATTTTGGTCACCTCGCGCATCACGTATTGAACGTCACCAGGGAATGACTCGGCGTGCGCCTGAAACTTGCCCGGCGCATCACAGAGCTTCACGAGCAAGGCCAACGCTAGCGCGTGCTGGTCAGACTTCGGCTTTCCGCTCGCCTCTTGCAGGTCCTCCCACTCATCGAGGGACGGCGCGCGAAAGCGCATGTCCGCGAAGAGAACCGTTTGCTCCTCGGCTGTGACCTCGTTGTCATCGACCGCGAGTTCGCCGATGGCTTCGGCGATTGGCTTAATCGCACCGGGGTATTTCGCCAAAAGCGCCGCGGCATCTTCGGGCGAGTGAGACGAGCAACACACTTGCGCAAGCTCCCGAAAGCCAACGCGCAAGTCATTGCGCCCCAGATGCCCGATGAATCGCGCCCATTGGGCGGCGTTCGGGGGAATAGCCGTGTAGACCTCGCCACCCGGTAGGGTGGTTTCAATGTTCGCCATGGCTGCACCTTATGGGATGCGGCGTGACGTTATGGCTTGGCGCCCATCACCACAAAACACGAAACCCGTCTAGTTGGCGAAAACTAGACGGGCCCTGCGACGTGCGAGTCTAAACGCGGTGCCCCTGAGAGGGAGCAAAGGGACACGCGTTCTCTCTTGCCACGGTTATCCCCCCAAGAGAACCCCGTTATGGCAGATGCGGAGACTTGCCGTTGATCTTGTGATT
>CAZIWB010000171.1:0-2838 GCA_964542655.1 uncultured Cellvibrionaceae bacterium
GGGGCGCGGGTTCCCTTGGAGGGGCGCGGGTTCCCTTGGAGGGGCGCGCAGTAATGCCATAGAATCCCCTGCTATTTCCCTTGCGGGTTGTTTCCGCAGTTGCCGCAATGGTTTCTGTCGCTTGACCATTGGCCACAATAGGCGCAGCGCGTTTCCCCTGTTTCCTCCCCGTATTCACGTTCGGCGGTTTCCAGCCAATCGCCCCAACTGCCGATGGTGAACACGCCATGTTCTACGATGATGGTTTGATCGTAGGTTTCCCCCCGTATTCACGTATCGCATTTTGCGCCCGCATTCGACGATTTGAATAATGCCGAATGTCGAGATACCTAGCCAATTCATGGCCCATTCCGCCGCATATAGCTTCCCTTTGCGATGTGCGAACGTCTGCGCAAGGGTAAGAATGGCGGTTTTATCTAGGGTTTGCATAGTGTTCCCCTGAAACGAGAAACGGAACCCGCAAGGGTTCCGCAGTGTTAGAAGTATTTGGCAAACGCGCGGCGGAGTCTATCCGCCGTTGCGAATACCTCGGAAAGCCGATAATCGTAGTCGGCGGATAGTTCGGCCAGTTGCTTGTGATTCTTCCCGTTTACTGGCGATTCCCTCATGCCATAGTGATAGTTCACTCGGCAATTATGCAATCGGCAAGAGCATCCCCCGAAAAACGGAATCAGGATAGTTTGCCGCAAGTGTTCCCTTGCGCGCCCTTCCCATTCACAAACCCGCCGATATGCCGAGATAGCTTGCTCTTTCGTCATTCGACGCGCGGTTTCAAATAGAACGGTTTGCATTGTGTTCCCTTGCTGGTTGCTGGTTGCTGCTAGTTGGCCGCGCGTTCCGCGAACCATCGACGGCGCGCCCGAATGTTATAGGCGAATTGTGCGCGGGTAATGCTACCCTTTCGCGGTCGCAAACCGTTGCGACGTTCGGACCGAATAGCGGCCAGCATTGCGCGCCGCCATTCTTTGTAAGTCGCTTTTATTTCGTTCATAGTCGGCATAACTCCGCCAAGGTTTCGAGATAGGCAACCCATTGCGCCCTAGATAGGGGCGCAACCAGTATGCCGGAGAATGCAAGCCAAGGGTTGCCCGCTTCGTCGAATTCAATTTCCATTTTCCCACCTTAGATAATGTAATCGGGTTCCGTTGGTTCCCCCGCGAACCATCCGCGCTCAATTAGATAGTCGGTTGCTAATTCGGTTGCCTCATCGTCGGAAATAGCAACGTCCAAATAAGAATGAACCGCAACGAATAGCGGTTCAAACCCACATTGCCAACCGACAAGGCGCGAAGCGTAGGCAAACTGGCCGCGCTCCCTTACTATCGCGTGAATATCTGCGCCTAATTCGCGCCCATTTAGGGCATCATCGACGACAAAAGAAACGTAGGGAATTGCGGTTTCGCGTGTCATTGTTGCTCTTTCATCGCTAATAGGATTCGCGCAATTTCGCGCGGGTATCGTCTGACCTGGAACCGATAGCCGCTATCGGATTGAAACCAAATAGCGGTTTCCACATCAGCGTAGGCGATTTGTTTTCCGGCGTGTTCAAGCAGGGAGAGAGGGAACACGTCGGATTTACGATAGCGGTTCCCTTCCCGTTCAATCGGTAAGATAGCGGGATAGCAGCCGACATAGAGGCATTGTGAGAGGAAAGCGCGCGCCCTTGCCGCGCCATACTTATTCCGACATTCCCGCAGAACATCGGCCAATTCTTTGCGGGTGGGTTTCCGTTGTATGAATTTGCTAATGTGCTTCGTCATCGGTTGGAAGAAAAACCGCATATTCCCACTCCCAAATAAAGCAGCCGATTTGTAATACGCGCCACCCGCATTCAGACGAGTAATGGAACGCGAACGATTTAGCTATGCCAAACATGCAACCCATTCCGTAACCTTGGAGGGACGGCCAACGGAAACCCGATAGACACCCCGCAACCCTTGGCGGAAGTCGTACGCGCCGGAGTCGTCGCAAACTCTCACTTCCCCATTGTAGTAGCCGATAGTTACGCGCGACGTATCCCAACCTTTCGCGGCTAGGAATTCGCGCGTTGCTTTTAGTTTCTTTACAATGTCGTTCATACTTCTAGCCTAGTTTGGAAAGCCGACAATGCAAACGGGAAAATTCCCTTTCCTTTTATGCTCCGATGGGGAGCATAAAAGGAAAGGGAACCCTTGCGGGTTCCCAATCTTTAGCTTGCAAGCTGCATAGCTAGGTCAAATGCCCTATCGTTGAGTTTGCGCCCCTCTCCATAGAATGCGGCGCGTAAGCGGCTATCGGCATTGCGCCCGTAATGGTGGGTGACGTATTCCGTTATGCCATTGTACGCGCTCCATGCCGACAATTCTTTCTGCCCTTGCTGGCCGATTCCATTTCGGCATAGTTCGATAACACCCTCTAGGATGTTGGTTTGCCGAGTGGAAACCGCCTTATCTTCGTCGGGTAATTCCAGCACAAGGCGAACGTATTTCCGCAAGTCGCTTTCGTCTATGCCGCAAGCGGCCAATTTGCGATACTGCGCCGCGGTCGCTTCAAACGATTCATTTACAAGGTTAATCGTTTCGCGGATTGTTGCCAGCGTAGTTTTTTGGCGTTGCGTATGCTTCACTTTCAGCAAGCTACTACGGGAATCCCGCAAACCGGCGGAGAGGGTATTCCAGCAAACAACGCGAATGGGGCAGAATCCTACCGACGTAGCCGCGCTGCCGTCGTGCGATGAGGTAAGCAGTAGATACTTTTTGATTGTATCCCCTTGGCCAATTTCGCTATCTGGCCGGTTTACCTTGGCCAGAACCCAAACGATAGCCCCACCCTTCAGCGCGCCGCATGTTTCAAACGCGC
>CAZIWB010000172.1:0-2712 GCA_964542655.1 uncultured Cellvibrionaceae bacterium
AGGGATGCCCATGGCCGGCGAGTGCTTACTGGTATCGGGGAGAACAGTATCAGAAACTCTCCGTGCCGATCCCGAGCGACATGATCGCGTATGCCTGATCCGGCGACAGGTCAGGAACGCGGGCACATCTTATAAGCCTCTGCGGTACGAGATGGCTCTATACCGGACACAGAGCGGCTACTACGCGGAGATACGGTGGATAGACCAAAACCGCACATATCCCGAAAACACGGTATCTGGTGGGTCAGCCGAGGCGGCGGGCGGATAGGCTACCTCGCGTTCGCGGATGCGGTTAGTCGGGCACGGTATTACTGGCTTTGCTAGAGAAGGGTGGGCGACGGCTGGGATGAAACCAGCTCCGCCGATGGCCGAGGCCAAGGGAGGTTACGTTATCCGATCTTGCGTCGGCACGTCGCCCGAAACTGATTGTACCTGTTTGCGCTTGATCGCGCGGTAGATAGTAGACAGGGCAATCCCCGTTTTCTTCGCGGCTGCGTAAGGGGTAAGACCCTGCTGTACTAGCCGCAGGGCCTTGGTTACGGATGGCGTTTGGTGGCCCATTACGCGCGGCCAGCGGCTTTGTCTACGAGCACGCCGATATACGCTTCAATCGCGGCCACGCATTCGCGCTTGGTCTTGTAGACGACTGGCGCACCACGGATGCCGAACATTTCGTTCCACGCCCAGCCGCGCGGAAGCTTCTGAACCGGGTACATGCTGGAACCCCAGCGGGTCCAGTGCGCGAGAAAGTCATACTCGTTTTGGCTCATCGTCGCAGCGTATGGGTTGTAGGACATTATCGGCTCCAGACGATTTCGCCGTTAAGGGTAACCACTTCGCGACGACCGCATACCATCTTCGCGGATTCGAGCGACTTGGCGGACATGTACGGGAAGTCGGGAGAGGACTTCGGAGCAATCTTGTAAACGAAGTCTTCCGGCTTGCTATTGGTGGAGACTGCCGCAATCGCTCCGCTGAGGTTCCACGCTGCCATTTTCTGTCTCCGGTTCGTTGTTCGTTACGACGATTGGAGTATGTAGCATCTGCTATATAGTGTCAATGACCGTCTGTCGGGTGATATGAGCCGTCAACTTAACCCGCATGGCCTACTTAAATTGGTCCATGCTCTTCGCGATTTAGAGAATGTACTGCGCGAGATCGTCGCGGCGGTAAAACAAACACCTAACACTTAAGTCAATGGGCGCACCACTCGGTAACACGAACGGGCAGAAGGGTCGCGAATGGCGACAGGCAATCCGGCGTGCGCTCGCCCACAAGTACGGCTCATACGACGAAGGGCTACTGGCCCTTGCGGGCAAGCTGATAGAGAGCGCCGAGACTGGCGACATGTCAGCCCTACGCGAGATCGGGGACCGGGAAGATGGCAAGCCCGCGCAGAGTATCGGCGGCGACCCTGATGGCGCACCTGTAGCCATGTCCGTTACCTGGATCAAGCCGCAGGATTAGTGCTAGTCACAATCCCGTATCAGCCTCGGAAACTCCAGCTACAGATACACGAACAACTAGACGTCAACCGTTTCGGCGTCGTGGTCTGCCACAGACGGTTTGGCAAGACAGTCCTAGCGGTCAATCACCTGTTGCGCGCTGCTCTGTGTTGCGAGCGGCTACGCCCACGGTTCGCCTACCTTGCGCCCACTTATCGGCAGGCCAAGGCTATCGCATGGGATTACCTGAAGTCGTATGCGCGGCCGATACCTGGATTCGCCGCGAACGAGTCCGAGCTACGGGTAGACCTGCCTAACGGCTCGCAAGTCCGCCTCTACGGGGCTGATAACCCTGACGCTCTGCGGGGAATCTATCTCGACGGCGTAGTGCTGGACGAGTTCGGGCTGATGCAGGGCAAGGTCTGGAGCGAGGTTATCCGTCCTGCCCTCGCTGATCGGATGGGCTGGGCCATGTTCATCGGCACACCCAACGGTAAAAACGCCTTCTGGGAGATGCGCGACTACGCATCTGCCAACAAGGGCTGGTTCCTGGCTGAGTACAAGGCCAGCCAGACCGAGATTATCCCCGAGGCTGAACTAGAAGCCGCGCGGCAGACGATGAGCGAGGACTCCTACGCGCAGGAGTTCGAGTGCTCATTCGAGGCCAGCGTAAGAGGGGCTATCTACGCCCGCGAGCTGACCTATCTGCGGACGAATGGGCGGATAAAAGACCTACCGTGGGAGCCGAGCATCCCTGTCCACACAGCGTGGGACTTGGGTATGGGCGATTCCACGGCTATCTGGTGCATGCAGCTTGCGAACAGCGAGGTTCGGGTAATTGACTACTACGAATCAAGCGGCGAAGCCCTCGGACACTACGTCAATTGGCTTAGAAGTAAACCCTACACCTGGGGACGGCATGTTCTGCCACATGACGCTCAAGTGCGCGAACTCGGAACAGGTAAAAGCCGCGTTGAAATCCTTGCGGGGCTTGGAATACGTGCTGACGTTTGTAAGCAATTCAGCCTCGACGATGGACTAGAGGCCGCGCGGCTGTTTCTCAAGCGCTGCTGGTTCGATCAGACCCGGTGCAAGCAAGGTCTGGAATCCCTACAGAACTACCGCAGAGAACCGAACACGCGGACGGGTGAGCTAAAGAGCGAGCCTGTCCACGACTGGGCGAGTCATGGTGCCGACGCATTCCGCTACGGGGCGTTAGCGCTGAGAGAGACGGCCAAGCCCAAGCCTATCGTTTACCCAAATCAGG
>CAZIWB010000173.1:0-2666 GCA_964542655.1 uncultured Cellvibrionaceae bacterium
ATGGCTCCCGGGGTCCACCGGGGCACCGTCGTCGTCCCTCCATTCGTCGGGGAAAGGTTTATCCTTCGGCGGTGCGGGCGGTGCTGGCGCGGCGGGATGCTCGGCTTTCCGCGCCGCCGCTTGCCGGTCTTCGCGCTCGGCCGCGCTGTCCTGCTGCTGCGCCTTGGCGCGCACCTTCTTGATCCTTTCGATCTCCTGCACGCACAGCCCGGCCACTTCCTGCAGCACGGCTTCGCGCACATTTACCGGCACCCTCCGCACTGCCGCGGCCAGCGCCTTCACGCCTTCCACGGCGTTGCGCACCGGGTCGGATTCTCCCAGTAGTACCACCACCTCGTGGAGTTGGTTCTGGCGAAGCCCGCGCAAGTCGCCTTCCTCGCGCTCGAACTCTTCCCGGCTGTAGTAGTGCCGCACCACCTTGTTGAGCTGGCGCTCCCGGGAAAAGGCGTAGCGTTTCCCCGAGCGTCCGTAGACGTTCACGTTGCTCTTGGCGGTCTTACACCAGAGGGTGCAGACGGGTTTGCGCGTTTCGGCGGGCCCGGCGTTTTGCGCGGGGATCGGCTCTTCGGTGGTGGTGGCAGGGGTGCTCATGGTTTTCGCGTGCGGGTTGAGGTTTTGAAAATTGTGGGGTGGCGCTGTCTTCCCTCTCTCAGCCGTTGCCCCGCCGCTCCGGTGAAGGAACGGCGGGGACCCTGGCCAACGAAGCGCGTCGTCCACCCCTGATACGGCGCGCCTCATGGAGAGATTGCTGTCGGTGGCTAGTTCGTCGGCAGGAGCGCCCCGTAGGGATGCTCGTAAGCGCACTCCACGCGCACAAAGGAGCGGTGGTAGCTGCCGGTGGTATCCTTGCGGAGATCGACGCCGTACATGGTGTGGATGCCGACGCCGTTCAGGGCCTCGTAATCCTGCTTGTCCATGATGCGCTTGTTCCTGATCTTGCCGTAGGCCACGCCGCCGGCGTCCTGGCCGAAGAAGAGAGTGCTGCACACCGGCACTGCTTTGATGTTGCACTGCACGATGAAGCTCCCCGTCGGGAAGGCGACCTTGTTCACGTCGGCGTCGTAGGTGATCAGCGTGTCGCCGCTGCCGCCGAAGCCATCCTCCTTCAGCGTGGTGTAGGCCACGCCTGCTTCAGAGCTGTGCAGGCGCGCCGAGATGGTGATGGCGTTGCCGTTGTTCAGCACGCCGGTTGAGCCCACGTAGCTGTAGATGTTCCACTTTCCATCCGCCGGGTCGATCACCAGGAAGTAGTAGGTGCCGGCGTCGGTGCCCGTGGTGATGGTTTCACCCAGCCGCTTCGAGCAGCCGTAGAAGAGCTCGAACGGCTTGTAGATCGTGGGTTGCGCGATGTCGGCCTGCGCCACGCCGCCGCCGTACATGGTGAAGGCGGTCGTCGCGCTGGTGATGGCGTCGCCCAGGATGGCCTCGGGGATGAGCGAGGAGCCGATCGAGCCGAGGGTGTCGTGGTTCTGCACGTCCCACGCCTTGATGGCGGTGCCGCGCCAGTCGGGGATGTCCCCCGTCCAGTACGGGTTCATGGTGCCCGTGATCGCGGAGTGAGTCAGCGCGTTGGTGAAGATCGGGTCCTGGAACAGGCCCTCGTAAGCCTGGCTGGGGCCAAAGCTCACATACTTCTTGAGCTCCATGCCGCCCGCCATCTTGCCGACGCTGGCCGGCATGGCGCTGTTGCGCTTCAGGAGCGTCACCGCCTTGCTGAAGGTCGCGGTGTCCAGCGTGTCATCGTAGCTGAGCGCGTTCAGGCTCGCCTTGTTGCCCGGGCGCAGCGTGTTGGAGCCGTCGGAGCGCTGGCGGAAGCGGATGAGCGTGTCTTCCGCCTGGATGCGGCCGATCAGCTTCCCGGTCTCCTTGGCGTACACCTCGTCCCACTGCTCGCCGGTGGCGGCGGTGGCCTCCACGATCTTGTTCCAGCCCACCGCCACGCGGAGGGTGTCAATGGTGACGCTCCACGTGTTGTGGCGAAGCTGCTCCTCGTAGTCCACCAAGCGCTCACTGCCGCGCCGGCCGGCGGCCCCGAGCCCCGCCCCCACGATGAAGTTGATCGTCTGCCCGCCACCCTTGGAGGTGTCGGTCTTCTCCTGGATCGGTTTTCCGGAGCCCGCCGGTCCCTGAAGTTCAGAGAGCGGGTTCGCGTGCGCTTGCGCCACCTTGAGGTTGGCGTCGAAGAATTCCTTGTCGACTTTCGCGCTCAGCGCCACGTACTCGGCGTGCGTCAGCGTGTGCGGAAGGGTTGAATCACCTGCGGCCATGGTAGTAGGCCCTCTCTAAGTAAAGGTTGCGCGGGGTGGCGCTGTCTCTCTCCTGCGGCTCTCGGGTCAGGCCGCGATCGCCGGGCTGCGCTTGAGCAGGGCCTCTTTTTCCGCTTTCAGTTTGGCGATCGCCTCAGTGTCTTGCCGGGCGACCGCCGCGGTAAGTTTTTGGCTGATCACCACGAGCGGGTGAGGTCCGGTCTGGCCGCCGGCAGTGCCGTTCATGCCCCCGGGTGAAATCAGCGGCGTGGCCCGCTTGACGGGCGCCGAAGGTTTCGCCGCAGGTGCGCTGGGCTTCGCGGTTTGGGTTTTCGCAGCCGCCGCGGCATCCGCCGGTTTGGCTGCGGGAAAGTGGGGCGCGATGCCGAGCCGGTCGGCTACGTCGCGCGTAATGATTTT
>CAZIWB010000174.1:0-2637 GCA_964542655.1 uncultured Cellvibrionaceae bacterium
ATCATACCTGCCTGCTATCTCTGCTAACCTTGGTATAAGTTCCTGTATTTGTTCTCCCTCACAGTGGAAGGGATTAACAAGCGTTATTTTAAAAGGCAGTTCGGCGAGCTCGACACCATACCGTATAGACATTGCTTTTGTGATATTGTCAATGTACTCTACTACGTCTTTAGGTGGTAAAACAACAATTGAATATTGCTCCATCAAAAAAGGTTTGTGTTTGGGTATTGAAATGGCTCCTGTACTGCTGGCTGGTCGGGGTTGTCCTGCCGGCTGGTTATCAGCTTTGAAATGGTATGATTACATAAGAAACCTTCAGGATATGGCCTCATCAGCTCGGTAATGCCTTGCTTATCTAAAAAACTTAACCATTGCTCCCGGTCGTCCGGGGATATTATCAGCGGCATACGCTTTTTATTGTTGTGTATCTCAGCCATTAAAGTATTGGCTTCAGTAGTAATAATACTAACAGTATGCATTAATTCATGGGTATCCGGGTCAACCCAGTTTGAATATACCCCGCCGAGTGTAAAGGGAGCGTGTTCTTCCATGTACAGGTAATGCGGTATTTTTACTTTGCCCTTTTCGTCTTTCCACTGCCATTCATAAAAACCATCTACCCATACCAGGCAACGGCGTTTTGTAATATGGTCTTTATAGCTACGCTTTTCAAATATCTCCTCACTTTTAGCGTTCAGGGTCATGTCTGCGTACTTCATTGCTTCCTTACCGTCCTTAATAAATGGCGGGATAAGGCCCCACATGCCCAGTGTTACGTCTTTTGGGGCTTCTGTAGTAGTAATCGGCAGCGGTAGATGCTGGTAGCCGCTTGTATGGTAGTAGAATGCGTAGTTCACTACATTATAGTCCTGAACATATGCGTTGAACTTCTCCTTTGCTGCGGTTGATACGTGGTAGCACATAATAATATTCACCTGGATTTTTTAGCCGGTACCGAATAAGGCATCTGGTAGCTATCACCAGCCTTATCCTTACTGTCTTTATAAATCCTCAAAATCGTGCCATGCTTCTTATGTGTCATACAATCCACATCCGGGGTCATCCACATTGGGAGATTGCTCAAGCTTAGCTGTTCTGCGGTAGTCATTTCCCGGTCAATATAATAATAATACATTTTATCATCTTCCTTTGTAAAATACGAATCTAACCAATATGGTATTCTGATTAACGGCATAGGTGCGTTTTTTGTTTTAATGTTATATTTCTTAGGCATGGGTAGCTACATCGTCACTTTGTAGAAATCACTTTCTAAAGCGTTGTTGGTAACATCCTCCTCACTCATACGCTTATATTTTTTAAATGCACTTTCAGAACGCCACCCCCCAATTGCCATAATTACCCATTCTTTCATACCCGCTTTGAGTGCATTGGTCGCAAAGCTGCGGCGCATGGTGTGGGTGGTGGTAAGCTCCCATTTCCTCTTGTACTCCTTTACGAGTTTACCCCCATGAGTACGGGAAAACAATACCGGCTCGTTAAACCCTGCCAATTGACACATCTTCTTTATCTGCCTGTCAAATAGGTACACAGGTATCTTAGGTAAGCAGTAATCGTATTTTTCGAGTATCTGAATGGCTATGGGGTGTAATGGTATTCTTACCTGGTTGGATTTCTTTTGCAGTTTAATAATCAATTCACCCCCCTGTACAGCTTTCCGATAGTCAGTCTGGTAATAATCGGAATGTCGTAAACAGGTAAAGCACCCGAAAACGAATACATCTCGTAAACGGTTGTATTTCTGTCTACTAAAATCGTGTGCATAAAGCGCCCTTAAGTCGTCAATAGAGTAATAAATAGCATAGTCGATACTTTCCGGCGCTACAGTTAATTCATTGTCTTTTACAAGGCGATTTTTATGCCAGCCCATTTTATAGGTAGCGGCAATTGCTGCCATCAGGCTATTATTGTAAGTAGCTACTGTGTTTTTTGATAGTTTAGGGTTCTTCACGTTCCCCCTGACATGTGTGTTGGATAATCGTGTTACAAAGTCTTTTACATGGATAACTGTCAGCTTACTCACGGGTATACGACCGAGTGGGTCTCTATTCAGCACGGTAATTAATGTACTATACATGTCTAAAGTATTAACAGCATGCCTTACACCACGGTTATTCAATACTTTCCCTTCCATAGCTTCTTTTAGATACTCCTGTATCAGAGCAAGCAGTGTTTTATCTGTTTTTGTATCGACCTTTCCCAGCTCAGCGTTTATTATGGCTTGCACGTTCTTTTTCCTTACATCCTCCACAGCCATCCTGCACGAAGCCACATACTTATCTACAGCCATTTCTATGCGGGACCGTTTATTCTTATCGGCCTTTGAAATGCTGTTTATATCCCCGTCCTTTGTTGTAACGATACCCGTAGACGCTCTTATGCGGCCATCGTCGGCATGGTAGGAGTAGTAGATGTAGCGGTTTTCGTGCAGGTAAAAATTAATAGAACGCATTGTGACAGCTTTTGTGACAGTTTATTATTTATTTGCCCGTTATTTAAAAGTTTGTTTGTACAAATGTACAATTATTATTTTTCTTACAAATCACGTCTGTAAATATTCTTACCGAAATCATTGTACAAAAGTTCATCTGAAAAGCGTAATACACATATAGGCAGCAC
>CAZIWB010000175.1:0-2627 GCA_964542655.1 uncultured Cellvibrionaceae bacterium
GCGTGTCGCTGTTCGAGGCGATCACGTGCACGCCGCGCGCGACGAGGCGACGGAAGAGCGCGGCAACGTCGGCGTGATCCTGCGCCGAGAAGCCGTCTTTCGTGTACTTGACGAAGCTGGCCGCGTTCTCGGGCAGGTACGGCGAGTCAAGAAAAACAAGGTCGCCCGGTTGCGTGTGTTCCTCGACGGCGCGGAAGTCCGCCCATTCGACGGTCGACTTCTGGAGCAGCGCAGAGCACGCGCGGATGTTGTCGGCGTCGCATATCGTTTTCGGCTCACCATCGCCGAAAGGCACGTTGTAGAGGCCATCGCCGTTGAAGCGACAGACCCCGTTATACCCCGCCTTGTTCATGTACATAAGCGCCGCCGCGCGCCAGATATCGTCTCCATATCCTTCGCTGAAGTCCGCGCGAACACGATCGTAATACTCTCGCTCGTTCTTGTGCTCAGAAAGCGCGCTGATCACGTCGTCGGCGTGGTCGCGAACGGCGCGGTAGATGCGCACAAGATGCTGATTCGCGTCGGCGAGGTAGGCGCCCTTGGGGCGCAGCCGGAAGAACAGCGCAGCGCCTCCGGCGAACGGTTCGAAGTAGCGGCCGAAGTTCGGAGGCAGCGCCGGAACGATGCTCTTGAGAAGCCTTCCCTTGCCGCCTGCCCAGGAAATCAGCGGCTTGGTTTTCGGCAAGTCGCGCGCCTCGACGGCGGGCGCCGCGGGTGCAGGCTCGGCCACGATGGCCGGCGCCGACTCGGGGGAGGCCACGCACGACGTCGGCTCGTGCAAGAGCCCGATCCGTCGGGCGAACGCGCGGCCCTCCTCCGTCGCGGTCCCGTCGTCGTTGACGAGTTGGAACGACCGGCAGAGAGCGAACCCGTTGCGCTTCCGCTTCGCAGCCTTGCCGTCGCCGCAGAGCGCACGCTCGAGCGCGATGCGCGCCCCCTTGCCAACGTAGCTCGCCCGAAGCTCGCCGACGTACTCGCGAGCTCCGGCGGCGGCCGACGCTGCGCGGGCCCTGGCGAACGCCGACGGGCCTGGGGCCACAAGGCCGCGCTTCGGTGAGCATGACGTGCAGAACGCAACGCCGTCGACCCCGACGGGGATCGGCATGCCGGCCTCATATGGCATCATCAGCAAGCCGCCGCACTTATCGTGAGAAGGATACCCAATGCTCATGACTCTCCCCAATCCAAGAACTTGACCTGATCGTCGCCTGCGAAGCGGCGGAACGTGCCGCCGTCGTAGATGCTGTTGAGCGCGTCATCGCTGAGCGCCGTCGTGATCACGGTCGGCCGCCTTGCGTTCCATCGCTCTTCGATGAGCTCTCGCGTTTTCGCCGCGCGCTGCGCCGACGCGGCCGTGTCCTCGCGCGCCGATAGTTCCTTGCCGAGGTCGTCCAGGAACAGCACCGTCGCGCGCATGGCGGTGCCGAACATCGCCGGCCGGTCGTCACTCGGGTCCTGCGGCGGCATGATGTGAACCGCAGGGATGAACCGCGCCCCCCGGGCGATGCGCACCGCGATCGACTCGCCCGACGGCTGCCGATCGCCGCGGCGCGACCCGGGCACGGGGGCGGCGAGCCACGATGCGATCCCGGCCTCGCACAGCGCGGTCAGCGCGGCGCAGGCAACGCTCGTCTTGCCGGAGCCTGTCGGACCTCGCAGTGTCCAAAACCTGGTGCGCCCGGTGCCCACGCCGATGGCGATGCGCTCGGCAAGGTCTCCAGGGTGGCTCACCCCGTTCTGCGTGACGAGCTGGCGAGCCCGCTTCGCCAGGTCTTCGGCTCGAGGCGCGGCCCACCGGAACGCCTCGGGGATCGACCCGAGCGCCCCGGCGAACTCCCGCCGCGCTTCCGCTCGCCGTTCCTTCCCTCCGCACGTCGGACAGATCCCTGGCATCACCGTGGAGCGACCGCATCCGCGCGCGCATCCGTAGTTGCCAGGACTCGGCATCATCCGGCGCTGTCCGCGCTCTCCGGTGACAGGATCGCGCCCGGGGTCAAGCATCATCGTGGAGCCCGCCGGTATCTCGGCAAGGCGTTTCTCAAGCTCTTCCGGTGTCATGTGCCTAATCGTCCAGGTTGACAAGCTTCGGTTTTTTGATCGAGCCGTCTGGGTTCTTGGCCGGAGCCTGCATGTGAGATCCGAAGCGGCGCGATGTCTTCATGCCTGCGAAGCGCGAAGGGTTGCTGGCGATGTCCTGGATCGTCACCTTCGGACCCCAGAACGGATCGGTAAACGCACTCTCGATGATGTCGCCCGCACGCCCGTGGTCTCCGTTGCAATTCTTCAGATGGCGCTGCATCGCGCGAGCGTCGGCGCCGGTGAAGATGGGTTTGACGCCGCGTACCCGCTCATACGCCTTGAAGTAGCGATCGACCAACGCGAGCCATTCGATCCCTTCCGGCGTCGCCTTGCTCGGAGCCTTTTTCTTCGCGACCTTCGGCGCGGGCGGCTCAGGGCTCAGGCCCCACGGGTCAGCCTCTTGCCCAGGATCAGACGCGCCATTTTCCGGGTGGCCCACGTGTTGAGCGCTTCGAATGTCGCCGCGGCCGACGGGCGACGCGACAGCAGGCGCCGCGCTCTTCTTCGCCGGAGCTTTGCGCGGCGCCTTCGCTCGCGCCGGCCGGGTG
>CAZIWB010000176.1:0-2563 GCA_964542655.1 uncultured Cellvibrionaceae bacterium
CCAACCTCAGACTCCTTGAGGTATACTTTCAGGAGTTCACCCTCTCGTTTCAGAGCGATATCCCTACTGATGGCTACAGAGTGAAAGGACTTTTTGGTAATGAAATCAACGGCTTCCTTGTACGAAGGGAACCTCCCGAGGATGGTATCAACCAAGGATTTCGACCGAAGGATTTCCCTATGGATATTTGAGAGACCATCTCTAAGTACCTTCTGAGAAAGGATTTCAATCTCGACACCCTGCTTGAACCTACGGAGAGGATCACGCTTGAGATATACCGCTGTCTTATAGTCAGGGTTCATCACATTGACATAACCAAGAGGTACACTGGAGATGTCAAGGAGTTCGTCATCGCTATCGACATTAGCCACCAGAGAACCAGTCGAGAGATCGATTAGTCCAATGTCATGACCATCGATGTTAGCGAGATAAGGCTGACCTTTGTATCTGATAATAGTGTTATGAAGACGTGCCTTTACGTCCTCTCCGCGATAACGTTGTTTCATCCTATTCTTTCCATTGCTTATTATTCACAATCCTAGAAATTTGTTGGAAACAGACACCATAACGATCTCCTAAATTTTTAAGAGTTAATTCTGTATCTGAATATAAGCGTCTAATATCCAAGATGTCCTCCTTAGACAACTTTACATTATGATGTTTTTCACCTTTTGGTGGGGACACAGGACCTGGCTTATTGGACCTTCCTTTATGTTCCATATCATTCATGTTATCCGCGTGAGTCCCTGAAAATAGATGGTCAGGATTACAACATGGTGGATTATCGCACTTGTGACAGACTTCTAGCTCTGAGATGTCTTCATCTGGATTAGCAAATTGGTAAGACATTCGATGCGTAGTTTCCATCTTTTTGCCGATACGATATCTACCGTACCCATGTGTATGTTTACCGTATTTCCACTCGATGCAACCCGTTTCAGGGTCAGGTTCGTGACAGAATCTCAAGAGATCTTCTAGACTCTCTATCTTACCTCTTGGTTTTCTCATCTAAATATCGTCCTCGGTATCACCTGCTTGTGTTGGATCATATGGTTGTTCTGTTATCTTGACTTTCCATCCCTGTACTACACTGAAAACTTCAGTTGGATACCTAGCGGATGAAAAATTCTCTACAGTAATGCCGGAGGAGTATGGAGTTTTCAGTGTCTTGGCGGATATACTACTTGCATCGACTCTCTGAATATATTCAACCTCATAACCTTTGTACTCCCCATAGGCCCACCAAGTAAGAATGTCACCCGGTTGGATCTCATCCCAAGACGTGAAGTCTCTAAAGTCCTGTGAGTTCATGGAAACGTGACCTTGTTTGATTGAATACTAGACGCTGCGTCTCTTCCGTACGGACCCAGAGGTTACTAGGTGCACGGAGTTCAATACCGTATTTCTTCGGACGGAAAGAGCCTGAGTGACCATAATACTTCATTCGTTCTTCTTCCTCTGGGGTATTGGGAACGAATGTAGACAGATGGCCTTTGAAAAATCCTTGGGCGATATCCAAACAGGTACTGAAGTGATCACCTTCCATAGGATCATTCAGGAGTTCATCAAGCCATCCGATATGGATATGTCCTGCTGCTGTTCGGACAGGATTGTTCTCAAGCTTCATCGTGGGGTTCTCATTGATATCCCCCTTGACATTGTAATCGGGATCACAGCCGAGAATCTTGCACTGTTCAGGTGTCATGTTCCAGATTGTCTGACGGAAGGTAGCCACAGGAGTCCAACAAATACGAACGTCCTTGTCTACCCTGTGAATCATCTCATCGATTTGAATGAGAACCTTTCGGATATTACCAGTGAACTGATCTTCCGTCTCTGCTGCATCAATATTGAATTCAACAGCAAGACCGTCTACTTGGACAGCACCACCATCAAGACGATGAGGTTCTTCTTTCGATCCACAGACATAATCGATGGCAGGAACAAACTCTCCGTTACCATCTACGAGAAATCCCTCAGGGTCCGCGCCTATTTTAATTACTGTCATCTACTCTAGCCTTCCAACCTTTATAGGAGTGAGTCTTGATATGAGAGGGATGCAAGCTATTGTCCCTACAAAACTTCTCAATGTTGTACACTTCTATGCTAATTCCGTCAGGAGATGTTACAATCCAGTTCTTAGCATTACCTTTGATTGCATTATCAATATGAGGGAGAAGTTGGAGATTATCTTTATGGTTATTTGCCTTATTTCCATCAATATGATCAACAGTCATATCAGGCGGAATATCTCCATGATACGCTTTATAAACAATCCTGTGAAGAGCCTCATTGTAGGTGTGATTTCGGGAAAATCTGACAGTTACTCTTATATAACCATCTTTATCCGGAAAACATTTTAAGAAGCCACGACCTCTACGCTTACTTATATTTCCCCACTCATCAATAATATACTCTCTACCGTCGATATCAACTACTGTCACTATAATACCATCCGACTTTAATACTCATATGTCGTCTTCCTTGTCACCTGCTTGAGTGGGATCGTATTGTGAATACGCCTTCTCTACGTACATCCAGTCTTTTCGGAGATTATGTTGGA
>CAZIWB010000177.1:0-2521 GCA_964542655.1 uncultured Cellvibrionaceae bacterium
AGAGCGGTACCCCTTCCAAGAGCTGCCTCGTGTTCTCTGGCGGTGGGTGCCAGCCAACCCTTTGGCACGCTTCTGGTGGTGTATTTCCAGCACAGTCAGCCCCGTTACAAACTCATTACAGCAGAATTGCGATGATGAAGAACGCCACTCTGACGGGTGCAGGACACGGCATTATGTTCCACCGTTTTGATAACGCGAGCTTCTCAAAAGACAGCTTTGATGTGAACATGGGCCGTACTATTGGTGCTAACTTCCCGGTGAAATACCTGAACGTAGGTACCACTGAAGAATCACAACTGAGCCGTGAAGGTACTGCAAGCAGACCAACAATTACCAGTCCGCAAGCAGCGCTGGACATATTGTTTAGCGGCGGCACTACCACTACCACCGGTGTTGCGCCCAGAAAATCAATCGTTGACTTGCACTACCCTGCAATCAGCAGCTTGAGAACCAAACTCGGCCAGCACGAAAAAGACAAACTGGATAGCCACTTCACAGCGATTCAGGAGATTGAAACTGCGATTGGATCTGGCAGCAGCGGTGGTGGCAGTTCGGGCTCATGCCCTAAACCATCCAGCACCACCGTGACCGGTTTTGATTCCCTGGCAAAACTGCAAACAGATATTGCTGTGCTCGCACTGAATTGTAATTTGACCGCGTCGGTTTCAATTGCATTTGGTTCAGACGCACACAACCATATCTTTGATGCACTGGGTGGTCGCTCTTCTCACTCATCGCATCACTTTAACCAAGCTCAATACACCGAAGACATTGCCTATATGCAAGGTCTTACCAAAAATCTGCTGGATAAATTGAATGCAGCCGGTTTGCTGAGCTCAACTATTGTGACGCAAGTGTCGGACATGGGTGATGCCAATTCCCATGGCAACGTAGATGTACCTATGCTGGTTGCTGGTGCAGGTATTACCGGTGGGCGTTCACTGGATCTCGGTGGCAAAACCCAAGCGGATATTTACCACACATTGGCGTTGAAACTGAAAGCAGATCAAAGCCCGAATAGCGCAGCTTACCGTAACTGGGGCGGCACAGTGATTTCAGGCCTGTAACCCACTTCGCCTTGTGGTGCCAGAGTATTATTCTGGTGCCACAAGGCGATTTCATTTATCTTTTCCCCGCAACAATCCCCTGTTTTAACAATTCGTTCCATTCTCCACCGTGTAAAAAATTACTTGAACCATCCTTATAAAAATAACGAGCGAGAACAAAAATGATCAGAGACTCTCACGATAACTTCGGCATTATGAGTATTTTCTTTCATTGGTTAAGTGCCGGCCTAACTTTGTTTTTATTTGGCCTGGGCGTTTACCTGACCAGTTATGGATACTACTCAAACGACTATTTGCCATATGCACACCTACACTATGGACTGGGTATTCTTTTACTCGGCCTGATTGCTATCAGGTTGCTCTGGCGCCTGACCAGCAAGACCCCCAAAACACTTGCTGCATCAATGCCCGCTAAGATCGGCATCAAACTGAGCAAGCTTTTGCTCTATGTTTTTTTATTTACGATACTCGCCAGCGGTTATTTTATTTGCACAGCTGAAGGGCAAACCATTAACGTCTTTGATTGGTTTCAAGTCCCCTCTTTTATGCTACTGGAAACAGACCAACTCAACCTTGCTGGCTTAACCCATAAATACATGGCCTGGATATTGTTTGCGCTCGTCATAGTTCATGCAGGCGCCGCACTCGTCCATCACTTTTTTATACGCGACCGCACCTTGGTGCGCATGCTGAAACCGCGTAAAAGTGTAGAGTGACAGCATTTGATCAACATTGATCAATATTTCCGCACACTTATTTCAATCCATCTTTGCTAGATAATCCCTCGTGTAAAACCACAATAGCGCCCCTTGGTGCTATTGTGATTTCTGCTCCCGTATATACAAAACCAGAAGCATCTATTTTTATATATGAGAATAAAGAAGCACCGGTAATTAAACTACTGCGTTCGAGTGATAATATTTGTAAATAGTTAAATGACCAAAACAAATATCGATTCTTCCGTAATTTAAAAACACTTAAAAACAAGGCAGTTTTTCATAAAAATATAAAAACCAATAGGACCTTCGTCAAAAGCAACATTGAATATTTCCTTTCTAAAATATTTGTTTTCTAACAAAATAATGTCCGGAGATAGATTGCAAATCAGATGTATTTTTACCTATGCAATATATCCATATTTAAAAATAACAATAAATTTGACTGTCGGCAGTTCCAATGACAGCGAGCTAAACCTGAATCACAGCCTTCTGTGATTTACGCAACACATCGATGGTTCAAATATCGATGCGTATTTATCCTGTTTTTACCTTGTTGTATTACCCATTAGAAAAAGGCTTCTGATGGTTTTATTTGATCTACGAATGTTAGCGCAATCATTAAGGATCGAAAAACCGATTTTTAGCAAGCGTGTTAAAAACCATGCCGAAGAGATTCGGCGTTTACCTCCGAGGAAGACACTATGAGTAGCTTTAAAGCCTCTGCGATCAACCCTC
>CAZIWB010000178.1:0-2500 GCA_964542655.1 uncultured Cellvibrionaceae bacterium
AGCGGCTACATGACGCAGGCGGAATGCACTGCGCAGGCCCTGAGCGACACGCCGACGGACCTGAGTGCAGGCAGCGGCGCGAGCGTCAATCGCTGGTGGAAGTTCGATTCGAATGCCAACGCGAACGACAGCAGCGGCAACGGCTACAACGGCACGATCTACACGGGCGGCACGACCGTCTCGGAGGTGCCTTACGCCGCTGCTGGCATCTCTGGCACGGCGTCAATCACGACGGCATCGGCCACTGTCAGCTCTGCCGGCACCGTCGCGGTCAAGGGCGCGTCGAGTCTCACGCAAGCGGCCGTGACGTTCAGCGCCGCGGGCACAGCTCGGGTTTCTGGGCTGGCTTCCGGGACACTGGCAGCGGCGTCGGTAACGGCTGCCGCGGCTGCTGCGGTCAAGGGCACGCTGGCCGGAACGCTGGCTGACGGCACCGTCTCGGCCACAGTCGGCAGCGCGTCGGCAATCAACGGCACCGCGTCCATCACGGTTGCCAGCACTGCCATTTCGTCGGCTGCGACTGCTCGCGTTTCTGGCGCTCTCGCCGGGACGCTTGCTAGCCAAACGGTAAGCGCGGCCGGCACGACCACCAACACTGGCACCGCTTCGGTGACGCTCGCTGGTTGCTTCGTTTCGGCGGTTGGCAGTCTCCAGCAAGTCACGTCGACCAGTGCCAACGGGCAATGGGGCCTTCAGGTTCCGTGGGACGACCACCTCGAGCTGCCGGCGTTCACCTTGATGGTGAGAGCGCGGGTGCATTCGTGGACGAGCGGCGACCAACTCCAGAACATCCTCGGGGCCAACTGTCGCGACGGCTACGTCCAGATCTACGCGTCGGTCAACGGCACTGACCCGGACCTCGGCGGCGCGAACTACATCCGCGTCTATCAGGGCGAAGAAGCGCCAGTCGCCTTCTATGCCCTGAACGACATCGTAAATTTCTCCGGCTGGGCACTGTACGCGATCCGCAACAACGGCCTCGGCGGCGACACCGAAGTCGTCATGATTCCGGATGGCGGATCACCGATCGTCTTGTCCCTCACGGGCGACTTCGGCGATCTGCGCCAGATCTACATTGCCGGCCTAATCACCGTCGCCGAGCAAGCCGAGGACGTCTACTTCTGCACCGGCATTTGCGTCGGCGAGTATTGGGACAACACGAAGCTCCTCGCGCAGGCCGAACAGAGCACGCCGGTTGATTCGTCACACCTGAACCGCTTCTTCCCGATGGACGCCGCAGCAACGGCGCACGTCGACCAAAGCGGCAACGGCTGGAACGCCAACCACGGCGGAACTGCGCTCACCGTTTCGGATTCGCCGTACATCGTCACGGGCGCGTCTGGGTCAGCGGCCGTCACTCTGGCCAGTGCAACCGTTTCAAGCGCTGGCGGCGTCGCGGTCCGTGGCGCATCTGCCAACACGCTCGCCAGTCAGACGGTATCGGCTGTGCTCACAGCTGCCATCCGTGGCGAGACGGGCCTCACGTTGGCCTCCGCAAGCTGCTCGGCGGACGGCACTGTCCTGACGCACGGCGCGGCGGCGATCACGCTGGCTGACACGGCGATCCAGTCCGATGGCCTGATCAACTACACAGGCATCGCGGGTGCCAGCCACGCCACGCTGGCAGACACGACGAGCACCGTCACCGGCGCTGTGCTGATGACCGCGGCGCTCGACAAGCGGCTCATCGACGCGGCAATGACCGCCACTGCTGCCGTCGCTGTTCGGGGCTCGGCCGCCAACACGCTTGGCGCCTGCTCGGTGTCTGGCGCTGGCACGGTTCCGGCTGCTGCGACGCTCGCGGCGACGCTGGCCAGCTGCACGTTTGCGGCCACAGCTGCGGCTTCTGTCGTGGGCGGCCTGAACCGCGCGCTCGACAACGCATCGGCGTCTGGCGCTGGCGTGGTCACGGTTTCTGACCGACTCGGCGCCGCTGACGTGACGCTTGCGAGCGTGGCTGCGGAAGGCGCCGGAACCGTCCAGCTATCTGGCGCGTCCGACACAACGCTGGCCGCCTGCACGCTTTCCGCAACCGGCGTCGGGCTGTTCTCGCTTCCTCCTGCCAATCGCCTTTGTGGCGTCGCGCGCGAGTCACGAATCATCAACGTGACCGGCAGTCGACGCGCCGCTTGAAACGGAGACTTCCGTGACGAAAGACCCAGATTCGACTCTGGACTACGGCTTCAACTGGGCCGGCTGGCTCCGCAGTGATGAGACGGTTGTCTCCAGCGCTTGGGCCGTTGTCAGTGACGATGACGACGCGCTCACCATCGGTGAAGACGAGTACGCGTCGACCAACAGCGGCACGGTGACGAAGGTTTGGCTCAGCGGTGGGACGTTGAACGCGACCTACCGCATCACCAACCACATCGTGACGAGCAGCGACCCGCCTCGGATTGAGGACCGGTCGTTCACGTTGAAGATCAAGGATCGGTGAGCATGGGACCATTTGGTTGGATCAAGTTCGGCCTGGCAGCAGGCAAAGCGCTGATTGACCTGT
>CAZIWB010000179.1:0-2443 GCA_964542655.1 uncultured Cellvibrionaceae bacterium
AGGTCCAGCTTCTGCGCCATGTCATACATGTACTTGTCGGCATCCTCGGGGAAGAGGTGCACGAACTCCGTCTGGATACGAAACGCGGTGGGCTTTGCCAGCCCGTTGGTCGGCAGCACCACGAAGTCGATATTGGTCGTGCTGAGATTGCCGGGAATGTACTGCTGGTATTCCCAGATACCCGGAGCGCCCATGTATGGGGCTTGCCGCAGCATCCGGGGGGATGGCTCCCCGAAAATACGGGCCAGCGCCCAGTAAGGAGGCCATTCGGTTGCGCTGTTCTTGGCGCCCACGAAATCGATCGGCGGCTCACCCGGCCCGCCGGTGTGCTCGCCGCTGGCCGGGAAGGTGAACTCCCGTGGGGCGCGTTGCACCTTGCGGGGTTTGCGGGGCAGCGACGGGAGCGGCGCCTTCCCGATGGTCGGAATCGGCGGCAACCCTCTCATGGCGTGGTCGGAATCTCGATGATGGAGATGCGCCGCATCCCACCGTGGTTCGCTTGCCCCGTCTCATCGACCCCGGACCACGAGGCGAACTTGACCCGAATCTCTTCCTGCTGGTACTGGAACAGGCAGTATTCGTCGTCCAGCACCAGCTCATTGATGAGCTCGGCAAAGTTCTCCTGATTGTTGTCGTAATACTGTTGCAGGTTGATCGGGGTGGACCACGCCCGGAATCCGGTCGGCACCTTCTGGAAGGTGAGCACCGCGTTCCGTACGAGGCCGGGGCCTGTGTAGCTGTCAGTGATTGGATACGGGAGTCCGGCGAAAAAGAATTCGATCCGCTCGAACGGAGTGCCGAGATAGGCGTCGGTCACCGCGTCATAGCCGAAATCGTAATGCCGGTCGTGCCATGAGCCGTCACCACCGGCACTCTCGGTGTATGGGCTGATCGTTCCGGACGCTTCGGTGGAATCGATGTTGTAGTAGACGTAGAGCGGCGCGTCGTCCGGTCCGAATTCCTCCCATTCGAGCGACACCGCAATCTTGGTGAACCCCGCCATCTCCATGTCGGTCTCGCCGGTGAGGATGTTCCAGTTGCGGGTGAATTCTTCCCCGGTCAGCGCGAGTTGTTCGATATTCGCCCCGTCGATGGTGAGCGGGTACGTCATCGCAATGCCGTCGGTGGACTGTGTGCCAGGACTCCACCAGAGCCGGTAGCCATCCTGCGCCGAGCTGACCACCAGTCGCGTGGCGGTCGTGAACGCTTCTTCGTCGCTATTCCACAGGCAATGCCAGCCCTCGCCGGTCCATGCGTGGATGGCCTTGCGCTCGCTGCCGGCGGTGTCCACCAGGACAAAGAGGTCGTTGAGCGTGCCGACCATATCCACGATCTCGCCCCGGAATTTCGAGGAAAGCCCCTGCCCGCGGTCGAGGCCCATCATGCTGACGGCGCTCCCGTTCCACTGGTACACGCCCATCCCGGCCGAGATATAGAGTTGGTCGCGCCAGCGGGCAATCGCCTTCCCCTGCTGCGGATGGGGCGGCAGCGCCAGATCGGTGTCGTAGAGCGTTGGTCCGGTTGGATCGAAGGTGAACAGACCGCAATTGGTGGCGATATGGATGGTCTTGTCACCGAACCCGTTCTTGTACACGGCCAGCCGGTTGCCCACTACGCCAGCATCGAGGGTTACGGCCGGGGCGAACGTGCTCCACGTCGAGGCGTCCGTCGAATACCAGAGTTGCCCGCTGACATCGAGGCAAATGAGTTGGGTGCCGAGTTGCGCGAAGTCACGGGCCGCTGGCTTGGTGCCACTGGCCGCGACGTTGGTGAGCGTGGTGCCGTCCCAGGTGGCGTAGCCGGTCGAGCCGCAAGGAATAAAGAGCTTCAGGGAGCCGGTGCCCTTGAAGGCCACGCCGGGATTGACAGCGGCAGCCGTGAGGTTCTGGGTGGTATCGGTCCACGTACCGCCAGTCTCGTCCCAGATGTAGAGGTCCGTGCCGAACGATCCGTACATGCGGCGCACGCTGCTGACCACCAGGTCGTTGTGCGGCATGAAGGCGCCAGTGTGGTTGAAACTCTCGATCGCGCGCGGCGACCCAAAGAACTGGGCATTCCGGGCATCGACCAACCCCTCCCGGTAGCGATGCGTCGTGGTCCCATCGTGCCGCGTAATCCCGCTACCGCCGGTCAGGCCCCCGAACGCCCACGTCGAGAGCATCGGATGGCTGCCCTTGGTGGTTTCTCCGATGGTGACCTTGGGCGGGAACGAGGCGACCGACTGCACCGTGAGCGGGGAATAGAGCGGAATGGTTTTCCAGTCCTCGCCCCGGCGGCGGATACGCATTTCCCCAACGGACGGATACGACACACTCATCGTCTATGCCCTCACCACCCGGCTTTGCGGATGCTCGATCACAACATTGGCGGCGCGGGCTTCCATCGCCTTGCGTTCCAGGGTCAGCAGCATCTGCCCGTACTTGGCGATCGGGCTGCCCAGCCG
>CAZIWB010000180.1:0-2436 GCA_964542655.1 uncultured Cellvibrionaceae bacterium
GCGGCGGTGAGAGTCAGGGTGATCTTGGTTGGGCGCGTCATGCGTTGCTCCGTGGTCACCATGGTTAGCAACTGCAAACTCCCCGTGCAAACAAATTCGTTCGCATCTGCAAACAAAATGTGCGCACATGTGCGCGGCCTGCACAGGCGACTAGTGGGTCAGTTTCCCCCTCTATGCGATTGACTACGACCGCGAAACATCGGCAAAGTGCGAGGTCTCATGGAGTTCGCTGAGCAGCTAGAGAGGGAAGCTGTCGAAATGCACCGCACATTCGGGCTGGACCCGGAGCGTGGGCATCAGACTTTGGAGATCGTCAGCCGGCTCGGTATCGAGCTTGTGCAAACGGATCGGCCGATGCCAGGAGGGGCCAGGCTCGGAGCCGGGAAGGTCATCTGGGTTCAGCGCGGCATCCAGCCGCGCCGCGCATTCTTCGACGTGAGCCACGAGCTCGCCGCCTTCATGCTCCGCGAGCGGAACTACCTCGAGCCAGACCTAGAGGAGCGAGAGAACCGGCTCGCAGCGTGCCTACTTCTGCCGCGTCCAGCAGTCATTCGTACGCTACGTGAGGAGACGTGGCGCGGAGTAAGACAGTTCGCCAAGACGCTCCGCGTCAGCGACGCGTGCGCGGCGCTGAGACTGGGCGAGGCGACCGGCGATCCCGTCGCGCTTATCGAACGACAACGGGTGCGACTTCGAGGAGCACCATGGCCGCTGGATGAGAGCCCCGAGAAACTCGCCAAGTGTCGACGTGTCCCTCCAGGGTTCTTCCGCTCGCACATTGGCCACGAGTGCGTTGTCGTCGGCGTGATCTAGACCGCAGCGACGCTCACTCCTTTGGAGGCCATTTTCCCTGCTCAATGAGCCGGTCCATGTCGTCCTTGGCCCCCCACAGGACCTCCTCGTACTTCAGGTCTCGTTTGTGGCGCCAGCGCAATTGGTTCAGGACGTAACGAACAAGCTCGCGCGGGTAAGCCTGCGGGAATTTCTTCGTGTCACAAAGGTCATCGTAGACCATGAAGAGGACGTCATTGGCGACGTCCGGGTTCGCCGGCTTGTCCTGTGGCTGCACAGCCGGCGCAGATATTGCGCCTGCAGTAGCAGGTGGCGCCGCGCCGTGTTTGCTCAACACCTTCTGCAAACCAACGAGCAGCTTGGCACCTGCTCCGCGTTGGCCATCGAGGAACAGCGAGAGCGTTGCTGGTTTAACGCCAGCAGCATCGGCTAAGCGCGCTTGCCCACCGTGCCCATCGTACGGTGGTTTCGTGAGCAAGTTTTTGGTCGCGGCTCGGAGCTGTTTTAGCTCGGCCTCCGCAAGGCCCTTTGCCATTGGGGCCGGACGGTAGCGGACGGATTGTTTGCGTTGGTGAACGTTTGCCATTGCATACGTCGTTTGCAGATGCTAACCCTTGCCATCACGCATGGGCCGCACAGCAAAAGAAGGTAGGCGCACTCTGGGCGCCGTGAAACTGAAGAAATGGCGCGAGCAGGCCGGGATGACCCAGGCTGAGGCGGCCCGGCAGGCTGGCGTAAGTGCGCCGGCCTGGAGCGACTGGGAGGCCTTCATGAAAAAGCCCGATTTGCGGAACGCCTCTGCCCTTGAACTGCTGACCGAGGGTTCGGTTGCAATTGCAGACTGGCTTGCAAATTACCAGGCCCAGGAGCCGGTGCCATGACCAGTTCTCGCCCACCTTCAGGGACGTACCCCAGCGTGCGCCCGGTGGCCTCTTCTCCTGGCCCGCAGCCAGGTCAGGTGTCTTCTCCATGTCTCCATCGGCCTCTCGCTAAGTGTCATGCGGACAGTTTGCGTTCGCCTGTAGCGGCTTCAACGGCCGTGCCCGCGTCACTTGCGTCACGGGCTTTGCGTTCAGCTATCGACCGACTCGGGTGCAGCGTTGCCGACGCCGCCCGGTGGTGTGGTGTTGAACGACGGACGGTTCAGCGGTGGCTGAGTGGTGATGCGCCTGTGAACCACGAGTGCGTCATGCGCTCGCGTCGACTGTGGCCGGTATTTCTCGAGGAGCTGACGGCGCTGACGTTGGGTGAGCGGAGAACTGGCTGATGTCGAACCTAGAAATCAACTGGTGGGCCAAGAACCGCGGCGACGGCACCGACCCAAACGACCCGTCCATCTGCTACGGCAAGACGATCGCATTCGTCGAACTTGGTGAATATGTCCTAGCCATCCAGTTCGACGACGGCACGAAGCTACTCATCAAAGACGACGGCCAGCAGTGTTGCGAGAGCCGCTACCTGTCAGCCGATGGCGACACGTTCGGATACTACGCCGGAGCGACGCTGCTCAGGCTGGAGTTGAAAGAAGCACCAACCGGAGAACATGGCGAGGACGTCGTGTTCCTCGACATCCAGACATCTGCCGGCACGTTCACCCTGTCCGCTCACAACGAGCACAACGGGTACTACGGCGGGTTCGACATC
>CAZIWB010000181.1:0-2390 GCA_964542655.1 uncultured Cellvibrionaceae bacterium
CGCGGGCCGCAGCGCGTAATCTGCGGGTTTGGGCCGAGAGCTCGAAGGAAGAGCTGTGCGCGCGACGTTGATCAAGCGCAGCGTCGTTGCGCACGGAGCAGGTTCAATCCCTGCACGGTCCACAGGTTCCGGCTGTCGACGCGAGGGTGCCGGCGCCCGCAAAGCGCCGTCTATCTCCGGTCAGCCGGAACCGTTGACTCTGGTCGGGCGGCCTGTCTTTGCGGAGTTCTCCAGGCCGAATCGGCAAGACGCTGGCGGAGCACGGCGCTGCGAACGCCGCCGCACAAGCGCCCGCCGATCCCCTCCTCTCGCGTCCCTGGACGCGCGCGCGGGAGGAGGGGCCGCCGAGGGAGACGATGTGATGCCGAACCCGATTATTAAAACCGAGCACGACGGCGACGCGATATGCTGGGAGGTTACATATGCGGCTGCTGCCGATTATGTGGCCGTGTTTGGCCCAGTAGACGACCCGCTGCGGCTGCTGGATGACATCGCGCGGATGTTGCGCGGAGCGCGGCCCGGTCGCGCGAAACTGCGACGCGACCACGTTGACCTGTGGCGCGCCGACTGGCGTCACTATCACGTGCGCCTGATCGCGCAGCCGATGGCCGACGGCAACCGTATTAGGTTGGCCAGAGTTGTGGCGCCCGACAAGAACTGGAGACCTAGGCCGCCGAAGGCCGCCGCAGCGACGGAGGCCGCGAAGGAGTGACGCATGGGCGGGCACAGCGTAGGGCAAAAGCGCTTTGATAACAAGAAAGGCATCGCTGCGCGCGATCGTTCCGAGCAGCGGAAAGCGGTCAGCGCGGCCGAGCGTGGGTCGCCGTCGGGTCGCCGCGTGCAGCCACAGGCCCAGAAATATAAACCGAGGCCGACTGCGACAGTTGCCCCCAAGGGCGCGGGCGACTCTATGCGCCGTATGCCGCATGGGGTTTGCTCCGGCTGCCGGGAAGAGGGGCCCTTGCCGCCGTTCGGCGGCGGCCTGTGTTTCCTGTGTGCTACGGATGGCCCTGCCGGAGAGCACGTCCCGGCGGGTAGAGCCCTTGACGAAAACGAAGACGGCCGCGGCGTTCTGCCAGCAGGCCCGGACGCGCTCGAGCGCGCAGCAGGGCTGAGCCGTGATATCAAAGGCGTCTTTCGGGACGCTTCACGCGCCTATCATGAACGCTCGCGATGGGGCGGCTGCGTTGTGTCCGACGAAGTGGCCGAGCTTTTCTCCGAGTTGACCACCAGAGAGGGCGAGGTACTGGACGCGCACGAGCGACTTATATCCAGAGCGAAGGAGTCTCAAAAAGATAGGAGGAGGTTTGCGTCAGGTATAGAAAAGAAGGCCGCCAAGGAGAGCAACGACCGATGGCGAGCGAGAGCAATCGCGTCCGGCCGATGCATGTATTGCGGCAAGGAGCGTGGCGCGCGTGGGACAGGCGTGTTTTGTGAGAGGCATAAGAGTATAGCGCAACTGAAGCGCGACCTTGCGCGCGGGCGCGGCCTATGCATCATGCTGTGTGGAAGGCCAAAAAAGAAAGGTCTTAACCCACACGGGAAGGAATACGCGTGCTGCTCGGCATGCTGCACGTATCTGAACAACAGGGCCAAGGGGAAGCGAGCGAGTGATAGAGTCAAAAGCGGCGTCGCTTCGGACACGGTCAGGCGACGGATCGGGCTTGGGTGGTCAGAAACGGACGCGGCATCATTCCCCGTTCGGACGAAGGCGTCCAGCCCGTTAATGCAATCGCTTCTGGCGGCAATAATCGCGGAGGGAGCGCCCGTGCGCGCGACTCGACTGAGGGCGATCGCGGCGCCTACCACGAAGCACTCACTCGTAACATCGGCGCTATCTAGGCTGGCGTCCTACGGAGCGCTGCAACGCGTAGCGCGCGGGGTGTACGCGCGCGGAGAAGAAACAGAGCGGTTTGTCATGGCGAGGTAAGCGCGCTGGACTACGCTCCGCGCCATGTTCGAAGCCATCCTAGCCGCGATGCTCTCGCTCGTCCCGCCGGGGCAGAGCGCCTACAGCGTCGTCCCGCTGCCCGAGTGCGGCGGCCCCGTCCTGCGCATCGCCGACCTCGGCACGACGTCGGAGCCAGTCGCGTGCTCCGCGCCGGGCGTCACCTGGTCATCGCATCACAGCGCGCTCGTGCGCCGCGAGAGCGAGGCCGAAGGGCGCGCCCGGTACGAGACGATCGCGCGGGCGCTCGACGCCGTGTCGCTCGAGGCGACGACGTCACCCGAGGGAGAGCGCCCGCTCTGGCCCTGGCCTCGCCGCGAACTCGTCGCCGGCCTGCTGACGATCGCGCGGCACGAGAGCGGTTTCCGGCGCGACGTACACGATGGGGTCGGCCCCGCGGCGCTCGGGGACTGCTCGCGCGGGCGCGACGGCGTGCGCCGCT
>CAZIWB010000182.1:0-2374 GCA_964542655.1 uncultured Cellvibrionaceae bacterium
CGTCCGCTCGCCTTGCTGTTGACGCTGTTGGACCGGGTGAGCGTGCGCACCTCGAAACCGGAGTAGAGCTCGCGGACCTTCGGCGTGTCGCTGTTGCTCGCGAGCACGTGGACGCCTCGCGCGGCGAGGCGCCGGAAGAGCGAGGCTACGGCCTCGTGCTCCTCGTCACCCCACTTGCGCCAATAGCCCGTGAAGCTCGCTGTCTTGCTCTCCGGCACATACGGCGGGTCGAGGTAGACCAGATCCCCGGGCTGCGCCTTCGCCTCGACGGCGCGGAAGTCCGCCGCCTCGATCTCGACGCCTTGCAGCGAAGCGGAGCACGCGCGCAGGTTGTCAGCGTCGCAGATCGTGGCCTTCGGGTTATCGCCGAAAGGCACGTTGTAGCCGCCGCGCCTGTTGTACCTGCAAACACCGTTGAAGCCGACTCGGTTCATGTACAGGAACGCGGCGGCGCGCCAGATCTCGTCGCCGTATCCATCATTGAACGACTCAACGAGGCAGTCGTAGTAGTCGCGATCGTTCTTGTGCGCCTGGAGGGCCACGATCACGTCCTCCGCGTTGTCTCTCACGCATCGGTATGCGTTGATAAGATGCGTGTTCGCGTCGCTGATATACGACACGCGGTCATGCATCTTGAACACGAGCGCGCCGCCGCCAACGAAAGGCACGAGGAGACGGCCGAACTTCTCCGGCATGGCGGCCATGATGTCCGGCAGCAGCGCGCCCTTGCCGCCAACCCAACGCCAGGGGGAGCGAGCATCGACCGCCGGCGCCGCGAGCACAGGCTCGGCCACAGCGATCGGGGCGGGCATGGGCGCTTCCGTAGGCGCGGCCTTCTCGTCGATCGCCATCTGGAGGCCTACGCCGCGGAACGACCATCCGGCATCGGCCGCGATGCGCCGCCCGGTCTCGGTGAGCTTGGCCGTGCAGCGATCTTGTCCGTCAACGAGTCCCATGCTTCGCAGGCTCTTGATGCGCGCCTTTGACGCTTCCCGCGAGTAATCGGAAACGCCTGTCGCGACGTAATAAAGCGCGCGCCTGCCGCGCTTTGACAGTTGCGCGATCGTTGTTATCTCGCTCATTTTTCACCCCAATCCAAGAAACGAACCTGTTTGTCTTGCGCGATCCTTCGGTACGTGCCGCCGTCGTACACGCGCTGGATCGCATCGTTCGTGAGAGCGCACGTGATTACCGTTGGCTTACGAGCATTCCACCGCTTTTCGATGAGCTCACGAGTGGCCGCCGCCCGCAGCGCTGTGGCGGCCACGTCTTCGCGAGCGGAGAGCTCTTTCCCGAGGTCGTCGAGAAAGAGCACTGTCGCGCGAAGCGCCACCCCGAACAGCGCCGGGCGCTCGTCGTTCCGATCCTGCGGCGGCAGCAGGTCGACGGCGGAGACGAAGCGCGCGCCCCGGGCGACGCGCACCGCGGCAGGCTCCGCCGATGCGACCCGACGCGACCCGGGAAGCGGGACGGCGAGCCACGCAGCCGCCGCGGCCTCGCAGAGAGCGGCGAGAGCGGCGCACATGATCGACGTCTTGCCCGTGCCCGTGGGGCCGCGCAGGGTCCAGAACGGACGTTGCCCGGTCGCGACGCCCACGGCGATGTATTCGGCGACCTCACCGGCCTCTGCGCGCCCGCCGTTCTTCGTCGTGATGCCGTGCGCTCGCTGCGCCATCTCCTCGGCCCTGGGCAGGGCCCAGCGGAACGCCTCGGGGATTGAGTCGAGGGCGCTCGAGAACTCCCGGCGCGCCTCGGCCCGTCGCGCCTTGCTCCCGCAGGTCTCGCAGATCCCCGGCATGCTCGTCTGCTGGCCGCAGCCTCGGACGCAGCCGTAGACGCCCTCCGCCGGCATCATGCGCCGCGCGCCGCGCGCGCCAGTCACCGGGTCCCGCCCGGCGTCCAGCACCATCGTCTGCCCCGCCGGGATATCAGCGAGGCGTTGCTCGAGCTCCTGAGGTGTCATGGTCAATCGTCCAGGTCCACGAGTTCGGGTTTCTTCAGGCTGCCGTCCGCCTCGCGCGGCGGCGCCTGCATGTGCGAGCCGACGCGTCGCGCTGGCGTCGTGCGGTCGAACCGGGACGGGTCGCGCGCGATGTCCCGGATCGTCACCTTCGGCCCCCACCACGGATCGGCCAGAGCGTTGTCGATGATGCGCCCGGCACGCGCGTAGTCTCGGCCGGCCTTCTCCAGGAGCCGCTGCATGGCGCGCGCGTCCGCGCCATCGAACATCGGGCGCACGCCGCGCACCCGGTCGAAGCCAGCGTGGTACCGCTCGATCAGCGCGGCCCACTCGATCCCGTGCGGCGTCGCCTTGCTGACCTTGGGCTTCGGCGCTTTCTTCGCGACCGGCGCCGGCGCCTCGGGTGTCAGGCCC
>CAZIWB010000183.1:0-2323 GCA_964542655.1 uncultured Cellvibrionaceae bacterium
CGAGCTCGAGGAGGCGGCGACCCAAGGCGCGGGCGCTCGACCTCGACAGCAGGACCTCAGTCCTGCTCCCGTCGTCGCGCGTCGCCTCTACCCAAGCCCGCCCGTCGTCCGTATCCGCCTCCTCTACGGCCAACGCGGACCCGTCGCCAGTGTCGCACTCGAAACGCCTATTCTCCGACATAACTCGCCTCCTCGCTTCAGTTGTCAAACCAGAACACGGCGCGCACCCTATCGGGCAGCCCGAGCGCGGCCATCTGATTCAGAATGCCCCTGAAGTTACCGAGGCCGCTGCTCTCCCAGTCGTACGCGAGCAGCGTCTCGAGCGTGTGCCAGGAATGCGAGTGTCCATCGCAGCCCCAGTCGTCGCTATCGCGCTTCACCTCGTCGCTCACGTCGTCGGGCAGCCCTCGCGGCTCGGCGATGGGGACCGCTGTCCCATAGCGCACGCCGGCGAGCGCAAAGAACAGGTTGTAATACCTGTGCGGCCCATCGGCTTCGCTCACGACTTCCCATGCTCCGTCATCGCGCTGTCGCTCGACAAACCAGTGAATATCACATCCCATCACTTGCCTCCTCTCTCGTTCACGCCACCCGGCGCAGCGTCGGTCAACCACCCCATGTCGAGCGCCACGCCGTAATCGTACCAGCCTTTGCGACACCACTTCTCCAGCGTGCGCGCCGCTTGCTTCGGCGCAGCGATGTCGCCGCGCGAGCACATGTCGCGGATCGCGACGCGCGCGAACTCGCCGCCCCGGATGCGCTGCATGAGCTCGGTCTCAAGCTCCGCTTTCATGGCCCCTCGCTCCGGCCCTGCGGCCACCCGTGGACGCTCACCTCGAGCGCGACCCCGAGCGGGACATGAGGCTCGAGCGCTTCCTCCACGTTGAAGAGAGCGTCGACCATGGCGTCTTTCGAAACGTCCAGTTCCACCCTGACGCGGGCCGGCTCGGGACTGGTCACGCGCACATCGCACGGGCGCAGGCCGGGAACGGCCATGAGCGCGACATGCCGAATGTGCTCGCGCGTGAAGGCCGGTGCGTTCAGCCACGTTCGGCCGCGCGACACCTTGACGGCGAACCGCCTCCCCGGCGCAGCGTCCGCCCTCGCGAGCCGTCGCCGCTCCCTGCGCGTCCAGATGACGCCGGCCTCCTCCAGCAGAGCGCGCGGGGTCATGTCGTCGCTCCCGGCGGCACGTACAGGAACCACCTCGTGAACTCGCGCCCGGCCGGCGTGACCCTCACCAACGACGCCCGCCAGCCGAGCAGAGGCAGCGCCGTGCGTGGCATCCTCGACGGCGCCGGCTCGCTGGACGCCGCCCGCCGGTCACGCAGCGCTCGCGCCATCCAGTCGAGGCGCTGCTCCTCGGTCATCGTCATCCACTCACGCAGATCGTTGGTCCTGAACTCGGCCACGATGTCGCCGATCAGGACCGGGCTGAACCTGCCGCGCCATCGACTGTCGACGCGCGCGATGCCGTACATGGCTACGAGCGCGTCGAGTCGTTCGCGCGCCGCTCGATCGAGAGACGTGTCCCACTCGTATCTTCCGGCGAAGTAGTCGTCGAGCATTACGCGCTCCTCCGCCGGAACCTGGATCGCGGCGATAGGCGAATGATGTGCGACGTGCGCACAAGAGAGCGCCAGATAGAATCGGGCTTAAGAAGAGCCGCATTGCCGGCCTTAAGCATGCGCTCGATCTCGCGACCGATGGTGTATAGGTTCGTGGCGCTGTAACAGGCTGAGAGCACGGCCTCGCGCCTCGACATCCGCAGCGGTCGAATGCGACTCACGGCTTCACCTCGTCCCGCGCGATGGCCTCGAGCTCGTCGGCGGCCGTGTTCACAATGCCGCCCGAGGAGCCGCCGCCGTCCCGGAGATCCTCGACCACGTCGAGCACTGGCATGCCCTTCCGCGCGTACCTCACAGCTCGCACGAGGCATATGACCACGTGCGCGCACACGTCGCGGCCGATCAGGTCGTCGGCGTCCGCCCACCGTCCCGCGTACTCCTGCACCAGCGCGCGGATGCGGCCGGCGAGGTCGCGGGGCTGCTCCGACCTCGCACGCTCCCACGCGGTGCCGAGCGCGAAGAGTCGCTCCCCGATGCGTCGGTCGACTTCCTTGTCCGGCTCGGCGAGGCCGTCGTACGGAACCAGCCAGCTAGCCTTGGGGCGCGGCTGTTCCTCCGCCCATGAGATCCATACGTCGCGCACGACGCGGCCGAGGTAGTCCCGCTCGGCAAGTGACGGCTGCGCCGCCTGCCGCCCCTGCTCCGCCGCTGCGTGCTCGGCGTCGCGCTGCTCAATGAGGCGGGCGACGGCGGCA
>CAZIWB010000184.1:0-2296 GCA_964542655.1 uncultured Cellvibrionaceae bacterium
TGGTGGATGTGCCAGCGCCAATAGTGCCCTCTTGGCCGATCTGGCTGCGAACATTAACACTGCTCACTAGGCTCATGTGGTAGCCCCCTTTAGGCTAGCTCGCCTGAACTTGCAGCCGATAGAGGCCGCCGATACCGATACGCAATTGCTGGCCGTCCCACTCCGCAACCGGCGGAAGAGGATTGTCGCGGATACAGGAGAGGATATTGGCGCCGCTGGTGGTCCCGCTGCCCCGTTGGAGCAAGGTATCCGCTGCGTTGCCCGCCGTCTTGAGCGTGTCGCTCTCCGTGGCTAACCCCCACATGCGGACCTGATAGACGCCCTCATAGAGCAGCCGCACGCCCATCGGTGAGATATCGCGGCCCCCCATCGGCGAGACGACGGCGTAGGGCGGCACGGCCCCCTCAGGCGCTTGTAGCGGCCATATCCCGCCTGTGAGTGCCGTGGTGATCGTGCTATCGCCCTTGAGCTGGGTGAGTAGCCAATCTAGCCCCTCGAGAGACTCATCCATCGCCGCCCCCTATCCGCCGAGTGCCGCCTTGATGGCCTTGTTGATCTCCTCGGCGATGATGCCCCGCAGTTGCCCGCGCATGGTCTCAGCGGCGGGCGTCAAGGCCGGTTGCGCCGCCATGCGGCTCGTTCCCGTCTCCACTGGCAGCGCATATTGGGCGGCCACGGCCACGATGCCGGTGAGGTCATCCCCAGGCCGCTCCACTTCGGGCAATGGCTCCCGGTTCGCGCGGCCCTTGGCTCGCCCAACGGCCTGGTTGTACGTGCTGGCGTCGCTAAAGGACGTGTACGCGGAGAGCCGCAGATAGCCGGTGTCAATCGCGGCGGTCTGCGCGTAGGTATCCGCCACTTGCTGCGACGCGCGCCGCACGGCCACCACGGTGCCGTTGTGGATGGCTTGGATGGCTTGTGGCACCTTGTTGAAGCTGCCGGAGGTGGCCATATTATTGCTCCTACGCGAGCACCCAACGCCCGTCAGTAATCCAGCCATGCCGCCCGCATGCGTCGCATTGCAGCGATGGTGAGAGCGTCAGCGGCTCACGCCGCACGAGTGTCCAGTGCTTCGCGTCGGCAGGGTCCCACGACAGGCAACCGCTACACGGCTGGCCGTTATCTGGCCGCGTGTGATACCAGATCAAGCCCCACTCGCCGGGTTTGTTTTGCTTGGCGGTGATCTCGACATGGCCGCCACCGTTGCCAATCTCGATAGGTGCGCTGCTCATGGCTATTGCTCCTGTGCGGCGGGCGCCGGGACTTGCGAGCACATCAGCACCAGCTCGCGGTGCCGCTCTTCCGGGTCCGTGATGCTCTGGATGAGATAGGTGGCCCCGCCGTCGCTCTCCACCACGCGCATACCGGGCTTGATGGTGACGCTGGGCGCGTAGCGGATATTCACCGCATAGGTGTTGGCGATCATGGGTTGCTGCGACGCGCCCGCCGTGGCCATGCTGGTGACGGCGTGCGGCGTGACCGCCGCCCAGGTGGTCAGCACATCCGCCCAGGTAGACGTGAGGAAGCCCATCGCCGTCTTTGTGGAGGATTGCTGCTGAATGGTGATCTTGCGGCGGCGTGCGCCGGTGGGTGTCCAGGTGGGCATGGGGTGGCCTCAGTTCTCCCGGCTAGTGCAGCCGCAACACCCGATACTGGCTCGGCAACAGGCTATCCGGTATGGCGCCGTCGCCTTCGCGGTGCTCGTAGAGATGCGCCACGCCCCGCAGAATGGCTTGGCGGATGGGGTAAGGGACGCTGGCCGGGGTGGTGCCGTAGCCCGCCACGTAGGTGACGCGCACACGAGGCATAGCGCCGGGATAGTTGAGGCTGACACTCCACTTGGCGATAGCCGACGCCGCCAGCCAGATACGGCTAGGCTCGGAGTTATCGTCTACGAGGTAATCATCCGTCAGGGTCAGGGTGTCGAAGGTGGCGATCTGCGTCTCAATCTCGGCGGTGGTGACGCTTTGTAGCGTGCCATGCGCCGTCATCGGGAGTTCTATCGGCCAACCGGGGCGCCCCACCTGCCCGGATAAGCGGCCCACCGTTGGCTCCGGCAATTCCACCACGCATTGCAACGTCTGGTTGATGAGCGCCTGGCGGATGCCCCGCTCGCACCATTGCCGCGCCGCCACAATCAAGTCTTCGATGAGGTTGTCATCATCGGTCCAATCCACCCGGAGATGCTGCTTGGCTTGCGCGAGCGACACCGGCTCATACGCGGGTGCGGTCGTGACTTTGTAGGACATGGCTGCTATCCCGCCTTCCGCTCAGTGGGGCCGGGCCGTCGCTGCCG
>CAZIWB010000185.1:0-2283 GCA_964542655.1 uncultured Cellvibrionaceae bacterium
AGCTGCTCGCGAGCCCGAGGCTCCCGCCCCCGCTCCGCGCGTGGGGCAGCGCTGGCGGCGCAAGGCCACGGGCGAGGTGTGGCGCGTCTGGCACGTCGGGCCGGAGCGCGTTGGCCTGGCGCTGGCGTCCGGCGTCGGGGAGCGCGGCACGAGCGTGGCCCTCTCGGAGCTCCTCGCCGGCGACGCCTGGGAGCTCGTGGCCACTCCCGAGCCCGAGGGCCCCGGCCTGGACCGGCGCATCGGGGACCTCATCGTCAACGTCAAGCCGCCCGCTCCCGAGGTGTACCAGCCCGCCGCCGGTCGGGCCGCCCGCGACCCGCTCGTGAGCCTGCCGCGCGAGGAATTCGAGCGCTTGACGCCGATCTCTCAGGAGGAGATTCGGGCGGCGTTTGACCGCGGCAGGCGCGACGCGTTCGGCGAGCACGAGGTTGCCGCGCCGCAGCCCGCCGACGAGCGCTGGCAGCCGGGTGCCGTGTGGGATCAGCATGGCCGATCGCGGACCGTAGGGCTTGTGTTCCAGCAACAGGGGCTGTCGTGGGTGCACTTCCTCAACGAGCTAGGCCCCGAGTTGTGCGACCACATGACCCACGAGAACGGCTGGCGCTACGTGGGGCGGGCGGGGGCGCCTGGTCAGCAGGCGGCGCAGCACGACATCCCCGCCGCCGTCCGGGCGCTCATCCAGGACTGGGCGGGCAGGTGGGCCGACGTGGCGAGGCTGGCGCGCGACAGGCGCGACGCGCGAGGTGCTGTCGAGGACGAGGCGCGGCACGATGCGCTGACCGAGCTCGTGGCCGTGTACGAGCAGACCACGGCGAACGGCATCCCCGCGGGCGCGCTCGACAGGTTCAAGCTCGGGCCGGAGTACGGCGAGGCGCAGGTGCGCGTGTTCGCCGAGGCTGGCACCGCACTGCTCGCGGCGCTCAACGGGCCGGCTGCGCCATCGCCCGAGGTCCAGCCGCCCAGCTCCGCCAGCGAGGTCGCCCGCGTCCGCGCCGCCCTGGGGTTTGGCCCCGGGGCGCAGGAGAGGGTGCTCGGCGGATAGCTACGGCCTGGGCTGGACCGGCGCGCCGCCTGGCCGCCAGGGTAGCGGATCCGGCGAGAACCCATCGATCGGACCCTGCTGGCACGACTTGCACAGGGCAGGATCGCGCGAGTCGCCCTCGCAGAACTCCGAGCAGTCCTTGACCTCCGTCGTTCCAGCCGGAGGACCGTTCTCGCCCTCGCCGTCATCATCGATCGGGCCGCACGCCGCCGCGCACATCACGAGAGCCATCGTCAACCACCATCTCGACATTCTGAACCTCCTGCGCCGACGCAACCTGGTCGGACGGGTCGGATGATGCACGGCACGCGGACGCGCCGCCATGGTGAACGTGTGATCCAGGCCACGCGAGAGCACATCGCCGCCCGAGATGGAAGATGGATCTGCCGTTGCCCAGGGTGGGGTGGGCGAGGGGGATCCAGTTGACGGTGGTCTGACGGTGGGCCATGGTTCGGAGCATGACCGATAGCAAGATGCTTTTTGAATGCGCGCCGAGCCGGGCGTGCCCGGACGAATGGGTAGTCGAGGCCATCGACCACGCGTCCGAGGGCGAGGTGTACGCCGCGCTGTTCTCGGGGCCCGGAGCCGAGGCGCGGGCGAAGGAGTACGCCGCCCTCAAGAACGGTGCCGCCCAGCAGCCCCGCGACCTCGCCGGCCGCATTCGCGCGCTGGTGCAGGAGTACGCGGTGCGGTGGGCGGATGCGAGCGTTCACGCGTCGCGCACTGGAGTCGGAGCGGATGACCGACGGTCGCTCGCGCTCCGCGGCGTGCTCCATGGGTTATGTTCCGCGTTCGAGTGGGCCACGTTCGGCGAGTACGATCCTGCCGAGATCGTGCGACGCATCCGGAATGAGGATGGCGTCATGGACAAGGAAACGCGCGAGGTCCGCAACCGCGCCGCCGACGAGCTCGAGGCCATCGTGCGCGAGCGCGTGGTGACACCGTGAGCCGCGCGCCCCGCCGAGCCGCTCCCATCCCTGTGGGGTTCGCCGCCCTCGTGAAGCTCGACCTCACCAACGGCGACCCCTCCCTTGCCGAGGTCCACCGCGCTGGCGCCGAGCAGGTCGGCCGCGCCTACCTCGAGGCGCTCCATCGCGAGCACGGCGACAACCTCTCCGCCATCGCCAGAGCCGCGCGGGCGACGCGGTTGCAGGTCAGAACGTACATGCGGCGGTATGGGATTGGGAGCTACGCACAAGGTTGAGTCGAGGCGGAGACGGTTCCGCTTGCGGGAGTTGCGG
>CAZIWB010000186.1:0-2273 GCA_964542655.1 uncultured Cellvibrionaceae bacterium
AAATTTCAAAACCAAATAGACGGATTTTAAAATGAACTGTCAGGATTTAAACGATATAGACGGACTTAAATTTATGCCTGTAACAGAGGCTAAGCGACCAATTGTAAAAGGTTGGCAAGCCTCAAACGATAAACATGATTTATCAAATTGCATGGGTGTAGGATTAGTTTGCGGGGCATTAAGCGGGAACATAGAGGTAATTGATGTAGATAGCAAATATGATTTAACGGGAAAATTATTTGATGAATACAAAAGAAAAATTCATACTTCAGATAAAACATTACTTGAAAAACTATTAGTTCAAAAAACAAAAGGTAACGGGTATCATTTGGTTTATAGGTGCAAAACAATCTCAGGTAACTTGAAATTAGCGAATAGGCATACCACAGATGAAGAAAAAAATAAAACTTACCAAGAAACTTATGCGAGTTCTCTTTTAGACCCAAAAAATAAATCTGACGAAACTGCCAAAGCCAAAGCAGAAAAAGCACGTATTAATGATAAAGTTAGAGTTTTGTTGGAAACACGTGGTGAAGGTGGATATATCATGTGTTTCCCATCAATAGGTTATTCGTTATTAAATAGGGATTTTTATGGAATTTCAGAAATAACACCGGAACAAAGAGAGATATTACATAACGCTGCAAGGGAATTTAATGAAGTGGTTACTGAATATGAATTACCTAAACCTATCGAAAGAGAATTACCAAAAATAAAAGGAAAATCTTCATTTGAAGATTATAATGATAGAGGCGATGTAGTTTCTCTTTTGGAAAGTCATGGATGGAAAGCAGTAGGGAAAAAAGGAAGTAAAGTTATCTTGCTTAGACCGGGGCAAACATCTTCACAGAGTTCAGGAAATTATGATTATGCTAAAAAATGGTTTAGTGTTTTTAGCACAAGTACCGACTTTGACCCACAACACGCTTATCTACCTTATGCTGTTTTTGCTTATTTGGAATGTGATAAAGATTTCAGTGCTGCCTCAAAAAAACTATATGAAATGGGGTTCGGGGATAGGTATGAAAAACAAAAAGTGTCTGCAAGTACAAGAATTATAGAAAGTAGAATTGAAGTAAATGACAATGATTTTTCATTCTTAGCGAAGCCGGAAGATTACAACGGATATTTGGAACAGGTAATTGATGGTACACTTCCAATGGGATTAACAACTGGGAGTCCTGAATTAGATAAACATTTCCTTTTTAAACTTGGAAATTTTGTAAACACAAATGGAATTGATAATGTAGGTAAAAGTGTTTGGGTATGGTGGCTTATGCTTTTGGCTGCAATGTATCATGGATGGAAAGGGATTATATTTTCAAGTGAAAATACACTTGGTAACTTTATGAGAAAAATGATACAGTTCTATTGGGGAAAACAACTTGTAGGGCAATTCGCTATGAGCAATTCTGAATATGTTATCGCAAAAAAATTCATAGAAAGTCATTTTATTTTGATTAAAGCGCAGGAAGATTTGTATAACTACAAGGATATTATCAACATGGTTAAGAAAGCTAAAACTAAATATCCTGATCTGAATTATGGAATGGTTGACCCATACAATTCCTTGAAAATAAACCTAAGTGGATTTAGCAAACTATCTACACACGAATATCATTATGAAGCATTGAGTGAAATGAAATCATTTGGTCAGAATAATAATTTTGGATGGTACATAAATCATCATGCTTACACAGGCGCAGCAAGGCAAAAGGATGGGGAAAAAAAATATCCGGTTGCGCCAAATAAAGCAGATACAGAAGGTGGGCAAAAAGTGGCTAATAAAGCTGACGACTTTTTAACTATTCATAGGATTACTCAGCACCCTACCGATTGGATGGTAACTGAAATTCATGTTAGGAAAATTAAGGATACAGAAACAGGGGGTAAACCTACAATATTAGATAACCCTGTAAAGTTTGAAATGTACAAAGGAGGAACGGCATTTAGGGAAAGATTGGATGGATTTGGAAGTGGAGTTGACCCTATTATGGATTGGCATAAAAAAATGCAATTAACGCAATCAGAAATTGAACTACCAAAAGAAATTTTAAGTAAGGATGAAATTTGGTATGATAAATATAAAGATGAAAAAGGAGACTTATTTTAAACTATAAAAAAACAAAAAAAATGAACACATTATTTGGAGGAAGCATTTGCTTAACAGAACTTATTGACCAAGCAAAAAAAGGTCACAGTGCATTTTCAAAAGCACAAAACGGAAAAGTTTATTGTAACATTCTTACTTGGCTAAATGAAAAAGAAGATAA
>CAZIWB010000187.1:0-2267 GCA_964542655.1 uncultured Cellvibrionaceae bacterium
GGGGACGCTGATGCTTTGGGGCATGACTGCCGCGCAGAAAGAAGCCATCGCGAAGGGTTATGTCGCTGAGCTTTGGTTCGCGTGGCACCCGGTGAAGCTGTTCGATGGACGCTGGTGCTGGCTCGATTATGTCTGGCGCAAGTGGGAATGCGATTGCTTTACGGCCGGCGTGGTGTGCGGCTGGACCTATTCCACCACTCACTTTTGAGGGACACCTATGCCAGTGACAAAGCCATGGACCGGTAAGCTGACGCGGATTCAAGCCGTCCGCGTTCTCGACCGCGCGACAGATCGCGATGACCCGTACTGGGAAGGCGTGGTCGAAGATCACTATGACGAGAAGGCGGACAACATGCCAACCATCATGGATGTTCTGGCCGCGCTTGGCGTCACCAAGGAAGAATACATTGAGGCCGGCGGCGCGGATAACGTCGATTGGCCGGCCGCATAAGGAGACGATATGGCGACCTGCACGATTCACGGCGACGAGATGATCCGCATTGAAGGTGACGAAGCCTACTGCCAGAAATGTTTCGAGTGCGCCGGAGAAGATTGCGTTCCGTGCGATGGTCCTGGCGGGTGTAGCTGCAATTACGAATGCGAGCGTATGACCAACCATCAACGCTGGGCTTCAACCGAACACGTTATTTGAAGGGGACGGCCGATGGACCAAGACCGAATGCGCGCAACGGTTGACGCCCAAGCTAACGACTTAGACCTGTGGAAATTTACAACTAGTCCACAAGCCGAGAAATTGCAGGCGGCGCTTCGTCTGCTCCATGAGATTGCAGAAGGCAGAACATCGGCGGAATGCGCCAGAGCAATGTTGGATTAGGGGCAACTATGACTAAGGACGAATTTAAGCGGGCACTGAAAGCCTACGAAGCGGAACTGGACCGCTGGGTTTTCCGCTATTGGGATATTAAAGCGCCGTACGGGTGGCAAGCCGTCCGCAATGATGAGCGCGATCCCCGCGTCATTGGAAAGCAGACCATTCACAAGCTGGGGGATGGTGCAGAGGCCACCGCAGAACGCAAATTCAACAAGCTGTCGCAGGACGCGGCCATTGCGGCTGCCATAGCGGCCAGCAGATAGGGGACGCAATGAAAGCTGCCGTCTATGCCGATCTCAAACTTATGTGCAGCGGCGCGACCATTGGCGCGCTGGTGTGCAGCGCCATCGTGCCAGGAGCGGGCAGTTCGACATGCGGCTCCATCGCCATGATTTCAATTCTGTTCGGTCTGGCATTCCGCCAAGCCGAACGAAGATTTTCTTAGGGGGACGACTGTGCCAGATCGGGTTCCAGCAGAGACGTTTTCGCCCGGAGAATACATCCGGGAAGAGATCAAGGCGCGTGGGCTAACGGAGCGCGGCTTTGAAGTTCTGCTGTTCTCGAAAGGCTGCACCCCGACCCAGGTTCTGGCTTGCCAATTCGCGGCGTATCTCGATGACAAAAACTTGGTGCTGGACGCTGATACTGCCGATTGCCTCGGCAAAGCCTTCGATGTTTCGCCGGAATTATTCACCAACCTGGACCGCGCTTGGCGCGTCAAAAATTAAGGGGACGATATGACAGAAGTTCAAACCGTAGAGTTAGACAGTCTCGTCGGAGAACACATCCTCGATGGCGTTGATCTTTCCACTGAGAGCGTGAAAACCTGGGGCGACAGTTTCGAGGATGCAAATATCATTCGCGTCCGCCTTGATGGGAAAGTCTATACCGCCGTCGAAGACCCAGACGATGGCTACCGCAGTTCTATGCGGAATCTCTTTGTCGAAGAGTGCGCGCTGAAAAACGCATTCCCGCCTATCAAGGTGCTTGCCAAGAAAAAGGCAGATGACAAATGGGGTGGCGTCAACGACACCATTGAGTTGATCGACGTTGTGACTGGCAAGGTGGTTGTCGAGTTCGGCACCGACAATACCGACGATTATTATCCCAGCTTTGTGTCTGCCTTCTGGCCGGAGCACATGGCGACCAACCAACCCGTGACCAAATAGGGGACCGACGTGAGAGACACCAGACCGGACTGCTCCAATCTCGACTATCTAAGCCGATGCTACGAATGCCATGCAAAGCTGATCGGGCCTCTCTGCCCGGCGTGTAACCCACGCACTGGATATTCCAGATTTGAAATCCGGGTGTCTGCATTCACCGGAATGATCGTCGGCATGGTTGTCGGCGTGATCCTGACTCACCTCATTTAGAAACGGGACCGCATGAGTGAAAAAGATGAATCGAGATGGCCGCGACCAAGCACGAGTGA
>CAZIWB010000188.1:0-2260 GCA_964542655.1 uncultured Cellvibrionaceae bacterium
CCGCCCTCCGGTCTGCTTGGCGGTCGGAACCGAGGAGATCAGCGACGGTGACGCCGAAGTTTGTTGCCATCCATTCGATTGCCTTCTCCAGAAACTCGGAAAAATCTTCTTCGGTCATCTTGTCGAAGGCGATGGAGCCGGGGACGAGAATGGTCATGCCGGTTTTGAGCCGGATCGGGTTGGCATATCCGAGATCCAGTTTCACCGCGCCGTGCAGGGCTTCGACATTGGCCGCGCAGCCGGTGGCGTCGACGAGCTTCTTGAGGAGCTGCCAGTAGAACCGGAGCTTGTCCGGTGACCGCCCGGTGCGAAGATCAACGCGGATGCGCTGACCATGCGGAAAACGTTCGATCGCTTCCGCGTCCTGCGCATATTCCGGCACAAGCATGTTGCCACGGCGCATGCAGTAGATCGGCGGATGTTCGGTCTTCGTCGCCATGGTCACGCCTCCGAATTATGGAGTTCGCGACCGGCGGCATCATGAATGCCAGTCGAGCCGGGGAGCGAGCCTGCGTCAGACAGCTTTACCCGCGCCGCATCGAATTTATCCTTGGCCGCAAGCTTATAGTCCTTCGACCAGCCGTCGCGCGTAGAAATGGTCTTCCATATGTCGGCAACGCGATTGACATCGGACAAGGAATGGGCATCAAGCAGGTCGTTGTCGATCTCGGCCAACTGGCGCTTTTGTTCGGCCGCGCTGATCGGCTTTGGTTCCTTCGGCTTGTCCGGTTCGCCGCCTTCCTCGAAGTGCTTGCGCATGTCGTTGACATATTTGTTGTCGTCGAACATGCCCATATGGACATCAGCGCCGACGCCGACGAGCTTGAAGGCATTGGTCAAGGCGTCGGTGAAGGCCTTCTTGAAGGCTTCGTCGTCGTTCTCCCATCGCTCAGGGCGTTTGAATTTCTCATTGGCCTTGATGTGGCTGACGATCTTGTCGCCGCCGACGCCGTAAACAGTCCGGTGCTCGCCTTCATATTGATACCAGCCGGACACGGTACAGAAGACCATCACTTCCTTGTTGTCGCCGGGGACGACCTGGAACTGAGGTTCGTTGACGCCCCAGCCCGTGCCGCAAGGCCCAAATTCTTCCGTGAGGCGGCGATAGGAAAACATCGGCTTGATAGCCGTGCCCTTGAAGCCACCGCCTCGGGTGAAGTCCTTGGTGTGCGCCGGGTCGGTCTTGCCCAGCTTGTCCCACAGTTCGGTCTTGGACATCACGCGGCCTCCCGCATATCGGCAATTGCGACCTGAAGCTGCTTCGGAACGTCGAAAACAGTTCCGTCGGAAAGCTTTGGGTTCATCAGCCAGTTGAGATAAGTGTCGGGCAATTCGGAAATGTGTTTGTTGGCGTGCTTGCCAAAAGTGACGTAGCCCTGCGCCGCCAAATCTTCCGTGCCGGGGCCAACGAGAAGCCGCAACTTGCCTTCGAGCGCGTCCTCATAGGCCTGCATGACTTCATCGTCCCAATAGAAGCTCTCAACGTTCAGGGGCAGAGACCGAAGCAGCGCTTCGCCGTCCTCGGTGCTGGCAAGTGCCTTCTGCAGACTGAGCGCGGCCCGGCGCATCGTGATAAGCGATACGTCGTCGGGCTGAATTTCGAAGACGATGTTTTTCTTGTCGGTGACGTAGGTTAGCTTGACCGGGACGCCGCGCGCTTTCGCATAGAGCGCCGCCTGCCACCGATGCGAGATCGAGACGCTTTCAATTTTCGAAGGGCACCGGGTTGTAGTCTTCAACTCTACGATGGACTTGTCCTCGAAGAGAAAATCTATCTTCCCGAAAACCGGTACATCCACATCGTCGAGGAACGCTTCGACGCCGAACTGCGTCCCCATGACGTTGGATGGCATGGTGCTAATGGCAATGACGGCCTGTTCGACCATGCCGGGGATGCCCTTCAAGACTTCCTCGATCTCCTCCGATGTCTCGCCAGCGGCACGCTGCCAGAACGTATCGATCGCCAGCGCCTTGGCGTTTGCCATGGAGTCTTGGCGGTCCCGGTTGTGCAGCCAGAAATTCAGCCCGGCTTCGACTGCATCGCCGCGCCACATCTTGGCGTTGGCCTTGCCCTTGATGCCGTATAGGCGGCGAAGAATCAGAGTTGCAGGCGCCGCGTCCCACTGAACAATCATCGTGGGAGACAGGCTCTTGATATTGAAACGTTCGAACGCGTTCATTATGCTGCTTCCTTGTGATTTGATGCGGCGGCGCGCTCAATGCGCAGTTCCTCGCGGGTGGCCAAAATGGAGTACCAGTC
>CAZIWB010000189.1:0-2253 GCA_964542655.1 uncultured Cellvibrionaceae bacterium
AAGTTCCAGATGGCCGGCAAGATCGACGTACTGGCGGAACGTGAGGGACGACGTGTCCTGATTGATCACAAGACCACTTCCAGCGATCTGAGCTTTGACTCGGACTACTGGAAGCATCTGCGCATCGACAAGCAATCGACGCACTACATGATCCTGCTGATGGACAACGGCATTCAGGTGGATGATGTGGTGTGGGACGTGGTGCGCAAGCCGACGATCAAGCAGAGACAGAATGACACACTGGCCGACTACGAGAAACGTCTCATGGAAGACGTTCTTGATACTCGCCCTGATTTCTATTTGGCTCGTCGTGTTGTTGTCCGACTTGAATCGGAAATTCTCCGATACGCCGAAGAGGCTTGGCGACACAGCAAGGACATCCTAGAAGACGTTCGTCGCTGGGAAACCGGCAAGATCATCCCCCAGACGAACGACACAGCCTGTTTCGACTACCACAAGACGTGCAAGTTTCTCGACCTCTGCACGGGGTGTGACACGGTGAATTCTGGCAACTGGGAGAAGAAGCCCGTTCTCCACCCTGAGCTACCAGATGCTCCTGATGACGAGAAGAAACTGCTCACTCAGTCCAGGGTGAAGTGCTATCAGTCATGCCGTCGCCGTCATCATTACGAGTACGTAGAGGGCATTCGGCGTGTGAAGGAACGCGAAGATGACGCGCTGTATTTCGGGAATGTCTTACACAAGGCGCTCGAAAAATGGTGGGATTGGTTTAAGGAATAGGTCACACGAGAAAGGACGCGACGATGGGTGTTAAGCCAGAGATTTACAAGGAAGGATATGAGCCGGGCAAGCCTTTGTTGCTTCGGTTGAGCGACGAAGAAGGCGATGGAACAGTTGACCTTCAGGCTGTTGATGAGGACGGAAGGTGTATCGCCACGCTACTGACCATCGTGCCAGAAGGGCACGTCAGATTGTGGGCAAACAAAGTTGAACTCGAATATCTCTGCCTGCAGGTGGACGCAGGCGGATTCGTCAAGATTGTCAAGAAGTAACTCAAGCAAGGACGTGTGACCCAATGATTATCGCCCCCACAAAACGCAACTGGGCCGCAACCAACAAGACCAAGGTCAAGGCTCGCCCGCACGCCACAATCGTCGCTGGGAAGCCTGGCGTCGGCAAGACGGAGCTGGTTGCTCACTTCAAGGATGTCCTGTTCGCTGTCGTCGGTCAGGAAGACGGCATCAGCCAGCTCAAGAGCATTGGCCGTGTGCCTGAGTCGGTCGTTCAGACTGAGCCAATCAAGACCTTCGAGGACGCATGTGACCTTGTTCAGTGGCTCACGAACGAGCCTCACAACTTCAAGACGGTGGCCTTCGACGTACTATCGTCCCTGGAGGAACTTCTCCACACCTACCACGCCAACAAGAACTACAAGGGGGTCATCGACAAGAAATTCAAGGACTTCAACAACGGAGCTAAGGAGGACATCGAGCAGTGGAAGGAGTTTATCAACATGGTCGACAAGATGCGTGACGAACGCAACGTCGGCGCAGTCTTTTTGTCACACACAGCACTGGCAACAGCCAAGAACCCTGACGGTGCCAACTACGACAAATGGGTCTTGAATGTCAACCCGTTCATGGCAGAGCAGATCATTGGCTGGGCCGACAACGTGCTCTTCTGTGATTACGTCGTCGATGTGTCCGTTCGTGGTGGAGACAGTGTACACAAGAAGGGCAAGGCCACTGGCGGCGATGTGCGCTGGCTCTACGGAACCTACCGACCGACATTCGAGGGCAAGAACCGCCTTGGCATCACGGCAGAAGGCGTCGACATGGGAACCTCTGGCGCTGAAGGCTACAGGAACCTTGGCCTGGCTGTCGCTGCTGGAAAGTCAGCAGCCGGAAGTGTTGAGCCCCAGCAGTAGTAATGAACAACTCGTAGCGTAGGTTTTTCACATCTCAACTGAAGGAGCGAATGGATGGCTTACCATAAGGAAGGCAAGTATTACGCCGAGATTATCGAGCACGGGATTGGCGAAGCCAAGTCTGGCAACCAACAGCTCGTCTTTCGGCTCAACCTGTTGGCCTGGGTGAACCCCGAGACCAACCGGGATGAGGAATACACGGCGAAGTTCCCACAGACCATGTTCATCACCATGACGGACAAGATGGTCGACCGTGCTCTGGAGTTTCTGTCGAGCGTGGGATTCACGGGCGGGACGTTCAGCAGCCTCGATCCCAAGTCTCGCACCCCTGTGTCTCTGGCAGGCCAGAAGTGCTACATCGAGAA
>CAZIWB010000190.1:0-2196 GCA_964542655.1 uncultured Cellvibrionaceae bacterium
CCGAAGCGCGCGAGCCTCGACCTCGCGCCGGGCGGCGTCGCCGGCGGCCCGGATGCTCGCCCAGGTGTCAGCCATGGCGGCGCCGGTCCGCGAGCGCTTGGTGAACGTGGAGCGCGCACAGGACGAGCGCGACCGCGGCAGCCTGCCACTGCACAATCCACCACGTCGCCTGCTGCACGGGCGGCGCGGCGCGCTCCCCGAGGGGACCCAGGAGGGCGGCGGCGTCGCCGGCGAAGAGCGCGAGCACGCAGCGGTCCGGCAGCCAGAGCCGACGGCGAGGCGCGACCGCGAAGAGCGCCACCGCCTGCACGCCGACGCTCGCCGCGCTGGCCCAGGCGTGCGCCGTGTCCCAGTCGACGCTCCAGCGCCAGGCGCCGACCGAGAAGACGAGCGCGGCGGCGCACGCCGCGAGCAGCCTCGCGCGCGCCAAGACGCGCACCGCGAGCCACGTCGACAGCGCAGGCAGCGCGAGGCAGAGGATCTTGGCCGCCGTCCCCTCATCCGGGCGCAGCGGCTCGAGCATCGCCAGGCAGAGCACCGCGGCAACCGGCCAGTGCGACCGCGAGATCATGGCGCGGTCCACCGCGAGCACGGCCGCCAGGATCACGAGCCACGCCGCCGAGACCTCGGCCCACGTCACAGGCCGGCCACCGACGGATCCCAGGTGTCCGACTCGCCGCCGCCGAGCGCGACGACGGGGCGACGGAGCGGCGGCGGGCGGGGGATGGGGGCGCCCACGGCGTGAACCGCCGGGATCGCGACGACGCGCGCCCGCTTCACGTCGGCTTCGCGGTGTCGGCGGAGCGCCTCGCTGTGGCGCCGCTTCTTAATCAGGCCGCACCTGCGCGCGACCCGGTCCACGTTCGCCTTCGCTCCGTCACCGGGGATGCGCTTCTCATCGGTAGCCAAGGTCTCGCGCTGCTTCCGGAGGCGCTCGCGCTCGACCGGCGTCAAGGCGACGCCGGGCGCGAGCAGCAGATCCAGCATCGCGAACATCCAGCGGCGCGGCTCGTCGTCGAACTTGGGGAACGGCTTCTCTTCCATGCTGCACTCTCCTGTACAGAGTGTACAGGTTAGTGCGGCGGCGTCAATCCGGACGGCGGCGCGGCGGTTTCGCCCGCGGCGCACCGTATGCCGTGGTACGCTCGGACCCACATGAACGGCCAAGGCGACGACCCCGACGAGTACCGGAACGCGATGGTCACGGACGCCATGCCCCCGAAGGGCTGGACGCGCGGCCTCGAGATCGCCTTGCCGCAGCGGCGGGAGCTCACAGAGACGGAAGCCGAGCGCGAGGTGCTCCGCTTGAGGAAGGACGCCGACGACCTCATCGCGGAGCTGCGCGATCTCGTTCCATCCATGGAGCCGCCGACGCTGCCCGACGATCCGGATGCGCTCGAGCGTGCGTGCGTGCGCCTGCGCCAGCAGATCAGGCTGGCGTCCGTGCCGCAGCAGCACAACGGATGGTTGGATCACCAGTTCAAGGCGCGCACGCCGAACTCGCCGCGGGTCTGCACGCGGTGCTTGAAGACGATCGGGGACGTCGCCGGCCGATGCCGGGGCCGCCCCGGCACGTACTAGGGAGGGCGGAAGCCGAGCGGAGCCTGCTCGGGCTCTTCGGGCGGCAGCGGCGCGCCGAGGAGCTGGCGGACGTGCCGATCGAGGCGCCGAACGACGAGCCGCACGGACACCAGCGCGGCCCTGTCCTTGGCTCGCGCCTTCTCGTGTTCGGCACGCAGGGCGGCGACGTCGCGCGCATGCTCGGCGCGGATGGCGTCGATGTCGGGGCGCAGGCGCTGGAGTTCTCGGACCTCCGCGCGGAGAGACCCGTGCGCGCCGGCCATGACGGCGACCGCGAGCAACGCCGCGGTCGAGATCAGGACCGACGCGGGATCGCTCACCTCGGCTGGAGCGCGCCGCGGGCGGAGGTGTTGTGACGGGCCGGGAAGCCGAGCAGCAGCAGATCGGGGGCACTGCCGGAGCGCGCGCGGTACGGCTCGCGCGAGATGATCTCTTCCTTCAGGTCCGGCGGCGGGACGAGCACGTGGACGCCGGACGCCTTCCGACCGATGCGCCGGCCGGAGCCGGGACCGTTCGCATGGGCGACCCGGGGCGCGATCGGCTGCCCGGGCGGCGCCTCGATCGGCGTCTGCACCGGGTGACGCTGACCGGGCTCGGTGGGCGCCTGCGGGTCGA
>CAZIWB010000191.1:0-2193 GCA_964542655.1 uncultured Cellvibrionaceae bacterium
ATATCCCGAGTTGTACGAGCGTCCTCCGAAGTGGGATCAGCTCGCCAAAGAGGCACAGCGAAGGAACGAACCCGAGTCAATGGAGGTGAAAGATTAGAATTTCGATTGGCGACGTGATTGTCTTGAGTGCGATTGGTTTGGTTGTAGCCTTTTGGGGCTTTGCGGCTGGCGCAAGCTATTACGCCAAGCGATATCAGCAAGCCGCCATTGAGACTGGTGTTGCCGAATGGACCATTGATGCCAAGACGGGAAATCGCTCGTTTAGGTTCATCAAGCCAGAGGCAAGCAAGTAATGCCAGATATCGTCGTCCGTGTGTCCGATAGTGATGTGCCCGCCATCGAACGCCTGAAGGGCATGATTCGCTCTGGCGTGGACATCCTGCTGATTCCCACGATCATCAAGGACACAGGATTCTGGCCTCAAGGGGAAGACGGCAAGCCTCTCAGTAACGACGAATTTGGACGCCTGCTGGCCATCGCCTATGCCAGCGTGCCTGCTGTCGATGAAGACGACGACCCAGATGAAGAGCGCAAGAAGAACCTGCGCAAGATCATCACAAGCCTCGATATGGTGCTGTCTGTCAGTTGGAACAAAGGCGACATGAAGACAGCGCTGGGGTGCATTTCCAAAAAGGCTGATTTGCAGGGCTTGAATCAGCCAAAGGTGGTCAAGCACACCATCCGGGGGAATGTGTCCCATACAGCCAAAGCGAATCTCAAGGAGTACACGCAGGAAGAACTGATTGCTTTCACACGCGCGCAGGGCTTGCCTGCCCCTGAGTCGCTGAATCCCCTCGATAAGTCGCTGGGGCGGACGGATAACGTACTGGAGGTCACACCTACTGCAGCAGCAGAGCTAATCTCCAGAAATCCTCCCCTTGACCCGAAAAGCTTCTGAGCGAGACAGAGAGCTGCATGAACAGGCTCTCCTGAGATTCCCGGCCTACTTCCGGCGCAATCTGGTCGTTGACGTAGCCAATCGCCAGAAGGCCATGCTCGGGATCGCTGCCGATCCGTGGCAGCAAGAGTGCTTCGAGGCAATGGACCCCTGCCTGATCTGGTTGGCAGGCTGGAACAACACGCCCCCTCCGGTTCGACGATTCTGGTGGCAGCGTGCTCGTGGACACTCCAAGACTAGCGATGTTGCTGCGCAGCTTCTGTGGCTCCTGTATGCGTCTCAGAGAGAACTGAACGGCGTTGTTGGCGCAGAGGACAAGGACCAGGCCAAGCTAGTCTCAGACTCAATGGGACGCATCCTAGCTGACAATGAGTGGCTATCTGAGCGAATTGAGCACACGAAGTACGAGATCAGAAACAGGGACACAAACGCACGAGCCGTGATCGTCCCCGCTGACGTTGCGTCTTCATTCGGGTTCACGCCTGAGTTCGTTGTCTGCGATGAATTGACACACTGGACACAGGAGAAGTTCTGGTCGTCACTTGTGTCTTCATTCGGCAAGAAGAACGGAATGCTCATCATTGCCTGTAATGCGGGCTCAGGTCGTGACTGGAAATGGCAGGCCCGTGAATATGCGCGAACCAGCCCTGAATGGCACTTCTCGTCGCCTGATGGGTGTGTCGCCTCTTGGTTCACACAGCAGATGCTGGATGAGCAACGTGGACTGATTCCGCCCACGGAATACATGCGACTGTGGGAAAATAAATGGCAGGAAACGGGCGGCGAGTTCGTCACGCTCGAAGAAGCCAAGCAATGCTGTGACCCCAAGCTGCTTTGCCAAGAGCAAGGCGTTCCCGGCTGGCAGTACGTGGCGACGGTGGACTACGCCGAGAAGAAAGACTTCACGGTGGGGTGCGTCGGCCACGTCTACGACCATCGAATCGTCATTGACCGCATGGACGTAATTGTTCCCAAGCCCGGCCAGCCGACGCGCACGAGCTGGGTGAAGGCGTGGATGGAGAACGTCCAGAGGGAATTCCGGGACGTTCGGTTCGTCATCGACCAATACCAGCTTCTGACCATCTCGGAAGACCTGTCAGACGCCGGCTTCGACATCACCAAATTTGAGTTCAAAAGCGGGACAGGCAACTACGAGATTGGCATGGCGCTCCGTCAGGCCATCATCCACAACAAGGTGGCGTGGTATCCCGGCTGTGGGCTCATTCCCCCATCCATCGCCACATGGTCGTCTGAGGGCAATCCCGACGATCTGGAGCACGAACTGGCGTCCCTTG
>CAZIWB010000192.1:0-2167 GCA_964542655.1 uncultured Cellvibrionaceae bacterium
CAAGACCCCGACGGGTCGCTACGCGTGCCCGCTCACCGCGTCACCTGCGTGCGTCGCAGCGGCGGCATGTGGTTATTCGAGGCGGCCGACATCCCCGCGGACGTGTGGGCGCAGTACGTGATCCCGAGCAAGACGCACGGGCCGGACCTGTACGGGATGTGTGCCGGACAAGCGGAGTTCGAACACTCCCGACTGCTGGAGCACGGCTGATGGTCTCAGTGGCAATCGTGTGCGGCACCGTGTTCGCCTGCTTCGTCGTGGCCGCCGTCATGCTGGAGCGGCACAAGCGGTTTTGGCTCGCGCGTAAGGTCGACAGCCTCGTGAAGACCGAAGCGGAGCTTGGGAAGCTGGTCGACGACGCCGGCAAGTTCTCCCTCGACGTGTCCGAGCGGCTTGAAGCGCTGCGCATGGACCTCATCCGCGTGGAGACGATGATCGGGATGGGAGGGAAGCGGTGAACGCCCACCAGCGACGCTGCCGCAGGCGATGGGAGTATCGTCAGTACGACGCCGCGCTCACAGCCGAAGACGTCGATGCGGCACGTGAGTGGTGGGAGGCCCAGTCGCTTGCTGTCGCTTTTGCAGAGTACGAACGCGAGCGCCGCGAGGTAGATCGCGGGGTCGAGGATCTGGCCGCTGGCATCCTCGCGCGGATCAAGGCCGACCCACTTTTGAGCCGGGGGGCTCCGTGATGTCCGTCTGGCCCCGCTCGGATTACCCGCCGCCTCCGCTTAGTCGTTGGGAACGCCTCATTCGTCGCTTGCGATACCGGGTGAGCGCGTGGGCTGAGGCTGTAGAGCGCGCGTTTACGGGCATGTAGGTGAGCCTGTCCCGCAAAGCGGCCCGTGAGGCGTTGTGGAGGCGTGGGAAGCTCACGTACAAGCTGCGCCCGTACCAGCGTCGACTACACGACCAGTTCCGAGCCACACGCGGGAAGATGTTTGCCGCCCGATGCGGCCGACGCATCGGCAAGACGTTCACGTTGTGCGTCATCGGCGTCGAGACGTGCCTGTCGAAGCCCAACGCGCGCGTGATGTTTGCTTTCCCAACCCAGCGCCAGGCCCGCAAGGTCGTCACGGTCACCATGGCTAAGGTGCTCATGGATGCGCCCGAGGACCTGCGCCCCACCTTCAACAAGGTCGACCTGGTCTGGACGTGGCCGCACAACGGGTCGAGCTTCCACCTCGCAGGCTGCGATGACGAGGGAGCGGCCGACAACCTGCGCGGCGACGAGATGGACCTCGGCATCGTGGACGAAGCCGGGTTCAACTCGGTGCTTCGCTACGTGCTCGACTCCGTACTCCTGCCGCAGACGATGACGACGGGCGGCAAAATCGCGCTCATCTCCAGCCCTCCAAAAGAGGGCATGGGTCACTACTTCTACCAGGTGTACACCGACTGCGACGCGAACGGCGACGCGGTGCACATGACCTCCCGCGAGGCCGAGCCATGGCTTGCGCCGGGCGAGCTCGACGACCTGATTGAGCGCGCTGGCGGTCCGACGAGCGTGACGGCGCAGCGGGAATACGGCGCGGAGTTCATTGTCGACTTGGACCATGCCGTGGTGCCCGAGTTCTCGACGCACAAGGACAAGATCGTTCGCGCGGTGCCACGGCCCGAGTACTACATCCCGGCCGTCGCGGCTGACTTCGGCTTCAACGACCTCACCGTCGCGGTGTTCGCCTACTACAACTTCGCGCTCGCGAAGGTCGTCATCGAAGACGAGGTCGTGTGCCAGCGCCAGTCCGCCAGCGAAGTCGGCCGGCGCATCGCCGCAAAGGAGCGCGAGCTTTGGCCCGGCGTCGACTGCGGCACGCACTACGCGGACGCCCCCTTGCAGCTCATGGCCGACATCTATGAGAACGCGGGCGTGATGTTCTCGCTGGTCGACAAGAAAGACGCGGACGGGGCGCTAAATCACCTCCGCATGATGTGCCAGCAAGAGAAGATCGCGATCCACCCGCGGTGCGTGCACACGATTGCCCACCTCGAAGCGGCTGTGTGGAACAGGGCGCGCACGACCTACGACCGGTCCGAGGTGCATGGTCACTTCGACGGGGTCGATGCGGTCAAATACCTACTCAGACACGTAGACACGCACACGAATCCGATGCCGGGCGTTGACAGGCAGGCCCTTCTAGTCGACCACTTCGTCTATCCGCAACCCC
>CAZIWB010000193.1:0-2167 GCA_964542655.1 uncultured Cellvibrionaceae bacterium
GGTTCAGGACGCGCCGCGCTTCCTTGAGGAGCGCGACTGCCGCAGTGATTTCTTGACAACGGGTCTCAGCGGCCACGGCGAACCTCCGCTTTGACGACAGTCGACGGGAACATGCAGCACGGGCTGAAGGCGATACCGGCTTCGCGGGCATCGGCCTGCATGCGTTCGTCAATGTCGAAGCGTTTACCGCATGCGATGCACTTGCCTGTTAGCTTGGGTGCTGACGTGCTCTTGCTCTGCCTTGTGAGCGTGTTCACGGCTTCACCTCGCCGCGTGCCAACTTGCCGATCATCAGCAGCGCCTCGGCCTGCGCGCTGGTGTCTTCCTCGCTGGCGTAGCAGGCAACTTCGTTGATGCGCTCAAGGACCGCAGCGGCTTCTGTGAGCGTGGCGCCGATGATGCGCAGGCGAGTAACGAGAGTGGCGCTCATGCCGCCACCCGCGCGTCGAGGGCCGTCTGCGCCGCTTCACGGGTCTCGAAGCGGCCCCAATTCGAGCACGCCCAGTAGACCCAGCAGCCCATGCGGAAGTGGCGCTCGCAGATCAGGAACGCGCCGTTACGCTGCTCGATCCGGAACTTCGGGTGCTTGGGTTTCCGGATCTCTTCACAGGAAGTCTGGGCGCTCATCGCGCGCCACCCGCCACCGCGCCCGGCAGCTCAACGCTTCCCTGCAGCTTCGTCGCCGGCAGGTTCGTCACGATCACCAGCAGGGCCACCGTCGCGATCGCGATCAGGGCGTAGCCGGTCAGGTTCTTGTTCATCTCGCCCTCCTCGGTATCCATATACCGGTAGCGAGATATTGCTACGATCGCGGACGATGGTCAAGCAGTTTGTTGCTAGCGTCAGCGACAGTTTGCTGACGCGATGGGAGCAGCTACCGTTTTACGGGTGCCGGGGAGGCTTTATGTGGGATTCGCGTAGTGCGACTGCGGCGTCGATGAAGGCACGGCCTTCCGGGGTCTCGTCTACGTACGATTCGAGAAGTTTCTGAACGGCCTTGGACTTGAGCAAATCTTCCGTGAGTCCTGGCATGAGTAGATGCCAACCGGTGAGCCCAAACGCTTGCGCTAGCGCATCCGCAGTTTCCACAGAGCATCCGGACTTAGCTCCTAGAACGGAACTGATCATCGTCTGTGACACGCTCGACTTCTCGGCGAGCTGGACCTGGGTCCAGCCGCGGATGGTCATTAGCGTTCTCAGGTTCTTCGCGAGCGTATCGCGGGTGCTGGGACGTTTCGGTGCCACATAGCAACGGTATAACCGCTGCGTAGCAGTTTGGCGAAGAAGTGAGAGCTGTGGACCGCTTGTCGTCATAGCAAGATATTGTTACTCTGGCACACATGACGCAGACCGAGCAAATGGTTCGTGACTTAAGACGCCGAACTAGAACGTTGGTCGACCGAGGAAAAGTGAAGCGCGATCGCCTCGCCGTTGACGCGGGGGTCAGCTACTTCTGGCTTTGTCGCTTCCTCGCCGAACATGAAGACGCGCTGAATCCACGCGTAAATATGCTGGCGAGGCTGGAGAAATGCGTCTCCGTCTGGGAACGAGTGCAGTGACTGTTGCCGGGGCAACCGAATTGCGCGACCAGACTTCGTGGAGTGCATTGAGAAAGAAGTCGCCGGGCAGTTCAGGAGGGCGCTGCGCGCCTGGAGCATTGGACATCGGCAATCTCTCCATGAAATCGACACGTTTCTACCGCGCCTATTCCTTAGGCTCGCGCATCCTCGCCGCAGGTTTACTCCCGCTCCCACAACTGCGCTGTTCTTGTCAGGGTGAGGAGAGCTTAACACAGGATATCCAGCGCTCCAGAGCGGCACGAACCGCCGCGACCACGCTGGGGATCTCGTTTTCGCTGCACCCAAAAAAGAGAAGTCTGCGCCGAGCACATGAAATATCTCAGCGCGGGCTGAACCGGCTCCTGCGCGGTTTAAATCGGTTCACACGCAAACCATGTGAGGCGCGAACGTGATGCGCCTCATCCGATTCAGTCACTGCGCGATCACGGTATCGCCTTTCGCAGCACCTCCAGCGTCTGAGGGTCCGCAGCAGATCGAGACGTCATGGCGTCGAATGCTGTGCGAAGTTTCTGAGGATCTGGATGCGTGGATAGCAGCACGCACAGCGCAACTGTCTGCGCCTGGAGCACCCGCATGAGGTGCTCGAC
>CAZIWB010000194.1:0-2107 GCA_964542655.1 uncultured Cellvibrionaceae bacterium
CCCTCGACGTGCGCGACCGGCTGCGACTGGCCGAACGCATAGGCGTGCTGCGTGTCGCGAGCCGTCTTTGACGGTTTGACCTTGCGCACGGTGATGATGTTGTTGTTGAACCGCACGCTGCCAGAGGCGTTGACGTACGATCGACCGGTCGTGTTGCTGTAATCAGGCATCACCCACCTCCGTTGACGCGCAGGGTGACCTGAAAGCTCGACGTGTACCGCGGCGTTTCAAGGTCTACGTTGACAGGAATGATTGAGTCGTCGGGGTCGATCTCCGCATTGCGGTCCACGAGCACGCTCAGGCTCGACACGCGCGCCGAGGTCGACACGTCGGGGTCGCCGGTGACGTCGAGGATCCGATTCCTGAATTCGGCGTCGAGACCGTCCGCCACGTCGTCGCGCAGCGTGGCGCGCTCCGGCTCGATGAGCAGGCGTGACTGAACGTTGTCTGTCCCGATCTCGTAGATGAGCCCTTCGACGACCGACGCGATCCGCTGGTGCGTGATGTGAGGCGCCGTGTTGCCCTCGGGCGCTGCCGTCTTGGGCTCGAACACGTACGCGGCCGTGCGCGACGACACGCGCGTGTAGCTCGTCACGACGCCGAAGCCAGCGGCGTTCAGGCCTGGATTGACGCGCTCGTCATGACCGATCCGGTTGCCCGCATCATCGTAGATCCGAACGCCAGCGAGCGGGCCGCCGAAGGCCGACGGGCGGCCGAGCGTCCGCTGGCTGAGCTTGGTGACGCCGGGGCTCTCGCCGAAGTCGAGCGCCGCGAGTCTGGCAACGAACGGAGCGAGCTTGGTTCGCCGGAACTGCGCCACGCATCGTGCGAGCGTGGCGGGGTCGTACCGGAGGTCGCCGGCGCATCGGTATACGCGCTCGTCCTCGTACGCGTCCCAGGCTGCCTCAAGCGACGCGCGGTAGGCGGCCGGCGTCTCCCCGGTCGTAGGCAGCCTCGCCTCGATGACGCCGATGACCGGGATATGGTTCTCGCGGAGCGCGTCGAGCCCGTTGATGAGCGCCGTCCAGTGTGTCGACGGGGTAAACGCTCCGACCACCGCGACGCCGCCGAACAGGCTTCCGTTGTACTCCAGCAGCAGCGCGTCAAAGGCCGCCGCGAGCCCCGCGGCGTCCATCGTCGGCCCGGTCGTCGCGACCTGGAGGATGTCGCCTTCCTCGATGGTGCCGGGCGTCGCGTTGGGTTCGGTGACGACGTTGGTGCTGTCGGCCGCGTCGTGGACCGTAGCGTTGATGCGGTGGACGCCGTATGCCGCCTTGATCGCGTTCGCCAGCGCAACGGCCGTAGGCCCGTCCGTCGCCGCGGCGGGGAGGCTCGCAAAAGACGTCGTGTCCGCGGAGTTGTGCGCCGTCGCGTTGGCCGCGTGGAGCAGCACGGCCGCGCGGATCTGGTTGATGCGCGCGATGGCGGTCGTTTCGTCCGTCGCCGCAGAGCCGACGCCCGCGCCGCTTGTTGCATCGGCGCTGTTGTGCGTGCCGCTGCCCATCGCGAAGTGCGCGAGCACCTGCGTCCTGATGTCGTTCACGAGGTCGACCAGCTCGTCCTCTGGCACGCTGAACACGATGCGCGCGTGCAGCGTCGAGTCCGCGATCGTCGTGCCGGCCCCGAGCGAGCGCGCCGCGCCGAACGTGCGCCCGCCGTCGGGGCTCACGCGGTAGGTAATGCTCGCCTCGGCGTCTCCGAGGTCGCCGCCCGTGTCGAAGATCACGTAAAGCTCGCCGTCGACGTACGGGATGTACGTCGCGTCGACGGAAGGCACGGCGGTACCCGTGAAGTCGTCGTCATCCAGGCTGCCGTAGGCGCCTGGCGCAGCGCTCGTGGCGCGCACGAGGATCGTACTCATGCCGCTGTAGGACATGACGATCTCGGCCGCCTCGACGAGCGGCCCGCCGACGTAGCGCGACGTCGGGTCGCGGTCGTTTCGCGCGAGGTAGGGGGCGTCATCTTCGGGCCCGTCGGCCGCGGTGCCGATGATGGCGAACACCGCCGCCGCCTCTGCTGCGTCGGTCGCCGGCCCGGCCGTCGATCGAGCAATGGTGACAATCTGACTCGGCGTTACCATCTGTCATGTCTCCGGGTTGACGTTCAT
>CAZIWB010000195.1:0-2093 GCA_964542655.1 uncultured Cellvibrionaceae bacterium
CAGCCGGCACGATCTACGCCTTTGTCGATTACGATCCGCCTGTAATCTAGATGCGCATCAAGCGGCCTGTCATGCCCAGCAAGATCAAGGCGTCTAAGAAGGCAACGCCCATGGCAAAGCCTGTCCCATCCAAGCCCATTGCCACTGACACTAGCATGATCAAGCCGGGTCATCACAGGTATTCATAGCCAACGGGGAACCACGCTCGATCAGGCCCTTGTCAGGCTGGCGCTGCTCAGGCGGTGTCGTGGTGACAGCCGGGAAAGACCGGCGACACAAATCCAACAGCGACAACCGCCCATTTCGGCGGATCGCACTGTGAGTGCATCGTGGCCAAGGCCAAAACTGATAATACAGCCCCGAAGCAGTTGGAGCCTTATGCCTTCAAGCCTGGCCAGTCCGGTAATCCGGCAGGACGGCCAAAGGGTTCTAGAAATAAACTGGGCGAAGACTTTATTCAGAAGCTTCAGGCCGACTTTGAGATGCACGGCGTGGCGGTGATTGCAGCTGTCAGGTCAGAGCGGCCAGCAGATTATCTCAAGGTCGTGGCCTCTCTCCTGCCGAAGCAGGTAGAAATCAAGGAGGGTGCGTTTGACGGCGTTAGCGATGAGCAACTCGCTGCTCTCGTCCATGCCGCCAGATCAGCTCTCGGTGTTGCTGACAGCGGCACAGAGAGAGCTCCAGACAAGGCAAAGCAAAAACCGGCTAAAAGCGTACCGGCCGTACACTAAGCAGGCCGAGTTTCATGCTGCCGGAAAGATACATGACGAGCGCCTGTTCATGGCAGGCAACCAGCTCGGCAAGACCATTGCTGGCGGATATGAATGGGCTACCCATCTCACCGGTAGGTATCCTGACTGGTGGGATGGAAGGGTGTTTGATCACCCTGTTAAATTTTGGGCCGCTGGTGTTACTGGACTTTCTACGCGTGACAATCCGCAACGCGTCCTAATAGGCCCCCCAATGCTGAAGGAGGCTTGGGGCACGGGCGCTATTCCCTTTGAGTGCATCAAGGACACGATTACTGGCCGTGGCGTTCCGAACGGCTTGGACAGCGCGATTGTTAAATGGGGCGGCGGAGGCGACGTCCAGGCTCAAGAGAGCGTCTTATCATTCAAGGCATATGAGCAGGGCCGCGAGAAATGGCAGGGCGACACGCTAGACGGCGTGTGGTGTGATGAGGAGCCTCCCTTGGAGCTATACAGCGAAGGGAAAACCCGCGTCCAAGCGACTAACGGCATCGTCATCGTGACATTTACGCCTCTGCAAGGGATGTCTGAGGTGGTAACGCTGTTTTTGACAGATTCAGACATCGAAGCCCTTCAAAAGCTGGCTGCGTGACCCGCCACGTCACGTTTATGACTATAGACGATGCAGAGCATTACACCCCGGAGCGTCGAGCTGAGATTGTTGCGGGGTATTTGCCTCATGAGCGCGAAGCGCGCGCCAAGGGCATTCCAGTCTTAGGTTCGGGCCGCATCTTTCCCATCGAGGAAAGCAAGATCGTCATTGATCCGATAAGCATTCCGCATCATTGGCCTCAAATAAACGGGCTGGATTTTGGTTACGATCACCCTTTCGCCGGCATTAACTTGGCGTGGGACCGAGAGGCGGATTGCGTTTATCTCTGCAAGGAATACGCAGAGCGGGAGTCAACGCCGGTCGTTCATGCTGCTTCGATTAAGCCCTGGGGAAAATGGATACCATGCGCTTGGCCGCATGATGGGCTCCAGCATGACAAAGGATCTGGCATCGTCCTAAAGGCGCAGTATGAGGCCCAGGGGCTTGAAATGCTCTCCGACAAGGCTGAGTGGCCAGAGGGCGGTAACAGCGTCGAAGCCGGTCTGATTGACATGCTTGACCGCATGAAAACCGGGCGCCTGAAGGTATTTAGTTCTCTTACTGGGTGGCTTTCCGAATTTCGGCTCTACCACCGCAAAGATGGGCAGATTGTGAAGCTAAAGGATGACCGTATTTCGGCGTCCCGATACGGCATCATGATGTTGCGCCACGCCAAGACAAAGCCAGACAATAAACCACTCGTAATCCCATCAATCGGAGCCGTCTAACGCATGGCATATGGCGAAGGCGGC
>CAZIWB010000196.1:0-2086 GCA_964542655.1 uncultured Cellvibrionaceae bacterium
CGTACGGAACCGAGCGCGCCGCCAACCGAGTGATCGAGGAAGCCATGGGATACGCCGCCGTTCAAGATAGCGAAACCGAGGAAGTCGACATCTGGTGTGAGCGCGAAGACTGGGACGATGACTGTACGGTCACAGTGCGGCTCTACCGCGCCGCCAACGATAAGATCGAGTCCGTGCAGTGGCACGGCGATGGCAGCGGTCCGCTCACCCCTGCCGAGGAGGAGCGCGCGCGCGAGGCTGCGCGCAGGAAGGCAGCCGAGTCGTGAAGTTTCTTGCCGTCGACATCTCCAGCGTTTTCCGCCGCTACTGGGAAGCGGCGCAGAGCGACGCCTTCGGCGTGGCGCGTACACGATCCGTGTCCAAGGTGCTAGAGGCAGCCGAGGGGTACGACCGGATCGTGATAGCGCGCGACCCGCCCGCGTCCCTGAAGATCGAAAGGGAAGAGCGGCCGTGTTGCTCCTTTAGAAAGGCGCTGTACGCCGGCTACAAGGCCGGGAGAGAGGACCCTGGAGAAGCGCTTCGCGACCAACTCCGGGCCACGGTAGAGGAGCTCAAGAGCCGCGGCGCCAGCTCGTGGGCGTCGCCGAAGCTCGGATCGGACGGCGAGGGGCGCATTCTGTTCGGGGAGGCGGACGACGTGCTCGCGTCGTTCGCGTTCTGGTACCAGGAGAAGCGCGGCGAAGACTGGCACCTTCGGATCTTGAGCGGGGACACCGACCTGTGGGCGCTCGTGGACGACATGATCGCCATTGACGTACTGACCCTCGACGGCAAGATTGTCACCGCTCAGGCGGTGTCGGAGCGCTACGGCGTCGATCCTCCGCTCGTGCCAGAAGTCAAGGCGCTCTGCGGCGATGGGTCGGACGAGTTCAAGCCCTTCGAGCACCCTGAGAAGAACGCGAAGGGCGATGCAAAGGCCGGGATCGGTCCGTCCACCGCGGCCAAGATCGTTCTTGCTGACGTGGAGCGGCAGGACGGAGACCGCAGCGGGGCCGATGGCGTATTGCGCGTGGTAATGGCCGGCGGAGACCCAGAGATCGGGTTGAACGCGCCGGCGCTCTTCTGCCTCCGACATCACGGTCCGGGCGCTCTCGACTTAGGTCGACGCCTTGCCTACATGCGGCCCGACCTCGCGATCGATTTCTCGCCGGTGCTGGAGGAGCCTAGGCGCCGGCTGGACAAACCTCAAGCGCCGGAGATGCCAGCGGAGGTCGTCTCGGAGGTAGCCGCATCAAAGCCAAGTGCCGCTCTAGCGCTCCCACAGGCGAGCGCCATGACGGCGGGGCGCCCGGACCCGTACGCGCTCGAGCCGCGCGACATCGACGGGGCCATGATGCTCGCGCACGAGATGTACAACAGCGGGCTATTTCGAAAAAACCTGCCCAACCCGGCCTCATGCTTGATGGTCATCGGCATGGCGCGCGCCATGGGCGTTCCGGTGTTCGTGGCCGCGCAGCATGCGTACGTCGTGCATGGGCGCCTATCGTGGTCGGCGCAGTTCATGATCGCCGTGGTCAAAGCTCACGCGACGACCAAGATGTTTCGCTTCGATCCGAAGCGATGCAACAACCAGGTTGCGGTGATCAAGTTCCACCGCGAGGACGAAGAGCCGGGTGAGTATCCGTTCACGATCCAGGAAGCGCAGACCGCTGGGTACCTTGGCGGCTCCCATTCGGAGCAGTGGAAAAAGCGCCCCGCGGTGATGCTGCGATGGGCGGCGGCGCGCGAATGCGCGCGGGCGTACTGGCCCGACGTGATCGGGGGGATGTACGGGCCCGACGAGATCGGGCGCGGGGGGATGACAGACGACCCGGGCGAGTTTGCGCCCGGCATGACCGAGGAGATCTGACATGGCTTCACCGAAGGCAAAGGCAGACAGGAACAACGGAATCACGCAGCAGACCACGCAGCCCGAGCAGAGCGTCGAGACGCCGCCGGAGCAGCAGGACAGCGCCGCCCCGGAGAGCGCGCCGGCCGTCGATGCCGCCGCGCCGGAGCCGCAGGCCGAACCCGGCCCCGAGGACTTCGAGGAGCACACGTCCGCGCGGCTCATCGACGACCACGCGCGCGATCTCGTACTGCTGGA
>CAZIWB010000197.1:0-2071 GCA_964542655.1 uncultured Cellvibrionaceae bacterium
GCGAAGCGCCTTCTCTTCCGCCGTCTCCTCGATCTCTTTCGCCATGGCCTTGCCTTTCTATCCGAGCGCTACGGGAGCGCCGTGCCTGTCTTGCCGAAATGCTCCACTCCGAGCGGCATGATCTCGAGATCGATCAGGGGCTCGCCCGTCGTACCGCCGTCGCTCTCGCTCGGGGTCGCCTTGATGATGTCGCACCGCTTGTGGTTGTAGGAGGCCGATCCGAGCGTCCGTTCACGGTAGCTCACCATGACCTCGAACTCCTCGTCTTCCCAATTCGGATGGGCGAGCACGAACGCCTTCCACTCCGCCAGCGGGACAGAGCACGTCGCGTTTTCGATCGTGCGCCGCCCCTTGATCTTCCCGACCGGGTTAGCCTGCCCGAACGCGTAGGCGTGCTGTGTGTCGCGCGTCGTACCAGACGGCTTGATCTTGCGCACCGGCAGAACGTCGTTGTTGAGGCGCACGCCCCCGGAGGCGTTGCAATACGTGCGCCCGCTGGTGTTTGAGTAGTCAGGCATTACGCGGCGCTCCTGTTCACCTGGAGATTGACCGAGAACGCAGAGACGTAGAACGCGGTGTCGACCTCGACGTTCACCGGGACGATCGGATCGTCGGGGTCGATGACAGCGTTCCTGTCGACCTCGACGAGGAGGCGCGACACGCGGGCCGCCGTGGAGACCGCGGGATCGCCGACCTCGGCGAGGACCCTGTTGCGGATCTGGGCCTCGAGCGCGTCGGCCACGTCGCTCCGGATGGTGCTTCGGCCGGGCTCGTACAGCATGCGCGACTCGAGCTCTTCGGTGCCGACCTGGTAGATCACGCCCTCGACCACCGCGATCGTGCGCTGGTGCGCGACGTGCGGTGCCTTGTTGCCGGCCGGCGCCTTGTTCTTCGGCTGGAACACGTAGGCGGCCGTAGGGATCGTCGCTCGCCGGTAGCTCGTCGTAACGCCGAAGCCGGCCGCAGCAGCGCCGGGGTTGACCCGCTCGTCGTGCCCAATCAGATTCCCGCTGTCATCGTAGATCCGGAAGCCGGCAAGCGGGCCGCCGAAGCGGGACGGGCGCGTCCGGTCGCGCTCGCTGAGCTTCGTCACGCCTGGGCTCTCCCCATAGTCGAGTGCGGCCAGGCGAGCGGCGAGCGGCGCAGCGTGCGATCGGTAGAACTGCGACTCGCACCGCTCGAGCGTCGTCGGGTCGTAGCGCCCTCGCCCATAGGCGACGTAAACGCGCTCGTCCTTGTAAGCGCTCCATTCGCTGTCGAGCGCGAGACGGTATTCCGACGGCGTCTCGTCGTCGGCCGGGGGGCGGGCCTCGACGATCGCGATCCCGATGGGGATCTGCGACTCGCGCAGCGCATCCAGTCCGTTGATGAGCGCCGTCCACAGCGTCGCCGGGTTGAACGTACCAGGGATGACCACCCCGCCGAAGATGCTGCCGTTGTACGCTACGAGCGCGTTGAAGGCAGCAGTGAGCCCAGCGGCGTCGAGCGTAGGAGCCGTGGTCTCGACCCGCAAGATATCGCCGGCAACGATCGTCCCTGCGAGCGCGTTCGCCACCGTGATTACGTTGGTCGCGTCGGCCGCATCGTGGACGGTGGCATTGGCAATGTGTACGGCATAGGCCGCTTTGATGGCGTTGGCCAAAGTGACGGCCGTCGGCCCGTTCGTGGCGGCCGCGGGGAGGCTCGCGAACGACGTCGTGTCCGCGGAGTTGTGAGCGGTGGCGTTCGCGGCGTGCAGCAGGAGAGCGGCGCGGATCTGGTTGATTCGCGCGATGGCCGTCGCCTCGTCCGTAGGAGCGGCGCCGATGCCTGTTCCGCTGGTCGCGTCAGCGCTGTTGTGCGTCCCGCTGCCCATCGCGAAGTGAGCGAGCGTCTGCACTCGGATGTCGATGACCAGATCGACAAGCTCGTCCTCGGGCACGCTCAGCGTGATGCGTGCGTTGACGTAGCTGTCCGTGATCGACGTGGCCGCGCCCAGCGTGGTCCTCGCGCCGAATGTCAGCCCGCCGTCGTTGCTGAGCCGATACGTGATGCCGTCCGACGCGTTGCCGAGGTCGCCGCCGGTATCGAA
>CAZIWB010000198.1:0-2062 GCA_964542655.1 uncultured Cellvibrionaceae bacterium
CCGTTGACCGACGCGTAAATCTGGACGTAGCCATTGAGGCAGTTGGCGCCGAGGATGTTCTGGAGCTCGTCGCCACCCGTCCACGAGTAGACGCGCGCCTGCACCAGGAGGGTGAATGCTCCAGACGGCGTGTTGTCGTCCCACGGAACCTGCAGCCCGAACTGGTTGTTCGCGTTGGTCGACGTGACCTGCTGCAGGTTCGCCAGTGCGGAGACCGTGCAACCAGCAAGCGTCACCGAAGCGGCACCGTTGTTGGTTTGCAGGCCAGCCGCGCTCACCGTTTGGCTGGCGAGCGTCGTGGCCAACGTGCCGGAGACGCGAGCAGTAGCGACCGCAGAAACGGACGCGTTGGCGACCGTGATGGCCGCGGTTCCGGAGACCGACCCGGCGCCACCAACGGCAGCCGAGACAGACGCGTCGCTCAGTGTCGAAGCGAGCGCGCCCTTGACCGCGGCCGCACCAGCACCAGTCACCGAAGCGGCGGCCAGTGTCCCGGCGGACGCGCCAGAAACCAGAGCAGTGCCAGCCGCACTGAACGTCACCGCCGCTTGCGTGAGACTCGACGCGCCCTTGACCGCGACAGTCCCGGCCGTGCTGACCGAGACAGCCGCGGTGGTGATCGAAGCGGTGCCAGAGATGCCAGCGGCTCCGTACGGCACATCGCTGACGGTCGTGCCGCCCGCGTAGATCGTGCCGTTGAAGCCGTTGCCGCTGCTGTCGTTGGCGTTCGCGTTGCTGTCGAACTTCCAGAAGCGGTTGACGGTCGCGCCAGAGCCAGCGCTCAGGTCCGTCGGCGTGTCGACCAGCGCCTGCGCGGTGCACTCCGCCTGGGTCATGTACCCGGAGCGGACGATGCTGGTGCACAGGTAGAGCTGGTTCGGTTCCTCGCCGCCGAAGCTGTACTTGGCGATTTCGATCTTACTGAGCGCAGCAGCTGTCGTGCCGCTGATGGTCAGCGACGTCCACGTGTCGGTCGGGTCGTCGAGGTACCAGACCGAAAGCGTGCCAGCCGAGCCATCCCAGCGCGCGCCAACCGTTCCCCACTGGCCAGCCTTGCCAGTGAGGTTGATGAGCGAGTCATCAGCGCTGTTCTGGCTACGGTAGACACGCAGCGTCGCGCTCGCCGTGTCCAAGTAGACCTGGACGACGTGGCTGTTCGTGAGCGTGATCGAAACGACGTTTTGGGCGCCGTTCGACGACGTGAACGACGCCCACTTGGTGCGCATCTGCCACGACCACGCGCCTGCCGGGTAGCTGGCCGACGAATATGCGCCGTACGTCCCGTTACAGTTGACGCTCGTGGTCTGTGCCATAGGAAGCTAAGAAGCTAAGGAAGCCGAAAAGAGCCGATTACGAGTTGCCGGCCGTGAACGAGAACGACGTGATCGTGATGGCCTGAGCCGCCGCGATGACCACGTTGTCGAGCGTCATGTCTCCGCCGCCGCCCGTTGCCGTGACGGTTCCTTGGATGTGCGCGGTCGTGCCGTCCGACGCGTAGATTCGAAAATGGGCCGCGGTGCCGGCATTGTCGGCCGACGTGTCTTCCCAGGTGCCGCTCTTGGACTTGGAACCGCTCGATGCGGCCGCCATCCAGTCGGAGGGGAGACTCAGCGTTGCGAGAACGGTGCCGCTGTCTGCGGTGCCGACGTTCGCAGGAGCCGAGCCTGTGCGAATCTTGAGGACGGCGCTGGTGCCGACGGTCGTCTCGATGGCGTCGAGCTGCGCATTGCGAACGGAAGTAGAAAGCTGAAGAGCCAAGGTATGGGTACTCCTGCGGCGCGCAGCCGCATTGGCGGCGCCATCGGGGCGCACGTGTCCGTCAGCGCGGCGAAAGGGCTGCGCTGGTCAGATGCCGCTCACACGTCGCTAAGACGTGGCTGCGGGGTAGTTGTTAGAGGGCGTAGCGGGCGGCGACGTAGCTGCGCACGTTTGCGGTCTGGGCGGTGTTCAGAAGGCTCGACCAGATGACGAGCTCGGCCACGACCATCGACGCAAAGAAGACGGTGCTGCCACCAGGGACTGAGCTGTTCGGCTGCGTGCCCAGGTAGCTCTCCCAGAACGC
>CAZIWB010000199.1:0-2062 GCA_964542655.1 uncultured Cellvibrionaceae bacterium
GCGTCACTTCCGGATCCCGCGTCTCGCCGTCACACGCCTTGTCCGGCTCGCAATGTCGGCAGACGTAGACACTCAGTCGCGAATTGAAGACGCGCGCCCGGTAGCAAACGGCGCACGTGGGCGACGGAGCTTCTGACCTGGCCTTGCGCTTCACTGCAGACAGCTCAGTTGGCGAGCCAGAGAGTCAGCCACAATCGAATCGCGCGCCGGGCATTCGGCGAGACCAATGCCGCGAGCCAGACACTCAGCGTTGGCCCGGTTCGTCATTTCGACGAAGACGGCGGCGAGGCATTCGTCGCGCTTTGCGTTGTCGGCTGGGGCCAACCCGAGAGCGCTGCAGCCGGTCAGCATTGGGCACAGGAGCAGCACGACAGCCGCGGCAGCACCCGGCTTCACCCGCTTGGCAGCATGGTGCACACCGACCGCGCCAAGCCCAATCTGGAGCCCAGCGCCGACAGCCTGAACGATGGCCAGCTTCCAAGGCGCACCACTGGCAAACGCGTCACCGAGACCAGCGACAGCGCCGGCCAGCACAGGAACCGCCGGCTGATACTGGCGAGGCACCTTGGCCCACGCGTTCGTCTGCGTCGCGTAACGCATCCCGAGAACGAGACCCAGAACGGCGAGCGCGTACCAATCGCGGGCAGCGAAGGCGGATTGAAGTTGTGCAAGTTCGGGCATGGTCACCGGTCCTTGATGCGCAACGTGAACGAGCGGTCCTCAACCCGAGCCGGGTCGTTGTTCGTCACGATGTGGTTGGTGATGCGGTACTGACCGTTCAACGTCCCGCCCGCGAGCCAGACCTTCGTCGACGTGCCGCTGTTCGTTGACGCGTACGTGTCGGTTCCGACGGTGAGCGCGTCGTCAGTGCCGGTGATTTCCCACGTGCTTTCGATGATCGTCTCGTCGTCTTCCAACCAGCCAGACCAGTTGAAGCCGTAGTCCAGAGTCGAATCTGGGTCTTTCGTCACGGATGCTCCGTCTCAAGCGGCGCGTCGGTTGCTGGTCACGTTGATGACCCGGGACTCGCGCGCGATGCTGGAAAGGCGATTGGTCGGCGGCAGGTCGAACTGCCCAACGCCAGTCGCGGAAAGTGTGCAGGCGGAAAGCGTCGGGCTTGCCGCGGCAGACAGCAGGACGACGCCAGCGCCATCGGACGTCACCGCCGCGAGCCTGAGGTCAGCCGCGCCGAGCCGGTCGGAGGTCGTCACTACGCCAGCGCCCGACGCCGTTGCGTTCTCCAGAGCGCGATTCAGGCCGCCCAGGACAGCGGTCGCGACAGTGGCCGCAACCGAGCAACTGGCCAGCGACGAAGCGAACGAGCCGACCGCGGGAATGGTTCCAGCGCCCGACACCGAACAGGCGCCGAGCGTGGCCGCCAACGAACCCCGGGCAGCGACGGCAGCAGTTGCCGTCATTGCCGCGTCAATCAGGCGCTTGTCGAGCGCGCCGGACATCAGCACCGTGCCCGCCACAGTGCTCGTCGTGTCAGCCAGCGTGGCGTGGCTGGCGCCGGCAATGCCGGTGTAGTTGATCAGGCCGTCGGACTGGATCGCCGTGTCAGCAAGCGTGATTGCCGCCGCGCAGTGCGTGAGGACAGTGCCGGCGGCGGAACAACTGGCGGAATCCAGCGAGAGGCCAGTTTCGCCACGGATGGCGGCGACGAGCACCGCAGATACCGTCTGGCTGCCGAGCGTGTTGGCGGACGTGCCAGAAACGCGTGCAGTCGCGGCGCTCGAGACACTGGCGCTCGCCAACGTGACGGCCGCAGTTCCAGTCGCGCCAGTGACGATGTACGGCGAATCGCTTTCCGTCGTGCCAGTGCCGGACGGGTTCGCGTTGAATCCGTTGCCGCTCTGGTCGATGTGCGCCGTTGCGGCCGCGTCCATCGGATACCAGCGGTTCAGTGCCGTGGTGGTGAGCGGCGCGGACGACTCGGCTTGGGCAATCAGGAACGCGTTGTCTTTGTACGCGCCCCAGCAAAGGACGGTGCACGCGGCAACGTCATTCGCCTGCTCCGGGAACGCGGTCAGGCCGAGGACGTAGAATTGGCGCAACTTGC
>CAZIWB010000200.1:0-2055 GCA_964542655.1 uncultured Cellvibrionaceae bacterium
CGTACGGTTCTGTGAGGGGCTGACGGGGAGGTTCCGTTGGTCTACTCGACTCGCGCATTTAGCGAATCGCTGCGCGAAGTTGATCGCAATGCGCAACTTACAAACTGCCCATTAACTTTGCGTTAGGCCATATGAAAACTGAAACATTACTCCAAGAAATAGAAAATTGTTTCCCGTATGTTGATAAACCTCAAGGTTTAGCTTTGCCTTTCCATAAGAGTGGCTGCCATCAGTGTGAATTTTTGATGGCGGATCTTGAGCCTTATAAAGAGCAGAAAGTACCGGAGAGAGGAATCCGGGAAGCCTATACAGAAATGTCGTGCCTTTCTGCTAAAGGTTGGAGCTGGATATTGCCTTCATATTTACGCGAATGCGTAACTTCTGTAGAAGAAAGTAGGGAGTTTACGGAATTGCTAATTTATAATCTTTCTCCAGCAGAAGCGCATAGGGCTGGCGCAATTGAGCGTCTATCTGAGCTAAATCAAGCGCAGTTGAATTGTATGTTATCTTTTTTAAATTGGTGCCAAACCTCAGGGCACTGGGTTTCAAAATATTGTCCTGAAAATGTCGCTGAAGCTGTAGCGTTTATAAATAAACTAAAGACCTAACAAAGCAATCAAACGGATGGATTTTAAGTTGCATTTTTGCCATTCCGCTTCGCTTCATTTTACGGCAAAAGTGCAACTTAAAAATCACCGTTTATCGCGGCGTTAGGGTGAAAAATGGATTTCTATAAAAAATTAATTTTTGCGTCGGTATCGTTGGTTTTGGTTTCGTGCAGCACAACAACTCTGACAATTGATAATGAAACTGTCGTTAAGTTAAAGCGTACAGCTTGTTATGGAAGTTGCCCTGTATACACTGTTTCCGTGAAAGCTAATGGTGTAGTTGAGTATGAAGGCCATGAATATGTTTCATTTAAAGGTTTTCAAACAGCCCGCCTTCCAAAAGAAAGTGTCGAACTTATCGAGAAAGAACTAATAAAAGTCAAGTTTCTTAAAATGAAATCTCACCTCGATTCAGGTAGCTGGGGTTGTTTTATTTCCGCAACTGATTCAAGTCATATTATTATTGAAGGCTCAGTAAAAAATAGGAAAAAGGCTGTATCAACCTATCTTGGCTGTGAATCCAAGCAAGTTTATGAAGTTATAAGCCTTGCAAATTATATTGACAAAGTGGCTGGCACTTCTAAGTGGGTAAAAGAAACAGCAGAATAAAACCCTAACAAGGTGCTGCAACCCGCGCACTGCGTGCGCTGGACAGTTTTTAAGTCGCGCTTTTGTGATTTTGCTACGCAAAAGTATTCCACAAAATCACAACTTAAAAACTGCCGCTTAGCTCGACGTTGAAGCTGTAGAAAAACCCCACAATTCGATTAAAATTCATTAAAATAGCGCAACCCCACAGGAGTGCGCTTATGCCAAAGTTTATTCCTTACAACCACGATCAGAACGCAATGGTAGTGATAAATTTCCGCGACCAATTGCAACCCGGCACATTTGAACATGCTATTCATTACTTGATTCATGAAAAATTGGATCTTTCTATTTTCGATTACGCCTATAACAATAAAGATGGCGGCAGGCCAGCGTATAACCCGGCTATTTTATTAAGTATTGTGCTATTCGCTTACTCCAAAGGTATTATCTCTAGTCGCGAAATCGAATGGTGTTGCACCAACAATATTATTTTCAAAGCACTCTCCTGCGATACAGTTCCCCATTTCACCACCATCGCCAGTTTTATTAGCAGCCACCCACAGGCAATCGAATCCTTGTTTGAGCAAATCCTGCTGGTGTGCCATGAGCAAGGTTTGTTAGGCAATGAACTGTTTGCGATTGACGGCTGCAAAATGCCCTCCAATGCCGCAAAAGAATGGTCGGGTAGGTTCAAGGAATTGCAGCAGAAGCGCGCCAAGTTAAGGAAGCTGATTCGCCACCATATACGTGAGCATAAACGCATTGATAAAACGGAATCCGCTGATGCCGAGAAACAAAAGCGTACTGCGCAGGCGATTGAAACCCTGAGTAAAGCTCACGACAAGATTGATAAATT
>CAZIWB010000201.1:0-2034 GCA_964542655.1 uncultured Cellvibrionaceae bacterium
CGGTCCCGGGCCGCATCACGCCATCCCCCGCGCCGCAAGCCACCGCTCCACGTCGCCCCGCGTCTCGCGCACGAGCTTCGGCCAGCGCCTCACGATCTTCCGGAGCACGTGCGACGCCGCGCCCGGCACCGCCCGCTCGAGCCGCCGGAACTGGGCCAGGTTGCGCACGAGCGCGGCGTCGATGAGCTCCCGCCCCCGGCGCCGACCTTCCTGCGCATCGCCTCGGCCGCGCGCCGCTCGCGCCGCTCGCGCCGGTTGCGCGGCCGCGGGGCCAGCGCGCGGAGCTCGTCGACGAGCTGGTTGATGGTCGACGCCGGGGGCGGGGACACTTCGCGCACGAGCCGCACCACCTCGGCCGGAGCCATGTCGATGCCCAGCGCCGCGAGCGCGGCTTCTGTCGGCCACGTTGGATCCGTGTCCACGATTACGATCGTCTTCATGGCGCCTCGTCGCGCGCCACGATGAGCGCGATGCCCATCGGGGTATGCTTCCACAGGTGCGCCGATACGTCGTTCATTACGTCAGTGGTCACGCGCGGGCCCGACAGTCCGACGCGCAGGGTTTCCTCGTTCGTCTTGCGAACCGTGATATCGCAGCGCTTGAGCTCCGGCGCGGCCATCATCGCGAGCGTCGCGAAGTCATCGAGCCTGTAGACGCCGGTGTGCAGGATCGGCCGGTCGGGGCGCGTGCGCGGCACCTCGACAGCGCGTCGCCTCCCACGCCCGGATCCGGCTCTCGCGAGCCGTCGCCGCTCCCTGCGCGTCCAGATGACGCCGGCCTCCTCCAGCAGAGCGCGCGGGGTCACGGCGACCTCGCGATGCTGTAGATTCGCCGGCCTGGATCGTCCGGGTCCGGCCTCGATGCGATGAGCCCTTGCTCCTCCATGCGCCACAGGAGCACGTACGGCGGACGCGGCAGAAGACCGTTTGACAAGATATAGAGCACGTGTCCGTGCAGTTCCGCGTGTTCCGTCAGCGCGTCGAGCACGAACCTACGCCGCGCGCGACTCCTCTCAAGCGCGCCACGGATGACGGCCTCTGTCAGCGACCCGACGACGATCCCGAGCCCGACGCCAACAAGCATGTGAGTGTCCGTCTGTCCAACAGCGAGCACGCACAGGAACGTGAGGCCCAGGGCAGCGGTGCCCGCGAGCACGATCAATAGCCGTTCTTTCACGTCTTCACCTCTTGCGTCCACCGGAACCGCGCCGTTCCTCGCGCGCCGGCAACCTTGATGTTGACCCCGTGCACCAGGGCTATCGCGATCTCGCTCATGTGCTAACGCGGCCATCATGTCTCGATGCCGCAAGAACATCTGCTCGATCGTCTGCGCCTCCGTCATGCCGGCTTGGGCGCACGCGGCTAGCAGCGGATCTGTGTGCGCCTGCGCTTCGGTCGGACGGTATAGCGCGCTTCCGCCAGCGCCCTCGGCGCGGATCTGCTCGATGAGGCGGGCGATGAGCCGACGCAGATCGTCGGCCTCGCCGTCCGAGTCCACATCCACGTAGACCCGCGAGCCGCCGCAGAGCATGGCGACCACAGCCTTTCCGGTGATGCGGTTCTGCATGGTCGAGACGACCATCCCCCGCGCGATCTCCTCGGCGGGGCGGAGCGGGGCGCTCATCGTGCGTACCTCCCGATCCCGTACAATCGCAAATACCGCCGCACGTGCACACGGTCAGTCGCGGCGGCCTTCGCGATCCGGACCAACGAGCCTTCATGCTCGATGTAGAGCCGCCCGAGAAGGGACCGCGCGGCGTCGTCCGCGGCGCGGTCCCTCACGGCAGAAAGCGTGTTCGGTTCGCAGTCATCGCACAGAACGCGATGAACGGCGCGCCGGCCGCCGCGGCTCGACTTCCGGTTGCGGGCGTCGCGTCTCTTGCTGTCGCAGACGATGCAGGTGGGCATAGCTAGACCATGGTCCGTTTATGCCCATCAGTCAACTGGATCGCCAGGCGCCCACCGATCAAGCGGGCGCCACTGTCAACGCCTATTCGCGCGGCCCGCTGACGAACGTCCACTCTCGCAGGCCGAG
>CAZIWB010000202.1:0-2031 GCA_964542655.1 uncultured Cellvibrionaceae bacterium
CTGCCTGCAGGAATGCTGCACGCATCCGCGGCTCCCACGTCGCCGTGAGCGATTCAATGTTGGCTTTGTCGGTGACGGTGACCATTACAAAGCCGCCCGGCGTTCGTCACGGTTATTAATCTTGGCAAGGTTCTTCGAACGCCAGCGATACGTCGCTGTAGACTCGCCCCAATCGTCCAGATATGGCGTCGCGCGCTGTCGGCGACTGCGACCGGTGAACGGCACAGGAAGCCCCCTCGCAACCGCCATCTGTTTGAGAATTTCACGGTACAGGTACTTTTGAAGCGCGTTCATTTCCGCACCTGCAGTTCCCAAAACACGACTGTGCCGGCCGGTGACAGCGGCTTGACGTTGACCACGGTGAGGGGCGAGTCAGCCACCACCAGCCGATCGGTCGTCTCGGGTGGCACGGAAAGCCCCGCAGTGGACAGATAAACCATCTGGTCCGTCTGCTTGATGAGCGTCCCGTCAACGTCTTTTTTGGCGTAGTCGAGCACGGCGAAGGTGCAGGGATAATCGGTCGGCACAAGTTCGGGGTTGAATGGGTCGTTGTTCGAAACCATGCGACGCAACGCGCCGGTTTGGCCGAAACGCGCAAGCAGGCGTTCAGCGGTCGCGCGGGTGCGGGCGTAATTGAACTGTGCCACGGCTTACATCCGCAACAGGGTGATACCGACACCGTTGTCGATGAACGGCGCAATCAGGTCCGCCACGGCGACCAGTACCGGCCGCGATGCCGACGCACTGGAAAACAGGTTGGCATATTCGACGCGGATGGATCCGACTTGTTCGGACGTGACCTTTTCGGCGAGCACGACGGTCGGGTTCATACCGCCCGGCGTCGCCGCTTCGTATAGTGCGACCTCGCAACATGCGGCGACAATCTCGCGCGGGACTTCGTCGTCAGCGACCGCGTTACCGTCGCGGTCCGTCAGGCACCGGCGCGGGAAAGGCATCGTCTGCGCGCGGGCGTTGACCTTAACGCCACGCCATGAGTACGCGTTACCAAGGAACGCACTGGCGCGCACCAGGGCAGCGCTCAACACGTCGTCGGTGAACGCGGAATAGCTTCGACCCTGACCGTCCCAATACGCCTTGGCGTCAACCAACGCGACAAGCACGTTCGCGTTGTCGAGTCCGGTTCCGTTCTCGACGATCAGGGTGACAGCCATGGATTACGCCTTGCCCTTGTTCGGCAACCCCAACTGCGGCTTGACGGCGGGTGCGGGCGGCGGCGGCAACTCTGCAACAGGCGCGGGCGTCATTGGTGCAGGTACGACGCCGAGCGCCGGGGCGAACCGCGCATCAACGATGCGGAAACCCTGCGCGCGTAATTCGGCTTTGCGCTCTGGTGACACCGGATGCGGCTCGTAAGCGATCTTGAGTTCTTTGGACATGAAATCCCCGTTCAAGGAAGAAAAGGGCGGGAGTGATCCCGCCCCTCGTTTCGTGGCAGACTTACGCCTGGCCGACCGCCATGACGCCGGCGGTGTTCTTGATGTCGCCGGCAACCTTGTCCCAATTGGTGCCGGTCGCCAGTTCGGCATCGGTCGGGGACTTGCCACCGTTGGCTTCATCCCAGGTGTAACCCTTGAGACCAAGACCGAACGTGTAGTCGATCTGCAGCGTGGTCTCGATCCGGGTCTGACCGTTGCTGGTCTCGATGTTCGAAATGATATCCCGGCTATCGTGAACCACGGCGGCGCCGTTTGCGAGTGACAGAACGCGACGCTTCGCGGGCGTCGACGGACTGGTCACGGCCGCGCTGTAAAGCGCCGGGGCGTCAGTCACGACCACGGCCTTGCCCAGGATGTCGACAACGCGAACGCCGCCCGCCTGGAAAAGCTGCGTCGCATTGGCCAGGTTCTGCCCGATGAACGCGTGGTAGGTCTGACCGCTCATCACTTCCGCGACGAGGTTCGAGGACGAATCGCCGAACAGCGCGTGGCTGTCGTTGACGGTCGCGTAGTCGGCCTTCTTCGTGCCGGAAACGTCGACGACGGTCGCCGCGCCACCGTTGCTGATTGCAGC
>CAZIWB010000203.1:0-1945 GCA_964542655.1 uncultured Cellvibrionaceae bacterium
CTGCGTGGTCTGCTGCGTGATTCCGTTGCCTTTTCGTGCCATGTCAGATCTCCTCTGTCATACCGGGCGCAAACTCGCCCGGCTCATCCAATAACGACTCGCGCTCGACGTCATCAGGGGCGTTCATGCCCCAGATGACGTCTCCCCAGTAAACTCGCGCACACTCGCGCGCCGCAAACCATTGCAGCATCAACTGCGGCCTACGCTTCCACTGGTCGGAGTGCTTGCCGTCCAGAAAGCCAGCGTCGCGGGCGTCGTCTATCGTTACGATGTACTCGCCGCTTGCCGCGTAGGATCCCGCGCGCTGATAGAGAAGCGTCGCGCGCTTTGCGTCGCAACGTTTCGGATCAAACTGAAAGCGCCTTGTGTCCTTGTGCTTTCGCACGACAGCGATCTTGAATACGGCGCTCCAGTCGAGACGACCGTGTACCATGAACGCATGCTGCGCCGCCAGAAAAACCGGTATACCTAAAGACCTGGCAATGCCGACAACCATCAAGCATGCGGCCGGGCTACCAAGGCTCTTGCGGAACATGCCGCTCTCGTCCATCCACTTGGCCAGTTTCATCGCCTGGCCCATGTCGGCCGGCTCGAGGGAGTACGGACCGGGCGACGACATCACGGCAGCGGCAGACTGCGGCACCGCGAGCGCCGTCGATGTGGTCGGCGCGCGCTCTTCCTTCGGCGGTACCATCTCGGCAGGAACCTCTGGCGCCGCAGGCTTCTGCGGCGCGCGCCGCGGCTCGTTCAGCACAGACGAGAAGTCGATCGGAAGGTCCGGGCGCATGTAAGCCATCTGCCGGCCGAAGATGAGACCAGCTCTGCCGTGGTGCTTTAGGCACAGTACGACCGGGGCAGTCAACTTAACGCCGGGGTCACGCCCCTCAATGACGGCCCGGATAACGCCGTCGGCGCCGCTCAGGTCCCCATCGGCGCGGCCGTCGCTCGCGATGACGATCTTGGCGGCCGTGCCGTCGCCGATGCCAGCTTTCGCCTTGCCATCATCGGTCTTCTCGGGATGGCGAAACGGGAAATACTTGTCGCTACTGTCTCCGCTGAGAGCCTTTATTTCGGGGACCAGATGAGGTGCGACGCCGTATCGCTCGATCACGGTGTCGGCGGTCACGATCTTGCCGTCGAGGTCGACGATATCGATCGCTAACTGGTCGTCAACGAGGGCCCAAAGATCGGTATCTCCGGTGAGGATACGCAATGCCCAATCATCGCCTCGCGTCTCCTGGTACCACATCGCGAGACTCGCGAGCACGTCGTCAGCTTCACCGAAGCAAGCAAAGCCTGTGTCTACCTGCATCTGGAGGCGCGGTGACACGAACGAGAGAGCGCCGCGCGACTTGAGCTCATCAACTGTATTGCGAAGCTGCTGCCGGTACCCCTCTCCAGGGTCGACACGGTCAGCCTTGTACCCATCGAAGATGGCCTTGCGGAACGGGGCACAAGGCGTCTTGTCCGGCAACTCTTGCGGCGGGTCTCTGGCGATGACGATCCTGTCAAAGCCTTCGGCTGCGCGCAGGACCTTGTTGACGGCGCGGCTGCGCGCAACAGAAAACGCATCGTCGTGCCCGGCCTCCCACGCGCGCCGGAAAACGCTCGAGATGTCGACACCAAGGAACTTCAAGATGTCACCTGTAATCTGACTTGTTGGCGCAATACTTCTCGTGTGCCTGCTCGCAGGCCTTGTCTGCCTCGCCAGAACTCAGCTGCACCGGACGACTCTCTTGCCCTTCGGCGAGCGCCGACGCGATGCGCCAGTCGACGGGAGCGCCGTAGCCGTCGATCTCGAAGTCGACAACGACGGACGTCTCGACGTCGGTTTCGTCGTCGCGGTCCACGTAGATCGTGGTCGGAACGCGCACATGCTCTCTTGCGACTGCGTATCCCATGGCTTCCTCGATCACTCGGTTGGCGGCGCGCTCGGTTCCGTACG
>CAZIWB010000204.1:0-1893 GCA_964542655.1 uncultured Cellvibrionaceae bacterium
TGGCTGTTCTCCGTCGACAGAGCCCGATCCAGTACGCGGCACTGGCCTCTCGGTTTTCGCCCCAAGGCTACGAGCGCGGCATCTCCTCGCTCTGGCACCTGACACCGGCAGGAAAGACGATGTTGCGCGGCAACGGGATGGGGCTGCCCGAGCGCCAGTACTTCGAAAACCTGAGCGATCGGCTGACGCGGGAGCAGGACTCCAAGAAGTCGGCGAAGTTGGCGAACCAGATCGAAGCGGCCAACGACCAGGCGGAGCGGTTGGAGCAGGAGGCGATTGGCGCTTGGCAGACGGTACTCAGTGCCGAGTCGGAGGCCGCATGAGCGACAACGAACTTGTGAGCCTGGCCGAGGCGCAGAAGCGGATTGGTTTTTCTGGCGACGATGAAGGACGGAAACTCCGTCGGGAGCTCGAGGCTAGAGAGGGTCGGCTGGGTCTGGAGATCATGACCAGGCACAAGACGCCGAACCGTGTGAACTACCGCGTGACCATCGCGCTTATCCGCCAGCACGCCTCGGACCTGATCGAGACCCCGGCGGAAGCCTTGGAACGAGAGGTTCGCGGTTACCTTGCAGCCATCGACGAGCGCATCGACAACAAGGTTGCCGAACAGATTGAGAGCCGTGTTTCGCCGCAACTGGAGAAGCTACGGGAGCAGGACGCGAGGACGCTGGCTCTCGTGGCGGAGCTGTCCAAGCGCGTGGCGAAGATTGCGTAGTGGCGACTGATGCAAGCATGGTGCGCGATTTAGTGCTTGCATCCAAGCGTCAGCAGGTGCAAGCATTGGCACACAGGAGGATGCTTGCATGGCAACCAAGAAACCGAAGAAGACGATCGAGACTGTTGGGTTGGAGCTTTTCCCCACCGGGAAGGCAAAGGGGGGCAAAGCGCGAGCGGCGGCACTTTCGCCAGATAGCCGCGTGAGTATTGCGAAGAAGGCAGCCACTGCGCGCTGGGGTGTGAAAGCAACCCATCGCGGAAACTTCCAGAACGAGTTTGGGATTGACGTTGAGTGCTACGTGCTCGACGACGAGCAGAAGACGGCAGTCGTCAGCCAGCGTGGTCTAGCTGCTACGTTGGGCCTTCCCGCCAGCGGCGGCGGCCACCTGATCAAGTTCCTGACAGGTGACAAGATCGCCCCGTACGTCGGCACCGAACTTTCAGAAAAAATCGCAAATCCCCTTATTTTTCAGTGGTCACCGGCGGCAGCGAACGTGCCCCCGATGAAGGTCCACGGCTACGACGTCACGCTCCTGATCGACATCTGCAAGGCCGTCATTCGCGCCGACGCGGACGGGAAGCTGCTCCAGCGCCAGAAACGGATCGCTCAGCAGGCTCAGATCATCATCGCTGCTTCGGCAAAGGCGGGCATCAAGGGTCTTGTCTACGCTCTTGCTGGGTACGACGCCACCCGAGCTGAGGTCATCCAGGCCTTCCGGCTTTTCATTCGCGAGGAGGCTCGTGAGTATGAGCGAGAGTTCCCGGAGCAGCTCTACAGCGAGTGGTACAGGATCTACCAACTCCCGCGGCCCCAAAAGAACCGGCCATGGAAGTTCAAGCACCTGACGGTGGATCACGTCTATGTCCTGTTGGCCAAGAGTAACGGGAAGATCCTTGAGCTGACCCGAGCGCAGAAAGCTGTGAGCTCCGACAGGCACGCCAAGCTACACCAGTTCTTGGCCGATGTGGGTGTCAAAGCCCTACGCACGCATCTTGGGCAGCTTCTCGGTATCGCCATGCTGTCGGACAACAAGGAAGCCTACGAGCGGAACGTGGAACGCGTCTTCGGCACGACGGGCCAGCGGGCTTTCGATTTCAAGAAGGCATAGCGGTTGCCCATGTTCGCCACCGTTCGCCATGGTTCGCCAAAGTGAGTACCTCCTATGAGGGCTC
>CAZIWB010000205.1:0-1866 GCA_964542655.1 uncultured Cellvibrionaceae bacterium
CCGCGCGGGCGAGGCGGCAGCGCTGGCGCAGCTGCTCGTCCGTCTCCTCGTCGGTACCGTTCGCCGCCGTCGGGTTCGTGACCGCCACACCGTCGAACGTGGTGACCATCGTGGTGATGGTGCCGGCGTCCGCGCTGCCCGCCGACCCGGCGACGGTACATGTCACGCTGACCGTGGCCGACGCGCCTGGGTTGCCAACAGGCGCCAAGTCGAACGCGGCGGCCCTGTACGTGACCGAGCCTGTCCCGACGATTACCTCGCCATCGGCGAAGCTGTACGAGTTCGATCGCGTGTTCGTGAACGTGACGCTCGTCGTCGCAAACGTCTGCCTGATGCGACCTTCCGTGATGCCGTACAGGTTGATCGCGAGCAGCTCCAGCCAGACGCCGGATGCGTAGTCGAGCAGCCCTCCGCGGATCGCGTCCGCGTGCACGCTCGTCGCCGTGTACACGATCGCCGGAACCACATCGAGCGCGAGCTTTCGCAGGCGCGACAGCCCGGGCAGGCGCGAAGCGTAGAAGCCGACGACCTCGCCAGCGGCGATCACGCTCGTGCGGATGTCGGAGATCGACTGCCGCGCCATCAAGCTGTCAAAGTCGATGCTCACATACCCTCTACACGCGACGACATTTCGACAAGCGTCGCGGGTGCGACCTCTACAGCGTCAACGATCCATCGATCTCCTGCGCCAGAGCACGCTGATCCATCAAGCTTCAAGTAAGAAGCGGCAAACCTCGGGTTGCTGATTTTGAACGATCGCCGCCTCATTGACGGGCACTCTGCGCTGTACGATTGCGCGGACATGTACATGTGTGACTTGGCTTCGCACTCATCGAACGGCGACACAGTTTCCGTGGTGCATGCGGGATCGGCGTAGAAAATGGACGCCGCCAGTGGACCAGGCGTACACCTGACCACTCCGTCGGCTGCTACGGCAAACGAGCACATGGTGCCCAACATGGAGTCAAATGCGTCGCCGCGCACAAACCTGGAACCGTCGGATCCGACGTATGAGGCGACGCGCAATCGCGAGCCGCTTGAGCTCGAATCGCTGCCACCATCTCCCGGGGCGCCTGCTCCAGCGCTGGTGAACATCGGCAGATCCGGCGAGTATGATCCCCCGGCTCCGCCAGTCGCCTCGGCGTCGCCGGACGCAGACGCTTCCTCATCTTCAGGACCGATCTCCGTCGGTTCGCTCGACGGCTTCGCGCAGGCGCACAGTAGGATCATCAATACGATAGCGGATCGCTTCATACTTTTACCTCGTCGCGTCCAACGTCGATCACGGCGGTACCGTTGGAGCTCACGCCTTCGATCTGAGTCACTGTGAACGTTACCGGCGTTGCTCCTGCCGCGGCAACGATGCGCCACCCATGTGCGCCGCCGTCTGGATCGATGATGGAGATCGTGATGTCGGCCGCCGCCGGCGTCGGCGGCTGCGTGGACGCGATCCGAAAGGTGGCGCCGCCCCGTCCCACCGGCAGCGTCCCCCGCGCGAGCACCACCTCGTCTCCGTCGAGCTCCGCGCGCTCCGGGATCGACAGCGACCCCACGACGGCCGGAGAGAAACCCACGATGCACGCGGCGGACGCTACCGGGTCGCCGTCCGCGAACTGCACCAGGACCTCGGAACCCACCTTGGGCTTGCACCTGCCGCCAGCGATGCCGGGCCACACCCGGATCCGATCGAGCTCGGGAGCGAGGAACGAACGGACCGGCACCGCGCGGATGCGGCCGTCGTCGTAGACCTGCCGCACGACGTATCGATAGAGCGTCCGGGCAGAGACGTGCGGGCCGACGACTCGCAGGATGAAGCGCCGAAGAAGCGAGCGAAACGTCTCCTCGTCTTCGTCCCCGACCGTGACC
>CAZIWB010000206.1:0-1850 GCA_964542655.1 uncultured Cellvibrionaceae bacterium
CCTTCTAGGGGCTAGCACGCGGGGTGTCCGGTCATCGGATACCCCGCATTCGTACAGGGGTATGACCGTTGCTTCGAGGTAGGTCAGAAGGTATAATTCAGAGCAAAGCGAAGGCCCACCGAGCAGCGAACTCGATGAGCCTTCTGACCGGCAACCTTGATAGGACCAAGGAGCGGCTAATGCCCCAGTATTGCATATCCCATACCCAATTGAATAGCCCCCTTGCGGAATTGGCGATGCCCCAATGAATGGCATGCCGTGGTTCCGCATGTACTACGAGGCCCGGAAGGATGCCAAACTCCGGACCCTGGGCGATGCCGAGTTTCGGGTGTGGTTCAACCTGCTCTGCATGGCGGCCGAGAACGAGGATGAGCGGGGAACAGTCGATTGCTCTAACCCGTTCCTCCTTGCCATCGAGGTCGCGGGCGGGGATGAGGAACTACTTGAGCGTACATGTCACGCCCTGTCACGCCTAGAAATACTCGTACAGCGTGACACCGCGTACGTGTTTGTACGTTGGGGTGTACGTCAGTACGACAAGCCCTCTGACCAGCCCGAGCGTACACGCGAACGGAAGCAGCGGTCGAGGGCAAAAGCCCAGCAAGCATCACAAGAATCAGCGCCGGAGCCTGTACGTGTACGTGAGGTCACGCCCAGTCACGCACTAGATACAGATACAGATACAGAAGAAATAAGTGCTAACGCACTTGTGCGTACACGCCCGGAAGTGCGTACGGCGAAACCACCGCCTGATGAGTTCATGGCGGTCTGGTCGGTGTATCCCAACAAGTCCAACCGCAAGCGAGCTGTGGATTCGTGGAAGCGGATCAAGCCGGATAGCGCGTTGGTGCAGACGATGCTTGCTGCCATCGAGGCGCAGAAGCGTGGGCGGCAGTGGCGGGAAGGATTCATCCCGCATTTCGTGACATGGCTGAATCAGGAGCGGTGGCTGGACGAAGTCACCGATGTACCGCTGCGCTCAGTGGCGCCAGCGTAGGAGATGACGATGAACGCGATGGTTTTGGATTTGTCCGGCGGGGATGGCCCCGAGTTAACGATGTTCATGGATCGAGGCAGGTTGCAGTTGCGGCTCTTGGACCATCAGCAGGGCGAGGGGTGCTGCCTCGATCTCTCGGAGGACGAGACGGTCGAGGTAGTGAGCGGGATCGCTGAGATGTGGGAGCGGACGCAGAAGTATTTGCCGAGGGAGGCCGAGTGATGGTGGCGCTACCGAAGGCGAACGAGTTGGCCGATCCGATTGCACAGGTCAAGGCGACGGTGCGGATCGAGGACTACGCGCAGAGCAAGATGGGATTGGTGCCGAATAGGTTCGGCAAGAATGAGCAGTGGTATCTCTGCCCATTTCACAAAGAGCAGACACCCAGCTTTCACATCCGACTGGCGGAGCAGGACTTCAAGTGCTTCGGGTGTGGCAAGGGGGGGGATGTGATCGATCTTGAGATGGCGGCGACGGGCGAGACGAATGCACGGGTAGCGGCTGAGCGCATCCTGGCAGAGTACGGGGTGCGGGCGGAGCCGGTGAAGGTGCATGCCTTGCCGAAGTTGGAGCCGCTGCCGAGTGCGAGCAACGAGGCAATCAGTGAGGGGATGAAGTGGCTGGCGTCTCGGGGGATTAGCCAGAAGGTGGCCACGCGGAATCCTGTGCGACCGTCTGGCAAGAACGGGATTGTGTTCGAGTACGTCAACAATGGCGAGGTGGTGACCCGGCAGTACCGGACGCTCTCGGCAAAAGGATTCCGGTTCGAGACGGGCAAGCCGGTGATCCCGTTCGGGCTGGATGACTGCGTGGGGCAGGCGGAGGTCGTCATTGTCGAGGGGGTGATGGACAA
>CAZIWB010000207.1:0-1830 GCA_964542655.1 uncultured Cellvibrionaceae bacterium
TCGGGGTGCGTCGCGTCGGTAGCAGTCGGGCTGTACGCGCCGAAGTAGACCAGGACGCCGGCGATCCACGTGCCCATTGCGCGCCACTGCTGCGCGATGCCTGCGAGGTCTCGGTATTGGTCGGCGGGAGCGCGCGCTCCGCCCGGCCGCGTCGCGCCGTTCATGCCGTCGGGGTCGCGCACCGCTGCCTGAACCGACGTGCGCGCCGCGAACAGGCCCTGGATGCCGCCGACGCCGCCCGCGGGCTGCTCGACGATGACCCACAGGCGCGGGTCGCGCGTGTCGAGGTCGGCAGGGCGCGCGGGGTCGTCGCTGTCCACGTCCCAGTTGCTGGGCTGCTCCACGATGGTCGTCTCGACGCCATCGGGGTACCGAATGCTCCAGGTAGCCCGCGTGGGCTTGCCGTCGGCGCCGGGGTCATGCTGCACCACGTAGACCGTCGGGCTCTGCGGCGCGAAGTAGGCCTGGATCTGCTCCGCGATCGCGAACGGGGTGCCGGCGCGCCGGTGCGTTGGAGCCCAGAGGGTCAGCCGCTTCCGGTAGGCGTCGACCGATTCGCGGACGCCGCGCAGGATACCGAGGTCTCGCCCAAGGTACGGCAGCGCCCCCTCGTCGCACAGGAGCGGGAAGCGCTGCTGAATGCCCTGCATGAGCCACTCGGTCGACATGTCGAGCAGGAGGCCGATCGTGTAGACGATGCGCCCGCTGTTCGGCCCGGTGAGCCAATGCGGGAACCACGCGGTCTTGTCCCCCAGGAGCGCGCCCTGACGGATGGTCTTGCCGCCGGCCGGAACGGGGTCCTGGTATGCCGGGCCGTCGTCGTCTTCGCTCGTGGCCGTGTCCTGCGGCAGCGGCTGGAGCGTGCCCTCGGCGAACGTCGTGCCGCGCGCGGTCTTGATCTCGGCGGTCCACGTCGTGACCTCGCCGGGCGCCACGCGGCACTCCGCGCTCTCGATCTGCGGGTCGACCTCGGCCAGGTCCGTGCCCACGCTCTGCGCGTGCGCCTGCAAGATCGCGGTCGCGGTGCTCTGGATGAACGCCTCGAGCGCGAGCCATCGATCGGGCTGCTCCCAGTCCTGGCCCCGGCCCGTATTGATCGCCCAATAGGCGCGATGCTGGACGTGCTCCAGCGTGTCGGAGTCTTCCTCGGCGAAGTCCGGGCCGCAGTCGTCGAATCCGAGGAGGTCGGGTTCACCCATTGGCCTGCACCGCTACCCAGTTGTGGGTGACCGTGCCGCGCGCGGCAACCTGCCCCTGCGTCAACGCGACGTTGCCAGACGGCAGCGACACGACAGTGCTCTTGATAGGCCTCTCCGTGCTCTCGTCGCCCTGTACGCTGGATATGGTCGCCGCGATCTCGTCGCGGTACAGGCTGCCGTTCGGGGGCGTCTCAACGTACCCTCCGATCGGATGCTCCGCGAACATCGCGTCAAGCGCGGCCTCGGCCATGTCCGCGAGTTCATCCGTGGAGAAGCCGACGCTGGCCTTATAGCGCGACGTGTGCGTGATGTTGACCGTGACCGTCGTGGCCGGCGCAGCGCCGAGGTAGTTGACCCCAGTGGGGATCACCAGCGTGCGCAACAGGTAGTCGATCCGGATGGCATCGTCCGACGTGACCGGACCGTCGGCGTCGGCCAGGTACACCCAGACGTCGCCCATGCTCGGGGTGTCCTCCACCACCTGCACGCGCGTGACACCGATCGCGCTGCCGTCCTCGCGGCGCGCCGATCGCGCCACGTACTCGATCGCCGCCACGGGACCGGCGTTGCTCAAGGCCGCGCGGGCGAGGCGGCAGCGCTGGCGCAGCTGCTCGTCCGTCTCCTCGTCGGT
>CAZIWB010000208.1:0-1821 GCA_964542655.1 uncultured Cellvibrionaceae bacterium
GGTCACGGTCGGGGACGAAGACGAGGAGACGTTTCGCTCGCTTCTTCGGCGCTTCGTCCTGCGCGTCATCGGCCCGCACGTCTCGGCCCGCACGCTCTATCGCTACGTCGTGCGGCGGGTCTACGACGACGGCCGCATTCGCGCGGCGCCGGTCAGATCGTTCCTGGCACCCGAGCTCGATCAGATCCGGGTGTGGCCCGGCATCGCCGGCGGGCGCTGCAAGCCCAAGGTGGGCTCCGAGATCCTGGTGCAGTTCGCCGACGGTGATCCGGTGGCGTCCGCCGCGTGCATCGTTGGTTTTTCTCCGGCCGTCATTGGCTCGCTGTCGATCCCGGAACGCGTGGAGCTTGACGGCGGCGAGGTCGTGCTCGCACGCGGTACGAAGCCGGTGGGGCGCGGTGGGGCGCGGCTCGCGGTGAGGCCGACTAGCCCGCCCGGCGGCGTCCACATCACGCTCACAACCCCCAACGGCGCACAGACTTCCTGGATCATAACGTGTTCCGCAGGGCCACTAACAGTCGCTGATAGCCCAATTCACATATTTAGCCCTTCTGCCGTGATCGACGAAGGGCGTGACGAGGTGCTCGTATGAATCGGTGGACCATTTCCATGTTCACCATTGTTGTGTCATGCGCAGAACCTTCTACAGAGTTGTCGGACGCATATCCCGACGCATCCGTATCTGCCGCTTACGGCTCTGTTGCGCAAGGAACCGATGCGGGATCCGTGGCCGCATCTGAGTCTCATGTGGCTACCGGCTCTGGAGCGAGCGACGGCGCCGCGCAAGGCGCCGGCGGCGTGGGCGGCAACGGAGGATCTGATAGCGCATGTGGGCATGCGTCGTCTAGCGACTCGTCCGCGGCCACCACCACGGTTGAAGCGTCGTCGACTTCCGTTGGCGCGGGCTCGGATTCGGTCGACTGCACTACAGTGCCGATAAATTCGCCTTGCGAAACTGGTTTATGTGCTCCGGATGGCGTGTGCAGACGCTTTGCTGAATGCCGAGGACGAATCGGGAGCGCGTTCTGGTCCTTCGACTGCCTGGACCGTGACCTGAGCCAGATGTACATAGACAGCCACGGAACTAGGTACACTGGGTGTCACTACGGAGCTTCCAGTCTAGATAAAATAGATCCAGTGACGTGCTCTCCAGGAGATGACTGTATCGTTAACGTTTATCCTGGCATCAACGGACAGACACAGTTAAAGGGCGATTGTGCACCATGACCGTGGACTTTGACAGTCTGATGTCGCGGCAGTCGATCTCCGACATCCGCGCGAGCGTGGTCGCTGCCGGCGAGGTAGTCGGCTTCTACGCCTCGCGCCTGCCCGGGCTGTCGCGGCTGCGAAAGCTCGCGCTCGATGTGGTGCCGGCGGTCGTGTACACGGCGACGGGCGTGCATGCAGACGCGATCCGCGGAGGGCTACTCGATTACGCATCTGGCGTCTGGCTGGAACTCCTCGCTATCAACCTATACGGCATCACGGAAGGCAGGATCCGTGAGACGTTTGCCACGGTACAGGTCACTTTCACGAATACCGGAACCGGTCAGTACAATTTCGCCGCTAAGGAGGTTCGTGTAAGCAACGGGGTTGTCGAGTACGAAGCGGCTCCGTTCGCGCTCGCGCCGGTTGGGAATGATGGCGACACTGCCACAGTAAGCATCACGTGTAAGGTAGCCGGCAGCGCTGGCAGCGCAGCCGCGGACACCATCACGACGATGGTGACCACGTTCGACGGCGTAGAGGTCACGAACCCGACGGCCGCGAACGGGACCGACGAGGAGACGGACGAGCAGCTGCGCCAGCGCTGCCGCCTCG
>CAZIWB010000209.1:0-1819 GCA_964542655.1 uncultured Cellvibrionaceae bacterium
GATCGTCCATGTCGGCCTGAACGTACGGGCGCACGATGGCGCGTAGGATGGTGGAGAGTTTCATGTCAACAAGATCCTTTCTGATTCCGCATTGAGCGTCCTTGCCCTGCCCGGCCGCGCCGCGGCCCTGCCGTTCGGTGCGATGCCCCGCCCAGCGATGCCACGCCAGGCCGAGATAGTTCGGTGGTTCCGCATGAGCGTCCTTGCCATGTCGAGCCGATCCCCGCCGTGCCGAGCCACGCCCTACGGTGCCGTGCCCCGCCCAGAACCGCCCTTGACTTCTTTCCACGAATCCAGAGTAAAGAGACCGTAGCGCGGCCTCCAATCTCCAAGACCCTTGAGCCTACCGGCGTCCTCGATCGCGTCGTGAACGTTCTTCTCCCCGATGCCGGCGCCGAGCACGATCTGCACGGTGAACGTCAGGGCCCACTCGGGGAAGCGCGGGCGCGTACGGAGAACGACGCCCTGTCCGCGCGGCTTCGCCTGCTTTCTGAAGCGGAACGTATATCCGATCGAGTCTTTGGCGTTGAACATCTGATCGATATCGGTCGGCCCCTTGTATTCGATGGGCACCAGATCCTCGATCAGGCTCACGACGGCCTCGATCTTCTTCCCGTTTCGCTGCTCGGCGCCGCCGTCGCGAATCGCGCGGAGTATGTTTTCGCTCGGGATGACCTGGCGCTTGCGATCGTCCAGGTACATCGAGCCTTCAAACTCGATGCGCGCAAGCTTCAGTTGCACGTCCTCTTGCTTCTTCGCCTTCGCGCTCATCGCCGTGAGCTCACTGATCCGGCGCGTGTAGTCGTTCAGAGGGTCGGCCAACTGCACGTTGTGCACGATGAGCGGCCGAACTCCAACGATCCTGCAACGAAACTCTTTAATCTCCGCCATGTCGCCTCCTCTATGCCTTCAGCATCCATGCCCGGACCAGCCGCACCATGCCCCGCGTGGCGAGGCCCAGCCTTACCCGGGAAACCTTGGGTCACGTCCAAAAAGCTTTGCGCGAGCCGCTGCGCGCGAACGAGCCTCGTCCCGCCGCGCCTTCGTCTGCGCGACGATGTCCTCCCCGAGCCCGGCCAGCACATCTCGGCTGCGGGACGCTAGCTTCTCCAGCGCGACCGAGTGCGCCATGTGCTCGATGCGCCGAATGTGCCGCGCGCGATCCGACTCCGGGAGTTGATCCACCGGAACGTTGGCGGCGACGTCGAGCGCGCGGATCTTCTTCCTCTTCGCCTTCGCCGCCTGCTTCTGCGAGTAGCGCGCCTGCTCCGCCGCCGAGAGCACGATGAGGCGCCCGGCCTTCACCACGATCTGCCGCCCGGTCACGCTCCGGAACGCCTCGCGCGCGGACCAGAGACGACAGCGGAAGGCGCGATCGTTCGGGACGCCGATCATGTCCGCAAGGCCCTGCTCCGTGAACCCGAGGTCTACGCGCTCCCACGCATCGCCGCCGACCTCGCTCCAGCGCGCATCAACGAGCGCGGCCACGGGATCGGCATCGGCGGTCGTCACGCGGCCCCCTGCTGCTCAGCGACGGGCCGGGCGAGCCATGAAGCGAACGTGTCGGGCAGGGTGGCCCCCGCACGCTCGTAGTCGGCTTTGACGTGCTCGGGGTTGAACACGAGCTGCCGCGTCAGGGTGCGACCCGCCGTGAGCCTTCCCGAATCGACCCAGCGGTACAGGGTGCGTCGATCGATCTCCAGGAGCACCGCCATCTCCTGGGCCGAGAGTTTCGGACTGGACATGCCCGAACAGTCGCACGAACTGAGCGACCAGGACAGATGGTAAAGTTTTGCCCAGGGCGGGATGGATCAGGAAT
>CAZIWB010000210.1:0-1342 GCA_964542655.1 uncultured Cellvibrionaceae bacterium
TCGCATGACCGCCGACAACGGCTGGCGCTTCATCGGGCGGCCCGCCGAGGAGCCGGCAGCCGAGAGCGACGCTCCCGTCGAGGCGATGTCGGGCGTGGCCGAGCGGTCCGCCGTGGACCGCGCGGCGCTGCTCGCGCTGGCAGAGGAGTGGGCGCGCGCCGCGGGCGAGATGCCCGAGGTGATCTCTGCCGAGCGCGCGAGGCTCAGGGCGGGCAAGGCGTCGCGCTACATGCTCGGGTTCATGCGGGCCGTGGAGACCGTTCACCGCTCGTGCGCCGCCGACCTCCGTCGCCTGCTGGACGGGCGCACGCCCGGCGGGGGAGAGCGCAAGAGCGGCACGCCGGAGCAGCACGATCCCGCGCAGGGATCCACGGTCGACTGGACCACGGGGCCGGACGGGCGCGGCAACGGGTCGACTCTCTTCCTCGAACTCGAGCTCGACGTCGCCGGCGAGCTCGAGGCCAGCGGCGTGCCGCACGGTCAGGCTCTCCACGCGGCCGGGTCGATCCTTGGGCGCCTCGCCCACGTCCACGGGCTCGCTCCGCGCGCCGACAGCACATCGCAGTCCGCCGCGCAAGATGGATCGCGCGTTGCCCAGGCGGCGGCGCCGCGGGTTCCCCGGGCTCGAGCAATTCGAGGCCTAGCCGCCGGGCAGCGCTGGCGCGACATGAGCGGGGCCGAGTGGCATATCGAGGAGCACGCGCCCTGCTCCACGCTCTTCGCGGTGGCGCCGAACGGCGGGCGCGTGCCGATCTATCGCGACGATGCGCCGGCGGGGTGGACCTTCCTGGGCGGCCCCTCACCGCGTCGGTCGCCTCTCGCCGCCGGGCAGCGCTGGCTTGATCACAAGGGCCGGCCGATCGCCGTCGAGCGTGGGACGCGCACAGGCCAACTCGTTGCCATCGGCTCGTTCGGGCAGATCACGACGTACCGCGAGGGGGAGGAGGCGCCGGAGAGCTGGACGTTCGTGGGCGGTCCGGAGGTCGGCCGATGAACGCCGTTGACCTTCGTGCGGAGTACGAGCGGCACAGCGTGACGTGGGGGCGGTGGCTGCGAGCGCTGTCGACGCTCGCCGTCGAGACGGACCAACGCCGCGCGCACCTCCTCGCCGTCGAGGTGAAGCTGGGCGCGCCCGGAGCGCTGCGGGCGCGCCTGGCCATGGTCGAGATCCTGCCGTTCGAGATGCGCCGGCGCGTGAGGTGAGGGAGATCGTGAGTCGGCTCTGCTTCCCCACGTTCTGCCGGCGGTGGGTGCGGACCGGGCGCGGCCCCTGGCACGAGGCCACGGGCGACTCCATCCGGAGCGTCACGGGCCGCGGGGGTCGACGCCGGCGGGCTCTAGG
>CAZIWB010000210.1:1352-1801 GCA_964542655.1 uncultured Cellvibrionaceae bacterium
TGTCGCACCTCTCACGCAGCAATGCCCGCCGCGGCACGGGGCCGGGCGGGCTCGAGGCAGTCAGCGGCGCAGGAGCGAGAGCGGCGTGGTGCGGCTGTAGCCGAGCTCCCACCCCGCCATGTAGGCGCGCTGCACCTCGTCCGGCAGGTCAAGCGCCCGCTGCGGGGGAGGGTAGCCGCCGCGCTCCTGGTGCTTGCGGCCGCGCTCGAGGCCGTTGTTGAACTCCACGTCCGCTTGCGTCTTCTGCGTCGTCGCCATGTCCAGACTATGGCAGATGCCCGCAGGATGGGCAAGAGGAATCTGCAAGGTCGATGGCGCACGCACCGACCGCCCAGGGGGAGGGGAGGGGGCTCGCTCGGAAGCTCGGCCCGTTCGGGCCTCGCGTCCTCGCCTCGCCCCTCCCCTCCCCCTGGGCTGCGCCGTCAGACGCGGACCGTCGGATCGAACGC
>CAZIWB010000211.1:0-1771 GCA_964542655.1 uncultured Cellvibrionaceae bacterium
CAGAACGTCAAGACGACCCACCCCGAATGGCAGACTGACACTCTCGCCACCCCGGATACCACCAACAACCGTCCGGAAGGTAACGACTGGACCTACGACGCCGTCACTCCGACCGTCCGTATCGGCAACTACACCCAGATCTCGGATAAGACCGTGATCATCTCCGGGTCGCAGGAAGACACCGACAAGGCCGGCCGTGCTTCGGAAGTTGCCTATCAGGTGGCCAAGAAGGGGGTCGAGCTGAAGACGGACCAGGAAGTCATCCTGCTGTCCAACCAGGCTTCGTCGGCCGGCTCTGGCAACGGCGCCACCAACCGCACGTCGGCTGGTATGCGCGCGTGGCTGACCACCAACGACAACATGGACGCTGGCGGGTCTTCGGGCTCGTTCTCCAACGGCATCCAGTCGGCAGCGACCAACGGCACCCAGCGTGCCTTCACCAAGGCCATTCTGGACGCGGTGATCCTGTCGACCTACAACGCGGGCGGCAACCCCGACATCTTCATGTGCTCTCCGTACGTGAAGCAGGTGTTCTCCCGCATCCTCGATGATGCTGACGTGGTCCCGCTCCGCAAGGAAGTGACCAAGGGCCAGGCAACCATCGTGGCCGCGGCGGACATGTATCAGTCGGATTTCGGTCTCATCACGATGGTTCCGAACCGTCAGATGGCCCGCGCCGGCGCGACTATCGCCCGCAACGCGTTCCTCATCACCCCCAACATGGTCAAGCTCGGCGTCTTCCGCGACTACTCTGTGGAGAAGCCCGCAAAGACCGGCGACGCCGAGAAGCGCGTGCTGCTCACCGAGTACACCCTCATCATGAAAAATGAGGCTGCCCACGGTGTTGCTGCCGATCTCTTCGGCCTCACGGCTTCGACCTAAAGGAGATCAGCAATGGCTTATGCAATTCAGCCGATCACTACGACCGCTGCTCTCACTCAGACCCGCGGTCGCCACTCCAACCTCGTCACGGTACTCGACTCTGCGACGGGGCGCATCATCACCCTACCGGCTTCGACTGGCTCGGGCGATGTCTACACCGTGTACGTCAAGACGACGGTGTCTTCTGGCTCGCATGTCGTTCAGGTGGCGAACTCCACCGACGTGATGAACGGCGGCGTGGCGATGTCCACCGATATCGGCGGCACCAATATGCTGGCGTCGGCCACTTCGGACACCGTGACCATGAACGGTTCCACGACCGGCGGACTTGCCGGCTCCTGGCTCCGCTTCACCGACGTTGCTGCTGGCTTCTGGATGGCCGAGGGCTTCCTCGTCACCACCGGCACCGAAGCTACGCCGTGGAGCGCCGCGGTCTAACCCATGCCGAAAGGTGTGTACGAGCGCAGGGGCGGCCTACGGGCCGCCTCTTTCGTTTCCCCAACCATGAAAGCGAGTGGATCTGTGGCTGAAGCTGCCCCCACCAAGACGGTCAAGATGGAGCTGAAGCGCCATTATGTGCCGCACAACCTGATTTCCATCGTCGGCTACGAGCGCCCGGCGCGGTTCACCAAGAACGCTGCAGGCGAGATGAAGGAAGTCGAAGCCGCCGCGTTCATCGAAGGCGAGATGTTCCCGCCGATCTTCGCTGGCGTCGGCTACGACAACAAGATCTGGGCCAAGACCGTTATCGAGGTCCCCGAGGACGAGGGCAAGACCATGCGCCGCCTCGGCATCGCTGAGCAGTACCTCTGACCATGAACATCCAGCTGACCGAAGCCGATGTCCAAAATTGCACGTGGACGCTGGAAGAAGTCACGCCAGACTATCG
>CAZIWB010000212.1:0-1768 GCA_964542655.1 uncultured Cellvibrionaceae bacterium
CGCCTGCATCCCGACGGGCACCCACGGCCAATCGTTGCCGCGGTCCGCCGTCGGGGCCAACTGCTCCCGCAGCGCCGCCGCCTCCGCGCGCGCCTCGTCCCGCTCCCGGGCAACACGCTCGGCGGCACGCTCCAGCGTCTCGCCGTCGTGCGCTCCGAGGGAGCGACGGATCGGGTAGAACCGCGAGTCTGCCGCGTACGAGCGCACGTCCAGCCCGCCGCCGTCCAGCGCCTCGAGCGCGGCGATGCAGGCGTCGCGCTCGGCTGACATCGGGCCGCCACCTTCGCGCATCTCATCCGCGATGGCTCGCACGCTGCGCCCTTGGACAAGATCGTCGGCGTCATCGCCGTAGCCCAGGCGCAGCAGCATCCCGGCCACCGCGTCGCGCGCCGTGGGCTCGCTCGGCTCCTCAGCGGAAGGCTCGCGCTCGACCGCCTCGATCTTCTCGGGTGCGCCGCCGGGTCCCTGCGGGGCTGGAGCGGGGCCGAGGAAGGTCCAGCGCGGGTCGCTGAGCATCTCGGCTGCCCTGGCGGGCACAAGGACCTCGAGTCCGTCAATGCGGCTCAGGGCCACGCACCCGGCGGGATCGAGGCTCAGCACGTCGAGGTCGCTGTCCACGCCGGCGGAACGCCATCGCTGACCAGGCGCGACCGCTGCGGGCTTCACGTAGCCGTGGAACGTCCAGCGCAGCGAGGAGAGCATCTCCTGAACGCGCTTGTATCGGACGCGCCCGTCGTCGCCGATGACCCGCGCCTCGCGCTCGTCGGCCTCGTCGACCGTGTGGTCCATGGTGCTGTTGTCGATGTCGCGGAAGTCCACACGCCACCGCTGCCCGACCTCGACGCGCGACGGCTTCGGGAGCGTGGCCGGCGGCGTGCTCGCGATGAGAACCTCCAGCGCTGCGATGGCGGCGTGATGGTCTGCCGCGCCCGGGCTCGGGTCGAACGCGCGGACCGTCCTGAGCGCCTCCTGCGGCTTGATGGTGCCCGCATCGAGCTTGTCGGCCGTCGTGAGCCACATCGCGCGCCGGAGCATGGCGAGCGCGTGCGCCATGGAGCTCGCCGGCGCCCCTTGCGCCGCCCCCTGCTGCTCTGCCACGCTGCTGGAGCCGGTCGCCGCGTGATCTCCGCCCGTCACCTTTCCGGGCTCGCCATGCGCGGCGGCCGGCGCTTTCGCTCGGATAGCGGCCGCGGTTTCCCGCAGCAGATCGAGGTTGATGCCGTCCTCCACGAATCCGTTGCCGAGCGGGTCTCGCCATACGTGCCCGTCGAGCCTCCACCCGGCGCCCCGCAGCGTCGCAGCGTCCTCGCCCCTGAGCCCTTCCGTTGGCGCCTGCGCCTCGGCAGCGCGCTCGACGGCCGCGGCGCTCGCATGGACGGTGTCGTGCACGTACGGCACATCGACGCGCTGCGCCTGCCAGAGCGCCGTGGGGTCGACGGCGGAGCGCGCCCGCATCGCCGCAATCGTCTCGTTCACGCGATCGAGCTTCTCCGCATCCGCCCGCGTGGCCCGGATGCCAGCCACGATCCACCGAAGCACCTGCTGCCCGTCGCGCGGGCACAGCCAGCCGCTGGGCGTGGTCGCGATGAAGCCTGCGCCGGCGAGCGCCCGCTGCTCGGCCTCGGACAGGGCGCCGGGCTCGCAGCGGAACCACGGACCCAGGCGCTCGGGCTTCGCCTCTGCTGGCGTGGCGCCGTCGAGCGGGAGAGCGCGAATGCGTTCGGCCATCAGCCGGAGCTCTGCTCTGCCGTCGGCCACCGTGCTTTTC
>CAZIWB010000213.1:0-1767 GCA_964542655.1 uncultured Cellvibrionaceae bacterium
GGTTGTGCCGTCGGGGGCGCCCGTCACGCCCATGTCACACCGGTCCGGGTTTCTCCCGCACGTCCGGAGGGCCGCCGAGGGGCGGCGTCGCCTCGCTCGCCGGCCTGCCGCAGGCGGCGCACCGGCCGCCCGCGCCGAGCTGCTGAACGGTCCTGTGGTCGGCCGCGAGCACGAGCCCGCCGCCGAGGAACGCGACGGAGAGCGCGCCGGCCGGGATCGTGACGTACGGCGGCAGGCCGGGGATCGTGGCGATCCAGCCGAACAGGACGCCCAGAAACCCCGTAGCTGACGTGCGGACGGAAGGGGGGATCGTGGGGATCTGCATGCGCCCAGCCTGCCACGACCGGGCCAGCGAGCACAGCGGCACGTCAGGCCGGCGGCGCCTCGAATGTCAGCAGCATGGCAGCAGTGATCGGCTGGACCCGCCGGTCCCTCTTGACAGCCCATTGGCCCTCTGGTTGCTCTGGTCTCGCCCTGACGGAGCCGAGCACCCGTCCCCGGCGTTCCGCCTCGCGCGCGCCTGCTGGCAGCAGCCACGATCGGCGCCACGGCCCGCGAGAGACCTGCGGCGCCTGCTCCCCCATGCGACGCCAGAACGCGGGGGATGGCACCGGCGGTCCGAGGACCGGAACGGAGCGCAGCGGAGTGAGGACCGGAGGACGGGGCGCAGCCCCGAGCCGTGTGCAGCCCGGGTCCGGGGCGGGCTCCTAGCCCCGGCGGGACCGGGCAGAGCCCGGCGGGGGTGGGCGGAGCCCACGACGGGCCGTGAGGGGGTCCGGGGGACGGGGGCCCGCACCCCGAGCCCCCGGGATCGCGGCGGGTCGCTCTCGCGTGCCGCTCGCGCCCGCTGGCGGCTGGCTGCTGCCGTCGGAGACGCTGCCCACATTCGTTTGAGCTCAAACTAATTTGAGCCCGCGCCGCCGTCGGTCGCTCCGGTCACGCCGATGTCACGCTCTGCTCGTGACGCGACATGAATGAAAACGCGCGCTTGAGCCACTACCGACGTGTGACGGACGATCCTCCGCTTGAGCGGACGCAGACCCTGGATCGCGCGATACCATCTGGCCAGCGCGGCGACGCGACGGCATCGTGGGCGCATGGAGCATCCCCTTGCGATCGAGTCCCTTTCCATCGTTGACGGTCCCGGACCGAACGAGCGCACCGCCCGCCTACTGACCGCAGACGGCCGACGCGTCGAAGTCACCGCGCACACGTCGTCCTTCCGCGGGTCGTCGCTCGTCGTCTCGCGTCCGCTGATTTGCCGCGCCGGCGCCGCGCTCGTGGAGCTCCCGCGCGAGTCGGCCAGCGGCGATCGTCGCGTGTGGGTGCCGAGGTAGGTGCATCGCTCCGGCCCCTGGATCGCCCGTTACCATCTGGCCGGCCCCATCGATTCCGTGCATGGTCGACGGATGAACGAATCAGAAACAGAGCGCTTCTTCTCGGAAGAAACCTACCTCGACGGTTGTCTGCGCCCGTGGGGACGCACGCCGAAGCCGCATGTGGAGGACCCATGGAACTGGATCCCGGACTGGTCCAATGGGAAGCTGAGCTATTTCCGAGTTCGGCGCGGCCCCAGGCCGCCCGCGGATGCCTGGCCCAGCGGGCCGCCTGCTCGCCCGCCCGTGACGCTGGACGAGGGTGTCTTTCGGGCGTCTCGCGGCATGGGCGAAGTGCCCGCCGACCACCCGACGCGCGAACAGCGAGCCGACCGGTACGCCGGCCGCTACTTCTCGCGCCCCGACGGCTCCGGCCTCTTCCGCGCGCTGC
>CAZIWB010000214.1:0-1766 GCA_964542655.1 uncultured Cellvibrionaceae bacterium
GATGCCGAGAAGACGTTCGCAGACTGGCAGGAGAAGTCCGACAACATCGACAAGCAGTATGCTGACCTCAAGAAGCTCTCGGCCACAAGCCAGGAGCGCGAGATGCAGATGTTCTGGGCAAACCTTGAGGTGCTCAAGCCCTCGATCTACGCCCGCCCTCCTGTCCCCGTATGCCAGGGCCGGTTTAAGAACCAGCGCAAGGACAAGGAGCTTATCCGCCACGCATCCGAGGTGGTGGAGCGCTCGCTGTCATCGTCCTTCGACATGGAGGACATTCACGAGAGCCTGAAGGGTGTTCGTGATGATCTGGCGACCAATTCGCGCGGCGTGATCTGGGTACGGTTGGAAGAGGACGACGAAGGCAAGCAGAAGATTTGCTATGACCATGTGTGCCGCAAGGATTTCGTACATGAGCCGGCCCGTAAATGGAAAGAGGTCGGTTGGGGCGCCAAGAAGGTATACCTGACGCTCAAGAAGTTCAAACGTCGCTTTCCTGATGCTGATGCCTCCAAGGTTGAGTTTATCGAGCGCAAGAAGGAAGACGGCGACAGCATCACCAAGGGCCAGACGGCCTGCGTGATTGAAATCTGGTCCAAGACCGAGGGCGTTGTAGCCTGGGTGGCGAAGGGCCTTGATGATGTGCTGGATATCCAGCCGCCATTCCTGCAACTGGACAAGTTCTTTCCGTTCCCGCGCCCTGCCTATGGCACGACACAGCGTGACAGCCTGATCCCTGTTCCTGACTTCGCCTACTACAAGGACCAGATCGAGGAGATCAACGAACTCACGGCCCGCATCTCGGCACTGTCCGAAAGCCTGCGTATGAAGGGCTTCTATTCGGGTGGCGGAGAGGACATCGGCACGGCTATCGAGGCCGCGCTCAAGAACACCGACAACAACGCCATCCTGATTCCTGTGCCAAACGTTGCCATGATGGGCGCGGGCATGAAGGACGCTATCGTCTGGATGCCGATCGAGCAGATCGCAGTCGTCATCAAGACGCTGGTCGAGCTTCGCCGGCAGATGATCGAGGATGTCTATCAGATTACCGGACTGAGCGACATCATGCGCGGCGCCAGTGATCCGAATGAAACGCTAGGTGCGCAGCAACTCAAGAGCCAGTATGGTTCAGTCCGCATTCGCGACAGGCAGGAAGAGATTGTCCGCATTGCGCGTGACACGGCTCGCATTGCCGGTGAGATCATGGCGGAGAACTTCACGCCGGAGTCGCTGTTACTGTTCTCGCAATATCAGGGCGCACCAAGCCAGCAGGAAATTCAGGGTCAGATACAGCAGATCGATCAGCAGATCCAGCAGGCCGCATCCAATCCTCAATTGGTGCAGCAAGCGCAGCAGAACCCCGAGCAGGCGCAGCAGATGCTTGGTCAGGCTCAGCAGCAGAAGCAGCAGCTTTCACAGACCGTGACAATCGAGCAGGTGTTTGAATTCCTCAAGGATCAGCGCCTTCGCCCGTTCGCACTGGATATCGAGACGGATTCGACAATCCAGGCCGACGAGGATGCAGCCAAGCAGCGCACGACCGAGTTTCTGACCGCGATGGGTACGGCATTGGCCCAGCTTGCGCCGATGGTACAGAACCAGCCGCAAGCATCTGAGTTTGCAGGCGAGGTGCTCAAGTTCGCAGTGTCGCCATTCCGCGCCGGTCGTCAGTTGGAAGCATCGATTGACGACTTCGTTGAGCAGATGAAGACGCAGGCCCAACAGCCGCAGTCTGACCCGGCAGCGGAAGCGCTCAAGATGAAGGC
>CAZIWB010000215.1:0-1765 GCA_964542655.1 uncultured Cellvibrionaceae bacterium
TCATCGTCAAGCTTCTAATCCAAATCCCTGTCAGGTAACTGGCAGGGATTTTTTATTTTGCTTCCTGGTTGAAGTTCACAGCACTGACTTTCGATTGGCTTGCGCATGTGATAGCAGTGGATTTTGTGTTGGCGCTCTGCTTAGATGTCTGCCAATTAAATCATCAGGGTGTTATCTGTGTTAACAATTGATCTTGCTGCTATCCAATCCAATTGGTTGAAGCTACAAACTATTGGTACAGGAAGGAGCGTTGCTGGCGTTATCAAGGCGAACGCATATGGATTAGGTGCGGCAGCAGTAGGTAATGCACTTTATGCTGTTGGTTGCAGGGAGTTTTTTTTTGCATCAATAGATGAGGCCCTTGCTGCCAGGAGCTTTTTACCTGAGGCTGCAATTGTTTATTTGCTGGGTGGCATTCATGCTGGTGATGAGTCTCTTTTGGTTGAGTCGAACATAAGGCCTGTGCTTTGTTCGTTTTCTGCGATAGAACACTGGGCTAAAGCAAATTCTGTTTTCGGCTCTGCCGCTCCTTCTGCAATAAAAATTAATACGGGTATGACACGATTTGGGCTCGATCTGGGTGAGCTCGAGAGTTTGGCCAATAATGCTAATTTATTGCGTGCCCTTAATCCTGTTTTGTTTATGAGTCATCTTGCTTGCGCCGATGAGCGTGACCATCCGCTTAATCTTGTCCAATTAAATAGATTTTCGTATTGCGCAAAACTAATGCAACCTCTTGTACCCAAGCTGCGATTTAGTTTGGCAAATTCTTCCGGTATTTTTTTAGGCGATGATTGGCATTTTGATTTATTGCGCCCGGGTGCTGCACTTTATGGCATTAATCCTGTGCCAAATAATTCCAATCCCATGCAACCAGTTTTGCGCTTATCGTTACCCATAGTACAGGTGCGCACGCTCGATGCTCCGGCTGGCATAGGTTATGGTAGCGGTGTGACTTTGCCTGATGGGGCGCGTATAGCGGTTGTGGCAGGGGGGTATGCGGATGGTTTGCATCGTACAGTGGGGCTGCAAGTGGAAGGGTACGTTCATGGGCAATTGGTAAAATCTGTTGGTCGCATGTCGATGGATTCGACCATGTTTGATATTTCTTCACTCTCATTGCCAGCCGAGCAACTGCTGGGGCAGAACATAGAAGTGATTAATGAATCACTCTCTTTGGAGTATTTACATAAAAAAAATGCTTCGCTGGGTTATGAAATATTAACCAGTCTTGGTCCACGTTATAAACGCAAATATTTGGCGGGCCTTCCTGATGGTGGAAAATAATATTCTGGATGCAGGTTTTCTGCGGCAGATATTGGATTTGCTGGCTGACGGACAATTTCATTCGGGTGAGGAATTGGGGGCTTTGCTGGGGGTCAGTCGCGCTGCTGTTTGGAAGCATTTGCAAAAGCTGGAAGCTTTGGGCATTAAATTGCTTTCCGTTAAAGGGCGAGGTTATTGCATTGATGGTGGATTGGATTTACTTGATCTTAAACAAATACAAGCGTCTCGCGCATCGTCCCTGTCTCTCGAATTGGCTCTTTTTACGCAAATGGATTCAACCAATTCCTATCTTATGCGGCACGAAAATCCAGCTATGCAAGTGTGCCTGGCTGAATCGCAAAGTGCCGGGCGCGGGCGTCGTGGGCGTGCTTGGGTAAGCCCGTTTGCGCAGAATATCTATTGTTCAATAGGATGGGGTTTTGAGGGGGGGGTTGCTGCGCTTGAGGGATTAAGTCTGGTGGTGGGGCTAGTGATTGTG
>CAZIWB010000216.1:0-1733 GCA_964542655.1 uncultured Cellvibrionaceae bacterium
GTTTTGCCTTGATAAATACACTGACCTATCAGTAGAAGCTAAAACTAAAGAAGGTAGAGAGTTTGCAAAAGGAGAACTGAAAAGGTTTGAAGAAATGTATAAAAAATTTAAAAATAGTTTTTATGAAACCTAAAACCGAATGCCCTGACTGTGGCGCAATATGGGGGTTTGATGAAATACAATTTGGCGAGTGTGGTGCCTGTGGTTATCCTAATAATGATTTAGGTGAATGGGGTGATGATTGGGATGATGAGGAGTGGGATTATGAAGATGACGATGATGAAGGGATTACCGTAGATAAGGAATTGGTTCTCGAATTCATTACTAATTACAGCCCGAAACAGTGAGAGCCATTACTACCATACTACTAACCCTGTTAATACTGATACTCTGTGAAAGCTGCTACATAAGATGGTGTGGTGGAACTGTGAAGCCAAAACTTGAGAGAGTTCATAAAACTGAACGATCACCTCTGATGAGATAAAATGAAATGGGTTCTAATCATATTGATTATCGCCGCTTTGGATTTCCTAATTGCCTTTTTGCATCATAAACTAAAGCACAAGCCATGAGAGAAATAAAAAACTTTTTTCTAATCATCCTGATCCATTTCATCTATAAAAAGATTGATTAACACATGAACCAACACTTACTATATGAATCTCATTACAAGATACCTCGTTTGGTTTTTCACTTGGGTATTAGTTCCCAAAAGGAAAACAAGGTGGTTGCCATCAGCAACGACGAACAAAGGCTCTTTAAGATATTGTCGAAAACAAAAGGCGGAACACTCATTGGAATTTCCATCAGAGCAAGATTATCCAGTGGAGGTATTCGAGGTTTCAGGGAGATGATAAAAGAATTGAATGAACAACGCATAGTTGCCAGAAAAGAATTGATAAGAGCAATAGGAAGTGAGGCTGTTGGTCTTATCGCATCGCTCTCATGAAAGTTAGTTTTGGTTGCGTCCCTCTGTTTCTACAGCGGGACTATTTTAAAAAAAGTTCTTTGAATCAACATATTTAGCAGGTCGTCTAATAATTATAATCTTCATCCGATTAGGTTATTGGGAAGGTAGCGGCGCTGCTAAACTTACGATCATCCGAAGGGGGAGGCGCTAAGGCAAAGCAAGTGGTAACGATCTTTAAAAGTCCTTACGAAGTATAAGGCATAAATGCTGTGCAGAAAGCGGTTTGTGAACTACAGTTTCCGCAAGCTAATAAACAATGTAATAACAAGTTCTATCCTGTTTTGTTTTGCCTCCCTAAATGATTTCGCCATTAGTCACAGTTTGAGGCGTAAATGAAAACTGACACCGCTGCTTCGTCACTATCAATTAGTGGGGTTAAGGTCGGGGTAGCGGTTTAACTCAATCATTAGCTCTTTTTATAGCAACACGAATATTAGCATTTCAATTGGACGGCTCTTGTTTCTACTTGAGCCCTGTATTGCGGTGGTGTTGTAATTGGTAACATGTTGGGCTCATAACCCTTCGACCTGGTTCGAATCCAGCGACCGCAACTGCTGACAAAACAGCTATTAGTTATGAAACATTTAATTGTACGCAACAGACCGGACGACATCGATCTACCTGTAAAATCAGGAAGTGAAAACGAAACAGAAGGTACTGAGTAAAAAAAGAAAAGCCCCGGCAACTCTTAACGCGGAAAGTTAAAAACCCGGGGCTTTAAAACTCGAAACAAAATTTGTTCAAGCGATAAAAGACAAAATTA
>CAZIWB010000217.1:0-1721 GCA_964542655.1 uncultured Cellvibrionaceae bacterium
ACGGTCGCGACGTATCCTTCGAGCCCGAGGTAGTCCTGTCGCAGCGAGAGCCACGCCGACAGACCGAGAACGCCGACCGCGAGCCCGTCGTAGAACGACCCCAGGCGCGTCAACGGTCGCTCCTTCGACGAAGGCGTGCTCTCTACCTGCAAAGGTGCGCCATTGGCGACCTCGAGAAGGTTGAGCACCTTCTCCACGAAGTCGCGGTTCCCAGCAATCCTGACATCAGCGACCATCTTCTCGCTCATCGCCTCGCAACTCCCAGCGCCTGCATCAGGCGCAACTCGATCATCGCCATTCGCCCCTCCAACGTCGCCAGCCACCGCGGATCGGCGCCGGTCGACGGGTAGCCGAACATCTCCGCCCAGTCGAGCCGCCGGCGCAGCGCCGCTACGCCCTCCCACGGCCAGGACGGCGCACCGAGCACGCACAGCTGGGACCGGAGCGAGTCGCGCTCCAGGTAGAGCTCGAGGAGGCGGACTAGGCGCTCGATCACGCGAACTCCACAGGAGCCGGCACGAGCTCCACCTTGTGCGAGTCCGAGATGAACAGCACCTCCCCTTTGACAGTGCGCCTGAGCGACACGTGACCGCTCGGCGACGTGATCCTCCACCACCGCTGCTTCGACGGCGGTTGCGCCCGTGGCGTTGGCCAAGTCCGCGAGGCGAGCAAGCCGCCACCGAGCGCCGTGCGGGCAGGTCGATGCCAAGGGCCGTAGTTACACCAGGAGCGCAAGGCCTCCAAGAAGCCAGCGATATCACCGCCGGGCCAGTCGCCGTTGACGACGTGGGTGCCAGCGGAGGCGGAGCGCGGCTTCGGCTCGAACGAGACCCGCGGGACGTGCCCCGGACTCATGATCCTGCCCTCGCGCATCACGGCCGCACCTCGCATCCGACCCGCCGCGCCAGCTCGAATGCCTCGTCCACCCGCGGCAGGTAGGCAATCTCCCGGTCCGGCCACGGCAGCGCGTCCGCCACGAGCGCCACGCCAGAGCCGACGCGCTCGAGGTGGCAGCGGCGCACGGGGCGGGCAGCGAGCGCCCCGACGACGGCTCCCATGAGCAGCCCGGCGCCGAAGATGGCGCGCGCTCGTCGGGACGGCCCGTGGCGTCGGAGAGCGCGACCTAGCGCATAGGCAGCCAGAGCGACACGCGGCCACACCAGCAGGGCGGGCACAGGCGGCGTGGGGCGGTAGGGCGAACGCTTCATGTCAGCTCCAGGGAGACGCGCGCTCCCGTCCGATACCATATCTAGCTGATGGGTTGTGAGGCGCAAGGAGGAATCGACGGGATACACCATGTCTGCCGCCTACTTCACCTCGCGGCTCACGAGCGAGCCGGCTGCGAGTTCCGCCAGTTCTGGCTTCAGGTGCAACCGCGCGATGAGCGCCAGCCTCGCAGCCTCCTGCGCGACCTTGATCGACCTCCGCCGGTGCATGCCTGCGTCGTTGTCGACGTGCTCCTGCATGCAGCTGTGGTCGCAGTAGTGGAGCACCCCACCAGGCTCGACGATCGCGCGGTGCGGCTTCGCCACACGCTCCCCGTCCACGAGCATCGCGCCGCACCAGTCGCACACCGCGCCGCCACGACCGCTGTTGAACTTCGCCGCCATGTAGACTCCTCGCGCCCTATGCGCGGCCACGCTCTCCCACTCTACCATGATACGTCGTGGCGTACCATGGCGCAACCACAGATCGCCACTGTCATGTCGATTCTACGCCTC
>CAZIWB010000218.1:0-1707 GCA_964542655.1 uncultured Cellvibrionaceae bacterium
CATCGCGCCAGTCACGCCCAAGCTGAGCCCGTCGAACACAGCGCCGGACATGTTCACGCCCTTCCCATCGATCTTGATGGGCCCGGCGGAAGACACGGACTTCGAAATGGCGTCCTTGATGGACGAGCCGATCCTGGCGCTGGCGATGTCCCAAGCGACCTTGGCGGCGATGACCGAGCCAATCGATGCGAGCGGGTTGTCGACCAGGACGTCCACGAACTTCGTGAGCATCCGCGCCAGCGTCTGAGTGAGCGGAATGAGCTTCGTGAACTCGGGGATGAACTTCGTCACGGTCGGGAGCAGCTCAGTGCCCAGTACCGTGTTGAAGTCCTTCATGGCCTCCTTGAATTGGAGGTCAGCGTCGGCCATGCGCGAGTTGGCGCGCTTGGAGATCTCGCTCTTGTCGAGCTTGGCGCCGGCGTAGTCGTTGAACTCCTTCTCGACTGCCGCACGGCCGCTGCCCTTCTTCTTGGCCTCTGCGCTCGTGTAGGTGGCGCTCAGGCCCTTGAAGATCTTCCCGGACTCAGCCCCGAACAGGCCGCCGGTCTTCATCACGTCGCCGCCCGTCTTGTCGAGGACGTCGAGCATGATCTCCAGCGGGTTCCGGAGCTTCGACGAGTCCGTCTTGGACTTCAGCGCATCTTCCGACCCGAGCAGGCCGGCGAACTTCTTGCGGTTCGTAACGATGTCATTGGACAGGCGAGCCGCTGCCGTCGATGCGTCCGCGCTGCTCTCGGCGCCACCCTTGGCCACAGCCATCTGGGCGAAGGCGCCCATGCTGCGCAGCAGTTCCGGGCCGCCACCTTCGAAGGCACGGGTTGCCGCGCCGAGCTTGCCGAAGTCGCTGGCGAGGTCCTTCATTTCGACCGCGCCCATGGCTCCCTGCTGGGCCAGCGTACCCATCAGTTCCTTGAGCACCTTCACGCGCTCAATGGGGTCGCTGATGCTGTCTTTGAGGACGTTGAAGGCTTGGCCAGCGGTCGCGCCAAGGTCACCAAGGTCCGTGTCGGTGGCAAGCGCGAGCTCGCCCATGTCCTTGATGATGTCGCGCGCCGTCTTGAGGTCACCCGTCTTGGTGACGAACTCGCCCATGCCGGCGAGTGCTTCGCTGCCAGTGAATCCGCGAACGCCGCGAGCCTCGCCGAGCAGCTTGCCCTTGAGCGACGGATCGCCGGCCTGGTTGGCCAGCTTCGACGCCTGAGCGCCTTCGCTCATCTGCGTCTGAATGGCGCTGTTCAGGGCAAAGCCGCCGCCGATTGCCAGGGCTCCAGCACCAATCGCGCCGACAGCCTTCAGTGCTCCGCCAGCGCTTCGACCGACCGCGCCGACCATGCCCTTTGCGGCACGCTGGCGCTCACGGAGAGCAGTCTGCGCAACGCGAACCTGATGACGCTCGGCGCTCTTCCGCTCCCGGTCTTCCTGCTGGAAGTGGCGGTTGCGGATGTTCTGGAGATAGCGCTGGTTCTTTTCTTGGTTGCGCTTCTCTTTTTCCTGCGCTCGCAGCTGTTCCGTGTGGAACTGCCGCTTCATCTGGTTGTGCTGGCGTTCGGACTTCTCGATCTCGCGAGCGATCCGCTTCTGTTCCTGCGCCGCCTGACGTCCCGGGTCCGACGCGGCACGCCGAGCCATGGCTGGAGCGCCAGCAGTGGCAGACGCGCCTGCCCCGCGCACACCAAATGCACGGTTCATCCGCGCGTTGTGCGTGGC
>CAZIWB010000219.1:0-1676 GCA_964542655.1 uncultured Cellvibrionaceae bacterium
GCATCCTGCGCCCCGGCGAGCTCGCTCTGGTGGCCCTGGTGCAACTCCCCGACGGTGCTGGCGTGGACGCCGCCTGGGGCGCGCTGAGCTCGATCCCGGACGTGGACGCGACGGTCGAGCGGTGGTCGCAGGAAGATGCACAGGGCGCCCCGCACACCTACACCCCGTTCCGCGGACAGGTCGGGCGAGAAGGCGCCTGGACGCCGCGGCCATCGGAGCATGCCCGGCGCGATCCGCGCGACCGAGACTCCCTGGTCGCGGGCGATCCGGCGTCTCGGCTGTGGCGCTCCGTGAGCCCACCGGCCCCCGAGACGCCCGCGTCCGGCGCCATGGGCACGGAGGACGTTCCTCCGTGGACGGCCGAGCAGGGACACCGCTGGCTCTGCCACCATGACGGCGGCGCGTGCGCCGACGACGGGACGTGTCAGCCTGACCCGGATCGCCTCCGGAAGCACAACGAGCAGGCCGGGCGCGCGCCCGAGCACCCTGCGCCGCTCGGCGCAAGCGCTGCTCGAGCGCACCTCGGCAGCCTCGCGGAAGCCGTGGGCATGACCTTCGCGATCGGGCTCGCGCGCCCGAAGACGCCCGGCGCCATGCGGCCCGAGACGCGACGGCGCATCGAGGATGCGGTGCGGGACATGGCGCCGTGGCCTCGTTCGGCCAACCGAGACTTGGGGGTCGTCGTGCTCGCGCGCGGCGCTCTCGTCAAAGCGGAGAGCGCGACAAGCGACGATGAGCGCGACGAGCACATCCTGCGCGCCATCGCCTACCTCGTGCGCCGGCTGGAGCTCGATGCGCCCGCGCCGGAGGAGCCGCGATGAAGACGTGGGAGTACAAGGTCGCGATCTACGGGCTCTTCGTGAGCGCGGCTCAGCTGACCGTGTGGCTCAACGATCTCGGTCTGGAAGGGTGGGAGCTCGTCTCCGAGGTGCACTTCGGCGCCGGCAACGGGACCAGGTACACGTTCAAGCGGCCCAAGGGGTAGACGTCGCCACCACCTATTCGACGCTAGCCCCCCTCTTTCCCCTTGCCCATCCTGCATCCACGATCCATACTCTCCCTATGAACAACGCGCTGACTGCCGACGACCTCGCTGACCTCGCCTACCTCGGCTCGAACACGGGCAGCGACGCGGGGCAGTGCGCGCGGGCGAGCCAGCTGGACGACCACGGGGCGAAGCTGATCGGGCTCGGGCTGGCGGAGGTGCGGCGCGAGGCGGTGTACGGCGTGCCTGGTTCGGCTCGGCTCGGCATCACCGACGCGGGGCTGGACGAGCTGTTCGAGCGCGGCATCTGACCTCCCCCGTTGCCACCCGCCCCGCTGCCACCTCGGCGCGGGGCTTGCGGCGTTGGGAGGCCACCATGGACATCATCGCGAGGCTGCGCGCGGAGCTCGAGCGGCTCAACACCAACGACGACGGGACGGGGTTGGAGGTCGAGGCGCACCCGGACGGCGCGAGGTTCTACGATTGCCAGGAGAGCGCGGTGTACGTGCCGGAGGACGCGCTTGCGGCGCTCCAGGCGCTGCCGGACGGGGCCGGGTTCGAGGGCGCGTGGCAAGCGCTCGCGCGGCTCGAGGAGGTGAGGTGACCGCCCCTGGCGCTCGCGTGGTGGCCCAGGGGGAGGGGAGGGCAAGGCGAGGACGCGAGGCCCGAACGGGCCGAGCTTCCGAGCGAG
>CAZIWB010000220.1:0-1630 GCA_964542655.1 uncultured Cellvibrionaceae bacterium
CACGTCCCGCGCGCAGCGTGACATCGGCGTGACCGGTTCGGGCTGCGCCGGCGCGAGCTCAAATTAGTTTGAGCTCAAACGAATGTGGGCAGCGTCTCCGACGGAAGCAGCCAGCCGCCAGCGGGCAAACGCTGACAGGAGCGGCGGATCCGCGCCCTCGGGGTCCGGGGCTGAGCCCCGCCCCCGAACCCCCACAACCCCGGGGAGCGCTTCCGCAGGCGCGCAGCGCCGAGGAAAGCGCCGGAGCGCCTTAGGCGCGACGCTCATCGGGCGCGCGCACAGGCGAGCGACATGGAGAAGCAACATAACGCCCATGTCCGTGTCAAGCCCTGCATCATTCCTGCACCAAATTTTCACAATCGCGCAGTCTTCGAGGAGAACCAGCCGACGCGGAGGCGCGCGAGGACGGACGTGCTACGTAGCGGACGTTGCTCCGAACTTTCCGCTACCCTCTGCATCCGACACGCGCGCAAGAGAACGCCATGCGTTCGTGGCTCGTCGCGTGCTGCGATCTCTACAACGGCGCGTTACAGGAGCGCCGCGACGCTTGGCGAGCGCAGCGGCGTGGGATCTCGCTGTACGATCAAGGGAAGAGCCTGACCGAGATCCGCGCATCCGTGCCTGGGTGGGGCGACGTGCCACAGCGCGTAGCATTCTCTGCACTCGTCAGGCTCGATCGAGCTTTCAATGCGTTCTTTCGGCGCTGCAAGTCCGGGAAGACGCCAGGTTTCCCGCGTTTCAAGTCTCGGTCTCAGTACAATAGCTTCAGCCTTCTCAGGACGTCGAAGGTGGACGGGAACCGCGTTCGCCTGCCGAAGATCGGACTGGTAAAATTCAACCAGTATCGACCGCTGCGCGGAGAGATTGTCGATGTCGTTGTCCGTCACGAAGAAGACCGGTGGTTCGTCTGCTTCCAATGCGATTTGGGCGATGCTCCGCCGAAGGTAGTCCCAGCGCGTTGCGTTGGCGTAGACGTCGGCCTATCGTCTCTCGCCACCCTATCCACAGGCGAGACAGTCGGGAATCCTAGACACTATAGAGAGGCCGAGGTCGCGCTGCGTCGTCGTCAACGAGCGGTCAATCGAAAGCGCAAGGGCTCGCTATCGCGCCGGCGCGCGGCGGCTCTCGTGCGGAAGACCCATACTCACATCAAAAACCAGCGACTCGACTACGCCCGCAAGGTCGCCTGTGACCTCGTGGGTCGGTTCGACATGATTGCGTTCGAGGACTTGAACATCCGTGGGCTCGCGATGACGCCCATGGCGAAGTCGATCCATGATGCGGGGTGGCGTGTGCTGCTGCACGCGATCGCTTGCAAGGCTGAGAGCGCCGGCAAGCACGCGGTGGCGGTGGATCCCAGGGGCACGTCCCAGGAGTGCAGCGCGTGCGGCGCCAAGGTCCCGAAGGGCCTCAGCGAGCGCACCCACCGCTGTGCTTGTGGGTGCGTGCTCGACAGGGACCACAACGCTGCTCTGAACATTTTGGCGCGCGGTATGCGCGCGGCACCGTGCGCTTCGAAAGAAGCATAGGTCCGAAGTTCTCCAGAACAATACCGCCCGTCCCCCGGACCCATTTACCGGGGCACATGTTGTCGTTTGGCGGACCGGGTCAACTTTGACCCATGGCGCCG
>CAZIWB010000221.1:0-1622 GCA_964542655.1 uncultured Cellvibrionaceae bacterium
CACGTATCGCAAAGACGGTTGGTTGTACCCTTGCAGAGGCTCAGGAAATCTTCGATATCTACTGGAAGAGAAACTGGGCTATTAAGGCTGTTGCGCAATCTCTGAAAACAAAGAAGGTCAACGGAGACGAGTGGATTTATAACCCCATCTCTACCTTCTGGTATTCTTTGAGGAACGAGAAGGATAAGTTCTCGACATTCATTCAGGGATCGGGTGTCTATTGCTTTGACACTTGGTTGGCATTCCTTAGACAGAAAAGACCACAACTTACTGGCCAATTTCATGACGAGCATATCTTGTGCGTGAAGAAAGGTTATAGAGACCAGTGTGAGGCTGTTATCAGAGAGGCACTTGACGAGACTAACGAACTACTAAACCTCAATGTTAAACTTGGATGCGATGTCCAATTCGGGAGTAGATATTCTGAAATTCATTAAACTCACTGACGAGTCTGGTTCTAGTGTCATAGTCAACCCGAGTAAGATCGTTTGTATCTATGGTGACATGAGTACCATCATCTGGTTTGGTGGTGACAATGCCACACAAATCGTTAAAGAATCTAAACAAGAAATCATGGAGATGATAAATGCGCAAATTCACTGACAAGATCAAAGAGTACACCGTTAATTTCATGTCATTCTATGAGCGGTGGGAACCTCTTTTCACTGTAGCACTGATCACCCTTCTTCTCATTGACATCATTATCTAAGGATCAAATATGACTGTAAAGCTAAAAGGTAAGGCATTCTGGGCTCGGGTCTATGAAGGTAATCATGACGAATACGGTGGTAAAGAGTTCTACAAAATCACTGTAGCTCTGGACGATGAGTCTTGGGTCAAGTTCAACAAGAGTGGCTCCAAGCTTAAGCCCAAGGAAGTCTCCAGTGATGACGATACCCTCGGTATTACCTTCCGTCGAGATGTACACGGGAAGTCTGGTGTCAATGTCAAGGGCAAGAAGTGGGAAATCTCGGGTGGTCCTCCACAGGTAGTTGATGCAGATGGTGATGAGTTTGATGAACTGATCGGTAACGGTTCTGTAGTCGAAGTGGCTGTGGACTTCTATAAGATCAAGAAGGGTGCCATGAAGGGCACGACAGGTCATCGACTTGAAGGAGTCAAGGTTCTTGAACATGTGCAGTATGACGTCCCAGAGGACGCTGATGAAGATGACGATGATGACATTCCAGAGGAACAGCCTAAGGAAGAAAAGAAGTCTGAGTCCAAGAAGAAGTTGCCGTTCTGATGAAAATAGGTGATTGGCTACTAAATCATTATAAGAAACGATTTGACCCAGATGGGACCAAGGGGTTTAAAGTTATTGACCATGCCCACGGCCCAACTTGGAACGATGGTGGTGCTTGGAATCGTACTATAATCCTACTGAATGGGGAATTCATCGAAGTCTTCATGCCCTCAGATTATAATACAGATAAGCTTGGGACTCGTAAGATGAAATCTGTGCTTAAGGAGACTTGGGAACCTGTCTAAAACTATTGATACTATTGTAGAGGATATTCATGGGGTGCTCCTTAACGGGGCCCCCAGCCTCACTGACGAGTTGTGCGACAAGTATGGTACATTGTTCAGTCAGATGCTTAAAACTCGCTACGGGCCTCGTA
>CAZIWB010000222.1:0-1613 GCA_964542655.1 uncultured Cellvibrionaceae bacterium
GCTGGATGATCATCTGCGCGATCTGGCGCAGGAAGTCGCTGGCGAACTGAAGGAAGGCATCACGGGCGGCCTCGCCGATCGACGTGCCGTTGGCGACCGCCTCGGCGAACTTGTCGAAGGCGTTCGCGACCGTGGACGCGAAGATGTCCGCGACCCGCTTCCAGTCGATGATGCCGGTCTTGGCCTCGGCGTTGAGCCCCTGCGCTTCCAGCCGTGCCGTCTGCAACTTGGCGATGGCCGCGTTGGCCGCCTCGCCGCCGATCGCCTGCCACAGGGCGATGGCCGAGTCGATGGCCGACAGAAGCTCGCGGTTGATCCCGGCGATGGCCGTCTGCGCGTCCGTCAGCGCCCCGGTGTTGCCGTTCGCCCGGTAGATCGCGATCTGCTGCTCAAGCGCCTGCCGCTGGCTGATCAGGTCGTTGACCTGCGCCTCGTGGAACTTCCGCGCTTCCTCGGCCCGCTGCTCGGCGAGCTTGGCAAGCCGCTCCTGCTCTTGGATGAACGCCTGCGACCCGGCCTGCACGCCGACGCCGGATGCGAAGATCGCGGCTTCCTCGTTCCGGCGGCCAGCGTTGATCCCGCCGTTGTCGCCAGCGCGAGCCTGAATAGCCGCGACGACGCCCTCGGTCGTGCCCGTGCGGACCGCCTCGATCAGCGAGCCGAGATCACCGCCCGGCCGGAGTTCCCCGGTGCCGTAGTTGTAGGCGATGCTGGTGAGCACGGCCTGCTGCGCCGGGGTGAGCGCATTGAAGCGTTCCGCGCCGATAGCCTGCCGGAGCGCGTCTTGCACCAGTTCGATGCGCCGGTAGAGATCGCGGTTCGCGTCTTCGATCGAGACGGCAATCCCGGCCGTGACCGCACGGACCGAACCGTCGGCCAGCGTGACGGTATCCGAGCCGAAGCCGACCCGGAGCCGCCCGTCGTTGTCGGTTTCCGGTGTCGGGATGAAGCCTTCCCGATCCCGGAGAAGCTGCGCGGCCGCCTGCACGCCGTCGGTGAAGTTCGACAGGGCGTTGCTGGCTTCTTCGAACTGCCGGGCGTCGAGCGCGGCGATGGCGCGCTGCCGGAGTTCGAAGGCTTGGTTGACCTGCCCGATGCTGGTGGCCGCGTTGATGGCCGCCTGATACGCCCGGTCGATCGCCGCGAGATCGTTGAGACGCTTCAGTTCTTCCGACAGTTCCGGGATCGCGCCCTTCAGGGTGTCGATCGCGTCCTTGTAGGTCTTCAGGCGATCCGCTGCGGTCGCGGCCGCATTGCCGCTGGTCGTGACTTCGCTGTTAAGGCGAGCGAGGGCGGCCGTAGCTTCCTCGTTCGACCCGGTGAGGGCGATGATGATGTCGCGGCTCTCGCCGACGGCTTCCGCCTGATCGCGAATCTTCTGCGCGGCCGCGACGATCTCTTCGCCAAGCTCGGCCACGCGGGGGCTGGAATCCCGGTATTCCTCGGTCAGCGCGTCAACGCGCGTGCGCAGGTCTTCGGCCGTGGTCTCGCCGCGTTCGTAGCTCTTCCAGACTTCCCCGATGGCGTTGAGATACGCCTGCACTTCGCGCGTCTCGCCGAGGCCGAGATCGCCGAAGATGTTGCGCCGGAGCACGCCGCCAAGGCCGCCAATG
>CAZIWB010000223.1:0-1610 GCA_964542655.1 uncultured Cellvibrionaceae bacterium
TCGCTTCGGTGTCCGCGGACAGCTGCGCGAGGCCGCCCCCAAGCAAATCGTCCCAGTGTCGTAACGTCATGGTCACATCTCCGAAAAGGAAACCGGTTTCCTCACAGGTTTTCCAGCTGGATCAAAGTTCGTTCAGGGAATTCCGTACAGCATTGACAGTATCCATTCACCACGTACAGTCCGCAGTGGGAGGCCTGCTTATGAAACCGATCTCTCTTGCCTCGATTGCCGTCGCGTGTCTCGGGTGCACCATCTCGTACACGGATGACTCCGTGGAATACATCGAAACCGACGTGCCGATATACCAGGCCGACTGCCGCGTCGAGTGCGGCGGACATGCGGACACATGCGACGTCGCATGGCTTTCGTGCGGCAAGTGCGGCGAGCCGTGCGACGCCAATGGTAGGCGCGGCGTATGCGACACCTGTTGCGAAGGCGACGTCGATACGCTGCGTTGCCGACCCATCGAATAGCCTCGGCTTACCCAATCGGGACCGCAGACACGGTGCCGGACGCTTCGACGTCGCCGATTTCGATCCACGAGCCGGAGCCGGAGCCGGTCAGTATCGGGTGATACACGACGACAGCGTATGTGTAATCGCTACTGATCGTGCTGTTGCTGGTTACCGTGACCGTTGTCTGGGTCTGAACGCCCCAGGAGCCTGACTTGTCGGTCAAACTGCTCATCGTATCGACGGTGCCGATTTGGCTCATTCGAACGATCTGGAACTTGGCCGTCGTGGTGGGCGTGTTGTGGCCATCGCACAGCACGACAACCTGGATAAACGTTCCTCCGTGCGGAAGCCCATCGAGCGCAATCCAGTGGTAATGCTGCTCATCGTGCGTATCGGTGTTCGTCGGAAGCGTGCGGATGTAGAACGGGTCGAGCGGGTTAGCCGAGCCGCCGTTCGTGACCCAAGCCGTAGGCCGCTCCGGACCCTCGTAGTTCCCGGTAGGGGCCGGGTCTGCAACGTCGTCGTCTACGTATGAGACGTTGCAGATCCGCAGAGAATGTCTGGTCCAGGCCCGTGCTGGCGATAGGACGATGTCACCGCCGGCCGTCAGCGTTCCCGTGACCGTCGCGTCGCCGGCCACGGTCAGGTCGTCTCCCACCGTCAGGTCGGTGCCGACGCCCGCGCTGGCGCCGACGGTGAGCGTGCCCGTGATGTCCGCGTCGTCGCCAACCGTCAGGTCGGTGCCGACGGACGCGCTGGCGCCGACCGTCAACGTCCCCGTGACCGTCGAGTCGCCGGCCACGGTCAGGTCGTCTCCCACCGTCAGGTCGGTGCCGACGTCAGCGGCCGAGTTGACGGTCAAGTTGCCGTCGATGGTCACATCGCCAGCGATGGTGCCAGTCAGAGTGTCGGCGTAGAACACGCCGTTGTCACGGCACCACGCGATCCAGTCCTGGAGCTTGGCGAGCGAAGGGCCGGTGCCGGTCGGTATGTCGTGAGCCTGCGACGAGTCACCGATCGGAAGGTTCGGGCTCGTGTTCGGGTCAAGGCCGCCAGCCGTAGGGGGACGTTGCGTGAAAGCCATTTGGTGACCTCAAACAGGATAAGGCTCAGGGCTCTCGGGCAGCCGGTTGTCGGGATACATGTTCGCGAAGA
>CAZIWB010000224.1:0-1603 GCA_964542655.1 uncultured Cellvibrionaceae bacterium
CGGCTTCAGCGGGGTCTTGCGCTGGAGAGGGGTGCGCTTCACTCCCGCACCCCCCATTTTCACGGTCCCGACGCGCGCTTTGCTACGAAGTTTACTACAGCAAGGGCTTGAAATCGCCCCTAAACCCTCGCCAATAGAGGATTTATGGTGTGCCCGTCGGGACTTGAACCCGAAACCAGCGGTAATAGGTTCGCCACTGTTGACTCGCTCACGCCCGCTCGGGTACGGTGTAATCCGGCTTACCCCGTAGTTTTTTACTACGGCTTTGCAACGGGATTTTAGCCCGCCCGCCCCATGATTCTCTCCACCTACGAACGCGCGGACTCGCCCTGGGTTTTCATCCAGTATCAGTTTCCGGGCCAGAAGAAAAAGGCCAACCGGACCAAGATCCGCAAAGACGATCCGCAGAAGAAAAAGAAGATCGCCATCGCCATCGCGCATCGCCGCGTCGAGTTGCTGACCGCGGAGCCCTCCATTCTCGAGACAGGCCGCGGCGTCGAATCGTGGGCCTGGGTCGCCGGCTACCTCCTCACCCGCTACGGCAAGGCTTCTCGCACCGTGGAGGTTTACCGCCACCAGTGGGGTGCGCTCTGCCGGTACTTGAGCGAGGAAAAGATTCTCTCCCCGGCGATGCTCCGCCGCGAACATTGCGCGCCCGGCTACGTCCAGTGGCGCACCGCTCAGGTCAAAGAGAAGTCCGGCAAAAACCCGAGCGTGAACACGGCGATCGGCGAGCTCAAGCTGCTCGCCCTGCTCATGGATGAAGCCGTGGCGCGCGGGCTGGCGGAGGCGAACCCGTGCCGCAAGCTGAAGATCGGCCGGGTCGAGGCGAAGGAAAAGCCGGAGATCAGCGATGACGAGGCCGCGAAGATATACGCCGCACTCCAAACCCGGAAGCCATGGATGTATCGCTCCTTTCACATGGCCCTGCAGACGGGCCTGCGCTTCTCCGAGACCCGCATCCTGCGCAGCCAGGTGAAGCTCGCCGACGGTCTGCTCCAGATCGAAACCCCGAAGGGCGGGCGGGCCAAGGCGTTCAGCATCCCGATCTACCCCGCCATCCGCGAGATGGTCCAGGAGTTCTGGGATAGCGGCGAGGCGGCGCTGTGGGACATGCCGGCAAAGGAGCGGCCGTTCGCCTCCTTGTTTTGGAGCCGGTTTTTCAAGGAAAAACGGCTGCCCCACCTCTGCTTTCACTGCACGCGAGTGACCTTCATCACGCGCGGCGCGCGGGCCGGGGTGCCAGAGGGGGCGATGATGGCGATGGTCAATCATGCCTCTACAGATATTCACAGGATTTACCGGCGGTTTCGCGGCGCCGACGCGATGAAGTACTTTGCCCAGATGCAACTCCCAGCCCCGCCCGCTGCTGGCGCCACAGGGTGAAGTCGGCCTCGAAGAGTTTCCCGTTCAGCACCGGCAGGCCTTCCTCCCGCGCCCAGCGGAGCAGGGTGTCGTAGGCCACCCCATAGCGCACGGACGCCTCGAGGAGGTTCAACGCTTCGCCGTCCTGGCTCCGCTTCACCACGTCGTCTTTGTCGATGTGACTAGCTCGTTTCCTCATAAAACTTCCTTAGCTCTCCGCCTCCTGTGGTTGGCACTC
>CAZIWB010000225.1:0-1582 GCA_964542655.1 uncultured Cellvibrionaceae bacterium
ACCCGGCCGGCGCGAGCGAAGGCGCCGCGCAAAGCTCCGGCGAAGAAGAGCGCGACGAGAGGCGCGGGGCCGGCTCAAGTCGTTCTCGCCCCCCGGGTTGCTCCGCTCGCTGGCGGCGCTGTGGTGGCTGAAGGAGCAGCAGAGGCGCGACATGCTGCGGCTGCTCTGCCGGTAGAGCCCGACCCCTGGGGCCTGAACCCCGAGCCGGCCCCGGCGGCGGAGGCGCCCAAGGCGGCGAAGAAGAAAGCCGCGCCGAAGCCCAGCAAGGCGACGCCGCACGGCATCGAGTGGGCCGCGTTGATCGAGCGCTACCACGTGGGTTACGAGCGCGTGCGAGGCGTGCGGCCTACCTTCGATGGCGCCGACGCGCGTGCGATGCAAAAGCTGCTGGAGAAGGTCTCCACGGCCGATAGCAAGGATTACGCGCGCGCCGGCCGCGTCATCGACAACGCGCTGGCCGATCCGTGGTGGGGCCCGAAGGTGACGATCCGCGAGATCGCGAGCAACCCGGCGCGGTTCGACCGCACCAAGTCGGCGCGCCGCGTGGGCGCCCACATGCAGAAGCCGCCGATGAACGCCGACGGCTCTCTGAAACAACCTGACCTCGTTGACCTGGACGACTGACATGACGCCCCAAGAACTTGAGCAGCGCCTTGCCGAGATCCCGGCCGGCTCGACCATGATCCTTGACCCGGGGCGCGATCCGCTCACCGGCGAGCGCGGCAATCGCCGAATGATGCCGCGCGAGGGCGCCTACGACTGCGCGCGCGGATGCGGCAAGCAAACCACGATGCCAGGGATCTGCCCGGAGTGCGGGAGCAAAGAGCGGCGCGCCGAGGCGCGGCAGCAATTCGCGCTCGCGCTCGACTCGATCCCGGAGGCGTTTCGCTGGGTCACGAAAGATGGCGCACCGATCGCTGACCGCGTGCGTGCTGTGCCGACGAAGAGCCGCGCTGTGCCGGCGGTCGACACGCTCGAGCGCATCTTGACCGGAGTCGGCTCCGGAGATCGGCCGTTCTGGACCCTGCGCGGGCGCTCGGGTGCCGGCAAGACGTCGCTTGCGTGCGCCGTCCTCGCCGCGCTTTGCGGCGCGGCCGTCGAGGCGTGGCTCGCGATCCCGTTGCCCGGGTCGAGGCGCGAGGCGCGTCGAGAGCCGGCTTGCGTGCGCATCGCCCGGGGGGCTCGCTTCATCCCGGCGGCCGATCTGCTGCCGCCGTCGGACCGTGCCGACGACCGCCCGGCGATGTTCGGCCCGGCGCGCCGGGCAACGGTCCTCGTGCTCGACGACGTGGGGAAGGAACTCACGGCACGCGACGACGTCGCCGTAACCGCGATTCGGGCGAGTACCACGCGAGAGCTCATCGAGTACCGCTGGAACGCCAGGCTTCCCACGATCATCACGACAGCGCTCGACAAGCAATCGATCGTTGACAACTACGACGGCGGCACATATCGACGCATCGTTGAAGATAAACAGGTTCGTTTCTTGGACTGGGGAGACTCATGAACGGATATCCTGCGCATGAAGGGTGCGGCGGACTGATGATGTTGCCAGCCGCCGTCGGAATGCCAATGCCGCGTG
>CAZIWB010000226.1:0-1582 GCA_964542655.1 uncultured Cellvibrionaceae bacterium
TCGGACGATGCGCCCTGCGCTTTGAAGCGCCACCAGATCATCTTGGTGAACGGGTCGACCTGCCCCTGCACGAGGTTCAGCGCGCCCTGGTCCACATTGTTGAAGAACCATTCATCAATCTTGCCGGCGCCGATGGTCTTGATGCCCCCGCCCAGCGTAAACTGGCGAAAACCGTCCGTTGCCAGCCAATAGATGGCCCCGTCATACGACACGCAGGACCGCTGGCCGACCGACCCGAGTTCACTGGACACGGTACGCAGCGAGTAGAGCGCGCCGCCACCGGCATTGCCGAACTGGATCAGGCGCACGGCGCGTTCCTGCAGGATCAGCGCGGCGCCGTCCTTCAGGTCCGCGCCGTAGAGCAGCGCCCCGCCCTCTTCCAATGGCTGATAGTCGGCTGCGCCAGTGGTCCAGTTGGTGAAGCTGTTAAAGTCCGAGTTGCGGATGAGCCGGTTATTCCGCACCCCGCCGCTGTCGAGGCAATCAAGCCCGAAGATCATGTTCGCGCAGGTGAAGATAAAGCGCGGGGCGCCTGCGGCGGACACCGCAGAGAACCCGGCCGGGCTTTCTATGTTGTAGCTTTCGAGCCCATCTGTGGTGTTCGTCATCAGCAGATATGACCCGAAGTGCATGGCCGATACGTCGTCGCCAGCCGTGACGTTCAGGGTGGCTGACAGCGCGGTCCACGTGTAGTCAGCAGCCATGCTGTAGGCCTCTGTCGCCGTAAAGGCGTAGACCTGCCAAGTACCGTCGTTCTTGACCACCGAGACCACGCCGCGGGGGTCATCTGGGAGTGCAGCGGCCCCTACAGCAACGTTGATCGCTGGCGCTGGGCCGTAGCCCACCCGCTGCGGCAACACGCCGTCAGCGACCACGCAAATGCCTGGCTCTAGTTCGCCGGCATCAGGGGCCAGCTCGCCATAGCCAATCATGGCGTAACCATCGATAGCGTCATCTCCGCATTGCTGAACTCAGCGACATTGCCCTGTGAGATGACCTGGTCGAGAATGTCGTTGGCCTTGCCGTCGAGCATGGCAGCCGTCGCATAGTCCTTGAACTTGGCAGCAGCGGCCGACTGGCAGGCGAAGAGGTAGTAATGTGGTGCGAGCGTCAGCAGCCAATTGGTGGCGTTCGACCCTGTCAGCGCGGGGACGACGGTCGAGTACACCGCTATGAAGTCATCTTCGGTGACCGGGGATACCTGCAGGCTCGTCGCGCTCAGCAGCGAGAACACCTGCGCATCATCGGCTGTCTCGTAAGGATTGCGGCCGATCAACGCCCCGACGCTAACCTGGGTCAATGGCATGGATCCCAGCACATCGCGCGTCAGCGCCGACATGCCGATGAAGCTGGTCGGTAGCGTGGCCACCCCAGAGCTGTTGGTGGTTACCGTCGCGGTGCCACGGCGTCGATAGTCCGACGCCAGCCGAAGATTAGCATTCGACTCCGCCAGCAGGATAAACTCGTCGGTTTCATCGCTCGTGAACGTTCGCTCCTCCCACGATGCGATGGCCGTTGAGAGGTTGCTGTATGTGTCGAGGGCCATTTACAGCTTACCTTCCCGAGTGCGGAACGGTTGGTT
>CAZIWB010000227.1:0-1581 GCA_964542655.1 uncultured Cellvibrionaceae bacterium
CGCAGCAGCAGTAGTAGCGCTCCTCGCCCTGCGCTCGGTAGAGGACGCGGAACGGGGCGCACTGGTCAACCGGCGGAGGCGCCCCTACGCACGCCGCCGCGACGGTGCCGGGCGCCTGCTCTTCGCAGACGTCGGCGGCCACGTTGTAGGTCGCCGCGTCCAGGACGAAGCACGCGGTCTCGCCCGTAGAAACCTCCGCCGCTGGCTGGCTGATCTCGGGCTCCGCCCCGCACGAGCACGCCGCCGAGAGCGCCACCGTCATCCACGTTTCGATTCGCATTTGAAACCTCCGCGCAACGGTTTCGCGTATCACCGGCGCCGGGCAGATTCAACCGTTCCTGGTGTAAGAGGCCGCCTGACTGGATATACCGTGATCCATATTGCCATGTAGGTCGTTCGCTGTATATGGTGGCCACTTCCCAGGAGGCGCGTATGCTGAGTGACTTCGTTTTTCAGATCGGTCTAGCGGCCATGGCCACATCGTGTGTAGCAATGGCGGAGTCGTCCGGTGGAGACACGGAGACGGTACACGTTGTGTCCACAGAAACATTTTTCTGCAAAGGCGCAGCCGATTGCCCGTCAGATCCAGATTGCGCCATATTCTGGTGCCAGCAAATACAAACGACAGATGAGGACTACGGGAAGGCTTGGGGTAGGTGCAACCTAGCGCCGCTTGCCGGAGGCGCCTTGTGCGACCATGGGGCTGGCATCTGCTTGGACAAGAAATGTGAGCCGCTGGATCGGCACTCAGGCCCTGAAGACTGACACGCGGATTTCTGCATTGTCGTATATGTAGAACGTGCCGCCGGCGCCTGCGTATTTCCCGAGAACCCTAAACCTAGTAGTTCCTGAGCCAGTGGCCGCGAATCGTGACGCGAAGCTCACGTGATCAATTACCTGAACTGACGACGAGCCAACTTGTCTCAGTCCCGGCGCGTAGTACTCAGTGCCGGCTCCGTGCGTCACACCGATCTTGATCGATGCGGTTACGTTCGTCGGTGGGACGATGACGCCCATGGCCGCATCCACATGTATTATGTCGCCCGCCACAACACCGGCCACGGTGAACGTCAACGCTGTGGCATCAGACACGTTGGTCGCGTAGCTCGTGCTGCCGAACTGGAGCACGTTAGGCGGTTCGGTGTCACGGTACCATATCGCCGAAGATGCCAAGCAAACGCGAGCCTGGCAATACGCCACAGCGTCGGCCAGCTGCTCAAGGCTGACGTTCGTGGTTGCCGCCTGCAACGGCTCGCTACCGTCGGCGCGGGAGAGCGTGACGATCTTGGTGGGCGTCGGCGTGTACGGGGGGAAGGCCATGTCATGCTCCAGGGCGTCGCTGGTCGTGAAAGTATTCGGCCGTCTTGAGGCGAACCGGAAGATATGTCGTCGGGTCAGAGTAGCGGTACCAGTGACCGTTCGGGTACCCGGCGCCAGAGCCCAGCGGGTCGAACGATGCGAGATCGCTCGCGATGATGATCCCGGCGCACCATGCGCCGGCGGCCTTGAACTCGTTGGCCAGCGACAGCAGATCCTTGGCTGCATCGACGCGACCCTTCGTGCCGCGCGTGACCGTCGCAT
>CAZIWB010000228.1:0-1579 GCA_964542655.1 uncultured Cellvibrionaceae bacterium
TGCTCCGCGTGCTCGGCCCGCACGTCAGCGCGCGCACGCTGTACCGGTACGTCGTCAAGCACGTCTACGAGGACGGGCGCATCCGGGTTGCCCCCGTGCGCTCCCTCCTCGCTCCGGAGCTCGACGGCGTCCACGTCTGGCCCGGTATCGCTGGCGGACGCTGCGAGCCAAAGGCCGGATCCGAGGTGCTGATCCAGTTCGCAGACGGAGACCCCGTGGCCTCGGCGGCGTGCATCGTCGGGTTCTCTCCGGCCATCGCCGGCTCAACATCGATCCCGCGCGTGGCCGAGCTCGACGGGGATCAAGTCGTGCTCGCGAATGGCGCCAAGCCGGCAGGGCGCGGCGGGGCGACGCTCGTCATATCCAATACCGCGCCACCCGGCGGCGTACACATAACGCTCACCACGCCCAACGGGGCGCAGACGTCGTGGATCATAACGTTTCTCGGAGGCGCCCTGTCAGTCTCTCCTAGTTCGATCCACGCAATCACCGATCCTGCTGTCATAGATGAAGGAAGAAGCGAGGTTCGCGTATGATTCGCCTTTCGATTCTAGCGCTAGCGGCGCTCGCCGGATGCAGCAAGCCGACGAGTGACCCGCCGCGGATAGTGCCGGAACCGTCGTCGTCGAGCGCGACGTCGTCCGGCGTGGCAGGGGCGGGAGGAGATGGCGCGACGTCGGGCGCCGGGTCCGGGGGGGCCGCCGGCCATGGTGGCGACGTGCCCGCCGCCACATCCGGCGCTGGCGCCCCCGGAGATGGCGGCGGCTCTAGCAGCGCAAGCGGGACGCGTCTCATGGTTTCGTCGTACGTCGGCGACGACGGGTCGACGTTTATTAGGCCAGAGGCGTACGACTCCGTGCTTGGATTCCACTGTTCGTTTCACAAGGCGATCGACGGAACCACGAGATGCTTCCCTCTGACGTGGGCCGCGGGACTGAGCTTTGTCGACGCCGCCTGTTCCGTGGCGCTACTGAACGTCCCCGAGTGCGACGACGATAGCCCCAGGTTCGCCACCTTATACGAGCGGGCTCAGGACGCCGCGTGCTCGGTCAAGAGTAATCGCGCCTTTCGTCTTGGAGAAACTTTAGCCGGCGCGGATTACATATATCTTATCTCCGCCGGAGAATGCGTGCGAGTCAATAACCTCAACTCATCACTGTTCTACGCCGAAGAGATTCCAGTATCGGATCTTGCGCTCGCATCAAAGAGAGTTGACGGCACATGAGCGTCGACTTTGATAGCTTGATGGCGCGGCAGAGCATTGCCGACATCAAGAACAGCATGATCGCGGCGTGCGAAGTCGTCGGCTTCTACGTGTCGCGCTTACCGGGGCTCTCTCGCTTGCGCAAGATGGCGCTCGATGCCGTGCCGGCCATCGTCTACACCGCGACCGAGATCAACGCGGAGGCCATCCGCGGCGGGCTCCTCGACTACGCGTCGGGGGTGTGGCTTGAGCTCCTGGCGATCAACCTGTTCGGCATCGAGGCCGGGCGCATCCGAGAGACGTTCGCTACCACGCGCGTCACGTTCACGAACACCAGCGCGCAGCCGTACATCTTCGATGACGATGAGGTGATAG
>CAZIWB010000229.1:0-1575 GCA_964542655.1 uncultured Cellvibrionaceae bacterium
CAGACACAAAAGAAAAGGGCGCTTGGCAGTACGCAAAAGCAATCGGCGCATATCGCAAGACGACCGATGTGTATCCACTCAAATGGAACCCAACATGTGACGTCTGCTGCGAAGCGGTTATCATGTACCTGGCTGAGGGTGTCCCGTTCGAAAAGACGATCCGCGAGTGCGCTGACGTTCGGAAGTTCATTGAAGTTCGACGCGTGACAGGCGGCGCGGTCAAGAACGGCGAGTACTTGGGTTCAATCATTCGTTGGTATTACGCAGTTGGCGTGACAGACGAAATCATCAACGCCAAAAACGGGTACAACGTGCCGCGGTCTAAGGGCGGTAAACCCTGCATGGTTCTACCTGATAAGGTTCCCGAAGACGTCGACTACGATTATTACATCGCTCGTGCGCAAAAAATGGTCGATGATTTCTATCCGAAGAAGCCCAAAATCAAAGCCGGTGTCACCACTCCTGTGGAAGAAGACGAGGAAGAAGACGCAGCGTGACCCAGCTTGTGATCCGTCTTAGAGCCTTATACTATCAAGAAGAATGTCGCAAGCTTTATCTTGAACAAGAACGATTGCGAGAGCGAATACCTGAGCATGAAGTTTTTAAAGGCATGGTCATTGATGAACAGAGGCAACTCCGACAAGCTTCATCCAAAATGAGAGGCGCTCTATTTGAGATCCTCAGGCAGCAGGGCATCCGATGACAGATGACGAGTTTGTAGCCGTTCAAAGAAAGCGAGATGGTTTGTTTCTTCAGGCAAACAAACAGTACCATCGGAACCCAGCTTTCTTGCCTTTGAATAAAGCTAGGCTCTTCGTACGTATCGATCTCGGTAGGGATCTTGAAGAGTTCGACTTTCTTGATCGTGATACTCTTTTGCATCGCAAATCAGCAAAGTGACCGCTTTAATCGGAACCTAAGAAAGGGTGTTGACGCAGACAGGGATTGGGGCTTATGTTCACGACAGATTGGTGAAGCCCACTCCGACATTCACCCTTGATCGACGCTCAGCTCCCCCGAGCATCAGCTATTCGATCTAGCAGTAACTCCGTTCCTCCGCTTAGCGGAATCTCGGATAGGGTGGGCAAATGAATTCCCCGAAAAGGGGCACACAGCTGGTGCGGCGATGTACTCACGAGGTGCAGCACTGATGGAAGCCATTCGCCTAGGCTCCATCCCTAAGTCGGCACGGGTTGAGAGGGTGAACAGCGTACACTCTAGCAGCCGACATAAGCTCCGCTCGCGTGGCCCCGGCGATACGGGGCACCTATTGCGGGTTGGAGCAGTCCGGTAGCTCGTTTGGCTCATAACCAAAAGGTCGATGGTTCAAATCCATCACCCGCTCCCAGTTTCCCGAAAGGGATCGGGTTATTCGGTTCATTCTCTCGCATGCTGGAGGATGAATTAGATCTCCCGGATGGTCGAGGAAGTCATGAGCCTCACAAGACCCGCCGTCTCTCAGGGCGTAGTACTGAGGGCAAAATTTGCCCGATGGGCATACGACTTCGAACGCGTTGCCGGAGTGGCTTAACGGTGACTGAAACAACAGCCTTAAGTTTGTCCGTTTACAGGGAC
>CAZIWB010000230.1:0-1569 GCA_964542655.1 uncultured Cellvibrionaceae bacterium
ACACGACAGGTAATTTTGACACGACCGTTCTGGCGCAAACTCTGACGGTCACGTCAAATTCTACGATCGACAGGGCGTATCGATACGGCGTGGAGATTTCTCACCACGCCGTGGACAACGACCGCAATATGAAGATATGGGGAGCGACGGCGAGCGGGACCTACAGTTCACTTCTCACATGAGCCGCCTACTCTATCGTAATCTCGCCAGACACGAACGCGTCCGCGGGAACCTGAGTCGCGCGGTAAACGTAGTCCGTGGATTGCGGATTGAAGATGTGGCACCCGGACTCGCGCTTGACGTACAGCGTGCCGCTCCCCGCTGTCGTCTCCTCGCCGATCTCGTAAACGTAGTAGTAATCTCCGGGGCAGTTCTCTTGCGAGTCGGGACTCTGAAAGATGTAGCGAAGCCGCTCGCCGCATTCGCCGGTCCTCGGCACGAGAGCGACGTAGACGGCGGTCGAGCATTCGTCATCGGTGTAGACCACGAGATCGCTGCTCCTGATACCGAGCCTGTCGGAAACGAGCTCGTTGGGCATGCACCTCTGCACGCCGTCGGGGCCGGCGCGAAAGGCGCACGTCTCCTGGCGCTTGGTGTCAAACCAACCGAGGGACTGCACGCTGCCGTCGGCGGCCGTCAAGACACGTCGCTTCAGCCGAGTCCCGCTGGTGCCGGCGTTGTCAACGTCCTGCGGTTCGGAGCCAAGCGGCTCCCTCTCGATGGGAATCGTATGATCGCAGGCGAAGCACGCAATAGACAACGTCGCGATGAGGATCGAGCGCATATCGTTTACTCCTGTCTCTCTAATGGCCAAGCAATTACCTGCACGGGCGCGAGCGCGCCGGCGCATATCAGTCGATCTGGTGACACCGGAGAGAGCCGTCCTGTCCGTCGCAGCATGCCGCGCATACCCCGCGCGCTCCGCGGAGATCGCATGAGTCTCCGTATCTGGGACACGGGTCGCCCGCGTCGTCGCATCCGTGGTCGCAGGATTTGCAGAGCGCGATCACATCCGTTCCGTGCTGTCCAGGCAGCGTCGTTTCGACGATGTCGGCGTCGCATGTGGCATCTCCGGATGACGCGCCGGCGCCAGGATCGGCGAGCGTCCCACGTGCCGGCGCTCGCTCGTCCAAGTCTCCACATCCGAGCAGTGGCAAGAACACGAACAATGCAGCGTGCGGTTTCATGTGGATACCATCATGGTATTAGCGTCGATGATAATGCGCATTTGCATTCCTGTTCTATTTACTCGGGCAGGTGGCACCGAACTGCCACTGTGAAGCCATCGCAGCACGCGACGCACCTGCCAGTCTTTCCGCCGAGCTCGCACGTTTCGTCGATATTTACACACGCATCGTCGCTGGTTTCGCATGCGCGGTCGCATGTCCTACACAGGACGACAGACCCCGCATCCTGCCCAGGCGGGATGGTCTCCACCGGGTCCGCGCACTCGCGCTGTTCCTGGCCCTCAACACACGCGCCGGGGGCCAGAGACAGCGCGGAGATGGCGACCGCGCGCAGCGTGGCGCTTCTCATAAGAATGCCTCCTGCTGCCGACTGTATTGGTAA
>CAZIWB010000231.1:0-1569 GCA_964542655.1 uncultured Cellvibrionaceae bacterium
GCGCTGCCGAAGTCGACCCGGTAGGGCAGGTTGCGCAGCGTCTTGGCGGCGTTGTTGGTGATGCTGAATTGCCGCACGGTGATCGGCGTATCGCCGCTTGGGGCCAGCCGGATATGCCCGTGCGTGTAGGAGAGCCCGTGGTTGACCGCATCCACCCCGCCATAAGTGGCCGCGCTCACCGATGACGGTCCCACCGTCGTGCGCGACTGCGCGGTCCATTCCGGCGACTCGGAAAAGAAGGTGACGTTGTAGGCGTTGAGCGAATCCTGGTCCGGGCCGATGGGCGAAACGATCGCCTGCCGCTCGATCAGTTGCCCGGTGGGAAGTTTGGCGACCAGCGTGCGCGGTTCGGGGTTGGCGGGATTGAGCAGGCCGAGCAGCTCGTGGATGATCATCCAGAAGTTCTCGCCGTCGCCCGTCCACATGAACTGGGCCGGAATCGTCCGCTCCGAGATCGCCATGCCGGTATAGCGCGGCGAGCGGTTCGGGCGCGACGCAAAGGAGGGATTGACGCCCCACTGCCGGTCAAGGTCGCGCCACAAGACATCGCCGTCAAAGAAGTCGGCGCCGCCACAAAACGAAAAGTCACCGAAGGAGACGAGCCTCATGACATCGCCCCCTTCAATATGTTAGGCGATTGCTTTGCGTAGCATCTCCGCCAATGAATCGTTCTTGATTGCCCGCCTGATGTCTGATTCCCACATCGTGACCAGACGGTATCCACGTTGGCGGAGATCGTTGAAACGATCTTGATCCCGTTTGGCGTAGTACCGTTGATTTTGAGAGCGCTTTGATTCGGGGAATATCTCCGGGTTGCTGTGGAAATAATCTCCCAGCAATTCGAGGATACAGTTCGATTCATGCAAGTAGAAATCGACCACGTAGGGCCGAACAATCTCTTGCGACCGATAAGGCACGCCCATTGATTGAAGCGCCTGCTCAGTGGCAACCTCAATTGTTGATGGGTTGTCCCGTTCGCGCTTCTGAACTCGTGCCAGCGCACCGCAAAGCGGACTGCAATATTTCCTGTTTTGAGCCTTCCAAACGATGAACTCTTTTTGGCAGGTTCGGCAATTGATCTTTTCTTGTGCTGATTCCTCGAATGGAACTCTCTTGACGCCTCGGTCATGTTTGGAACGGCACGCCGCCGAGCAATAACGCCTTCGAGATCCGTTGACAGAGTTGACCAGATTGCTTGGATGGATCGTAAATGTCTTTTCGCAATGAGCGCAGACCAATTCAATCCGTTGTGGATTGATTGTTTTCCATGAGAGTTTGGCTCTGCACGACCCGCCACACGTCGTGCGCTCATTGAACCGCGCGCGACACTCATTTTCTCTGCGAACGAGCAAAGCGCCGCAAATAGGACAATGGCGATCTTCTGCTGGATATGGGGTAGCATTACGGTGCATCGCAGGGTACCTCCTGAGGTGTCACGCCGGGGATGTTGAAGCCATCGCCCGGCACTCTTATCTCCGTCTATTTTACTACGCATTTGGTTCATCCGCTCTTGTCTCCTATCGTTGCCGGGCCAGGCGCAACGCCTCCGAGCGCAGCATCCCTTCGAGA
>CAZIWB010000232.1:0-1549 GCA_964542655.1 uncultured Cellvibrionaceae bacterium
TCGGCCCGCATCCCCGAGGTGGTCCATTCCTCGGCCATCGTCGCCTGCAATTCCATCGCGGCGAGCGACTGGTCCACTTCATCGCCGTTCTTCAGCGCGTCCTCGAAGGCGAGCATGTCGCGCTGCACCCGCTCGTCGCCCGCAAGGAAGTCGCGCACGAGCGCCTTGGCGGCTTCGGGGTCTTTGGTAACGGTCGTGACGGCCTGGACCGCCGCATCGGTAAAGCGTTTCGGCGGCGAGTAATCAACGACCGTTTCCCCGGTGCGGCTGGTGATCGCGGAGCGGTACATCTCCTGCGAGCCGTCGCGTGGCGTTGGGGCCGCGCCTGCCGGGACATCGTTGGCGACAGTCGTTGATGCGGGGAGCGCCTGCTCCGGGGTATCGGAGGTGATCCGCTCCACCCGGGCAACAGGGCTTTCATCGGCGGCGTTGGCAGGCACGGCGTTATCGGCGGTGGATGTCGGAGTTGCATCGCGGGCAGATCGCGCTGCGATTTCGTCGATCTCCTGCTTCGTATCAGCAATGTCTTTGGGGAGGAAATACTCTTTCTCAGGTCGAAGAGAAAACTTTTGTGGCCGCTCTTTCCCTTCGTCAGGCGCAAGGCGATCAACACGGTACTGACCGGCTACATCCTCCGGCACATCAACATAGACAAGGCGCGTGTCCTTGGGGTCATACACGTTGCCGTTGTACCAAAGCGCCTCTTCGAGATCATCAGAGAACCAGCGCCCGGCAACATCGGTTTGACCAGAGTCATCAAGACCCTGCTGGATCCAGGGGGCAACAGGCTTCCCTGATCCGGGCTTCGATTCAATGCGATAGAGACGCACGGTCTTGACGGGTTCGGCCGGATTCACTGCGCCCACGTCCCCTGCCGCGCCGGTGGCGTTCGGCTCCATCGGAAGCGGCTGCTGCGCCGGGCCGATCGGTCCCTGTCCCGACGGCGGCGACACCTGGGGTCCGGGCGCGGCCTGCGGGCCGGGGGCAATGGCGTTGGGCGGGACGATCTGCGAGCCGTTCGGGGCAAGGCCGTTGGCGGGGGCTGCCTGGGGAGCGCCCCCGCCAACGGCTCCCTGCCCGGTGGGCGGGGAAACCTGCGGGCCGGTCGCCGCGTTCGGCGCGAGCGGCGGTTGAACGGGGACTGCCCCGGTCGGTACGTTCGTACTTGCCGGCAATGTGCCCCCGCCCATCGTCCGGTAGTTCTGCTCTGCCGCGTTCATCGCGTCATCGAGGGTGCTGTAGTTGCCTGCCGGGGTGTAGCGAGTGCCGTTCTTGACGCCAACGACGTACTGCCCGTTGTCGTAGGTGACATTCAGCTCGTTGTTGAAGCCGACGTAGGCGATCTGGTTGGAGCCGTTGCGCACGACCAGTTTCGTCGGCACGCTCCGGTCGGTGACGATAGCCATGTTCTGCGCCGGGGCATTGTTGGAATAGGCGGCGGTCACGACCAGTGCTTGCTCATTGATCTTCGCCTCGTTCAGCGCTTCCGCTTCCGTGGCGTAGGACTGGCCCGGCGTATAGCTGTTGCCGGTGCGGGTATAGACCGTGA
>CAZIWB010000233.1:0-1547 GCA_964542655.1 uncultured Cellvibrionaceae bacterium
GTCTTCGCGGATCGTTTGGTCATGCATAACGCCCGGAACGTGATCCCGCAGAAGCCACCCCCGCCGCCGCGCCGAGAGACCGGCGAACCGCTGCACCCGTCCGTGCCCGTCGAGGCGCCGGACTACACCGACCGGCCGACAACGCCCGCGGACCCCCCGGCATCGCAGCCGCCCCCCGCGCCGCGCGTGCAGGCCGCTCCGAGGTCGCGCCGCGGCGCTGGACGTCTGGAGCTCCCTGGGCAGTCGCCGAAACCGGAGATCATCAGCCGGCGCGCCGTGCTCGAGCCGGCGCTAATGATCCTGGACTCCAGGACCACCCCCACAGCCCGCTCCCGCTCGCGGGCAGCGTCCTACGCGCCCACCACCCAGTGAACTCGGACGCGGCGGTCATCATCTCCACGATCGCGCTCCTGGCGGTCGCGGTGATGGCCGGCGCGGCCGGCTCGGCGCTCGCGACGCTGCGCGCGGCCGTCGAGTCGCTGCGCTCTGAGCAGGCGCGCGATCGAGCGTCTATCGCCGCCGTGCGCGCCGCCGTGCGGCGTCTCGACCGGGAGGCGCCGGAGCTCGATACGGAGCCCGACGAGGAGAGCGAGCCGCGGATCGGGTTCCGCCCGCCCTAGCGCCCGAGGCAGGGCTCGGCCGCGCGATCGATCGGCCGCGCGCACGCCGGGCACACGATCGGGCGACCAGCATCCCGCCTCGCGAACCGATGACCGCGGGCGTTCGCCCGCCGCGCGATGCGCTCCTCGAGCACGACCGCGAGCGCGACAAGCGCGCCCTCGTCGGCATCGGGGAGCGTGGGCGGCGGGTCGTCTGGGGCGAGCGCCTGGAGCACGTCGACTAGGCGCTCGGCGCGGCGCTGCGCCGCCGTCAGGTCGCGCTCGATGTCCTCCTCGGTCCGGAGCGGCGACGCCGGCCAGGACGGGAGCAGGCCGCTCGACCACGGCCGGGGCATTCCGTCCTCAACCAACGCCTTTCTCTCCGCATCCCCGTCGCGCTCTCGGCGGCTCATCCGCTGGAGTGTAACACGCCGGACACATCGGCGCGGGAGAAACCGTAGCTCTGCCGTCCGGATTGACGAGCTCGACTGGACGGGACAGACTGTCCCTAGGAGTAACCTATGGATAAAGCTATCCCCACGTCGCCCGCGTTTCGCGCTGACCCTCGCGGATGGGTAACGCGCATGATCGACCGCCTCATGGCGCCTGGTGTCGTCCTCGCCGAACGCGATCGGGCCTGGGTTATCGGTAAGCGCGCCCACTTCGCGAAGCGGCCTGACCTCGTGCCGGGTCCCCACGCTTACGAGCGGATCTGTCGGATCGCCCAATCGTGCGGCGTGCTGCGTCCGCGGCCACAGGCGCGCGCTTCTGCCGCGCCGTCCGCCGTCTCGAGACCGGTCCGGGCGACGCCGCCGCAGTTCGCTCCCGGCGCCGCGATCCCAAGGCCGCCACCGCTGCGCCGCCCCGTCGCGTTGCTCGAGCGGCCGGAGACGTGGGACCCCGCCGGGATGCCGGGCCTGTGACGTCGGCGGCCATCCTGTGCGCTGG
>CAZIWB010000234.1:0-1517 GCA_964542655.1 uncultured Cellvibrionaceae bacterium
GGTTTTTACTTTTTTACGCTGCATCTTCGCCTCCTTGGTCACTGTCTTTCAGTGGGCGCACTTTATTACCCTTAGGCGTGAGGCGAGTGTCATGCTCCGCCTTGATAAGGGCACGTTCTGCTTCAGTGTACTCACGGCTATCGCCTGATAGGGCGAGAATTTTATCGAAATAGCGGGAATAGCGAACGTTCCAATCGCCAAGGATTTTCTCTCCCCGGTATGCCTTCTTTAAATCATGAGTAGGAATGCCTCGAAGATATTCCGGAGTGAGAGGATACTTATAAAAGTACTCAGGCTCTGGCACGGTGTCCGTCGACAGATGATAATCAAGCTTTTTCCAACGAGCTAGCACCCGCTCTCTAATATTGAGAGTGTATTCCACTTCCATAGAGGGCTTGTCAGAATAGCTCACTCTAAAGATGCGAATGGTTTCCGAATCTGGCAGATACTCAGCATCAAAAACAACCAACTTACCGAAATTCTCATTGGAAAGGAGTTGGTAAAAAAGCTTACCAAATCTGGTAACTCCCTTCCTATGCAAATCCATTAGATACAGGCCAAGCTGTGCAAGATAGTTATCATCGGGTGGCTCTCCGTTATAGAGCATGTCCGCACCAAACCCGCGTTTAGTCTTCACTTCCACCGCGTACTTTTGGATACTGCCCGTCTCTGTCCGTACACCGATAAGGATGTCGACATATCCGTCCCAGGCAGGATCACTACCGCCCACGCTTACTTGAGTGCCTAGGAGATGCACTCCATTAACATGCAGCATACTGAAAACATTGCTGACAAGGCGCTCTTCTACGGCATTACCGACGAGAAAGCCCAGCTCCCCAACTAGGTCTGTTGGATTGGTGATCGGCTCGCCCTTGGCTTCCCAATATTGGTCCCGTAAGCACTTAAGCGCACTACTGGCATGATGCCCGCGTCTATCTCGATAGCGCGGCGAATTATAGGTGAGTAATAATTGCTTAACCTTACCAACTAAGTCCACTGTACTTCTCCTATGCGTGTCATTTGCCCTCACGTTCAAATGAGGGCCACTCGTATGCGTAATCTATTATGTACTAGAGGATGCACTTGCATCCGACTGCGCTGCTTGCAGCGCTATTTAGAACCAGGCCATTTAAAATTACCAACTGTGGCCTTTAGATTGTAGCTTTTATTGGGTGCTTTCCACCCTTGTATGCTAGCAAGAAATTCAGCCACCTTCAAAAACTCATTAATGCTAATACCAACTCCCTCTTTCTCAAACTTAATGGGCTGGTCCATTATCAGCTTTAATTTCTTTGCCATGCCTTCTGAGAGATTAGGATACATCATATTAAGGCGCTCTTGCAAGGCTAATTGCACCTTTGGATTGTTTACTAAGTCATATCCTTTCTTCTCAGCCTTTGTCTTGTCTTCCACACCCATTATTTTTGTTACAGCGTGACTAGCTGGTGTGCCACTAAGCAGCTCGTTTACGAACAGTTGCTTTTGGGTGGTGAGCTTGTCAAAAGCTTTTACCCGGC
>CAZIWB010000235.1:0-1461 GCA_964542655.1 uncultured Cellvibrionaceae bacterium
CCCCTATTCTTACGTTTTTCACATAAACAGCTCCTAAATAATTAGTGATGATAGTCGGGCAGGCCGGGTTGCCTTTTAAGCCGCCAATAGATATAAGTTCATAAGGCTGTGAAGGGTTGTTTGTTCTGTATGGTCTGTACTTAATTGTGTCGCCGGGTAGCCATGTACTTAAAGCCGAATGTGCCGTTCCTCTTGGGAAATAAAGTTCACCACCTGATGCTTTACTCGAATCGATTATGATACTTTTGGGCGTTGGGTTACAGGCTGGATAAGTTTCTTCCGCAACAATGATCGTATCATTAGCAGATGTAGAATTGCCCACATTATCTACTGCCGTTAATTGAATAATATAAGTACCTACATTCTCCAGGTCGCATACATACAATTGAGAACTATTTGATAGAGGACTTGTCAACCGATCCGGCCATCTTATAGTTGCATTAGCTCCTGATGGTTGGCTGATAACTGTCCATGTTGTAGATACTATTGTATTACCATCGTTTGCGGTTGCTGTTCCATTTAATGAAGCCACATTCATTGGTTGTGTGATGGTTCGCTTTGCATCCACTGTAACTGTTGGCGGGGTTGATATCGTTCCGAATGTTGTATCACCCATTGCCCTTAACATCCATTGATAGGTTGTTTGGCTTAATCCGTCGATAGTATAACTTGTTGGCGCTGTTCCACTGGATGATCCATAGGCGGCATTCCAGGCACTTGAAGTGTGACCTAAGTTGGTTGTGATAACTCTACCTGACCCTGAAACCGCCGTATTCATTTGGGTGCTGAATTCAGGAATCATTCTTGAACCATCCAAATTATCCCATATACCCAAATATTGCCCGCTGTACTGATTGTTTGCAAAGTTTCTTACTCTGTTTAACCAGTCGGGGTTATCATCTGGCTGTACGCCCTGCACATCACAAATCACCGCAGTAGCATCAGCGTTATCGAACGGGCCGTAAGGTGGAGTGCTGTCGTAAGCATCTTCAGTAACCATTATTTTCCACGTATGCCCACCGGCTGAAAAACCTGTTGTTGCAATACAACCGGGTTGAACCCTGTAATGATTAACGATGTTATTTAATACCGCCCTTTGTAAATATCCGTCTGTAGGAAAATCGTCAGGATTGCCTAATACATCCTGTGGTTCCAATGAAACCAATATTGGGAAATGCTTCCCGTTTCCAAGCGTAACGCCGCCATCCCAACCACCGGCTAAATAAGCATGAGGGCCATAGTTATCTAACGCAGCATAACCGCCGCCGATTTCACCTGCACCGGGAACAAAGACAATTAATTTATACAGCTTGTTCGGTGCTGAATAATAGTCTGATGGAAGATGCACTTTAGCTTTCCAGTTACGCCCTGCATTATCGCTAAAGGTTGTATCAACATCTGTTGATTGTGCAACCGAAACAACGCAGAGGAAAGAAAATAATATGGTAAGAAGCTTTTTCA
>CAZIWB010000236.1:0-1444 GCA_964542655.1 uncultured Cellvibrionaceae bacterium
TCAGGAATGTCAAACACCACGTCAATCTCGTCCTGCCCGTCCTGTGTCCGTTCACGAACACGAATGTCGAACGAGCAGGGCTTAGAAACCCGAATGTTGAACGCCTGACCCGACCGTCGCGTGATAACCAGCATGCATGCTTCCTTTGCGAAATTTGATCAGGTGGGGTCTTGGGGAAAGACTCCAGAACACCAGATCAGCACCAGAACGGTGATGGGGAATGAGACGCGCCGCTTTGATTGCGCTGACGTGAGAACGCTTCAGGAACTCGCACGTTTCTGTGTCCCAGAGAGGAACGACAGTCGTGATGGACGGGCGAGCAGGAGACAGGCGATTGGCAAGACGACGCAGAAGAGCGGAGCCAATGCCAATGCGACGAGCAGCAGGAGCAACGTAGAGCCTGTGGAGCACAGCGCTCTTCGCCTCTACGCCAGACACATCCAGACGGGCGAGAAGCCAGCCACAGGCATGTCCGGCACATTCAGCCACGTAAAGACACGAGTCGCACGAAAGAATTGTGGCCATGTCGTCGATATCGATAGGAAACGGGCCATCCTGTTGCATCTCCACCAAGCACTCGTAATCGGACGACCGACCTTTACGAATGCGCACATCCTGTCCACCGAACTTCATGCAATTGCTCCCGTTTCGCGTGCCGTGCAGAACGGAGACAACCATATCTGACTTGTGCCCAAGTGTCAATCTTTCTGTGCCCAACTTTCAAACTTGGTCACAGAATTTCCACCGTGACGGTCGTAGGGAATTTACGGAAGTCCTTTAGGGCTGGGCACAAAATGCTTGAAAAATGCTTGCAAGAAATTGGTCCCGTGTTGTATGATTGGGCACAGGAAGGGATTGCCCATTTACCCCAAATCAGCAGAGGGCGATATGAAAAAAGATGTCAGCATGGCCGAGCTTCAGTCTTCCACGAGGATGCTTCGACGGTCTCTGGATTTCATGAATGAGGCAATGAAGGACATGGAGGACAACGGCCTCGAATCCATCTCGACGCAGTTTGAGACAGCCATGAAGCTGCACATCCCGACGATATTCGCGATGACCCAGCGACTATCCATCGAGGTTGTGCGAGCTGTGGCGTACAAGCAACGTGGCGTGCCTGACCGTGCCACGATTCGTTACAACAGGCGCATTGCCGCCAAGGCTGCTGCAGAAGCCTTGGGGACGCCAGACAAGAAGGGGACACCAGACAAGAAGAGCAAGAAATGAAACGCCGCACCGTCTACGTCATTGATTACGGGCCGTCTCGCAATCTCGTCCTGAGGGTGACGGACGAGAAGGGGCGGGTGATTCGTTCGCAATCTGCCAAGACCCGCAACAGACGGGACGCAGAGAAAATGCGTGTCGATCTGGAAGAAAAGGAGAACCTGGCGTGTGAAACGGTCGAGTGGCGGGCGTTCCGAAAACGATACGAATCGGAACATGC
>CAZIWB010000237.1:0-1439 GCA_964542655.1 uncultured Cellvibrionaceae bacterium
TCCGCGTCGGAGCCGGGTGCGAACGGCTGCACAATCGCATCGTCCGTGGCGTCACGTGCCATGTCGCACAATGTGATGAAATCTGGAGCTACGTCCAAAAGAAGCAGTCTCGGGTGACAGCCTCCGATCCTGCGGAGTTCGGCGACGCGTACACGTTCGTTGGCATGGCGAGCGCGTCGAAGCTCATCATCAGCTATCGCGTCGGGAGGCGCGATGAGGAGAACACGCGCGCGTTCATCAAGGACCTTCGCGCTCGGCTCACCACCATCCCGCAGCTCTACACGGACGGCTGGCAGCCGTACATCGGCGCGGTGGGCGCTTCGTTCACGGGCGGCGTCGACTACTGCCAGGTCGTCAAGAACTACAGCCGCAAGGCCCGGCGCGACGACGATCACCGGTACGAGCCACCGCGCGACCCGTTCATCACCAAAACACCTATCTTCGGCATACCAGATGTAGAGCATGCGTCTACAAGTCATGTGGAGAGGCAGAATTGGACCATACGGATGCACATCCGCAGGTTCACGCGGCTCTGCAACGGCTTCTCGCGCAAGCTCGTGAACCACCGCGCCGCCGTCGCGCTCCACGTCGCCTGGTACAACCTAGCTCGGATCCACGAGTCCATCCGCTGCACGCCGGCCATGGAGGCGGGCATCGCGCGGCACGTCTGGAGTATCCCGGAGCTCGTCGAAGCCGCCCTGACAGAGCCCGAGACAGCGCCGCCGACCCCGCAGCCGCTCAAGCTCCGGACGCCGCCCCCTGGGGCAACCACGGCGCCAGCGCGGGCCTTGCCGAACGGGCGCGGGTTCCTCCGGCTCGTCGGGGGCGCGCCGGCTGCGCCGGTGGCTCCCACCGAGCCGACGCCGCCGCCAGCGCCGCCCCATGGGCCGCGCCGGATGGTGCAGCTAAGCCTATTTGACGAATGAGACACGGTTTGCGTCCTGTGTCTCCTACGCGTCGACGCTTTCCCATGCGAACGGAGCTACTGAGTGGAAACAATGGAACGAGATGATCTATTCGAGCCCGTGCTCTTGGACGGGCATGGGAAGCCATGGGGGCGGACGCCTAGGCCCATGGTAGAGGACCCGCAGAACTGGATCCCGGAGTTCAGTCCGTGGGGGGAGCTTCTTGGGTACCTTCGGGTGCGATGGGAACCGCCGGCGCCCAATACCGCTCAGTTAGCTGACGCTCAACGCTTGAGAAAATAAAATCAGACACCGGCTTCAGCCCATCTGGCCCCTCGTCGGTCACTTCGAAAGTTCGCTCGTGCAAGAATATGTAGCGCCATGGTTTCCCAGGCCCTGGCATCATCAGATACACTTCTACCTCGAACGGCTTGTCGCGGTGTTCGTGTGCGACGCCTACGACAATTCGGCAGCGCGCGCGCCGAGAACACCAGCGTAATAGACTTCAATTTCTTTATTGTACACAAGGAGACG
>CAZIWB010000238.1:0-1431 GCA_964542655.1 uncultured Cellvibrionaceae bacterium
TTCGCCGCGACCCTCGTTTCCTCCCCCACCCATCAAGGAGAATAGAGCCCGATGCTGACCAAAAACGTTGAAGTCGAAATCGATCTCGATGATTTCGATGATGATGAAATTCTGGACGAGTTCAAGAAGCGCCGTCTGACTGACGACAGTGCCGATTGGCATGAAGCGGAAGTGCGGCGTCTGGCTGAGCACATAGCCGCCGGCGAGACTGACGCCGCACTAGACCTTCTAAAGGACATATCCAACGACGCCTTCAATCCGAAGGTTGTCAAGATGCTCGCGAGGACGGCATGAGGTTCCGCGCCGAACGGGAGCCCATGCAAGCCGCGCTGTCGTTTGTGGCGCGCTACGCAGATACGGGGCCGATCCCGATCATCAACAACGTGCTGTTCGAAGCGGCCGACAATCGGGTTTTCGTCACGGCCACGGACCTCAACCGGGCAGCAAGAGCAAGTTTCGCGGCAGAGATTGAGGAAGCTGGCAGGGTAACGCTTCCCAGCTTCCTGTCGAAAGCAATCGACGGAGAGGTTTCTGTGTCGGCGGACGAACGGCAGGCCGTCGTCCAGAGTGGCAAGCAGAGACTTGATCTTCCCGTCCTCCCCGCAAAGGACTTCCCTGACCTGCCCAGCCTGACCGGTCAGGGGAAGGTATTTACTCTGGACGGAAGTCTGCTGGCGCGGGTCACCAATGAGGTTTCATTCGCCTACGAAAAGGAAGGCGGACGCTTCTATCTCGCAGGCACTAACTGGCGCTCTTCGGGTGGGAAAATCGAGTTCTGCGCCACGGACGGGAAGGCCCTTTCCCTTCTCTCTTCCGAGTGCCGCGAAGACATGGACATCATCGTCCCGATCTTCGCTCTCCCGAAATGGGAAGGGGCGGTAGAGGTAACTGTTTCGGACACTTTCATTCGCTTCAGCAAGGATGGTGAGATTGTCGCGTCCAAGCTGATAGAGGGCTCGTTCCCGGACTTCCACCGCATCCTTCCCAAGGGCGGTGCTCCGCTCTCTTTCGACCGCGCCGAATTGCTGGCGGCGGTCAAGAAAATGTCCCTCGTGGCCGACAAGCGCAACAACTCGGTGCTGATGGTCGGACATGGCGGGATCGCCTCCATTTCGGCCGCTACCGAGAAGGGTTCCGTGTCCGTGGATGTTCCCTACCACGGCGACGATTTCCAGTTCGCGGCGCAGAGCATGTTCCTGGCTCCGGTCATCGACAGCTTCGGCTGCGAGACGGTTGAAGTCCGGTGGCTGGACCACTCCACCGGCATCACGGTTCACGACCCCAAAGACGCCAGCCGAATGGGCATGGTGCAGCCGTATTACGACCGCCGATTGGCCGGCTTAGCCGAGACAAAAGCAGCAGCGTAACCCACCCCGAGTAGCGCCGTCTGGACGCTATCCAGCATCCCCACACCATACGGGGGACAGCATG
>CAZIWB010000239.1:0-1404 GCA_964542655.1 uncultured Cellvibrionaceae bacterium
CAGGAGATCTGACCGTTGGCGCGAGCGCCAGCGTCGGCACCGATCTCACGGTGGGAGACGACCTCATCGTGACCGATGACGCCTCAGTCGGCGGCGATCTTGGCGTAGTCGGCACTCTAAATGTTCAGGATCACATGGTCCTCTCCGGGGCCCAGCCTGCATCTAGCACCGATCCAGGCGCGAATGTCGTACACTCAATCAGCGTGGCCAAGTGTTGGGCATACGTTGAGACGAACGGCTCAGGCGGAGTATCTGTGACCGATGGCCTCAGCGTGTCGAGCGTCACGATAACAGGCCTGTCAGTCAGGATTACGTTCGCCCACGCATTCGCAAGCGCGAACTACTGCGCTGTCATTACGTCCGGCAACGGCGCGCACTTCGGCACAGTGGCATCAAAAAACGCTCTGTACATAGATGTCTCAATGTACAACGCCAACAGCCCAGGGTCCGCGGTAGACCCGGCGTCGTTCTCGTTGAGAATCAACGTCGTTGTTTTTGGCCGACAATGATCATGGATCGCTCACTGAACTTCGATGCATCTCGCATCAACGCAAACTCCGTCGTACCCGCACGATGCTCCGGTCGGTCCGCCGTATGAACATGTGCCGTCGTAGTTGCACCTCGCGCAATGCGCCTCCGGTCCGACATAGCAATCGTCGTGGACAACGCACGCGCCAGAGGAAGGCGAAGCCTCTGTGGCAACAACGACGCACGACGATATAAATGCGACGAAAACAATTATGAGTTTCACGGTGGTGCCCTTTCTGGTGTATTCGACCGTCGGCGCGCGTAGCGTCGGCGGGACAGATCGACTATTCGTCGAGAAGAACCCAACCGGACGCGCCGCCGCTGTCCTCCCAAGCAATAAAGGTGCGCGACGACCACGCATCCGTTGTTTCACGCTCGCTCGATCCGTCGCCCTGGAACAGGTCTTTACCGGTGGTGAGCACGGTGATGCGGCGTGCTGCGCCGGTGGCCTCCTTGACGACGATCGCAGCGCCGGCGTTGTCCGTGGCGCTTGGAAGCCAGAACGCCTGAGGCTCGGGGGCAACCGCAAAAACGAGCGTCCAAGGATCAAGAGCGCGACTATCTCTGGCGTTGACCCTGAAGAGAGCCCGTGGAGGCTCCGGGATTTTGCACGGCTCTGCCCCTCCGGTTGCGTCGCCGATCGAGCTCGAAATCGCCACGTCCGCGGCGCCGCAATCACCTCCAGCGCCACCCACATCGGCAACATGTCCGCACGCACAGAGCGCAAGCGCCGCAAAGGCAATCGTTTTCATGGTGTGCCTCCTGGCGTGAGGCATATCGCCACGCTGACGGGCTCGTCAATGTGTACGGAGGTTCCTGAGTCAGCCAGGACCCACCTGACAACCTGTGGGAAACAGTTTTCCTTTTCGGAGATGT
>CAZIWB010000240.1:0-1372 GCA_964542655.1 uncultured Cellvibrionaceae bacterium
AGCAGCGCGGCAGCAACACGAGGAACCGCAGCAGCGGGATTGGAGGCGGGGATGAACGCCTGCAACGACAATGGGTCGGTGTGGCTGACGCTGCCGTTCCCGCCGAGCACGAACAACCTGTTCGTCAATGCTGGCAAGCAAGGCCGGGTGCGGTCCAGCCGTTACGACCTGTGGCTCAATGAGGCCGGTTGGGAACTGAAGGCGCAGCGCCCGGCGAAGATGCTGGGGAGGGTGTCAGTCACCATCAGCCTGTGCCCGATCGATAAGCGGCGGCGCGATGCTGACAATGGAGCCAAAGCCTGTCTGGACCTTCTCGTCAAGCACGGCGTCATCGAAGGCGATGATAGCCGGTTTGTCCGGAAAGTCACGATGCAATGGGTCGATGTAGGGGCCCACTGCACGGTTTTTGTGGAGCGTGCGGCATGAGGCGTTGGCGGGGATGGTCAGACGACCAAGAGGTGACGTTGCGCAATTCCTGGCTGGCCGGAGAGCCGATCAGCGACATTGCGACGAAGGTTGGCCGCAACAAGCACGCGGTGGTCGTCAAGGCCCAGCGCATGGCCTTGCCGTTGTATGAACCGGCACCGGTGGAGCCAGCGCTTCTGCCGTTTGAGGAACTGGACACCGTGCCGCTCCCCAAGCTGCAGCGGAAGATGATGGCCGCACTACTCGAGGCCCACCCGTACGGCGTGACGTGCAAGCGGCTGGGAGCCATCATCTTCGATGATCACTTCATAAACGACCCCAAGGAAGGTGCGGAGGCTCTGGTGCGTCGGCTGCGCACCTCGCTGAGCCAGTACGGTTGGACGGCCGGAACCACCGGTGACCGCAAAGGCATCAAGCTATTTCCCAGGAGGAACCCATGATCCCGTGTCCGTGCTGTGGCGCGCCTATGGATGGAACGTCGCCGGCAGTCATTCTTGACGCCGGCCTGACCCCGCTCGAGCTGGCAATTATGGAGCCGCTGGTGAAGGCGTTTCCGCGGACGATGACGCGAGGCCAGATCGCCGCGCAAGTCTACGCGCTTGACCCCAATGGCGGGCCGCTGACGGCCGAGCAGGGGCTGTCTGTCCACATGTACTACATCCGCAAGAAGATCCAGCCGCTGGGCTGGAGGGTGGGCGGCACCTACGAGCGCGGCGGGCGCTGGCTGGGGATTAGACGGCTACCCACTGCGAGCGCACGGACATGAAGGCCGACGCGGTTGTTTCCCCCGCTTTCAACACTACCCACGGGTTTTGTGGCCGGGTGAGTGATTCGGCGGCTAGTGCGTCACAATTCACTCGGCCTGAAGCAGGGCAGTTTGGTAATCTAGCTACATGAAGCTCAGTGCGCTTTTACAGCCGCTCATCGACGCCAAGGTGCCGCATGA
>CAZIWB010000241.1:0-1366 GCA_964542655.1 uncultured Cellvibrionaceae bacterium
AGAACTACAGCGAAGGTGCCGACGCTGCGAACTTCGGCAGCGACGCACAGGCGGCCGCTACGCTCGGCTGGGGTCTGTACCGCGCACCCATCCACGTCACCAAGCTGGCGATGGACACGGCGGCGACCGCGGGGAGCCCGCTGGGCAACCGAGTGCTCTGGGGCCGCAACATCGTCAACGCAGCGTCGGCTCTGGCTGACCTGATCGAGGACGACCTCTTCGACGGCGCCGGCACGGGCACGCTCATCGCGGGCCTGGACGTTGCCATCGGTGACGACACGAACACCTACGCGACGATCGTTCGCGGCTCGAGCGCCTACTGGCAGCCGTACGTCGTCGACCCCGGTGTCGCGACGGACATCAGCTTCGCGCAGATCCGAACCGACCTCGGCTCGATCTTCGACGACTCCGGCGAAGTCCCCGACCTCGCGATCTGCGGCACTGCGGTCTTCAACAAGGTGGCCGGCCTCTTCGACGGCAACCGTCGCTGGAACGTGGTCAACACGGCCCGCGGCGCCATCCAGCTCGACGCTGGCTACGAGGGCATCGAGGTCGACGGCTGCATGTTCGTGAAGGCGAGCAAGGCCACCGCGAACCAGATCTACTACGTCAACAGCAACTACGTGCACATCGAGACGCTTCCGAGCGCCGACGTGCCGCAAGAGCTGCTGAGCGACATCCCGGTCGACGATGGCTTCGGCTCCGTCCCGCTGGACATGACCTTCGAGATGCTGGCCAAGACCGGCCCGAGCTCGAAGGGCGAGGCGCTCGCCACGTGCCAGCTCGTCGTCAAGCGCCCCAACGCTTGCGGCGTCCGCAAGAACGTCAACGCGTAAAGGAGGCCGGACCATGGATGTTCGCAAGACACCTGACAACGTGGCCTACGCCCTTGTCGCTGCCCACAACCAGCGCATGGTCGACGGCATTTCGACGTTCTTCCACCTGAACCGGACCGAGACCACGAACTCGTCCGACTACCGCGCGCCGACCGTGACGCGCCTGTCGGTCAGTTCCGCCACGGCGACCAACGAGGCAACCCTCGTGGTCATCGCGAACGAGCTGAAGACCGACATCAACACCCACTTCGCAGACACCATCGCCCACAACACTGCCGTTTCCTCGGCTGTGGCGACGGCGACGGCGACGAACACGGCGACCGCGGTGACGTTGCTCAACGCGCTGAAGAGCGCTTACGGCACGCATCTGTCCGCGAGCAACGTTCACTACACGAACGACTCGACGAACACGATCTCAGCGGCGAACGCAACCGACGAAGCCACAGCCATCACGCTCGCCAGTGAGTTGAAGGCAGACTTCAACGCTCACGTCGCGAGCGCCCCGGCCGGCACGTTCATCAACCTCGTTG
>CAZIWB010000242.1:0-1354 GCA_964542655.1 uncultured Cellvibrionaceae bacterium
GGTGGCTTGGCCGCGACCTCGTCGGGCTCGACGCAGACAGCACCGCGCGATGCCTGCGAGCTGGCGCCGAGCTCCTGGCGCGTTCGCGGTGGTCTTGCGCCCGCGGCGGCGATTGGTTCGCGCCCTCCGTCGCGCTGTACGGCTCCGGCGTCTCGTGCGGGACGCGCCGCCCGTGGGTCCAGGCTCGCGCGGCGACCTATCGGCGCGTCGCCGCGAGCCTGTAGCCTCACCCCTCTCCGATGACCTCGAGCGCCCATCCCCCTGGCGCCATGCTCGCGACGCGCTTGACCAGCTGAGCCGGCGCCGGCGCGACCCTGCCCCCGATCCTCCGCCAGCCGAACGGAACTACCGTCCAGGAGTGCGGAGACCCGTCGCTGTGGATGGCCGCCGCGCCGTCGCCGACGAGCTCTGCGACGGCGCGGCGCTCGTCCTCGGTTGCGCCCTCGGGCGCCGTCACGACGTAGACCGTCGCCGCGCTGGCTACGATGTGCGGGTCGTTGGAGTCGGGCGGCGGGAGCAGCAGAACGGTAGGCATGGCAGAGCCCGGCACGTCTCGCTGTCGGGCGCCATGGGTCATTTTAGACCCGGCTGCATCCGGTTGTGTCGTCGGGGGGCGCCCGTCACGCTCGGGTCACACCGGGCTACGCTCCGTCGACCTCCGCGTTGCCCGTGATCTCGATGCTTACCACGTTGGGGTGCTCGGCCAGAACCGCCGCCATGACCTGGTTTGGCGGCAGGCCGGATCGATCCACGAACCCTGCGGCCATGCGACCGCCGTCGTAGATCACCGCGACATTTAGCGGAGCTCTCCTCTCCGCCCCGACGCGGTAGTCGTCGTCCGTGCCTGGCCTTGTGGCCATGAGGTAGTCCGCGCCGCAGCCGAGCGCCCAGATGAGACGCCGGACGTTGCCGAGGCTCGGCTCGCGGCGCCCGGCCTCGTAATGCGCGATCGTGCTCTGCTGGAGCCCGGCGCGCTCGGCCACCTGTTCCTGGGTAAGGCCCAGTGCGTTGCGCGCGAGGTAGAGGCGCGAGGCGAAAGAGCCTGGATTCTCGATGTCAGGTTCGCGGCTTTGGGTATCGGTGTCGCTCATGGCGGATCCGTAGCATGACGGATGCGCCATGTCACGCCCATGTCACATGGGGCCGGGCGGCGTCGCCTCGCTCGCTGGACGCCCGCACGAGGCGCACCGGCCGCCAGCGCCGAGCTGCTGAACGGTCCTGTGGTCGGCCGCGAGCATGAGGCCACCGCCGAGCAGCGCGAACGAGAGGAAGCCGCAGATCTGCGCGGCCAGCGGGTGAACGCCCGGGATGGTGGCGATCCAGCCGAGGAGGGCGCCGGCAAACCCGGCGGCCG
>CAZIWB010000243.1:0-1352 GCA_964542655.1 uncultured Cellvibrionaceae bacterium
TGCTGTGCCGTGCTGGCCTGTTGCCGCGCACGCTGCATGTCCGCGATCTGTCCCAGTGTTCCCGCCTTCATCGCCTCGTAACCACTGCCGCTCGTGCTCGGCATACCGAGCCCGGGGAAGCCCGTCGCCGCGCCCTGCGTAGGCAGATTGCCGGCCGACACGCTCCCCGGCGGCTGCGGCAGTTGCGGGAGCCCGGTCGGAGGCTGGAACGGGACTTGTGCCTGCGACGGAAGCTGCGGCAATTGTGGGAGCGAGCCGACGCCGGGATTAGCTCCACCGAATCGCCCGTAAGACTGGTTGCGTGGCGTCTGCATGCTCGCCTGCAACTGCTGGGGCAGATTGAGATAGGGGAACGGTACGTTGAAATTAGGGAATCCCTGGAAGCCACCAGTAGCGCCGGGTTGCGGCATGGGTTGACCCGTAGCGCCCGCAGGGGCAACCATCGGCAACTGCGACGGGGGGAGAACACCGAAGGGGAGATTAGGCACGGCCATAGAACCTTCCTAGAATCTTGGTTAAGTCCTCGTACTGCAACTGTGGCTTATTGCCCATCGCGAGCAATCCTCCACCACCGCCACCACCACCGGGGGCACCGCCCAACAGCCCCGGCGGCAGATTCTTGAACGCATCCCCGATACGACTCAGCCAGTCGGGGGAGTCCAGACCGGCGTTGAAGTTGCCCAAGTCGGTGTAGTCCCCCGGCGTGAATCCGTTAGGGTCTGTCCCATCCGGGCCGACGAAGGAACCGTTCTCCGGTTGTCCCGCGATGATCTCGTCCCACTGCGCCTGAGTTAGCCCGCCAACAGGAGAGCCGCCGCCTAGAGCGCCCGCAGGGTTATTCAACACATCGGCACCGTACAGGCTGGACTCAGCCCCGCCGAGGTTGGAACCGAGACTGCCGGGGAGTCCTGTTCCGTAACTGCCCGACATGTCCATCGCACCCGTTCCGCCTTGCAGGAAGGGATCAGAAGCGCCTAGACCGGACAGGTCGGCACCACCCATGCCGGGAGCCTGGAACTGCGCTCCAAAGCCCTCTGTGAGCCCAGGAATGCCGCCCATGCCGAATCCGAAGCCGGCGACGAGCAGCGGCCCGAGCCAGTCCATCGTCGTCTTCGGGTGCGCGATGTTCGTGTTATCCGTGACCTTGCCGTAAATGTCGCTGTTCGTGACCGCGTTCGGATCGGTCAGCGTCATCTTGTCCTGCACGGTCGAGAAGCTGGGCAGATAGTTGCCGCCAGAGTCTCCACCTGTGACCGTGCTATGCAGCAGCCCGCCGTCGAGCCCCGGCAACTTGCTTGCGTTGTAGTCGAGCGTGTACCCGATCAGGTTGCCTTCGCTCCCATACGTCGGGC
>CAZIWB010000244.1:0-1330 GCA_964542655.1 uncultured Cellvibrionaceae bacterium
CGTTGACGCGCGTCCTGAGCCCGCATCCGTGGCAGACGGCGATGCGCGCGCCGCACCCTGGCAGCCGCTCGTCCTGATAGCGCTGGATGCCCCACCGCACGCGCTCGCGGCACGTCGCGACGTTGCGGGCGTCGAGCTCGCCATAGGGGACCGCGCCGCCGGCGTCGGGGAGGCACGGGTGCGGGGGGAGCAGGATCACGCGCCCATCCAGTGCGCCGCGTCCGTGCAGCGCGCGAACGGGCAGTCCTCGCGCGGACACGGCGCGTTCCTCCGCGACAGCATCGTGATGACGTCGATCTCCGTCCCGATGGCGAGCGATGCGCTGCCGAGCGCCCACATCGCCGCGGCCGCCGCGTCGCGCACGTGCGGGTTGCTCCGCTTCGGCCAGTCGCGAACGGCGAGCGGGATGATGTGCGCGATCTGCTGGTCGACGGTCAGCCGCGGCCCCTTGCCCCGCTGCGCCCCGAACTTCACCCCGAGCGCGCGGCGCACCTCGGCGGCCGTCGGCTCTACGACGCGCGCGCCCGCGCCGACGAGCGAGCACGCGATCCGCTCGGCCAGCGCCCGTGTCACGAGCAGGTTGCGCACGGTCTGAACGAGCGTGGCCGGGTGCGCCGCCGCGGCCCTCGCGTCGTTCAGGTGCATCTCGCGCGGCGTCTCGATCGCGTACACGTCGACCGCATGATCGAGCAGCAGCACGAGGCCGCGCTGCTGCTTGGCTGACTCGATGGTGCCGTGTCCCACGTACCGGAACACGCCGGGGCTCTCTCGCTCGATGTCGCACCAGTCGATTGCCTCGCCGGAGTCGATGCCGCGCGCCCTCATGATGTCACCTCGCGTTCGCTCTTCATCGCGCGAATCGTCTCCGCCCTGAACTGCGCCAGCCGCTTGTAGAACGCGAGCGCCTGACGCAGCGTCCGCTCATCGCAGCGGCAGCCGCCGTTGGTCGACATGCCGCTCGCCTGCGCCACCTGACAGGATGAGTCGCCGCAGCCGGCAACGGGCAGGTCGCCCGGGTCCTGATAGAACCGCTCGATCTGCTTTCGCAAGAGCGCGTTCTCGCGCTCTAGGCGCTCCGCATCCGGGCTGCGCCGGCTCACGTCGCACCCCGCGGCGTCCACGTCCCGCCGAGCACGAGGATCTCAGCCTTGCCCCCGCGGGCGCTCGCCTTGCTGTTGACGCTGTTCGCCCGTGTCAGCGCGCGGATCTCGAACCCGGAATAGAGCTCGCGAGCCTTGGGCGTGTCGCTGTTCGAGGCGATCACGTGCACGCCGCGCGCGACGAGGCGCCGGAATAGGGCGGCGACGGCTTCGTGCTCCTCGTCTCCCCA
>CAZIWB010000245.1:0-1307 GCA_964542655.1 uncultured Cellvibrionaceae bacterium
CCCCCTGGAACGAGCTCACGTCGATGCCGAGGAGGCACCCGTCGCGCGGCGGCACGTCGGCGAGCCTCATGGTGCGCTCGCTGCGGGCGTCACGACCGTGCCCACCGGGGCGTGCATCGGAGCGTAGCGCATGGCCGGAGCGGCGGACACGCTGCCGGGATCCTGGGGCGCACCCGCGTCCGGCGGCGGGTCGATGCGCACGCACATCACCGAGGAGCCGTCCTCGAGCTGCTCCGCCGAGATGAGGCGGAGGCATCCGGCCGTGACGACCATGAGCGCGAACAGCGCCAGCACGCAGAGTTGGGCCTTCAGGGGGCGGTCCATCAGTAGGGGTTCTCCTTGTAGGCGGGCGGCACGCGCGCGGGCGGCGGTTGGGTGGTGGGGGTGCAGGCGATGGCGGCGAACGCGGCGCCGAGCCACCCGGCGAGGAAGAGCAGGCGGAACGTCAGGTACATCCCATCCACTACCGCGCCGGGCGAGCGGGCGCTACCGATCGATCACGCCCCTGGTGATGTCATAACCGACCTCGGCGGCGTACGCCGTGAGGTCGCGCCCGTGCGCGTCGTGGCCGACGTCGTACCCTTTCAGGTACGCGTCACGCAGATCCGAGCGCGTCTTGCGCTCGGCAAACGCTGGGTTCTTCGGCCGCGCGCAGGCGCCATCGCGCCACCCGCGCGAGTAGGAGACGAACAGCTCGCCGGCGACGCCTTGGCTCATGAGCCGGCGCCCTCCGGCGCCGTCACGTCCGGGCGCGCTACCAGCGTGCCGTTCAAGAGCAGCGCCTCGAGCTCGTCGGGGTCCGTCAGGCCCTGGGTGTTGTCGGGCCGGATGGTGCGGAGCACGGCGCCCGTCGCGCCGCGCAGCGCGCGGAAGAGGCCGGAGCCGTCGGGCCGAGAGAAGTAGCGCCCGGCGTATCGGTCGGCTCTGTCCGCGCGCGCGAGCGGCTTGCTGCGCTGGAGCGACGTCGGACCCCATTGATACGCGGGCGTCTCCGGCCCGCGCACGACCCGGCCGTAAGCGTAGATGGTGATCGTCTCGTCGGAGTCGAGCTCCGCGCCCGGGGCAACGTAGCGAACGCCGCCGGCCTCGTACCCGATGACGGCCGAGACGGCGGTGCGGTCGTTCAAGAACACGCTCTCAACGCGGGTCCCCTCGACGGTCCCGTCCGTCGTGACCTCCACGTGCGGGTGATGGTCCATGTTCATCCGGGGCGCCGCGGGCGCGGCCTGCTCTTGCGTGCCGGTGGTCTCGCTCATCCGTCGACCATGCACGAGCCGGCCTGGTCCGACCAGATGGTAAGGCGAGAT
>CAZIWB010000246.1:0-1307 GCA_964542655.1 uncultured Cellvibrionaceae bacterium
CGCCGCTTGAGTTCAAACGGCAGGGAGGGAGATGGCGTCATCAGCTCGCGAACGAGAGAACCCTGAATCTCCCCAGATTCGGTCATGTCAGGTCACTTCACTTCGGGACGTCAAAGGTCCCCACGAAGTTCGCGCTCGCTTCGGTCGCAGCGTTCACGGACTGCGAGAGCCCGCCGCTCTGGAACCAGCCACGCGAAACGATGGTCTTGGCGCCGTAGACGACTTGGAGCTCGTGGTAGGAGCCCTCGGCCACAGCGGTCGGAAAGTCGAATTCGAGACCACCGGTTGGGGCGGCGCTCGTCACTTGTCCTTCGAGACTGCGTGAGCCTGGCGTCTTGCCGCTCAGGCCCAGTGCAATCGTGTCGACGCGTTGGGCGCCGCTTTCGAAGGTGTAGGAGTTGGTCGTGATCTCGGCCTGGAACTGCCCGTCAATGAGCGCCGCCAGCCGGATGTAATCCTTCTGCATTTGAAAACCTCGCTGGAAGCGGTCAGTTCGGCGTCGTCTCGCTGATGCGGAACGTCGCCTGGTGGTGGAGGTCGATGACGCGCCCAGCCGTCTTGGTCTGGATGCGGCTGTTATTCTGCGGGTCGATTCGGCAGACCGTGGCGGCTGCCCATTCCGTCGACCGCTGCAGGCGACCGTCCGCGAAGAACGGGTCGATCTGCGCCAGGAACCACGACTTGTAGCGGTAGGGCACCAGCACGCCGGGCGGGATCAGCGCGTTCACGTCGATGGACCCGTCGGCAAGCGTCGGGTTGTCCATCTGGCGGAAGTTCACGTAGGTCAGCGCATGGTTGAGCTTCACCGTGTCGGCGAGTTCATCGAGCACTGACACCCGGTGCGTCTCTGCAGCGCGGAAGTCATCGAGCAGGCCCGTTGAATCCTTCGAACGCGTCGAGACCGTCATGGCCACGTAAGAGCCGGTCGCGGTTGAGCAGATGGGCGTCACACCATCCGTCAGCGCGTCGTTCACGTCGTCGAGGTCGAGCCAGTCCGACTGCGCCGGGGCCGCCTTGATGAACCAGTCGGCGCCCGCGTAGTTGTCGAAGTTGTGCGCCGTGAACGTGTTTTCGCGCTTCTGGCGGATGGCCAGGAAGTTCGCGAGGAGTTCGTCAGGGCTGTGCGAGCTGTTGCGCTGCCAAACGATGTCGGTGCGCTCATGGTTCTGCGCGATGGCCAGCGTTTGGGCGCTGGCGAGGCTGCCAGTGAAGGCAACCAAGCCCTTCGACGTCATGCCCGGGTTGGGCTCGCTCTTGGTCGCAACGTGGCTCTTGAGCAGCGCAACGAACGTGGAGACGTTCGTGGT
>CAZIWB010000247.1:0-1297 GCA_964542655.1 uncultured Cellvibrionaceae bacterium
TGCCCCGTCCTAAATAAAGTTGACACTTTCTAATCCCTATCGAGGAAAGTGTTATGACTACCGTGATTAAACGCACCCAGCGTGATTACTCTCTCGCCTTTAAATTGACCCTTGTCGACCAAATCGAAAAAGGAGAGATGACCTATAAACAAGCCCAGGATCGTTACGGTATACAGGGGCGATCCACAGTATTGTGTTGGCTGCGCAAGCATGGTCAACTGGATTGGTCATCAGGTTCATCACCCACCACAAGAGGTCATTTCATGTCAGATAAACCTCTCCCCCAAACGCCAGAACAGCGCATCAAAGAGCTGGAACAACAGCTCGCCCAAGCCCAACAGAAAGCCGATTTTTTCGAGGCGGTGGTTGATGTGCTCAAACGCGACTATGGAGTCAGCGTTGTAAAAAAGCCGCAAGGAGCATCCTCCAAGCGAAAACGCTAGCGGGCTTATCGGTTGTCCGTGGTTGCCAGCTACTCGGTATCACCCGGCAAGCCTGGTACCAGCAGTGTGTGAGGGAGCGGCAACGAGAAGTGCATTCGCAGATGCTCGTCGATGCTGTGCAACGTGAGCGTGCGTTACAACCTTGCATCGGAACACGCAAGTTACAGCGGTTGTTGCAACAATCCGGATTGGTGGTAGGCCGCGATCGCCTGTTTGCTTTACTGCGTACTCATCGTTTGCTGGTTCCCACCAGAAGGGCTTATCACAAGACAACGCACAGCCATCATCGCTTTCGCAAGCATCCCAATCTCCTTAAACCCGGTGAGCATCAAGTGATTCCACAGCGACCTGAACAGGTATGGGTGGCTGACATCACTTATTTACCTGTGCGTCAGGGCGAGGCTTACTTGAGTTTGGTGACGGATGCGTATTCGCGCAAGATTGTGGGGCATTGCGTTCATGACAATCTGAAAACCGAGTCGGTAATAGGAGCTTATCAACAAGCGCTAAAGCAGCGTCACTGTAGTGAAGAGCTGATCCATCATTCGGATCGGGGGGTTCAATATTGTTCTGCGCAATATCAGGCATTGCATCAGCAGCATGGTGTTCATTGTTCGATGACGGATGGTTACGACTGTTATCAAAATGCACTGGCGGAGCGAGTGAATGGGATTTTGAAAAATGAATTTCTGATCAGGAAGCCCAAGGATATTGCGGAAGCAAAAGTGATGGTGGCGGAGTCGATACGAATCTACAACGAACGTCGACCGCATCTATCGCTGGAATACAAAACGCCCGATGAAGTGCATCGGGCGTTTGGATAAATCAGTGTCAACGTATTTTAGGACTGGACA
>CAZIWB010000248.1:0-1279 GCA_964542655.1 uncultured Cellvibrionaceae bacterium
TCGCTCCACTTCGTCGCCGCCCTCAGGAACCCCATCCGAGCCCACTGGAGGAGGTCGTCGTCATCCAGCCCGCGGTTCCGGTACCGCATGGCCATCTTGAGGATCAGTCGCTCGTGCGCCTCGAGAAGGACGTCGCCCGCGCGCCGGTCGCCGCCCTGCCACCGGCGGATGAGCGCCACCTCCTCGTCGCCGGCGATGTCCGTATGGGTGATGCGGGGCTTCGTCGGCGTCTCGGCCGCCGGGTGCGGCTTTGCGGCGCACCGCTCGCGCTCTGGTCGGGGAGGGCTCGGGTCGGGTCTCGCGGGAGCCTCCACCCGCGGGCGCGCCGGCGTTGCCTGGGGACGGGGCGGCGCGGGGCGGACCTTCGGCGTTGGCGGCACCACATCCGGCAGCTTCTCGATGGGCGGCGGCGCCGCGATCGCGGGCGGCTCGGGGGCCGGAAGGGGAAGCGCGGCGGCTGGTGCCGAGACCGGAGCGGACGGCGGCGCACTCCCCTCAACAGCCGCTGCCGCTGGTGTCTCGCCGAGGCCCACCTGGTCGTCGTACGCGTCGCAGAGGTTGCGGATCGCGAACCGGGCCGCGTCCTCGAGCAGCCAGTCCATCTCGGCGGCGAGGTGCCTGAGCGCCTTGGCGGCCCGCGCGTCGAACTCGACGGCGAGCGGCACGCTCTGCGCCTCGCGCTCCCAGTCCTCGCGGTAGCGCGCCATGTACTCGGCGTTTCCGGTGCGCCAGCTATCCCAGTCCGGCCAGTCCGCGCAGCACGCGATCGCTCGCGCCGCAGCGTCCTGGATGCTCGCCGCGGGCGACCTCTCGTACTCGTTGATGTACCGGCGGAGCCGCTCGAGCAGCGCGTGCTCACCCGGCGTGAGCAGGATGGATATACGGGGCCGCGCCGGGCTTCTGGCGGACAGCGCGCGCGGCGGCACAGGCATAGAGCGGACGCGCCGGGATGGCGCGGCGGACGCGGGGCGACGCCCCCGACCGATAGGGCAGCACTGGTCGCATCCGAGCGCCTTCTTCTCGCGCAGCAGCTTGCCCGGGAACGTCTGCCTGCGCCCGCATTCGCACCGGCAAAGCCATGTGTCCTTCCGCCGGTCGACTTGCCTGACAACGAACAGGTCTCCGACCGTCGCTCTGGCGATGTCACGCAGCAGGAAGTCTGCGGTGAGCTCTTTCGGTCGAAACTGCATTGTCAGGCTCCGATTCTGACACCGTCACTCGCAGGCGCAATCACCGCGTCACAGATTCGATGTGGCCGCTCACCCGCGCTCCGCCGCCA
>CAZIWB010000249.1:0-1267 GCA_964542655.1 uncultured Cellvibrionaceae bacterium
CTACACCGGAACCGCTAGAGCCGGAGTTAGCATCAGGAAAAACGTCAGAGGCCCCAAACGCATCAAGCATCTCATCTACGGTCAACTCTCCTGGTGCGTAAGTCGTAGCTCCTATCGTTACTTCATCATAAAATACATTGATAATGTAAGCACTGTAGTTTACCCCTGATATGTCTACTAAAATCTGCTGCGGCCCTCTCTTCTTAAATCCGAGAATTGCTTTCTGCTTTATGACCGCCACGCCTTCGATAGCATTAATATTAGTGACGGCTTTTACAGACCCGTTTTCTGTTTTTGTGAATGAAAATGTTTTCATTGCTTATATTGTTGAATGGTTAGAATCGAATAAGTGTTTTTGTTATACCGAAAGAAATCATAGGTACGAATTGAGGAACACTGCTTTTAAGATTGAAACCATATCCTGCCGTCACTCCGATAGCCCACCTCTTTGGTTTTTCAATAATTCGGTATGCTTTGATGCCTGAAACTTTTGTGTCGGGATTAGCGGTTGATACATCCAACTGAATTAAATGACGCCTGTTGAAAATGGATCCTTCGTTTACTTTCTTCCATAACACGGTTACTGTATCGAAAGCCTGTAGATGTAAATAAGGGCTGTCTCCTAATTGTGCCTTTGCTATGTAGTAAGGATTGATAAATGTTTGCCTTAAATTTTTGATCTCTGGCGGACAATCCTTAGTTGTATCAACAGGAAAATAATCCGCTTCCTTGCTGTTTATATCAGCCAATAGATCAGCGTTGGTATGTTCGAGAGCAATGATGTATTCAAGCAATTGTTTTTCTTTAACCTTAAAAACCTTTGCGATAGAGTCTGCCTCCTTTCGGTCTACTACCGCAAAAGCTTCAGGCGTTCCTTTCAATGAAGAAACGATATCACCTGCATCATTGATCCACTCCGAAGTCTCAACCTGTTCTGTATTGTCTTGCATTTGAGGCGGATCGATATGATTGCAGGTAAATAAGATGAGGACTATGATAAGTAGCCCGGACAGAAATAATATTGGCTTGCTGATGTACATACCGACTACTTTAATTTATCAGGATCGTTTACCGGCAATTGTGCAACAGCGGCTATTACAAGGCCCACCCAAATGGCTGTGGAAGCATGGCTCTGTACTACCTCTGGTATGCCCGGTATGGCTACTATTGCTGTCCCTGTTGCGGAAAGCGACAATCCTAAATTTCTCAATCGCTTAAAAAAAGTTGGCGTGTCGTGCATTAATCTTTTGAAAAACTCTTTCATGAT
>CAZIWB010000250.1:0-1265 GCA_964542655.1 uncultured Cellvibrionaceae bacterium
TCAGCCCAGATCCTCATATCTGGGTAATACTGCTTAATCACTGCAACGAACGCCATACAAGCAGCGTACTTACGATCCATCGACTGAGAAGATCCAGGGCAACCAACCTCGTAAGCTGATATACGATACCCACCGTAAACGCCCTTGTCACCGATCTTGGCGTTCTTTAGAAACTTCACAAACTCACCGCGAGCAGGCTTGATGGTGATCCAAGCGAATCCACATACACCATCTGCAACATATTCTTCAGTACCAGGAACCATCCTGGTACTAAATAGATCAGCAGCCTGTCCGAAGATTACAGGTGTTGGGACTGCATCACGAAAAGCAACAGTAGCAGCAATGCGGGCCTCATTAAAGATCTGTTGATTCATCGACATTTCAATCTCTCCTTGTTGCCCTACTTATATACACTTTTGCATATAAGAGCAACTGTTAAGTTTGGGATAATTCCTTAACCAACTCAGGATTCTGTTCGATAAGCTTTGCGAGTGCCTTCTTATCACGCTCAAGCTTCTTGGCAGCCCGAACAGCAGCGGCATCTTCACGACGCTTACGTTCCTTTTCTTCCTGTTCCTTACGATCCTTCTCTAGCTTATCAAGTGTCTTCTTGATACCTTTAATAGCTAAAACAGCACCACCCTCAATCTGCTCAGCAATGATAATTTCCTGCTTAAGCTGAGTTTTAAATATATGAAGGTTATTTCTGATGTAGTTAAATTCTTCATCAGTAACCTCTTCCCAGTCAGATATACCCTGCTGAAGAATAGTATAAGAAGTATCGTAATCACCGTGATCGATGTACTTGTCGTAGATTGTAAAGAGCTTAATCTTCCTCATAACTTAAACTCCGCCTCGCCAAGATATTCAAATACCTTAACAGCATGATACATATGAGTTGGAAAAGCCCAGTGTCCCATGTCATGCATGAAGATAGATGCATCAATAAATTCAGCTAACTGTACTTCATCCTCATTCCAGTGAATAACTCCTGGATCTTCACTTAGTTCAGCGAATGAGAGAATGACGTTGTTGCCGTATGAATCTGTAATAACGTCAGAGAGCATAATTTCATTAGCCCCTACAACAACACCCGTCTCTTCAAACACTTCACGTGCACCCGCCATCTGCCATGATTCACCACGCATATGGTATCCACCAGGAAGAGCAATAAGCCCCTTACCAGGATTAGTGTTACGACGAATCACAAGAACTTGATTATCCCAGATAACAGCAACAACTACAACAGTTGGTGTATTATCAAA
>CAZIWB010000251.1:0-1261 GCA_964542655.1 uncultured Cellvibrionaceae bacterium
ACCGGAAGGAGATTTCGATTACATATTTTCCTCCCATTGTTTGGAGCATATACCAAATTGGGTTGGTGCTTTGGACTATTGGACAAGTAAATTAAGGTCAGGGGGCACTATGTTCTTATATCTTCCACATGAATCGCAACTTTATTGGAGACCGTATCATAACAGAAAGCATATACATCAATTCAATCCAAAGATGATAGGAGAATACTTTTTTCACTGTGAGGAGGTTAGCCACCTGTTTGTTAGTTCGGCAGACTTAAATAATTCATTCGCTGTAATGGCAGAAAAAAGATAATAAATAAAAAATAAAATTATGTTTACAATTAACTTAGAGAAGAAGCTGGAACAATCAAAAAAGGAATCAATTTCTATTCCTAATGAACTTTTGTTGATTAAAGAATACGAAACCTTTGCTGAATTATCGAAAGACAAAACCCTTGAAAGACTGGGTCTTTCTATAAATATACAGCAGGGGGAAAAAATATTTTCTTCATACAGAAAATCGAAGGAAGAAACGTCCAATTTTAATCAGGAGAATGTTTACCATATCAGCCAGATAAAAAAACTTTGCCTACGATACTACCTACGCTTCCTTCCTACCGAATTTTACAAAGGGACTATTGATAAAGAACTTCCATCGCGAGTTAATAACTTTGAGTTGGCGTACGGATTAGAATGCACATCTAAAAACACATTCATAATGGCCCCGGCAGATAGCCTCAGGTTAGAGCCAGAACCAAAAGACCCTCTTTTCTTTTACCGAATAAACGATGAGTACTTTTATTTAATACATAAGTGGGGAGGAGATTTAAACTGCACAGGTGTAATTAAATCCATCCTTTCGAGTGCCACACTAACAGCCATAATCATCATTTTAGCTTCTTCAATCCCGTATTTTATATTTCAATTATGGTTACTTCTTATATTACCGAGCTTTGCTGCGATAGTGGTATTCACAACAAACACTCACCCATCCGCCGAACCAGTTAGATTTTTTAATCACAATAAATGGAGAAGCACAAAAATATAAATTCAATATCATCATGACTAACTTCTCAAAACTTCCAACTCTACTTGATACTGAAAGATTGTGCAACTTAATTATATATTCCAAAAGAGCGTCAAGATTAGACAATAATGCTTACTTCTGTGAATTTGGGGTATACAAAGGAGGCTCACTGGAAACGCTGGCTATATTTAATCCAGAGAGATCAATATTTGGAATTGATAGCTTTGAAGGATTGCCAGAACCAACAAAACA
>CAZIWB010000252.1:0-1258 GCA_964542655.1 uncultured Cellvibrionaceae bacterium
GACGACGAGGAGGCGGAGCAGCGCGCGGCATGGGCGCGAGGCTCGTGACCGGCGAGCTCTGGGCCTACGCCGGCTCGCTCCCGTCGCCGACGTGGTGCGACCGCTGGCAGCGCATCGACGGCCGCTGGCACCGCGTCACCCCCGACTCCATCCGGAGCGTCCACGGGCGCGGTGGCCGGAGAGGAAGGAAGCGACGTGCGCGAGCAGCGTGAACCGTGCCGCCACCAGGGCCGCCAGCTCTGCGACGTGTGCAGGGAGGCGCGGACCATCCGGCTCCGCAGCTGGCCTGTGCCGCTCGATAGGTGGGTGCTCCTCGCGGCGGGCTGGCACCGCGTCCTCGGTGCCGACATCAGGGTGGCTACGGGGCGCGGTGGGCGACGTGGTCGCGCGAGGAGGCGCCGGAGGTGAGGCCGGCGCCGGGCTGGTCAGCGCTCCTGAATGTGACCGAACGCGCGCAGGGTGTTGCGACGCGCGCCGTCGATGCTCGTGAACGTGCGATCGTTGCGGGCCGGCCCCGAGCTCCAGATCGTTGACTCCGGGGCCGCGCCGCCGGCCCTGTCGAGCCAGAGGCGGACCTTGTACGCGTCCACCTGGACCATCTTGCGCCCCTGTTGGACGTGAGCCTTACAGGGCTCGATCTTGAACGCCACCGCCTTGAACCCCGCGACCGTCTGGATCTGCTCGCTCATCGTCTCATCCGCCCTTCTCGGCTCCGCGCCGTCGACTCAGTGAACATGCCATGCTCGCGCAGGATACGCAAGTGGAATCATCAGGCCCCATGTCGAAAGAGCTCGTGACCATCGACGGCGTCGAGGCGACCATCCCGGAGCACGCGCGGCGGCTCGGCCTCTCGCACCAGCTCCTACGCTACAGGGTCGCCAACGGGTTCACCGGCGAGCGGCTGACCGCGGACCCGTCGCTGCGTCATCGGGTGAGCGAGGAGGCCGTTAGGGAGCTCCGCCGCCGCGTCGCCGCAGGGGAGCGCCCGGCGGTGGCAGCGCGGTCCGTGGGCATGAGCGTGAGCTACGGGAGGAGCATCGCGGACGGCTTCGCGAGGAAGCCGAAGCGCCCGCCGGGGTAGGTCCAGGCGGGCTCGAAGCGGTCAACGGCGCAGGAGCGAGAGCGGCGTGGTGCGGCTGTAGCCGAGCTCCCACCCCGCCATGTAGGCGCGGCTCGCAGCCTCGGGCAGGTCAAGCGCCCGCGGCGGGGGAGGGTAGCCGCCGCGCTCCTGGTGCTTGCGGCCGCGCTCGAGGCCGTT
>CAZIWB010000253.1:0-1253 GCA_964542655.1 uncultured Cellvibrionaceae bacterium
TGCGCAGGTGCGCCGCCCGGTGCGACCTCGGCAGCGCCTCCTGGACGTGCGCCGCGGCGCCCATGCGACCGCTCAGGGAGCGCATCAGCCGGCGCCCTCGCCAGGCGTCGGCGTCGCCCTGTTGACGCGCTCGAGGGGCGCCGTGTCGACCATGACCACGTGCGCGGGCGGCGCGTCGGCGCGGCCGGCCCCGATGTAAAGGAAGCTGGTGTAGGCCATGCCGCCCGGGCCGATCGTCGTGATCGTCGTGGTGTCCTCCCACGTCACAGCGCCCGTGTTCCAGCGCGACCACGTGCGCGTGGTCGCGCCGCGGTACTCCACCCCCTGCGCCACGACGCGCGCGCCAGGGGCGGTCATGCTTCAACCTCGGGGCACCACGCGCGCGCGACCGCAGCGCACGTCGGGCACCGGTTCCGCGCGCGCAGGAAGTGGCCGCGTCGGAAGTCCACCCGGGCGCTCCGAAGCGGCTCGCCGCACGCCGCTTGGTCCGGTGTCCCGTCGATCTCACCGAAGTGCAGCGGGCGCTCGTCCAGGTCGCCAGGGGCGCTCACGGGCTCGCCTCGACGTCGTCCATGTCCTCGTCGTCCCCCGGGCGCGCGAGGCGCAGCCCTACCGCCTCGAGGAACGCATGAGGGTCGCGCCCGTACTGCTCAAAGGCGTAGCTCGCCGCGATGCCGCGCGGGTCGACGGTCATGCTGACCTTGTACCGGGTCACCCCGTCAGCGTCCGGCTTCGCCTCGAGGCGCGCCTTCTCGCTGGCCTCGCCGACGAGCCGGTTCGCGATGAGCATCTCTTCAAGGCTGCACTCGGGCAGCGGCGCGTAACCGGCCTCGCTGCCCAAGACAAACTGCACTCGGTTGCGCAAGCACTGCGCCGTGATTGCCTTCGCTCGCTCAAGATCCATGTCAGCCTCCCAACGCCGCAAGCCCCGCGCCAAGGTGGCAGCGGGGCAGGGGCGCGGGCGGCGGCGGCTACAGGCCGCGCTCCTCGAGCTCGCAGTGGCCCGCCTCGGTCAGCTCGACATGCTCGAAGCGGACCGAGGCGATCCCGAGGTGCCACAGCCGATCGCCCGCGTCCTCGACCTCCGAGACGCGCAGGCTGCGACGGCTACCGTCCGGGTTGATCGCTCCCTTGCGGATTGCCACCATGTCGGTCACGTCGTCGGCAGTCAGCGCGTTGTTCATAGGGAGAGTATGGCAGAGGGATGCAGGATGGGCAAGGGGAAACGGTGGCACCCTAAAAGAGCGGGCGCC
>CAZIWB010000254.1:0-1253 GCA_964542655.1 uncultured Cellvibrionaceae bacterium
ACACGACAGGTAATTTTGACACGACCGTTCTGGCGCAAACTCTGACGGTCACGTCGCATTCCACGATCGATAGATCGTATCGATACGGCGTCGAGATATCTCACCACGCGGTGGACGACGACCGAAATATGAAGATATGGGGAGCGACGGCGACCGGCACCTACGGATCACTCCTCACGTGAGCGCACTACTCGATGGTGATGTCGCCGGACACGAACTCTTCCGCGGGCACCTGCGTCGCGCGGTAGACGTAGTCCGTCGATTGCGGGCTGAAGATGTGGCACCCGGACTCTCGCTTGACGTAGAAAGGGCCGCCGCCGGCGGTGGTTTCCTCTCCGATCTCATACACGTAGTAGTATTCTCCGGGGCAGTTCTCTTGCGAATTCGGGCTCTGAAAGATGTAGTGGAGCCGCTCACCGCACTCCCCTGTCCTCGGTGTGAGAGCCACATACACAGCGGTGCTGCATTCGTCGTCGGTGTACACAACAAGGTCACTGCTACGAATGCCGAGCCTGTCAGAAACGAGCTCGTTCGGCATGCATCGCTGCGCGCCGTCGGGCCCGACTCGGAAGGCGCACGTCTCTTGACGCTTAGTATCGAACCATCCGAGAGACTGCGTGCCGCCGTCGGCGGTCGTCAGAACTCGACGCTTCAGCCGAGTTCCGCTGGTCCCGGCGCTGTCAACATCCTGCGGCTCGGAGCCAAGCGGCTCCCTCTCGATGGGGATCGTCTGGTCGCAGGCGAAGCACGCAATGGACAACGTCGCAATGAGGATCGAACGCATATTGTTTACTCCAGTATCGCCAATGGCCAAGTAGATATGTGCGTGCGCGAGCGCGCCGACGCACATCAGTCGATCGGGTGGCACCGAAGAGAGCCTCGCTCTCCGTCGCAGCAGGCCGCGCAGACCCCGCGCGCTCCGCGGAGGTCACATGAGTCTCCGTATCTGGAGCACGGGTCGCCCGCGTCGTCGCACCCGTGGTCGCACGCCTTGCAGAGAGCGACCACGTCCGTTCCGTGCTGTCCAGGTAGCGTCGTTTCGACGATAGCAGCGTCGCACGTGCCCTCTCCGGATGATGCGTCGGCACCAGACTCGGCGAGCGTTTCACGCGCCGGCGTTCGTTCGTCCAAGTCTCCGCACGCAGCGGCGAGCAAACAGATCGCGGCAACAGACATGCACAACACGGCGCCTCTCATGAGAATGCCTCCTGCTGCCGACTGTATTGGTAAACCGCATCCGGTCAATACTGTAC
>CAZIWB010000255.1:0-1241 GCA_964542655.1 uncultured Cellvibrionaceae bacterium
AAGTTGTAGCCTTGCTTTGTAGCGTGGGAATAGCGCTTCGAGGCAGTTTCATAAATTAGGGCCTTCGTAGCATCACCAAGATTGTTACGAGCAATGTAAGAAATAATATCTCTCCTTACTTCCTCTGGAGCTTTGAATTCCTTCTTACGATAGTTGATATAATTTCCCAGATTAACATCTGGTAAACGTCTCATCCGACCAGTTTCTGTAAACACCAGTCGGTAACGCTTCATGAATTCTAGTTGCTGATCTAAGTAAGCTTTATATTGAGGATATCGACGAAAGAACGAGTCAATAAAGTCTCGGCACTCATCAAGGCTGTAGTCCTTACCCACTTTTAGTTTAAGGGTGGTCTGTAGGCGAGGCGGGCTGCCTTTGAAGATAGTTAGAAAGTTCCCTTCCTTACCGACTTGCCGGCGCTCATCCCCCTTAACAATTGTCCCGCCAAAGAATGCTTCCGCAGTTTGGATATGCAAGTCTCGGTTCTCATTGTAAGCATCGATCATTTCCTGATCTCGGCTTAGGTGGGCAGCTACGCGCAGCTCGATCTGACTCGCATCAAAATGTAGGAACACATATCCAGGAGGAGGAACAAAAAATCCCTTCACCGGACTGTTTCGAGGGAAGTTTTGCGCGTTGGGTTCTGACGAGGAAAGCCGGCCCGTCACTTGGAAACTGCCATAGCGCGGGAACACTTTGCCCGTCTCGGCATCAATGAAGTCGGCCATACCACCCCCCTCTTCAGTGCCTACGTATGTAGTGATGAGTTTGGAGAGCTTTTTTAGTTCGGCATACTTAGTAATTACTGGATAGGACGGGTGCTTAAGATGCAGTTTCTCTAAAAGATGGCTAATGCCTTCCTTGTTTAAGGACAGCCCTTCCTTCTTAGTGCGAAGAAAAGCATCCTCGGATAACGCGTATCCGTGTGTAAGTAGTCGCTGTACGTGCCCTGCTTTGCTCCAGGAATACGGCTGTATCCACCGATGGGTTTCTTTAGTTAGCCGAATCTTGCCTTCTTCAGTCTTAAGCTTTGCTAGCTTCTTAGTTAGTGTGCTGTTGCTAAAATGCTGAGACACGGCCGCTTGCTGTGTACCGGAAAGGGCTAATAGATCCGCTGTTAGGGTGGTGAGCTGCTCTCCTAGTTGGGTGCGCGCCGCTGCAATGCGCGAGGTGTCGACGAGCAGGCCCTGCTTCTCCATTTGCCGCTTAGCATCCTCGAAAGGAATAGTTTCCTTTAGAAA
>CAZIWB010000256.1:0-1239 GCA_964542655.1 uncultured Cellvibrionaceae bacterium
CATCGTCAACCGGTTTGCGCCGACGGAGAGACAAGCGGCAGAGCGCGGTATCGAGATCGTCGAGGAGGCGCTCTGCCGCGCGCTGGCCGAGCCGGCTACCCGCAAGATGCGCTAGACTCGCAGGACGAGCAAGAGGAAACTACGTCCGCCGTTCTTTCCTCTCCCGGTCGCGCGACAGGTGCTTGGCACACGACTTGCCAAGCTCGCCGTTCAGTTTCAACGACGGCGGCTGTCCGCACCAACAGAGCCCGTTAGCGCGGTTCTCGGCTTGCTTCTGCGCCTGTCGGCTGACCTCGTGCGGCGCGCGCGGGAGTTCGCGGTTCGTCCTTAGCGCCCTCACGCGCGGGTTGTGGCACTCGACAAGCGCGTCGAGCCCGTAGCGCTTGATCCGCCGCTGCACGGTCGTCTCGTGGATGCCGAGCGCTGCCGCGGTGCCCGCCATGATGTAGTCGCACGCCTTCAGCGTCTTGATCAGCTCGTTCTTCTCGGCCTGCTCTGCCTCGCTAAGCGCCATTCGAGCCACCTAGCACGGTGGCGCAGGACGTGCAAGCGGAGACATTCGTGGACGGCCGCGTCGATTCCGCTTGCGCATCCGTCGCGCGTGGCGCATGGTCGGATCCTCGGGACGGCGACGGGCGCAAGCCCAGTCCCCGGCGCGGCATGTCGCCCTCTGCACCACGCCACTCTTCCCAGCTCGGGAGCGCGTATCCCGGGTGAAAGCGCGATGACGCCCGCAGGGAGCCCAGTAGCGGCAACGCGAAGTGACTCCGAAAGGCGGTGGGCGCGCATGGGGCAACCGCTAGACAGGTTGCGCCGGGCCACCGGGCGGACTGCGGACGGAATAGTCGAGTCCAACAGGTGGCGTTGACGGAACAGTCCCGGTGGGCCGCTGGCCCCTGCTGACGTGGAACCCGGACCGGGCAACGGGCTCCGCCGCCACCTCTGAGGCGTCGAAGGTGCAACGGGAGCGACATATCAGAGGACCCGTGACCGAGGGGAGAGCCCCCGTCGATCGGCCGGACATGCATGGCCGAAACGCGGGCCGCAGCGCGTAATCTGCGGGCTTGGGCCATGAGCCTCGAAGGAAGAGGTGCGCGGCAGAGTTTTCGTTCGTGATTTGCTCACCGCGATGCGCAGGTTCGAACCCTGCATGGCCCACCGGTTCCGGCTGTCGACGCGAGGGTGCCGGCGCCCGCAAAGCGCCGCCTATCTCCGGTCAGCCGGAACCTTTGACTCTGG
>CAZIWB010000257.1:0-1232 GCA_964542655.1 uncultured Cellvibrionaceae bacterium
TGACGACGAGGTAGCCGATGCGACGGCCGGTCATGTTGATGGCGGCGGTCATCTGACGACCTCCGCGCGTGCCTGGCGCCACTCCCAGAACCACTGGGCGTCTTGCTCAGCAGTGAGGTGGCCGCCGTCCTGGCGCGCTTTCAGTTCGGCACTGAGCCAGTCAGCGGCGACATCGTGCATTCGCTGCCAAGGAGACAGGCTGCGAGTGATCTCGTAGACCTTCTGCTGCCAGAGAAGCTCATCGTCTGACAGCTGCGGTGGAGTGCGGACAGTCACTTCCCACCTCCGACGCGCTCGACGACGCAGCTGCCAAAGGGAGGGGAGCTAGTCAGCAGAACGCAGGCTTTGCGGTGCGCTTCGAATGCGGTCTGGGCGGTGACGTCTACGCCGATGTCACAACCTGGAACGGATGACTTGGACCAGACGGTCCACGCCACCGGACCGGCGGGGGGGACGTTGAGGTCAACCACGAGTGCCTCCCGGGGTTGGGAGCTCGGTTAGGTCGAAGTCGGCTTCACCTTCGCGGAGTCGCTGAAGGGCCCAACGCTCGTCGAAGTTGAGCCCAGCGAACTCGCCGTAGTGCTGGATAGCGGCGCGGTCGTAGGCTCTGGCAGCGGCCTCCTCAGTATCGAACCGACCGAGGTTGACCTGGACTCGCTTACCATTCTCGCGAAGGTTGATTCGCGCCTGCCACTTGCCGCCAGCTCTCTCGGTAACGCCCTTGTACTTGCCGGCCTTCTGTCTCTTGCTGGACCGAACGTTCCGGCAGTTGTTCTGGTGGGTGGTGACCCGGAGGTTGGCGCGCCGGCAGTCGTGGGCGTCGCCAGAAATGTGGTCGACCACTTGACCAGGCTCGGCACCGGCGACGATCCGGTGGAGGTAGGTGGCCTGCCACTTGCCGCCCCGACGCTCCTTGCGCATCGGGTAGCGCTTGGTGCTGCCGGTGGTCCAACGGAGCCGGCTGGCCCACTCGTAGACGTCGGCGTCGACCAGCACCTGGTCCCCGGTGCTCAGGGTCAGGATGGCGCTCATGGGAGCACCCCCACCTCGGCAGCCGCCGCGAGGAGTCGCCCAATGGGCAACCCCAGGATCACGTCAGCCGGGACACGGCTTTTCAGGTCGAAAAGTGACCTCCGTCGCGAGGTGCTACACGCCTGCGACAGAGGTCCCTGATTTTCAGCGCTCCCGAGGTGATTCGAACACCCGACAAACGGTTTAGGAAACCGTTCCGT
>CAZIWB010000258.1:0-1218 GCA_964542655.1 uncultured Cellvibrionaceae bacterium
CGCACACCGACGACCCCGGCTGCTGCCTGCCCGAGCCGTCCCCGCTCGCCGGCGTCCCCCTCACCGCCCCCGCAGGCCCGCCACGCCTCCAAGCGCTGCCCCTGCCGGACGGGCGGTTCGTCCTCGTCGTGACAGGCGGCGGCCTACCCGACGGGGACTTCGACACGTTGCGCAACCTCGGCAAGACCGTGGGCGCCGCAGACGTCGCCGTGTTCACCGGGCACATGGAGGTCCGCTGATGCCCATCACCGCCGGATCCCTCCCGGTCACCCTCGCCATCGGCGTCACCTCGTGCGAGGTCGGCACGGTCGACCTGCCTCTCGTGGCGGAGAGCACCGCCCCCGAGGGTGCCACCGCCCGCGTGGATATGCCGGAGCTGCGTCGCCGCATAGCCGACCTGCTCCGTGAGGTGGCCAAGGTCATCGAGGACGGGAGCGGCGAGTGATGTCAGCGACCGCGCCGCTTGGCAGCGCGCCTGCGACCAGCCGCAGCCATCGCCGCCATGCGCTTCGACCCGTGCTTTTTCCTGCCGATCGCCGCGGCCAGCGCTTTGGGGTTCTTCACCCCACGCGCCCGCAACGACCTGCTGAGGGCGGCGAACCGCTTACCCGAGCCGAGCTTCGGCTTCCGCTTGGCCATCCCGACCACCTCCCGTCTGGGGGATCGACACGAGCACCGCGAGGTGACGCATTGACCAACCACCCCGGGAGGAAACCGTGAAACATATCCAGGCCGGCAAGCACAGCGGCACCCAATCCCACGTGACCCGCATCGTCATCCACGGCACGGTCTCTCCGTGCGTCCGCGGCGGCGCCGTCAACGTCGCCCACTACTTCCAAACCCCCGGCGCCGGCGGCTCCGCCCACTACGTGGTCGACCCCGGCGAGGTCGTCCGCTGCCTGGCCGAGAACGTCATCGCCTGGCACGCCCCCCCGAACACGGGGTCCATCGGCGTCGAGTTGTGCGACCCGCAGAAAGGCCCGGCCTCCCGGTGGGGAGACGACGCGCACGAGGCGATGCTGCGCCTCGCCGCCAAGCTCGTGAGGGACATCGCCGCCCGCCATGACGTCCCCCTGCGCCGCCTCACCGTTGCCGAGGTCCGGGCCGGGGCACGCGGCATCTGCGGCCACGTCGACGTCAGCAAGGCGTTCGGCCAGTCCGATCACACCGACCCCGGGGACGGCTTCCCCTGGGCCCACTTCATGAACCTCATCAAGG
>CAZIWB010000259.1:0-1196 GCA_964542655.1 uncultured Cellvibrionaceae bacterium
TAGGCAAGGAGCATTATGAACCTAAATACAAGGAAGCGTTTCAGCAATTAATCAACCAGAACAAACCGGAACCAAAAACATTCTTAGGATTCAAACTGAAGAAAGAAAATATTAATCAACTGTGGGATTGGAGAACGTTGAAGGAAGTAAACTTTTGAAACAATGGAAATAATAAACCACATAGACCCGGTTCAATTTAAAAGGCTTTGCCAGTGGGTAAATCAGCTTTGCGGATTTTATGCAAGTCAGGCCTACTTGGTAGGCAGCTCCATATTACGTCCTGACTTCAGAGATGTTGATGTTGTTTTCGTTATTGAAGACGCAGATTTTGAAATGAGGTATGGTAACATGTACCAATTATGGAATGAACGGGTAAACGAGCCGATGTCTGATGTGAGTTGGAGATATTATAAAGACAGAATAAAAAGAATCAGGGACGGGTACAGGACGACGAAGCTTGATATCGATGTAAAGGTGCAGTGTGAAACTGAGTTCCTTGGTTATTGTCACATGCCGAAAATTAGAATTGATACATCACCATTCTTGCCATGGCTTGAAGAAAAAATAAAACAATATTGTTTGCCTGCTTCTGAGCCAGAAAAAAATATTGTCGATGAGCGCCCAGAGCGTATCACCGAAAAGTAGCTAAAGGAGCTAATGCCCTTATGTCTATTTGGGCAGAAGTAAAGCAGTCAATTTTCTCATAAGCAATCGTTAAACCCGCTGTTTCTACAGTGGGTTTTTGTTTTAAATTTGTGCTATCTGCCAAACGGACAGCAAGGGCATTGCCTAAGTTGTTAAAGGCTTATGATTGATCATAGGCCTTTCTTTTTTTTAACCACTGCACAATTTTTGCATGAGCATTACTTATGGAACGATTGCAATTAGATCCTTTACTCCCATGCCACAAAGAATTGGAGCCCTTTATTGAACCGAATACAGAGATGGCGAAAAGCCACTTCTTAAAGATGATCACTTACCGGGTATCCTACTATGCCATTACCATTATTAAATTACTTGTCTTCAGTAGGATTGGAAGGGATGAGAAAGGGGAGATTTATTTCTATTGAAATTTTTAATGTATCTAAATTCTTTCCAGTTTTATTTTATGTCATAAAATACAGGCTGTGGGCGGGTTTGTAAAATAATTCGATTCCGGTCACCTCCACCTCATTTTAAACGTAAAAGCGGCTTTA
>CAZIWB010000260.1:0-1172 GCA_964542655.1 uncultured Cellvibrionaceae bacterium
GGTCGCGCACCTTCATGGCTTGCTCCCGTCGGCCTGCGCCTCGTAGATGCGGATCAAGCGGTCGATGTCGACGAGCAGGTTCCGCGACTCGATGAGGCGCAGGCGCTGCATGTCGGTCGCCGACACGTTGTCGAGCATCGCGGCCATCTTGTTGGCGTGCGACGAGGCCCATGCTCGGGCGTCCTTCAGGCTCGAGGCGACGGCCGCAGCGATCTTGGCCATCTCGGCGACGCGGGCCCAGTGCTCGACGACGCGGTCGAGTCCGGCCGCCGTATTGCCAAGCACCGGCCATACATCGTGAGCCTCATCGTAGAGGCCAGCCGCGAACGCAGTCTTGCTCTCCGTCCAGAACCATCGTCCGCCGCGTCTGGCGAAGGTGATGTCGCCAAGCTTGATGCTCTTCCAGTACGCAGGAAGATTGTTGCTGCCGATTGCCCCCTCGCCAACGGCGTCGAGAATCTCTTCGGGCGACAGCGTGCAGTTGCGCGGGTATGGCCTGGCGCGGTGGCAATCCTCGCAGTCGCACTCATCCCAGCGGGCGTCGGTGCCGTGCTTGGGTTCGAATTTTCTGGTGAGGAAGTCTGCTAGTGGCACGGTTCGGCGACGCTTGCACTCCCCCACGAGCTCTTTCGCTTCTTCCAGAGTCATCACAGCGCCTCCGTGTCGTCGCCGCGCTGGATTTGGGCGGAGAATGTTCGGAGTGTGCTTGCGGCGACCTGCACGCGGGACTTGGCGTCCTTGTTCAGATTGACTGCCTCACGGTCGAAGCGGGCCGCCTCGCGCATGGCGAAGTCGGCGATCGATCCGCGGTCGTTGTGAGGATGCACTTTGGCCTCGATGGTCTGCGGCAGCGGGATGTCGGCCTCGATGAAGTGCACCGTAGATGACTCCGGCATGCAGACAACGGCGCTTCCGGCGATGTCATCATCTGACCTCGGCAGGTGCCCGTCCTGAGAGCCACAAGAGCTCCATCGGCCATCATCCGCCACGCACACGGCGATGCGCACCCGGATCGTCTTCGTCTTGTTCGGTTCGCCCATGCCGTCCTCTGTATCACGCTGGCGTGGCAAGCGCAAGCGGGGCGGCTACGGAGTCATCGGCACCTGCACCAGCGGGGCCGAGGTCGCACCGAGCGGGGTCGTGGTCCCGCTGCCCACCAGCGCCGCGCTCTG
>CAZIWB010000261.1:0-1167 GCA_964542655.1 uncultured Cellvibrionaceae bacterium
GCCGCACGTGCCGTCGAGGGTCCGGCGCATCGTCAACCGGTTTGCGCCGACGGAGAGACAAGCGGCAGAGCGCGGTATCGAGCTCGTCGAGGCCGCGCTCTGCCGCGCGCTGTCTACCGCGCCCCGAACGGGACCGACGGCCAGTCGGCGAGCCCGTCGAACCCGCGCGCCATCGCTGCCGCGATCCGAAGCGCGCCGATGACCGCGTTGCGGTCGAGCGGTGACAACTCGGGGGCGTTGGCGATCTGCCGCGCCGCCTCCTGTATGAGGCCGACGGCCACGTCGACCCGCGCCAGCCCGGACGCGAGCCCCGCGTCGGCCGCCGTCGCATACGGCGTCGCCTGCACGATCTCGACCTTGATGGGTTTCGGCGGGCACGTTTCTCCCCACTGGATCCGCAGCGCCTTCCCGCTACCGTCGGAGAGTTGGTAGACGTCCTGCCCGGTCCGAACCCACACCTTGCTTCCGCTGCCGTCCGGGATCTCGATCTGGTACGCCTCCCCCCGTTTCGAACGCTCGTACATCTCCGCCAAATGATCGCTCGCGTATCCCATGTCTACCTTTCGACTCGCCGCGCCGGCGAGCTCATCTGGCCGCATAATAGGCGATGACCGCAAGATGCGCAAGTGGAGATTGCGTCACTCGAGGCTTTTCAGCAACACTCGAAAATCCTTCTTCTCCATGCCGGTGCTCCTCCTGAATCCGGCGTCCCCACGCTTCCGGTTTCGGTCGCGCTCCCTGCACGTAGCGCAAGACTTACCCGGCTTCCCGCTCGGGAGCGGGTCCGGTGGCTTGCCGCACGAGCAGAGCCCCGCCTCACGGTTCGCACGCTGCTCCTGTGCCTGACGGCTGGGCTCGTGCGGCGCGGGCGGAAGCATGCGGTTCTGCCGCAGCGCGCGCAGCCTGGGGTTCTGCCGCAAGACAGCGGCGTCGAGCCCGTGACGCTTCATGCGCCGAAGCGCCGTCGTCTCATGGATCCCGAGCGACACCGCTGCACGGGCGACGATGTAATCGTTTGCCTTTAATGCTTCGAGCAGCGCTTCCTTTTCGCTCGTCTCCGCCTCGTCAAGCTCCGCCATCCGGACGACCTAGCACGACGGCGCAGGACGTGCAAGCGGATACATTCGTGGACGGTCGCGTCGATTCCGCTTGCGCATCCGTCGCGCG
>CAZIWB010000262.1:0-1163 GCA_964542655.1 uncultured Cellvibrionaceae bacterium
ACGACGTGACCGAAGGGGAATGGGTGCTGTTTCTGCCCTACGGCGACAAGTACCCTTGGAAGCGCGCGCCGTGGAAAGCGATCACGCTCGCCTACGTTCTCTCTCGCGACGGGTGGTTTCAGCGGTCCAGGTACGCGCAAGCCATCACGCCGACGCGCGTCGGGCGCACGAGCCCTGAGTCGAGCGAGGAGCACCGAAAGGCGTTCGCTGCGCTGCTTGAGGCGGCGAAATTCGATACGTGGCTCATGCTCCGGCCCGGCGAGGAGTATGACGTCAAGGGCGTGTCCGGCGGCGATCGCTCTGTCGAGGTGTTCGCCGCGATCATCGACTGGGCTCGGCGGACCGTCATCACCGCGCTGAAGGGTGAGACGTCGACCACAGACGGCGGCAAGGGCTTCGCGTCGGACGCGACGCAAGAGCGCATCTCAACGGCCAAGATGGCATACTACGCCCGCGCATGGAGCCGGTTCGAGTCGCAGATCTTCTCATGGGCAGCGTACGATCTGACCGGTAAACATGCGCGCGTCACGCGTCTCTATCAGACGGCGACGCCTGCGGATGCACTGGCACGCATCAAGACCATAGAGGCGGCTGGCACCGCCCTCGACACTATCGAGTCTGGCCTTCGAACGGTCGGCGTACGACTCACCAAGAAGACGGTCATTGACCTTATGAGCGCGCTCGGGATCGAAACGGAGGATCTGCCCGCCTCCAATGCTGCGGCGAAGCTCGACCTTGCGCCGACGGACGTAGCGCGGGTAGTGACCAAGAACGAGGCGCGCGCGTCGCGTGGTCTGCCTCCTTTGCCGGACGATCGCGGGGCGTCTTTCGTCACCGAGGACCCGGCGCAGGGCGACGGTGCGCAGCCTCCTCAACTCGCGAGGGCGACCGCATGAGCTACCTCGACAAGGCCAAAGAACTTACGGCCAAGTGGCTCTCGCTGCTCGGTCTCACGGACTGGTCGGTCCGCGTCGAGGTGTGCGATCTCGGAGGCAACCTCGGAGAGTGCTGCGCGTCGTGGGATTACCTCGAGGCGCTAATCCGGTATCGAGACCCGGCCATCCACGGCCCGTACGACCTCGAGGCGGTCGTCGCGCACGAGGTCTGTCACCTACCGTTTTCGATGTTCGAGACGCAGGCGGGCACGTGGGAACGCCGCGCAG
>CAZIWB010000263.1:0-1161 GCA_964542655.1 uncultured Cellvibrionaceae bacterium
AACCGCCTCCTAAGCGGTAGGTCGCAGGTTCAACTCCTGCCCGGGGCACCATTTTTTAATGTCTCCGTCCAAAATCGTTCGCCTTGTCCAAAATCCGCAGTGCCTTTGATCGCTGTGGCAGCCGTCGATAGTGCTTCCGAGTGACCCGGACGTCAGCATGGCCGAGCGCATCGGCCGCCTCTTGATCGGTGTCGGCGTCGCTCGCTCTCTTCGCTCTGAGGTCATGGAAATGGAAGTGATCGGCGAACCCGGCCTTCTTGCACTTCGCCAGTAACCGCTGCCACTGAAGCTGGAACGCATTGGCGCTATAGGCTTTGCCGCGGGCATTGCAGATCAGCACTTGGCGAAGCTGGGGACGCTCCCGTTTGATCGCTTCGATCACCAGTTTGAGCTCGTCGTTCCATTCAACCAGCTGTAGCTTGCCGGTCTTCCCTCGCTCGAATTCGATTCCTTCGTCGGTCAGGTGCCGGCGCTCGAGCTTGCGAATCGTTCCTTGATCCATGCCGGTGATATAGGCAAGGTCCATCGCATAGCCGATCATCGTCGGCGCACGCTCGCGAACGAACAAGAACATTTCATCGGTCACGTAGAGATCGCGAGCCTTCGACTCTGGAAACTTCAGGTCGAAGCATGGATTTTCGTGCTTGATGACACCAGTCTGCCGAGCGAACGTCAGCAAAGCCGACAGGCAGCGCACCTCTTTCTTGGCCTGCTCAATCTCGCCGCGCTTCTTCCAATAGTTCCAGGCGTGGTGCGGTTCGATGTCCCTCGGGCTCATGGCGCCAAAAACCGGCTCCAGCATTGACCATTCCTGTCGGCGGTTCTTCTGCGTTTTCGCGGCCTTCTTGTGCAGTTCCTCTACTTGGTACTTTGCCCACAGGGCCGACATCGTTTCGGCCGCGTCAGCGCCTTCCACGATCTTCGCCCACGTCTTCAGGCCATCAGGGAGCGGAGTCCATTCCTCAGTGCCTGGCTTGACGTAATAGAGCTTCCCACGGCGTTCATAAACGCGCGGAGGGAGGTGCTTGTTCTTCTTGCGGTTGCGCCCCACGATCAGCTCGCTTTGCGGACCTTCGAGAAATCCGGCTCTGTGCGCTTGCTCTCGACCTTCCCGGGCTTGATGCCAGCGACCGCTTCCCTGGGTACGCGGACCTTGTTCAG
>CAZIWB010000264.1:0-1153 GCA_964542655.1 uncultured Cellvibrionaceae bacterium
TCGCTGGTGAACGTGAACATGTTGCCGCCGAGGCCGATCGTCGCGTTGCCGGCCGCCGCGAAGTTGGCGACGAAGGCCGCGTATGCCTCACCGGGGCTGGTGTACGAGACCGTCAGGGTGCCGGAGGCGGGGGTCACGAACGCCGCGGTGTAGAGGCCGGCTGCAGCCGGGGTGCCACCGGCGATCGTGAAAGTGAACGCTTGCAGCGTGTGCGGGGCGCAGACGCTCTCGGTCTCGTAGTTGCTGGCCTGCATCATGAGGCCCGGCAGCATGCGGTAGTGGTATCGGTTCGTTGCGATCTGGGTCATGGCGGCGGTCCTCGGCGGGGCGGGTCAGCGGCGCGTGGGTGAATGGCGGTGGAGACGGTGCGGACTAGTTGCCGCTGCCGTGCTGGTTGCGGGCCTGCCGCGGCGCGCGGAAGGTGGTGGGGGCGGATTGGGCGGCGGCGCCGTTATCGATCGAGTCGCCACGGAGGGCCCCGATCACGATGTCGGCCTGGTCGCGTTCGATGGTGCTGCGGCGGATCTTCTCGGCCTGCGAGTAGAGGCGCTCGAGCGAGTCCATGCGGCCGTGCTTGACGTGATCCTTGGCGTCGGCGGCAAGGTCGGGAAGGTGCTCGGTGACGACGCGCAGCATGGTCGCCGTCGCGTCGGTCGGGCCATACACGTCGTGCCCATCCTGGCGGACGCGCTGCACCATCTTGCCGGCGGAGTCTGCGGCGCGGACGGCCGAGACCGCGGCGGCGCGCTCGGCCTGTCGGATGATCTCGTCGGCGTCTAGACCGGTCGCAGTTGCGGTGGTCGTCGAGGCGGCGCCGACGGCCGAGTCGCTGCGGGTCGGTGGGGCGGCGGCGGCGGTCGTGGTGGTGGCCGGCTTGGCGGCGGTGAGGGCATCGACCGCGGCGCGCAGGCTCTTGAGTTCGTCCATCATCTTGGCTTGGTCCATGGTCATCTCCTGTGCGTCGTCGGTCTCTGCGGGCTCGGTCGTGGGGGCGGCGGCGCCTGCCTCGGCGGCTGCGGCCTCGGCCTCCTCGTGGATCTCCTGCTCGGCCGCCTCACCCTCGATGAGGGCCATCAGCGCCACGCGGTCGGCCTCGGGCATCTCGGCGATCTTCTGCAGGGCCTCGTCGCTCAGTGTCAGGCCGTCTCGCTTC
>CAZIWB010000265.1:0-1128 GCA_964542655.1 uncultured Cellvibrionaceae bacterium
CGAGCGCCTGACGGCTGCACTCGTGCGGGGCCGGCGGGAGCTCCCGATTCGTCCGCAGCGCCCGCACGCGCGGGTTGTGCTTCTCCACGAGCGCGTCCAGGCCATAGCGTCGGATCCGCCTCTGGACGGTCGTCTCGTGGATGCCGAGCGCCGCCGCGGTGCCCGCCATGATGTAATCGCACGCCTTCAGTGCCCTGAGCAGTTCTTCCTTCTCGCTCGTCTCCGCTTCGCTAAGCGCCATTCGAGCCACCTAGCACGACGGCGCAGGACGTGCAAGCGGAGACTTTCGTGGACGGTCGTGTCGATTCCGCTTGCGCATCCGTCGCACGCGGTTCATGGTCGACTCTCGGGACGGCGACGGGCACGAGCTCAGTCCCTGGCGTGGCATGTCGCCCTCTGGACCACGCCCCTCTTCCCAGCCCGGGAGCGCGTATCCCGGGTGAAAGCGCGATGACGCCCGCAGGGAGCCCAGTAGCGGCAACGCGAAGTGACTCCGAAAGGCGATGGGCGCGCATGGGGCAACCGCTGGACAGGTTGCGTCGGGCCACCGGGCGGACTGCGGACGGAATGGTCGAGTCCAACAGGTGGTTCCAGCCTCGCCGCGTGCTCTGCCCTCCCCGGGTCATCATGCGGAACGGGCCGAGCCGCAGCGGATACGGCGGAAGTCATGAGACAGCGAGCGGAGCATGTAACCCGAGGACGCTTGGGTTGCCCAGCTTGCCGGCCTGCTCGGGCGACGCGGGTCGCAGCGCGCAATCTGCGGGTTTGGGCCATGAGCTTCGATGGAAGAGGCGCGCGGCAGAGTTTCCGTTCGGGATTTGCTCACCGCGATGCGCAGGTTCGAACCCTGCATGGCCCACCGGTTCCGGTTGTCGATGCGAGAAGGCCGGCGCCCGCAAAGCGCCGTCCATCTCCGGCCAGCCGGAACCTTTGACTCTGGCGGACGGCTGTTTCTTCGGGAGTTCTTTCCAGCCGAATCGGCAAGACGCTGGCGGAGCACGACGGTTGGCGCCGTCGCCGCACGAGCGCCCGCCGATCCCCTCCTCCCGCGTCCCTGGGCGCGTAGTGCGGGAGGAGGGGCCGCCGAGGGAGACGCGAAGGGAGGAGTATGAACAGCGAGATCAAGCG
>CAZIWB010000266.1:0-1128 GCA_964542655.1 uncultured Cellvibrionaceae bacterium
GGTGGTGGGATAGTTTGAACCTCTCGCCTACTGCTGCCTACTCGGTTGGCTCGAAAAATCGAACGCGACGCGCTTGACAGTCGGCAACTAGCAGCCTACTGTTAGGGCATGTGCAAGACGACGTGGACGCCAACCGAGGGGCAGCGCGCGTGGTGCGGCGATCGGAACTGCGACGTGATGCGCATCTTCGAGAAGTCCAAGACGGCGACCGTGCAGTTCTGGGGCTCGGGCCTGCTGGAAGGCAAGATCGTCACCCGTCGCGGTGTACGACTGTCGAGCCTTTCCGAACCCAGGAAGTTCATCGGGAGCGGCGCCGATGGGCGCGCGGTCTACGTCGAATGCTGCAAGGCGGGCTGAATGAGAAAGCTACGGCCATGCATGAGCAAGAGGCGGCGGCCGTGCCGTGTGTGCTGGCGCGAGATCGCCCACGGCTTGAGCGGCTACGCGTTGCCTCATCTATGCCCACACGGCAACGCATGCCCCGGCGGACAGAGCGGAGCACGCGGGGCGCGCGTGGGGTACGCGGTCTGCGGGGTAGATCACGATAAACCAGGAGGGCTAACATGAGGACGGAACGCGTGTGGGTCGATGGCGGCGACGGCAAGCGGATCCCTCCACGGCGCGTCGTGCTGATCCTCATCCTGGCGACGAGCGTGCCGAGCATCACGCATCACGAGACGCCCGCGAAGGCGTCGCGGCAGGCGCACCGCTGGCTGCACCGCAGGGTGGCCCAGGCCGGCGAGTGGGCGACGATCCTGGACAGCGCGACCGGCGCGCCGCTGAGGCGCTACGTGCGCCGCGACGATGGCCGCGTGGAGCGTGCCCAGTGACGCCGCCGCGCTTCCCTCTCGACCCCGGCCAGGCTCACGCCGTGGCCTACGCGGTGGGTGTCCTGCGTGCGCTCGCGGAGGCGACGGACGAGAGCGGCGCCCCGACGCCTGGCAACACGGAGCGCGCTGCCGTCGCCCTCGGGATGAGCCGCCGCACGCTTGACGATCACATCGCCCGCCTCGGGCTTCGCGATCTACAGTCGGCATTGTGGAGCCGATCCGTGCGGCAGCCTAAGCGCCGAGGGCAACCTGGTTGATACCCCGGATCCGGTCGTGCGGTTCAAAGTGGACCACTACC
>CAZIWB010000267.1:0-1128 GCA_964542655.1 uncultured Cellvibrionaceae bacterium
TTCAAATGTTATGTTTTGCGTAGGGTTTCATGATTAAAATAGTATTGGGTGTTTTTTACTAATTTCTGTTTTCGCAAATCCATGCCTTTCGATTTCTTCCTTCCTTAGTATTATCGAATCAATCCACGCCGTTGCTTTTTTATAAGAGCCCTTGTTAATTTCGAAGCCGTAAGCCTTCCTGTTTAATTCAAGTGCCGCAACCAATGTGCTTCCGCTTCCTGCCGTTGGGTCGATAACTATGTCGCCTTCATCTGTAAATATTTTAATCAGCTTTTTAAGCAACGCAACAGGCTTTTGAGTTGGGTGTATCTTTTCTATTTCCGAAGGATCTCTCTCCCAGTCCATGCAGTTGAACACCATCTTCCTGTCATTGTTGAATTTTGGCAGCTTATCCCGGTAAAAGAGCAATCCGTACTCGCAGTTGCCCACGATCTTCATGTTTGCTTTTAATACCTGGGCTGAGAAGTTTTTGCGGAAAACAAGATTGATGTATTTATTCAGCCCGTATCTTTTTGCCAATTCAATAAAATACATTTGTTGATCGAAAGCACAGAAGAGAAGCATTGCCGGGGCTTGCCCTTTTTCTTTGGGCTCTTTCTTTAAGAGTTGATTGCAGAAGTGCATAAACTCGGCAGGCTTGAAATAACCATCAGAATGAAAAAAAGATTTACCTGCTAATTCACTTTCGCCGTTTGAGTTGTCCCCTTGATTATACCACGCAGGATTAGAGGCGTAAGCTTTGTTTCCAAGATTATATGGAACATCGGCAATAATAAATTGCGCCTTATGCAGATTATACTTTTTGAAATTCTGAAAATGATCGTTGAATAAAATCTCTTTCCTGCTCATTTACGCCACTTTTGTTTTTGTTTCTTCAATAATTCTTTGAGCGAGTGCAATTGTCCATGCCTTCACAACATGGGGAACAACACTGTTTCCGATAAACTTCTTTTGGTCGGCCTGGTTACCTTCGAGCTTGTAGTCATCAGGGAATCCTTGAATCTTCAATAGCTCATTCACGCGAAGCATTCTCATTTTGATATCAACCAATTCATAGATCACCATGAACTCTTTGATCTTTACCATGATCTCTGAATCATCTTCATAAACTGCAATGGCTACTCTTCC
>CAZIWB010000268.1:0-1080 GCA_964542655.1 uncultured Cellvibrionaceae bacterium
CTTCAACCTGCCGCCCTGGATGGCCCCGGACGAAAAGCACCGCTATATCAAGCACTTGCTTATCAAGAATAAGCTGAATGGCAACGAGCTCTCGGCCGACTCGACTACCCCGAACTTCGGTGTGGGCGATCGTGGGTCGTGGGCGTTGCTCGATGAGTTCGCCAAGCACCAGCATGGGCAGGCATCGTGGGGCGGCAGCGCCGATGCCTTCGATACCCGCGTAGCCTGCTCGACCGAATGTTTCGACTACGGCTCGTTCCATCGTGATCTCTGGAAGGGAAAGAACGCGGAGAGCGGGATGCCCAAGGTCCTGGAGATCGACTGGTGGGATAACCCCACCCTCGATGACGCCTGGTTCGAGCATCGTCGCAATCGTGACGCCAACGATCCGGTCAAGTTCGCACTCGAAGTATTGAGGAACCCCTATGCCGGATCGGAAGTCTATGTCTACCCCGAAGCCCGCGAAGTCCGAGCCGACAGCGCCTATCGCTATCAGCCTGGGCTACCGCTCATCGCATCACTCGACCCTGGCAAGAAAGATGACTTTGCTGTCCTGCTTCTCCAGGATGACCCCGTTCTGGGAACCACCAACGTCATCGACGCCTACTCGATCAGTGGGCGACCCGCCGATTATTTCGGATCACTCCTGACCGGAAAGCCGGATCACGACCGTTTCTTTGGCGACTTCGGGTACGACGCCGAGGCGCTGCGCATCATGGAGTTCATGGCCGATAAGCGGCTTACGGAAGTGTATGGCGATGTCGCTGGCCGCACACAGGAAGGCCGGCTGATGGAATCGACCTATGACGTGCTGGCCGAGTACGGCATTCACGTCATCTTCGACCGCACCGAGGAAAACGAGATTGCGCAGAGCAAGCGCCGGATGCGCAGCCACAAGGGGCGACACGAAGCCACCCATGCGCTCTGGCCGCGTCTGCGTTTCGCTGATACCCCCGGAGCCATTCGCGCGCTCGACGCGATCAGCAAATATCGCTTCAAGCCGGAAAGTGGCGGCTCCGAGAATCCGACGCCGCGCCATGACGAGCACTCGCATTACGCGACCGCGCTCGAATACTTCGC
>CAZIWB010000269.1:0-1079 GCA_964542655.1 uncultured Cellvibrionaceae bacterium
TGGGTCTAATGAGGCTAGTGAGTATGCGTTACTTCCAGGAGAGGGACCGGCCTATGTATGGACCCGTTTGTGTACCTGTACCGGATAAATACCGGCTGACTGTCAGTTGTCTCCGCCCTCATGGCGTGCCGATGGACTTGGGATGAACCTGTCGGCCCAAAGACCTTTCGCGATACTCTCATAGAGACTATGCTCCATTATGAGCGCCTGGCTCACATAAGGCAAACACGGGAGCTTGACGCCTTCCTCGCCTCTATGCCAATAGCCGTTATGAAGGAGTGGGAAGACAACTGTAAGAACTGTAAGGAGTGTCAGGAGGACGAGGAGAAGGAGAAGAACGTGGAAGAGGAACAGCAGATGTTAAGGATACTGCTCTCGGACGTGGAGGAGCCGGAGATGTGGTACCAGTTGGAGGGGGAGACGTTCTGGAGGCGGTTACTTAGGACCTCTCCTTATCCTATACCTAATCCTCACACGTATGAGTGGGAGTGGGTATTCCCGTCAATGAGGCTCACGGACACCACTACACCATCCTTCTATGACCAAGTACAAGCCACGCAACCACCTGGCGGAACACCTCTGCAGTATAGAGACAGGACCACTCCTTAAGTGTTATTACATAGCGCAAAGCCTATAGCTATACACATAAACGCGAATAGAAGAATGGCTCCTAGCATCTCCACAAAGGTAACGGGGGCTATACTCCCCTCATTCTGGCGTTTAGGACAGCAGGTACAGTGGAGTTCCCTCTTCCATATCTCTCCCTTCAACACCATGGTCTCCGTTAAGTCGTACTGTTGTAGCCACTCCCTCCAGATCCGCTGTAGTTCTTCTTCCTTATCCATGGCGTTTATGGGGGGTCCGGTATACAAAAGTGTACGTCGCGGGACAATACTGTTGTCGCCACTCGGACGTTTGATTTTCATTGGTCAGTCGCTTTTCCTGGTCAGTTTCCCTTCCCCATGACGGCGGAGGTTGCCGTCTCACTCTTTCCTCCTCTCCGCGAGGTTCTAGAGAAGGATGAGATCATGTGGGATGAAGCGGAAGGAAGCCAACCTGGATGGCTAAGGATCGATGAA
>CAZIWB010000270.1:0-1077 GCA_964542655.1 uncultured Cellvibrionaceae bacterium
AGCGGCAAGAAGTCCGAGATGTCGGAGTACCCACGCTCGTTGACCTTCACGACAATCTGGCACTTGCGACCGATCGTCTCGGCCCCCTTGTAGCGTCGAGCGGGATCGAACTCATCCCCGAAGAGCGCCATCTTGAGCTTCGTGGTATTGGCCTTCGGGCCGCTTGCCTGGATGTTGATGCGCTTGGTTCGCAACTCGGTTCCTTCCCATTCGGGATCACCGAGAATGCGGAACACCCAGCGCGTGTGCCACTTCTTTTTCGCTTCCAGTTCCTCGTCGGTCAGCCCCGGCTCTGGATACACCCAGAACTCGGGCTGCTCCACGTCGATGACCTCGGCGGTATAGCTGCCGCTCGGCGGTCCATCAGAACTCGCATCGTTGGCACTTGGCATCTCGAATGACATGGTTTATCTGCCTTTCTTAGATCAGGGTTAACTGCATTGCCGTCCGGTTGTCCGTGTCCGGGATTGCTGCGTGGTCCCCGGCCCCACCTGATTGCAACTCGAACCGAATAACGTCCGGTGAAAACCGTCCCGCCTTCCGTTCCCGTTCATATGCCGCCAACACAGCACGCGCAGCATCGTTGGGTGGGTTGGCTATACACGTTCGATCAATCTGGCCGCTCTCAGTTCGTGTGACGGCCACCAATGTGCTCATTGCGCCACATCCGGCCCGGTGCTCAGGTCGTCCTGATACGTCGGCTCGCTGGTCCAGGGGAATCCGGCATCGGTGAGGGCCACGCTGGCGCCCTCGAATACCCTTCGTGCGTACGCGAGTGACATCGACTGCTCCGGTGTGTGGTTGCGCTCGCTTGCAAACGCCTGTATTGCCAGCAATCGCCCTGTTATTGCCGCCGCTGTCAGCAGGGCCTCCCGGCGCTCCAGCTCAGCGATGTGCTGTTCGAGTAGTTCCACGCGAGTCGGTCGGGCTGGCGTCCATGTTTTCGTTGCCTCATCGCTCCAGTTGTCGCTCATGGATGAAGCTCTATCCCCTCGCGCAGCGTCTTGATCTCCGACTGGATGCTGCCCAGGATGGCCGAGAGCCGCGAATCGTTCTGGCCGATACCACGCATCTGCG
>CAZIWB010000271.1:0-1071 GCA_964542655.1 uncultured Cellvibrionaceae bacterium
GGTCGGATGGGGAAACGCTGTGACCGCCGTCGCCATCACCTGCCCCTGCTGCCGCGGCGTCGGCCGTGTCGTAGAGGAGCTCCGCGCGCCGAGGTGGCGAGCCAGCCGAACGGTGAGCTGCGAGGCGCCCGGATGCGTCGGCGGCGTGGTGACCCCGGCGGCGCTCGGGGTGCGGCTGGCGGTGGGCTGGGACGGGATGGTCGGCGTGTACCGGGTGGCTGAGGTGGGGCTGTGCTGAGGAGGATGCTGTGATTCTGTCGCTCGACATCGAGACCATCCGTCACCCGGACGTGCCGCCGAGCGAGAAGGACCTCGCCGAGGACCGGTGCCCCGCGGCACCGCATCATCGGATCGTCGCGGCGGCTGGGGTGGTGCTGGAGGAGCGGGACGGCTGGTACGAGGCGACGCGCACCGTCACGTTCGGCGATGGCAGTGCCGAGGAGCCGGTCATCCTCGAGCACCTGGCGCGCGCTCTGCGGAACAAGCCCCGGCTGCTCACCTACAACGGCGATGGCTTCGACCTGCGGGTCATCGTCGCTGCGGCGCTGGAGCACGGCATCCCGATCCCGTGGCTGTTCTCGCGCGAGGTGACCTATCGATACGGCGTCGACGGTCACGAGGACCTCCAGGAAACGCTGTCGCAGTACGGGGCCGGGCGGCGAGGGAGACAGGACGCGTGGGCGCGCAGGTGCGGGTTGCCCGGGAAGATGGGCGTGGACGGCGGGGATGTCGCGGCGCTGGTAGCGGCCGGCCAGCTGGAGGATCTCCGCGCGTACAATGTGCAGGACGCCGGGCAGCTCGCGGGCATCTGGCTGCGTAAGGAGTACGTCGCCGGGCGGCTGACGCTGGTTGGGTATCGGGAGAGCGCGGCGTCGCTGGTCGCGCTGTTCGAGCGCACGCCGGGGCTCCGCCCGATCGTCGAGCATGAGCGGTTCGACCGGAAGCTGTTTCTGTTGGAGGGGTAGATGGCTCTCACCGCTGAGCAGCACAAGATTCGGGAGCTGGGCATCGGCTCGTCGGACGTGAGCGGAATCGTCGGCGTGAACCCATGGAAGACGCCGTGTGACGTCT
>CAZIWB010000272.1:0-1064 GCA_964542655.1 uncultured Cellvibrionaceae bacterium
TAGAAGCTGCTCGGGTGGCCGAGTCGTGGAAAGACTCACCGACGAAAGCCGTTGTACCGCGCGACGCCGGCAAGTCGCTAGAAGCGCCGGTCGGCCGTATGATCGGCATCGACTTCGAGACGCAGACGCCCACACCGAAGCCGTTTAGCTTCACCTTCGAGGTGAAAATCCCGAAGGGGTGGTCGAAGCAGCTCGACAAGCTCTTGCGCGAGACGTTGGGGCGACAACGGCCGCCACTGAAACACGTTTACTCGCAATGTATCTTTGACGACGACGCCCACGAGTACCGCGATGTATTCGTCGGCAATATGCGAATCGTGCGCAACCGTAAGCGTATGCGCGTGCTCAAGCGCCGCGGTGTTGAATTGATGGAACTCGGCATACGTAACGCTGACGGGCGAATCACTGGCCCTCGGTCGTGGGCTTGGTTCGTCGAAGACACACCGGCGCAGCGCGCCCGCATGTTTCGCTGCAAAGATTGCAAGGTTGATACGAGCTACGACGACGGCGTCGGTGAGTATTACATGGTGCGTGATGAACTATGGACCGAGGCAGGCATGCAAGGCGCGGGCGAAGCATGTCGCGGCGGTATGCTGTGCATCGGCTGCCTAGAGAAGCGACTCGGGCGCACGCTCAAGCCTGCCGATTTCATCGACTACCCGATCAATCGACCGGGCACGTTCTACCAGTCCGACAGGCTGCTCGACCGTCTCGGCTACATCCGAGTGCATGACGAGTTTATCTGCAAGTCACAGCAAGTAAGTGTTCCGATTGAGTTACGGGGCAACCGTGCGACAGCCGTATTTATAGACGAGGCCGTCAGTGTTCCCGCGGGAACAATCGACACGGCAATCGGGGCCGCCCTGGATTCGCTCGCGGGGCCGATGTACTTGCGTCGCGACGGCGAAACCGACTACGACTTCAGGATGCGCGTTAAAAACGAACTAGCGCGGCTGCCACCCTACGGCGAAGGGCTGCGCGAGAACATGGTCGTAACGGAAGCGATGCACGCCCACAATCTCGCGTTGCCGACCGACGAAGAGCTGCGCGACGGGTTCACGGCT
>CAZIWB010000273.1:0-1056 GCA_964542655.1 uncultured Cellvibrionaceae bacterium
GCCGAGCGCCTCGGGCTCATCACCGCCGCCGAGGGCGACCAGCTCGAGGGCGATGTGCCGGGCGGGGAGACGACCGCCTACCGCGCCCTGCGCCGGGCCGGCGTGCTGCTCTCGTGCCTGTCGCGCACCCGGCCGACAGGCGACGGCCGCAAGGCCTGCCTCAAGCGCTGGCAGCGCCGCGAGCAGCGGCTCCCGCGCCGGGGCTGCACGAGCAGGCACCCCGCGGGCCACAGGTTCATGGCGGCCGACGAGGTGCGCTCGATGCGGGCGGGCGGAGAGAGGTGCTCATGAGCGAAGTCTACTACTTCGGCGCGTGGGGCATGGCGGGCCACTACCTATGGACCCCGGACGGGCGCGATGCGTGGGAGGCGCGGCGGGCGCTTCCGTGGCCGGAGGTGGACGGCGTGCTCGCGGGCGATCCTGCGCTCGCCGACCCGCACCGGCGCAACCACTGGTCGACCGACAGCCAGCCGGAGGGCCGCGCCAGGTTGCACCATCGCGACGGCTGGACAGCGCTCGCGTTCTGGGATCGGTCATGCGACACGCGGCACGGATCGAACAGCGTCATTATCGCCCGCGGCGAGCGCGACGCCGCCGAGATGCTGGTGCTGTTCGAGCAGCACTTCCCGGCGGTGTGGGCGCGCATCAACGCGCGGCTCAAGGTGAGCGCGTGACCGGCGAGCCCTGGGTCTACGCCGGAGCGCTCCCGTCTCCGACGTGGTGCGACCGCTGGCAGCGCATCGACGGGCGCTGGTGCCGCGTCACCGCCGACGCCATCCGGAGCGTCACGGGCCGCGGCGGGCGTCGGGGTCGCGCGCGGAGGCGCCGTCGTGCCTGACCTCGTGACCGTCGACGGCATAGCCGCGACCATCCCAGACCACGCGCGGCGACTCGGCCTCTCGCGCCAGCTCCTGCGCTACCGGCTCGCCCGCGGGTTCACGGGCGAGCGCCTGACGGCTGACCCGTCGCTGCGGCACCAGGTCAGCCGGGAGGCCGTTGCCGAGCTCCGCCGCCGCGTCGCCGCAGGGGAGCGCCCGGCGGTGGCAGCGCGGTCCG
>CAZIWB010000274.1:0-1055 GCA_964542655.1 uncultured Cellvibrionaceae bacterium
AGTATAGACAATGGTGGAGCAACGTATGACTGACGGATCAGAGCAGCTTGACGGGTTGGCGGAAGAGTTCGGCTGGACCGATGAGCCAGCGGATGACGCACCCGATCCCAATGAGGTCTACGACGACACACCGGAGGCGGAGCAACCGGCAGAAGAGGCCGCGCCCGCGCGGGACTACGAAGCCGAACTCGCCGCCGAACGCACCCGCGCCGATGCCGCCGCGCAACGAGCGCAGCAGTACGAGCAGAACGAACTCCGGCGGCAACAGCAGGAAGCGGCCACGTTGCAGCAGCAATGGGACCGCGCCCAGGTCGAAGCGAAAACCTACGCCAAGACCCTCCCCTACGAAGAAGCCATTGAGTACATGGACCAGTTCCGCGTCCAGCGCGAACAGGCCCTCACCCAATGGGGCACCGACAACTTCAACCGATTGCAGCAGACCAACTTGACCCGGCAGGCGGAAGCGCTTGTCGCCCAGAACGGCCTCTCAGCGGGCGATACCGAGGCGCTGGTGCGGGCCGCGCTGAACTCGGGGGACCCCCAGGCGATGCACACGGAAGCCACCCGGCTGAAGAGCATCTACAGCACCAAGGATCAGGAAATCTCGGCGCTGAAAGCACGACTCGAACGGCTTGAAAAGCAGGGACGGCAAGCCCAACGCACGCCACTCAACCGGGTTGGCGGGCAGAACGGTCGGCCCCTCCCTCGCGATGTCACGCCGGGAAGCACAGACCACCTCCGCGCTGAGTTGGGCGATGACTTCATCCGGTCCTTTGGAAGCTAGAGGATTGAGTCATGGCAACAACGGTCATTCGTGCGAACGCGAATACCTACTCGACGGGCACGACCGGCGGTGTGATCCCCGGTGACGCCGCAACCGGACACGTCATTCGCTATATCGACGGGTTCGTCAACGCGCTCGAACCGACGCTGACCCCGTTCCTGACGCTCTTTGGCGTCGGCGGCGAGATTGACCAGCGCAAGGTCGAGTGGGGCCAGAGTTACCAGCTTCCCCACGTCGTCGGCCTCAACACCACGATGGACAACTCGCAGAC
>CAZIWB010000275.1:0-1052 GCA_964542655.1 uncultured Cellvibrionaceae bacterium
GCAGCGCGCGGAAGAGGCCGGAGCCGTCGGGGCGCGAGAAGTAGCGGCCGGCGTATCGGCCGGCTCGCTGCTCGCGCGTGGAGGCAGTCGCAGGCGGCCCGCTGGGCCATGTGTCAGCGGGCGGCTTCGGGCCGCGCCGAACGCGGAGGTAGCTCAGTTTCCCATTGGACCAGTCCGGGATCCAGTTCCACGGATCCTCCACCTGCGGCTTCGGCGTCCGCCCCCAAGGGCGAAGGCAGCCGTCGAGGTAGGTCTCTTCCGAGAAGAAGCGCTCTTTTTCTGTTTCGTCCATCCGTCGACCATGCACGGAATCGATGGGTCCGGCCAGATGGTAACGGGCGATCCAGGGGGTCGCTGGTCAGTCGCCGAAGGCGCTGGAGACGAGAAGGTCGACGCGTTCCACTTCCTCTGGCGAGAGGTGCGCCGGCACGGGGACGGAGGCGCCGGGGTCGGCGTGCCGCGCTGCGGCCAGCGCCATGGCGTAGTGCGCGAGGCGAGCGCCGGGCGAGCGGGCGCTACCGGGCGAGCAGCGTGCCTACGCCGGCACCCACAGGCGGCGATCTCCGCTGGCGGACTCGCGGGGGAGCTCCACGAGCACGGCGCCGTCGCGACGAAGCAACGGGCGCGAGGCGAGGAGCGCGGACCCATGAAACGACGACGCGTGCGCGGTGACTTCGACGCGACGGCCGTCGGCGGTCAGCAGGCGGGCGGTCCGCTCGTTGGGCCCTGGGCCGTCAACGGTGGATAGGGTCTCGAGCGCGATGCGATGCTCCATGTGCCCACGATGCCGCCGCGCGCTCGAGCCGACCAGATGGTATCGCGCGATCCAGGGGGGCCGCATCCGCTCGAGCGGAGGATCGTCCGTCACACGTCGTCACGCTCGCAAGTGCGCGTTTTCATTCGGATCACGTCAGCCGCGGAGCGTGACATCGGCGTGACCTGTTGCAGGTGCAACATCAGATGTAACTTGACCGCGGGCGAGCCGACGACGCGGGCCCAAATTAGTTTGGACTCAAACGAATGCGGGCAGCGTCTCCGACGGCAGCAGCCAG
>CAZIWB010000276.1:0-1045 GCA_964542655.1 uncultured Cellvibrionaceae bacterium
GCCCGATTCACGTCATTACCGACAAGGCCACGATCGACGAGGGAAGAGCGGAGGTGCGCGTATGATCAGAATGCATGTGATCGCTGCCGTGTTTCTGGTCGGCTGTACCCGGCCGCCCAACGACCAGCCGGAGATCGTGCCGGACCTGACGACGTCTGTCGGCGCGTCGGCGTCCGCCTCTGTCGCTTCTGCGTCCGCGGCATCCGGCGCCGCGTCGACTGGCGCAGGAGGGCTCGACGAGGATGGCGCGGGCGGGCATGGCGGAGCCGCGTCGGTCAGCGCTGGCACTGGGCTCATGGGAGACGGCGGCGGCCCGACCAGCGCAAGCGGCTCGCGACTGAAAGTCGTTTCGTACGTTGGCGTCGACGGGTCCAGGCTCACGGCGGACTACGCGCATGATTCGACCCTCGGGTTCGACTGCTCTTTTCAGACAGCGTCGGACGGCTCCACGCGCTGCTTCCCGATCCCGATGAATGCTACACTGGTATACGCCGACAGCGGGTGCACAACAGTAGCGTTGTCGCCGTGGTCCGAGTGCGACATAGAGTCGTCGCCCTATATGTCGGCGCAATACACGGCGGACGCGTGCCCGGTGTACAGGTTTCGCGCCTTCAGAGTCAGCAACCCTCACGTCGATACGGCGTACATGGTGTTCGGCGGGACATGCTCTGCTGCCGGATTGAGACACTTAGTCGATGCGACCGAGGTTGACGCATCCGATCTGGCTGGCGTGGCTGTCGAGGTGGACGGCGCATGAGCGTCGACTTTGACAGCTTGATGGCTCGACAGAGCGTCGCCGATATCAAGGCGAGCATGATCGCCGCGTGCGAAACGGTCGGCTTCTACGTGTCGCGCCTGCCGGGGCTCTCGCGCCTCCGGAAGATGGCGCTCGACGCGGTGCCCGCCATCGTCGCCACGGCGACCGAGATCAACGCCGAGGCCATCCGCGGCGGGCTCCTCGACTACGCGTCGGGCGTGTGGCTCGAGCTTCTGGCGATCAACCTGTTCGGCATCGAGGGCGGGCGCATCCGCGAGACGTTTGCAA
>CAZIWB010000277.1:0-1031 GCA_964542655.1 uncultured Cellvibrionaceae bacterium
GACTTCACCATCAGGGTGACGATCCCCGACTCGGCGCTGTCCGGTGGCAACGGCCTCGGCTGGACCGACTCTGCGCCCTGGCCGACGTTGGAAGTGGCGGACGCCAGCACGGTGCAGATCACGGCGGTCAACGCGAACGCTGACCAGCTGACGGTCGATGCCGCGACAACCACGTCCCCGGTCGCTGGCCAGACGACGATCGCCTGGTACTGCGTCGATGATCGGAAGTTCTACACGGCGCTTGTGGTTGCTGTGTCCGGCGCCACGACCGCTTGGGTTCTGACGCTCGACCGGCCGCTGCTGAGCGAAGACGGCGAGACACCAGACGTTGGCGACTACATCTGTCCTGCCGCCCAGAACCTCGACGGTTACGCTGAGAAGTGGCTCGACATGTTCGAAGAGCTCGGCCCGGGTGAGCAGACTGCCGACGCTGGCCGACTCCCTCGAGCCAAGCGCCACCCATACGTCACCGACGAAGACCCGGCGGCCATCACGACCGTGAACTTGGGGCGTTTGCCTCAGGCGTTCCCGGAGATCACGGCCATCAGCTTCGGCTCCGCTGCCGTGACCACGCCGACAGTGCCGAGCGATGTGGACTACCCGCCCAACATCCTCGTCCCGCGCAAGTTCGCGATCTACCCGACGTAAGCCATGCCAGTCGTCCCCAACGGAAACCCTGCCTGGATGCGTACCGTGGATTTCACGGACTACGACGGGCACGAGGACAAGCAGAATCACCTGGGCCAGGGCGTCATCGACCCGCTCACGGACGTCGGCGCCGAGGGCTACTCGCGCTTGGTAGCGGACACCGCCGCGTGCGTTCGCGTCGCCCCGTTCTGCGAGCTTGAGATCCTCTGCAGCGACTCGGCCCCGGCGGCGCCGACGATCGTGCGCGCGTTCATGCAGAACGGCGTCCGATCCACGTCGTACGTCGGCAGCGCAGCGCCCGGCGACTTCCCGTCCGCGGCTCGCAACGGCAACGGCGACATCACGCTCACGTTCGCTTCGGCCTACACGGATGAGTACAGAGT
>CAZIWB010000278.1:0-1031 GCA_964542655.1 uncultured Cellvibrionaceae bacterium
GAAGTTGCGCTTGCGGGCGGACGGGTCCGGATACACCTCCATGTTGTCGACGCGCTGACAGGCCGGAACTCCGGAAGCCTCCAGGTCCTTGTCGAGATAGCCTTCCATGCAGCCAATGCCGGTCCACATCGTATCCAGGAACGCGTCCGTCTCATCGTCACCAGCGTCACACAGATCGCGGCCCCACTGGACCGCACCTGTCATCAGCTCGGATACCTGAGCGTCACCCGCCTCGCGCGGGAAGAACCGGATGTCCTGGCGGTTGTTGATCTGCAGGCCGACCATGACATCGGCGTACTTGTCGGCGACGTTGAATGTCACGCAGGGCCGCGCCTCGTCGCGCAAGCGCGCCTCGTCGTCGGCGTCCCATTGCCGGCCAGCCTTCAGGTCATAGAGATTGCGCGCCTCGGTCCGCCATTCGGCCCAGTGGCTTTTCGAATGCTTGAAACGGGCGTTGAACTCCGACAGCACTTCGGCTTGGTCGGTGTCCTCTTGCTTCGGTGCCCCGGCCTCACCTGAGTAATCGGTGGGGGCTGCGCGCATAGGTGATGCCATGTTACTCAGTAGCTCATCCAGGTGCCAGCACGCTTGGGCTTGCGGTTGTAACGATCGTCGCGCGTCGGCTCGACTTCAGGATCAGGGAACGACAGGTGCTCCACATCGAAGATGCGCGAGATCACGTCCAGCCCGTCGTCATGGACAGGGACAGGCCACGCCAGGAACTCCTGCTCGATCAGCACCGATATCAGTTCCTCCAGCTTGCCCTCGCTGTTGGTGCGGAACAGGCTTTCGGGCATCCAGAACTCACCCGCCTTGCATACCGGGATCAGGCGATTGATACGATCCGCCTTCGACAGCTTCCCGGCCAGGATCTCTATGCGGAAGTGATACGGTGGCTTGCCGTTGCCACCGTCCATCAGCGATTCGAGGTGCTGCGTGTCCGCCTGGAGCCCGTATTCCTCATAGGCCGCATGGTGCGGGCGCCATTTCTTGTGCAGCCGGAAGAACTCACTCGCGCGCTCGGACAGGTT
>CAZIWB010000279.1:0-1026 GCA_964542655.1 uncultured Cellvibrionaceae bacterium
CGATGCTGATGACCTCGATGTCGTCAATCAACACCTTGTACCACCAGCGGTCCCAGTAGCAGGTGATCTTCACCCGCGATTTGAGCGCGTAGATCTCCTTGGGTTTCTTGTACATCGTCTTGCCGACGATCTTCTTTTTGGCCTTGCCGTCGAAATCGTAGTCCCCCAGCGCGTTCGCCAGGGTGTCCTCGTAGATGCGGGTGACACGGGCCAGCCCGCGCTTGCCCTCCCAGACAGGAAAGGTGCTGGACGGGTCGAAGATGCGCTCATCGAGGAAGCAGTACTCGGATTCCATGTCGGGCTGCACCAACTCGATGATGCGGCCCCGCGTCACCATCGACCAGACCAGCTCGCGGTCATAGTCGCCGTGGCCGTCCTCGGCCCAGTTCGCTTTCGTGGTGCGGTCGGCGTAGTAGAGGAAATCTTCTTCCTGCTGCACGCCCTCTTTGAGCGCCGGGTCGGTGGTGCTGATCTCGTAGGTGAAGCTCGTGGCGCTGACCTTGTTGATAACCAGCGCCATCTCGTCAATCATCGCAGAGGATTTGTATTGGGCGTCCTTTTCCTCGTTGAACGTCTTGAAGTAGAAATGGCTATCCGGGCGATTCAGGACGAATTTCATAATCTCGTGGTCGTCCATCACCACCTCCCGCCACGCTTCCGCGTCCTCCTCGGCGGTGAGCAGCACCTCCTCGGTGGACGGTTCGGGCGGGTGGCCGTCCTTCCCGTAGGTGGCGGTCCACCATTTCGGCAGCTTCGCGCCGCTCTGCGGGGTCGGCAGGTAGGAGAGGATCAGCTTGGCCCGCTGCGGGTCCTTCTCTTGCAGCTCGTCCTCGATGACGCGGCGCAGTTGCAGTTGCGCCGGATCGTCCAGCGACGCGATGAACGCCTCCACCTGCTCCGGGGTGCCGGACATGAGGAGTTCCGTCATCAGTTCCAGCGGGTCGGGCGGCGGCGGTTCCGTCGTCGGCTGCCGGGTTTGCAGGTCAATGGGCGGTTGCATCATCGGGTCGGGCATCATCGGGGGTC
>CAZIWB010000280.1:0-1005 GCA_964542655.1 uncultured Cellvibrionaceae bacterium
CGCACGGACAGCCGTAGCGCTCGCGGTGGACGTCGACACGCTCCGGCGCCACCTCTCCCGACATCACCCCGCGCTGTGCCGGATGCGGCGGCGCGCGCTCGATCGCAGGGCGTGACGATTCCACTTGCGGATCCTGCGGACGCGATCCATACTCTCCTCATCGACGGCGCGACCGTCGCCCGGCAAAGGATGCCGGAGAGGAGGATCCATGGAGATCGAATCGAGGAAGCGCGACCTGAACTCTCGCATGCGTGGGAGCGAGGAGTTTACCAAGGCGGCTCTTCCGGACGGCGACGCGTGGGGTCCGCTGCGGTGGCTCTCTGACATCGAAGGCACCACCATCCTGCGCGACACGTGGGGACCCGTCGGCATCCGCGCATCCGAGCGGCGCTGCTCGACCGTCGTCGATGCGCCCTTGCCGGAAGGGACGATCATCGTCTCCATAGAGCGCGTCATTCCGAAGAGCGGCGGCGCGAAGCTCTCCGCTGGCATCGTGCGCGGCGACGAGATCGCCTGGCTTGAAGACGGCGGCATTAAGGGCGTTCACAGCGTGCGGTCGGGCGCCGGATGGATCACGCGCGTCACGTTCGACGACGGGCGCACCGTCGACTTGGGGGACGCGTGAAGCCGCCCGATGTTCTCAGCGTCTACACGCTGACCGAGCTAGGGCGCGCATGCGTCGAGCTTCGCGATATTCGCCCGGTGGGTCGGCTTGCCAACGGCGCCACGGAGTGGGAGGCGCGCGTCACGTACTACGGCGGCGGTGAGCTGATCGGTGAGGGCCGATGGGGCGGCGACGGGTTCGAGGCGCCTGTTCCGCAGTTGCTCCCAGACGTCGACGCCTCAAGCGCCGCGGCCTCTAGGCTCGAGAGAGAGGTGCGCCGCGCGCTCGCGCAATACTGACCGACCGTCGCGCCGGCCCTTGGCCCGCCTCCACGTGGAGCGCGGGCCTTTCGGCGTCGGAGGCATCACATGGACATCACGGCTCAGGCGACGGAACGAACG